>JAFLEH010000002.1:36838-382082 GCA_017301995.1 Verrucomicrobiota bacterium | reverse complement strand
TTTCACCTCGCGCGGCTCCATCCGGAACCCCGCCCCACCGTCCCCCCCGGACGCCTGGCCTTCGGAAAAACTCCCCTCCCCCAGCTTCAAAAACGAACGACGCAACTCCCGCCGACTCCGGTCATTCCCGGCGGCGCTCTCCCGT
Source organism: Verrucomicrobiota bacterium (assembly GCA_017301995.1). Lineage (GTDB taxonomy): Bacteria > Verrucomicrobiota > Verrucomicrobiia > Verrucomicrobiales > Akkermansiaceae > Luteolibacter. The sequence goes on along the minus strand of JAFLEH010000002.1, from coordinate 381,937 downwards.
TCCTGCGTCGGCTGGTCTCGCTCCTCGCTCATGACATTCTCCGCCACCGAGCACACCCCATCCCCCACCGCTTGCCAAGCGCGGAGTTTCCCAGAAAATCGGAGATGGTGGATCGTGGATAGAAGCCCGCAGAGGTCCGGGAACGCCGATGTCACCACCGACCGGGACTGGGAAAGCCAATGGCAAAGTCTCAATAGGCACCCCATTCTCTGCCAGCGAGAACGCTGGCGCGCCCAGGAAGAAATTCAATGACCACTGACTGGTTTCATCCCGAAATCCAAGTTCAAGAAAGTTTGGACGCTCTAATTACCGCTGAACCGAGCGGATGCGAGATAGACTGGCGCGAAGCGGCAGCCCCGAAGGGGGACCGCCGGAAGGCGGGATCAAACGCTGAAGACCGCTGAGTTCGCTGGGTTTTGTTTGACCGGAAAGACGACACCGGATGGTGAATCGGGTTCATCTTGATTTTTGCAGTCGCCATTACAGCGGCTTCAGCGGTCAAATGAGACCACATGATACCTTTCAATTTCGGATTTCGGGTTCATACCTACGCGTGGAGGGAAAAACCTTGCAATATCAACGGAATCCGCGAACCTTCACCCCGAGCACCCGTCCGGATATCACTTCCCGGCATGCTTTGAATTAATACTGTTAGCCCAAGCGATTTATGCCAATATCCCAGAACGCGCGATTTTCTGGATACGCAACTCCAGACGGTGAGTTCGGGCATCCGGCGGGCGCTTCGATTGCCAGAATGCTTCAAACGGCGTTGCAAAATACAAAATGGAACGTCGCGGAGTTCGATAGCTGGATGGATTGTGGATGGAGCTTGGATTGCTCGCGTGGCAACACCCGGCTTCAGATCGCGTTGAGCCAGATGGAGGAGGGGCAGTGGATGATACAGGTGGCACCAACCTCGAATCCTGATTTCATCGGCAGGTTGTTCGGGGGCGCTGTTTCAGCCCAGCCTTCAGCGACCACTGACCTTGCCAAGTCAGTTCATTCCATCCTGATGGCATCCGGATCATTCCGTGATTTCATGTGGACATGGGACGGGTGGCCTGAAGGTGACAATTGGGAACCAGAGCCTCAACAACCCAAACCACAACAAGACTAACAAATCATGGATGTCAGCCGCTCATAAGCTCATCATATTCAAATCAAAACTCACCCAATGACGCGGTGAAATCACGCCTAACGTGGCTAGAGATTTCCGCCGACCCACCCCATGCGACCCTCACGCAAATCCAATCGCTTTCCGCTTCACCTGGCTATCCTCGCAACCGGCCTGTCCGTAATAGGTGCTTTGTCTTCCCTTATCGTTTGGGTTTCCTCCGACTTGTCGGGCCTGCCATTTCGATTTCTCCTCGGGTTCGGTTCGGTCGGCGCTTTTCTGCTTGCCGGATCGCGGTCGATTCGCGCGGCCTACCGTGAGTCTTTCCGGAGATTTCGCGAAGCCAGCGATGATTTCCGGGATAGCATGCGGTAACCCGGCTGCGGTACTCGCGAACCCGTGCCCGCACGCCCTGCATTTACGTTCCCGAAACGCCGTGCAAAAACATCCTCCCGCCCCCTGAACACCGCGCGAAACCAAGCAGACATCTCCTCCGAGGGCGACCGCGCGTCCATTCATTGATAGAAACGGCCAACCGGAAGATCGGCAAAGTTCAGGGTCTCTCCACGCTATCCGCGTCCACGGCGATCAGATCACGCCGTTGGCGCAGTTGGCTTCGCCGGTGCCTGCGAGGGCGTTGATCAGGTTGGTTAGGGATTTCATCGCCTGGCGTGGGACGCTTTCGTAGGTGCGGGAGCCGATGTGCGGGGTGATGATGCAGTTGGGCGCGGACAGCAGCGGGTGGTCGGCGGGAGGGGGTTCCACGTCGAGAACGTCGGCGCCGTAGCCGCCGATTTTGCCGCTATGGAGCGCTTCCACCACGTCGGCGGTTTCCACCACCTCGCCGCGGGCGCAGTTGATGATGATCACGCCGTCTTTCATCGAGGCCAGTTTTTCACGCCGGATCATGCCACGGGTTTCGGCGGATAGATTGCAGTGCAGCGAGACGACATCCGAGGCGGTTAGCACCTCGTCGATGGTCGCGCAGCGGGTCACCCCATGGGCCGCGGCGAAGGTCTCATCCCAATACGGATCGTAGGCGATCACCGGCATGCCGAACGCCTTCGCACGGATCGCCACTTCCTTCCCAATCCGGCCGAAGCCGATGATCCCAAGGGTTTTCTCGAAGATCTCATGTCCGGTGAGGCGCAGCCACTCGCCTCGGCGGGCTGCGGACGCGGTGGTGACGATGTGCTTGGAAAGCCCTAGCAAAAGGCCGAACGTGTGCTCCGCCACCGTGGTGTGGTTGACACCCGGCGTGAACAACACCGGCACCTTGAGTTCCTTGGTGGCCGGAATGTCGATTTTGTCGAGGCCGATCCCGTATTTAGAGATCACCTTGAGCCGGGGCAGGGATTTTTCGATCACCGCGCGGGTGATCGCGTCGTCGCCGCAGAGGAAGGCATCGAAATCGCCGGCCAGTTCCAGCATCCGCGCCTCGGTGAGCGGGCCGCGTTCGCGGACGATTTCCCATCCCTGGGCGGCCATGAGATCGTGGTGGGGTCCGGGCGTGTCCTGGTAACTGCAAGTGGTCAGTAGAATGCGCATGATGAAGTGGGGTTGGCCGGGAGCATAGGCGCATCCGACCCGCTGTGAAGCGTTTTCTGCCATCTGCCTTGCACAACTCGTTTTTCCGTCCCCCCCGGCGACACCGAGGCCGACCCCGGTTTATCCAAAGCCTCACCGCTTCCCTAACACCCCAAGCGCACCGCAAGACATCCGATACGCCGGGACTCCCGCGGACATTCATGCTTCCCATCGTCCGGCATCGGCGCATAGTCTCCCCCTGCCAACGCCGCGGACGCCTCTCCGTCCGCTTGTCCCGAATACCAGATCCCACCCCCATGAACGAATTGAAACAAAAGCTCACCGCCCTCGGCCTCAGCGAGGAAATGGCCGCGTCCGTCATCCAAACGGTAGCCGACTTCGCGAAAACCAAATTGCCCGAGAGTCTCCACGGCACGCTCGACGATGTGCTGGCCGGAAAATCGCCGGATTTCGGCGGCTTCGGCGGCATGCTCGGATCGTTCTTCGGCAAATGACCGTATCCCGCCTTGGCTGACCACGATCCAGCAGCGATGCCGTCTCCGCCGGAGAATCCGACCGCATGGGCGCTCCCGGCGGGTTGGCAGGTCATCGCTTCCGGCCAGGCGCGGGGCGACCTAACCGGATGTCATGCTCCGGATGGGCGGCCGTGTCTGCGCCTGGACTTCGACTTCGGCGACGGGGCCGGATTCGTGGTCATCCGCCGCGAGTGCGGGCTAACCCTTCCCGAAGCGTTCACCATCGCGTTCGCGCTGCGGGGCGAGGGCCCCGCCAACCACTGCGAGTTCAAGGTTGCGGATCCCACTGGCGCCAACGTCTGGCGGCACCTGCGGGAAAACCATCAACTCTCCGCGGATTGGACCACATGGCATGTCACCGAGCGCGGCCTGCCCTTCGCATGGGGTCCCGCCGGCGGCGGCGCGCCAGATCGGATAGGTGCCATCGAGATCGCCGTCGTGGCGGGCCCAGGCGGAAAAGGATGGCTGGAACTGGCGGACTTTTCCCTAACCGACGAATCACCCGGACCTCCCGCGGAAGTTCTAACGTCCAGCGCCGCCTTCGTTTCGCCGGACGACCTTTGGTCCGCCGCCGGGGAGGATTCCCACCCGATTTGGCAAGCCGATTATGGAGCGATCAAACGATTCGGCGGCGTGGTGATCGACTGGCCGGATGACCTGCCGCCGCGCGCGTTCCGGTTGGACGGTTCCAACGACGGAAAGGCGTGGAATCCGCTCTATCAGGCCACCCGCGCCGGCGGCTCGCGCACCCACATCGCCACGCCCAATGCGGAGGCCCGCTTCCTGCGCCTGTCATTCGGCCATGCGGCCCACGCGCGCGTCCGCGGGCTTTCTCTCAAGCCGGACGCCTTCGGCCGCACGCCTAACGAATTCATCCACGCCGTGGCCGCCGACCTGCCGCGCGGCTGGCACCCGCGCTACTGGCACCGCGAGCAATCCTACTGGACACCGGTCGGCTCTCCCGCCGGAAAACGCCGCGCGCTGATCAACGAGGAAGGCCTTTTGGAAACCGACGAAGCCGGGTTTTCCATCGAACCTTTTATTCTGATAGAAGACCGTTTCGTGACGTGGACGGATGTGGAAACCCGTCCCACCCTGACCGCCGATGGCGCGCCGCTGCCCGGCGTCGAGTGGCTGGCTCCGGGTGTCCGCCTGCGCGTCGAACCATGGGTGGACGGAGATCCGGACGCCCTAACACTCCGTGTGGCCTACAGCCTCGAATGCGACGCGACCATCAAAGGAGCGGCCCGCCTCGCGCTTGCCGTTCGACCGTTTCAGGTGAATCCGCCGTGGCAGGCATTCCGCAATCTGGGCGGCATCAGCCCGATCCACGATCTATCCGTCCTGGGCGACCGTTTCACGGTGAATGGCCGCGCTGTTATCGCCAACCGCCCGCCCCTTGCCGCCGGCGTGGCGGCGTTCGAGGAAGGCGGCGTGCTTCCCCATCTATCCAAAGCGAAGGTTCCGGATATCCGCGAGGTCCATGACCCGTCCGGACTGGCCTCCGCCTCCGGGATCTGGTCGGTCATCCCCGGAGAACCGCTGGTTCTATCCATCCCATTCGGCGATCACGATCCGGGAAACCCGCAATCTGGCGCGAACGGTTCCCTAACGGACTGGCAACGGACCCTCGGCAAGGTCGAATGGGATGTTCCACAATCGGCGGCAGACGCGGTCGCCTGTTTCCGCACGGCGGCGGGGCACATCCTCATCAACCGCGATGGTCCGGCGATCCAACCCGGACCGCGGCGCTACACCCGATCGTGGGTGCGGGACTGCGTCATCATGGGCGCGGCGCTCGCCAAGGCAGGTCTCCCGCACGCGCTGCGCGAGTTTCTCCTCTGGTATGCGCCCTTCCAGCGCGAGGACGGCTTCGTGCCCTGCGTGGTGGACCGCGACGGGATCGACTGGTTGGTCGAGCACGACAGCCATGGCCAGCTCATCTGGGGTGTCCGCGAGTGGCTCCGCTCCGGTGGCGGCGATGCGGAAATCGCGACGCTCTATCCGTCTGTTGGAAAAGCGGCGGATTATATCCTCTCGCTGCGGGCCACGCGGATGACACCCGCGTTCGAGGATTCCGAACGGCGCGCCTGCTACGGCTTGCTGCCGGAGTCCGCCAGCCACGAGGGCTATCTGGCCCATCCGGTCCACTCGTATTGGGACGATTTCTGGGGCATCCGCGGACTCCATGCCGCCGCCGATCTGGCCGAACATCTTGGACATCCGGACGATGCCTCCCGCTGGCGCGCCGAGGCCGCCGGTTTTCTAACCGACGTGCGGGCGTCACTGGACCGCGTGATCGCCCAACGCAACCTAACCTACATCCCCGGGTCCGTGGAATGGGCCGATTTCGATCCCACCGCGACCGCGAACGCCATCGGCCTGTTGGATTTTGCGGACGCGCTGCCCGTCGCGCCGCTGCGCGCGATGCTGGAAACCTATCTGGACGGTTTCCGCCGGAAACACTCCGGCAAAATGCCGTGGAACAACTACACCGCCTACGAGATCCGGATCATCGGCGCGTTTGTCCGGCTCGGCATGCGCGACGAAGCCCACGAGTTGTTGGACCGGTTTCTAATCGACCGCCGGCCCGTCGCATGGAACCAGTGGCCGGAGATCACCTGGCGCGACTCCCGGTCGCCCGGCCATCTCGGAGACGTGCCACACACTTGGATCGCGGCGGAGTTTCTGCTGGCCTTCGCGTCCATGGTGGTTTCCGAGCGCGAGGACGATGCCTCGCTGGTGCTTGCGTCGGGACTCCCGTGGCGATGGATCAGCGGCGAGCGGCCGTTCGCCGTGCGCGGCCTGCCCACCCGCTTCGGCAAGGTGGATTTCTCCATCCACGCGCCGGCCGCCAACCGGATGGAAATTTCTCTAACCGGCATCACCACCCTGCCCGCCGGCGGCATCCGCATTGTTCCTCCCCTGCCGGGCGGACGACTTCTGGGAAATGGCACGCCGCATGTTTCCGCGGATCGCCGTTTTCTATCCGTGCCCTGCCTCCCCTATGAAGCCACGCTACTTCTGGAGCAAGCCGCCCCCTCCCCCATCGCGTGAGTCTGGCAAGCCATTGCCCTCGCGAAAGCCCTAACTAACAAACAACCAATATCTCCCCGCCAATCAATCCCTCCCGCGGAGTTTGGCAAGGAGGCGCAGAAGCTCGATGTAGAGCCACACCAGGGTCACCAGCAGGCCGAATGCGGCATACCATTCCATGTATTTCGGCGCGCCGGATTCGCAGCCGTTCTCGATGAAATCGAAGTCCAGCACCAGGTTGAGCGCGGCCAGCACCACCACAAACCCGGAAAACGCGATGCCGATCAAGCCGTTGCCGAAAATCCCCGGAATCTGGATGCCGAAAAACGAAAGCCCCCATGAGGCCAGATAGAACAGAAACACCCCGATGGTGGCCGCGGCCACGCCCAGTTTGAAGTTCTCGCTCGGCTTGATCAACCCGGTCACATAGACGGCCAAAAGAGCCACCAGCACGCCGCATGTCAGCAACGCCGCGCTCAGGACGATTCCGTTGAACGCCTTTTCAAAATACGCGGAGATGATCCCGAGCACCACGCCTTTCACCAACGCGTAAACCGGTGCCAGCCACGGCGCGGTTTTCGGCACGAACGAAATCACCAGCGCCAGCAAACAGGGCAGGATCCAGCCGAACTTCAGCGCCGGACCGAACCATGCGGGCGCGGCGGCCGCGCCGATCACGAACTCCCACGACCAACTGGCCGCCCCGACTAACAAAAGCACGAGAATCAGGGTCCGGGTGACCGTTCCGTTCAGAGTCATCACCGCGGTGCCCCGCTCGGCGGTGGCCCGGGCGTTTTCGAATACCGTGTCGTTCAGCGTCGGATTGGAGGTGCGCATGGCCCTAACCTAATCCCAATTCCGGCGATCCGGCAAGAAAAGAATGGATCAGCCTCTCAGCGAATCCAACTTGTTCAGGTCGGTGGATTTCGTGTGGCGGAACACCATCAGGATGATCGCTAGGCCCACCGCGGCTTCGGCGGCGGCGATGGCGATCGAAAACAGCACCATCGTCGGTCCGGTTAGAGCGGCTTCCGGCGGACCGTAGCGCCAGAAGGCGATGAAATTGAGGTTCGCGGCGTTGAGCATCAGTTCGATCCCTACGAGGATGAGGATGGCATTGCGCCGGGTCAGCACCCCTAGCAAACCAAGGGCGAACAACAGGGCGGATAGAGTCAGCAGCACGGCCAGCGGGTTCATGAATCGGCGGGAGGTTCGGAATTCTTGCCAAAATCGCGGGCGAACATTGCCGCGCCGATCAGCACCGCGGTGAGCAGCACCGCCACAGCCAACACGGCGGGAAGGCCGGTGGTGAACAATTGGTCACCCAGTTTTTCCAGCGGAACGGATGGCGCGGCACCCTCCGCGGGTTCGGGCAAGCCCTTGCCGAAGGTGTAGAGCAGCGCGCCAAGCACCGGCACCACGCAGGCGGCGCCCAGCGCCACCGATTTCGGCCGACGGGCCACTTCCTCCCCCTCGTCGCCGGGCCGGGTGATCAGCAGGGAGAACACGATCAGAATCGCGATGCCGCCCACATAAACCATGAACTGCACCAGACCGATGAATCCACCGCCCAGCGCCAGATAGAGCACGGCGATCAGTGACAGAGCCAACGCCAACAGCAGCGCCGCGTGAACCGGACGCGCCTTCCACACCGCGCCCAGCGCGGCCAGCAGAATCAGCGGACAAAGGATGAGCAAGGGGATCATTCGACGAATTGGTAGCGCCGGGTGGCGGGTGCCATGCGGCGGTTATACAGGACGGTTAGAATCGCATACGGCACCACCAGCATGGCCCCGCAAAGGACCCAGCCGAGCAACCCGCGGCCGGTGTAGTGCCAAACCGCCGCCACCGGCAGCGTGAGCAGACCCACCGGAATGAGGAACAACCACGCGAACCGCATCAGTTGGTCGATCCGGACGCGCGGATAGGTGGCGCGGATCCACAGGAAGAAGAAAATCACCGCGGCCAGCTTGCCGAAGAACCAGATCCAGGTGGGCACAAACCCGAGGCCCGGCAGCGGCGCTTGCCAGCCACCCAGGAAAAGCGTGATCCCCAGCCCGGAGATCGCGAACAAACCGAGGTATTCGCCCATGAAAAACAGCGCGTATTTGAAGCCGGAATACTCGGTCATGTGGCCGGCCACAATTTCCGACTCCCCTTCCGGAAGGTCGAACGGCGTGCGGTTGGACTCCGCCACCCCGGCAATCAGGAATACCAGTCCGGCCACCAGCCCCCACGGTGTTAGAATATTCCATTTCGGGATGAATCCGAGGACGAATCCGCCCTGGTCATCGACGATTCCCGAAAGCGAAACCGTACCCGCCATCATCACCACCGCCAGCGCGGCCAACATCAGCGGCAGCTCGTAGCTCACCATTTGCGAGATGGCGCGCATCGCCCCCAGCATCGGGAATTTCGACCCGCTGGACCATCCGGCCATGAAAATCGCCACCTCGGTCATCGCCCCCACCGCGAAAAACAGCACCAGCCCGAGATCCAGATTCACCGGAACCCATTCGCGGCCATAGGGAATCACCCCGAGAGCCAGCACCGCCGGCACCACGATCAGCACCGGAGCCAGAAAATGCAGCAGCGCCTCGGCCTTGGCGGGAACGATGTCCTCCTTGGTCAGCATTTTGATCCCATCGGCCACCGGTTGCAGAATGCCAAACCATCCGGCCCGGTTCGGCCCCAGCCGGTTTTGGACCCGCGCCAGCACCTTGCGCTCGATCAGCGAAAGCAGCGCGAAGGCACCCAGAAACACGCCGACCACCGTGCCAGCCGCGGCAGCCATGCCACCGAGCTGCACCAGCCATTCGGGGCCTCCCACCGCCGCCAGCAGCATTTCCACCAGGCGCTGAGGCAGCCGCGGCAACGATTCGGCGGTAACCAGCGGCCCGGTTTCCCCGGCCATCACCAGCGCGGACATCCCCAGTGATAGCATCAGCGTCAGCACCGGCTTTTTCATGCGGTGGCTCCTCTCGGTTGGTTGGTCATGGCGGATGCGCTCATCGGAAATCATGCGCCCGCCATCGGTCGGGCGGACACGCGGTTTTCACCCGCCGGACGACTCTTTGGCAAGCCGAAATTGCCCAAAAATCCATTACCCGGACCACGCCACCCGGGTTTCCGACGTGCGAAGCTCCGGATGTCCCTTGCGGCCAAATGGGCGTCACCGGAAAAACTCACCACGCTTTCAGCCGCAGGCCGATCGCGCCGAACACCCCGGAATCGGGCTCCGTCGTCATCAGCACCGTGCCGCTGCTGGTGGTGTATTCCAGCTCGTTTCCAACGGTCACGCCGACCCCGCCCGTCAGCCAGAGATCGCCCACGAGGCGGCGGCTGGCATAGATCCCGAGCCGGTTGTCGGATAGATCGATATTGCGGGAATCGCCGAGATTGTCCGTGATGTTCCAAACCCCGCCCGCGAAATCAAACCGCAGGGTGAAAAGCCAGTTGTCGTCCAGCGAATAGGCCGCCGCGATCATCGGCCCGTAGGCACCCACGCGGAGCTGTTCGTTGACCACCCAGTCGAACCCGATCCCCGGATAGAAATTCTCGTCGCCATTCAGATTGGTCACGCAGGCGCCCACGCCGAAGGTGAAACTCTCGTTGAAACGATATGCCACCGCTCCGGCGACGTCGAACGAGTAGTCGTCGCCACCCACATGTTGGAAATCCGTGGCCAACTCCGCCCGCGCCCACGCCCCGAGGATCCAAGGCGATCCCTCGTTCATCGACACCAGATAGGTGCTCAGCCCGAGCGAGTGCAGGTCCTCGTCCTGAAAGGGACCGGCCCATCCGCTGAACTCCAGCGCGGTCATCTCGTATTCGAAATACGGCATGATGTAAATGCCATCGGCCGGCATGATGGGCTTGCTGAGAAAAGTCCCCAGTTCGTATTTCATGATGTCCAGCTCGCCGTTGCCGATGCCGAGCTCCATATTGCCGGTCTGGCTCATTCCCATTCTCGCGGCATCGAATCCGGGAACCGCCGTTCGCGGATCCGTGAAACCGTCCATCGCCACGGCTGCGGCCGTGCCCATTCCGAAAATCATCACTGTGGTGCGCATGCGAGTCATGCGCGTTCCATACCCCCGAACCCGCCCCCGGTCAAGCCCCCAACCGACATTGAATCCCGCCGAAAAAAACGCTTGCATCCCCGCCGGATCCGCCCATACTCACGCCCGTTGGCACCACTGAGCGACTGTCCGCGGCGCACCATCCGCCGCCCGCAAGGCCCCGAAACGTCGCTCCCGCCACACCCGGATCTCACCGCTCGTGATTTCCAACCATCCTCAACCGGCCCTTGGCACATGCCATTCCCGGCCGCTCCGTTTCCCCACCCCAATCCCAACACCCGATCAGCCCATGGCCGGACACAACAAGTGGTCAAAGGTCAAACACATCAAAGCCAGAGTCGATGCCATCAAAGGCCGCGTCTTCAGCAAGTGCGCCCATGAAATCGCCCTCGCCGCCCGCGCGGGCGGCGGCGACCCGTCCATGAACGCCCGCCTCCGCACCGCCATCGACAACGCCAAAGCCGTCTCCATGCCGCGCGAGAACATCGACCGCGCCATCAAAAAAGGCACCGGCGAACTCGGCGGCGACGCCATCCAGGAAGTCACCTACGAGGCCTACGGCCCCGCCGGAGTCGCCTTCCTCATCGAGATGGCCACCGACAACCTCAACCGCTCCGCGGCCGACCTCCGCTCGACCCTCAGCAAGAACAACGGCTCCATCGCCACTCCCGGATCAGTCGCCTATCAGTTCGACCGCAAGGGCGAGGTCCGCATCCCGGCAGATGGCATCGCCGAGGACCGGATCATGGAGGCCGCCATCGAAGCCGGCGCCGATGACGTCCAATCGGATTCAGAGGAACACGTGATCCTCACCGCCCCCTCCGACCTCGGCCCGGTCGCCGCCGCCCTGCGCGCCGCAGGACTTCCGGTCAGTTCGGAAAAGTTCGTTTCCATCCCCCAGAACCCCAACACCCTGTCCGACCCCGCCGTCGCCCGCCAGGCGATCAAGCTCTTCGATCTGCTCGACGACTATCAGGACACCGTCAACGTTTTCACCAATTTCGAGGTGGCTGACGATGTGTTGGAACAGCTCGATTCCTAACCCGACAACACCTAACATACTTTCCGATGCCCCCTACCGACCCCGATCCCATTTCCCCCGCCGACGATTCCGCGGCTCCGGTGAAAAAGCGCGCGGCCAAGAAGACCGCCGCCAAAGCGCCCGCGAAAAAAGCCGCCGCCAAGAAAACGGCCGCGAAAAAGACCGCTGCCAAAAAAACCGTCGAAAAACCGGTCGAACAGACGGAACTCGCCCTAACACCGCCACCCGCCGCACCCGCGCCAGCCCCCGCCGAAGAACCCAAACCGGTGGCGAAGAAAGCCGCGAAGAAGGCGGCCAAAAAAGCCCCCAAAAAGGAAGCCGCGCCCGCGCCGGAACCCGAGGCCGCGCAACCGACGCCCGATCTATCCGAAACACCGTCCGCGGACACTCCCGCGCCCGCCCGCCGCATCGGCCGCGTGCCCGGTGGCGGCGCCGTCGGCCCGCGCAAACGCAAGGAAACCGCCGCCGAAGCCGGAGCCGAACCCGCGCCCGCGCCCGAGGCACCCTCCGCCCGGACCGCCGAGACGGAATCGAACACCGCGCCGCCCGCACCCAATTCCGGCCAGCCGCAAGGCCAGGCACCCGGCGGCGATGGCTTCGAGTCGATGAGCCGGAGCAAACGCCGGCGCGAAAAACGCAAACTCCGCCGCCAACAACAACAGCAGAAAGGCCGCGACCAGCAACCGCAGCACGGGAAACATCACGGACAGCACCCGAAGCACCAGGGCAAGCAGCACGGCCAGAATCGCAACGGCCAGAACGGACAACAGCCCGCGCCCGAGTCGTCCGCGCCGATCATCCTAACCGGCCCGAAGATCGAGGCCGACGGCATGCTCGAACTCGCCCCGAAGGGCTTCGGCTTCCTCCGCGTGGCCCGCAAGAATTTCGAACAGGCGCGCGATGACATTTTCCTGCCGCCGGAAGTCGTCCGGCGCTACAACCTGCGCCACTGCCAGTGGATTCACGGACTCTATCAGGAAGGCTCGCGCGGACCGCAGCTCGTGGAAGTCACCAGCGTCAACGGCCAGCCCCCGGAAACCGCCGCGAAAAACCCGCACTTCGACGAACTCAAGGCGGTCAATCCCACCCGGCGCCTCAGTTTCGAAACCACCTCCGAGCGTTTCACCACCCGCGTGATCGACATCATGACTCCGGTCGGCCGCGGCCAGCGCGGGCTGATCGTTTCGCCGCCGCGTTCGGGGAAAACGACCATGCTGCTCCACACCGCCGAGGCGGTCCGCACGAAATACAACGAGGAGGTGAGCGAGTCGCCGCTGCACCTGATGATCCTGCTGGTGGACGAACGCCCGGAGGAAGTCACCGAGTTCCGCCGCGCCCTGCCCGGCGCGGAAATCTATGCGTCCTCCAACGACGAAGGCGCCCGCAACCATTGCCGCATCGCGGAAATGGCCATCGAGCGCGCCAAACGCCTCGTCGAAGCCGGCAAGGATGTGTTCCTGCTGATGGATTCCATCACCCGGCTCGCCCGCGCCTACAACTCGACCATGAACAACAAGGGCCGCGGCACCGGCTCCGGCGGAATCACCGTCGGTGCGCTCGAAGCCCCGCGCCGCTTGTTCGCGGCAGCCCGCAACACCCGCGGTGGCGGCTCCCTGACCATCCTCGCCACCGCCCTCATCCAGACGAACTCCCGCGCCGACGAGGCGATTTTCCTGGAATTCAAGGGCACCGGCAACATGGAACTGGTCCTCGACCGCAAGATCGCGGAAAACTATTTCTATCCGGCCGTCGATATCTTCAAGTCCGGCACCCGCCGCGAGGAATTGCTGCTTCCGGAGCACATGCTCCACAAGATCCACATGATCCGCCGCGGCCTGGCCGGACACCGTCCGCTCGAGGCCATGGAACGCCTGCTGTTCTTCCTCAAGAAATTCCCCAACAACCCGCAAATGCTGCTGGAAATCAAGGGCTGAACGCCGTGCCCCACCACCCGTCAGATCCTGGCGAAACCATCGAGGCCGAAGTCCTCGAAATCGACGGACAGACCCCGCCGCCACCCGCACCGGACCACCACTCCGGTTCCTCTCTGCGTCCAGCGGATTTCAATCCCTTCCACGATCCCGACGACCGCACCCATGATCCGTCGGGCCGCCCCGCTTGGCAAAGCTGGCAGGGAAACATCCGCGGCATCTCGCCGATCTGGTGGCCGCTGCTGCTCATCGCCGGCGCGGTGCTGCTTTTTCTTCTCCTAACCATCGGCCTGGTGGTTGGCGCGCTGTTTCTCATCATTCGCACCATCGCCCGCCTCATCCGGGCGCTGGTTTCGTGATGGGGGGAGTGGTTATTGGTTATTCGTTATTTGTTATTGGTTATTTGGAAGGCTTCGCTCCATGTATTCGCAATCCATGATTCAGTCATTCCAACGGGGTGCCTCATTCCGGTCCACGTCCCAACGGAACACCCGATTCCAGCCCACGTCCCAACGGGACGTCTCATTCCAGCCCACGGTGCAACCGTGGGACCCGTGTCCCATTTCACATTACCGCGTCCCAACGGGACGCCTCATCCGAATGCCAGACCGGTCCGTGAGGCGTTCCGTTGGAACGCGGGAACTTTTTCGTCTCCCCTGCCCCGCGGTTTCACCGCGGGCTGTGATGACCCGTCGCGTTGCGACACAGACGCCTGCGGCCGTCATCATCCCCTTCCGCATCCCGTCCCAACGGGACATTTCATTCCAGCCCACGGTGCAACCGTGGGACCCGCAACCCGTCTCCCATCCCCGCGTCCCAACGGGACGCCTCATCCCCGCGGCAACTCCCCAAACCCACCGGCCATGAACCCGATCTACCGCTGCGTTGCCTTGGCGTTCCTCGCGTTTCTAACCTGCATGCCCGACGCCCTCGCCGATGGAAAGATGTTCGTCAGGGAAACGGTTCCCACCACCATTCCCTATCAACGGGCGATCATCCTCCATGCGGAAGACACGCAAACCCTCGTGCTGCAGAGCCAATATCAAGTCCCCGAAACCTCCGACACGCATACCATCGGCTGGGTGGTGCCGGTTCCCGCCACTCCTGAAGTCGCCACGGTTGACGTGAATAATGGGAAATGGGCATTTGCCATGCTAGATCGAACAACCCGGCCTTATATTACCCGTTACGGCGATCAATTTTGGACCGTTTTGCTCTATGCGAGCATTGGATCTATCATTGTGTGCCTCATCGGGACTTGTTTCTCCAGTGGCAAGTTCTCGAATCGCTGGCTAGTAGGGGAGTTTGTCTCGATGGCGGCAACTGTCTGTATTTTCAACTTTCCAATTAGGCAGCGTGTGGCTCGCGCCAAATTTCCGGTAGAAGTCGAAACCCTCAAATCCCAACAAGCGGGCATCTACGACGTCAAAGTCATCCGCGCGAAAGCCGCGGCCGATGTGCTGGCGTGGTTGAACGAGAACGCGTTCCGTTTCGGCCCGGAAGACGAATCCGCCATCCAAGGCTACCTCGACAGGGGCTGGGTGTTCACCGTGGCCAAGATCCGCCCGTCCACTCCCCCTCCGGCACCCAGTCGCTTCTCGGAAGGACTCGCCGACCCGCTGATTCTACGTTTTCCAGCAACCAATCCCATCTACCCGCTTGCTCTAACCGCCACTGGCGGGCATGACACCGAGGTTCTCATCTATCTGGCAAGTGACATTCCCCGCACCGGTGACGGACGGCTTCCGCTGCGCTATGCGGGCAAAGGGCTTCCGGCCGGTGCCCTATGCGATCTGATGCCCGCCCAAGACGAAGGCTTTGGGACCAACGATGAGTTGTCCGGCAAATCCCCCTTCACCCGCCTCGCCAAGTTCAAAGGCACGCTCACCCCCGATCAAATGCGCAAGGACCTCGAATTCCTCCCCGATCCCAAACAGACCGCCTATCGGGAGCATATCTACCGCTGGTAATTTCCCCAATTGGAGACCATCATCCGCCCCATGAACGCGCTTTTCCTCCGCTGGACCGTTGCGATGCTCACACTGATGTGCGCCGCCGAAGCCCTTGCCGATGGAAAGATGTTTGCGGAAAAGGTGCCCACCACGATTCCCTATCAGCGCGCCATCATCCTCCACACCGGGGAAACCCAAACCCTTGTCCTCCAAAGCCAATACCAAATCCCCGGGGCCTCGGATACGAAAGCCCTCGGCTGGGTGGTGCCCGTGCCCGCACCTCCCCAGATCACCTCCGTCCCGACCGAACAAGCCAATCTTGCCTTTTTCTGGATCGACAGGGCCACTTCACCTCGAGTCACTCGGATAGGTGGGATCATGTGGGTGCCCCTCTTTTGGTCGGCCGTCGCTGCATTTCCCGTGTGCCTTGTCGGTGCCTTACTTACCCTCAACCAAACAAGGAAACGCTGGTTGATCGGAATCGCCATTTCGATCCCTATTGCCCTTGTTGCCATTCTTTGGCCTGGAACCCAATCGTCGAAAGCCGGTGCCTCTGGAGTCGAAACCCTCAAATCCCAACAAGCGGGCATCTACGACGTCAAAGTCATCCGCGCGAAAGCCGCGGCCGATGTGCTGGCGTGGTTGAACGAGAACGCGTTCCGTTTCGGCCCGGATGACGAAGCCGCCATCCAAGGCTACCTCGACAGGGGCTGGGTGTTCACCGTGGCAAAAATCCGCCCGTCCACGGAACCTCCCAAATCCTCCCAAATGTCAGATGGTCTCGCCGACCCGCTGATTCTCCGCTTTCCCGCACCCAATCCCATCTACCCGCTTGCCCTAACCGCCACTGGCGGGCATGACACCGAGGTTCTCATCTATCTGGCAAGTGACATTCCCCGCATCGGTGACGGACGGCTTCCGCTGCGCTATGCGGGCAAAGGGCTTCCGGCCGGTGCCCTATGCGATCTGATGCCCGCCCAAGACGAAGGCTTTGGGACCAACGATGAGTTGTCCGGCAAATCCCCCTTCACCCGCATCGCCAAGTTCAAAGGCACGCTCACCCCCGATCAAATGCGCAAGGACCTCGAATTCCTCCCCGATCCCAAACAGACCGACTATCGGGAGCATATCTTCCGCTGGTAATTTCCCCAAATGGAGACCATCTTCCGCCCCATGAACGCGCTTTTCCTCCGCTGGACCGTTGCGATGCTCACACTGATGTGCGCCGCCGAAGCCCTTGCCGATGGAAAAATGTTTGCGGAAAAGGTGCCCACCACAATTCCCTATCAGCGCGCCATCATCCTCCACACCGGGGAAACCCAAACCCTTGTCCTCCAAAGCCAATACCAAATCCCCGGGGCCTCGGAAACGAAAGCCCTCGGCTGGGTGGTGCCGGTTCCCGCGGTTCCCAAAATCGCCTCAACCTCGTCGGAATCCGCCGATAGCGCATTCATGTGGATGGACATGGCAACCAAGCCGAGCGTCACGCGGATTTCAACCATCGGAATTTTGATATTGCTCTACTTGCCCATCGCCTCTTCCCTGATCTTCTTCGTTTGCGGAATTATCAAATGGCGAGGGACCAGGGAGAAGTGGTTTTTGAGAAGTGGAGTCTCCATTTTGGTACTCCTGATCGTGTTTCTTGCCACTGCGCTCAGCGTCACCGCTTGGAAAGCCGGTGCCTCCGGAGTTGAAACCCTCGAATCCCGGCAAGCCGGCATCTACGACGTCAAAGTCATCCGCGCCAAGGCCGCCGCAGATCTGCTGGCGTGGTTGAACGAGAACGCGTTCCAGTTCGGCCCAGACGATGAAGCCGCCATCCAAGCCTATCTCGACAAGGGATGGGTGTTCACCGTGGCCAAGATCCGCCCGTCCACTCCCCCTCCGGCACCCAGTCGCTTCTCGGAAGGACTCGCCGACCCGCTGATTCTACGTTTTCCAGCAACCAATCCCATCTACCCGCTTGCCCTAACCGCCGCTGGCGGGCATGACACCGAGGTTCTCATCTATCTGGCAAGTGATGTTCCCCGCATCGGTGACGGACGGCTTCCGCTGCGGTACACGGGTTCTGCAAAGAGCCACACCAAAAGGGCCATAAACACACTCTACGCAGCCATGGTCGAAAGCACCGAATTTTCCGAAACTTCGGACGTTTGGGAGGACGGCTACTTGTCCGGCAAATCCCCCTTCACCCGCATCGCCAAGTTCAAAGGCACGCTCACCCCCGATCAAATGCGCAAGGACCTCGAATTCCTCCCCGATCCCAACCAAACCGACTACCGGGAGCATATCTTCCGCTGGTAACTTGCCAGGGTCATGCCTAACCTCACCCCATGAACGCGTTTCTCCTCCGCTGGACCGTTGCGATGCTCACACTGATGTGCGCCTCCGACGCCCTCGCCGATGGGAAGATGTTTGCGGAAAAGGTGCCCGCCACGATTCCCTATCAGCGCGCCATCATCCTCCACACCGGGGAAACCCAAACCCTTGTCCTCCAAAGCCAATACCAAATCCCCGGGGCCTCGGATACGAAAGCCCTCGGCTGGGTGGTGCCCGTTCCAGCCACACCCCAGATCACCTCCGTCCCGGCCGAACAAGTGGAGAGGACATTCATGCATTCGGACCTGGCAACCACACCGAGCGTCTTGTGGATCAAGTCCACTTTGATTTCGCTCTTGCTTTCACTTCCCTTTGTATCCTGCGCCGTCTGCTTCTTTTGCGCTATTGCAAATTGGCGGGGAAACCGGAGACGCTGGTTTTATCGGACGTGGATTTACTTCTGGCTGTCATTTCTCGTGATGCTCGGCGTGGCAGTTCTAGCTCCCTTGGCTGGCAAGACCGCCGGTGTCGAAACCCTCAAATCCCAACAAGCGGGCATCTACGACGTCAAAGTTATCCGCGCGAAAGCCGCGGCCGATGTGCTGGCGTGGTTGAACGAGAACGCGTTCCGTTTCGGCCCGGACGATGAAGCCGCCGTCCAAGCCTATCTCGACAAGGGCTGGGTGTTCACTGTGGCAAAAATCCGCCCTTCCGCGGAACCTGCGTCACCCTCCCCCTTTTCAGAAGGACTCGCCGACCCACTGATTCTTGGTTTTCCCACAACAAGTCCCATCTACCCGCTTGCCCTGACCGCCACCGGCGGACATGACACCGAGGTTCTAATCTATCTGGCCAGTGATGTTCCCCGCATTGGCGACGACCGGCTTCCTCTGCGCTACTCGGGACCGGAAAATCAGGATGTTTCCCATGAACTTCGAAGTCTCATGCATCGGGCGATATTGGCGAAGGAGGGAGACTTCTGGTTAAAGAACGTCTTGTCCGGCAAGTTCGGCTTCGCCCGCCTCGCCAAGTTCAAAGGCACGCTCACCCCCGAACAAATGCGCAAGGACCTCGAATTCCTCCCTGATCCCAACCAAACCGACTATCGGGAGCATATCTACCGCTGGTAACTTGCCAGGGTCATGCCTAACCTCACCCCATGAACGCGTTTCTCCTCCGCTGGACCGTTGCGATGCTCACACTGATGTGCGCCGCCGAAGCCCTTGCCGATGGAAAAATGTTTGCGGAAAAGGTGCCCGCCACGATTCCCTATCAGCGCGCCATCATCCTCCACACCGGGGAAACCCAAACCCTTGTCCTCCAAAGCCAATACCAAATCCCCGGGGCCTCGGATACGAAAGCCCTCGGCTGGGTGGTCCCGGTTCCCGCCACCCCGGAGGTTGCCACCGCCAATGCAAACAGGGCCGAATGGGTATTCAACTGGTGCGATAGATCGGCTGCCCCGAAGATCACCGAAATCAGCGCTTTCCTCCTTCTCACGGGATTTGGCATCGCACTCGTCAACACGGTAATCTGCATCACCGGCGCCTTCGTGGCACGACGCCCCGAAAAGAGGCGGCGGTTTCGGATTCTCGGCTTGGTATCCGCATTCGCCGCGGTCCTGTGTATCTTTGCAGGACCGTTGGTCATCCGCATGAAAAAGGGCATTTCGGGGATCGAAACGCTCGCTTCCAAAAAGGCCGGCATTTACGACATCACCGTGATCCGCGCGAAAGCCGCGGCCGATATGTTGCGATGGTTGAAGGACAACGGCTTCGGGTTTGGTCCGGAAGATGAAACCGCCTTCCGAAGTTACATTGACCGGGGCTGGGTGTTCGTTGCGGCGAAGATCGATCCCGCGGCCGATATGTCCGATCACAAAGCCGTCTCAAAGGGGCTGGCCGCTCCATTGCTGCTCCGGTTTTCCGCGAAGAACCCGGTCTATCCGCTCGCCCTAACCGCCACCGGCGGCCATGACACCGAAGTCCTGATCTATCTGCTATCCGACACCCCGCGGACCGGCGACGGGCGGCTCGAACTCCGCTCCGCGGGAGGTCCCCCACAAGGCTGGTTCCCGTCCGGGCATCTGATGACCGATGAAAACACGGAGTTTCTATCCGCCGATCCGGCCATGGACCGGGCTGCAACCCTCCGCCTCTCGAAGTTCAAAGGCACCCTAACCCCGGATCAGATGCGGAGCGACCTTGAGTTCGTGCCCGATCCGCGTCAAACCGATCGCCGCGAACACATCTACCGTTAATTTCCGTGCTTCCAATCCCGTAATCTCCCCACCATGCGCCTTGCCGTTATCAACATCGTCGGGCTTTCCCGCTCGCTCATCGGGCCGCATACGCCCGCGCTCGCGGCGTTTGCGGAGCGGGCCGGTTTGCAGTCGCATCCGCCCGCGTTTCCGGCGGTCACCTGCACCGCGCAATCGTCCATCGTCACCGGCACGCCGCCCGCCGGGCACGGAATCGTGGGCAACGGCTGGTATGATCGCGAGGCGGCGGAAGTGAAGTTCTGGAAACAAAGCAACCACCTCGTCCGCGGGGAGAAGCTTTGGGACAAGCTGCGCCGCGAGATCCCCGGCTTCACCTGCGCCAAGCTGTTCTGGTGGTATAACATGTATGCCAACGTCGATTTCTCGGCCACCCCGCGCCCGCTCTATCCGGCGGACGGACGCAAGGTGTTCGACATCCACACCCAGCCGATGGGACTGCGCGACGAACTGAAGCGCGATCTGGGGGATTTCCCCTTTCCCGCGTTCTGGGGACCGGCCGCGGGCATCGCCTCCTCCCGGTGGATCGCCGCCTCGGCGCGGTGGACCGAGGAAAAGCACTCGCCCACGCTCAGCCTGGTCTATCTGCCCCACCTCGACTATCCGCTCCAGAAACTCGGCCCGGACTCGCCGGAAATCCCCGCCGAACTCGCCAAAATCGACCGCGTGGCCGGCGATCTGATTTCCTTCTACGAATCCCGCAACGTCCGCGTCGTCGTGCTATCCGAATACGGCATCTCCCCCGTCCGCCGGCCGGTCCATCTCAACCGCCTGTTCCGCGCCCGCGGCTGGCTCCAGCTCAAGCGCGAACTCGACCGCGAAACCCTCGATTGCGGCGGCTGCAAGGCCTTCGCCGTGGCCGACCACCAGGTGGCTCATGTTTACGTCAACGATCCCTCCGTCCGAGATACGGTTAGGGAAATGTTGGAGGACACGCCCGGCGTTGCGGAGGTCCGCACCCCGGAATCCGCGTGGGGTTCCGCCGACGGGCGGGGCGGAGATTTCATCGCAGTGGCGGAACCGGACGCCTGGTTCACCTACTATTTCTGGGACGACGACACGCTGGCCCCGGACTACGCCCGCACCATCGATATCCACCGCAAACCCGGCTACGACCCCTGCGAGCTGTTCATCGACCCCGCCCTAACAGCACCAAAACTCCGGGTCGCCGGGTTCCTGCTGAAGAAGAAACTCGGCATACGCGGGTTGTTGGAAGTCATCCCGCTGGACGCCACCCTCGTCCGCGGCTCCCACGGCCGCGACGATGTCCCCGAGGCCGAACAACCGGTCGTCATCGGTCTGGAACAACCGGTCCACCGCCCCGAAGACATCCACCGGGCGCTGTTGGATACCCTGCGCGCCAACGCCTAGCGAGGCTGCGCCTCAGACTCCGGAAACCAGAAATCAGAGACCCGACAAGATCTGACTCAAACAGCACAACTTTTTCGGTTCAACCCGAATTCCCAAGTTCGAGGTAGTTTGGATGCTCGATTTACCGCTGAATTCGCTGAGTTTTGTTTGATCGGGATGCCCGCACCGTATGGTGCATCGGATTCGATCCGATTTTTTCAACCTCAACTTCAGCGCCCTCAGCGGTTCTCAGCGCTTCAGCGGTCAAATGGGACCACATGATAACTTTCAACTTCGGAATTCAGAGATCCTGATCCGGGGCCTTGTTTTCCGCTCCACTGCGTTTGCCGGTCGGAAAATGGTTTGGCACAATCGGGCCAAGAAGCCAGAGCCCAGAAACCGGAAACCAGAAAGAAAGCACCATTCATCGACGTGGCTGTCGCCGCGAATTGTGCCAAATCATTTTCCGACCGGATCAGGATGTCTGGAATTCGGGATGAACGGTCCCGAAAAAAGGCGGTCCCGGAACGTGCCGGGACCGCCTGGGGAAGCAATCGGAGATCCGGGACCGTCAGACGGTGCCGCAGATTGTTTTGCCGGTGGAGAGCAGGTCGTCGCAGGCCTCCTTGAGGCGGTTGGCGAGGCCGATTTCGCCGGCTTTCAGATAGGAACGCGGGTCGTATTTCTTCTTGTCGCCCACTTCGCCGTCGATCTTGAGGACGCCCTCGATGTTCTGGCAGATGTGGGTCACGATCGGGCGGGTGAAGGCGTATTGGGTGTCGGTGTCGATGTTCATCTTGACCACGCCGTAGTCGAGCGTCTCGCGGATGTCGGAGAGTTCGGATCCGGAACCGCCGTGGAAAACGAGGTCCATTTCGGCGGCGGCACCGTGTTTGTCGGTGACGGCCTTTTGTCCGTCGCGGAGGATGGTGGGCTTGAGTTTCACCGCGCCGGGTTTGTAGGCGCCGTGGACGTTGCCGAAGGTGGCGGCGAAGAGGAAGCGTCCCAGCGGGCTGAGTTCCTCATAGACGGTGACCATGTCCTCGGGGGTGGTGTAGAGCTTTTCGGCGGGCACGCCGGAGGTGTCGTGGCCGTCTTCCTCACCGCCGACGACGCCGGCTTCCACTTCGAGGATGATGTCGAGTTCGGCGCATTCCTTGAGGAGGGCCTTGGAGAGTTCCATGTTCTCCTTGAGCGGGAGTTCGGAGGCGTCGAGCATGTGGCTCTGGAACAGCGGGCCCTTGCCTTCGGCGATGCGCTTGCGGGAGGCTTCGAGCAGCGGGCGGAGGAAGGAGTCCACCTTCTTCGGCTGGCAGTGGTCGGTATGAAGGGCCACCAGCACGTTATACTTCTCAGCCAGAATGTGGGCGGCCTCGGCGAGCACGATGGCACCGAAAGCGGCGTCCTTCACGGAGGTACCGGAAGCGAATTCGCCACCGCCGGTGGAAACCTGGATGATGCCGTCGGATTTGGATTCGGCGAACGCGCGGAGCGCGCCGTTGATGGTGATGATCGAGGTGACGTTGATCGCCGGATAGGCGTAGCCGCCTTTCTGGGCGGCGTCCAACATCGCGCGGTATTGGGCGGGAGTTGCGATTGGCATAGCGCGCGGGCTGTAACCAACCAGCGGCAAACCTGCAAGCGGGAATTGTGCGAAAAAAGCCGGAAATTTTCACACTCCGGGTCTTTTCCGGAAGCCGAGCCTCCGCCAACACGCCGGAAATGCTTGCCAAAGCCGTGCCAAGGCGTTCTATTTCGGCCGGAGCATCATGACTTCAACGCAAAAACTCGAGTGCAAGCCGACCCGGTGGTTCATCTTCCGGGCAGCGGTGATGTTGGTGATGTTCGGCGTCTTCGCGGTGCTGTTCTACAAGGACGGCTCCACGGGCTACCGCAAGAAGAACGAGGCGTTTTACCTTCACAAGGCGTTCGAAGCCGCCAGCCATGAATTCTCGGATCTCTCGAAAAAAGGCGACCTCACCCCGGAATCCTGGCGCGACTACGCTTCGAAACGCACCGTCCTGCTTCCCGACGACCGCTCGGTGCTGCCCGCTACCATGGAAGTTCCCCATCCTTGGCCGGAAATCCTCCACGATTTCCAGAAAATGAAGAACACCCAGTGGAACCACCTCTGGCGGGAATACACCGCAACAAGAGGCATGGACGAAGACGTTCCGGAGGAACCCTACACCGCACGCAAAATCAAAGAACAATGGGTCGTTTTCTGGATTTCCCTGGCATTGGCTCTGGCCGCGGGGTTTTTCCTCATCCGCACGCTCGGCCGGCGAATCAGCGCCGATGACGAGGCCGTCACCGACCAGCGCGGCCGCCGTGTGCCCTACGCCGACCTCCGGGTGCTTGATCTGCGGAAATGGGAAACCAAGGGACTGGCTTTCATCGATTTCGACGGCCCGTCCGGCAAAGGACGCCTCCGGATCGACGGTCTCACCTACGGCGGATTCAAGGCCGAAGAAGGTCAGCCCGCCGAGGAACTCATGAAACGCGTCAAATCCCGCTTCTCCGGGGAAATCATCGAATTCACCGCCGCCTCCGAAGCATCCGACGACTCTCCGGCCGAAAAATCCGACGCCACGGGCGCCTGAATTTCCGCAATCGCGGAATTTTTTCTCGGTTCGCCCGGTTTTTCGGATTGCCAAGCCCCGCCTCCCCCGCGTAAATCCGCGCGGACACCAACCCCAACTCAACCAATCGCAACTATGTCAGACAAAAGTATCGAAGATCGCGTGAAGGACATCATCGTGGAACAGCTCGGCGTCAGCGCCGATCAGGTCACCCCGGAAGCCAAATTCGTGGAGGACCTCGGAGCCGACTCGCTCGACACCGTGGAACTCGTGATGGCTTTCGAGGAAGAGTTTGATATCGAGGTGCCCGACGAAGAAGCCGAAAAGCTCCAATCCGTCGGTGACGTGCTCGCTTTCATCAACAGCCAGCAGGCCTAATCCGGTCCGGCGTTTCGATTTTTGAAAGGGTGGACCCCCTAGCGGTGTCCGCCCTTTTCATTTTCGGATTTCAGGCTATCCTCCGCCATGCACAAGCCCGACGATATCCAATATGCGCTGGAAACGACCCGCGTACTACGCGAGCCGGACCGGCGCATTGATACCTTCGGCGATACCCGCTTCGAGTTCCAACTCATCAGCGAGCTGATGGACCAAGTGGGCCAGGTAAGGATCCGCACCGGCGAGGTGGAGGCGATGCGCCCGCGCATCCTCCGGCCGGAACCCTATCGGGAAATCGAGTTGGAAGGATTCGACGATTCCGCCCGCGCCAGGCTCGACGCGCTCGTCGAACGGCTCCGTTCCGAGGGGCGCAATCTCGCGTTTCTCCAATACGGTTTCCAATTCCGCCGCGGCAAGGTGCAGGAGGAAATCATCCACGATTCCATCGATTCCGTCCGCGGTCGCCTGCTGGAGGAGATCCGCAGGACCGGCAATCCGTCTCTGGCCGTGATCGAAGGCGTGGACGACGCCTGGGAGGTCTCGATCCTCAAATTCTCCTTCGATATGATCCTGCGGTCGCACGAGATCAACACCTTCGATTTCAAACGCCGGGGAATGCTGTGACCGAACGCGAGCCATGAGAGTCTGGACCCTGGTCAAAATCCTCGCCGCCCTCGGAGTCATGGCCGTACTGGCCTTCACCGGCATGCTCGCCTATCACATCACCGTGCGGCCGCTGGGCAAAGCGTTCGAAAAGATCGTCCCAAGCCCCCACGCCGTGACCGGAGAACCCACCGACGCCGATTTCGTCAAAATGGTGGACTCCGCCGAGATGCCCGACATCGATCCCGGCGAAAAACTCTACCAGAAGTCCGTCGAGCTGATCGCGATCGGAGATCTGGCTGGCGCCCGGGAGAAACTCAACTCGATCATCAACGTCTATCCATCCTCCTCCTGCGCCGGCCATGCCCGGCATATCGTCGGGGAAATGAACCTCGACGAAATCCTATCAACGGCCCACCCGGAGGGAAAACAGACCCACACCATCAAACGCGGCGATTCCTACCTCGCCCTCGCCGCGAAATACCACACCACCCTCGACTGCATCCTCTATCTGAACGGCATGACCGGCCTGAAAAGCCTCCAACCCGGCGAGGAACTGATCATGATGCCGCTGGACTACCGGGTGCTCATCGAGCCGCAGCGGATGGCCATCTCGCTTTGGGATGGCGGGCGCTTCATTTGCGAGTACCCGATCAAACGCGTCGGCTCACCTAACAAACTAGCAAGCCAGAGCGTGACCATCCAGTCCAAGTCGGGCCAACTTGACGGCCGCACGATCCGCTCCACCCCTGCGCCGCCGAAAAAGCCCGCGCCATCCGCCAAGCCGAAGCCCGCGGAGGCGGCCGCCCCCGCGACTCCGGCGCCCCTCCCTCCGAAATCGCTCCAACTGGCGAAAGTCCCGCTCCGCATCGCCGCGGATAGCTCCGACGATACCAGCAGCCCCGGCATTTTCCTCGCCCCGGAGGATTTCGAAGAACTTTTCCTGCTCACCCGGACCGGCAATACCGTCGAGATACGCAACCCCGCCAAATAGCCGCCCGCAAGGTTGACGCTTGAATCCCGCCACCAATCACCGACACTCATCCCATGCAATTGCTCGAATTCGAAAAGCCGATCGCCGAAATGGAACGGGAGCTTGAACGCCTCCGCGCCAAGTCCGCTTCCCAGAACATCGACATGTCCGCGGAGATCGCCATCATGGAGGGCAAACTCGCCGAAACCCGCTCGGACATCTATCGGAACCTGACCCCCTGGCAGCGCGTACAGATCGCCCGCCACTCCCAGCGGCCGTTCATGCTCGATTATGTGGCCAACGTGTTCACCGATTTCTTCGAACTCCACGGCGACCGCCATGTCGGCGACGACCACGCCATGCCCGGCGGATTCGCCCGGATCGGCGGACGGCGCGTCGTCGTCATCGGCCACCAGAAAGGCCGCAACACCAAGGAAAACCTCAAGCGGAACTTCGGCAGCGCCCACCCGGAAGGCTATCGCAAGGCGCTCCGCCTGATGAAAATCGCCGAGAAGTTCGGCCTGCCGATCATTGCCATGATCGACACCCCCGGCGCCTTCCCCGGTATCGGCGCGGAAGAACGCAACATCGCCGAAGCCATCGCCTACAACCTCCGTGAAATGATGCTGCTCCGCGTCCCGATCATCGCCGTCGTGCTCGGCGAAGGCGGATCCGGCGGCGCCCTCGGCATCGGCGTGGCCGACCGCGTCATCATGATGGAAAACGCCTACTACTCGGTGATCAGCCCGGAAGGTTGCGCGGCCATCCTCTGGAAACACCGCAAACACGCCCCGGAGGCGGCGGAAGCGATGAAACTCGTCGCCCCGGACCTCAAGCAGCTCGGACTGATCGATGACGTGATCGCCGAACCGCTCGGCGGAGCGCACCACGACCATCAGGAAGCCGCCGCCGCTTTCGGCGAATGCGTTCAACGCCATCTGGCCGAGCTTTCCGCCCTAACGACCGAGGATCTTCTCGCAAAACGCTATCAGAAATTCCGCGCCTTCGGCGAGTGGCAGGCTTGAGCGGCCGCCGCTATTTCACCGATCCCGGCTTGCCCAGATCGCGTTCCAGTTTCGCGTACTCGGCGGCGGATAGGGAAAGGATTGACCCGTGCCGGAACCGGAACGGAAAGCGGAAATCCGGGCCGGGTTCGAATTTTCCGCCCGCGAGATCGGTGGTGACGAACGGATGGTAGCCGGTGCCCTTGCTGTATTGGTCCAACACCAGGCACCACTCGCCCGGCTTGCCGTCCGCGGCCGGTTTGAGCGGATAGCATTCCGGACCTTCATATCCCTGGAGCCGCGCCAACGAGAACTCGGCCACATCCCGCCACGGCCCCATCAGTTTTTCGCTGGTCTCCATCGTGATCGCCTTGAACTCCTCGTCCTTGGAAAAACGGAAGTAGTTCTTTCCTTCGCGGATGATGGTCGTGTCGATCACGTGATTCGGCTTGTCGATATAGACGAACGGCTTGCCGAAACTCCGGAAATCCCGTGTGCGCGCCGCCCAGATCCGCTGCTTCGCGAAGTTGTCGCGCTTGTTCTTCGATGCCCAGAACACCAGATAATCCTTGGTTTCCCCGTCATACACCGCTTCCGGCGCCCAGGTGCAGCCGGCATCGTCGGCCGCCACGCGGGTCAGACGCGGTTTCCCCCAGCGGACCAGGTCGGCGGACTCCCAGATCACGATCGACTTGCTGGCCGCGGTCTGCGCCCGTCCCCAGTCGTGGTTGAGATTGATGGATAGATCGGTGGCCAACAGATAGAACCCGCGGCCGTCATGCGAGCGGAGCAGATAGGGATCGCGGACGCCCTTTTCGCCCACCTTGCTCACCAGCACCGGTTCGCCGCCGTTCAGCGCGTCCCACTGCCGGCCATCCTTGCTCAGCGCGAAGTAGATCTGCTCGGTCATCGGCGACTGCTCGCCCTTGAAGGTCACAAACAGATAGCCGCCGGGATCCGCCGCAAACGCGGAGGCGTAGGCAAGCACCGGTATAACGAGAGTTAGGATTTTCTTCATGGCTCTGAAACGCGGGTCACCGCTACGCGGCCGATTCTCCCGCCCGCCGCCAACTCCGTCAATCCCCCAAATCGGTTAAAGTCCAAAGGCGCCCCTACAACCGCCCGTGCCGGAGATGATTGAGCCACTTCGCGACATCGCGGAAAATCCGCTCGTTGTGGGCGTCGTACATCAGCAGATGATAGGATCCCGGATAGTTCCGATAGGTCTTGGAAACCTTCCACGGAAAGTGCGAAACAAAGCCGCGGACATCGGCGTCCGAGTTGAAATAATCATTGCCGCCATGCAACACCAGCACCGGCACCCGCATTGTGGCGGCACAGGCGTCCATGCCCTCGATGTGCCGTCCAAGGGTTCCCAACAGCCGCAGCGTGTGCTCTTTCACGTGATAGGAATTGGTTTCCGCCTGCGCCGTATGGCCCGCGGACTGGGTCATCTGCACGTCCTGGCCTCCCGAAATCGCGTCGAGCGATACCCGCGCCGTGGGAAACGCCTCCGCCGCGATCTTGACCAACTCGATTTTCCACTGCGGAATATCGTTACGGAACCGGACCACAGGAGACGACAAAACCAGCGCGTCACACGCGCGATCTTCCGGCCGCGCGTGGCTCAGCGAGTGAGTCGCGATCAAGCCGCCCATGCTTTCGCCAAACCATACGATCTTCGCATCCGGATGCCGCTCCCGAACCAACTGGGTGAACGCGAACAAATCCCGGTACCACTCGGCCGGATCGCCGATGTCCCCGCGCCGCTCCCGAATCGGATCACTCCCCTGCCCCCGCACCTCGTAGGCGTACAGTCCGGTATCCGGCTGATGCTCCATCAGATAGTTTCCGAGGTTCGCATAGTCGATCGACGCCCCGCAAAACCCGTGGATCCCGATCACGATCACGTCAGGATCGGCTCCTTTGGCAATCCAGCGCCGGTAGCCGAACGTTTCGCTCTGGTCACCGCCGCCCGATCCCGAAGGCCGGTTGATGTGATTGACCGGAGTGGTCGAAGGCGCGCACCCCACGAAGGCGAGTGCCAACAGAGCAGCCGCCCACCGGACGGGTCCGGAGGATTTCAAGAGCGAAAATGACGGTGAGCAGAGGGTCACGCCGGGAACTTGGCCCGGAAAACCGCGGAAATCAACCCTTTGTTCCTGCGGCACCGGGAATCCGGGCTTGCGAATCCGCCCAATCCGGCTATGGTGACGCCCTCCCTCACCCCGCCATGGCATTGCTGTCCTCTATCCTCCAAAACACCCTCCTGGTGCTCGTCATCGTGATGGTTTTCAACATCATCATCTTCGTCCACGAGCTGGGGCACTTCCTCGCCGCACGGTGGCGCGGTCTGCGGGTCGATCGTTTCCAAATCTGGTTCGGCAAGCCGATCTGGAAAAAAACCATCAACGGCGTCCAATACGGCATGGGCTGGATTCCCGCCGGGGGATTCGTCGCGCTACCGCAAATGGCCCCCATGGAGTCCATCGAGGGCGGCAACAGCAGCGAGGATCCCCTTCCGCCGATCAGTCCGCTGGACAAAATCATCGTCGCATTCGCCGGACCGCTGTTTTCCATCCTGCTCGCCTTGCTCGCGGGTGCCATCGTCTGGCAGGTTGGCAAACCGAAGGACTTCATCGCATCCCAAGAGGTGGGAGCCGTGGAACCCGGCAGCCCGGCCGCCAAAGCCGGCATGCTCGTCGGAGACACCATCGTCGCGATCAACGGCGAACCGGTGAACGGATACATGGGACCGCTCGATTCGATCATGGCGAAAATCATCCTCAGCCGCGGCGACCGGATCGAATTCACCGTGAAACGCCCCGGTGTCGCGGAGCCTATCAAACTCACTTCGGAGTTCGTCATCGAAAAATCCGAATGGTTCCAGCGCCGCGGGCTGCGCGACGTCGGCTTCTCGGAAACCCGGCCGTCGATCGTGGCCGATACGTTTCCCAACAGCCCGGCCGCCAAAGCCGGACTCAAAAAAGGAGACGAGGTCCTCAAGATCGACGGCATCCCCCTCCGCAGTTCGCCGCAATTCGTTTACTATCTCATCGAGCACAACTGGCCGACCGTCCGCCTCGAAGTCCGCTCGCCGGATGGCAATATCCGCGAAGTCTCGATCACCCCGGAAAAACCGTTGAAACCCGCGAATCTGAAACCGATGGCCGGCATCG
Source organism: Verrucomicrobiota bacterium (assembly GCA_017301995.1). GTDB lineage: Bacteria > Verrucomicrobiota > Verrucomicrobiia > Verrucomicrobiales > Akkermansiaceae > Luteolibacter. The sequence continues at coordinate 352,051 of JAFLEH010000002.1, read as the reverse complement.
CGTGGGACCAACAGGTCGGAGTGGACCAAACGATCGTCAAACCCGACCCATGGACCCAGGTCAAGGAAAGCGCGATGATGATGTGGGTCACCGTCACCAGCGTGATCTCACCGAAATCCAGCATCGGCGTGGATCATCTCAGTGGGCCGGTTGGTATCGCGAAACACCAGTTTGCCCTACTCAAGACCGATTTCCCCTGGCAGCGGCTGCTGGCGTTCATGGTGCTGTTCAACGTGAACCTGGCCATTCTCAACATGCTGCCCTTTCCGGTACTCGATGGCGGCCACATCACGCTCGCCTCGCTGGAGTGGCTGGCCCGCCGACCGGTCAAAGCGCGCGTCCTCGAAGTCGTCCAAACCGCCTTCGCGCTGCTCCTCATGGGACTCATGCTCTACGTGACCTCCAAGGACATCGGCGACAGCTTCGGCCGCAACCGCGAGGAAGTTGTGTTTCCGAAATAGCAATCGCGGTTCCGGCCGCCTGGACTAACCGCCCGGCAGCCGCGACGGATTCGGCAGCCGATAGAGGGAATTGCGTCATCTCTCGGAGGATGGCAGAAACCGATAGTACACTTCCAGCATCAGCGTGCACAGGCAGGTCCGATAGGTCGCGTCCTGCACGTAGGCCGGGGCCACCGCGCGGAGTTCCTTGCCGCCCCCCGGCGTTTTCCACGATCCATCTGGATTCTGGTTGCGGATCAGCTCGTCGCGGATCCGGTTGTTATGCCGGCGCCACTGCTCGCCGCCCCGATTTAGCATCGCCTGCGCCTCGTAGTAGTGGCCGTAGAGATCCGCGAAGCGGGTGTTGTATTCGAAGCGGGTGTTCTTGTCCACATAGCGCGCGCCATCACGCACCACCGACCGGGATTCCCGGTCCCAGATCTGCATGCAGAGCATGCCGGCACCGGTTAGCGTGAGATAGTCGGTGTGCCCCTTGCCCGCCGCGGAATACCCGAAGCCGCCGTTCGATCCCGCCAGGCCCTCGACGTATTCCATCCCGCGCCGGACGCACGGAGTCAGGTTGCGGAAGTCCATTCCGGTGTGCTTGCATGCCTTGAGCGCCTGCATTTGCCACGCTGTGATGGATAGATCCCCGCCACCCCGGTTGCTGGTCTCCGCATAGCCATACTCCCAGCCGCCCTGCTTGGTCTGATTGTCGATAATCAACTGCCCGGCCTTTCGGGCGACCTCTTCCAGATTGGGAATCCCCACCATCCCATCCTTGCGCAGGATCCGGCAGAATGTCACCGCCTCCGCCAACGCGTAGGTGTTGATGGCGTGCTCATAACATAACTGTTTGTTCGCGGCCGGATTGGGACTTGTGCTGAGCCACCCGGCCGGATTCTTCATCCCGAGGTTCACCAGATAGCTGATCGCCCGCGTGCAGGAATCGCCATACTCCTCGGAAAGCGGGGTCTCACAGTGCCCCAGATAGGCCAGCAGCGCGAATCCTGTGTTGGAGCAGTTGCCCGGCCAGTTTCCTTCGCGGCTCTGCGTCGATTTCAGCCACTGCAATGCCTTCGAAACGGCCTCCTCACAGGCATCCGTGCCCCCGGCTTGCTTCAGCCGCGCCATGCGGTCGGCCTTGGAGCAGCGCTTGTCAAAAACAGGAGGAAGATCCCGAAACGCATCGCCTCCGGGATCTCGGCCAAGATCCCCGCCCTGCCCGAAATCATCGCCATCCCCGAACTGAACCGCAGGTACGTCAACGGGCATATCCACCATCGGCAACGTCACATTCGCCTGTGTGATCGAAACAATCACCCGTGTCCGGTTAGCCGCCGGTGCGGCCGGCTTGCGGGTCGTCGATGGATGCAGTTTCTCAGGTTTTATGACATCTTCCTCCTGCGGCTTCACCCAGGTCACATCCGGCTGGATCGGATCCTTGAAAATGGTATCGATAAAGATATATCCGAGCACGAGACCGAGCAAAGACAAGGATAGCACAGCGATGGCCGCCGAGGAAAGGGTCGAATTGCGCTGCTGGGCATCGAGACGCGCCTGCGCCTCCGGACTGAGTTGGGCATGAAGACTCATGGTCGTGCGGTGTTTGATGGATCATGGAACCGAACCGCCCGGAGAAATCCGGAACCAACAGCCCGATCCACACAACCCCGAACGCGGGCCGACGGATTATCTTTGAAGAATCTCAAAAAATCCCCGGTCGCCCGATCACGGTCGTTTCCGCCACCCGGAACCGCGTCACTGAGCCATCATCTCATTGCCATCCGCACCATCACCACCCCGCGCGGTGGAACCGCAACCGTATGCGAACCGGAAGATTCACCAAGATCCCGTTGCCGCCAGAGATCGCGAACCGAGACCGGTCCGGAAAGTCCGAGCACCGGCCACGGCGCGGTGATACGCGTGGTCTTGTCGCCCCGGTTGAAGAATCCCACCGCCTTGCCGCCATCCTCCAGGTCTTTAACCATGAGAAAAGTCATATCGGTCAATATGACAACCTCTCCGCACTGGCCCAGCGGGTCCTGATTGATGTCGATCACGTCCGGATTGCACAACACATTGATAGTGAACTCATCCAGGTTTCCCATATCGCCACTGAAAAACAGCGGCGACGCGCTCAAACACCACAGCGACATATAGGTATATTGTTGGTTAGGCGTTAGCGGACACGGCTCCGGCTCGCCCATCCCACGGGCATTGCCGATATAGCCGATCTGGATGTAATCGGGATCATTCCACGATCCCGGTCCGTTCCACGCGCGGTGTTTCGCATTGTTGATCGCCACATCGGTGATGCGGTCCAGTTCGAACCCGAGATCACCCGCCGTGCGCCAGCAGTGGCCGCCAACCGACGCGCCCCATTCCCAGACGTTGCCCATGCCGTATTGGCAGTGGTTGAGCACGATGTCGCGCGGTTGTCGCCTGAGGGCGTCGCCCATGACCTGATAGGGATACTTCATCACCGGCAGCTTGTCGCCGCCCTTGCCCCAGTTCGGTACGTTCGGACGCCCGGGATCACCCTTCTCCGCGATGCCGCCATACGAGCACCAGTCATATTTGAGGAAATCGAATCCCCACTCCGCATACAACGCGGCGTCCTGCTCCTCGTGGCCGTAGGAACCCGCGAACCCGGCGCATGTGTATGGCCCCGGCGAGGTGTAAAGGCCCGCCTTCAGACCCTTCGAGTGGATGTAGTCCGCCAGGCCCTTCATGTCCGGAAAGCGCTTGTTAGCCAGCATCTTTCCCTGAGCGTCCCGCAACGGCCCCACCCGCAGCGGGTCCTTGTTTCTCGGCGCGTTCATCCAACAATCGTCGATGTTGACATACTGATAGCCCACATCGGCCATGCCGCTTGAAACCATCGTGTCGGCCGCCTCGCGCATCAGCTTGTCGGTGATCCGGTCATAGTGAACATACCAATGGTTCCAGCCCATCGGCGGCGTCAGAGCCAGCGTGTCGCCGGACACCAACCGGAACAAGCGGCTCGATTCGCCATGCGGGTTCTTCGCCCGCAGCGTGATCCGGTGCGTGCCAGCGGGCGGTGTCGTTCCCGTAATCACGCCGCTGACGGCATCCAGCTTCAGCGTCGGAGGAAGGCCGTCGGCCACGAAACCGATAGGGCGTGTGCCCTGGCACGGAATCCGATAGAGAAACGGCTTGCCCGGCCGCGCTCCGTAGATCGTGGGGCCGTTGATCCGGGGTGCGGGACCGGGTTTCGGCGTTAGAATCACCATTTCATCACCCGGCGCGTGGATCGGCTTCGGTTTTCCCTCCGCCATCTCGAACCGCGCGTCCGCCCAATCGGCATGATCGTAGGAGATTCCGTCCCCGGCATCGGTCACTTCCAATAAAAGCATCTTCACGCCTTCCAATGGAACTTCGACGTCCTTTGGTGCGTCGCCCGCCTTCATGACGCCCGATTGCCAAAGTTCCCGGTCATCCCCGACAATCCGGAACACGAGCGATGCCGGACCATTGCAATTGCCGTCCACTCCCACGGTCGCGCTGAAACGTTGCGCCTTGCCACCGAGATCGAGCCAATAGGTGCTATTCGCGTGGGTTCCCACACCCTGCGTATAGGTCCTGCCACCTAGCAACAACGGCTTCTCCGTGACCGATTTTCCGGCCAAGGCCTTGCCGTAGCCCTGCCGCATCAGATTGAGGTCCAGCGACTCAAGCCGGACCGTTTCCGCTGTGGAGAAGCCCGCGCATGCCAGCCAAGCACCCATCGCACAACCAAGCGGGCGGGTTGTCCGGCCCACACTGATCCGGAACGCCCATCCGGTTTCCAAATTTGATTTCATATACTTTTTTATGGCTTCTTCAATGGTTCGAGATCGACTTCGGCCAAACACGCGAAAGGCCCCGCATGGCTTTTCAATACCCGTATGCGCAGCTCTTCGAATTTGGTTCCGGCAGGCAACGGGATTCGGAAAGCAACCGCGTCTTTCGGCACTTTCACGGTCGCCACCGGCTTGCCGTTCACAAGAATCTCCGCCTCCGCCACCTGCCCGTTGGGATTATGATCCTGCCTCTGGGTCAGCAGGATTGCAGACGCCTCCACACCCTTGCGAAGCTTCACCTGCCACTCGTGCGGCGGCTCGGGCTTCGCGTGGGTAAACTCGGTGTGCCAAAGGGTCGAGGTATCACCGTCGATGGCCAGATCGGCCTCGTAACCCTTCTCACTGCTCTCCGCCATAGCCCGGGAGCCGTTGCGCGTCAGGATCGGAGCATTTCTCACGAGGACATCCAAATCCGACGGCCGCAACGAAACCGTTGGGTCAAAACGGTCCGAATCAACATAGCGCATCAATGCGAACAGCAGCGCCGTCGCGGCATATTCGTCGGCGCTCGCCAGAAGGAGGTCCGCCGAACAAGCAAGCAGCTTTCCATCGCCCACCTTGGCCTCGAACACATAGCCGAGCTTGCGGTTCGTCACCCAATCATCAATTACCTGCACGATGGGCTTGATGTCCGGATGTTTGGTTAATATAAACGGCCGCGCGCGATGTTGGATTCCCCACCACTGCCAGTTGCTGTGAAGATCGGTCGGAAACTCCCTGAGAGCGGGATGCTTTGGATCGCATAGAATACCAAGCGTGTGCGGAGGTTGCCAGTTGGTCCATGCGGTATTCCAGAATATCGGTGAAAAACCGGCCACCAGCGGTCGGGAGGGATCATCCCGCACGAACCGCGATCCCGGAAGCCATAGCACCTTGCAGCCCTTGGCAAGCGCCTCCTTTGCGGCATCCAGATCGCGAACCCACACCACACTTCCGGGTTGGACCTTACTCACATTCGAGGCATTCGACTTTGGCGCGGACTCCGGTCCGTCACCGTCAACCTCCCTGCCAAACGCACCAAGCGATGGCACCTCCACCGGATACACAAACACATCCCAAGCATTGACCGCCAGCCCCTGTCCGACCGTCACGGTCAGCACAGCCTTGGTCGCCCGCTTGATCGTTCCAAGTGGCACTTGGATCGCGCCAACACGATGCAATTCACCCGTGGCAAGATCGCGGGGGGACAATTTTCCATTCCCGATCGAAACACCATCCTGTGTCACCAGCGACCACGCCACTTCCGCCTGTTTGAGATCCTCCGGGCCAAACTGGGCGACCTCCAACTCCGCCTCAAGCGCCCCGTTGGACTGATAGATCATCTTCTTCATCCTCGCCAGCGGGACAATCGGCCCGCAGAAACGGCGGAACTCCTCGGGCTTGATATATCCTTTTTCATCCCAGAACGCGTCGAGCACGCCAACCAACGCGGTGCCCTGGCCGGGAAAATCGTGGAGGTCCAGCAGTTGGAAGCCACCGAAGCCGGGTGTCCGCAGCGCGGCCTCGATATCATGCTTGTAGGCCAGAGCCTGCAGTTTTCCGGACGCCATGAGAAAGTCGCGCGCCTGGTCGAGCAACCCGTTGCGCCTGGCGGTCTCGCGGAAGATCTCGAAGTTCCTCGCCTTGAAATAGCCGGTGTATTTCGCGATTTCATCAAAGTTCGGATAGACACACCATTGTCCGATTTCGTGCGAGATCACCGGCGCATCCGGGTGCCGCTTCACGAAGTCCGACCAATCGAAATCGGTGCGCGGTGGCTGGCCGTTGATAATCGAACCCATCCCCTGCCCCCAGCCTTGGATGCGTGGATCAGGTGAGCTATGATAGTCGCTGCCCTTCATCACCGGCCAACCCGCGCCAGTGGTGTAGAGCCGCCGGGGATCCTCCGCCTTGCGGCGCGCCACCCATTCCCTCAGCCACTTCGGGTGGTTTGCGCCGGCCGGTTCGTTGCCGTAGGCCATCAGCAGGAACGACGGATGGTTGCCGTATGCCGCAAGCACACGCCGGGACTCCGCTTCCATCCATTCATCCAACGGTTTGCCACTGCCGATCTCCGCGCCCTGGTTGGCCCAGGAGGACATTTCCACCTGATAGTAAAACCCGAGTTCATCGGCAGCAACGAACGCCGCCTCGGGCGGACACCACGAGTGGAAACGGATGTGGTTCAAACCGTGTGCCTTGCAGATACCAACAATCCGCTTCCACGATTCCACATCCGTTGGCGGATGCCCTGTTAGCGGAAAGATGCAGCATTCCAACGTGCCGCGCAGGAACGTCTTGCGGCCGTTGATCGTGATCCGGCCGTCTTTGGTGCCAACCTCTCGGAAGCCGAAGGTGAATGACCGGGAATCGGTTTCGGACTTCGATTCCAAGCGAACCCGCGCCTCGTAAAGCGCGGGCGAGAATTCATTCCACGTCTTGACCGGCTCCGACAGTTTGCACTCCAGTGCCCGCTGGCACATCCTCGTTTTGATCTCGAAACCATTCCCGGCCTCGCCGCCGGACCAGTTGACCGACTCCCCGACCCTCGCCACTTCTCTGCCGCTCGGCAACTCGTGAATCGTCACCGTGAGCTTGGATTCCTGCGGGTTGGAACCACGGTTGATAAGATCCAATCTCAACCTGACATTCCCGTCTGCCGACGTCTCAATCCTAACCTCCTTCACGCGTCCGCCCGGTACTTCTTTCACCTCCATCCTCCCCACTACCCCGTTCCAATTCCCCTGCGTGTGGTCGGTCACGCTGTGGCTCAGCGGGCCGACATTGACCGGCGCAAGGCGGTTGTCGATCCGCAGCGTGAGCGTGTGGTTGCCGGCGGCAATCTCGCCAAGGTCGAACTCGTGGGGTGTTCCTAACGAATCGGCCTTGCCCATTTCCCGGCCGTCAAGCCATACGGCGCTCTGCCAGTGGACCCGTTCGAGAAACAGACGCGCGCCTCCGCCCTGCCACTCGAAGTCCCGCTGATACCATGCCGGACCGACATATTGTTTGGGCGGTTGCAGGAAAAACGGGAACTTGAAGTTGTCATCCGCTTGCCACTCCTTGAACAGATCCGGGTAGCGCCATCCGTCCCCCGTCCACTTGGTGCGGATCGATGGCGTCTCTCCAAACCCCTGGGCCGTTAGAACGCCGGGCAACCTGATCTTGTCCGGAAACCGCCAGTCGGCGGGTTTCGCGCCCGCGCCGAGATCCCCGGGATCAAGCGCAAACCGCCATTCGCCGGTGAGATCAACCGTTCCCGCGCGGGCACCAGCAACAAACAACGCAAGTGTGATGAGGATTTTCATGAATAGTGAGTTAGAAGTATCAAGTTGACGCTCTGGCCGAGAAATCAATCACGGCAACTCGCGGATCCGCAGTTTTTTGAACAGAATGGGAGAACCTTCGCTTTCCAGGCACAGATAGCCCTGAGCCGGTTCACAGCCGGTGCCGCCGGAAACCTCCTCGCCGTTGACCCACAGGCGGACTTCGCCGTTGATCGCGCGGATGTAGTATTGGTTCCATTCGCCGTGCCCTTTCGCGAGATTCTTCCGGGGAAAACTGCGGCTCCCATTCGGTGATAGAGGAGGAAACGGTTTCATCTTCACACCTACGGCAAACACATCGCCATTGGTGCCGAACCAGTCCGTCTTCTTCCCGGCAGCCTTCATCTGGTCGGTGAACGCATGATCGAGAATCTGCACCTCGATGCCCTTCGGCAGTCCGGGTTTGGCATCAGCCGTGAGCTGTTGGATCGACTCGGGTGTGGCCCACACGAACACGCCCGAGTTCCCGGCCGGCTTCTGATGGCTCCATTCCACGATCATTTCGAAGTTCCTATATTCTTTCGCGGTGCGGAGCACGCTGACCGGCTGTCCAGTGCAGGCCAACACTCCGTCTTTCCATGACCAGGTGTCGTCCGCGCTGTTCACTTTGGTGAAATCCGCCGCGACGAGATCCCGGAAACCGGGTTGCGTGTCGTCTATCAGCGGACGCACCGGTTCCGCGGCATGGAGGATTCCGGATACGATCAGCAGGCATGTCAGGGCATAGTGTTTCATGGCGTGAGTCAGGTGATGTTTGATAGAAGCGCGGCATGGAGATCGGAGTTCGTGAATGCCCGCACCTTGCATAACGCTTCGCGGGCCTCATCTGTTTCACCCAGTCCAAGATGCGCCATCGCCAGCAAAAGATTGCTTTCGGCATCCCGCCGCGCCTGAAGGTCCTCCTCAAACACCAGCAGATTCGGCAGAGACGTCGCGAAATAGTCGATCCGGGCGGTCTCGCAGAGCTTCCTTTTCGCATATTTCCGGAGCGATTCGAACAACCCGCGCGCTTCGGTCTCCCGACCCAACTCCCTGAGCGACAAACCGCGGTAATAGCTCAGCGGGCTGTGCTCGGTGACCGCCATTTCCGCAAAGTCGCCGGACTCCGACGCCGACCACTCGAACGCGGCCCGGGCATCATCCGAGCGCCCGAGCGCCTTGAGCGCCATGCCGCACCAGAAGTTCACATCCGCCTTGGCTTGCAGCAAATGATAGGCTTCGCCGAGCGATTCCGGTGTATCCATCGCGCCGCTGAAATGCGCGAGTGCCGTCGCAGGATCGCCCGCGTCGAGAGCCTGTCCGCCTAGCAGAAGGTGTGAGGTGGTGAACTGCCGGAGAACCGCCCCTTCCCCGCCCTCCCATGGATGGAAGCGTCTTCCCGTGATCCATTCGAGCGCGCGGCCGGCCCTTCCGGTTAGATTATAGAGTCCCGCCAGCGAGACACAGCAGTCGTCCCGCAGCCGCACCAGATCCAGCCGATCTTCCAGAAACGCAAGCCGTTCCTCCAGCGGATCATTGAGCTTGGCGCGAAGCTGATCGTATTCGGATACCAACCGCGGATCGTGCGGATCGATTTCCAAGGCTCGGAGATAGCACTCCCGCGCACGGTTGCCATCGTTCCCACGGTTCCATGCCGCGATCCCGAGATTGCGGAAAACGGTGGCGAATGCCGCGCCATCGGCTACCGATCGGGTCCAACACGCGACCGCTTCCTCGTGGCGCCTTCGATCATAGAGATGGTTTCCAAGCCCGTAGGCCGCCACCGGGTCGGCGCCCGGTTGTTGGAGGGCCCACTCCAGAACGATTTGCTCGTGAAGACGGGAGGGAAAAAAGTAGTCGGGCGATTGCTTTCGCGCTTCTTCCAACAGAACGGGATCCTTCCTGAGCCATGCGAGCACATACCGGCAGGATACCGATCGTGCGAGCGGATTGGGCACGGCGGCCGGAACCACCGGATTCGCGAGGTGCTTTTCCAACAACGCCGCAGCTTCATCCAACAATCCCGCATCGCTGTAGTCGAAGGCCACATCGAGGATCGTCTGCGCGTCGTTGCGGCAGACTCGCAGAAACTCACCTTCGGAAATCTCGCCGTGGAGCGTCAACTCATGGCGCGCCCAATGATCGAGCGGATCGGCTTCCAACACATCCAGCAGGATTGTGAGCGCGCCAGGTTCTCCCATCCGCCGCAGGACCGCTGCCAGCAGGACCTGCGCCTGCTGGTGATCGCCGTTGGCGCAAATCGCGTCGTCCAAATGGCGGCAGGCGGACATCCAATCCGCTTTCCGACAATCCACACACGCAAGCTGATAGTTCGCGGCCGCGGCCCATGCCTGGCTCCACGCGGATTTCGCCAGATAGCCGTACGCCTCATCCTGACGACCGAGGAACACCAGCGTTAGACCGAGGTAGTAGTGAGCCTCGCCGGTTTCCGGATTCGGATGTCTGGCGGTTAGCCGCGCGACCGCCTTGCGCAGATGCCTTTCCGCGATTTCCAGGTTTCCGTCTCGCAGCGCGCGGCGTCCGAGGGCGAGGTTGCAGCGGCAATCTCCGTCGTCCCGACGCAATGCCTCGCGCCAATAGATCTCCGGCGAGCGGGTGGGATGCCGATAGAGTTCGAGGTGCTCGCCGGTGAAATACAACTCGTCGGCGGAAGCGATGTCCTCCGGCGGGGGCGGCTCGGTGGCGACTTCGCGGGAACGAACCAGCGTGGAACGGTCCACTGGCTGATAAGAAAGCAGCACGGCACCATCATTTCCGATGAGCGTTGCGGACAATTCCGCCGGATTCTCGCCCTCGAACCGAAGCGTGCCGTGTTTCCAGCAATCGCCCGGCGCGAGAGTTACCGGGTGGTCCAACAGCACCTCGCCACCCCGTCTGACGATCAACCGCGCTCCCTCAACGGAGGATGACACGCACAGGCCGAGTTCAAGCGTCCGATCATCGCGCACCACCATCCGCAGCGCGGCGGTTTCATTCGCCTGCTGGACCGGACCGATCCCGCGGATCGGCCACCAGAACTGCGAGAACGTCTTGGTCTCATAGGGCGCCAGATAGGAAAAATCCGGCTGGTTGTCGGTAAAGACGCCCGCCATCAGCTCGATGTAGGGACCGTTTGAATCGGTTAGCTCGCGGTCCCACGCGTAGCCGAACGCGTGGTTTCCCCAGGTCCATTGTTTTTTTCCCGGGGCGATATGCCGGTCCGCCACATGGACGAATCCGCCGTCCGCCATGAAATCGTATCCGCCGAAGAAATCGAAAGCGGTTTGGCAAATCATATAACTTGTCGGAACCGGAATGTTCTTGTACCATCCGAGGTCGTTCGCTCCGGGGCGATTCGCATAATCGACCCCATAGTAGGTATTCTCAGCGAGCGGAAACGATGACATCGCCCGTACGGCGTGATCGGCAACATAATGGACGTCGGGCGGGAAGAACGACTGGTATCGGTCATGCACCATGGCCGCCACGTTGGCCCACCAGAGAAACGTCCGTGTGATCGGCGTGCGGTTGTAGAGTCGCCCCCGCAGCTCGATCAGTGACGAATCCGGCCGCAACCGGATGCCGTGCATGCCTTTCATCCGATGAAGCGGGTCGTGCTCGGAAAACCAGATCGTGCGCGCGCCGTCTTCCTCCTCCTCGATCGAGAGATCAGCGGGCATGAAGGTGCCTGGCCGGTGGTGTTGGGGCCAGTTGAACTCGACACCGCCGGAAATCCAAGGTCCTGCGAGGCCCACGAGCGCCGGCTTGATCACATCCTGCCGGTAGAAGAAATCATAGTCCCGGTTCGCCTTGTCCTGGCCGATCAGAATGCGGCCGCCGATTTCCGGCAGCATGACCAGCCGGACCAGACCGTTCTCCAGCCGCGCCGACTGATAGGTTATCGGTACCGGTTCGTCGTGGACTTTGTCGATGAACGGAACCGGATAGACCTTGCCATCGGATCCCTGATAAACGCGTTTTTCGAAATACACCGGGTTTTTCTCCGGATTTCCGACCGGATAGGTCGGGATGACGCGTGGTTCGAGAATGGCCGTGACAGACATGGAAATGGGATTTGAAATTCGAAATTTCAGCTTTGAAATCGGTTTACCAGAAGGCGATGAAGAACGCGATGACTCCGAGGATGACGGCGGCGCCGGCGATTTTTACGACCGGTTCGGTCTCCAGGGAGATTTCCTCGCGCACCGGAAGTCGGCTTGGTTCCTTCCGCGGCATTATTGCGGTTAGAGCAACCATCACCGCGGCGACGATGAGGAAGGCCAGCAAAACCTGAAGGAGGAAATGGATCTCATGGATCCCCAGAGGGTTCTTGGCGGATTTTTCCGTGAACTGGAATGCGGCATAAGCCAGCGGCCCGGTGACCAGCGCCGCGACCCCGGCCACTCCCGGCACGCGCGGCAGGACGAACGGCATCACGAATGCCGCCACGACACCCGGCCAAATGTATCCTTGGAATTGTTGGATGTATTGGAACACGCCGCCGAATTTGGGATCATCCAGCATCGGGGCGATCGCGCAACCGGCCAGCACGAACGCGACCGTTAGACCTCTGCCGAGCCACACCAGGGAACCTTCCGTGGCCTGAGGCCGGAACATCCTCCGATAGACATCCATTGTCGAAATGGTCGATGCCGAATTGAGCAACGACGCCAAAGTGCTGGTCACCGCCCCGGCGATGGCCGCGTAGATGAAGCCGCGGACACCCGGCTGGATCAACTGGGTGACCATCACGGGAAACGCCGCATCCGACTTGCCGAGCCGGTCGGCGAACAACTGCTGGGCCATCAGGCCCGGCATGACGATGGCGAATGGCACCAGCAGCCACAACCCGCCGGCGAAGATCATTCCGAGTTGCCCGTGTTTCAGCGATTTGGCGGCCAGATTGCGCTGCACGATGAACTGGTTGAGTCCGCAATAGTAGATCATCACGATCCACATGCCACCGACCACGCCCGTCCAGGGAAGATCGGCATTGTTGGCCGGCAGCACCATGTGGAGCTTCGCCTCGTTCACGGTGGCGAATTTGTCCCATCCGCCCACTTTTTCCAACCCCAGCACGAAGATGAGCAATCCGCCGGCCAGCAACGCCAATCCCTGCACCAGATCCGCCCAAGCGATGGCCTTCAATCCGCCGACCGTGGAATACCCCGCGCCGATCAGTCCTATCAGCCATACCGCCTGGGTGAGGTTCATGCCGGTTATCGCGCGGAGGGTAAGCCCGCCGGAATACAGTACGGCGGGCAGCATCACCACTGCGTAAATGACGACGGTTAGAACAGCCATGATGCCACGGGTGAGTGTGTTGTAACGGTACTCGAGATACTCCGGCATGGTGTAGATCCCGGCGCGGAGGAACTTCGGCAGCAGGGTCATCGCGATGATCACGATGAACACCGAGCCCAGCAATTGCCAGCAGCTCACCGCGAGTCCGGTGGAACCCGCCGCCTGGCCGGCCATGCCGACCATTTGCTCGGTGGAGATGTTCGCCGCGACAATGGAGATTCCGATCAACGGCCAGGTGAGTCCGCGGCCGGCAAGAAAGAAATCCGAACTTCCTTCACCGCGCCCGGCACGACGGCTTTTCCACACGCTGAGACCAATCACCACCGCGAAAAACCCGGCGAAAACGACAATATCCTGAAGGTTGATGTTCATGAGGCTTGGCTGATCCGCCCGGAGATTAGCGGGATTTCCACCAATCCGCCATGCAGCATCGGAGGAAAAGCATGGACATTCTGCGGATTTCGATCAGCCTGCGGGCATGTCCGATACCACCCCGGATAAACGTCCCGAGGGATTCCCCGGCCAACGGCTGGTGATCGTGCCCCGTCATCTGGTCACCGCGGCCGGCCGCCTGTCCGTCACACGCGACTTGTGCGTGACCCACATCGGGCACTTTGCTGCGGCTGGAGGCCACTTCGTCGAGCGCCCGCATGGCACGCCGCAACACATTCTGATCGCCTGCATGGCGGGTTCCGGGATCTGCCAAACCGGCGGCAAGGAATGGACGATCGGGCCTGGCGAGATTCTGTTTCTCCCACCGAAACAGGCCCACCTTTACCGGGCCGACGACCGCTCTCCATGGACGATTTTCTGGGTCCACTTCCGGGGGGTGCGCGCCGGGGACTATCTGGATGCCCTGGGAATTGGAGGGGCATCCAGAGTGACCGCGGTGAACGATCCGGAGGCGGTATTCGAGGCGTTTGAGGACACCTTCCGACATGTGACGCATGGATTCGGCGAGGCCGCCCTGATCGGGCTATCAACCGCGTTCGCGCGGCTGTTAGGGCTGGTGAAAGTCCACCAGCGGCGTTCGGGCGAGCGATCCCATCCGGCCGAGCGGCGGTTGCTGCGGGTGCTCGCGCTGATGCGCGACGACATGTCCCGGCAGTGGACGTTGGGGGAACTCGCCCGCGAGGCCGGTCTGAGCGCGCCTCATTTCACCGAACTCTGCCGGACCCAAAGCGGCCTGCCGCCGATGGCGCTGCTGACGCGGCTTCGGCTCCAACATGCCATGGCGTTGCTCCAACAGGGCCAGCACAACGTCAGCGAAGCGGCCCTCGCGGTCGGTTACAGCGATCCGTTCTACTTTTCACGCCAGTTCCGGAAACATATAGGGACGCCGCCGTCGGCATGCAAACGGGGACCATGAATCGGTGCCACCGCCGTTTTCGCCCGGAAATGAGCAGTCTGCGGCCTCCCATCCGCGGGCCAGACTGATCCGGACGGTCGCACCACGAAGTCAGAACGACCTTCGCCCTTCATCCCGAAATCCGAGTTTGAAAGTCAAATTGCGGCTCCATTGAACCCGAAATCGGAAGTTGGCATGACCCGTGCATCCATTTTTCCACTGAGGAACTGAAAATCACTGATTCCACTGATTCCACTGAAGTGATTTTTGATTATGGGGAAATCCTTCCCATTCATCAATCGGTGCTTCCCCATTTTTCTCCAAAAAATCAGTTTCCTCAGTGGCCCTCAGTCTCTCAGTGGCAAATCGAGCATCCAAACTACCCCAGTCTTCGGATTTCGGGTTGAGCCGCTGAATCGAGCGGAAAAACGGGGAATCCGGTGGGGCGGACGGCATCAAAGGTCAACGGCGGACGAGAAGGCGGCGGACCGCCTTCCCGCCGGGGATTATCCCTGAGGCCAACGGTTGGATCATCCGAGGACCGATGATGTGCCGGTTTCCCCGGTGCGGATGCGGATCGCCTGCTCGACCGGGGAGACGAACACCTTGCCGTCTCCCACCTTGCCGGTGTTGGCGCTTTTGACGATCACCTGAGCGATCTTTTCGGCGGCGTCATCGTCCACGACGACTTCGACTTTGACTTTGGGGAGGAAATCAACGGTGTATTCGGAGCCGCGGTAGATCTCGGTGTGGCCTTTCTGCCGGCCGAATCCCTTGACCTCGGTGACGGTCATTCCCTGCACACCGGCGTCAGCCAGGGCTTCCTTGACTTCTTCCAGCTTGAACGGTTTGATAATTGCTTCGATTTTTTTCATAATCCGACGGAGTTGATTGGGGTAAAGCAAACGGCGTGCCAACTAGGAAGAACACTCCGATTTTCGTGCGACGGCACCGTAGCACCGGTCGGCGGGTTTGACGAGAGAAAAGGCGAACCGCCGGGGAATTCCGAGGATTCAGGGGATTTTCTTGGAATCTCCACCGACGGGCAGCGCTTCCTCGCGCCAGGGCGGGATATCCTGATACAGGCGAATGGCGGGGGAATTGGTGGCCATGTCCATTTGGGTGATCACCCAGTCCCGCTTGCGGTCGCTCGCCTTCCAGGACTGGGTCGCCACCGGAACCCACTGTTCCTTGGCGAAGAAGTCGATCCGGGCGGTGTACATGTTCCACTCGTCCACGACCTTGACCTGAGGATAAACCGACATGCCGCCGGGTTTGATGGGAGCGAGGTCGCTACCGGCGAGATTGAGCCGGATCTGGAAGGGGGCCAGATTGATCACGCGGGTGGCCCCCATCGGAAAGGATTTCTCCTCGTCGTCGAAGGCCAACACGCGATAGACCGGACCGCCCTGCTTGGTTTCCGGAAGGAGGAAGAACACCTGCACGGGAGAATCCGCGAGATTTCCTTCTCCGACGACCGTGCGGACCACCTTGCCATCCGTTCCGGGTTTCTCATTGTAGAAGCGGACCTTCCCTCCGGCGAATCGTCCGGTCATCTGCGGTCCGAAGCCGCCAATGAAGAAATCCACGTCGAGTTTCTCGCCCCCGCCGCCCATGACGAATCCCTTCTGGGTTTCCTTCACATGCTCGAAGCAAAGCACCCGGAATTTCACGGACTTGGCATCCTCCTGGGCCCACAACGGGCCGGTCAACAGCAGACAACCCAACAGTTTGGCAAAAGTTCTCATCGGCGCGAGCGTGGCGATTCCCCGGCGGCAGTCAAGCGGCGATCACACTTCCGACGGGCTCAGCCAGCGGAACGCGACGATTTCATAACGGCGTCCGAATCGTTTGTTCACGGCTTTCAGGTCAACGAATTTCGCCGTGGCCTTGTCCGCCGTATCGACGTAGTCCGGCACACGCTGGACGACGGCTTCGCACCAGGCGCTGGCAAGCACCTGCCGGCCCGAAGTGTCGCGGGCCTCGCCATATCCGCGGATCCGGAACGTGTCACCGCGAACGGTGATCCGCGAGCCGATCAACGAAAGCACATCGCCTTGGGAAACCATACCCGGGGCATAAACGGCGTTGTTGCCGATGCCGGAAGTGACCGACTTGTAACCATTCAGCGAAACATCCGTGCCAGCCAATTCCTTTCCGTCAACCTTGACCGCGTTGTTGATGTCGGTCCGCTCGATCGCGGCCTGGATCGCACCCATCGCGGTGAGTTCGCTTTCCGGCCCGAATCCGCGGTTGACGAAGTCCGCCAAAGAGAGGAACGGCCCCCTCGCGCGGACTTCCTTTACGATTTCCTTCGCGAGTGAGTCGATCTGGCCTTGGGTAAGCCTGCGGTACCCCTGCCAGCGGTTCTGGCGGGTGGCGATCGGCGCGCCATCAATGGCCTTTTCCGAAGGCCTGCGCACGCGGAGCAGGGAATAGCGCCCGGTGGAAGCCGACTCGGCACCGAGCACGGTTTCGATCTCGGCCTCATCCAGCGCGGCGAGAACCGCCTTCCACGCGTCCACCGAGGCCGAGTTCACGTTAAACCCGCCGTTCAGGATCAGATAGGCCGCCAATTCCTCGTAAGCCGGGTTTCCGGATGCGGTCTGCTTTAGGCTTTCAGGGGTCTTATTCGATCCTCGGTTATAGGGCTGGAACCGCCGGTTGGGCAGTTCGATCCCCTCGTCGAAGAAGTCGGTTAGAACCTTGCTGAAGGTTTTCGTGGACGAAAACAGCGGTCCGCTCTGGTCGGCGACGGTGGAGAGGAAATAGGTATCCCACAACGCGCGGTTGGCCAGATAGGCATGATCGAGCATGACCGTGCGGTCGGTCCATGTCTGGCGGCTGACCGACGTGCCGATCTGCGGGTGGGCGAACGACTCGCCCACCGTGTAAAGCGTGAACGGCATGAAACCGGAACCCGCCAGATTGGCATGCCGGAACTGTGCCAGCGACTCGGCCGGCATGACCGGAAACTCGTAGAACGTGGCGCGCGGCGTGCCGTTGAGCGAGCCGTTGCCGCCGAAGAAGTAGCCTTCCTGATTGCCGCGGTTTTCCTCGATCGCCGCCTTTCCGTTGCGGATGGGCATCATCACCATTTCCAGCGGCACGCCGCCTTCCGGGTCCTTGTTCTTGGTCAGGTCGATGATCGCGACATTGTTGGATGGATTGCCGGTGAGCAGGGTCCGCGCGGGGATGAAGGACTCCTGGGTGGTCTTTGCCGCGAGGCTGAAGATCATGAACTGCTTCGATTTGACGTAGTCCTTGATCGGGGTGTTTCCGCCTTCGTAAATCGTGTTGGTGTAGATCGGGGGATCGACGTTCGGCTTCGGATAGGTTTCCGGGAAACTGCGGGTGTCCGGGAACCGCACGGACTTGCCCTTCGCGAGAATTTCGTTCAGCCGGGCCTGGTCGCCATATTTCACTTCGATCCCGCCCGCACGCACTTCCGAACCGCCCCGGAGGAGATCGATCGAGACGCTGAACGAGCCGTTGCTTGCCGATGACATATAGGGACCGAACTGAACGCCCAACTTTTCCGTACCAACAAGGCTGACCATCCCAACATCATTTCCTGTCGCCACCGCGGTTCCCTTGGCGGTTTGGAGCGGCTGCGGGTTGATCCAGTCGATATCGAACCCGGCCCCCCCACCTTGCGGAGGCGTGATCATGGTTGGGCCCATGTCGAAGTTAGTGGTGTAGTTGTTGCGCCAGTCGAAAAGATGAGTTCCGTCGGATCCAGATCCCGGGCTTTCGTTGAACCAAGTCCAAGTGGGAGGCACTTTGGGCGTTCCGAAAATCTTGGTCTGGCCGGGCTCGAGCGTCAGGGTGGTGCCGCCGCTGCTGGTGGCCGAGGGCTTCAGATTGATGCCGAAATCCTTGCTGGCCGAATCATTCCCCGCGTAACTCACATACATCTGGTTGAGGGCCACGAGGCGGGTGCTGAGCGGTTGGTCATCGACCCTGAAGTTGAAACCGACCGGCAGATTCTTGAACGAGACCTTCATGCCCTCGAACACGATCGGCACACTATACGGGTTGTGGAGCGTGACGATCGGAAGGTATTGCATGTGCAGCAGATAGGGGCGGGCGGTGCCGTAGCGGTTGCGCCAGCCGCCGTGGGTCTCGCGGGTGATCATCGAGAAAATGATATCAACCCGGACGACGGAAGGGGTGAGCAATGGCTCAGTGGGAGCGGCGCGGGTAATGGTGATTTTCTTGGGATCGCTGGCATCGGGCGTGTAGGGCGTATGACGCGACGGCAGTTTCGCCGCCACCTGCATCGGTCCGGGGCGGAGCGTTCCATCACGGACACCGAGGCGCTTGTAGAGATTGTGATAGTTGGTCAGAAGGGAGAGATAGGGATCCGAGGGAACGTTATCGGTGACCACGCCGGCGTATTTGTACAGGCGCGCGTTCGTTTCCGTGGAATTGAGCGCGCGAGCACTCAACATGCTGAGGTCCTTCTTCAGGCCGCCATTGACCGGGTCGGTCATCAGCGAGTTGGAATACACCGTGACATCCGGATCATAGATCGCCGAATCGTCCTTGGAAACCAGGGTGGTCATGGGAACGGTCGCGTTGGTCGCCAGTTTGCCATTGTTCTCGGTACTAACGGTGAATTTTTCCCAACCGGTCAGAATGCCAAGCCCATCGATCGGCGGGGAACCGGCGCGCGCCACGTTGTCCCACGCTTTTTTCGACTTCTCGTCGAAGTAGAGATCCACACGGGATTTTGCGTTTTCATCGATCACCGCCCAGGCGAAGCCGCCGCTCTGACGGGTGGTCGCGACGCGGGACGTCTGCACCGCGATACGCTGGTCGTCCTGCATCCGGTCCTTGCGTTTCCCGAGCGAGCCATTGCCCAACAGCGTCGCGACGCCGGTGTTGCCGGGAGTGGCTACCGGGGGCTTGCGCGGGTCAATGACGGAATCGTAGAGAGGAGAAGACGCGAGCCAGCGCTGGAACTTGGCATCGGTTTCGTCTTTGGTGAGGGTTTCCTGCTTGGGATCGCGAGCCGTCCAGGTGCCGGTTAGCCCCAGCGGATAGCGCTTGTCCAGCCCCGCGGCCGGCGCGGTGATCGCCCGGTCGGTCCCCGTGGTTTTCTGCAACTCACCCAGCGCGACAAGCATGGCCAACCGGGCGTTGGAACGGGCGAGCGCCATGGCGTTTCCCTGTGTGGACGCGCGCAAGCTCACCGAGGAGAGAGAAAGCAAGCCGACGGCAAGCAAGGTCAGGAGAATCATCATGCTGAGCACGATGACCAGCGCGAAACCACGGCGATGACCGAGAGGAAAGCGCAGCCTGAACTTGCGGAAGGGAGTTTTCATGGGATATGCGAGTTTGGGGTTTCGGGTTGATCGCATCCGATGCAGGAAATGCCTGCCAACGCACAACGCGCCGGCTTCCAATCGAAAAGCGGGATCACTTTTCTTTCGGAACTCACACTTCACAAACAGCGAACGCCGGAAAGGTAGCCCGCGTAGGGATGATGTCAATACAGATTTTCCGAAATCCGGGGTGGTTTTTTCACCCGACCGGCAATTCTTTCCAAAATTCAATCCCCCGTTCGGGGCGTGGTCTGACGGCGGCGGATTTTCCCGGGTTTTTCCGTTCGTTGGTACTTTCGGTGTTGAGTCAGGCCGGCTTTTCCGCCATATCACGCGCGGATGAAAATTCTGGTCGTCGGCAAAGGTGGGCGCGAGCACGCGCTGGTCAGGGCGTTGGTGGAATCACCGGGTGCCCACGAGGTGTTTTGCTTCCCGGGAAGCGCGGCGATCCACGAATTGGCCAAGCCGGTCCCGGCCGACGGGCTGGATTCGCTCATCGCATGGATGAGCGGAAATGGCATCGACCTGTGTGTGGCGGGCGAGGAAAGCTATCTGGTCACCGGCGAGGGGCTTGCCAACCGGTGCGCGGGCGCCGGGATCCCGTGTTGGGGGCCACCCAAGGAATCCGCCCAATTGGAAGCCAGCAAAGAGTTCGCCAAAGCGTTTCTGGTGCGTCACGGCATCCCCACCGCCAAGGCGACCGCCTGTGGCGGCTATGCGGAGGCCATCGACGCGATCGCCGGATGTTACCCGACCGTCCTGAAGTTCGACGGACTCGCTGCCGGAAAAGGTGTGGCCGTTTGCCCGGACGAGGCGTCGGCGCGGGAGTTTCTGGACGAAGTATTCACGCAACGCCGGTTCGGAGACGGCAGATTGTTGGTCGAGGATTGCCTAACCGGACCTGAGGTTTCGGTGTTCGCCGCCATCGTCGATGACCGCTATCTGGTGTTCACTCCGGCTCGCGATTACAAGCGGATCGGCGAGGGAGACACCGGGCCTAACACGGGCGGCATGGGAGCCGTGGCAAGCCGCAATCTGGTATCCCGCGAGACCATGGACCGGATCACCGCGGACATCGTCGCCCCAACGGTGGCGGGTTTGCGGAGCGACGGCCTGCCCTACCGCGGATTCCTGTATTTCGGCCTGATGCTGACGCCCGACGGCCCGAAGGTGATCGAGTACAACTGCCGTTTCGGCGATCCCGAATGCCAGGCCGTGATGCCGCTCGTCAGGGGTGATCTGGCGGGCTTCTGCCTTGCCGGGGCAAACGGAGAATTGCGCGAGGATCTGATCGACTTCGACAACGGATGGAGCGTCTGCGTCATCCTCGCTTCGGCGGGCTATCCGGAATCGTCCCGCAGCGGCGACCGGATCTCAGGCATCGAAAACAACGCACTCGCCAGGGTCTATCACGCCGGCACCCGGATCGGCGCCGACGGCTCTTGGGAGACCCACGGAGGCCGTGTGCTGGCCGTAGTGGCGGGCGGTTCCGATCTGGCCACCGCGGTGACCGCCGCCCATGCCGCGGCAGACCGGATCCATTTCGACGGCATGCAGCGCCGCCGCGACATCGGTATTCTCCATTTCACCAATTCCTAACACCCAAACAAACCGACATGCCTCTCACCCTGAACGAAGCCGAAATCGCCGCCGGAGTCTCCCGGATCGCCCAATCGATCCGCGACAAAACCGCGGGTGCTCCCATTTCTCTTGTGGGCATCCGCCGCCGCGGCGACGAAGTGGCCGAACGCGTCCTCACCCTGCTGGCGGAAGATGACGACCGGGAACTTCGTTTCGGCGTCCTCGACATTTCGCTCTACCGCGACGACTTCGAGCATCTCCACGAAAACCCCACGCTACAGGGCAGTGAAATCTCCTTCACCGTCGAGGGCGCGCATGTGATTCTGGTGGATGACGTGATTTTCACCGGACGGACGATTCGTGCCGCTCTCGACGCTCTCGCGGACTACGGTCGCCCGGCCAAGGTCGAACTCGCCGTGCTGATCGATCGCGGCCATCGCGAAATGCCGATCCAACCCGACTACACAGGCATCCGATTGAACACCCACCGCCTCGACCACGTGCTCGTCTCCCTAACCGGGACCGACGGTGTGGATGCGGTGGAGGTTGTAGAAAAACCCTCCCCATGAGCACCCTGCCCACCCACAAGAAGAGCCCCGAGGAACTGGCAAAACTCCGCGACGCCCTTGGCGTGCCGGGCCACGACCCGGCAGCCCAGCCTGCTCCGCCGGAGCCGCCACCCGTGCCGGAACCCGAGCCTGCCGCCGTCCACCTGGACCCTCCGGCCCATGCCCCGGCCGCATCACACGAACCGAAGCCCATCCGATCGCTCAAGCGCTCCGAACGCGAGCCGTTACCATCGCCGCGGCACGCCACCGCACCCGCAAACTCCAAGCTGCCAGACCACAGACACTCCCCGGAGGAACTCGCGGCCATCCGCCGGCAAAGCGCGATCGCCGCGATCAAGGAAGGCGGTTTCGAACTCCCGCAGGCCGCGTCCAAGCCGGTTCTCGCGCTCGCCTACGTCCTTTCCATAGGCGGAGCGGCGGCCCCGACCCTGCTCCGCGGTCTGGCGAACCTATCCGAGTCCTATCAGCTCGGGCAGACCATGAGCGAGGGGTACCATCTGCTGGTTGCCGGAACGGTCGCCTCCCTCCCGTTGGCGGGATACATCGCGCTCAAGCGCACCCAGTCGCGCCACCACGCGGCCTTCGTGGCCATCACCGCCTTTTTCGCCCTCGTGTTCGCCGTTCTCCACTACTTCCCCCAACTCCGCCATGGCTCGTAAAGACCTCCTCGACATCGTCTCCCTCGAACGCGGGGAAATCGACCGTCTGCTAGATCAGGCGGCCCCCTTCAAGGAACTCTTCACCCGCTCGGTGAAAAAGGTGCCCGCCCTCAAGGGCAAATCGGTCCTCATGCTTTTCTACGAGGCGAGCACCCGCACCCACTCGTCGTTCGAGGTCGCCGCCAAACGGCTTTCCGCCGATGTGGTGAACTTCGACGTCGCCCATTCCTCGATCACCAAGGGCGAGTCGGTTAGGGAAACCATCGAGACGCTGCAGGCGATGCGCACCGATTTCATCATCGTGCGCCACCGGAATTCCGGCTTGCCGGGGGTGATCGCCAAGCTCACCAAGGCATCCGTGGTCAATGCCGGCGACGGTGCCCACGCGCATCCCACGCAGGCATTGTTAGACGCGTTCACCATCAAGGAGAAATTCCCCGAACCCGCGGGTCGGAAAGTCCTCATCGTCGGCGACATCCTCCACTCCCGGGTCGCGCGATCCACCAGCACGGTGCTGAAGAAACTCGGAGTGGAAGTGGCCTATCTGGGGCCCGGCACACTGGTGCCGCGGGTGGGACCGGAGCAGACCCGGCGTTTCACCAACTACGACGAGGCGATGGCCTGGGGGCCGGACTTCGTCTATCTGCTGCGCGTCCAGATGGAGCGGCAGGACGTCCAATACTTCCCCTCGGTGCGCGAATACCACCGGCTCTACGGAGTCACCGAGACCCGTCTCCAACAAATCCGCGACCGCGGGCTCTACATCATGCACCCCGGCCCCGTGAACCGCGGTGTGGAACTCTGCGACGCCGTGATGGACTACGAGCGCTCACTCATCAACGACCAGGTCGAAAACGGCATCGCCGTCCGGATGTCCGTGCTCTATTATCTCAAGCCGGAGAGCGGCGAAGCGTAAAGGCGCGCGTCCCGCGGGACGGCGCCTTGGCGCGGTGAAGCCGGATCGTTTCCGTTCCGGTTTGCCGTTCAGGACTTGAAAACCAGATGCGCGCCCTGGGACGGGCGGGAGGCGAAAATCTGCGGGGTGATTCCAGTGGCCGCGATGTACTCGGCGGCAAGCGTGGCCGCGATTTCGGCCGCCTTGCTGGATTGGCAAAGCGTGACCGTGGATCCGCCGAATCCGCCGCCGGTCATCCGCGCGCCGATCACGCCGCCCACCGAACCGATGTTGCGGGCGATCTCCACCATGATGTCCAACTCCTTGCAGGAAACCTCGAAGTCGTCGCGCAGCGAATCATGGCTGGCGGCCATCAACGGCCCGAGCGAGCCGAAGTCGTTCTTCTCCAGCGCGGTGGCGGCCGCCTGGGTCCTAGCGATCTCGCCCACCACATGGCGCGAGCGGCGGTTCACGGGGTCGCCCAAGCGATCCCACGCCCCGGTCACGTCGCTTTCGGTGACCTCGCGCCAGGACTTCTTGCCGATGATCGCGAGTCCGTCCTCGGTGTGTTTCCGCCGCGCCGCATAGCCGCCGTCGGACAATTCGTGATGGACCATGGTGTTGGCGATAATGACGGTTAGATCGGGGTTTTCGAACGGCACCAACTCCGGCTCACCGGATTGGCAGTCGATGAGCACCAGCCGGTTGGCCTTGCCGAAAGCGGACGCGAACTGGTCCATGATGCCGCACGGAACGTGGGCGAAATCGTGCTCGGCCTTCTGGCACAGCAGCGCCTTTTCGCGGGTGTCCATCACGGTATCCAACAGACCTTCGAGGAACGTGGCCATCGCGCATTCCAAAGCCGCGCTGGAAGACAATCCGGCACCTCCGGGAATCGAGGAAATGATATAAGCGTCAAACCCCGGAATGTGATAGCCCTTCGCTTGGAATCCGGCGATGACCCCGCGCAGGTAGTTGCTCCATTTCGGCGCGGCTTCCTGCTGCGGAACGCTCACGTCAAACACGGCGATTTCACCGTCCAGCGCGGTCGCCACACGGGCGTCCTTGGTTCCGTTCGCGCATCCGGCGATCACGATGTAGCGGTCGATCGCGAACGGCATCACAAACCCGTCACAGTAGTCGATGTGCTCGCCGATCAGATTGACCCGTCCGGGCGCGGCGGCGGTGATGGAGGCGGTGGCATTGAGGCGGTCGCGCAGCCCGGCGGCGGCGTCGGCCACCAGGTCGGCTAGATTCGGATTGATCTGGAGCATGGTTTCGTGGGGTTGGTTTTTTGTGTTAGATCAGTTTGGAGCGGAGGGAGCGCCCTCGAGGCGGCGACGATAGCTTTCCACCGCCTGGGTCCAGACGGCGTGGATGGTGTCCGCCGGCCGCAGCCACACGGCACGATGGAGACGCAGCATGGCCGGTGCCAAATAGAGCAACTCGGCAAGCTCCTTCTTGTCAAGCGCGGAAGGCCCCTCCACCAGACAACGTTCCGCCAGCGCCTCCTGGGCGGCGGTCAACTCGGCGGGTTCGAGCAGGGAAACATGCACCCCATTCACATAGGGATCGACTACCGCCGCCATCACCCCGTGGCGTCCTTCGCAGGTGGCGTCCAGCGCCGGATCCACCGCCGCCGTGGCGGAATCCGCCAGACGGATCACCTCCGGCGGGTTGATTTCCTCGGGAATCGAGAGCAGTCCGCGCCGAGCCAGCGCCCGGCCATACCGCGCCCTGCTGGTCCACACGGAAACCGGCGCGCTCAAGACCAACCCTAGCAAAATCGGCGCCATCCACGCGGCGAAGACCAATCCGATCTTCATCGCCAACGCGGTCCATGCCAGTCCCAACAGGGTTTGCGCCGCATGAAACCGGAACGCGTCCACCCACGCGGTGCCGTCGGTTTCCCGGCTCTGGGTGCCCCAGCCCACCGCTTTACCGACCACAATGCTGGCCACCATCAGGGTGTGCGCCACCATCACACAGGGAGCCAGCAGCATCGACACCACCGTCTCAAACAGCGCGCCAAACAGGATCCGGAAACCGCCGCCAAAGGAGCGGCGGATCGATGGCGTGAGCACCGCGCCGATCACCGCGAGAATCTTCGGTAGGAACAGCAGCGCCATGATCGTTACGGAAAGCGTCAGGCTCTGCATGAAATCGTCGAGCTTGAACCACTTGGCCACGTAGCCCGGCACCGAGATGCTGCTCAGCCCGCTGGCCCGGCGGTCCCACGCCAGCCAGGTGCTTTGGAGCAGGAACAGGAACCAGATCGGGCTTGCCAGATAGGCCATGATGCCCATGAACAGGTGAACCCTAACCGAAAATGGCAGCTTGCGGGCGAAAATCAGCCACAAATGCTGGAGATTCCCCTGGCACCAGCGGCGGTCGCGCTTGAGGTGGTCGATCAGCGTCGGCGGGGCCTCCTCGTAGGTGCCCTCGATGTCCCACGCGAGCCACACCTCCCAGCCCTCGCGGACCATCAGCGCGGCTTCCACGAAATCATGACTCAGAATGCGTCCGCCGAACGGCTCCCGCCCCGGCAGCGCGGGCAGTTCGCAGAATTCGGAAAACGGCGCCATTCGGATCAGCGCGTTATGGCCCCAGTAGCTGCCGCCATCGAGCTGCCAGAAATTCAATCCCCGGATGAACAGCGGTCCGTAAAGCCGCATCGCGAACTGTTGGAGCCGGGTGAACACCGACACCCCGCGAATCAGCCGCGGCGGGGTTTGCAGAATCCCGAGCCGCGGATAGGCCTCCATCACCCGCGCCATCTTCACGATGTCCGCGCCGTCCATCAGGCTGTCGGCGTCCAGCACCAGCATGCCCTCGTAGCCGCCGCCCCAGGTGCGGACGAAGTCGCCTATGTTGCCGGCCTTGCGGTTCTCATTGGTCTTACGACGCCGGTAGTAGATCCGGCCGAATCCGTCCAACCGCCGGCACAGGTTGGTCCAAGCGGTTTCCTCCACCACCCACAGATCGAGGTCGCGGGTATCGCTGAGGATGAAGAAATCGAAGGACGCGATCTGGCCGGTGGCCTCGATCGAGCGGTGGATCGCCTCGATCCGCGCGCAAATCTTCACCGCGTCCTCGTTGTAGATCGGCATCACCACGGCGAACCGTTTGACCAGCGGGTCAGTTAGACCGTCGGCCAGCTTGGTGATCCGGACCGAGCGCTTGCGGCCCAGCAGCATGTCGAACGCGCCGAAGATCGCATGGAAGGACCCGAGCACCAGCAGGCCATTGAGCACGAAAAACACCAGCAGCAGCACGTAGTGCGCCCGGTGCAGGCCCATCCGCCAGAAAAGGTCCCACAGCCAGAACGTGGCCGCCACGTTGACCACCACCACGCTGGTGAAGAACACCAACCGCCGCAAAAACCGCCGGATTCTCCCGTAAAACGGGCGGCAGGGTTCGGGAGCGTGGGCGTGAATGCTATCCATGATGTTAGAAATAGATGGACCAAACGGCCGCCGCGACCACCGCCAGCAGCACCAGGGTGAACATGATCCGCATGATGGGCCGGCGATCCATGGTATCCCACCACTGCGCCGCGCCGCTGCCGAACACGTTCAGCTCCAGCGGCCGCGCCACCATCGGCAGCCCGGCAAAATTCGGCGCCGACGCCAGATAGGCGCTGCGCATCGCCTCGACAAACGCCGGCGGCCACGGCGGCGGCGTTAGAAACACGCCCTGCCATTTGTCGGGCATGCCGGTCAACAGCAGCGCCAGCCGACCGCGAGCCGCCATCCGGCTGTGCTCCAGCGGTTCGTCCAACACGGTTTGCGTCCAAGCCGCGATTTCCGCCAGCGCCTCTTCCACCGCCAACTCGCGCGCCGAACATTTCGGTTCCTTCGCCCTGCGCTCCGACGCCCGCCACAGCACCTTGCGGACCAACTCCGCCACCAACAGGCGGTTCTTGATCCGGAGCGCCTGGAAATACGCCTCCACGGCCGCGTAGGCCTCTTCCCACTCCTCAAGCTCCGCTTCGCTCAGCGGTGTGGGCGTCTCTAGGGGATGATACGATACGACCATGTTTCAGTTAGATAATCTTCACCGTGTTTCAGACAGGCACGCAGCTCGAGCGGTCCAACGTCCGCGAGTTTGCCGCCCTCGGCGGCGGGAGCGATCTGGAATGCCAGCCGCCAATGGCCGGGTTCCATCCGCTGCACCGCCACACCCTGGATCTTCGCCTTTGCCGCGGCCTCGCCCAACATTTCCACCAGCGGCTCCGGCTGCTTTTCGTCGAGCTTGTCCAGCGCGTCGCCGGCAAACTCAACGATCACCGTGCGCTGTTCCGGCTGCCATTTGTGGACACCCGTGCGGGTCGCCACCACCCGCGCGGCGGCCTGCGACGGATTGTCCGCCATCGTCCAGTGCTGGCGATAGGAAAACTCCACGCGATCACCCGGCTGGGGGGTCGTCGCGGGTTCCCACAACGCCACCACGTTATCCGACAATTCGTTTTCGGTGGGAATCTCCATCAGAACAACACGCCCGGCACCCCAGTCGGAAGTCGGCTCTATCCACAACGACGGCCGCAGATGATAATCCGCCTCGCCATCCTCGAATGCCGCGAAGCGCCTGTCACGCTGCAGCAGCCCGAAACCCTCGCACTTGTCCATCTTGAAGAAGCTGAACTCCAGCCGCCCCGTGTCATTGACCAGCGGCCGCCAGATCCGCTCGCCGGAACCGGTCCGGATCACCAGGCCGTCGGAGTCGTGAACCTCGGGCCGGTAGTCGTCAAACCGGCGCCGCGAGTTTTCACCGAACCAGAACATGCTGGACATCGGCGCGATCCCTAACCGCCGCACCGCCTTGCGGGCGAACAGAACCGCGTTGACCGTGACCATCGTGTCGGCGCCGGGCTCGACCCGAAACGCGTAGGCGCCGCAGTAGGACGGTCCATCCAACAACGCGTAGAACGTCGCGGCCGTGTCACCCTTCGCGGGTTTACCCAACCAAAACTCCCGGAACAGCGGGAACTCCTCCTCACCGCCTTCCACCCCGGTGTCCACCGCCAGACCACGGGAGGATAGCCCGTAGCGCTGCCCCTTGCCGAGCGCCCGCCAGTAACTCGCTCCCTGAAGCACGATCATCTCATCGATCACCGACGGATTGTTCATGCTCGCCAGCAGCTTGAACCCGGCGAACCCGCAGTCGGTCGGAAAATCGCCGCGGTCGGCCACCAGCTTTCCATAGTTGAAGAATCCGTCCGTCGAGCGGACGCGCTGGACATGCGTGGCGGTGAACTCGTTGATCCCCACCGGCTCGCGGAAAAGATAGCCCGGATGGAAAAACATCGCGCGGAAAGGGCTTTCGTCGCCACTCCACAACGCGAGATCCGGATTGAACCGGATGTCGCGGTATTGGTCGTAGGTGAGCTGCTTCATCCAGTCCGGCAACTTTGAGGAATCCGGCGCTTCGTAGGGTTTGTTCGCCAAATCCTTCGCCCGGCTTTGGATCGCCGCGAAATCCACAGTCTCGCGCTGCCAGGTCTGGGCGGCGCCAAAACCGGTCAACACAAGGGAAAATACGACACTGAAATGAGTCGGTGACACACCGGACCGATAGCCCTCCGCGCCCGCAACGTCAAGACTTCCGCCCGATTTCGTGCGGAATTGCGGCAATCCGGCCCCGCCCGCCGGCCCCAGCCAGCATGCCCATGTCCCCGGATGTACCGCAATTTCACCCGACGGGAAAATTTTCCTTGCCGGTCGGCCGGACGAACGCCACTCTCAATCCCGATGACCTGTTACGGGCGCATGGAATCCGGTGAAACTCCGGAGCTGTCGCGCAGCGGTAACCGGCGACGCCACTCCACATCCCAATCCCTCGTGTGTCCCCAAAGGGCAGGAGGGGTGAAGGCGGAAGGGCGGCGGCGAGGACTCTAACCAAGTCTCCGCCATAGCCGGAAGCCCGAATACTTCGCCCGCAACGCTCGTCCTCGCCGGCACTGCCGAGGTGCCCGGTGTGACATGGCCCTTCCGCGAAAGAGGGGTGACGAGATCGGGATCGGAAATTCGGGGGTGAAATCCCGGTGACCGGTGCTGGTTCTCATGGCTCGGTTAGAACCTGACACCACAACACACATCATGATCCGATACAACACCTGCCGGGCCGCGCTTGCCGCGGCATTGTCCGTCTCCGCCCACGCCGCAACCACCATCACCTACGAGGATGCGAACCTCGGCGGCCAGGGCTACATCAACAACACCCCCTACTCCGCCGCGGGAGTCACCCACTCGAACAGTTTCACCGACTGGGGCGGCGGAGTGACCTCGTGGAGCGGCTTCGCCGTCTCCAACAAAACCGACACCGTCACCACCGGCTACGGAAACCAATACAGCTCCTACGCCGGAAGCGGTGCGGGAGGCTCGGCCAACTTCGCGGTCGGATATGTGGATGCGTTTTTCAATCCGGAAGGCACCCGGATCTCCTTCATGACCGCCACCAGCATGACCGGACTCGGTGCGGATTTCACCAACATCACCTACCCCGCTCTGGACATGCTGAACGGAACCCCGGGCGTCAGCAAGAAATTCGGCGGCGATACCGGCAATGATCCGGACTATCTGCTGCTCACCATCACCGGTTACTTCAATAACCTTGCCACCGCCAACACCACGATCTACCTGGCGGACTACCGCTTTGCCGACAACTCGCAGGACTATATTCTCAACACGTGGACGCACGTCGATTTCTCCGCCCTCGGCACCGTGGATGAGATCCGCTTCACCATGAGTTCATCCGACAACGGCATGTTCGGGATGAACACTCCTTCCTACTTTGCCATGGACAATCTCGCGGTGCCGGAATCGTCGGCGCTCGGCCTGGCCGCACTCGGCGGTCTCGGATTGCTCCGCCGCAGCCGCGGACATCGCACGAATCAAGCCATCGTCCGATACCTATCAAAATGACCCGCCTGCCGCTCACCGCCTTCGCGCTGGCAGCCCTCGGTCCGGGAACCGCCCCACTCCGGGCGGAAACCGACCGGGAAATGCCACCGCTGGTGGTGACGGCGCTCCGCGGTTCGGTGTTGCCGGAGCATTTCTCCGGCAACGCCACGGTGATCGATGAAAAGCAGGTGGCGGAGTCCGGTTCGCGCTCGCTCGGCGAGCTGTTGGAAACCCGCGGCGGACTTCGTCTGACAAGCCCCACCGGCGACCCGTCCCGCGGTTCAATCAGCATGCGCGGGTTCGGCGAGAATTCCGCCAGCCGCACGCTTGTTCTGATCGATGGAAAACCGATCAACCGCCCGGACATGGCTGCCGCGAATCTCCAGGAAATCCCGCTGGCCCGCGTGGCCCGCGTGGAAATCCTCCGCGGCAGCCAAACCGCGCGCTTCGGCGATCAGGCGGTCGGCGGTGTGATCAACATCGTGACCAAACAACCGACCAACGAGCCAACCCTGGGCATCGAACTCGCGACAGGATCGGATGGATGGTTGCTAACAAGAGTAAGCCAGGCGATGAACCGCGACGGCCACAAGCTCACGCTCGACGCCGAGTTCAATCAAACCGATGGCTGGCGCGACAATTCCGCATCGGAAACCGAAACCATCGCCGCCGGATGGAGCCACCGGATTTCGCCATTGTTGGAACTCAGCGGCGCGCTTTCCTGGGGCACCCAGGACGGACGGTTTCCCGGGCCGCTGACCACCACGCAGTATCTAACCAAACCGCGGCAGTCGGTCTATTCGGGACCGTTCGCCGACCAATACGGCAGCTCGCAGGAGACGGTTAGAGCGGATTTTGGAGCCACACTGGAAACCGGCGCGCTCGGCTCGCTCGAACTGCCAGCCAGTTGGCAATCCCGCGATCTGGAGTGGAACATGGGACCCGGCTATCACGCCGACAACACCCTCAGCACGCTGACGTTTTCCCCCACTCTGCGGCAATCCGGCGGCGGCTGGAGCACGGAGGAGGGACTCGCGCTGCGCGCCGATTGGCTGGACGTCACGAACTACCGCGAAATGGCGCGGCTGCGGGCCACCGGCTCCGCCGATCTCACCCGCACGGTGCTCAGCCTGTTCGCGGCGGGCGAATGGGAACCCTGGCAGGACTGGCATCTCAACGCGGCGGTTAGAACGGCGTGGTCCGCACTCGACGCCTCGGCGCGCAACATCCGCCGACCCGCCGATCCCACGCTCAACTTCGACCGCTCCTCCGACGAAACCAACACCGCGTTCCAGCTCGGCGGAAAGTGGGAACCCGGCGCCGATCTAACCGCATGGCTGCGTTATGACCGGCTCTATCGGCTGCCCTCGATCGACGAGATCGCTTCCTATCAGGGGTTTCCGCTTTCGCAGCCGTTCAACGACCAACTCCACGCGGAAACCGGCCACAATCTGGAACTCGGGGCCGAATGGACCCGCGGCCCGTGGCGGCTGCGGGCCAACGCCTTCGCCCAGTATCTCAACGGGGAAATCGCCTACGACTATACCCAAAACCTCAACGTGAACCTCGCCGACACCCGCCGCCTGGGCGGCGAAATCGAGGCGGCCTATCAGGCGGACCAGTGGTCGGCCACCGTCCGCTACGCCGGAGTGGACGCGCGCTTCACCGAAGGCACTTACGATGGCGGCCGCATCCCGCTGGTGCCCGCCCACCAGTTGAGCACGCTGCTCGAATACCGCCCTTGGAACTGGTTGGGGGTCGGGGTCGAGCACCAATGGCAGAGTTCCTGCATCGAGGGCAACGACTTCAACAACACCCAGCCCGATCTGCCCTCGTTCGCGGTGATGAACCTGCTGCTCACCTGGCGGCCTAACGAAAATTTCTCCTGCTACTTCCGCGTGGCGAACCTGTGGGACGAACGCTACGCCACCCTCAAATACTCCGGCCTGTGGTATCCCGCCGCCGGCCGCCAATTCCAGTTCGGCATCCGCCATGCGTTCTAACATCCATCTTGTTGCGATCGCCATCCTCGCCTCCCAACCGGCGGCTGCGGCCTATCCGGACGCCGCCGGCATGCCCGGCACCACCGCCATCCCGATGGATTCCCCGCTGTTCGTCGCGTGGGCGGCCGGCCATACCGACTATCAGCCGGGATCCGCCGTGGACGCGATCTGGCAAACCCCGGCAAAGGCCCTCGGCCCGGCCAGTGGTTCGGTCTATGACATCGTCTGCCTCGGCAACGGCGGCCGCATCACGCTGACCTTCCCGGACCCGGTCCGCGACGCTCCCGGCGCGGATTTCGCGGTGTTCGAAAATTCCATCAGCGACTGGTTTCTCGAACTGGCGTTCGTCGAGGTCTCCAGCGATGGTGTCCACTATTTCCGTTTTCCCACCGTTTCCCTAACCACATCACCGGTCGGTCCGTTCGGCGAGGTTGAACCCACGGAGATCGACGGATTCGCCGGAAAGTACCGCGCGGGGTTCGGCACGCCGTTCGATCTGGCGTCGCTGCCGGATTCGCCCTTGCTGGACAAACAGCACGTCCGTTTCATCCGGATCGTTGATATCATCGGCGATGGCGCTACCAAGGATTCCGCCAGTCGCCCGATCTACGACCCCACTCCCACCACCGGCTCGGGAGGGTTCGATCTGGAGGCAATCGGCGTCATCCACCAGAACAGCGCCGCCCCGCGGATGATGGCCTCCGGTCTAACTGAACAGGGTTTCCTGCTCCGTTGGGAATCCAATCCGGGCACCGTCTATCAGATTCTCGAATCCACCGACCTCAAATCCTGGCAACCCGCCACCACTCTAACCGCCAGCACCGCCGTTTCCGAAATCGTCCTGCCCACCGGAGGGTCCCACGCCAAATACTGGAAAGTGGGCAAACTCTGATCCGCCGGAGCCGCAAAGGCAGCGCCCCAACTTTGCGAGAGCGAATGGGATGCAAGGTAGCGCGGCACCGCCGGGGCCGCACGCGAATGAGGTGAGAATGAGAGGCGCGCCCAATCGGTCATTCTCCATTCACTCTCCTGCGCTCTCATCGAGAGCGCGCCACCTTTGTCAGAGCCCCACGTTGGGCTAAATCCACCTCAATCCTGCGATTCCAAAACCATCATCATTGTCCGGGCACGGGTGCCGGAGCCGGAGCAGGCGCGGGAGCGGGCTCAGGAGTTGGAACCGGAGCGGGGGCGGGTGCTGGCACGGGAGCGGGTTCCGGTGCCGGAGCAGGAACCGGCGCTGGTGCGGGAGCAGGCACAGGCTCCGGTGCCGGAACGGGAACGGGGGCGGGTGCTGGTGTCGGAACAGGCGTTGGTGTCGGAACAGGCGCAGGGACGGGAGCCGCAGCCGGATCCGCCGGAGTGGGCACGGACTTGGCCGCATCCTGATTGGACTTCAGCGTCTTGCTCCGGGTCTGGATGGCCTCAAACAAACTGCCACCCGTGTCCTTGTAGTAACGGATCGAAAGCCCGGCGAAAAACGCGATACCCGCGAACAACAGGAAAAGCAGGAACATCAGGAACCCGCCGCCACCCTCGGAAGTGTCCACCACCACCGGCTTGCGAGGCGCGGCCCGGCGGACCTGCTTCGGTTTTTCTTCCGCTTCGCCTTCCTTTTCCTCCTCACGCACGATCGGCGATTCCTCAAACGGCTTCTCCCTCGAAAGCGCCTCGCGTTCCTCCTCGCTCAATTGGAAATCAAACGACACATCGCCGAGTTTCACCGACAGCCCGTTGCGGAGCTGGATCACCTCGCGGCGCTCGCCGTCGAGCTTGGTCCCGTTGGTGGACGCGAGGTCGCGCAGTTCGTAGCCTCCCTCGACACGCGCCATTTCGGCGTGTTTGACGGATACCGACCCACAGTCGATGGCGATATCGTTGACACTTCCGCGGCCGATCGACACAAGCTGGCGGTCGAGCTGGAACTTGTAGGGTTGCGGAGTACGGTCCGGAACGGTGATGGTTACGCGTGGCATGGCGGTTAAACGGGTTGGCGGGCACCTTTCTAGCGCGCATGCGGAAAAAAAAACAGCGAAATATCCGCGCCCGTTCCGGCGTAGGTTCGGCGTATGGGTTTGTTCCGTCCGTTCCTCTGCCTCCTTCCCGGCTGCCTCCCGCTACTCGCGGCCGAGCCCGCCAAGGAAATCCGCGTTCTCACCTGGAATATCCACCACGGCGTCGGTATGGACGGAAAACTCGATCTGGAACGCATCGCCAAAGTCATCACCGACCAGCACCCCGACCTGGTTCTGCTTCAGGAGGTTGATAAAAACTGCACCCGCAGCGGGAATACCGACCAATCGGCGGAAATCGCCCGCCTCACGCAGATGAAGGTGGTTTTCGGCAAAGCCATGGACCTCCAGGGCGGCGAATACGGCCAAGCCATCCTCTCCCGCACCGATCTGGCCGATTTGAAAATCCATCCCCTGCCCAGCCAGGGAGAACCCCGGATCGCGGTCTCCGCCGTCACCGAAACACCCGTCGGAAAAATCACCATCGCGTCCGTCCACCTCGACTTCGAGGACGAAGCCCGCCAAAACGCCCAGGCCCAGGTCTGCGCGGCCGCCCTGCTGGCCACCCCCCACCCGGTCGTGCTGGCCGGCGATTTCAACGCGAAACCCGACTCCCGCACCCTCGCCAACTTCGCCCAAGCCCCGTGGACCGTCATCCCGAAGGCCGCCCCCTCGCTCACCCACCCCGCGAACAAACCGGAAATCGAGATCGACTACCATATCGTGCGGGGCCTCCGGGCCATCGGCCAGGCCACCGTAATCGCCGAATCCACTGCCTCCGACCATCGACCGGTCCTCGCGGTCATCACAAAACCGGACTAGCGGATCCCACGTGGCCGCGCTCGTGAGAGCGTGGTTCCCCAATCCCTTCCCCGGCCGAAAAAACCACCGCAAGAACCCCAGGTCTGCCAAATGGATGGAAATTCACCCATCGAATGTCTCCCATGATCCGGCTGTTCCACAAATTCAACGGGATCGCTCTCACACTTGGTGTTTTCGTTGCCCTGTCGGGAACCGGATGCGATGGCGACAAGTCCTATGTTGGATCGCCGTCCGCACCCGGCCCCTTGGCGGCCAATAGCACCGGCCCATTTTTCGAGGGAGTGATCAAGGCGAAGGAACAGCGCGACTTGCTGTTGAATGACTCGGAAATCACCTACACGATCGCCAAAGGCAGGATCCGCCGGGAGGCGATCCCCGTCGCACCACTTGGAAGACTCGCGGAGTTGGGAAAAGCGAGGGCCGGAATCATCTGCGATGTCTCCCACGGCAATGTGGTGCTCTATCGCAGCGGATTGGCGGGGAAGTTCTTTGTCCGAATGCCCCTGGCGGAGTACCAGGCCCTGGCCGCGGGTTCGATCATCGGACTACCCGATGTGGCATTGGATCTCCCGGGAACCAGGCCGCTCCTGTGGCGGCATGTCGGCACGTTCTTCGCCTATCTCCCGCGCCCGCTGCCGGACGCTCTAGCAACAAACCAACCGGACGCCCGCACGGTGGGCGGCAGGACATGTGACGTGCTTACCATCCGACACGGCGAAACGACCTACGAAGTGTGTCACTGCCCCCGACTGCCCTTCGATCGCCCGCTGCTGGAGTTGGTGGAACTCGGTTTTCCTGCGGAGGTGACGGGATTTCCATGCCAAATGCGCCGCCTCCGAACGGTCTCCCCTCCTCCGCCGGATGGCTCGCAATCCAAAGCCACCCAAATCCTCAGAAAGGGCATGGAACTCGCGGCCCAAGCCGCCGAAAGCGCGATGAAATACGAAACCGAGTTGATCGGAATCACGGAGGGAACGCCGGACGATTCCGCATTCACTCTGGACGGCGAATACGTCGAGCTTGGCTCGTGGAACGAATTCCGCCTCCGGTTCGATCCGCCGCACGGCGGCAGCCACGACTTGGACTGGGACTAACCTCAACTGCACCCCTGGCTGGTGCCGCATTGGGTGCAGCAGCCGCAGGCGCCGGCGCGGACGACCTTGTCAGATCCGCAGTTCGAGCAAGTGATGCCCATGAATCCGGTGCCGATGGCGGCTTTGACGCGCTCGGCCAGGGAGGCTTTGGTCTGGGCGGGAGCCGGGGCGGACGGTTCGTGGGCGATGCTCAGTTCGGGTACCGGACGGTTGACGGCGGCTTTCTCCATTTCGGTGATTTCCGGCATGGGGAGTTCCTCCTGATAGGATTCCGGCGAGGTGGCCTCGCGGTAGCCCTTGATGAATTCGCAGCCCAGCCAGCGGAACACGTAGTCGGTGATGCTGGTGGCGGTGCGGATGTCCATGTTCTTGGTGAATCCGCTGGGTTCGAAGCGCTGATAGGCGAACTTGTGGACCATCTGCTCAAGCGGCACGCCATATTGCAGGGCGATCGACGTGAGGGTGGCGACGGTATCCATCAGTCCGCCGATGGTGCTGCCTTCCTTGGACATCTGGACGAAAAGCTCGCCCGGCTGTCCGTCCGGATAGAGGCCGACGGTGATGTAGCCCTCGTGGCCGGCGATCTCGAACTTGTGGGTCAGCGACATGCGGGTATCCGGCATCTTGCGGCGCTGGCGCAGGTCGAGTTGCGCGGCGAGCGCCTTGTTTTCGGCGGTGAGCGCGGCCACGCGTTTGCCGAACTCGAGGATTTCCGCGGCACCGGCCGCGGGCGCGGCGGTTCCGGCATCGCCTCCCATGTCGGCGGTTTTCTTGGTGTTGAGCGGCGCGCTGCGTTTCGATCCGTCGCGATAGATCGCCACCGCCTTGAGGCCGAGCTGCCAGGCCTCGATGTAGGTCTGCATGATGTCCTCCACCGTGGCCTCGTTGGGCAGGTTGACGGTTTTGGAAATGGCACCGGATAGGAACGGCTGCGCGGCGGCCATCATCCTGATGTGGGCGCGGTAGTGCAGGCTGCGGCTGCCGAGCGCCGCCTTGAAGGCGCAATCGAACACCGGAAGGTGCTCGGGTTTGAGCCCGCTGGCCACCGTTTCGCCGGTCTGCTCGTCCACGATGTCCTCGATGGTGTCGAACTGGGCGATGTGTGAGACGATGGCGGCCGTTTCGGCATTGCTGTAGCCGAGATTGCGCAGGGACGGTTCCACCGTTTGGTTGACAATTTTGAGCATGCCGCCGCCGGCGAGCAACTTGTATTTGACCAGCGCGATTTCCGGCTCGATGCCGGTGGTGTCGCAATCCATCAGGAAGCCGATGGTGCCGGTGGGGGCGAGCACGGTGACCTGGGCGTTGCGGTAGCCGTGCTGGCGGCCGAGTTCGAGCGCGCGCGCCCATTCCTCGCGGGCCGCCTGTTTGATGTGGGCGGAACGCGCCACATCCGGGATGCGGTCGATGGAAGACTGGTGCTTGTGGATCACCGCCAGCATGGACGGCTCGTTGGTGTCCATCGGCGGATTCTCAACGCCGGAGCAGCGGGTGTTTCGGTAGCCTTGGAACGGCCCCAACACGGCGGCCATTTCGGCGGAGCAGGCGTAGGCGTGTCCGGTCATGACCGAAGTGATCGCGCCGGCGAGGGCGCGGCCTTCCTCGCTGTCGTAGCCGAGCCCGTAGCTCATGATGAGCGCGCCGAGATTGGCGTAGCCGAGGCCGAGGGTGCGGAAAATGTGGGAGTTTTCGGTGATCGACTTGATCGGATAGGAGGCGTTGTCCACCAGGATTTCCTGGGCGGTGATGAAGATTCTAACCGCGGAACGGAAGCGGTCGGTGTCGAAGCTGCCATCGGCGCGTTTGAAGCGCATCAGGTTGAGCGAGGAAAGGTTGCAGGCGGTGTTGTCGAGGAACAGGTATTCCGAGCAGGGGTTGGTGGAATTCTGGCGGCCGGTGCCCTTGCAGGTGTGCCACTCGTGGATGGTGGTGTCGAACTGCATGCCGGGATCGCCGCAGATGTGGGTGCCCTCGGCGATCTTGCGCAGCAGTTCGCGGGCGTTTTTCTTTTCGCAGGGTTGGCCGTCAACCACGCGTTTGGTCCACCATTCGCGGTTTTCGACGGCGGCTTTCATGAACTCGTCGGAAACCCGGACGGACAGATTCTCGTTCTGATACATCACGGAGCCATAGGCGTCGCCGTTGTAGGAGCCGTCGTAGCCCTGCTCGATGAGCGCCCAGGCTTTCTTTTCCTCGAGCGTTTTGGCCTCGATGAATTCCTCGATGTCCGGATGCCAGTCCTTGAGGGTATTCATTTTGGCGGCGCGGCGGGTTTTGCCGCCGGATTTCACCACGTTCGCCACCTGGTCATAGACGCGGAGGAACGAGAGCGGGCCGGACGGACGGCCTCCGCCGGAGAGTTTCTCACGGGTCGAGCGCAAGGTGGACAGGTCCGAGCCGGTGCCGGAGCCGTATTTGAAGAGCAGCGCTTCGGAAGCCGCGAGGCGCATGATGTCCTCCATGTTGTCGCTCACGCTCTGGATGAAACAGGCGCTGGCCTGCGGGTATTGGTATTGGGTCGGCGCGCGCTTCACCTTGTTCTCGGTGCGGTCGAAATACCAGGTGCCCTCGCCGGCGTTTTTGCCGATCCCGTATTGCTGATGGAGCCCAACATTGAACCACACCGGCGAGTTGAACGCCCCGTGCTGATGCAAGCACAGCCAGGTGAGGTCGGCGTAAAACGCGTCGGCGCTTTCCTTGTCCGCGAAGTATCCGTCGGCGATGCCCCAATCGGTGATGGTACGGGTCACGCGGTGTATCAACTGCCGCACCGAGCTTTCGCGACCGCCGTTTTTCGGATCGGTGCCGCGGGAGATGTCGCCGTAGAAATACTTCGAGACCGCGATCTTGGTGGCCAGTTCGCTCCATGACTTGGGCACCTCCACGTTCTCCTGCCGGAAAATCGCCTTGCCGGAGTCGTCGGTGATGGCCGCCGTGCGGAATTCCCACTCGGTGTCCTCAAACGG
Source organism: Verrucomicrobiota bacterium (assembly GCA_017301995.1). Taxonomy (GTDB): domain Bacteria; phylum Verrucomicrobiota; class Verrucomicrobiia; order Verrucomicrobiales; family Akkermansiaceae; genus Luteolibacter. The sequence goes on along the minus strand of JAFLEH010000002.1, from coordinate 312,979 downwards.
ATCGGTCCCCGGTGTGGCGAACTGGGTTTCAAACGACAGGCCGCATGAGGTGTCGGCGGTCTCTGGAAGGGTATCGGTCATGCGGCGTGAGGCGAATTCGAGGGTGCTTGGAGGTGTCATGGTTCGTGGAAATCGGGTTTGGAAGATGTTCGGAAGCTAGGGATTGGGGCGGAAGTTATGAAAATCGAACGACACACAATATGTGGTATCGCGCTCACCCAGCATGCCACTATGGCTAGAATGAGCCAAGAAAAAACTTCATCGCAGCCGCTAGCCTTGATGGCTCTAGGAAAGAGATTTTCCGGTCGCCGGAAACCCTTGTGGCGCAAGGGTTCCGCGCTGATGGATTCGCGAAATCCCTAGTTTTTCCGGGGTGTCCGCGAGGCTTTTCGGCACGGCCAACCCCCGATTGGCTCCTTTCGCCCCCGGTTCCTTCCCAAAATCGCCGATTTCGCACCCACAATCCGCCGGGCGGAGCGGGCCGGCCGACCGCAATCGAGACACGGTTAGCCCAGTTCCAGCCACGCGGCGCATCATTTCCCTGCGGTTTCCGAACGCTCCGCGAATCCTACGCAAACAAGGGCTGCATCGCCGCGACACCCGAATGTTGGTTAGAAGAACTGACACTCTATCGAACCCAACAATCCGACGCATTCACATAACTTGGGCGAGGTGCCGACACGTCGTCATGAAAACCGCCATCAAACCCGAAATCCGGAAAATTCCCCGCCAATCCGGTCGCTAAGGATTCCAGTCCAATCCAACGAGCGGTCGGATAAAATTGCTCAAGACATATTAACAATTATACGTCTTTTTGAAGGCTTCCCTCCCGTCGGCGCCATTGTGCGGATAGTCTCACAAGGCGTCACGCGGCACGGCGGCTCACAGACGCGCCGCCACCAATTGCGGATGGTTCGCTTGTGGCAGCGCTCTGCGGGTGTCGGGGGACGAGTGAACGTGCGTGAGCCTCCGGCACTGGCTTTGCCATGGCATTTCCCGGCCTCATGGTATAAGTACGGCGGTCATAGACGCGCCGCTACAGTTTCGGATGGTTCGCTTGCGGCGGCGGTCATCGACGCGCCGCCGCAGATTGCGAGTGGACACTATTTCTTCTTCGCCTCGAGCGCTTCGAGCACCTTGGCCTCGATGTCGGCGTAGAGCGCGGCGTCACCCTTGAGAAGTTCCTTTGCGGCATCGCGGCCCTGGGCGAGCTGGGTGCCATTGTAGCTGAACCACGAGCCGCGCTTCTGCACCACCTCGAGTTCGAGAGCCAGATCCAGCAGCGAGCCGGTGGAGGAAATCCCTTCGTTGTACATGATGTCGAACTCCGCCTCGGTGAACGGCGGGGACACCTTGTTCTTCACGATCTTGATCTTGGTGCGGTTGCCGGTGACGGCTCCATCGGTGGCCTTGATCTGGCCGATGCGGCGGATATCGATCCGCAGCGAGGAAAAGAACTTCAGCGCGCGGCCGCCGGGAGTGGTTTCCGGATTGCCGAACATCACCCCGATTTTCTCGCGAATCTGGTTGGTGAACAGGCACACGGTGCGGGCCTTCGAGATCAGGCTGGTCAGTTTCCGCATGGCGGCGCTCATCAGGCGGGCTTGGGCACCCACGGTGGAATCACCGATTTCGCCGTCGAGTTCCTGCTTGGTGACCAACGCGGCCACCGAGTCGAGCACGATCACGTCGATCGCGTTCGAGCGGACCAGCGCCTCGCAGATTTGCAGGGCCTCCTCACCGGACGACGGTTGGGAAACCAGCAGATCGTCGATGTTGACCCCTAGCTTCTTGGCGTATTGCGGATCGAGGGCGTGCTCGACGTCGATGAACGCCGCGATGCCGCCGCGTTTCTGCGCCTGGGCGATCACGGTGAGGGTAAGCGTGGTTTTGCCGGACGATTCCGGGCCGAAGACTTCCACCATCCGGCCGCGGGGGAATCCGCCGACACCGAGCGCGCGGTCGATCAGCAGGTTGCCGGTGGGGATCACGTCCACATCCACGCGGTGGCCGTCACCCATCCGCATGATGGCGGCCTCGCCGAATTCTTTCTGGATTGAGGAAATGGCGAGGTCGAGGTTGCGCTTGCGGGCTTCGGCGAGCTTTTCGGCGGCGGATTCTTCGGGAGTCGGTTTTGCGGGCATGGTGTGATGTGGGGTTGGTTGACGGGCGAAATCTGCGCCATTTCCGGCCCGAGCGCAAGAAAAAAGATGTTCTCTCGAACAAAAAAGTGCCTTTTCCTAGAGCCATGGGCATCCGGCGTAGTCCGAAACTTAATGGATTCGCCTCCAAACCGGCGGAAATTCCGACCTCCGCGGGCGATTTCACGGTTTCTTCATTGGCATTTCATCCGGATCCGCTGGAATCCACGCCATGCAACGCGTGCTGCTTGTGGAAGACGAACCGGCCATCGCCGACACTCTGGTCTATGCGCTGGAAACCGAGTGTTTTGAGGTTACCCATGCGCTGACCGGAGGCGACGGCCTGGCGGCATTCGCCCGGCAGCCGTTTGATCTGGTGGTGCTGGACATCGGCCTGCCGGACATGACGGGGCTGGATGTGTGTCGGCAGTTGCGCGCCAGCCACAGCGTGCCGGTCCTTTTTCTAACCGCCCGCGACGGCGAAATGGACCGCATTCTGGGACTCGAACTCGGCGGCGACGACTACGTGACCAAGCCCTTCTCGCCACGTGAAATCGTGGCCCGCGTGCGTGCGATTCTGCGCCGGACCGGGGGAACCGCCCTCCCCCCTCCCCCGGCGGGCACCTCCAACGGATCTCCCCAGCCGTTCCACCACGATCCCGCCTCGATGCGGGTCCACTGCCATGGCACGCCGCTCGACCTAACCGCCCACGAATACAAACTGCTGCTGGTTTTGCTAGGAAAACCCGGCCGCGTTTTCACCCGCGACCAACTGCTCGACCAGGCGTGGGAGGATCCCGGCGCGGTCACCGACCGCACGATCGACGCGCATATCAAATCGATCCGCGCCAAAATGCGCGCCGTTCGTCCCGGTGCCGAAGAAGCCATCCAAACCCGCCGGGGACTGGGGTATGTGATGGTCATTAGTCATTAGTCATTAGTCAGCATTTCAGCATTTCAGCATTTCAGCATTTCAGCATTTCAGCATTTCAGCATTTCAGCATTTCAGCATTTCAGCATTTCAGTTTTTCAGTTTTTCAGTTTTTCAGTTTTTACCCCCAAAAATGCGCTTCACTCGGGTCACGTTGTTTTTCATCGCGTTCATCATCACGCTGGGATTTTATCAGTTGGCCAGGCATTTTCTGGCGGAGGTGGAGCCGCAGACTTTCCAGGCCACCGAGGAGGTGATGGTGGATGCCGCGCATCTGTTGGCGGAGATCGTCACGCCGGAGATGCGGGAGGAGCGTTTCAGCGGCGAGCAACTGCGCGCGGCGTTCGATGGAGCGCATGGCCGCCGCTTCGAGGCCCGGATCTTCGAACATGTGAAAAAAACCATCGGGCTGAATCTTTATGTCACCGACGCCTCCGGAAGAGTCCTATTCGACTCCGACGGCGGCCAGCGCGAGGGCGAGGACTACTCCGACATGCGAGATGTGAAACTCACCATGGCGGGAAAATACGGCGCGCGCAGCACCCGCAACGACAAGCAGGACGCCGGTTCCTCGATCCTCTACGTCGGCGCGCCGATCGGCGACGCGGAAAAGCCCATCGGCGTGCTCACCGTGTTCAAGCCCCAGCAGGACGTGCGCCCGCTGATCGCCGAGCGCCGCCGGATCATCTATTCCGCCTGCGGAATGATCGGCGCCGGCATCCTGTTTCTCATCGCCGCCGTGTTTCTCTGGCTGTTCCGGCCGATCGGCAATATCACCGAATACGCCCGCGCCATCGAACGCGGCGAGCGCCCGCCAAAACCCAAGATCGGCATCGGCCGCGAGGTCAACACCCTCGCCCACGCGCTCGATTCCATGCGTGACGCGCTGGAGGGCCGGCGCTACGCCGAGCGCTACATCCAAACCCTTACCCACGAGATGAAAAGCCCGCTCGCCGCGATCCGCGGGGCCGCGGAACTGCTGGATGAGGAAATGCCGGTGGAAACCCGCAAGCGGTTCCTCGGAAACATCCGCGCCGAGACCGCCCGCAGCGAGCGGCTCATCAACCGGTTGCTAGAGCTTTCCGCCATCGAGTCCCTCACCCGTCTCGAAACCCGGACCGAAGTGGACTTTTCCGCCATCGTCGCCACTGCGGTCGATCAAGCCCGGCCCCTGGCGGAAATCGGCCGCGTGAATCTGGCCTACGATCCCCCACCCACACCCGCAAGCCTTCAGGGCGATTCCTTCATCCTCCGCGCGGCGGTCACCAATCTGCTGGAAAACGCCATCGACTTCTCGCCGCCGGACACCACCGTTTCCATCGAACTCCGCGACGAAAACCGCCGGATCGAACTGACCATCCGCGACCGCGGACCTGGCATCCCCGATTTCGCGCGGGAGCGCGTTTTCGAGCGGTTTTACTCGCTGCGCCACCACTCGGCGGGGCGCAAGGGCACCGGCCTTGGCCTCACCCTGGTGCGCGAAGCGACGGACCTTCACGGCGGCTCCATCGCGCTGGAGCCCGCGGACGGTGGAGGAACCGTAGCGCGTCTCATTCTTCCGGCGGAATAACCTCCGGCCGGAGCCCATTGGCGGTCAATGGGCTTCCTTGTCCTTCTCGTGATTGTCACCGTGGCCGGCGTCCGCGCCGTGCGCGGCTTCCCCGGCATGCGCGCCGTGGCCATGCGGTTCGTTGAGCCGTTTGGTGCCGTTGGGACCGTCGAATTCGTGGCGTTCACAGGAAATGAACAACCCGCCCACCAGCGCCAGCATCAGGATTTGAAATTTCATCACGCGCCCCGTTTAGCCGATTTCCGCCCGAACGCAACCCCGCAGGTGAAAAAAATGACCCGCCACGAACGAGGCGCAAATCCAAAGGCGCGCCGCGACAATGACGCCCCACCGCCAAAGATCACCTGGAAACCCGCTATTTCATTTCGAAAACATCCCTCCGGAACTGGGCTAGTTGTCGATCTCGTCGAGCAGTGTTTTCAGGGCTTTGAGGAGCTGCGCCTTTGCATCGGCCTTGTCTTCGGTGTGCTCCGTGTAAACGACGCTCCTGATACCGAGCTTACCCTTCACGATCTCGGCGGAAGGATCATGGGACAGCACAATGTCCGCGACCATCTGCGGATCTATCGCCTGGACGACCAAGGTGGACTTGTTGCGCATCCTGATCGTCAGGGTGTCCCCTTCGATGCGGCCGGACGCCACCTCCCACGAGTTCCAGAGGTGCTTCACTTCGGGTTCATTATCGGCGATTATCACGAGACGTCTCATGGCGTTTTGCTAGTTGGTTCAATATCCCTCAATGGGAAGTGCCCTTAGTCGATTCCGGCACTCCTTCCAGACCGCAACCTACCGGCATCCTGAGCCCACGTCGAGCCAAAGGGTGTTCCGATCTCCCGCCTCCTGATCTCTGATCTCTGGTCTCTGGTCTCTGGTGTCTTGATTCTTCTCCCCCCCAGTTTTCCAGTTAAAACAGCACTGTGATTCCCTTCCTCGCGTCATCTGGCCAAGCATCCCCCCAACTGGCACTCTTCCGCCCGCTGCGGGATTCGCGTTTCCAATCCGTGCCGGTTTTGCTCTGATTGTGTTCGATTCTCCTTCCCCATCCATGGACCCATGCCCCGATCCCACCACGTCCGTCATCCCATCCGGTTGGCGACTGAGGTGGCGTTACCAGGCATCCGCACGCGCAACTCATCCCATGATCCGACTCCGCGAAATCATTCCGCCGCTGACGGCAATCCTGTTTCTAACCTCCCACGCACCTGCGGCGGATAGCGACAACCGTACGACCACCCCAAAACCGGACTGGCAATGGTCGGTGCAGGTGGCTTCGGTGGTTTCTTCGGAGACCAACGACCACCCGCGCGCGTTCCTGTGGATCCCGCCCGCGTGCCGACGCCTGCGCGGCGTGGTGATCGGCCAGCACAACATGGAGGAGGAGCAGATCTTTGAGCACCCCGTCTTCCGCAAGGCCCTAGCCGATCTTGATTTCGCCGTCATTTGGATCACGCCGGCCATCGATCTGTTTTTCCGCTTCGACCGCGGCTCAGCCGGAAAGTTCGATGAAATGCTCAAGGCGCTGGCGGATGAATCGGGGTATGCCGAACTTCCGCTGGTGCCGGTGGTGCCTTTGGGGCATTCGGCCGCCGCCAGTTCGCCGTGGAATTGGGCGGCGTGGGCGCCGGAACGGATCCTCGCGGCCATTTCGGTTAGTGGGCAGTGGCCCTATTACAAGGATGTCAACACGCCGGACTGGGGGGATCGCCATGTCGATGGAATCCCCGGCCTTGTTACGATGGGAGAGTTCGAATCGGCCTTCAGCAGGGCCGGAGAGGGCCTGAAGCAGCGCGCGGACCACCCCCTAACCGCATTGAGCATGCTGGCCGAACCCGGAGGCGGACATTTTGCCGCGACCGATGGGAAGATATCGTTCATCAGCCTCTATCTGCGCGTTGCTGCGAAGCACAGGCTGCCGGAAAACTGGCCGGTCGGCGAGGCACCCGCGCTCAAACCGATCGATCCCACCCGCACGGGATGGCTGGTGGACCGCGGGCGCGAGGACGGCAAACCGACCGCGCCTGCCGCACCGTTGGATCGCTACACCGGCAACCCGCGCGACGCCTTCTGGTGCTTCGATGAAACCCAGGCCAAGGCCACTGAAATCTTCCAGTCCCGCCACGCCGGGAAGAAAACCCAGTTCATCGGATATGTGCAAAAGGACGGCGTGGTGCCTCTCCTGAAGCGCCATGTCCGGACGGCCCTGAGATTCGAACCGATGGACGACGGCGTGACCTTCAGACTGGGCGCGAGATTGTTGGATGCGGCTCCCGCCGATGGCGCGGGATACACCCAGGGCGCATCGGCTGAACATGCGGCGGATGACTCGCTTTGCGTGATCGACCGCATCTGCGGTCCGGTGGAGAAACTCGCTCCGGATCGATACAGACTGTGCTTCTATCGGATGGGAATGGACAACGCGAAACGCTCCAACAGCATCTGTTTCATCGCGCGCCACCCCGGCGACGGCGTGTTTCGTCCGGCGGAGATGGAAGCCGAACTCAAGTTCCCGATCACCAACAAGGAAGGCGCGGATCAGACTGTCCGATTCGAAGCACCCAAGGACATTCCGCTTGGCACCCGAGCCATTTCACTCAACGCAACCAGCGACTCCGGCATGCCGGTGTCCTTTTATGTCCGCGAGGGACCGGCATTCATCGACGGCAACACGCTTCGTTTCACCCCCATCCCGCAGCGCGCGAAGTATCCTGTAAAGGTCACCGTGGTCGCCTGGCAATGGGGCCGCTCAATCGATCCGAAAATCAAGTCCGCCACTCCGGTCGAGCACACCATGCTGATCACCAAGTGATGACTTGCGGAGACCAATTGTTCTAACAGACCATCCATGAGCAACCTAATCAAATCACCCGCGATTGCAGCCGGATTGATTCTCGGCGGCATCCTCCCTGCGCATGCCGGTGCGCCGCTGGCCATCCGTGTGAGCGGTCCTGGCAAACCCATCAGCCCGGACCTGTTCGGCATCTTCTATGAGGACATCAACTACGCGGCCGACGGCGGGCTTTACGCAGAGTTGATCCAGAACCGTTCCTTTGAATATGACGCCACCCACAACCCGGCGTGGAACGGTTTCACTTCCTGGACGATCGAACAGCGGGGAGACGGCAAAGGACTCTGGATGTTGGAGGTCACCGAGCCGATTCACGCAAACAACCCGCATTACGCCATCCTGCGCGTTTCCCAACCGGGCGATGGCGTGGGACTGTCGAACGAGGGTTTCGACGGCATTCCCATCAAAGCGGGTGAGAAGTATGATGTCTCGTTTTTTGCGCGGCAGCTCTACATGAACGAAGGCTACGGCGAGGCGATCTCCATCGAGGGCAAGCCAATGCCAATGACCGCCCGCCTCGAAGGCAAGGACGGAAAAGCACTGGGAGAGGTGGAACTGCAGGTGAAAGGCTGGACCTGGAATCCGTCCCACGCCTCGATCACCGCAACAGGCTCCGACGACAGCGCGCGGTTCGTTTTGCTAGCCAAGGCCAAGGGCGGCATCGCCATCGACCACATCTCGCTGTTTCCTACGAAGACATTCAATAACCGCAGGAACGGCCTGCGCGCCGACCTCGCACAGGTGATCGCCGACCTGCATCCGAAATTCATCCGGTTCCCCGGCGGATGTGTGGCGCATGGAATGGGAATCCATAACATTTATCGATGGAAAGACACCATCGGTCCGGTCGAGCAACGCCGCGGGCAGAAGAATTTCTGGAACTACTATCAGAGTGTCGGGTTGGGCTACTTCGAATACTTCCAGTTTTGTGAGGATATAGGGGCCAGACCTCTTCCCATTCTGGCAGCCGGAGTGAGTTGCCCGCACTCCGATCAAAAGCGGGGCAAGGGGCAACAATGCATTCCATTGGCGGAGATGCCCGCCTACATCCAGGATATCATGGATTTGATCGAGTGGGCCAACGGTCCGGCGACGTCCACGTGGGGCGCGAAACGCGCGCAAGCCGGACACCCGGGGCCATTTGGTCTGAAATACCTCGGAATCGGCAACGAAGACCGCATTTCGCCGGAGTTTGAAGAACGGTTCAGGATGATCCTGAATGCGCTTCACGAAAAACATCCTGAAATCACGGTGATTGGGACAGCCGGCTCCCAGCCGGACGGCGAGGATTTCGATCATGGTTGGAAGTTCGCCCGCGAAATCGACACGCCGATTGTCGATGAGCACTATTATCGCCCGCCCCAGTGGTTTTTCGACAATCTGAACCGTTACGACCACTATGACCGCAAGGGTCCCAAAGTCTATGCGGGCGAATACGCGGCGCAGGAAACCAACCGGGTGAACACTCTGCGCACGGCGCTCGCCGAGGCGGCCTATATGACCGCGCTTGAACGCAACGGGGATGTGGTGCTGCTCTCGTCATACGCGCCATTGCTGGCCAAACAAGGCCACACTCAGTGGCGGCCGGACATGATCTACTTCGACAACACGAGAATCCTTTTATCAGCAAATTATCATGTCCAGAAGTTGTTCGGACAAAACTCCGGCGACCTCTATCTCACGACGACGGTGACGGCTGAAAACGCCAATCTTCCGGCTTCGTGTGTCAAGGATACGAAGACCGGCGACGTCATCCTGAAGATGGTAAATGCGTCAGATGCTGCCGTGACGGCGAAATTGGATCTCGCGGGCATCGACCGGCTGCAACCCGACGCAACGGTGACCGTGATGAGTGGTGTGCCCGATGCCCGCAATGCGTTCGAAAGCCCGGCCGCCATCGTGCCTCTCCGCAAAAGCATCGCGGTTTCGAGCAACTTCGAATACGAGATCCCAGCACATTCGTTCAGCCTGATACGAATAAAAACCACCGGACATTGACATTTGGCTGGTAGATATCCCGGAATTCATACATTTTTACCCAATGACACCCCGCATGCGCACTGTTGCCGTCCTCGCGGCTTTCGCCGTGACCCCAACCGCCCACGCCCAATATGGCAAGTCCACATATGTCGTGCCCGACGGCATGGTCCGTGGCGGACAGTTCATCCACCGGTTCCTGCCGATGAAGCCCAACGCGCCGCTGCGTTCCGATGTTTGGGGCGTGGACGCGGTCAAGCCGCGTGATGTGGCCAATGGTGTGGAGGACGCGGAGTTCTCATATTGGTGCACTTCCGTGGTGAAAGGCCCGGACGGCAAGTATCACAACTTCGTCGTGCGCTGGCCGGAAAGCTCCCCGAAAGGGCACTTCGAGTGGCCCAATTCCACAGTGGTCCACGCCGTTTCCGACCGACCCAGCGGCCCCTACAAGGTGGTGAAGGAGATCGGCAAAGGGCACAATGTCACCGCCTATCAGGCCAAGGACGGCACCTGGATTTTATATATCATCAACGGCTGCTACCGCGCGCCATCGCTGGACGGGCCATGGACCCGCGGCACTCTGGACTTCGACACCCGCGGCCGGAGCAATGTTGACATGAGCAACTGCACCTTCGCACGGCGGTCCGATGGCAGCTATCTGATGGTTTCACGCACCGGGGAGATATGGATCAGCAAGGACGGCAACAAGGAGCCATTCCGCCGGGTATCCAACCGTTCGGCCTATCCACCCGTCCGTGCGGCGCGCTTCGAGGATCCGGTCGTGTGGAAAGACGATGTGCAATACAATCTGATCGTGAACGATTGGTTCGGCCGCGCCGCCTACTATCTGCGCTCGCGCGACGGCCAGCATTGGGACTGGGACCAGGGACTTGCCTACGGTCCCGGCATTTTCCGTCACGATGACGGCTCCGTGGAGGATTGGCACAAGATCGAACGCCCCAGGGTGATCCAGGACGCGAAGGGGCGCGCCACCCACATGCTGTTCGCCGTGATCGACGATGCCAAGGAAGTGGACAAACCCAACGACACACACAGTTCCAAAGCCATCGTCGTGGGCATCACGCCGCCGCGTACCGTGCTCATCCGCAAACAAGAGGACCGCTTTGCGATAGCGATCGAGCCGGAGGCCGGTTTCGATCCCGCCCGGGAGATCGATCCCTCCAGCCTGCGCTTCGGAGCGCCTAACCGTGTTGACTTCGGGAAGGCCGCCGCACCGCTTTCAACCAAATCCAACGGTTCCCGCCTGGTCGCGGAGTTTGCGGCCGCGGATTGCGGCTTCACCCCTAACGACCACACCGCGAAGCTGCTCGCCCAGGACCGAAAAGGAAAGCTGGTCTTCGGTTATGCCACGCTTCCCGCGGAACCGACCGAGTATCCGCTTCTCAGCGCCCACGGAACCGTTAAACCCGGTGCGCTCCGGGCTGGCAAACGGGAACTGACAGTCACGGTAGGGAACTTCGGGCTGGCACCAGCGCCTGCCACGAAAATCAACCTAACCGTCCGAACCGAGGGGCAAAAGCCGTTCACAGTCACTGCGAAGGTTTCCCCTTTGCAACCCTATGCCGACGCCGATGTGGCGTTCAGCGTTCCGGCGGAAATCGCGCCGCCAGATGCGACTCCCAATCTGGAAATCGCCATCGAAGGCGCTCCTGCGGGAGATGTTCTGAAAGTCGCCTTGCCGAAGCTTCCCTGATCGACCGCATTCTAGCCAATACATGAATCGCCTCCTCCGCCTGACCTTCATCCTCGCCGCGACGGTCACCGCGGGACACGCCGCAGATGCAGCGCCCGAGCCCAGCCCGAAAGTCGCGATCCGCGGCACAACGGTGTCGGGCTTCGTCCACCCGGGTATCGGTCTGACGAAGGAGAAGCTCGAAAACGCCCGGGCGCAAGTCATCGCCAAACGGGATCCGTGGTTCTCTGCCTATCAGAAACTCGCGGCGCACCCGAATTCGGCGGAAAAGGTGTCGTGCCGCAACCAAAGCACCAAGGATCCGTCGAAACCGGATTCCGACACCTTCGACAGCCGCGGCATGGAGGCCCGGCTCAAGGGGGACGCCGACAAGGCGATGCGTCAGGCGCTGATGTATTGGTTCACCGCCAAACAATGCCACCGGGCGAATGCCATGAACATCATCCGCACCTGGGCGAAGCTCGATCCGAAGAAATTCAAGAGCTTTTCCGAGGATCACATCCACGCGTCCTATCCGGTGCAAACCCTGGTCGCTGCGGCGGAACTGATGCGCTATACGGAGGCGCCATGGCCGGACCTCACATGGTCGGCCACCGACACCGAGGTTTTCACGCGCAACTTCGTGATGCCGGCGGCGACCACCTTCTTCGACCGCAACGGCCATTTCATGAATCAGGCGGGCTATCCGATGGCCGCCGCGATTTCATGTTATATTTTCACCAATGATCGGACCAATTACGCCAAACGGATCGAATGGTTCACGGTCAACAAGGACGCGCCCAACAAGGGCTGGAGTTTTTCAATCCGGGATCTGGCCCGGTTGGTGGACCGCAACGCCATCACGGGCGAAAAGGTATCGCCTCCGATCGTCCAACTGGTGGAAATGGGCCGCGACCAAGCCCACGCGGCGGATGATGCGGAAATATTCATGAACATCTCGCGCATGCTCAACGCCCAGGAATCCAAGGTGGATCCAAAAACCGGCGAGCTATCGAACAGGCCGGACGCGGTGCCTCCCTACGCGTTTCTCGACAACCGAATCCCGGCGGCAGCCGACTATTTCTGCCGTTTCATGCTCGGCTATGACACGCCGTGGATTCCCACGGCCTCGGACATCGCGCAGGACGGAACGGTCCACCAGATCTATCCACGCATCGCCGACAACTACCGCGGCCGCATCCGTGGGCTTGATATCTGGGACGCCCACTACTATCTAACCTACCGCCTGGGCGTCAATGTGGCGGAAAAGTTCCCCTACTACGACGAGGCGTTCCGAAAGCGGATCGTCAATTCGGATTTCGATTGGATCCACATCCCGAAAGAAGCCGCCGGCGAAGGAGCACGGGTGCCCCAGACCGCCCAGGAACCGGATCTTGTCGAAATCGACGAGCGGGTCACACCGCTCGACAAACATGCATCCGTCATCACCGAAGGCGGCACATCGTTTGTCCGAGTGAAACCCACTCCCGCCGGATCGCGCCTTGCCGTGCTGAGTTGTGATACCGACAGCAAATCGGTCCTGCTCCGCATCCGCACGACGGGTTCGGCGGAAATCGCGATGTCGGGATTCCGCAAGCCCTGGCTGCTGCCTAACACGCATGGCGAATGGCGGACGGTCTCCTACACCATGGGTCCTCTCGAGCGGTTCATCAACATCGTGTTTTTCACCGTGCGGGGATCGCCGGATTATCAGATGGACCTCGACCAACTGGTCCGCAAGCCGGACACCCGCATCGGCACGCCCGCATTCCGCGATGGCGGTGGCGACCGGCGCCTGATCGCTTACGCGGGCGCTCCCGTAAAACTCGGTTTTGCCGCGGATGGCGGGCCGGTTAGAATCATCTCCTCCGACCTGCCAAGCGGAGCGACGCTAGACCCAAAGACCGGCGATTTTCAGTGGCAACCGGCGGTGGCGGGCGAATTCACCTTCATCGTGACCGCCGACGACGGACAATGCGCCACCGCGCGGAAAGTCCGGATCATCGTCACGGCCGACCGCGCCAGCGCCCTTGCGAAGGTCGCCGAAGCCCACGATCCGCAAACCGACTATGTCGAGGCCGGAGTCCGGCGGGCCAAAGCGATTTACGACGACGCTGTCCGTTCGGTTGCGGTGCCGGATGAGTCGGTATTCGCAAAGATGCTATCAGACCTGCAATCCGCATTCGACCGGTTGGAGCCCCTTACCCCGCTGCTTCCGGACGGCAGCATGGATTTTCCGCGGATCGTCGCTTCCTCGGACATCGGGGCTGACATCGCTCTTCTATCCGACAACAACGACGACACCTTCCCGGTCTATCTGCTAGCCAGGGATCTCAATTATGTTTTCGACTTCGGCGAGGGTTTCCGGTTTTCCGCCACCGCGTTCGCCATGGAAGGCCGGCTCAATTTCGAGAACCGGACCCAGGACACCGCGTTTTTCGGGTCGGACGACGGCAAGTCATGGAGTCGTCTGACGCCAGAGATCGCAACCGCGCCAAAAGAACTGACCCGCGTCGAAGTGGACCCGTCCATGCGGGACCGCAGGTTTCGCTTTCTGAAGATCGAGAAGACCAACCGCAGGTCATCGCCGCTGTTCGAGCCCGCCGAGTTGCGGATCTTCGGCCGGAGGCTTGAGGCGGAATGATCCGGCAACTTTGATATCAAACGGGATTTCCATCCGCTCCGTGGCGCTCCACGGTCCAGCGTCCATCGCCGGGCAGGTCGAGGTAACCATCGAACGGGATGCCGCTCTCGCCGTTTTTCGCCAGCACAAGAACCCCCATGCCGTGTTCCTTGAGCAAATCGAGAATTCGCAGGATCTGCTCCTTGGGCAGCGCGCTGCCCGGACGGTCCAGCACCACGAACGACGGCTTGGCCAACAGGATTCTAACCACAGAAAGCAGGTGCTGTTCGCCGATCGAGAGCAGATCGTCCCAGTCCTCGTCGGCCTTCAGGCCGCCCACGCGGTTGACCACCTCCGCGAGTTCAAGTCGCTCGAGAGCGGATAGAACGTCAACCTTGGCGGTGCGCTGGTCGTTGTCGGCCCGCACCAGGATGTCCCACAGCACGCCGGGCGGCAGATAGGGACGTTCCGGGAGAAACAGCACCTCGTCGAGGGTCGGCCGCACGATCCGGCCGCTGCCATTTTCCCAGATCCCAGCCGTAGCCCGCAGCAACGCGACCTTCGGCGCGTCATCGTGGCCGGTCACGACCCAGCGCTCGCCGCGGCGGATCCGGACGCTCAGGCTTTCGATCAGCCGCCGCCTTCCATCCTGGCTCGTTAGATCGACGTTTTCATACTCTATCCGGTCGGGCATTTCCTCGACCACGATGTTGGACGGTTTGGTGGCGTGGGCGTCCTCCATCGCCTCGCTCAGTCCGTTGAGCCGGGCGGTGACCGCGGTGAACGCGGAGATCGACTGGAACTGCGTAACAATCAGCGAGAGCGCGCCCAACAGCGTCGAAAACGCCATCGCCGACTGGGTGATCACGCCGAAGTCACGCAGTTCTCCGCGGATGAACATCGGCGCCACCACCAGGGCCGGGATGATCTGGATCATGTAGTTGTAGCCGGTGGTGAAGAATCCGAGGTTGCGGTTCACGCTGATGATCCGGCGGAAATTCTCCGCCAGATCGTCGATTCGGTGGCTGATGCGGGTCCGGAACCGGCCTTCACGGTGCGCCAGCGCAATGGACTCCGAATTTTCCCGGACGTGAATCAGCTCCGCGCGGAAGGACGCCTCCATATCGAGCTGGCGGTAATTCAGCCGGATCAGCGGTTTGCCCAGCAGCACCGTTAGGGCGGATCCGCAGATCGCATAGCCCACCGCCACCGCGAACAGCCGCGGGCTGATGCTCCACAAAACCCCGGAAAACGACAGCGCCGCCAGCGTCCCGTTGAGCACCAGCAGCGTGAACGAAAGTGTGGTCGTGGTAAACGCCCTCACGTCATCGGCGATCCGCTGGTCGGGATTGGCCACGCCGGTGGCGCCATCCAGCCGGTAATACGTCCTCGCGCTGAGATAGAAACCGGCCAGTCTGCGGGTCAGTTGTTCCCGCCAGACCAATCCCAGCCGTTCCTCCGCGAACCGATAGAATACCGCCACCGCCGTGGAACCGCCGAACACCGCGATGTAAAGCCACGCGTTTTTCCAAAATCCGGACTCGTTGCGGTGCTCGATCGACGACATGAAATCCCGCCCCACGTAGCTGTTGATCACGTTCAGCGCGTTGATCCCGACCATACAGATGACCAGCACGATCACAAACCCCAGCGCCCGCGGGCCGTACTCCGACTTCACAAGGGTACCGAGCGTGCGCCGGAAGCGCCGCCAGGTAATCCGGATGGTATGAAGTTTGTCTCGAAGCATGCGCGAACCTCAAAAATGCAAGCTCCCCGTATATTACGGGAGGGTTAAACATTTCCCGCGCCGTTCTGACCCATCGAACGTCGGAACGCAATGCTTTTCAGCGGATTGCCGAAAATTTCCCGCGCCCCTTGCGGCAGAAGGATTGCGGGTCACTCGCCCGCCGCTTCCTTCAGTTCCGCGGCCACCGCGTTCTTATCTTCGGGGATTGCCTTGAACGCCACCGGGCTCAACCGGGGATCATCGCCGGGAACCATGAAAACGACGGTCCGTACGTTCGGATCATGCTCCCACACCGCCGAGTAGAGCGGCTGCTCGATCGACTCGGCCAACGCCACCCGCACTCCGATGCCGCGGGCGTCGCCGTTGAGTTGGAACGTGGTCGGTTTCCAACCACCCGGCACACGGATCGCCTTCTGCTCGAACTGCACCACCATTTCCATCTTCGTGGTGTTGAAAAACCGGTATGACCCCCAGCCGAACCCCTCGGTGCCGTCGTCGATCACCATGCCGCGCAATCCGGTGGCGTGCTTTTCGTCGGGCAGCAGCAGCAGCAGCGGCCGCTTGATCGTTTCGGCCACGGTACACCGCAGTTCGAGCGGTTTCCCGTCGGGACCGTTGCCCTTGTCGGTGGCCCGCACGATCACACCGCCCTCGCCCTTGAGACGCAACACCCCGGTGCGCTTCTGGGGATGCATGTTGAGGATCGGCACCAGGCCGTCGCCGTTCACCAGACTGAGCTTGCGCTCCGCGATTTCCTGATCCCACGCCAACACCCGAACCGCCACCGCGCCGTGCGCGAACGAAAGCAGTTGGACCAACCCGACCAAGCCAATGATAAGACGCTTCATGCGGCGGAAAACCTGCCCCTTCCATCCCGGATGTCAACCCCGATCTGCCCCGAGCTACGCGGTTGGGTGTCTTGACAGACCGGAGCACCCCCCGGCACGACCACCCCCCTTACGGAAGCTGCCGATCGTAAGCGGTGTTGCGCTGGCGGGGGGAGATGCCGTGGTTGGGGTAGGAGGCGACCGGGGTGTCGCAGATCCAGCCCAGCCGTCTAACCGCCCATTCGCCGATGTTCATCCAGATGTCGGGCCCGCAGCAACTGTGCAGCTTTCCGCCCGCGCCGCGCTGGACCTGGCCGTGCGGATGGATGTGGGACAACGCCGGCAGGTATCCGTCCAGCCAAAGCAGCAGCCGCCTTCCCGCCTCGATCGCCGCCGTGCCCAGCCGCGGTTCCGCAGGTTCGGGATCATTGCCGAAATCGCCTTCGAACTCGATATCGATTCCGAACCTGCCGCCGGCGTCGTTCAGGATGTGCTCGACGTCGTGGGTGTAAACGAGCGACCCATCCGCGCAGACGACGAAGTGCGCGATCATGTGGTCGAAGACGTGCTCGCTGGCGATGTCGTGATCGGTGGCCACCGGCGGCAACGACCTAACCGAAGCCACCGCCGTCTGATGGAGCACGACGGTGCTGATGATCCGCGGATCCCGCCCGGTGCGGTATCTCCGCAGGTCGAACACCCCGTGCGCGGCATCGCCGGCGCGCCTCGCGGCTGTGCCGTCGCCGAAGATCGGCCGTCGGGACCCCCCTTGCACGCCCGACGAGTGCGATTCGTCCGACGCCGCAATCCGGCGGTCGCGCATGCCTGGCACGTAGATGTCCATGGTTCTTCGAGGGGTAAAGCCACATCCTACACCTTCCGCGGACCCTGTCCACGGCAAATTTCCGGCTGGAAAGCTCCGCCCTCAGCGATACTCCAACACCGCCCCGGCCCGGCAGTCGTGGGAACAAACGAACCGGATCCAGTAGGCCGAAAAAGCAGCCGGAAATTCATATGTGAAGGGTTTACCGGCCTTGACCGGGAAGGTGCGGTGGGACACCCACACTCCATCGCCCGCCAGTTCGACCTGGGCGGTGATGGCAACGTCTCGGTCGGCGGTCAGTGTGAGGGTTTTGCGGTCGTAGCCGGTCATCAGATAGGGATCGGACGCCTTGCCGGCCTTGATCGGGGTGTCAAGCCATGGACCGCCGGTGCCGCGCGGTTTCCCGAGCTGCCAGGCATCATCCGCCGCGCCAACCCAGAGCGCGGCCTTGCCGTCGTCGGAGCGGATGACATGCGGATTGGACGGCGGCGCGTCTGCCGCGATCCCGGTCATCACCAGCATGCCGCGATACGAACAGAAATCGTGGATCATCCGATTGTGGGTCGCCACCGGCCTAACTCTGGAGAAACCTCCCGCGTTGTTGGCGGGCAACTCGTAAACCGTGCCGTGGGCGTTGAAAAAATCGCGCTCCGTGGCCACCTCGCGGGCTAGCCGATAGGACCCGAAAGTTCCGCCTTTGTCGAATTCCGGAGCGCCTTTCGGCAGCCGCCAGCGTTTGCCATCGTCATCGGTGAAAACCACCGACGCCCCATCCACGGTGAGCGCACCCCACGGAATCGCCGCATGCGATTTTTCATAGGAATGGGCCGTGGCATCGTCCACGCGGGTCAGCTTGAGAGCTTCATCGAGTTCGTAATAGCCGAGATCCGTTCCGGTACCATCCACCGCGGCAAACGCGAGCGTCCGCTTGTTTTCAGCCCGCGCCCGAACCGTTCCGCCGCTCACCCGCGGGTCTCCCGGACGCGCGAGTCCATCAAAAATCGCAGCCGGTCCGGCGCCACGCGGATCGTCGTTCCGATAGATAAACACCGCGCTCGCCTTCCCGCAATCGCCCGACGCCGTCACCCGCACCCACTCACCCCGCTCCGTTTCGCCGAACTCGTGAAACACCCCGGCTCCGGGAGCGACGCTGACTTTCGCGATCGTCCGCCATTTGCCGTCGCCGCGGTCGTCGGCCTCCAGCGTGAACTCCACCGGCCCGGCGTTGTCATGGACCAAATGCACGCCACGGCGCTTGTATCCGGCTAACAGATACGCGTCCGAGGGAATCCCCCCGCGGACCGCGTCGTTGAGCCAAACCGCGCCGCGCCCGATCACGGGTCCGAGCGCGTCGAGCTTCGCGGGCTCCACAAACCAAAGATTCGACTGGGACTGCGGTCCGGCGATCTCCCCTTTGGCCTTGCGTTTGTTCAGGAACTCATTCCTCGCGGTATCGTCGCAGCCAAAGACGATCCGGTCCTGCCACCGGCAGAAATCGCCAATCACTTTCAGATAGTTCGAGCGCGGCCGGATGCCGGAGGCGGATCCGGGTTTGAAGCCTCGCGGGAATCTCCAGAACGTGCCGTGCATCGTCATCAGGAAATCATCCTCGCCGATCTCGCGGATCCGCGGCCATTCGGTGTTCCATCCGTGCGCGCCATCGTAGGAATGGGAGCCTTTGGGCAGCCGATAGAACGTCCACTCCGCTTCCGGAGTCCGTACACCTAGCAACAACGACCGCTGGTCCCATCCGACCGTCCACACCGGGTCCGTGGCGGGATTCGGATTACCGGTGATGCCCCCGGGACCGGTGACCTCAGTGAACTGGTTGCGCCGCACCACAGTCCATGCGTCCGCCTTGCCATCCCACTCGGCGAGCACGCCGCTGGGCGTGTCGAACCGCGTTTCAGCAGCCTTGCCGCGCTCGCCGTTGTTCGCATAAATGATCCGGCCCTGGCCGGAATAAAGCCCTTTTCCATGATAGCCGGGCAGTCCGGCATGGCGGCCGCCTTTCAATTGCTCGTCCCGCCACAGCTCTCTGACCTCCAGCGTCCGCGCGTCCACCTCATACAGGGCCTCCTCCATCGTCGCGAGGTAGAGACGGTTTTCCGGATCGGTTAGATGACGGGCGGCACCGGTCAGCCGCCCATACATCACCGACGGAGGAATCGCTCTAACAGACCTATCCTCCCCGATCACATACGGCCCGATGAACAGCCGTCCGCTTTCAGGGTGGATCATCCGGTTGGCGGGCGTGCCGCCGATGCTCTCCGGTCTGACTATCCGGTCGAGCGCCGGGGTGATTTCATATAACTTGTCGGAGGAGCCTTTCGGGCTATGGGGGGCATAAGTGACCACCCACAGCCGGTCCGCCCAGGGAACCACGGCGCCGGTGCCGCACTCGCCCTCGTCGTTGAAAAACGCGAGGTGGGGATAGATGCCGGAAATCTCGGCCGGACCGGCCATGGCGGAAGCGGCGAGGAAAAACGCGGGAATGAAAGTGCGGAGATACATCATATATGGGCGGGAGCTTTCCCATACGCAGCCACCCCCGCCAATCTGTCATTTTGCGGAATGCGACCGGGCGAGCCATCATTTCCCCTTGGCCGCGGGTTCGCGCTGATACACCCGCACCCAATCCACCGTCATCGACGCCGGATAATCCTTCGGGTCCGGTTTGCCGACCCAGTTTCCGCCGATTTGCATTGATAGGATGAAATAGAACGGCTGGTTGAACGGCCACTGTTCCGCACCCTTTTCCGGAACCCTCGGATAGGTGAGTGTCCGTCCGCCGTTGACTGTGAACACCAGCTTCTCCTCATCCCACTCCACGCCATATTCGTTGAAATCGTCCCGTTTGATCGGGGCGGTGGTGCCTTTGGGAATGGTCTTCGCCTTATCGACGTTGTTGGCCCAGTTCGAATGCACCGTTTGATAGACCTTGTCGTCGAAATTGAGGTGTTCCATCAGATCGATCTCGCCGTTGTGGGGCCAGCCCCCCTTGGCACCAAGCATCCACAGTGCCGGCCACGCTCCCCTCGCGCTCTTGAATTTCGCGCGGATCACCACTTTCCCATAAGTGAAATCGAACTTCCCCTCCGACGTCAGGCCACCGGTCAGGTATTCGGACGGATCCTTCCCGCGGTCACGGTTGACGAATCCCCGCAGTTCCAACACCCCGTTCCGCAGCGCATAGCACTTCGGATCGGAGGTCATCGTGTCGTTCCAGTCGGACTTGCCGCGCTCACAAGGGGACCACTTTTTCAAATCGATCGAACGACCTTCAAACTCGTCGCTCCACATCAGTTTCCAGCCGGTGAGATCCTCCTGGACCGCTCCCGCGCCCGACAAAACCACCACCTGCAACCATGCCGCGATCAAATATCTCATGCGGTGACAACGACGGTTCCACCCGGGCTCTTTCAACGGAAAATCGTCCGTTATCTGCCCAAACTTCCGGATTGACAATGCCATCCGACGGGCTGAACCTGCGGGCACCCGGTTCCCTGACCATGTCCCAACCGCAGACCTTTCCCCAAAAGCGCGAGTTCCGTTGCATCCACTGCAACGGGACCATCGCGATCCCTTTCAACCTGCCACCCACCACGGCACCGTGCCCGCACTGTGGAAATAGCATCACCTCGCCGGTGCCGGAACTACAATCCCCGGCACAAATCCCCCAACCGTCCGTCACTGCCCCAGCCCCGGCTACCGCCCCGGCTGCCCCAAATCCTGCCCCAAAGGCGGCTCCCCCCGACAAATCCCCTCCGGCAACCGAGGCCCCGACCCAAAAGCTGGAGCCCGAGCGCAAATCGCTCCTCGCCCCGATTCTACTCGTGCTGTTGCTGCTCGCCATCTGCGGCGGCATCGCATGGGCGGTGATCCGGCTGCGAGACCAGCAATCCAACAATCTGGCGACCATCACGTCCACCCGGACCGGCACCACCCAAACCACTCCGCGCAGGCAGCCAAACTGGCAAACCGAAGCCTACGATGTGCTCGACAAGTTCCTGAAGGGCAAAACCGTCGCGGAAAAATTGCCCTACGTCATCCAAAGCCCCGGCATTGAAGAGCGGATGAACGACCGCTACGGCGGCAGCGTCATCAACGACATCGGCTACGAAAAGAGTGACAAGGACGACCCGTCCCCGGAAACCACCAACCTACCCGAAGGAACCCCGGTTGAAGGTTTTTCGACCTTCGGTTCCACCGAAGAGGATCGGGCGCGCGGCATCTATCTGCTGAGCTACTACCGGCCCGCGCATTTCGCGATCAAGGACTTCTTCCGGCCAGTCGCGCCAATCGAGGTCGAGTGGGGCCTGGATGACGCCGAACCGCTCCTCGCGTTGATGGCCAACGCTGAGAATTTCACTTCGGAATCCTTGAGCGCGATGGCGTTCTTCGTCAGAACCCCGGCCGGGCTCAAGATCGACTGGGACACCTTCTATCAAACCAAGTACAAGACGTTCGAGACGTTCCTCCAGGCGCCGGAACCCGACCGTGTCGAGACCTTCCGCGTGGTGATGTGGGAGGACGTCGATGGAAGCGGAAAAGAGGATCTCGAGAACCGCACCTATCACATTGTGCCTCCCACCGGGCCTACCGGTGGAGTCCGGATCAAGGTTCCCGTGGATTCCGACCTGGGCCGCAAGCTTTCGGTCATCAACTGGATACGGGCCAAAACCATGCCCAGGCAAATCACCCGCACCGCAACCGTGGAACTGAAGTGGGTCATTGCCGATGGGGAGCCAAAAGTGGTTCTCAACCGCCTGATCTGCTGGGAGTTTCTCGGCATCGGGGGAAAACCCGAGAATGTCATCATCGGGGCCGACCCTAACACGAATCCCGCGCCGCAGCCACCAAAGGAGGCGCCCGCTCCGGCTCCCACGCCCGCACCCTCCGCCAACGGCAAGCCCTAACACCGGCATGGCCGTTCATCCGGAATCCACAGCCGGCACCATCGCCGCCATTGCCAGTCCGCCAGGCACCGGAGCCGTCTGCCTGATCCGGATTTCAGGACCGCTGGCGATGGAGGTTGCCTCGCGCGCCACGGGCGGAAAACTCACCCCCGATTCACCTCCCCGCACCGCGCTCCGCTGCCGGATTCTCGACGGGACGGGATCGGTTTTGGATGACGGTTTGTTCACCCTGTTTCCCGCGCCGAACAGTTTCACCGGGGAAAACTGCGCGGAATTCACCGGTCATGGCGGATTGTTGGTCACCCGTGCGGTGCTCGACCGCTTGCTGGAATGCGGTGCCGACCCCGCCGGTCCGGGCGAGTTCACCCAACGGGCGTTTCTCAACGGAAAGCTCGACCTCACCCAAGCCGAGGGCGTGATGGATCTCATCTCCGCCCAAACCCGCCTCGCCCTGCGCGCCGCCCGCGGGCAAATCGAGGGAGCCCTGGGCCTCCGCACCGCCGCCGCGCGCGACGCGTTGCTGGAAACCCTCGCCCACCTCGAGGCATGGATCGATTTTTCCGAAGAAGACATATCTCCCGCGGCCGGGTCGGCGTTGTTGGACAGGCTCCGCGAATCCCTATCCGAAATCGATTCGTTGCTGGCCACCGCCGATCAGGGCCGCGTCCTGCGCGAGGGAGTCCGCACCGTGATCTTCGGTCCGCCCAATGTGGGAAAATCCAGCCTGCTCAATAGACTGTTGGGTTTCGAGCGGGCCATCGTCAGCGACATCCCCGGAACCACACGCGACACCATCGAGGAAACCGTGAATCTGGGAGGATTGCCGCTCCGGCTGGTCGATACCGCCGGTCTCCGCGAGGGCGCGGACGCCATCGAGGCCGCGGGCATCACCCGCACCGTCCGGCAGCTCGAAACCGCCGATCTTTTGTTGGAGACCGCCGATGCCAGCCAACCGCCACCGCCCGGTTCCCCGCTTCCGGAATCCTGCGGCCACCGGCTTCGCGTCCTCAACAAATGCGATCTTCCCGAACATCCCGGCTGGGCGAACGCCGATGCGGTTAGAATCTCGTGCGCCAGCGGCGAGGGATTCGACTCACTCGCCACCCGCATCCGCGAGACCCTCGGATTCGGCGAGGCCGACTGGGGCGAGCAATCGGTCGCCATCAACGCACGGCACCAGGCCAGCCTCAAGACCGCGCGCCACGCCATCGCAGCGGCCATCCGGATTCTATCCGAATCCGCCGGTGCCCCGGAACTTGCCGCGATCGACCTGCGGGAAGCGCTCGACGCGCTTGGCGAAATCCCCGGGAAGGTCGATACCGAAGATCTGCTAGGCGTGATTTTCAGCCGCTTCTGCATCGGCAAGTGACGGCGGCCGCCGTTTGAGCTTGCCCTGCATGATCGCCAGAATTTCGGCATCGGTGTCCGCCATCCCGCGTTGCGCGAGGCGGCCGAGGTTGAGCAAGGAAGCGTTGCCATCCTCCCCGACAATGCCGTCCGTCGCGGGGACGCCCAGCCCTAACATCGCCAAACTCGCCGCGCGGAACGCGGCGTCCACGCCGGTCATGGTTTTCATCGCGCACCCGATTTTCGCTCCGTCACAAATCATTCCCGCCAGATTGCCCACCATCGTGCCCAGCGCCATGCCGATCTGCTCCAAGGTACCACCTTTCATCAGCACCAACCCGGCGGCGATGCCGATGCCTCCGGCATTCGCCGCGCCACAAATCGCGGACAATGTGCCCAGATGCCAGGTTGTCGCCGATGTTAGAAGACATGCGAGTGCCAGAGCTTCGTCGATCCGCTCCTGAGGCACCCCGGTTTCACGGCCATGGAGAGTCAGCGGCACTGAAACGGTGATTCCCTTGTTGCCGGAACCCGCCAGCGACATCACGGTGAGAGGCTCCCCGGACATTCGGCCGAACACCCCCGCCGCCACTAGCAAACTGAGGCGCGACTGACCGCTTGTTTCCCCGTCGGTGATGAATCCCGCCGGCAGCAAGCCGAGCGCGTGACGGGCCATCGCGAGATTCAGGTCCGCGCCCTCGCGCAACCGTGCGCGATCCGCCCTATTGATGCCGCGGGCCATGGCCACCACGTCCGCCAGGCCGGATCTGGCAAGCGTCTCGCGCACCGATGGCGCTGACTGGTTCTCCGGATCATCCCCGCCTTTGATCAGCCGCCCGTCCACCTCGATCCGCACCACCCGCGTGTGTTCGCGTGCGACCACCACGCGCGCGGCCCCGCTTTCCCTAACAACCATCACGTCGATCAGCAGGCCCGGACTCGCGGCGTCCACTTCCACCTGCACTCCCTGGCGATCCAACAAGTCCGCCGCATCGCGAAGCACCGCGGAATCAATCCCCTCGAAACACCGCAAACCGCGGGTCGCATCCGGCAAGTGCGCGCCGATCGCCAATGTCCAGAGGATGCCGGTCTTGCCTCGCGAATTGGGAATCCCCACCGAGTAGCAGTTCTTGTAATTGCGCGCGTCGCACACCAGACGAACCATCCGGATTCTTCCGGAGCAATGCGAGGCCGCCAGTGCCGCCGCATGGGCGATCGCCGCAGGCTCGGTGCAGCCCAGCGAAGCCCGCCATTCTTCGGTTAGATAATTGGAAAACTCCGTTGTTGCGCGTTCACAAACATTCACGCGCGGCGTTTATCCCATCCCAATCCCTTCCGCAAGCCCCATCCCGGGCGGCACGCCGAATCCGGAGGCTCGGTCGAAACGAAAGCGCATGAGAATGCGGCCGCGCGCCCTGATTTATCGGCCCACCGTCAGATTGGCCGGCTCCGGACGCAGATGCTCGATGAAAAACGCGGCTCGCCGGAATCGGCCGTAGGGTGTCTCGGCCGATCCGTGGCCGGCGTTCACCACCGGCACGAAGTCGAAGGCGATCCCCGCCTTTTGCAGCGCGCCGACCACCTGCATGGTTGAGGCGGGATCCACGTTGTTATCCACTTCCCCCACCACCAGCATCAGTTTTCCACGGAGCTTTCCGGCGTGGGTGACGTTGGAGTTGCGGGCGTAACTTTCGTCCACCGGCCAGCCCATCCACGCTTCGTTCCACCAGATCTTGTCCATCCGGTTGTCGTGGCAGCCGCAGTCCGCCACCCCGGCCTGATAGAAATCGCCATGATCCAACAATCCGGCCAGCGCGTTCTGGCCGCCGGCGCTGCCGCCGAAAATCCCGACCCTCGTCAGATCCATCCATGGGCGGGTCGCCGCGGCGGCCCGGTGCCATAGGATGCGGTCGGGAAACCCGCCGTCCATCAGGTTTTTCCAACAGACATCATGGAACTTCTTGCTGCGCCAGTTGGTGCCCATGCCATCCATCTGCACCACCACGAAGCCGAGCGCGGCGAAATTCGGCATCATCCCGCGGGTGAAATATCCCTTGGGTGTGAAATACCCCTGCGGCCCGGCGTAGATCTGCTCCAACACCGGATACTTGCGGGTCGGATCGAATCCGGGCGGCTTCACGATCACACCATAGATGTCGGTCTTGCCGTCGCGGCCCTTCGCCACAAACCGTTCCGGGCGCTGCCAACCGCGGCGCAGCAGCGCGCTATCATCGGCGCGCGCGATCTCGGCCACCTTTCCGCCGTCCGTCGCACGGCGGATCTCGGCCACCTGCGGCTGGTCCACCCGCGTCCAAAGATCCAACAGCCACGCGCCGTCCGGTGAAAACTCGATGCGGTGGGTGCCATCCGAATCGGTTAGCCGGGTGAATTTTCCGCCGTCGAAGTCCACCCACGCGAAGTGTTCGTAATACGGATCACTGCTGCCGGGCTGGCCGTTCACCTTGAGCAACAGCCGCCGGCCGGGCTCGTCCACCCTAACCACCTCGACCACGCTCCACTCGCCGCGTGTCACCGGGTTGAGCACGGCGCCCTTGGCCAGATCCAACCGATAGATATGATTGGTCCCGCTGCGTTCGGAAGCCCACAGCGCCTGCGTGGTTCCCTTGATCCGGTAAAACCACGATTTCTGCGAGTAGTCGATGAACGTGGGGCTGGTCTCCTCGTGGATCGTCCGCGTCTTGCCATCGCTGCCGCGGATGCCCACGATCCTCAGCACCTGATGGCCGCGTTGGTTATAGACGAACGAATACTCGGCCGAGTCCGCGCTCCACGCTCCGTCGCCGATGTCCCACGGATTGCCAAACAGCGCGTCGTCCACCGCGATCTGCTTGCGGGCCGACAGATCGAACAACCGCGGCTTCGGCTGGCGGATCGGATCGCCGGGCTTGTTGTAATCCATCGTCTCGAGTCTCGGCTGGAGTTGGTCGGGCGGCGACGACCGGACGATGTGGACTTTTCTAACCTCCACATCGCGGCTGCGCCAAGCGATCAGCCGCTTCGAATCGGGCGACCAATGGAACGGTCCGTGATAGGCGTCGCCCGCGCGGCCATCGTTGGTCAGGGAAACCGGTTCGCCGCCGTTTTTCGGGACCACCGCCAGGTTGTGATCGCGGATCACCGCCCGCCATTTGCCATCCGGCGAGGCGTCGCGATCCTCGCGCGGCGGATCGGGCACGGCATCGCCCACCCGCGCGAGCGTTCCGCCGGATCGCGCGACGATACCGCCGATCGGCTTGCCGCCGGGTTCCGCAAACAGCCAGCAGTGGCCGGTGTAGGTGCCCAGCGTGCGGGTCTCCCGGGCCGGAATCCGACCGTAAGACTGGCGCTGGCCGCCCTCTTTCACCCAGAACATCTCGATTTCCCGGTCGCGGGTGTTTTCGACGGTTAGATTGGTTTCGGCTCCGGTCTCCCGGGTGCCGCGGCGCAGCTCATGCGGTGCCAGCAACGGCACAACAGCCGGAGGCGCATCATCGGGCGCAAGCGATCCGTCCGTCGCCTGATAGATCCATCCCTTGCCAAACGCGCGGAACCTCAGTCGCCGCTGGTCGGCCGTGAATGAGACCGAATCCAACGGCAGCGCGTTCGCGGAGGCCTTCTGCCCGGCGGCCTTTTCCAAGGCTTTGGCGAGCGCCTCATGATCGAACGCGACGGACTTCGCGCCGGTGGTTAGATCAACCCGCAGAAACCGATGCCCGCGCGGCTCCGGGTTCACCCGGCACACCGCCACTTTGCCTTCGGTCGGCCAATCGACACGCACCTCGTTTCCCACCACCAAGCCGGACATTTCCTGATTGAAATCCTCCGCCTTGCGGAGCATCGCGGGCACGTCGGGTTCGGCGCCGGCGGCCAGCCGGAGCGCGCAGATCCATCCAATGGCGGTCAAGCGTATCATCGCGCGCCGTTACGGCATCGGAGGGTCGGATATTTCACACCCGGGTGTGATAGCCCGGACCTCCGAACCGCGTAGAACGCGGCGTGATCGTCCGTCTCCCCGTCTTGCTAGGTGCCGCAGCCGCATCCGTTCTGCCGTTTCTCTCCGCCGCCGAACCGCCGCCGGCTTACGGCGCCACGCCGCATCCGAGGCAACTCGCCTGGCAGCGGCTCGAGTACTACGGCTTCGTCCACTTCGGCCTCAACACCTGGACCGATCGCGAATGGGGCTACGGTGACGAGGATCCGAAATTGTTCAACCCAACGGACTTCGACGCCCGGGCAATCGTCCGGCACTTCAAGGCCGCGGGCATGACCGGCATGGTGCTGACCGCGAAACACCACGACGGGTTCTGCCTCTGGCCGACCAAAACCACCGCCCACAACATCACCAAAAGCCCGTGGAAAGGCGGCAGGGGCGATGTGGTTAGGGAATTCGCCGACGCCTGCAAGACCGAGGGCCTCAAGCTTGGCATCTATGTTTCCCCGTGGGACCGCAATCATTCCGAATATGCCCGCGAAGGATATGTGAAGGCGTTTCACGAACAAATCCGCGAGGTCCTAACCAACTACGGCCCGGTGTTCGAGATCTGGTTCGACGGCGCGAACGGCGGCGACGGCTACTACGGCGGCGCGAAGGAAACCCGCAAGATTCCCGCCGATTACTACCGGTTCGGCGAGGTGGTGGAAATGATCCGGAAAATCCAACCGAACTGCGTGATCTGGGGTGCGGCGGACGCCCGCTGGGGCGGTTCCGAGCAAGGCCACGTCGCCTATCCGCATTGGCATACCATGGATTCGCAACGCGGCGGAAACGGGGCCACCGGCGTGCCCCACGGCGACAAATGGCAACCCGCCGAGGGCGATGTCTCCATCCGCAACGGCTGGTTCTGCCACGAACGCGAGGACGGCGCGGTCAAACAACCCGCCACGCTGATGCAGATCTGGTTCGACTGCGTGGGCCGCGGCGCCAACCTGATCCTCAACGTGCCGCCCGACCGCGCCGGACACATCCGCGAGCCGGACGTCCGCTCTCTAACCGATTTCCGCAAGCTGCGCGACACCCTCTTCGCCACCGATTTCACCCGCGGCGGGCAGGTTTCCGGCCCCGTCCGCGCCAACGATCTCCGCTTCTCTCCGGTCAACCTAGCCGACAACAATCCGGATACCTACTGGACCACCGACGACGGAACCAATACGCCGGAAGCGGAGATCCGCCTAACCAAACCGGCGGAGTTCGACGTCATCCGCCTTGGCGAGGAGATCCGCCTCGGCCAGCGGATAGAAGGTTTCGCGGTGGACGCCTGGCTCGACGGCGGCTGGCGGGAAATCCACGCCGGGCAAACCGTCGGCGTCCAGCGCCTCGTCCGCCTGCCCCAACCGGTCGTCACCGACCGCGTCCGCCTGCGTGTCACCAAGAGTCCCGCCGTGCCGTGCCTCGCGGAGTTCGGACTCTATCTGATGCCGCCGATGCCGAAAATCACCGACGCCCGTCTATCAAAGGACAACGCGGACAAGTCCCGGTGGAAGATCGTTTCCGCCACCGCCGGCAACGCCGCGGCCGCCATCGACGGCAACCCGGAAACCTTCTGGCACACCCACACCGGAGGCGAGCAGCATCCGCCGCAGTCGATGACCATCGACTTTGACCGCGACCTAACCGTTTCGGCATTCACCTATCTGCCCCGGCAGGACCGCACCCGGCACGGCATGACCGACCGCTACCGGTTCGAGCTGAGCCGCGACGGCGAGAAATGGATCACCTTCGCCGAGGGCGAGTTCGGCAACCTGCGCGCCAATCCGGTCGAGCAGATCGTTCCCGCGAAGACCCCGGTATCCGCCCGGTACCTGCGCTTCACCGGCCTCCGCGCGCTGGAGCTGAACCACGTCAGCGCCGCGGAAATCGGCGTGATCGAACGCGGAAAATAGGACCAGACTCAATCTTCACCGTCGAAGTCCACGTCGAGCGCCAGATCGTTGGCGGTTTTCTCGATCGAGTCGCATAGCGCGTCCACGTCGCAGCCTTCGGGCAACTGGACCAGGAGATGGGCGTTGAACAGGCGCTCGCCGGACATCGGCGCGCTGATGCACTCGCTGCTGAATTCCTCCACGTTCACGCCCTGCGCCGCCAGGGCCGCGGTCATCTGCCGGACGATTCCCGGACGGTCCGGTCCCACGATCTCAAACGCGAGCATGCGGTCCTCGGAAGGCTCGGCACCCCCACTGTCGGGCCGCAGACTGACGGTGAGTCCCTGCTGTTCCAACCCTCGCAGAGCCTCCTCAAGTTCCGTCTGGCGGTCCTTGGCGACATGCAGCCGCAGGATCCCGGCGAACTCCCCACCCAATCGGCACATCCGGCTTTCCAGCCAGTTTCCGCCATGATCGGCGACGAGATTGGCGACCGTTTCCATCAGACCGGGGCGGTCTTTTCCTATCAAAGACATCACGAGAGGCGCATGCATGCAGCACCCCTAAACCCGATCCGCGCGAATCACAAGCCAATTCCGGCATTTCCTCGCACTCCGCGGTTTTTATCTTGCCGACCGCCCGATTTTTGCGCATGGATACTCCACCATGTCCCAACCACTGCTTATCGCCGTAATCATCACCGTCGTAATGGTAGCAGCCCATATCGGCGTGTTCTGGTTCTTCGTGTTCCGCGAAAACACAAAAGTCCAAGCGGAGAAAAACGCCGAACCGGAAGGAGAACCCGAACCGACCGGCAAATCCGGCCATTGATCCAAGGGCCAACCGGCCGCAGGCCCAGGCCCTTTTCAGATTTCAAATTTCACATTCGAGATTTCAAATTTCGGATTTGGAATTTGAGATTTTCCGAGACAAGCGCCTGCTACGGTTTCCGATAGACGCCCGGTTTCGACATCATTTCCCGGAGCAGCGGCAGATGGTTCTGATAGACCCCGCGCGGGGTGGTGCCCTGGGACACGGCGATCCACGCTGCCTTGCCGACGATCTCGCCCATCATTCCGGTGGTGCGCATCACCCGCACCGGGCCGAGTCCCTCGCGGTTCACGCTGATATTGCGTCCCGCCATGAACAGGTTGGGGATGTTCCGGCTGTAAAGTGTACGGTACGGTGCCCAATACGGTCCTTTGTACTTGTATGCCGCCCCTTCGGTGGCCTTGGAAATGAACTCCTGTCCGTCGAGTCCCTTGGAAAACGCCGGATCCGGCGCATGGAGGTCGATCGACCACGAGCACGGGAAGCAGCCGTCCTCGTAGGCCACGCCCTTGCGGAAATCGTCTCCGGTTAGAAGAACATCGCCCAACAACCTCCGCGACTCGCGTTTTCCGGCGATGTAGGCCACCCACCCGAGCCGGTGGTTCGGATAGAGTCCGTCCACGTTCTTGAGCACGTCCCATGCGCCATACATCGCGCGGAGATTCTGGTCGCGGATGCGTTCGATGTCCCGGATCATGTCCATGTCGAACCCGGTTTCCCAAAACCATGCGCCGAGGTTGGAGAGCGGATTGCCGCCCCACTGTCCCTTTTTCAGCTTGCGCCCCGGAAACGGCTTGTCGGTTAGATCGAGCGCCCACGGACAGCGTGGAAACGGCGCGGCGGTTTGTCCCTCGCGAACGCCAATCGTCAGCGCGTCCTTGTCCTTGCACTCGCATTTCAGCACGGCTGCGGGATCGGCGGTGTCGAGCAGATTCCACAGGTTGCTGGCGCCCATTTTGCCATCCCGCTCCATTTCATGATCGGCGCCCGCCAGGAATCCGACCGTGGCATCGCCCGTGCAATCCGCGAAGAGCTTGCCGCGAACGCGGACGCGCTGGGCGGTGCGGGTGTTTTGGGCGACCACCGCGGCGATCTTGCCGTCCTTCATTTCCACCGCGTTGACCCGCTGTTCGAGCATCAGGGTCAGGCGGGGTTCGGCCCGCGCCACATCGAGCTTGCGTTGGTCGGTGAATCGCTCGCCGGCGGCCGCGTTTCTGTCGCCGGGCCCTTTGGGAGGCGTGAGTTCCTCCACGATCTCGCCGATATGCGGATAGGGTTTCTGTTTGGTATGCCCCTCCGGCCACACGCGGACCTCGGAACTGCCGTTTCCGCCCAACACGGGACGATCCTGGACCAGGGCCACCCTCAGTCCGTTGCGAGCCGCGGAAACGGCCGCGCAGGTTCCGGCGATGCCGCCGCCCACCACCACCAGATCGAACTCGCCACCGTCGGCCGGTTCGGCGGTTAGACCGAGCGCCTTCATCCGGAATTCCGCGAGCGCCGCCGGGTCGTTCGGCGGACGGAATGCCAGATCGCGGCTCAGCGCCACCGCATCGCACCGCCCCTCAAACCCGGTTAGATCGTGGAGCGCCACCTTGGTTTCGCCCGCCGGCAAATCCACCGTTCCGCCGTCCTGCCAATGCCAATCCGCGCCCTCGGTGCCGAAGGTTGGCGAAAGCGGCCTGCCATCCAACACCACCTGGAACCGCCCCGGCGCGCCCGGCGCTTTCCACGGAGCCACCCAATCGCGGGTCCTCACCCAAACCCGGTATTTTCCCGCCTCCGGGACGCGCGCCACGGTCGTCGCGTCGGGCACCGGCACTCCCAGCCCGTGGGCGAGCAAATAGGGCGAGCCCATCACATCCATCGCCTGCTGGTCGAGATCCCAGCCGCCGGTATCCGAAAACGCCTCGGCCTCCAGCAACAGCGTATTGCCGGGAGCCACCGGCCTATCCGCCGCATACCCCATCAGGGCCTGCGACCACGCCACAATTATGAATGCGATCCGTTTCATCGTAATATCCCATGTCGCTTCGACCGGGTTTACATTCTACGCGTCCTGGAGCGAGGGTGTTTCACTCCACAGGCCAGCATTTTTTTGGGCCGCAGGCTCGTAAATGGCAGGGACCGCGCCATGGCAGGGACCTTTCTCCGAAAGGTCCGGTGGGCAGCGCTCCGGTTGCGCATGATGGGTCTATCCACAACGCCGCCCCGCCGCCGCGTGCGCGTTGTTGGCGCGCCGGGATGGGGGCTTGGTTTTGAAAAACCGGGCCCGCCAACAGCCGGACCGCCCGGAGGTCGGTCCCTGCCTGCGGTGCGCCTATCCATAACACCCCGCCGCCGCCGCGTGCGCGTTGTTGGTGCGCCGGGATGGGGGCGTGGTTTGGGAATACCGGGCCCGCCACCAACCGGACCGCTCGGAGATCGGTCCCTGCCTGCGGACCGGCGCCATGGCAGGGACCTTTCTCCGAAAGGTCCGGCGGATAGCGCTCCGGTTCCGCATGATGCGTCTATCCATCACAAAACTCCGCCGTGGTTCCGCGGTTGGCGCGCCGGGGTACGGGAGCGGGTTTTGGAAAATCGGGCCCGCCAGCAACCGAACCGCTCGGAGATCGGTCCCTGCCTGCGCTGCGCCTATCCATCACTAAACTCCGCCGCGTGCGCGTTGTTGGCGCGCCGGGATGGGGGCTTGGTTTTGAAAAACCGGGCCCGCCAACAGCCGGACCGCCCGGAGATCGGTCCCTGCCTGCGGTGCGCAACATGGCATGATGAAACCTATCCAAAATCAACGCGTATCCTGTCCTTGCAACCGCCCAGTCCTTATTCGTCCATCCCAATCATCGCTCCCTATCCCATGTTGTCCGATTCCCGTCCAGATCGCAGACCTCGCGGACCAATTCATGTCCCACCGGATTGGGTTGACTCCAACGCCACGTTTTTTGTCACCATCAATTGCCAGTCCCGCGGTCCTCAACAACTCACTGCGGGAGAAACTCCGCGGCTGCTGTTGGATTCGGTATCATTCCTTTTTGATCGCCAGCGGTGGCGGCCGGAGATCTTCCTCCTTATGCCGGATCACCTGCATGCGCTCATATCCCTAACGTGGAAAAAGGGAGACGGACTCTCCAAAGTGCTGGCCGATTGGAAACGTTTCACCGCCCGGACCTGCGGCATCGTTTGGCAACGGGACTTCCACGATCACCGGATCCGCTCCGAATCCGACCATCAGGACAAGTGGGCCTACATACGGGAGAATCCGGTGCGAAAGGGAATGGTTGCATGTTACGAAGAGTGGCCTCATGTGTGGTTTCCCGAGGGTCGTGGATGGTAAGCCCCATGGCAGGGGACCTTTCTCCGAAAGGTCCGGCGGGCAGCGCTCCGGCTCCGCATGATGCGCCTATACACAACGCCGCCCCGCCGCCGCGTGCGCGTTGTTGGCGCGCCGGGATAGGGGCGTGGATTTTGAAAAACCGGGCCCGCCAGCAACCGGACCGCTCGGAGATCGGTCCCTGCCTGCCATGCGCCTATCCATCACGAACTCCGCCATGTTTCCGCGGTTGGTGCTCCGGGATGGGGGCGTGGATTTTGAAAAACCGGGCCCGCCACCAACCGGACCGCTCGGAGATCGGTCCCTGCCTGCCATGCACCTATCCATCACGAACTCCGCCATGTTTCCGCGGTTGGTGCTCCGGGATGGGGGCGTGGATTTTGAAAAACCGGGCCCGCCACCAACCGGACCGCTCGGAGATCGGTCCCTGCCTGCCATGCGCTTATCCATCACGAACTCCGCCATGTTTCCGCGGTTGGTGCTCCGGGATGGGGGCGTGGGTTTTGGAAAACCGGGCCCGCCACCAACCGGACCGCTCGGAGATCGGTCCCTGCCTGCGGCACACGATTTCTCAGCGCAGCCCCGCCGGTTTGGGGGCCTTGCGGGGGTTGTCGAAGATCAGGTTGGTGATGGATGCCTTGGTCTTCCCGGTCGAGTCGTAAGTGGCGACTTCCATTTTCTTGAGTCCCCAGGTTTTATCGTTGATCGGCATCACATCCCGCACCTGGAATTCCTTCACCAGCTTGCCGGACGCCTCGTAACCGGCGACCTTGATGAACGCCCCGTATTTTTTGGAAACCCACACATAGACCGCCGCATACCGGCCGGCCACGCTCTTCGGCTTTTCGATCTTCAGCTTATAGCAATCGAACGAGTTGATATTCTCCTCGGCCTCGATTTTCGCGTTGGGCCAGTAGAGGAACCGCATGGATAGATCCTCGTAGGTCACATCGGTGCCGGCGATCGGTTCCATCAGGCGGGCGGCGGGAAAGTTCTCGGTTTTGCCGTTTTCGATCCGGAACAGATTGAGCGCCTCATCATCGAGGCGGAGATGGAAGATGTCCCACTTGTCCTTTTGGGTGGAGAATTGGAACTGGATGTTCTTGCCCTTCAGGAAGAGCGCCAGCGGCGTCTGCCTGCCGTCCTTGTTGAGATTGCCCGTGAGACCGTCCTCAAGGTTCACCAGGGCGGCGGCCATGCGGGCGCCCTTGAGGAGCGCGTTGGGATCAGGCTGGGCCTGCTGGGCGGAAGCACCCATCGCAGCGGCGGCAAAGATGGAAACAACGGTGGCGAACACTTTCATCGGGCGCAATGTGGCAGTCATCACCGGGTTTGACAAGCCCACCGGCCGGTTTCTTCAAATCCTGACCGAACAACCGGTTTTTTTCGAATCTCCCGCATTTGCCGCTTGATGAATTTCAAAAAATCCGCTTGTCTCCGGGGCAGCAGCATCCCCCTATCGTAAAATCCTCCGTCATGAGCCTCCGCAAGCAGCTTTCAGATATCCTACCCACCTTGCTTCCCAGCAATCCGGTGGATGCGATCAAGGGCACCGAGTTGATCCGGCTCACAAGGCTGCAATTGAGCGGGAATTATTCCGACGCCTCGCTGCGCTACCATTTTTCCATCATGTCCTGCGATCCGGGGTCTCCGATCGCCAAGGTGGAAAAGGGCCAGGGCTACTACCGCCGCAGCGCACCGCTCCCGGCCCTATCGGGCGCGCAGGAATTGCTCTCGCTCACCCAAGGACGGCTGGACGACCTCGCGGACGACCACGAAGAAGTGGATGCCGCGATGCAGCGGATCCGCAAGTTTCGGGCGGTGGTCACCCGCTATTTTGAAATCAACGGACGTTTCCCGTTCGCCTTCCGGCAGGCGTTCGGAAAGGCCTCGCCGTTAGGCAATCTCTGGAAATACCCCGAACTGGTGCTGGTCGATTGGGAAACCGGTGGCTCGCCCGACGAGGAAATGGCCTTGGACGAAGCGATGCTCAGCCTCAAGCAGCGGCTCGGAATCCCGCCGTTCCGCCTGCATGCGGCGCGACTCCGGATCCAACCCTCGCTGCATACGTACCGCGAGGATTTTTTCCAAACCCTGGCTGTTTCGATGTGGGCACAGGGTGGCGAACTCGTCTATGCGGCCCCCATCCAGGATGAGGCGCTGGCCGACGGTCTTCGCCGGCTGTGCGCGGAGTTCGGTGTGGGCGTGACCTCGTTCGGACTAACCACGGAGGCGCTCGACGATCTCCCTCGGCCAGAAAACATTCTCAACGCCCATCCGGTGGAAAGCGACGCCATCATGGCCAAGCTCGACATCAACCGGATCGCCGCGCCGCGCTCGCGACCGCAGCTCGACTGGACCGCGTTGACCACCATGCGCAACGAGTCCGAGGAGGCCGAAAAGCTGGTGCGCTGGCTCACCCGGTGCATCGAGGACCGCCGCGCGGAACCGTTCAAGGACGAGTGATTTTCAGGCAGTCGGGGCTTGCCCGGATCGCAGCCGAATGCTGGACTTGGCCGCGTGAAATGGTCGTTCGACAAGGTGGCGTTGATAGGCGCGGGTGCCGTCGGGATTTATTACGGCGGGCGGCTGGCACAGCATGGGGAAAACATTTCGTTTCTGCTGCGGTCCGACCATCCGGATGTGGTGCGGGACGGATTGCGTGTGGATAGCGTTCACGGCGATTTCCATCTGCCGAATGTGAACTCCGCACTAACAACGAAGGAGATCGGACCAGTGGATCTGGTGATCGTGGCGTGGAAAGCAACCGCCAACCGCCATTTGGCCGAGGTTCTCCCCCCGTTGCTCCACGAAAACACGCAGGTGCTCACCCTTCAGAACGGGCTGGGAAACTGCGAGGCCATCGAGGCGATCACCGGGCCCGATAGGGTGTTGGGCGGCCTCTGTTTTGTCTGCATCAATCGGCTGGCTCCGGGGCATGTCCGCCACACGGCGGGCGGCCGGGTCGCCATCGGCGAATGGCGGCCCGACGGCCGGGGACGCGCCACGGAAATCGTCCGCCGCTTCCGTGCGGCCGGGATTCCCGCCGAATCCGCCGAACGGCTCGAAGAGGCCCAGTGGCAGAAGCTGGTCTGGAACGTTCCTTTCAACGGTCTGGCCATCGCCGAAGGCGGAGTGACCACCGACGTGCTGCTCGCCTCACCCGCCATCGAGGCGGAAATCCGCGCGCTGATGGCGGAAATCATCGCCGCCGCCCGGGCGCTGGGGATGGACCTAACCGACAACCTGATTGATTTCAACATCAACCGCACCCGGCCGATGGGCCCCTATCGGCCGTCCAGCATGATCGACTTCCTGGACGGCCGCGAGGTCGAACTGGGGCCAATCTGGGAGGAACCTCTCCGCCGCGCGACCGCCGCGGGAGTGGCGATGCCGCATCTGGAGAATCTTGTTAGAAGAATTCGGGGAAAGGTGGCACGGTGACGCCGGAAATTGTGAATAGGGGGTGGTTTTCCCGCGTCTCATGAACATGCGTTGCGTTTTTTCCATCATTGGGACTGTTATTTTGCTAGGTTCATCGGTTCCGGCGGCTCCGGAATGGCAGGCGGAGCTTTCGCCGGCGGCGCTGGGCAAGCACCCGCGGATCACTCCGCTGGCGCTCGATTTCCAACTGAGCTGGAAAGGCGCGCTCAATTCCGGTGGGGTGACCATCCAGTTCGGTCCGCGCAACGCCAACAAACCGGGAGCCTTTGTGGTCAAATCCAGCGCCGAGAGCCAGGGTCTGGCGGCCACCCTGTTTCCCTACGAACACCAGTTCTGGTCCGAACTCCATCAGGAAAACCTCCGTCCGCGGCTGTTCTGCGCGGTGGAAACCGACGCCAAGGAAACCACCACCACCACCAACCGCTATCTGGCGAACAAAGTCGATTCCGCCGAGGTCACCAAGGTTCACAAAACCGGCCTAACCACCACCACGAACGAGGCGTTTTCGTTCTCGCCGGTGCATGACTTGTTTTCGGCAATGATCTTCGTCCGGAGCCAGGCATTGGCGGGCGGGGACAAGATCGCGCTGGTGGTGATGCCGTTCAAGACTCCCTATCTGCTGCGCGTCCAGGTGGTGGGACGCGAGGTTCATCTCAACCAACAGGCGATCAAGCTATCCGTTTCGATGCAGAAGATCGACCGCGCCACGCTGGAACTGAAACCCTACAAAAAGCTCAACCGCAATGCCACCCTGTGGCTGAGCGACGACGCGGACCGCATTCCGCTGGAACTGCGCGCCGACGTGTTCGTGGGCGACGTGCGCGCCGTCCTAACCGCCAAACGCCCGCTCTAACTCTCAGGCGTTTCCCCCCGGCGGGCGTCGGTCAGGCGCATCGCCACGAAATACAGGACACACACCACGGCCACCGCCAGGGTGATCCACAGCGCCTCCGCCTTGACCGCGTGGATCAGATGGGTGAGGTCCACGCCGTCGCCTTTTTTGAGCGCTTCCATCTGTGCGGGTTCCAACTTTTCGCCCACGCGCCCACCCAACACCGCGAGCACCCAGCACCACAGCGCCGAGCCGATGACGGTTAGAACACTGAACTTCACGAACCCCATCCGGATGATGCCCGCGGGGATGGATATCAAGTGGCGGATCACCGGCAGCAAGCGGGCGAAGAATATGCCGCCCCCTTCGTAACGGTGCATGAAACGCTCGGCCCGCAGGACTTTTTCCTCCGGCATGAAGAAATATTTGCCGAACCGCATCACCACCGGGCGCCCGACCCACCGCGCGACCCAATAGGTGATCGCCGATCCCAGCCACGATCCGAAGGTTCCGGCGATCACCACACCGGTGACCGACATGCCGCCTCCATGCGCCGCCAAAATCGCAGCCGGAGGAACCACCAGCTCGCTCGGCACGGGAAAAATCGAACTTTCCATCGCCATCAGCAGCACCACGCCACCGTAGCCCCACTCATGGACCCAATGAAACCATGTTTCAATCAAACTCTGCATCATAACCGCGGGCACCATGGCCGCTCTCCCGCCCTTTGCAAGCGGAAACCCGGCCGGTGATAGAATCCGCCGAACCGGAATGGGGGCATCCGCGAGTCCGGGCTTGCCGGAAAGCCCCGCTTCGTGCATGCTCGTCCCATGCCAGTCAAGGGAGCGCGCGAGCGGTATCTGATCAACAGCGGAACCAAATTGGACCTCGGGAAAATCGATGCCCGGGAACGGAATCTTTTCGTCGATGGCGGAAAGGAGGAGCAGGAACCGTATTTCGACCGGCTGCGGACGGAACTGCAGAACCTCCAGAAAGTGCTCTACGCCCAAAACAAGCACCGCGTGTTGGTGGTTATCCAGGCGATGGACACAGGCGGCAAGGACGGTTGCATCAAGACGGTGTTTTCGCGCATCGATCCGGCCGGCATCCATGTCTGCTCGTTCAAGAAGCCCAGCGAGGTGGAGCTTTCCCACGACTTCCTGTGGCGCATCCACTCCCAGGCGCCAGCCAACGGCCAACTTGTTATCTTCAACCGGAGCCACTACGAGGACATCATCGCGGTGCGGGTGAAAAAACTCTATCCGGACGATGTCTGGCAGCGTCGCTTCCGGCATGTTCTCGAATTCGAGCGCATGCTTGCCGAAGAAGGGACCACCATCATCAAGATCTTCCTCCACATCTCCAAGACCGAACAGAAGCGCCGCCTCGAAGCCCGGCTGGCGAATCCCTCCAAACATTGGAAAATGCACCCGGAGGACCTCAAGGACCGCGCCCTCTGGGACGAGTTCATGCACGCCTACGAGGATGTCATTTCAAAGACCACCACGCCCTTCGCCCCGTGGTACGTCGTCCCGGCCGACCGCAAGTGGTACCGCGACCTCTGCGTGGCCCGGATCATGGTGGACACGCTCAAGGATCTGAACATGGAGTATCCGCCCATCACCTGGGATCCCAGCCAAGTGGCGGTGCAGGATTGACCGGTGGAAAAAAGAGGCCGCCACCTCGCGGTGACGGCCTCCCGGATCAATTGGCGAACTTTCAGTTCTCCGTGCCTTGGACACGGAAGAAGTTCTTGCCCGCGCCGATTGTCACAGTGGCCTTTTTCGGTTGGTAGTCTCCGACCTGCGCGCCATCATCGGTGACGGTAGCGGAACTGGCGGCCCACGGGTTGCCGAGGGTGGCGCTTTCCTTCAGTTGATAGGTGCCGCCGCTGGCAAGCTGACTCCAACGGATGATCAGGTTGCCGCCGGAGCGCTCGGTGGTGGCCAGCGAGGCATTGCCCGCCACCGGCGAGGTACCGAACATATATTCCTGGATGTTGGTGAAGCCATCGCCATCCGGATCATCGGCACGGTCGCGATCGGCCGCATTGGTGATCTGCTGCGCCCACGTATCGTAGCCGCCGCCAACCACCAGCGTGCCGGTGCTGCCGGCGAAATACGCGCCGTAGGTGGGATGGGAAGCACCGTAGGTTCCGTTAGGAACGGTGACACCGTTGATAACCAGCGAAGCCACAACGTCGGCCGAGGCGGTGTTGAGCACCATCACCGCGCCAGAGGCGATGGTGACGGTGGAGGTATCCGCCAGCGTAGCGCTGTTGAGGGTCAGCGTGCCGGCGTTGACCGTGGTGTTGCCGGTATAGCTGTTGGAGCCCGAGAGCGTCAGGTTTCCGGCTCCGGATTTGGTGACCGCTCCGGTTCCGGTGATCGAACCGGCGAAAGTCATGGCGGTGGTGTTGCCGAACGCCAGCGTGGCGTTGTTGGCCACATCGCCCGGCAGCGAAGCAGCGGTATTCACCTGGAGAGCGCCGCCATTGACCGTGGTGCCGCCGGTGAAGGTGTTGGTTCCGGTTAGGGTTAGCGTGCCCGCTCCGGTCTTCACCAGCGCAAGCGTGCCCGTGCCGCCATCGGCCAACACGGACGCGCATGACGTGCTGGTACCGTCGGAGCCAACGGTAAGGGTAGATGGATCCGTACCAAAATTACCAATCTTGCCGCCCGCGCCAGACAGGTTGGCGAAGGTGAAACTGAAGCCGTTGAGTTTCAACACACAACTATCGACCTTCAGTCCACCCGTGCTGAACGCGCGCGAGTTGCCGGCCACCACGGCTCCGGTATCAACCGTCCCCGATCCGAGAATGCGGGTGGATCCGTAGGAATTCTGGTCCATCGAATCCGGCGCAACCGTCAGCGTACCATTGTTTCCAAACTGGCTGCCGACCGCCAGATCCAATTGATAGCCACCGGTGATCGATCCCGTGATGGTCACGTTCGCATCGGTCTGGGCGAGGATGCCGGTATTGGCGGCCAGGGTGACAGGTCCGGAGAAGGTTGCCACACCGCCGGCAGCGGTCCGCAGGGCGCCGGGATATCCGAAAGTCCCGCCGGGTTCGCCCCATCCCAGCCCGGAAAGCTCGATGGCCATCGGGAAGGTGCCGCTCCAGCTCATGAATTGCGCCCCACTCTTGACCACAAGAGCACTTACGCCGCCCATTCCGGTATCGGATGAGTCGAACCTGCCCTTGCCCATTACGAAAGTTCCGGTGAACTCGGTGCTGAATGGATTCACAACCGGACTCGCCGTGTTGGCACCCCAGTTGGCGGTACCATTCACGGTTTGGGCGGAATTTATTTCCAAAGTTCCGTCGCCTTTGACGTTCGCCGTCCATGGCGAGGTGGAAGAGGATTGCACCGCGGTGGCGTAATTGAGATAGAGTTTGGCTCCGGCGGAAATATCGTAAGCAGGGCTGCCGAAGTTGCCGTTGGTGGTGGCGTTGCCGATCTGGAGGGTCCCCTCATCCACCTTGACCGTGCCGGCGAAGGTGTTTGTGGCTCCGGTCCAAATCTGCGTTCCCGTTCCAATCTTGGTGATCGCCGTTCCCGATCCGCTGATCGCACCGGCGTAAGACCAACTGCCGGACGGATTGAGAATGGTTTCGCCGTTGTTCACGAGCGGTCCCACGATCGTTCCGTCATTTGTGCCGTCACCGAGCCGGAGGATACCGCCCGCCGCAACCGTCGTCGCTCCGGTGTAGGTGTTATCCACTCCGATCATCACCGCGCCGCCGCCCATGACATCGAGCCCGATCGATCCGGAGATACCTCCCAAACCGATAATACTGTACGCCTTGCTGTTATTGCTGAAGGTTACGGCCCCCGGTGTCACAACGGCGTCGAGAACAATGTCGGTATTGGAACCCGTGTCGTCAAACTTGACGCGGTCGCCATCCAGATAGATCTCGTTGGTCGCACCGAGCAGCCAATTTGTCGTGGTTCCTCCAACCAACCAATCCGGGCCATTGTCGCCTTTCCACATCAGGTCATTGAGGCCCGTGACGGATAGATCAATCCGGCCGTCTGTGGCATTGTCCACCAGCGAGGCTGACACTCCGCGCGGCAGGCCGCTCAGGGTGAACTGCGAGAGATTGGGGGTATAACCTACCGGATAGCCGATGAGCGGGACGGTGCCCACCGCAAACGAGCCTCCGAGGTTCAGCGTCACCGGGCCGTTTACCGAGAGGGTGCCGGTCACGCCGAGCCGGGGACTTGTGCCGGACGAGGAAAGGTTGAGCAACGATAGGGTGGTGGCACCACCGGTGCCCAGCGTCAGGTTCGTGGTTTCCCACTTATTGTTGGCGGCTCCGGAAACTGCGAGGGTGGCTCCGTCAGCCACCGTGGTGTTCGCGGAAACCGTCGTCGAATTGGTGGCGTTGACCTGGAGCGTACCGGCGCTGACCGTCGTATCGCCGGTGTAACCGAGCGTTCCGCTCAGAGTCAGCTTGCCGGTGCCCACTTTGGTGATGCCGACGGTTCCCGAGCCATTGAGGATCGATCCGCCATAGGTGCTGTCGGTATTGAGCGCCCCGATGGTGTAGACGAAGGTGCTAGCCGCCACGAGGTTGCCGAGATTTCCGGTGGTACCGGATAGCTCGCCGAGGCTTACACCGCCTCCGCCGGTGATGTTGCCCATCAGCGCGGCACCGTTGGCGGCCCATCTGGCCGCGGCACTGCCGGCGGTTGCGCTGTTGAAGTACGTCATGGAGGAGCTGGACTGCCAGATTCCCGAAAATCCGCTGTTATCGCCCGCCAAGCGGACGCTGCGGGTCGTGGCCGCGCCCGATGTTGTGGAGATCGTCCCTGATCCCAGCAGGTTTCCGGTTAGAACGACATCACCCGGGCTGGTGCCCATCGTGCCGACTGTGGATGTCGTCGAGGGGTTCGCGGTTACGGAACCTGAATAGGTCATGGTCGGCGCCTGCGTGCCAAGGAAGCCACCGTTCAGGAAAACGTTGTTGCCGCATAGCGAGGGACTGGTGAGTCCGTTATCGGCGCTTAGGGTTCCTCCACCATTGATGGTGATCGGCCCCGTGCCCAACGGATAGGGCGCGTTGGAGCGGATCTGTGGGAATCCGCTGCCGGCCGATCCGTTTCCGATCACCACCGGACCACTGAAGGACGGACTGTTGGAGGCGACCAGATACTGTTTGCTGCTGCCAGCGGACGAGAGGAAATTCAGGGTGCCGCTACCGCTCAGAACTCCTCCGAAATGGATATATCCTCCGGTTCCGGTGATATCCAGGGTTCCCCCATTCGAACCGACAACGATATTCCGGTCGAACTTCGCCCCGCCATCGGACCCGTAGTTGGCACCGGTGTACCGAAGCGTGCCGCCGTTCAGATTCACCGTGGTTCCGGCTCCAATGTTGGAGTTCGTTCCATTGGCAACGAGAGTTGCCGCGCTCAATACCCCACCTTCGATATCCGTGGATCCCAGATAGGAATGGGCAGTCGAGATAGTGAGCATGCCGCTACCTTTCTTGACCAACGATCCGGCTCCGGCAATTACACCGGTACCGCCGAAGGTGTAGGCGAGCGATGAATCCACGGTGACCAAGGCCGGATTGAGGATCACACCAGTCGCGAGATTGACCGTTCCCGCGCCGGTATCGCCGAAGGTCACCGAGTCGAGGTTCATGAAGGTTCCGGGAGTGGCGCCGGTGAAGTTCGCCGTGGTGTTCAGGTCCCAGGTGCCTCCGGCAGGCCCATTCCACACGAGGTTCGCGCCCGGGGTAGTGATGTTCAGCACCAGCTTGCCACCTGTGACCGTCGTGTTGCCGGCAACCCGGGTGACCCCAAGCCCGGCCAGATCGGTCGTGATCGCGCCCGGAGTGCCCGAGATGCTTCCGGGAACCAGCAAATCATAGGCCCCCACCGCCGGAGGACTGAAAAACACGGGACGCACCGTGAAATTCGGCGAACCGTTGAACGTCAGGGCGTTGGTCACATTCGTCGGCGTGACCGAGACCGGCAGGGCCAAAGTGGCACCGCTGTCCACCGTCACCCCCTTGAGCGTCTTGCCGGTGGATGTAATCTGGAGGGTGCCGGTGTTTTTCACCTGCAACTCGGTGTTGGACGATGTCCACGTACTCCCCAGGGAAACGGTACCCGCGTTGACAACCGTGGCACCGCCATACGTGCTCGCGCCCGTCAGGTTGAGCGTGCCTGTGCCAGTCTTGGTCAGTCCGCCCGTGCCGTTGGCCGCCAGATCACCGGCGGTCAGGGTATAGACAAAGGTGGTTGCCGCGGTGGTGCTCCCGCCGCCGCTGAACGCGAAGCTCACCGTGTCGCCCGCCTGATAGCCCTGGCCGGGACTGGTTAGCGCGACGCCGGTCACCACGCCAGCCGAGACATTCGCCACCGCGGTGGCTCCGATTCCCGATCCGCTGGTGGTCACGGTAACAACCGGAGCGCCAATGTAACCCGCTCCGCCGCCACTGGTCACCGCGATGGTGCCGCCAGCCGGATAGATCCCGTTGCCGGTGGTGGCGAGGATGTTGGCGGAGATGGTGGCCGTCTTATCCTGGGTATCGACGGTGACGCCGCCGTTGTAGAGGTTGGTGCTGGTCAGAGTGTTGTCAACCAACGTCAGACCCGCGCCATTGGCCTTGAGGGTG
This sequence comes from Verrucomicrobiota bacterium, assembly GCA_017301995.1. Taxonomy (GTDB): domain Bacteria; phylum Verrucomicrobiota; class Verrucomicrobiia; order Verrucomicrobiales; family Akkermansiaceae; genus Luteolibacter. Next base: position 268,608 of record JAFLEH010000002.1, on the reverse strand, counting down.
CCGCCGTTGAGGTTGAGAATGCCAGTGGTTGTCCCGTTGTTGGAATTGACCCGGTTGATGCCGCCCGCGTCGAACTGGACGGTGCCCGCGTTGATGTTGATCACACCGGAAGGAGTACCCGCGTTGCCCGTGTCCCCGATGCGGATGCCGGCGGTGTGTTTCGACACCAGGGTGGCGGTACCGCCGGACTGGGTACCTACATTGAGAATGCCTGAGGCGGTGCCCGCGTTGCCGAGGATGATCTGATATGCAGATGACCCGTTCAGCGCGCCTCCTGTTAGAGTAACCACCCCGACCGGTCCGACGCCGGAATTACCACCAAGGACCAGATACCGGTAGAGGTTTACCGTGCCACCGCTCTGGTTATAGACTCCGATTCCGCCGGTGTTGTCGCCGACGCGCATCCCGGAACCGTTGGTGGTGGCCGGCATGAAATTGATGGTGCCTGCCGAAACGGTCATTGAGCCATAGCCGCCGTTGCCAAGTTGGAGGTAGCCGGTGCTGTTCATGAATTGGGCCGTGCCTGTTCCCGATTTGATGATGGCTCCCGCGCCGTTGGACGACGCACCGGCCCCACCGACGTTGACGGTGGTGTAGTAGTTGAAGTTGTTGTTGCTGGCGAGGTTGAGCACGGCGCGGCTGCCGGACAGAGTTCCGAGATTCAGGGAGTTGCCGGAGGTCGCCAGGTGGGAGCCCGCGCCGCTGAACAGCAACTCGCCCTCATAAACGGTCGTGCCGCCCGTGCAGGTGCTGGCGCCCGTCATTTCCAGCGTCCCGGCACCCAGTTTGGCGATGCCGATGGTGGTCGGGCTCGTGCCGATGGCGGATCCATAGGTGAACTTGCCGCCGCTGGCATTGGTCGTGTCGAATCCGAGGAACGAGGTGCTTCTGAATCCGGCGCCAGGCGAGGTATTGGTGGAAGCGATGCCCTTGATCGTGTCAATGTTTGCCGCGGTGAACTCACCCGCGCCGCCGACATTGAAGGCGAGAGTGGCACCGGAGAGGATATTCAGGTTGGTGGCGTTCCACGTGGCCGACGCACCGTTGTTATAGAGCGAGACCTGTTTCGCAAACTTGAGCAGCCCTGCCGTGACCGTGATCTTGCCCGAGTTCGTATTGGTTCCCGAAAGCGTAAGCCAACCCGAACCCGTCTTGTTGAAATTGAGGGTGTTGGCGCCGCCGTTCGGATTGGCGAGGTTCGCCGTGATGTCAACCGCAGCCGGAGCGACGGGCGCGTTCGTGGTGTCCAATCCCAGCGTCGCGCCGGATAGAAACCCGGTGGTTGCCGTACCAAGACCGGCAATCGTGCCAATATCGGTGGACGTGAACTCACCGGTGCCGCCAACATTGAAGGCGGCTGTCGCCGTGGATTTCACCGTGAGATTGGCGGCGGTCCACATGGCCGTATTGTTGTTATAAAGCGCAACCTGTTTCGCGAAACGGACGGTTCCGGAATTCACCGTGGTGGTTCCGGTGTAGGTGTTGGCTCCGGCGAGAACGAGGTTGTTGCTGGCACCGGTGGTACCGTAGGACAGATTGGAGGGCGTGTTTTCGGTAACGGGCCCGGACAGAGTTAGCGTCCCTCCCGAGCACAATGTGGTGTTGCCCGCAAGGGTCACCGTACCGCTGAGGGTGAGGGTATTCGACCGGAGCGCCGCCTCGAAGCCCGTCTCGCCATACCCCGTTCCGGCGAGCACGAAGTCCTTTGCCACCGTTCCCGAGGCGTAGTAAAGACCGATCTGGCCACCGTCTTTGACGACAATCGAGGAGGCCCCCCCCAGACCGGGAGCGTTAACCCCGCTGGAAGGAGTCGCCCGGCCTTTGACGATCTCCAACGTGCCAGTGAAGCCGGTGCCCAGGGCCATTCCCTCGCCCCAGCCCGAGTCGTTGTTCTTGCCGGTCGTGAGCGAAAGCGTTCCGGCCCCGGTAAACTTCGTCCAATTGGCTGCAAACGGAGTGACGACACCGGCGGTGTTGTATTGGATCTGGAGCTTACCGGTGGAGGCGATCGCGTAGGTGCTATTGAGAGTCGGTTGGGTCGTGCCATCACCGAGCCTGAGCGTTCCCTCGGTCACATCCGCGACACCTGAGAAGGTATTCACTCCGGTTAGCGTCAGAACGCCGGCCCCAAGCTTCTCCAGCCCATTGGTCCCCGAGATTACCGACGAAATCGCCGCATCTTCGGTAGCCGTAAGCTGGCAGGCACCGGTCAAGTTGAGTGTCCCGCCGGAAATCACGTATCCGGGAGCATTGAATTCGATCGAATTCGCCTGGATGCCGGACGGAATGGTGACGGTCCCCGCACCAGTCGCGCCGAATACCGCGTCGTCGGGCGTGCTGTTGTTCCACACGACGCTGCCGACCCAGTTGTCGGTGAAAATGTCCCAGTTCATGTTGGTGCCGGCATCCCAGTATAGGGTGTCGGCGGAGGCCATGGTGACCGCCAGCGGAAGTGCGGAGACGAGAGCGAGTAGGTAGTTGCGGTATTTCGGTTTCATGTTGGTTTTGGAGGTTGGAGAACTCAGGGTTGGAATCGTGCCGGCGATGGGGGGGAAACCGTTGGTCTGGAAACGAACGGGGCAAGCGGCACGTCCCCGACGACCAATAAGCAAAATACGGACCAAACCTACACCACGTGTCAATACCCCAATTCACCTTGATTTGGCCTTGATTTGGCCTTGATTTACCCTTGATTTGGCCCCGGTTTCGCCCCGGATTGCAAATCCTTGCCCGGATTCCGCTTTTGGAATCCCGCTGACCGGAATCACCGGATGTGGGGCTCCACCCGGGTCACCTCGCCGCAGTAGGGGCAGCGGAAACGCCCGGTGCCGATGACCGCGCACGATACCCGGAGCCGGTAGCTGCCGAACAACCGGCCCGCGCGGCGGTTTCTGGAGCAGTTTCTTGTGGCGAGCGGAGGCACAAGGCAAAGCGGGCAACGGACCTGCGATGCGAAGTGAAGCTGAATCAGCCCCAGCACCCCAAGTCCCACTGCCAAAACCAGCGCGAAACACGCGGTCCGGAAGGAAATCGTCACCACGGCGATCCCAAGCAGCACGCACATACCCGCCGCCATCAGACAATTGACAAAGAAAAGCCAGGCAGCCAGACGCAGCCGAACTGCCATATCCCGGTTTCTCAAACGATGCACGTGCCTCATGGCCTCGTCAGCCACATGGGGCCGCCGTCCTCGAATATGGCGTTCCCTTCCGCATCCGAAAGCAGGATCCGCTGGTGCCCTTCGACTTCGTTCGGGTGAATCGAATCGACGCCCCCTCGGACCAGGTTGAATGCCGCCCCCCCGAGACCGGGCGTGCGCAGAAGCACCCGGAACGAGTACGGCTCGAAAATCGGAGGGGAATCCGCCACCACCGTGAAACTGCCACTGAAAAATGGCGGCTCGTCCGGCAGAAGAGTGTTCGCGTAGGTACCGCCCATGCCGGTGGCGTCGAACCGATAGGTGATCGTACCAACCAATTCCCCCTGCACCACCACCGTGCGCCCCGCGAATCCGGTCACGCCACCCGCATCGGGGCATACGGTCCGCGAGAACCAGTAGAATGCGGTCGGCGCATCCGCCCGATCCACTTCCGCCAGCCCCTCGGAAAACGGATCATCCAAGCCGACCATACGCCGGTAGTGAGGACGCCAGACCGCCAGATCTTCGCTCCGGAACGCCCGCACCACCGATCCGCCTGCCTGACTTCCCCACCACGACACCGATCCGCCTGGCACCACCTTCAGCGGCGGAGACATCGGTTCAACCATGGGCAAGGACACGGCGGCTTCATCAAACAAAACCGCGGCCGGATCCGTCCGGCGGATCGCGACACCGGTGATCACGGTCGCTCCGGCACCCGCCGCCAGAATCTCGTCCACCACCGTCCGGCTTGCGGGAGATGTTACCCTGCCAAACACCGTATGGAGTCCGTTACGTCCCGGCATCGCCACATTGCCGGTGATGAGAAACGCCGCCCCATTTGTGTTAGGCCCCTCGTTGGCCATCGAGAGCACATATGGGTCGTGAATGAGAGCGGCATCGAACTCATCCGGAAAAGCGAACCCGGGCCCCGCTCCTTCGATCCCCGCCGCCGAACCCGTTTCCATCCACCGCTCCCCGGACTGGTTCACCACCCGCGAGAATGCCAGCCCCGTGTAATACGGATCCCCCCTCACTCTGCCGCTGCGAGGATCCAGCCAATTCCGGCTGCCTTGGGCTAATGTCAGCAGGTTTGCCACGGTTCTGGGGCATCTGCCGAAGTCCAATTCGGCGGTGACGGTGCCTCGGGTCGTCACAAAATCAAGTTGCAGCGCCGCTTCCGATCGAACCGCGGCCAAACCGACCGCCAACATCATTGCCAACCGCAGGGTTCCCGCCCGCCGGAGCCCGGTTTTGGGAACATCAGCGACCTTTCCCCAAAAGCCGGGCTTGCTCCGGACGGACGGCAGACAGAACCACATGACGGATTGATAGAGAGATTGGCCTACAACGGATCCCCGAGCGTGAACCAATTGGCCCGCAGAATGTTATAGTCGGATAGATTCACCATGCCGTCGCCGGTGATGTCGGCTTGGCCCGATACCGTGTTAAAAACGCCGCGCAGAATGTTATAGTCGGATAGATTCACCAGATTGTCGCCGTTCAGGTCGCCACCCCGCAATCGGCTGGAATTGGTGAACGAGTTGACACCCCGCCCCTCCGCGTCCAGCGCCACCGGCTGCCGGACGCGCAGATTCCAAGCCATCTTGGCGCTGAGAAACGCCGTACCGTCCGGCACGCGGTCCAACTCCACGCCACCCTGCCCTCCGCTGAACGAGACCGGCACGGTCCAACTTGCCAACACATCACCGGTCGCTCCGGTAGCGGTAAAGGTGACGTTCCGAGTCACCGGGGATGCGACCAGTCCCTGCGGCTGAACCGTCACGCTCAAGCGGTTCTTGGCCACCTCCAAGGCGCCGATCGCCAACACGCCGGTGTTTCCCGATCGGTCGGTGGCAATACCGTTGACATCGTACACCCCGTCGGGAGTGGAGGCTCCGATCACGAAGGAAAACACGCATCTCGAATACTCCACGCCATCCGTCACGACAGCCCCGGAACCGGTTAGAGAACCCGGCAGACTGCCCCCGGTGCCGGATAGCTCCGCCCGAATCCCCCCCGGGCCGATGCCGGCCAAACCGTCCGCCACATCAAACGTGACCGTCACCGTCCCCATCCGTGTCAACACCCCGGATTCCAGCACATCCGCCGGGCCGCCCTCTCCCACCTGCACCGCGGTGGCGCCTGGCGCGAAGACCGGAGCGGTGCCATCAACCGTGAGCGTGGCGGAGTTGCTCAAGAAAGGAGACTCCTTGAAATACGGCATGCCCGCGGCACTTGCCGTCAGCCGTGTGTCGATCAGCGGATGGTCCCCGGCATCCTTGGTTCGGAAAAACATCCGGGTGCGCCCTTCGAGCGGCTTCGCCACCATTCTCAGATCCGCGACCGGCCCGGCGTCGGTCGTTCCATCCGGATTTGCGGTGGAAAATGTCAGCCCCACCGCCGCATCCAGCCTGCCGATCACCGCGGATTCATCCGCTTCGAGGTAAAGTCCATTCTCCCACCCCGCGGAAGGAACCAATGCTCCGCTTCCCAAATAATCGGTGTCGTACCCCAACAAAACCTCCGCCGCCTGGGTGGTTGCATTCAGCCCTCCGATGTCCAACCCCACGTCCACCATGTCGCCCGGTTGGACGTAGAGGCTGCCATCCGCATCCAGCGTGCGTCCCGGCGCGGAGGAAGGCCGGAACCGCAGCGCCAGCTTGTTAGAAACCTGTCCCACGGCGGACACGTTCCCCCATCCTTCGACCGTCGTGGTCACCACCGCCCCGGGCAGAATCCGGAGCAGGCCCAGGCCGCCGCCGAAGACGTTGTGATAGATCCGGGCTCCGCTCACCGTGCTGAACGCGGTGACGGAGGACGCGGCGAAGACATTGTCGCGGAGCGTGGCGTCGCTGCCCACCAGCGATACCGCCGCCCCTCTGATCTCGCAGCGCGCGAGGCTGAAGACCGCACCGTAATTCACCAGCAGGCTGAATGTCCCCGGGCACTCGATGCGGCACCCATCCAACGACAGTTTCCCCAGTACCTGCATCACGCTTCCCGGCGCCACATGGATGTCCGACGCGATTCCCAGCGTGTCGCCGCTGAAACTGGTGTTGCCGTTGATCCAAAGCGACCCCATGCAGTTGAAAAAGGTGAACGTCCCGCCGATCGTATGGAAGTTGCCGTCTTCACCGGGGTCGAGGGATAGATTGCCGTCCACCACGTCGAGAACCGCGCCAGGCTCCATCTCCAGCATCGCGACCATTGCGGTTCCACGCCGAACGGACAGGTTGGATCCGCCCGGCATTGTCAGCCTTCCGACCCGCAGCGTCCCGCCGTCTTCGATGCTCAGGGTTGATGCGGCACCGAGCGTCAGCGCATCGGCCACAAGCGTTTGTCCATCGCCAACCGTCAGCTCTCCGTCCAGCGCCCCCGTCCCGTAGTTCAACACCGTTAGCCCGTCGTCCCCGTAATACGGTTGATAGATCACGTTGGCGGTCACGGAGCCTCCGCCACCGGGCGCCGCTCCGCCAGGCCCGTCGGCCGCGCCCCAATAGTTGTGCGTCGCCCGCAGCGATGCGGACGGATCATGGCCCACCACCGCCGTGGCTCCCAGAAATCGGTTTTCCCTAACAACATTGGTGTCTGTGGTTCCGGCGGGCTGGACATCAAAGACCATGTCCGCGCCACCTCCGGGGCCGGTTCCATTGCCGGAAAAACGGTTGCCGCGCACGTCGCAGCCCGACGCTCCATACGAGATATCCGCGGTTTCCCCGCCTGACGTGAACCTGATCCCGCAGCCCGTGTTATCCATCCACTCGTTATCCCGGATCAGGCAATCCTTGGGGCCTCCCACCATGCCTTCGAGATTTCCGGAGAACAGATTGTCCGAGATCCCGGCACCCAACAGCGCACGGGTTCCGGCGTCGAGCCCGATCGCGTGACCGGCGAAGACATTGCCCCGGATCTCCGGGTAGCCCATCACTCCCGCGCCCGCGTTGCGGTTGCCCTCCACCGACAATCCGATCCCCACCCGTTGCCCACCGGTCCGCCGGACCTGGTTGCCATTGAACCGGAAGCCGTCGAACGAACAACCGCCCGCCAGTTCCACCGCGCGCGCGGAGGTGGCCGGAACCCGGAACACGCATCCGCTCACCGTCAGATTGTCCGCATCGCGGTCGATGCGCAACGCCGCCCCCTCGAAGCCCGCCCTCACCACCACGAGATTGTTGGAAAACTCCGCACCCGGCACCGCCGCGCCACCCGTCCTAACCACCCCAGCCCCCGCTGCGGGTCCACCCTCCATCACAAACCCGGAGATCCGGACCGCGCCGCCGCCGGAAGCGATCACGATGGCGTCGCCGGAGACCGGCGCGACAACCGATTCCGTGGCGGGATCGGGTTCTCCGGGAAGTCTCGTCCCGGCGTCCGCCGCGTATCCCGCACCTAGCAAAACGAGCGGGCCCTTGGTCACGGTCACATTCTCCGGATAGATCCCGGGGGCCACCTCCACGGTGTCGCCCGGACTGGCCGCGTCGATCGCGCTTTGGATCCTCGCATGCTCGCGTCCCGCACCCACCCTCAGAATGGCGGCATGGGCGACGGCATGGAGCAACCACACGAGGAGGATGACGGACATCGTCTTCATCCTGGTGACAATTGCCGCGACGTTCCCCCGGAGGAATCCCTCGCCGAACCGATCTGTTTCTTCAGGATTCACCGGCTGTGTTTGTTAGCTCCGTTTGCGGCAGACTATCCAGAAGACCGCTGTCAGGCCCGCCAGCAACGGAACCGCCGGCTCGGGAACCACGGCGACGCGGGTGAATACTTCAAACGTGTCCAGAACACTCGTCGGCTTCGTCCCGGATGTCACGGTCGGCACCCGTACGGCCACACTGATGCCATCCCCGGAAACTCCGGAAAAATAACCGGTCCAGGTTTTTCCCACATAGGGCCGGAACCCGTCGTCGCCGACCGTCTCGGTTGAAACCGCCAGGTCTTGGGCGGTTAGACCAAGAGTATCAAGCCAAGGCGGCTGGATCATGGGAGCGTCAAGGTAATACACGGCGTAGATCAGGAAATCCACCCGATAGGTCTCTCCCGGCGCGGGAGCGCTGGCGGCGATCTTGCAAGCCATCGAAAACGAACCCGCGACTCCCAGATCCCAAGCCCCGTCTTTCAGGACGCCATTGGTGGCGAATTCATCGTCGGGAGATTGATAGCCCGCCGCGAACGCCCCCAGCACAACCTGCGACGTGGCGGTTCCATAGGGGTTCTCGCTGATCTCCGGCACCGGCGGCTGGCTGCTGGTGCTGAACCGGAAACCCTGCCGGGTGGTTCCCGGCTCCCCATACCAGCTTGGCAAGGGAGTGGAGGCGCTGAGCGTCGGCAGAGAAGCCAGCGCCAGCAACGGGGCGAACAGTGCGGTCGGAATTTTCATAGGGCGGCATCATCCGGGCGGGTGCCCGGAGGTTCTTCGATTAGGGAAACACCAGCTTTGCGCTCAGGATAACCACCACCGCCACGGTCATAACGGATAGAAACTCCGGAAGGATCGGATCGGTTTGGAGGTCGGCCAGGCAAAGGAGGCTGGAAAGTCGGAAATGGATCATTGGACTCTGGAAACGCTTTCGTAGCCGGAATCCGAAGTCCGTGTAAGTTGTGCTTTGGTATAAGAAAGAGCGAATGCCCCGGGACCTATCCGGCCCGCGTTCCGTCCCGGGGGGTGGCGGCAACGCGGTCGGTGTTCGGTCCCGGAGCGGTTCCCACACCCTTATCTGGCGTCGCCAGTGGTGTAGAAGTTGCCTTTCACCTGGTTGTAGTCATTGATGTTGATCACTCCGTCACCGGTGATGTCGGCCACAGACGCGGCCGTGTTCAACGTTACATCCGTGTTCCAGAAGTAGCGCAGTTTCGAGTAATCGAGGGTATTGACCACATTGTCCCCGTTGATGTCGCCTCCGGGCAGCTTGTCGGTGCCCGTTAGATCAAGTGTTCCCACTCCAACCGGGCTGAAGCTCACGGCCTTTTTGCTGCGCAGATTCCACGCGGTCTTGGCGCTGATCGCCGCAGTCCCGGTCGGCACGTTTTCCAACGGCACCGTGCCCTGCGCGCCGGTGAAGGTCACGCTCTTGGTCCAGGACCCGAGCACCGCGCCCAGGGCATTCGTTGCCGTGAATTCCACGGTGCGGACACCGCCCACGAAGCTCTGCAGTTCAACCGTCGCAAGCGCTTCGCTGGCGATCTTGAACGAGCCGAGATTCGCCACCGGCGAAACATTGCCCGAGCGGTCGCGTACCGTCGCGGTCACCGCATAGGTGCCGTTGGTGGCCGTGGTCGGCACATCCAAGGTCACGGTGTAGTTCACCACGCCCGCGGCCTCCACCGCGCTGACCGTGTAGGTATTGAGCGTAGTTGTGCCGTTACCCGCGCTGAGCACCAAGTCGTTGGCCGCGTCTGCGGCATCCAACCCGGAAAGGCCGGCATCCGTTGCGGTAAAGGTCAATACCACCGGTTTGTTGTTGCGATAGGTGTAGTTGGAAGTCAGCGGACTGGCTACCGGATCGAGCACATCCACCGTTGCCACAGTGTTTGCCTGCTCCTGCTTCCCGTCGGAGGATCCCACGGCGATCGTCGGCGCGGTGCCGTCGAGCAGCACCGATCCGGTATTGATCGTGAACGGGGCCAGATAGGCCGGGTCCGCGCCACCGGTGGTCAGGCGGGTCTCGCCGCCGAAGGCGTCGCCGGTCATCTTGACCCGGTGGAAGAACAAGGTCTCACCCTCCACGCCCGTGCCGGTCAGATCCACGCTGGCGATGTTCTGGTCCGCGCTCGTCCCGTCCGGATCCGGAAAGTCGAAGCTCAGGCCAATCGCCCCGTCAATTTTGCCGATCATCGTCGAGGCGTCGTTGACGCCGGTGATCTCCACATCCCAGTCGGATGCGAGGTTGAGGCGGGATGCCGTAACGAATCCGGTGTTGTAGCCCAACAGCACTTCGAGAGCCGAAATGCGGGTCTGCAACTTGCTCACGTCGAGCGTGGCTTTGAACTCGTCGGTCGGTTGCACATAGATGTTGCCGGAGGTGTCCTTGGTCCGCCCGGTTGCCAGCAGCGGGGTGATATCCAGATCCAGCGACAGGTTGTTGTTGGTGTCCGCCAGGCCGGCCACATTGCCCCAGCCGTCCACCTCGGTGACCGCCGTGCCGGTGATCCAGCCGGGGGCGTCGGTGAGGTTGTGATAGATACGGGCCGCCGAGGCACCGGCACCAACCCCGATCGTCGAGGTCGCGAACCGGTTGTCATAAATGGCCGTATCCGCCGAGTTCACCGTAATGTCGCCGTTGGTCACCACCGTGCGCGCCATCGTGAAATCAGCTCCGGAGTTAACCGCCAGGTTGAAGCGCCCGGTCGAATCCATCACGCAGCCGTCAATCACCAGCTTCCCGTCAACGGTCACCGTGGCGCCGTCGGCCACATGCACATCGCTTACCAAGATCAGCCCCTCGGCGCTGCCGGTGATGCTCACATCATCGTCGAAATTCACCGAGCCGAAGCTGTTGAAGAAGGTGAATGTCCCGGCGATCGTGCTGCCGTTGAGTGTCAACGATCCGTCGACCACTTCAAGCGTGGCGTCCTCGGCGAGCGTCAGATCGCCGGTAACCTCAAGTGACCCCAACACCGTGTGCGTGGAGCCCGGTCCGATGTAGAGATCGTCCTCAACGACCGAAGAACCCGCAGGTATCGTGGCATCCTCGAAGTTGGCCGCCGTCACAAGAATCGTACGCGCCGCATCGGCATACCAAGGGCTGGTTGAAACCGTACCGCTGACCACCCCGGCGAAATTCGGGTTCGGTGCTCCCCAGTAGCACTTGGTGGCGTCAATCGAAGATGCGCTGGAGTTCACCAAAGCGGAGGCATAAGATGCGACGAAGCTGTTTTCGGTAACCTCACTGGTGGCGGCTGTGTCGCTGCTGCCGGAGCCGATGATGATACCGACGGCGGACAGACCCGAGAAGGTGTTATTCTGAATGTCGGTGTTGCTGCCGCGGGCGCGGAGGAGGCCGACACCAGGACGGGATCCATTGTTGCCGGCGAAGGTATTGCCGGTGATGGTGGCACCGGCGGCGTCGATGTTGACCATCACGTTGCTGTTGTTCCCGTCGCCAGACACACCTTCAACGGTGTTTCCGGTGAATGCCACATTGCTCTTTCCGGGGCCGCCGATGTAAACAAGCGAGCGTGGCCAGTTCGGTGTCGAGAACTGGTCGCCAGCGGTACCTCCGGTGCCCGGCAAATTGAAAGTCGAACCGTTGAGCGTATTTCCTTCAATAATCAGACCGGCAATGGCAGCACCGTATTCGGTCTGGATGGCGGCATCGCCCTTGGCCGTGACCGTGTTGTCGCGGATGGTCACGCTTGACTGGTTGCCTTGAAGGTAAATGGCTGCCTTCTCCAGCCCGGGCGGTCCGTCAAGCCCAACGACCGTGAGTTTCTCGATGGTCACCGCTCCGACGGCCGGAGTCAGTTGAACCGTTCCCAGCGCGGTGGTGCCAATACCGTTGAGGATAGTCGTCCCGGCACCCGCTCCTCCGAGCGTGATGGGCTTGTTGACCAAAATGTCCTCGGTGTATGTGCCGGGGCCGATAAGCACCGACCCCCCGGTTGGAGCCGCGCCAATCGCCGCCGTGATAGTATAGGAGGCCGAAGAACCCACCACCACTTGCTGGTTGGCGACGAAATCGACCACACCGTTCTTGCCGGAACGCCCGCGATGAACCATGCGGCCTTCAATCTGGAATTTCTGGTCGTTGCTGAGGTCCGCGGTGGCGACTCCGCCAAAGGTATTGCCGGTGGCATCAATGCGGAAGGCGGGAGCGACATTGCTATTGTTTAGGATGGCGGAAGGCAGCCAGTTGGTCTCGATGTTTGCCCAATCGAGGAAGAACTCGTTTCCGGCGATCGTGTATTGGCCGCTGGTCGGCGTGACTCCGCCGAAGGATAGGTAAGTGCCGCTGTTGCGGAAGGTGTTGCCGCTAAGTGTGATGCCGGAGTTGAAGTCGTCGAGATTGATCGCCGTGCGGCAGTTCTCAAAGGTATTTCCAGTGATCGTTCCGGCACCGCCGTTCACATACATCCCGGAATTCCAAGTCTTGTGACCGCTGAAGAAGCCGCCGGAGCTGTCGCCGGTGAAGAGGTTGCCGGTAATCGAGTAACCTGCGAGACCGGGAGAAATCTCGATACCACGGACCGGTTGTCCGGCATTCACTCCAACCCGGCAAACAACGGAATTGCTAACGGTCGTGTTTGAAGCCTGAACGGAAACCGGGCTGGCCGAATCATCGGTTTGATAGATCTCCAATCCGTCGATGGTCACTCCGGCGGCGGCTACCGTCCACCGGGAGTTACTGATCCTGGCTTCCGCCACACGATCGGGCGCCGTGCCGGTCTTGCCCTGATTCGGCCCCTGAATCGTGAGCTCCTTGTTCAGGGTTAGCGCACCTTCGCTATAGGTTCCAGCGGCCAGCCGGATGGTGTCGCCAACCGTCGCTTCCCCTTGAGCGGAGCTGATTGCCAGATGGTAGGTGCTCCGGGTGATGTTGGCGATCTTTGGATCGCGGTTGCTCGTTATGCGGCTTCGATCAACGGCAAGACCTCCGGCGAATCCATTGTTAGGAAACCAACCGTAACGGTTGCCACCTACGACCGAGGCGATCAAGTCACCTGGATCGGAAATTGCCCAACTGGCGACCACATTGCCCAGCGAATCCTTAATGTTGAGCGTGACGGACAGGACACCCGCCACATCGGCAAAAACATGCTCGAAAGTATACCAACCCGAAGTCACAATCGCGTGCGGACTGCGACCGGGATTCTTCGGCCAACCTGGCGCGTTGTTGCCGGTGCTGACCACAAATCGAGGCCCGGATCCCGTGCCGTCCGTATCGTTGTAGAAGCCAACATTGAACACATAGTCTCTGAGGTGGGTTCCGTCCTGTTTGCTAACAGCCGACGAATAATCGAACCTCGTGTCGTTCGCCACGCCAGCATTCACATCCAGATAGATATCCAGAGACGTGGTGTATCCCCCGGCGGGGAAATCACTTTGGTAGCCTCCCCACCGGGTGAAAGCACCGGCGGATGCGATGGCGTGAAAACCTCCTTCGCTTGAAGTCACCCCGCCAGTCCCTGAAGCGGTTCGAACCAGTGGAGTTCCGGGCCAGCCCCCGGTGTCGTATTCGAAGCCGTTTCCGCTGGTGTAGGTGATGGCCCACCCGCTGTTGGCAGCGAAACAGGCGGTGAAACAGACAGCCAGCAGCGGCCGGACGGACGATTGAAACCATTTGGCTTTCATATTTTTGCAGGATTGGGGAGTTGGATTCCGAACCAGCACCAAGCCGGTACAGGTGGTCCGTTGTACCAGAATTCGCCCGCGCGGTAAGCTGTGCCTTGGTATAGGTAAACCAAAGTATCTTCACGCGTGCGGCCGTGACGTCCGTTCCGCCTCGTTCGGGCGCTGTGGACAAAGGCCCGCAAGATTGGCGAGCCGGGCCAACTCGGCGGCGTTTCCCGCTCCCAACTTCTTCATCGCCCGGCCACGGTGCACCTTCACGGTGATGAGCGCCAGATTCAGTTCTGCCGCAATCTCCTTGTTGAGCTTTCCAGCCAAAACATGGCACACAACCTCCCGCTCGCGGTCGGTTAGTGTGGCGACGAGCCGCCTGGCGGCGGCTTCATCAAGATGATGCGTACCCCGACTGCGGGAATGCTCCAGGGCGCCGGCCACGTTCGCGAGCAAATCCTCGGGGTCGTAGGGTTTGGTAAGAAATCCGTCGGCACCCGCCCGGATCGCGCTTACAACCTCCTGCACGTTCCAATGGCCGGTTAGAAATACCGTCGGCAACCGCCATCCCAGCCGGATGATTTCCGCATGCACCTGAATCCCGGATTTCCCGTTGTTCAGATTGTTATCCAACAGCAGACACGCGGGAACATCCGGCATCCCCTCCTCGAAAAGCGTTTCGGGGGTTTGGTGGAGCCTCGTGCGGTAACCGCGTGCTTTCAGCAACCGGTCCAACCCGCGCAGGACCGACGGATCGTCGTCCAGCACCAGCACCAGATGGTCCTGCCCTGTCATCGGCGCACCTCCGTGGAACAGGCGGCCGATCGCACGGGCGTCGCCCTTTCTTCTAACGATGATGAATTTCCGGGGGGAGGCGTCATGGCGGCAGGACGGCATTACTATCAGGTAACGGGCGGGACCGCAATTATACCTTGGTATTGCGAGACCGGGATCACCGACGGAAATAGAATTCGGAAACGGAGTCCCCCGCCGACGGAGGACTCCTCAGTCTCGATTCGGCCATGGTGGGCATGCAGAATCATTTCGGACAACCGGAGGCCGATCCTCGGCGGAGAGGAGCCGACCGCCGCTTCTCTAATATCCAAGCGGTTCCGGTCGCTTTCCGACAAGCCCTGCCCTTCACCGCTCAATTCCAACATGATCCCCCCCTCAGACGTCAGTCCGGTGCCAATCCGGACCGCTCTTGCCGAAGAGTCCGGGGCGAAAGTTTCAAACACGATCCTGGCCAGTTGGATCACAACCTGGGCGAGCTGGACGGGGTCGGCCGCGATCTCCGGCAAATCAGGTGCCAAATCCGTCTCCAGAACAAGCCTGCGGGTATCCGCTTCGAGGCGAAGCAGCGGGAGAACATCTTCCACCACTTGGTTGATCCGGATGGACTCGGCCTTCGGGGGACGGAGCGTGGCAGCGGCACGGATCCGCAGCACGATGTCGCGCATCCGCGCCACATGTGCGGCAGCCCCGCCGATCACGGCAGGCACATTGCAACAGGTTCGCGCGCAATTGTGCGGCCATGCCCCCGCCGCCGCAAGATTGCTCCCCACCGCGCTCAATGGCTGACCAATCTGATGCACGATTCCCGCAACGATCTCTCCCATGAGAGCCAGTGCCCGGTTTCTTTCCAACTCGGCCCGTCGGGATGCGATTTCGGCGGCGGCGCGCCTTTCTTCCGTTAGATCGCGGATCACGGCCACACGTGTGACCCCTCCCTTCCATTCCACCAGTCTTGCCCAGGATTCCACCGGAATCCTGGACCCGTCTTTCCGAACTCCAATCCATTCGTAGGCGTCCACCCGCTGCTCGCGCAGACTTGCGGCTGTGGCGTCCAGCGACTCCGGCGCGACGAACGAGAGGTTCGCACGGCCTATCACCTCTTCGGGTTGATAGCCGAACATTTCCGCCGCCTGCGAATTGACGTCGATGATCACCTCGTCCTGGCTCACCACCACACCGTCGAAAGTCGCTTCGGCGAGCCCCCTGAAGCGTGACTCGCTCTCCCTCAGTTTGCGGGTGCATTCATCCACCGATCGCTCCAACTCCTCGTTCCATTGTTGGAAGAGCGTTTCCGCCTTCTTGCGTTCGGAAACGTCAATATTGATCCCAGCCATCCCAACCGCCCGTCCGGCATCATCGCGCAAGACCCGTCCGCGGCCGCTCAGCCAGCGCTCTCCGAAAACCGGATGGACAATGCGGAGCTCCTCATCCCACTCGGTCTCGGCACCCGGCTCCAACATCTCCGACAACCGGCCCATCAATCTGTCGCGGCTCTCCGGATGAAAGCATCCGGCCATTTTCCCCAGGGAAAGTTCCTCATTCTGACCAAACCCGTACATCGTGCGGCAAGCGGCATCCAACCGAACTTCACCTGACGGCACATCCAAATGCCAGCCTCCGGCCCCCGACCCCTCCAAAGCCAGCCTCAAGGCGGCGGACCGGGCTTCGATGTCCGCGTTCGCACGCTCCAACTCCCTGGTCCGGAGGCACACCAGATTCCGCAGGTGGGCATCCATATCCAACAATTCCATCTCCATGCGCTTTCTGCCGGTCACATCCCGCGACACCCCGATAAGACGCGGAGATGGATCCGCATAGTAACGCGCTTCCGAGGCAATCCACCTCTCGCCCCGGCCCGATCGGTACTCCAGCGAAAACCCGCTTCTCGTCGCAATCGCGATCCGGATGCCCGCACGCAATCCGGATCTATCCGAATGACGGACGAACCGCATCGCGGCATCCAGCACGAACACCCCACCCGCGGACGCACCGTGAAGCCGGGCGGCACTGGTGGATAGATCCACCTCGCGCGTGTTCAGGTCGATCTTCCAGGTTCCGAGTCCGGCACCGTCCAATGCCAATTGCAACTCCACCCCCAACTCCGTCCTTGTCCGCCTGGCATGGATTGCCGCCATGGCGCTCCGTGCGAATGCGACCAACCCCTCCAGCGCCAGGATGGCATCCGGGGATGGCACGCGCTGTCCGCGGGTGAACATCGCCAAAAACGCGAGCACCTGATTTCCAACCGCCAGCGGCGAAACGGTTAGTCCGGAAATTCCATCCGTCCTCATCGCGTCCCCCAATCCGGAGCGGCAATCCGCAGCGGAAACATGATAGACCGTTCCGCCCGAACCGTCCCCGTGGTTGGCCCACCCGCCACACCGTTCCATGGTTGCCGCCAGGCCCCCCGACAAACGGCGTCCGGACACAAGGCGCACGCCGCCGGATGCCGCGCCCATTCCGAATACTCCCCCTCCATCGAATCCAGGCAATCGCAGCGCGCTCTCCAACAACAATTCAAAACACCGCGGATTGTCGTCGCAACCGACAAGATCGACCGCCAGATCCCGCTGAATCCGCAGCAGCGAACCGGTTTCCGGAGCATCATCCATTGCGGGCGCGCCGGCGGGAGCTTCCACCCCACTCCGACCCGAATCCCTATCCATGTCGATGTTGTCAGACGGCTTCATGATTGATAGGCAATCTCAGGACAAAGCGCGCTCCGCCTCCCGCCGGGTTGTTCGAGGCGGTGATCGACCCACCGTGCGCGCGCGATATGGTTTGGCAAAGCCTCAGACCAATGCCCGTGCCGCTCGGTTTGGTCGAGAAAAACGGCGTGAACAAGCGCCCCAGCACCTCCTCGGACAAGCCCATGCCGTTGTCACAAACGGAGAGTTCCACCTCCGGGCCGGACACCAACCGCGTCCGAATCGAAACCCTGCCCGGTTGTCGCCCGGCCTCGGCACAGGCTTCGCATGCGTTGCGCGTCAGAATGAGAACCGCCTGTTTGATTTGAACCTCATCCGCCCTGATATCCGGAATATCCGTCAGTTCCGTCTCAAAAACAACGGCACGCTCGTCGGTTTCGTTCTTCAGCAATGGCAAGACCTTCCGCAAAACCGAGTTGAGCGAAATCCATTGAAGGCACAACGGCGACGGATCCGCCAACCGGCCGAGGTGCACCACAATCTCCCTCATCCGGCCCAGATCCGCCTTGATATCCTCCACGATCCCCGGAGCATCCGGGGGACAATCCGAACAAGATGTCAGCCTGCCGTATATTTCGGACATTCCCGCGTTCAAGGCCGCGAGCGGCCCGTCCAACTCCTGAAGAATTCCCGAGTTGATCTCACTGACCAAGGCAAGCCCGCGGCTGTTCTCCAATTCAATCCGCAGGTCCTCCAGTTCCCGCGACCGACGCCGTGAATCCGTTAGATCGCGCAAAACCGTCAACCGTGCCGGCGATCCGTCCCGCAACGCCATCCTCGCGTGGCAACCCACCGGAACGATTTCCCCACCCTTGCGCATCAAAAGGCTCTCATACGGTGTATTGTCTCCACGCCGGATCCGCTCCGCCACCCGCCCGCGCTCTCCGGGAGGCACGAAATCAGACACCGGCCTCCCGATCATCTCGGCCACCCCATATCCGAGCAATGCCGCGATCTGCGCGTTGGCGTCCAAGACAACCCCGTTCTGGCTGATCACCACCCCTTCCCGCGACGCCTCGGCCAACATGCGAAACCTCGCTTCACTATCCCGGATCGCCGCGGTTCGCCGCGCCACCTGCTCCTCAAGCGAGCGGCTCCAGTCGCGAAGAATTTCCGCCGCCCGCTTGCGTTCGGTGATGTCGAGGATAACCCCAGTTAGACCGATAACCTTTCCGTCGGCATTCGATCTCAACGTCCCCCTGCTGTTGATCCAGCGAACACCGTGGTTCGGATGAATGATCCGGAACTCATGGTCCCAGTCATCCCGGCCCCCGTGAGCCACCAACTCGGCCAATCTCCGCCGCATACCCACCCCGCACTCCGGATGAATCCTCTCCGCCAGCATGCGCTCCATCTCCACCGGCGTCCCGCCAGGATAGCCCATCAATTCACCTCCCCGTTCATCCAACACGACCGTGTTTGTCACAAAATCGATCTCCCGCATTCCCGCTCCCGCGCCATCCAGCACCATCTGCAGCATGTCGGATTGCCGCTCCAGCCCGGCACGCGTTCTCGCCAGTTCCTCTGTCCGCAGTCCCACCATGGCCTTCAACCGCTTTCCGGAAGCCCGCAAATCCGCCTCCATCACCTTGCGCCGCGTGATGTCTCGCACCACCCCGATGAAACGGGGCGACGGGTCACAGTAATAGCCGGCCTCCACTCCTATCCAGCGGGAACCGTCGGCTATCCGATACTCCAGCGAAAACCTGCCGCCTTCCACCATCGATTCCATCACATTCGCCAGAAATCCTGGCAAGTCGTCCGGATGAAACGCCTCCTTCGCCAACTCCACCGTCAGTTCCTTTTCCAGCGGCACACCGTGCAACTCACGCGCCCTGGCCGAAGCATAGAATTCCCGTGTGGCCAAGTCCGCGCGCCAAACACCCAGATTCAGTCCATCCAGTGCCAAACCCATCTGCCTTTCCATTTCCAGCGCGGCCTGACGCTCCATCGCCAGCGCAAACGCGTTCTGCGCCAACGCGGCGATGCTCTCGAGCGCGAACCTGCCCTCCCGGGTGATCTCCCAGGTCGTCCGGGACGCCAGATTCAGAGAGCCCACCAACTCGCCTGCACACGACAAAGGCAGAACCGCCACCGCCTTCAATCCCTCCTCCCGAAGCACTCGGGCCATCTCCGGCGGCAACTCATCCAGCCCCCCGAAAAACACCCGTCCCCGCCGCACCAGCATCGACTGCGCCGCCTCCCGAGGGTAACGCTCCACCCGGCTCGCAAACTTCTCCGACAACCCGCACCATCCGGTTAGAACCAATTCGCCACTGCCGTCATCCACCAGATAGGTTCCCCCGCCGTCGTAGCCCGGCAACCGCAACGCCGCTTCCAACAACTCCCTCAGGAAATCCCGCGGACTGTCGCATCCCAGCAGGGAAATCGCCAGATCCCGCTGCACCCGCAACGCCAGGTCCAGATCGACATCATCCCCCGCATCCCACATAACATCCGCGCGCATATCCCCGGACCATACCGGACAACCGGCGGATCGGGCGGATTCGGTTTCAGCCGGACGCTCGGACATGCTTCGACCCTCTGTGGGTAAGCCGCCTTTAGCGAATTCCAACCGTCGGAGTCAAACAAATAATCTCACAATTTCCGAAACCGCGGATCAACCGGAGCACTCCTGAACCAGCACCCGGAACGCGCCGCCCGCCCCGAGGTCATCCGCCAGCGCCCGGTCGGCGGCCGATCCGGCATCCGCGAACGGCGCGAGAAACTCCCCGAGCGTCCGCAATTCCCGTGTTTCCGCCCACGGCGCGGACCACTCGGTTAGATCGGTGAAATTCACGTCCGCCGTCAGATCCTGGCGGCCGATGTTGAGATAGCAGTCGGCCCCTTCCAGCCGCTGTTGCATCAGATATCCTCGCAAGGTTCCCCCTGGACGGCGTTGATAGAGCGCCTCCACGGTGTCGCCGTAGTCGATGGTCAGCATCCGCCCGGCCCGCCACCGCGGCAACCATCCGGTTAGCCATTCCCGATAGGAATCATGCGCCTCCACCCGCTGGCCGGTCGGATAGATTTGCGCGAACACCGATGACGGCGGCAGTGTTTCCGGCTCCAGCAGAATCTCCCGCGGCGCTGCCGGAGGATCGAAAACCACCGCCATTTCGCGCCAGCCGCCGTCGGTTAGCTGGAAACGCCGGACCGGAAACGCGTCCACCAGTTCGTTGGAGAACACCACCGCCCTGCCGCCGCACGATTCCAACATTTCCAACGGATGCGCATGCCATCGCGCGCGTCGGCCGAGGCGCTTTTGTTGGAGTTCGCGCAGCGGCGAGGAAGTTTCCACCAGGTGCAGCCGCGTGCCCCAGCGAACCCGCCACGGCAGCATCCGCCATACGGATTCCGCCAGCGTCCCATCGCCGGGGCCGATCTCCACCAGATCGCGGCAACCGGTTTCCCGCAACGCCACCGCCGCCCATGCCGCCACCGCGCGGGCGAAACATCCGGACAGCATCGGCGCCGTGGTGAAATCCCCGCGCCGCCCGCCGATCCCGCCGATCCGCCGTGCGTAATACCCGCGCTCGGGGTCGTGCAAAGCCATCCCCATGAACCGGTCGAACCGCATCTCCGTCCTCGCCATGGCAGTTAGCGGGTTCCTTCGCGCCAATCACGGAACGCGAGGCCCAGATGGTTCAGCACATCGCCCGGCGTGAGCGCCTCCGCCGCGCCGACGGTTAGATCCTCCCCCAGTTCGCCCGCACGCCCGCACAACCACGCGCCGAACGAGGCCGCGGCCGCCGGCGCGTCGCCGATCGCCAGCCTCGCCGCGATCACTCCAGCCAGCACATCGCCCTGCCCTCCGGTGCTCATCCCCGGCGTGCCGGTTCCATTCGCCCGTAGCGTCCCGCCCGGCTCCGCCACCACCGAGCGGCACCCTTTCAGCAACAGCACGCACCCGTGGCTCCCGGAGAACGCGCGCGCGGCCTCCTCGCGCGGGAGGTCGGCCAGATCCGGTGCCAGCCGACGGAACTCGCCCGGATGCGGGGTCAGAACGTGACGACCACCTAACACATCCATCCGTCCGCTTTCGGCCAGAAAATTCAGCGCGTCGGCATCCACCACCGCCGGTTGGGGAGCGGTGGCGAGCACCTTGAGAATGCTCTCGCCGGAAACCGACGGCGGCTTGCCAAGCCCAGGACCTAACACCAACGCGTCGGGAGCCGGGTCCAACATTTCCGCGGCGTCGCGGCAGGAACGGACGATGATTTCCGGCGGGCATTTCGCGGTGATCGCCGCCACCGCATCCGGCGGCGCATACACCACCACGAATCCCGCCCCGGCCCGAAGCGCGCCCGTCGCGGCCAACACGGCGGCTCCGGTGTAAACCGCCGACCCCGCCAGAATCGCCACCCGCCCGGCCATGCCCTTGTGGAAATCAAAGGGGCGCGGCATCCTAACAATATCAAGTCCCCCCGGCGTGATCAGCGAAAAATCGCCCTCTCCCCGCGCTTCCAGAGGCTCCACCGGCACCAGCACGAGCGCCCCGGTGTGATTGGCCGCACTACCTAACATCATCCCGCGTTTCGGCGCGCCGATCATGAACGTGACATCCGCCACCACCGCGCCCTCGCGCGCCTCGCCCGTGTCCGGGTCCACCCCGGACGGACCATCCACCGCCGCCACCCGCGCCCCGGCATGTTTCCGCAGCCACGCCATTTCCTCCGACATTTCGGCCAGCGCTCCGCGCAAGGGGCCCGTTCCGCCGATTCCCAACAATCCATCCAGCGCCACCAACGGCCGCGGCAGGTCCCGCCATTCCGGCCTTTCGGGATAAGGTACCGGCATTTTCTCCCGTTCCCACACCGCCCGCGTCAGCGGCGCGCAAGCCTCCGCCGGATAGGCCGCGCGCAGCACCACCCGCCAGCCGAACTCGCGTTGCAGCAGCCCCATCGCCACCAGCGCGTCGCCCGCGTTGTGGCCCTTTCCCAAATACCCGACCACCGTGCCCGGCCGCGGAAAATACCTTGCCAGCGCCCGCCCCAAACGCATCCCGGCATGGGAAAGCAGCCTCGCCTCCGGCCAACCGGCCGCCATCGCCGCCGCTTCCATCGCCCGCATCTCCGCTGTCGTCACCGCTCGCACAAGCCCACTATACCCCACCCCACCGCTTTGGGCAGCGGAAAAACCGCGAAAAATTTCGCACTTCCAATGCTCCGCATATGGTGCGCGTGTCGCCGCGCTCTTGAAAGCATGACCGCGAAGCGAGCACGAGCAAACTGACCCACCCACGCGGCATCGTCTCCAACGCACCCACGCCCTAACGGAGCAAGTCGGCGCGCGCGAACACCATCACCCGCATCGCCAGAGCGGGGGGCGGCGCCTGCGGCTGCGGCGAAAGCACCGCAGCCAGAACGAATTTTCCAGGTTCCAGCGTGAGGCTGCTCTGGCAATTCACCGTGGTGAAAACCGGTCGCTTGACCGACGCGTCTCCCCATTCGTCCACATGCTTCCTCCACACTTCCGGTTCCAGTTCCCCCCACCATTGCGGATCAAGGAAAACGGCAATGCCGCCTGTCCTAGCATCGAAATCCACCCGGCCGACCAGCGACAAGCCGACGATCCTCGTGTTCCAATTCCACGGCGGCCAAGGACGCGCGAGCTGATCGAACCACTGTTTTTCCAACTCCGTCTGGAGCGCGGGGTTCCGTGGGACGTATGCACCGATCGAATGGGGAATGCTGCCAAGGGTCATTTCCACCGGAAACCTCCCCTCCATTCCCGAGTGGATGCGGGCCTCTTCGTTCGGCAGCGTCGTGACCGATGCGGCGTCGATAATCCGGGCCGTTCCTCCGCGCATGGCGGCTTCCACGGACTCTCGGAGTTTCGCGCTATCGCCGCCGTGCCGGTCCAGCAGGCCGGTGGCGGTCCCCACGGGCACCTCGATCAGTTGCACGCTCACCCGGATCATCGGGCCGTCGGGTTTGTCCCCGGCCGCAGAAACGGATGCTGCTGTTAGCAAGGCGCAGGCTATCGGAAGTTTCATGGGGTAGCGCGGTGGTGATTCCAAGGCCAGCCCGCCACGACATCGCAGCGGGCAAACACAAAGATTTTTCTCGAACGGTCCTGTTCGCCGGCCGGATCAAATGGCGTGAGAGTGCCCGTCAACAGCGGTTCGCCCGGAGCCAGATGGACCGAAAGAACCATTTCCAAAGTCTCGAATTCGGGCATCCGCACATCGGAATTGGCTGCCTTCGTGCGCCACTGATACCACACTTGGTCACGAGGGTGTTCCAACCGGTCGAGCGTGAGCCCCAGACTTATCCACCCGCTTACCTCATCTTGATCCGGTTCGGCTTCGACCGAGAAGCCCAATCGGCTCGTTTCCCACTCTATCGGGATCGGTCCATTGGGTTCGGGCGCTTCGGCGACCGTGACTGATTTCATGGGAATCTCCGGTTCCCGATATGATCGGGGATGGAAATACTCCCGACCGCTATGAGCGGAGGCGCGCATGCGGTTAGGGCTAGTGACCGCCGCCGATTCCAGCATCCTCGCTTCGCCTTTGTCCACCATCCCGAGGAGTTTTTGTCTCAGATCCTTGTCGGAGATCCGCCCGGCCTGATCGGACAGTTCCCATGCGGTCTTTCCCGAAACCTCGATGAACTCCACCCGTGTTTGAAGCAGCTTGGCCTTCGGCGGCTTGGGAACCTTCTTCACGGTTAGCATCTCGGAGCGCGCGAACATCAGAACCTTGCGGGACGGGTCGGTGATTCCGTTCGCGTCAAGCGCACTGGACGCCGCCATCAGCACGCAGCGGTTCTCCGGCAGGCGCAAACTACCGGATAGCTCCAACTTATGAAACAGCGGCGACCGAATGGCATTATCCCCCCTCACATCGCTCCAACTGGTCCAAGTCTCGAATGCCAGATGGCTGCACAGCGCCGCTCTCAGCGAGCATTCGACCGTTCCATCATTCGGATCGGCGCGCAGATTATGGACGTCGCAATCCGCGCCCACCTCATGCCGCGTCCAAAGTGAAGGAAACGGCGCCGCCGCCACCTTGGCGAGTTGCTCGGGGCCGGGCAGCGGGCCATCGCCAATTTCCACTGTGGAGGGAACCTGGCCGGATTCCCATCTGTCCGGATAGGTGATCTCCCGAACCGCTTTCGATCTTCCTCCCTGATTCCCCACCGCCCACACCGTTTCCCTCCGGGCGGCTTCTCCGGATTCCAACCATTTCAAAACCTTTTCCCACATCCCGCTGTCGTCCGGCCTGGAGGACGGTTGTTCTATCAATTCCGCATACCGGGCACGGGGAATTTCCACGAACTCCAGCCTCAATCGCGCCATCGCCACGTCATGCGGCACCGACTCGGGCTGGAGGCTTGCGAATGGATCATCCATTTCCTGAACCGCCGCTCCACCCAAAGCATCCGCGAAGGGATCGTCTTCTGGTGCGAGTGGCGCTTCCACAACCGGGCGCTTGAGTTTCGGATGGGGCCCGAGGTGCAGAATGTCACAACGCGCGAAGACCATCACCTTGCGGCCCGGATCGGACTTTCCCGACTTGTCCATCGGCGAATGCGCGGCCAACATCACCACCTTTCCCGTCCGCATCGCCACAGTGCTGTCAAAACGAGCCGAGAAAAACACCGGATACCTAACGGACGAATCACCCCGCGCATCCTTCCATTCCGCCATGACCTCGTCGCGAGCATGATAGGTGCTCTCAGTCGAAATCCTGAACCTGGCAGACTCCGCGTCGTCCGAAACCTTCACATCGCGCACTTCCAGCGTCTCGCCGACCTCGCGAAAGTCCCAGTCACTTGGCACGGGACCGGTGGCGAAGGGCACGATTCGCGCCCGGTCACCACACAGCCGTCCGCCGGATTCCACCTTCGGATAGGTATGTCCATAATGGTTTCTCGCCACCCGCATTTCCTTGGCCGAACAGACGGTTGCCATGTTCCCCGGCATTACCAATACCGTCATCGCATCGACCTCGCGGGCCTCCCCCTTGGCGAGCATGACATCCGCCTGACGCCGGATCTCGCCGTCGTCAACCGGTCCGGTCTGGCCGAACATCAGTGCGTTGAACCGCCCCAGCGGGACCTCGATCATCTCCACATGCACCCGGACCAAGTCCCCCATGGGCGGATAGGGTGGCTGCACTTCCGCAGCGAATCCAGCCGCACTGGTGAGCAACCATCCTGCGAACACATGGGCATGCGGGGTTTTCATTTTGGCTTGATGCGGAGAATCTAATTGGAGTACCCCAACATGTCGAGATCTATTACCGCCTCCGTTGGCGCCCCCGATCCATTCCCTTCCATTCGGCCTTTTTTGATGCACAACCATCCAAGATAGCGGCCAAAATTCGCGCTAACCCATTGAAAACAAACTGCATATTTTCGGTTGCGGGTTCCGGAATTTTGATGCATAATCGACATCCCACCACCATGGCACGCCCCGCAACCATTACCCTGTCCGATCTGGCGCCGCTGCTGCGGAGCAGGGCGCCGGTATCCGCCACCGATCTGGCTGGCGCGCTCGGAGTCAACCGGACCACGATCATCCGGACCCTGCCCGGATTCGGCGATGAGTTGGTGACGATGGGCGCTACCCGAAGCACCCGCTATTTCCTGCGCCGGGAGATCCGCGGCACGGGGAACCGATGGCCGGTTTACCGGGTGGGCGGGGCAGGACGGGCGTCCGAATGGATGCGCCTGGAGGCCCTGCACGACCGCTCGTGGCGAGCGGTCTGGGCAGGCAATCAACCTGAGTGGGCAGACCACTTTTCCAACCGCGACGGTCTTTGGAGCGGGTTTCCGTTTTTTCTGAACGACGCGCGTCCACGGGGATTTCTCGGCCGCGCCATCGCCCGCCGCGTTTCCCGGTTCCTGGGGGTGCCGGATGACCCTCAACCGTGGAGCGATGAAGACATTCTGGTCTATCACCTGTCGGAAGGATGGGACTTGCCCGGTGACCAGATCGTGGGGGAATCCGCGATGCTGCGCGCGACGGCGAAAATCCCGAACTCCTCAGGAGGCTCAGCGGACCGTTATCCCGACCTTGCGGCGCAAGCCTCAAGCGGCCTGCCAGGGACATCCGCCGGCGGCGAGCAACCGAAGTTTCTAACCCGCACGAATACTCCGGACCACGCAAACCGGGCGGTTCTTGTGAAATTCTCTCCGCCGCTGGATCAGCAAACCGGGAGGCGATGGGCGGACCTGCTGTTAGCCGAAGCCCATGCCCACGAGGTTCTGGCTGGAGCCGGTCTGGCCAACCCCGGCGCTCGCGTCATCGACGTGGCTAACAGACGATTCTTGGAAATCCCCCGCTTCGATCGCACTGCGGACGGAGGCAGACGGGGAGTCATTTCGCTGGAAGCCCTGCACTCTGCCGCGGTTGGTTCGCACACCCGAGGATGGACCGAAGCCATCGAGGATCTGCGCCAGGCCGGGCTCGTGGACGATCACGCTCGACAGGTGACCGCCCGCCTGCAGGCCTTTGGCGAACTCATCGGCAACACCGACATGCATTCCGGGAATCTGTCTTTCTGGCTTGATGACCGTCTGCCGTTCCGGGTGACTCCCGCCTACGACATGCTGCCGATGCTATGGGCACCGGGCCCGTCGGGGGAATTGGTGGAGCGCCGCTTCGATCCGGCACCCTCGAGGCCGGTGCCACCCGATGCGTGGCGGGACGCCACTTCATGGGCCGCGGCCTTTTGGAACGGCTTGGCTGCGGACAATCGGCTCTCCGCCGGTTTCGCCCGAGTCGCCCGCGCGGCGGCGGATGCCGTGAGGAAGATCGGATAGTCATCGGAACCATCCTTGAACTTCATCATCCCGCCTGACTCCGATGCGACGAGGCACCTGAACCGGAAACGGCGCGGGGTATCCGGTTTTCCGGCAAATCGCCCCAAATGGCGCGAAAAAATTTGCACTGTCAATTTCCCGCGTATGGTGCGATCAATCGCCCGCGCATGGCCCGATACCGAGATCCAGACGAACCGAAGATCTATTTCCTGCCGAACCTGATGACGGCCGGCAATCTGGCGTGTGGGTTTTTCGCGGTGGTCATGATTTTCAAGGGCCTCAGCGAGGTGGCCGTCGCCAAGGAAGTGCTCCAATCCGGACTCAAATTCCCGGACAAGCAGGCCTACGAAATCACCCGGCACTACTACGAATACGCCATCCTGCTGATTTTCGGATCCTGCCTGTTCGATCTGCTGGACGGGCGGCTGGCCCGTCTCGGCGGCCAGGATTCGCCCTTCGGCCGCGAGTTCGACTCCCTGGCGGACATCATTTCCTTCGGCATGGCCCCGGCGATGCTGCTTGCCAAAGCGGTCCTGCTGCCGCTCCAGGAGGTCGGCTGGGTGATCGGCGTCGTCTATCTGCTCTGCGGCGCGATGCGGCTCGCGCGTTTCAACTGTCTGGCCGCGCTGCCGAAAAAAACCGACGATCCCGGTGATTTCCGCGGCATCCCAATCCCGATGGCCGCCGGTTTCATCGCCTCTCTAACCTTCCTAATCATGCGGATCTATGAAAACGACCGCGAGCTCGGCCCGTGGCGTTTCGTCTTGGCTGGAGCAATGCTCGGCCTTTCCTGGCTGATGATCAGCGACGTTCGCTATCCGAGTTTCAAGAAGGTCGATTGGCGGACCCGCGGTTCCTCCGGCGCGCTGGTGATCGGCGCCCTCGTCCTGGTCGCGGCGGTAAAATACTATTACATCGTGCCGGTCATCCTTTTCAGCGCCTATCTGGTTTACGGCATGGTCCGGCCGTGGCTTTCCCAAAGCTGGCGGCGCGGCATTGAGGTGGACCCGGCTCCCGAAGACGAGGCCGATCCGGACCAGGCCGGAGACGATTCCGCGGAGAAACCATGAAACACCCGGCCGATTCCAACGCCGACACGGAGTTCCGCTCCCACGCGCCAGGCTACTGGCCGGATGCCGCCATGGACCATTGGCACGACGCCCGCTGGCAGCTCCGACACCGGGTGGACACCCTCGCCGGACTCGAGGAACGCCTCGCTCTATCCGACGTGGAACGCGCCGGGGTACTGCTGGCCGGGCACAAGCTGGCGATGTCGATCACCCCGCATTTTTTCAATCTGATCGACCGCGAGAACCCGGATTGCCCGATCCGCC
The DNA here is from genome assembly GCA_017301995.1 of Verrucomicrobiota bacterium. Taxonomy (GTDB): domain Bacteria; phylum Verrucomicrobiota; class Verrucomicrobiia; order Verrucomicrobiales; family Akkermansiaceae; genus Luteolibacter. Next base: position 240,571 of record JAFLEH010000002.1, on the reverse strand, counting down.
GGCAGGTGATCCCCCGGCTGGAGGAAGGTTGGAACGCTCCGGAGGAACTGGCCGACCCTTGCGGCGAAGACAGCCACATGCCGGTACCGGGGCTGGTCCACCGCTATCCGGACCGGGTGTTGTTTCTCGTCACCGACCGCTGCGCCTCGTATTGCCGTTACTGCACCCGTTCGCGCGTGGTTTCCGGCGTGGGCGACCAGCATCTGGAAACCCAGTGGGAAGCGGCGTTCCGCTACCTCGCCCGCACCCCGCAAATCCGCGACGTGCTCCTATCCGGAGGAGACCCGCTGCTTTTCACCGACGACCGCCTGGACCGCATCCTAACACGCCTGCGCGCCATCCCGCACATCCAGTTCCTGCGCATCGGCACCCGGATCCCGGTTTTCCTTCCCCAGCGGATCACACCGGAACTCTGCGCCATGCTGCGCAAACACCACCCGCTGTTCATTTCCATCCACACCAACCACCCCCGCGAGCTGACCTCGGAAGTCCGCGACGCCCTCGGCCGCCTTGCCGACGCCGGCATCCCGCTCGGAAACCAAAGCGTGCTGCTGCGCGGCGTCAACGACTCGGTGGAAACCCAGAAAGCCCTCGTACACAAGCTGCTGATGTGCCGCGTGCGGCCGTATTATCTCTATCAGTGCGACCTGATCAACGGTTCGTCCCACCTCCGCACCCCGGTGGCCGACGGCATCGCCATCATCGAGGGCCTCCGCGGCCACACCACCGGCTACGCCGTGCCGCAGTTTGTCATCGACGGCCCCGGCGGCGGCGGAAAAATCCCGCTCAACCCGGAATACATCATCGATTCCACCCCAGGCAAAGTCACCCTCCGCAACTACGAGGGCCAGATCTTCGACTATCCCGACCCCTCCAACCCGCCCGCCGACGCGCTCCGGCGTCTGATGGACCAGTGCCAGGCGGCGACATGATGCGGCCGATAAAGCGAATCGCGCGTGATGGGGTGAGACCTGTGTTTGACGATTGAACCCGAAATCCGAGATTAAAGGAAGTTTGGAAACTCGGTTTACCGCTGCAACACTGAGAACCGCTGAATTCGCTGAGTTTTGTCCGATCGGAAAGCCGGCACCGGATAGTGAATCGGAATCGATCTGGTTTTTGTTGTCCCAGTTTCAGCGGCTATGCGGTACACAGGGTTTCAGCGATTCAGCGGGAACACACCGTAGCAGATCACCCATTCAACAATCAACAATCGCCAATCGGGGCTATCAACGATCCACGATCATCCATCCACCATCGATCCGGTCACGCCCCGCGTCCTTGCCAGCGGGTGGCAACCTCGTTGCCGATGGCGGTCCGCAGGCGCTTGATCAGGTCGCGCGTGACGGCGCTGAGGCCCGCCACCCATTGCTCGGATTTCGGCTCGTGGGCCAGAGCGGGGATGATCGCGGAAGTCAGTCGGTGGTTGGATAGAAACCGCTGCCCTTCCTCGCGCGTGGCCAAGCTGAACAACCCGCCGTAGAACCACGGTTTCGGGTCCGCGCCATACCCCGGTCCGCGCGACAGAAACGCGGCGATCTCGCAGCAAATCCGCAGCCGTTCGGGGTCGGCCGCCTGCAAATGATCCATCCATTCTTCCGCCACCTGATCCAGTCCGTGGCGGACTTTCCACACCGGATTGATCCGGCGGGCCCAAGCGATGGGATCTGAGGTGTCGCGGTGCTTCATGGGAACACGCCCAGCCTGTCCGCCATCCCCCCGGCGGTCAAGCCACAATCCGAAGACCGACGGATTCCGTCTCGTCTGTTTTCGAATTCAAGGGTTGACATTTTGTCCGTTAAACCCAACTTGAAGCCCGGATGGACAAAATATCGGCTTTTACCCAGAGGAATCCGGTCGCTTTGGCGCGGGAGGTGGGGCAGCGCATCCGCGCCATCCGCCTCGCCAAAGGTTGGACCCGAGAGGAACTCGCGGAGCGCTCGGGAGTGGCCGTTTCCACGCTGAAACTCCTTGAATCCAAGGGCCAAGGATCATTCCAGCGGCTCACCCGCGTGGCCGTCGCCCTAGGCGTGGACGGGGAGATCCGCTCCCTTTTCTCAACACAACCCGTCGCCACCTCCATCGAGGCACTCAAGCGCGCCGAACGCCGTCGAGCCCCGCGCAGAATTCGAAAGGCACCACCATCCCTGCCTCCATCCGATTCCGCCCTCTCTTGACACTTGAAACTGAAAACTTGAAACTCAAAACCGCCATGTTGCTCATCACCAACGCCCGACTCGCCAGCGAATACTCCACCGACCTAACACCCGTTTCCGTCCTGATCGGCGATGACGGTGTAATCCAACAAGCCGGACCGGGACTGGCCGCTCCGGATGGCGCGGAAACCATCGACGCCGCCGGCCGGATCCTCATGCCCGGCATGTTCGACGCTCACGTGCATTTCCGCGAACCGGGGTTCGAGGCGAAGGAAACCATCGCCACCGGCAGCGAGGCGGCGATTAACGGCGGCATCACCGGCATCGTGATGATGCCTAACACCCGCCCCGCGCTCGACAACCCCGCCGTGGTGGCTTCCGTTCTCAATTCCGCCGCGAAAAACTCCCGGATTCCGGTTTACACCTCGGGATGCGTCACCAAAAACCGCGAGGGCAAGGAACTCGCCGCGATCGACGGGATGCGCTCGCTTGGTGTTAGAATGCTCACCGACGACGGCGACACCACGGCCGATCCGGCGGTGCTGTTCCGCGCCATGCAATACGCCACCGAGTTCGGCATGTTCTTCGCCTCCCACTGCGAGGTGCCGGAACTCGCCGGGCCGCGCGCGCTCAACGAGGGCGTCACCAGCTATCGGTTAGGCATCAAGGGAAGCCCGGCCTGCGCGGAGGAGATCATCATCGACCGCGACATCCGACTGGCTCACGCCACCGGCGCGCACATTCACATCCAGCACGTTTCCAGCGCGCTCGGCATGGAAACCATCCGCTGGTGGAAATCGCGCGGCGATGTCAGGGTCACCTGCGAGGTGGCGCCACACCACCTGCTTTTCAGCGAGGAGGACATCGGCGATTACGACACCCACTACAAAATGAACCCGCCACTGCGCACCAAGGCCGACACCGAAGCGCTGCTCCAAGGGCTGATCGACGGCGTGTTCGACATCATCGCCACCGACCACGCGCCGCACACCCCGTTCGAGAAATCCCAGGATTTCACCAGCGCGCCCAACGGCATCACCGGTCTCGAAACCGCCGTGGTCTCTCTCTATCATCATTACATTGCCACCGGAAAATTCGGTTGGGATTTGCTGGTCAAACGCTACGCCGCCGAACCCCGCCGCCTGATGGGGATCTCCGTCCCGGAAATCGCCCCCGGCCACAAGGCCGATCTGATGCTTTTCAACCCGGAAGGTTCCACCACTTTCACCGCGGAGTTCATGAAATCGAAATCCCGCAACACGCCCTTTCTGGACCAAACCCTATCCGGCAGCGTGGACCTCGTGGTGCTCGGCACGGATGTCCTGAAACGCACGATCTAACATACATCATGCGGTTCACGGCATTGGCAGTGTTGCTGGCCCTCACGTCCGCGCCCGCCGCGGACCTCTGGGACTTGCCGCCGACGCGTTATTCCGACTCCACGCCCACCGATCCGATCACCCTGCTTGCGGCGGATCTGGCGGCCGGAAAACGGGAACTCGGCGGAACCACGCCCAAGGATCGCGTCCGCGAGATCCTCCGGATGTTGGAGGTCCCGGAAGCCTCCCAGGTGCTGGTTTTTTCCAAAACCAGCAAACAGAACTCCCTGATTTCCCCGTCCCATCCGCGTTCGGTTTTTTTCAATGAAAACGCCTATGTCGGCTGGGTGCCGGGCGGTCTGATGGAACTAATCGTCCACGATCCGGCGCTGGGAGTGACCTATTACACCCTCGATCCCGCCGATGGCATCCCGGCAGCCAAGCGGATCCAGCGTGATGTTTCCGACTGCCTTTCCTGCCATGGCACCGCGCGCACCAACTCGGTGCCCGGCATGTTGGTGCGTTCCGTGTTTCCGGATGCCACCGGCCAGCCGGTCCTGCCGCTCGGATCGTTTCTGATCGATCACCGCAGCCCCATCGGCGAACGCTGGGGCGGATATTACGTCACGGGAACTAGCTCGCTCCCGCACTTCGGAAACCGCACCTATGAGGAAACCGCCGGGCGCCAGCCGCCCCAATCCGCACCGTCTATCCAATCTCTATCCGGCAGAATCGACACCACACCCTATCTGCGGCCCACCAGCGATATCGTCGCGCTGATGGTTCTGGAGCACCAATGCGCGGTTCACAACCAGCTAACCGCCGCGGCCATGCAATACCGGCGCGGTGCCTGGCTCCAACAATCGCTCGATCCCAAGGCCGATCCCGCCACCGGAGGTCCCGGCCAACAGGCCGACATCGCCGCGGCACGGATTGTCGATCTCCTGCTTTTCAAGGACGAAGCTCCCCTCGGCGCCGATGGCATCGAAGGCGACCCCGGGTTTCAGGAAGCGTTCGCCGCCCGCTTTCCCCGCACCCCGGAAGGCCGGTCGCTGGCGGATTTCAATCTCAATGACCGCATCTTCAAGCACCGTTGCTCGTTCATGGTGTATTCCAAAGCCTTCGCCTCCCTGCCGGACCGGGTGAAATCCTCCGTTCTCACCCGGCTCCGCGCCACCCTAACGGACGATGGTGCCGCTCCCCACATCCCGGCCGGCGAACGCGCCCGCATCGACCAGATCCTCCGCGCCACCCTGCCAGCGTACGCGGCGGCTGCGGGGAATGGATAGCATCACAAATTGAACGGTGGAATCGGAAGGGGCTCATCCCGCTCTGAATGGCCGCAACGGTGAAGGTTCATCCTCCTCGCAATCGCCCCAGCGAGAACGCAAGATTCTCCCTGGCGCGGCGCTCGAGTACCTCACGCAGCCGCAGAGTGCTGTAGATGGTTGCCCTATCCGACAACTTCCGGCCTGAGCGGCGCTTCGCACGACCAGCAGTTGGAGAAATTCCCGGGATTGGATTCACCACAGGCCGGGCAGCCGATGTCCTCGCCCGGATCCGATTTTTCTTCATCGAGCCGGGCTCGAATGATGGCGACCGCGCGAGGATAGTCATCGTCGTTCATAACGCAGAGCGCGGGGAAAAATTCCGGAATCGGAATCTCAGAGAGACCCGACATTGTCAGATTCTCATTGCGGATCATCGTTGGAATCCCCTCATCCTCCAAAACCTGGCGGAAAAAGGCGACGCGCTCGAATTCACGCTCGCGGAAGAGTTCTTTCATGGCCGCCGTTCCTCCGGATAGAATGATCTCAATACGACCCGCGGCGGCGCTTGAAGACAATCGCGGCGGTGGAGCGGGCGATGGCTCCCTGGAGGAAGGCGACTTCTTCCGAGTTCATGCTGTGCTCCTCGGCGATGAGCTGGTCTTTGGCCCGCTGGATGGCTTCCTCCATGTGGGCGACGTCGATTTCCGCCTCGCCGAGGGCCATGTCGGTTAGAACGACCACCTGGGTCTGGGTGATTTCGGCGAAGCCGGAACCGATCGCCATGTGGTGGACGGTGCCGTTGTGCAGGTAGCGGAGTTCACCGGGCTGCAGCGCGGTGACCAGGCCGGCATGCTGCGGCAGCACACCCATCTCGCCGTCCGCTCCTGGCAGATAGACGTTTTCCACGGCGTCCGAAAACACCTTCTTCTCCGGGGTGACGATATCGAGTTGGAGGGGCATGGCGAAAGGGATTTGAGATTTGGAATTTCAAATTTGAAATCCGTCAGTCCTTGGCCACGGTGTCGATGCCGCCCTTCATGTAGAAGTTTCCTTCCGGGACGGAATCGTGCTTGCCGTCGAGGATTTCGGCGAAGCCGCGGACGGTGTCCTCGATGGAAACGAGGGCGCCGGGGACGTTGGTGAAGACTTCCGCCACGTGGAACGGCTGGGTGAGGAAACGCTGGATCTTGCGGGCGCGGAAGACGGCGGTCTTGTCGTCGTCGGAAAGTTCGTCCATGCCGAGAATGGCGATGATGTCCTGGAGATCCTTGTAGCGTTGGAGCACCTGTTGGACGCCGCGGGCGACCCGGTAGTGTTCCTCGCCGACGATTTCCGGGGCGAGCGCCTTGGAGGTGGAGGCCAGCGGGTCCACGGCGGGGAAGAGCGCCTGCTCGGCGAGCGAGCGTTCCAGCACCACGGTGGAGTCAAGGTGGGCGAATGTGTTGGCCGGAGCCGGGTCGGTTAGGTCGTCCGCCGGCACGTACACCGCCTGGATGGAGGTGATGGAGCCTTTGTTGGTGGAGGTGATGCGTTCCTGCAGGCCGGCCATTTCCTCGGAGAGGGTCGGCTGATAACCCACGGCCGACGGAGTGCGGCCCAGCAGCGCGGACACTTCGGAGCCGGCTTGGGAGAAACGGAAGATGTTGTCCACGAAGAGCAGCACGTCCTGGTTGTCCACGTCGCGGAAGTGCTCGGCCATGGTCAGGGCGGAAAGCGCCACGCGCAGACGGGCTCCGGGCGGCTCGTTCATCTGGCCATAGCAAAGCGCCACCTTCGAGCCTTCGGTTAGAACCGGATTGCCCTTTTCATCGCGCTTCGGATGGCCTTTTTCATCTTTCTCCGTGGCGATAACGCCGGACTCGATCATTTCCCAGTAAAGGTCGTTGCCCTCGCGGGTGCGCTCGCCCACCCCGGCGAACACGGAGAAACCACCGTGCGCCTTGGCGATGTTGTTGATCAACTCCATGATGACGACGGTCTTGCCGACGCCCGCGCCACCGAACATGCCGCCTTTGCCGCCCTTGAGCAGCGGGCAGATCAGGTCGATCACCTTGATGCCGGTGACGAGCACTTCCGCCGCCGCCGATTGCTCGGTGAGTTCCGGAGCCGGACGGTGGATCGGAGCGCGCATATCCGGATTCGGAATCGGCACGTTTTCGTCCACGAGGTCGCCAGTCACGTTGAAAATACGGCCCAACACCTGTCCGCCCACGGGCACGGCGATCGGCTTGCCGGTATCGACCAGCGTCATGCCACGCTTCAAACCATCGGTGGTGGACATCGCGACGGTGCGCACCCAGCCGTCGCCCAGGTGCTGCTGCACTTCGAGCACGAGCTTGGTCGCCACGCCGTTGAGCGTGTATTCGATCTCGAGGGCGTTGTAGATTTTCGGGAGGCTGGCGGCTTTGGAGAAGTCGGCGTCAACGACGGCGCCGATGATCTGGACGATGGTTCCGGTATTGGTCATAGCAAGATGTGGTGGAGTGGTGTTGGGCGTTGAGATGGATTAGCGGGAGTAATGGAAACGGCACTGGATGATATGGACCGCATCCCCCTCGATACGGTAAACGAGGCGGTGTTCGTCATCGATCCGGCGGGACCAGTAGTTGGTGAGATTATGTTTCATCGGTTCGGGTTTGCCGATCCCATCAAAGGGAGTTCGCGCGATGTCTTTGAGCGGAGTGTTGATCTTTCTGAGGAGTTTCGGGTTGGCTTGCTGCCAGTGGAGATAGTCGTCCCAGCCATTTTCGGAAAACAGGAATTTCACGGCTCGATGAGTTCACGCTGGGTGAATCCGCGGCCGGCTTGATAATCCGCCACGGACTCCATGAGCCGGGCGGCGTTTGCGGGTGAGGCGAGGAGGTAGGAGGTGTCGTTGCGGGATTGATAGTCGTCCACCGAAAGCAGCACGACCGCTCCACCGCCCTCGCGGGCGATGAAAACAGGCTCGTGCGTGGAGCAGGCCATTTCCGCAAGATCGTGGAAAGTGGCGACAGCTTCGTTTTCGGTGACGATTTTCATCGGTTGGATTCGGCGGGGCGGGCTATCATTCCATCGCCTTCATGGCGGTGGTGATCTCGAGGAGTTCGGAGGTGATGGCGCTCTGGCGGAGCTTGTTGTATTCGAGGGTGAGTTCCTTGATGAACTTCTTGGCGTTGTCGGTGGCGGATTTCATCGCGACCATCCGGGCCGAGTGTTCGGAAGCGCGGGCTTCGAGGTGGGCTTGGAAAACCTCGTAATTGATATAAAGCGGGAGCACCGTGGCGAGCACTTCTGCTGCGCTGGGCTCGAACTCGAAATCGCGCTCGGGATCGTTCTTGTGCGCCTCCACATTGAAGCCGCCGCCGATCAGTTCGAACGCCTGTTTCTCGCCGGCCTGGCGGGACTGGATGGGCAGCAGCGTGACCACCTTCGGTTCCTGGCGCAGGGTGTTGTAGAAATTGGTGAACGCGATGGAGACCTTGTCGAAGTGGTTCTCCAGGAACTGCTTGGCGATGAACCGCGCGATGGCGCGGGTCTCGGCAAACGGTACCGGGTCTTTGACCGGAAAGTCCGCGATGATCTTTCGGCCGGCCTTTTCCAGGGTGCCGCGGAGTTTGCGGCCAACCGTGATGAACTGGGCGTCCGCGGGCACATCGGAGGCAATACGCCGCAAAAGGTTGGTGTTGATCGCGCCGCAAAGTCCCTTGTCGGTGGAAATCACCAGCACCAACTCGCGGGTGCCGTGGCGGTGTTCGAGAAACGGATGGGACTCCTCGGTGAAGTTCTTGCGGATGTCGTAGAGCGCCTGGAGCAGGTGCTTCGAATACGCGCGCCCGGCCAGCGCCTGGTCCTGCGCCTTTTTCATTTTGGCCGCGGCGACAAGCTGCATCGCACGGGTGATTTGCGCCGTGTTCTTGACCGACTTGATGCGCCGCCGGATGTCGCGGAGATTGGCCATGTCTTACTTCGTAAGTGTTATTGGTTATTTGTTATAGGTTATTGGTCATTTGCGATCAGTCGCTGAAGTCATTCGTCTGTTTTTTCCATTTAACAAATAACAAATAACCAATAACATCATTGATCACTTCCAGCCCTTTTTGAAATCGTCGAGGGACTGCTTGATGGCCTCGACCATGGCGGTGTCCTTCTTGAGATCGGGTTTTTCGTTGCGGACGCGGTCGAGCAACTCGGATTTGCGGGTGGAGAAATACTCGCCGAGGGCGGCCTGGCAGCGGCGGACGTCCTTGACCTCGACGTCGTCGAAATAACCGTTCTGCATGGCGAAGAGATGGATCGACTCCATTTCCATGCCGAGCGGGCTGTATTGGTTTTGCTTGAAGAGTTCGACGATGCGCGCGCCGCGGTCGAGTTTCTTCTTGGTGGAGGCGTCGAGGTCCGAACCAAACTGGGCGAAGGCCTGGAGTTCGCGGAACTGGGCGAGGTCGAGCTTGGTGGTGCCGGCCACGGATTTGATCGTCTTGGTTTGCGCGGCGGAACCCACGCGGGACACCGAGAGGCCCACGGAAATGGCGGGGCGGATACCCTGATAGAACAGGTCGGTTTCCAGGAAGATCTGGCCGTCGGTGATGGAAATCACGTTGGTCGGGATGTAGGCGGAAACGTCGCCGGCCTGGGTCTCGATGATCGGCAGAGCGGTCAGGGATCCGCCGCCGGCCGCCTCGGACAGGCGCGCGGAGCGCTCCAGCAGGCGGGAGTGCAGATAGAAAACGTCGCCCGGATAGGCTTCGCGGCCGGAGGGGCGGCGCAGGATCAGCGAGACCTGGCGGTAGGCCACGGCGTGCTTGGAAAGGTCGTCGAACACGATCAGCACGTCCTCGCCCTGGTCCATCAGGTATTCGGACAGCGCGCAACCGGCGTAGGGGGCCAGGTATTGCATGGCCGCCGCATCCGAAGCGGAGGCCGAGACAATGGTGGTGTACTCCATGGCGCCGGCGTCCTCGAGGATCTTCTGGGTGCGGGCCACGTTGGAGAGTTTCTGGCCAATGGCCACGTAGATGCAATAGAGCGGCTTGTGATTCTGCAGTTTGCCCTGCTCGGCGGCCTTGTTCTGTTGGGCCTGGGAAATGATGGTGTCCACGGCGATGGTGGTCTTGCCGGTGGAGCGGTCGCCGATGATCAGCTCGCGCTGGCCGCGACCGATCGGGATCATCGCGTCGATCGCCATGATGCCGGTCTGCACGGGCACGGAGACCGATTTGCGCTTGATGATCCCCGGCGCGATTTTTTCCATCGGATAATAGGCGGCGGGATTGAGTTCGCCTTTGCCGTCGATCGGTTCGCCGAGCGCGTTGACCACGCGGCCTAGGACCGAGCGGCCGACCGGCACGGAGAGCAGCTTGCCGGTGGTGCGGCATTGGTGGCCTTCCTTGACCGCTTCGTAGTTGCCCAGCAGAACGACGCCGACTTCGCTTTCCTCAAGGTTGAGTGCCATGCCGGTGACACCGCCGTCGAACTCGATCATTTCGTTGAGCATCACGTCGGATAGACCTTCGACTTTGGCGACGCCGTCGCCCACAACACGGACGGTTCCGACATTGGTTTTTTCGACGGACTTGGTGATGCCGGCGATCTGTTGTTCGAGTTCCTGGAGAATGCTGCTCATAAGGGGAGTGTGGCTTGTGGATCGGGGTTGATAGGCGTCGGTGGGTTGGTAAACGGTCGGGAAAATCAGAGGGAATTGGCGAAGCGGTCGAGACGGCCTTTGACGGAGCCGTCGAAAACATCGTTGCCCACCCGGATGCGGAGGCCTCCGAGCAGGGCGGGGTTGGTGAGGTAGCCGACTTCGAGGTCGGGGCCATATTGTTTGGCCAGGCCGGCGACCACGCGCTGGCGGCTGGGGGCGTCCAGTTCGGCGGCGCTCTCCACGGTCACCTTGCGGCGCTCCATTTCAAGGCGGGTCAGCCGCTGCAACGCGCCGAGGATGGCGGCGTAGTCGCGGGGCTTGCTAGCCACCAGGCCGTTCATCGCGGCGCGGAGTTTGCCTTCGTCCAGCCTGCCGTCGGTCTGGCAGAGACCGAACAGCCTGCGGGCGGTTGTGTTGGCGATCTTGGAGATCTTCATGGGATGGGAGCGGGAAAATCAGGGGGCTCAGGCTTCGACCTTGGTCAGCGCTTCCTCGTTCAGGCGGCTCTGGTCTTCGTTGGTGAGCACTTTGCCGGCCACCTGGGCGGTGGTGGCGGCCACCAAGCGTCCGAACTCGCGCTTGAGTTCCACGGTGAGGCGGTCGCGGTCGGCCTTGGCGGCGGCCTCGGCCTTGGCAATGATCTGCTGGGCCTGGACGATGGCCTCCTGGGCCTTCTGTTCGCTCAGGGCGGCGGCTCCGTCGCGGGCCTCGGCGATCATCCGCTGGGCGTCTTCGTTGGCCTTGGCGATGGCGGCGGCGGTGGCGGCCTCGGATTCGGCGAGCTGCTTTTCAATCTGCGCCAGCTTGGCCTCGCCCTCGGCGATGCGGTTGCGGCGTTCCTCGAGCATCTTCTGGACCGGGCCGAAGGCGTATTTCTTCAGCACGATCATCACGAGGACGAAGCAGATGATCTGGGCGATGAAAAGCGGCCAAGTGACCCCGAACTTGCCGGCAAGTTCGGAGACGACACCTTGTTGTTCGGCGGTGGCGCTGGCGAGGAGCAATGTCATGGCGGAAATGGGAAGGAAAATTTCGATGTGGGAATCCGGGGGAAAGCGCGCCGGAGGGAGGGGATTCCCCACCGCCCTCCGGCGACTTGGATAGGCTTACTTGCCGACGGCGAAGGCGGCGAGAATGAACACCCCTTCGGCCAGAGCGGCGAAGATGATGGCGTTCACGAGGATGGGGGTGGAGGCTCCCGGGTTGCGGCCGGTGGCTTCGGCGGCTTTGGAGCCGAGGATGCCGATTCCGAGACCCGCGCCGAGGGCGGCCATGGCGATGTGGATGTTACCGCCGATTTCAGCGAGTAGGTTGAACATAATGTTAGGTGGTGTGGGGTTGTGTGTTTGGTGTTATCCGGCGGCCCCCACAATCAATGCATGGTCGGACCGCGCGAAAGGGTTCAGTGGTGGTGGCCTTCCTCGCCGGCGTGTTCGCAGATCAGGCGGAGGAAAACCGCGGTGAGAAGCATGAAAACGAGAGCCTGCACGAACGCGACGAGCAGTTCCATGAAATAGAAGGGCAGCGCGGGCAGGAAGGCGAGCTTCTGATCAGGAACCAACATCATCAGTTTCTCCATCGTCTGCTCCCCACCGTAGATGTTGCCGAAAAGACGGAACGTGAGAGCAACCGGGCGAACGCAGATCGAGATGATTTCGAGGAATCCGACGATCAGGAAAATCACCACCATGAACAACTGCATGAAGCCATGGAAACTCCCCTTCGGCGCGAAAATATGGGCCAGGAAGCCTTTGATCCCGTTCTCCAGAATCGCCCAGTAGAGCCAGAGGGCGAAGAATACAGTGGCCATCGCCAGGGTCAGGTTGAGGTCGGCATTGGCGCCCCGCATGAATCCGATGATCCGGCCGTGCTCGTCGTAGCGGCCGACGGTGCCCACGCCGGGAATCAACCCCAGCAGATTGCTAACCAGAATGAATACGAAGATCGAGGCGAAGAACCAGAAGGTCTTCTTGATCAGATAGGATCCGAGGATGCTCTCAAGGAAGTTGTAGAGGCTCTCCACAACCCACTCGCAGAAATTCTGGATACCGGAGGGGATCAGCGCCATTTTCGAGGTCGCGGCCCGGCAGAACACCACAATGATCGCCACCGCCACCCACGACATCAGCATCGAGTTGGTGATCGGAAGATTGGGCAGAATCTGCTCGGCGTTGGGCGGCAGGGCATGCTCGGCGTGCTCGGCCGCATGCTCCGCGCCGCTGGCGAACGCGGCGGGGACTGAGAGCAACAAAGGAAGTATGAAAGAGAAAAAACGCATAAGGTGGCGTGCGATGGCAGCGGGGCGCGCGGGATTTAAATAACCCGAGCCTCCAACGCAAGTTTTTTTACGCAAATTCGCGCGAATTCTCCGCATCCCTTGATTTGCCTAGGCCGAGGGCATTTTCACGATCCCCCGAGCGCGTCGAAGGCCGACACCGCATCGGCGCCGAACCGCAATGCATCCCCGCCGAGGCCGCCGGTAGCCACGATTTCAAACCCGCAATCCCGTGCCTGCCGGATCAGTTCCTCGGTGGACAGGCACAGCCGCCCGCCCTGCTCGGCTAGATGGAAACGCACCGGCCCCACGCCATGGAACGCCCGGTAAACCACCTCGCTGCACGCCAGTCGGTCGGAAGTCCGGAAGTCGAACAGGAAATCGTACTGTTTCCCCGCATGGACCATCGCCCTCCGCAGCGCCTCCGCAATCCCCTCCCCCTCCAGCGGCGGCCGAAGCACCAGAAACGCGTCCACCCGCAGGGTCTCGCCGATCGGCCGGAACAGCACGCCGTCCTTTTTGGATTCCAGAAACCAATGCCCGTCGCCCGCGGCGAACGGCAGCTTCACGCCGAGCGCCCCGCATTCCGCCGCGCCGCCCAGATACATCGCGGTATGCGGCCAGAAACCGGGGAGAAACCAATTGCTCATCGCGTCGTCGTGGCGGGTGACGAACACATCGCCCGGCCGCAACTTCGGCGGCAGCGAGGCCCGCATCCGCACGGTGATTCGCTTGGGCGCGCCACCCGGCTTCACGCCCGGCTGCCGCATTTCCGAAATCGCCCGGCCCGAGGCCTCGAAGATGCCGAACATCACGCGCCGCCACGCCGAACGGTGCCGCCGCAGAAACGAAAACCACCGGTAGGCGATCAACCGCCGCAGCGCGTCGCTCCGCCGACGCTCCATCCACGCCTCCTCATCTTCCAACAACCTCACCACCGGAGCGAACCGCGGGTCCCCGGCAAGCGACAGGATTTCCGCCCGATTCGCATGGTAGTAATCCGTGGCCGCCAGAAACAACCGCAACGCCGATGGACGGGTCGCTTCCTTGAAAATCCGCGTGAACGATTTGCGCGGCAAACCCGCCGCCGCGTCCGGCTCGTCGAGCTTTTTCCAAAGCACCGGCTCGTGGCGCGCCAGGTCGGTTAGGAAACGGTTGGTGCGCGCCAGCACGCACGCCGTGGCAAACGCGGTGGCAAACACCGGCAACCGCCGCGACCACGCCTCGCCATTGGCCCCCGCCGCAGCGGCGAGATCGTCCAGCGACTCCAACAACACCACGCGCAGCGACAGATAGGCACGATAGCGGACGCGCACCGCCTCCTCCTCGTCAGGCAGAAAATAACCGCGCGCCGACGCCGCGGCGACACACGCCATCTCGTTGGTTAGATCATCCCGCGCGGGCAACGCGTCCGCCACCGCCAGCACCGTGGCGCCGCCACGTTCCAGGCAAGAGTCCGTCACATCCACCGGCTCGTTCATGGCATCAGCCTATCCCTAACATCCAAGCGAGTCAACCCGCGGCAACCCCGCGCCCGATCCAACAATCGCGCCGCCGGGGCCGACCGACCGCCGCCGCCAATCACCAAACCGCCCGGATGTCAAGCGGTCTCTACCGAAAAAATTCACATATTTTCCCCAAAATTCGCGGAATTTCCCTTGTTTTCCAGACTTTTTTCCTTGCCAGCCCCCATGCCCGCGGGTTTACTGGGGCCGCCATGAACAAAGCAGACCTTATTGAAGCCGTCCAAAAAGCCCTCGGAAAAGATGCGACCAAACGTGCCGCCGACGAAGCCGTCGAAGCCGTTCTCGACTCGATCACCAAAGGTATCAAGAAAGACAAGAAAGTCCAAATCATCGGTTTCGGCACCTTCGAAGTGAAGACCCGCGCCGCCCGCATGGGTCGCAACCCGAAGACCGGCGAAGCGATGAAGATCGCCAAGTCCAAGTCGGTCGGCTTCAAACCCTCGTCCGTGCTCAAGGCCGGTCTGGCCTGAAGCATCCGCCGTTTTGAAATAACCCAAACCCGGAAAACCCCGGCAGTCCGCCGGGGTTTTCTCTTGCCCGCGACTCCCCGCCGCTGCTGAATGGCGGCGCACCGATTTTCCATGAAACCACGGATTTCCCTAGCCGAAACCCCGATGCCAGACGGCACGCCCCTCGTATTGCAGGAACACGACGGCAGACTCTATCTTCTCGTCCAGGGCCAGCAGATCGCGGGACCCGCCACCGCGGCCGTCGAGTCCGAACTCGCCCGCCTCGCCTGCGCGCCGTTCCGCCCCGCCCGCCAGCCGAAGATCCATCTGATCGGCCTCGGCCTCGGGCACTGCCTGGCAGCCGCCACCCAGGCGTTGTCGCAAAAGCGGGCTGTTTTCTCCGTGGCCGAACCGCTGGCCGCCCTGCCGCAATGGCATCGCACCCATATCCCGGATAGCCCGGTGGTCGCCGATTCCCGCGTCATCCTGGAAAACGATCCCGGCCCCGCCGGTTTGTTAGCCCATCACGGCACGCTCCACGCGATCATCGCCGTCCGCGACGCCTGCCCGCTCAACGACCGCAAGCAACCGTGGACCGACGACCCGCGCTGGCTCGCCGCAGCCTACGAAGCACTCCAAACCGGCGGCATGCTCGCCATCGCCGGCTCCCGACCGGCCAAGGAAGTCTCCCGCCGCCTGCACAAAGCCGGCTTCAGCGTGGCCGAGCACGCCACCCCCGCCTCCCCGAACGCGCGAAAATCCCGCCTCATGCCCATCTGGCTGGCCCGGAAAGGGAGATATGGGGGGTGATGGATCATCGGCGCCCGCGGTTTTGCTCGTTAGACCGTCACCGCTTCGCGCCCGCGGGTTTTTGGCTTGTGCCGGCCGGTATTCGCGGCAAGAGTGCCGTTCCGACCGCCATGCTCCTCATCCTGGATAACTACGATTCCTTCACCTACAACCTGGTTCAATACTTCGGTGAACTGGGTGCCGATATGCGCGTGTTCCGCAACGACGCGCTGAGCGTGGCGGACGTGATCGCCCTGAAGCCGGAGCGGATCTGCATCTCCCCCGGTCCCTGCACGCCTAACGAAGCGGGCATTTCCTGTGCGCTGATCGAGGCGCTGGGAGCCACCACCCCGATCCTCGGCGTGTGCCTGGGCCACCAATCCATCGGGCAGGTGTACGGCGGCCAGGTCGTTAGAGCCGACCGCCTGATGCACGGCAAGACCTCACCCATCCACCACAACGGTACCAGCGTGTTCGCGGGCATGCCGGAGCCCTTCGAGGCCACACGCTATCACTCGCTCATCGTGAAACGCGAGACCCTGCCGGACTGTCTCGAAATAACCGCGTGGACCGCCGAGGGCGAAATCATGGGCCTGCGCCACCGGGAGTTTCCCGTCCACGGCGTCCAGTTCCACCCGGAATCCATCCTCACCCAGGACGGCAAACGCATGCTCGCGAATTTCCTGGCGATAGGTTAGAAAGCCAATGACCGGCCCTGAACGACACCGCCCGGAGGGGTAATCCCGCGCCGGCTGAATTCCTGGCTATTTCTCCTGAAAACCGGGATCAAACCGCAGATGGACGTAGATTCACGCGGATCATCAAAAGGTTGGGCACATCGCGCCACCCACCCTTGGAGTTAAGCGCCGGGTTTTCGTAACAGCCACATAATCAACGGCCATCCGCGGTTTCATTTTCCCTTCCAGGTTTATCGTTAGACACGCGGAGCACCTCGGGCCCGCTTGGCGCGGCTTGCCCCCGAGCGCCTCCGGCAACAGTTGATAGAGTCCGGCAAATCTTACCCAGCGGTGATGGTTTCAGCTCGGCTCGGGACTGTCGTGCCTCCAGTCCCAATGAAACGCATCTGGAATCGCTGAACAAAACTAACCTCCGCATATTTTGCTTATTTCTTGCGATCAAAGACGATTGGCCCGCATCTTGCATCCTTGCAATCGAAGCAGATTTTGCTTTTTCGAACCAATCCTGATTAATCATCCGTCCCATTGCGGCCCCAGCCACCGCCTCCCCCGCCCTCCGGCTGAACCCAACTGACACCTATTATCGCGACATGAATACGCCCGTCTCCACATCGGCCTCGTCCGAATGTTCGGCCACCGGTCGGCAAACACTTCGGTGTCCGGCGTGGCTCCGGGTACTATTGGTGATGACCGCAATGGCTGGCTTGCCTGCGGTGGCGACTACCACCGCGGTCCTCGACTCAGCCACCGATGTGCCGATCGAGGCGGCAGGCTACACCGCTGCCGGAAGCCTTGATATTTCCCTGAATTACGCGCCGGTTCCGGGTGCCGACCTGATGATCGTGAAAAACACGGGTCGGAGTTTCATCAGCGGCAGCTTCGGCAATGTGGCGAACGGCTCCGATGTGAATCTGACCTTCGGCGGCTTCACCTACCGCTATGCGGCGTGGTATTACGGCGGCGAGGGCAACAATGACCTGGTGCTGCTGTGGAAGGACCTGGTGCCGACGGGCTGGGGAGCCAACGCTTCCGGCCAGCTCGGCGATAAGTCGTCCGACCTGCGCCGCAAGCCGGTGTGGGTTGACGGGCTGGCGCCGCCAGTGCAATCCGGCCTGCTGGCGGGCAAGACCGTGGTGCAAGTGGCCCAAGGCGGTGCGCACTCGCTCGCGCTGTGCACCGATGGCACGGTGGTGGCATGGGGAGGAAACGCCTCCGGACAACTTGGCGATGGCAGCTACACGGCGCGCAACCGGCCGGTGCGGGTGAGTGGTGGCGCGCTTGCGGGCAAAACGGTGATCCAGGTGGCGGCGGGTGCCGCGCACAGCCTGGCGTTGTGCTCCGACGGCTCGGTGGTGGCCTGGGGGAATAACAACAAGGGCCAGTTGGGCAATGATTCGCTCACCTCCTCGGCGGCTCCGGTAGCCGTGAGCACTGCGGGTGTTCTGGCAGGCAAAACGGTGGTGGCGGTTGCCGCGGGCGACAAGCACAGCCTGGCGCTGACCTCCGAGGGCAAAGTGGCGGTATGGGGGACCAATGAGCTGCATCAACTGGGTGATAACAGCGACATCGCCTTCTCGAAGGTGCCTGTTCTGGCTGCGGACATCTATAACCGACGGGGCATGCGGGTCGAGGCGACCAGTTTTTTCACCGAGATCGCACAGGACCTGTTTCGCGGCATCGCGCGGCCCGTTTTGCTAGAGGCTCTGCTGCCCGTGGCCGAGAATACGGCGCGGGAGGTGGCGCTGCCTTTGATCCGCGAGGCGGTGAGCGCGGCGATGGACAGCACCCTGTCGCCGCTGATTGACCAAAAACTGCAACAGGCGGCGGACAAGGCGAACTCCGACGGCAAGAAGCTGGAGACCGCGAACAACCTGCTCGGGCCGCTGGTCGAGGAATTCATCGTGAGCTACGCGATCCAGCAGGGCTTGATGCCTGCCGATTCGGCTGATGGCCGCGTGACCTCGGACACGGACCGGGTCGCCAAACTGCTCCAGACGGTGAAAGTGGACACCCTCAAGGAAGCAATCATCACCGCGCTTTCCGAGGAGGCGCTGTCCGAGGCGACCCGCGTCGTCCCCATCGTCATCAATCTGTTTTCCGGAGACACGGTGACGGCGGACGATCTGGAAGTGGTGGAGCGCTACATCGACCTGCAAGCGGCCACGAACATCGCCCTGGTCTTCATGCCTGGCGTGGACATCACCTATCCGAATGTCGCTTATGACACGGCGCTGAGAAACAAGATCGTCATGGCGATCTCTGCAGGCGGAGACCACAATGTGGCGCTGTGCTCGGACGGCACGCTGGCGGCCTGGGGGGACAACAGTTCCCTGCAATACGGGCACAAGGACAACTCGATCCCGCTGGCGCAGAAGATCATCAAGACGGTGCTCGGCGTCGCGGTGGGGGTGAACAACCGTTATCCGAAGGCCGTGAATCAACTGGCTGGCAGCGCGCTGTTTGGCAAAACCGTGCAATCCATCTCCGCAGGCGGCAAACACACGCTGGCGCTATGCACGGACGGCACGCTCGCGGCCTGGGGTGGCAACGGCAACGGGCAGTTAGGCAATGGCACCACACAAAACGCGATTTATCCGATCACGGTCGAAACCCTTTCGGGAAGCGCGCTGAATGGCAAGACGGTGGTGGCGGTGGATGCGGGGGCCGCGCACAGTCTGGCGTTGTGCTCCGACGGCACGGTTGTTTCCTGGGGACTGAACAAAAATGGCGAGCTGGGCATCAGCGGCACCGCGGCGAACCGCACGAAGCCGGTGGTGGTCACCACCGAGAGCCCTCCGGTGCCGAATGCCGATGCGCTGTATGCCACGGTGGTGCGCAAATCGGCCGCCGGAGCCTGGAATGCGGGTGACGCCCGCAAACTTTCCTCCGGGAGCACTTCATCGCATTCCTCGCTGCTGCTGGTGCCGCCGCCGAAGGTGCATCAGGCGACCCAGCAGGAGGTCAGCGGTTTCCATTACACCTTGCAGGGCACGGTGGCCACGGACGGCGGCACGGCGATCACGAAACGCGGCATGGTGTGGGCGAAAACGGCGGAAAATGCCGATCCGCGGCTGGATGATCCCGACAATCATGATTCCTCCAGCACCAATCCCTCCGCGCTCACCACGGGAACTTTTTCGACCCAGGCGACCGACCTGAGCCTGAACACCTGGTATTCCTACACGGTGTATGCCCGGAACGCCGCGATGCCGAATGGCAACATCCATGACTTCGGCACGGTGTTCACCACGCCCACGACCACCTTTGTGCCCTATGAGACCGGCACCACGGCACGGGACAGCATCACTTTGCCGGCCGGGACATTCCTAACCTCCCGCCTGCCGGACATCTCCGCGCCCACCCACACGGCGGTGAAGACCACGGAAGCCACCCTCGGCGGCAACATCACCTTCAACGGCCGATCCAATATCACCCGCCGCGGGGTGGTGGTGGCGGAACTGAAGACGATGCGCCCGCTGAAACGCGGATCCGACGGCACGGCCAACGAGTTCACCGATGAAGCGCCGCCACTGGAGGTGCCTTTGGAAATCGGCCAGTCGGGAGTGGTGAGTTACCATGTGGACATCCCCGGCGGCGTGGAGCCCGATCTGCCCTATCCGGGCGTCTTCACCATCAAGGCGGTGAATCTGAAACGCGGCACAACCTATGTTTATCGGGCCTACGCGCGGAATGTCAATGGCGTGACCTACACCGACAAGATCCGCGTTTTCAGCACGCAGATTCCTAGCATGAATGTCACCTGGAGCCAGGGAGATTTTGATTCGGGTGAAATTCCCGCGACGGTGATGGACACGGATGCGGTCATTACGCCCGGAGCGGTCCTGAGCCTCTCCATAACGGCCGCACCGGCGGTGGGCAGGGATCTAACCGTGATCCGCAACAACGGGGCGAGCCTGATCCAGGGCACCTTCGCCAATGTGCTGCATGGTGACATCGTGACGATGTCCTTCGGCGGCAGAATCTATCGCTATGTGGCGTCGTATCGTGGCGGGGACAGCGGCAAGGATTTCGTGCTGCAATGGTACGGCACCTCCGCGGTGACATGGGGCGCCAATGATGGCTTGATGTTAGAAAACGGCGATCCGTCTCCGACTACGCTGCCATTCGGACTGGAGAACCTGGGCGTGCTCCAGGGCCGCACGGTGATCCAGGTGGCACGCGGCGAACATCACACGCTGGCGCTGTGTGCGGATGGCACCATCGCCGCGTGGGGATCAAATTTCCACGGTCAACTGGGCAATCCCACGAATCTCGGACAAGCGGCAGAGGTCGGCGTACCGGTGGATGTGCTGCGCGATGGCGGCAGCGTGCTCGGCGGCAGGGTGGTGGTGGCGGTCGCGGCATCTGCCACACAAAACGCCGCGCTTTGCCTCGATGGCACCGTGGTAACTTGGGGCGGAACCTCGAACGACTGGGCACCGACGGTGATCAATGGCGCAGGCAGCGCGCTGGATGGCAAGACGGTGGTGTCACTGGCGGCAGGCGGGTACCATTTCCTTGCTCTCTGCGCGGACGGCACGGTCTTCTCCTGGGGCGACAACTCGAAAGGCCAGTTGGGTGACGGCACAACCAGCTCCAGCCTAAGTCCGGTGGCGGTGGACACCGCTGCGGGCAGCGCGCTCACGGACAAGGTCGTCGTGAGCGTTTGCGCGGGAGCCTATCACAGCGTCGCGCTTTGCTCCGATGGCACGGCCGCGGCCTGGGGGGCGAACGAGAAAGGACAGCTCGGAGATGCGTCCACCACGGACCGTTCACGACCGGTGGCGGTCTCGACCCAGGATGGCAGCGCGGTGAGCGGTTGGAGCACGCGACTGGTTTCGGTAGCGGCCGGCATCGCCCACACGGTCGGTATCCGTGCCGACGGCAAAGCAGTGGCTTGGGGTGACAATGCGAAAGGCCAGCTCGGCAGCAGCGGCGGCAACAGCACGGTACCGCGACTGGTTTCCACCTCAGAAACACTCGGCGGCAAGACGGTGCAGAGTGTGGCGGCAGGCGCGGAACACAGCCTGGCGCTGTGCTCCGATGGCACGGTGGCCGCTTGGGGTCGAAATGATGTGAACCAGCTCGGTGATGGCAGCACGACCGACCGCGCGACGCCCGTCCTTGTGGCGAACAGTGCCAATGATGTGCTGGGCAATGGCATCGTCTCCAAACTGTCCGCCGGCTGCACGGCGCATCGTTCCGCTTTGGTGCTCGCGCCGAATGTGATCTTCAAAAGCCCTGAGAACATCCGCATCGGCACCACCACGGCCCGGGTGGCCGCCGAGGTCGATTTTGCCGCAGGACTTATCCTAACGGAATATGGCGTGGTCCTGTCGAGAACGAGCCTCAACTCGCGTCCGACCGTGGGAGGAGCCGATGTGACCACGCTGGCGGTCACGCAGAGCATTCCGGCGATTCCTTTCGGCTTTCCGCTGGATGCCACCGGGCTCGTCGAGGGCGATGGCTATACTTACGCGGCCTATGCGAAGACCGCCAACGGCCGCACGCACTACTCCGGCTACCGGACCTTTAAAACCGGGCCGGCGGTCATGAACTCGACCTTGTTTGCCGCCAACTCCGGCCAAGCAGCCATTTATCAGGACAGCCCAGCGGGTTCGACCGGGCCGGCGCCGTGGTCGCTGGCGCTGCAAAACCCGCCACAAGCGGGGACGGACCTCGTGGTGATCGAAAATCGTGCGCCCGGTTTCGCTAACAACACACCGCACGGCAGCCTGCTGAATGGCCAGGAAGTGACCTTGCAACGCGACAACAAGAGCTTCCCGTTTGTCGCGTGGTATTACGGTGGCGACGGCAATGACCTGGTGCTGCGTCCGCGCCAACTGCTGACGGCGGTGTGGGGTGGCAATGCGAGCGCGCAACTGGGCTTCCCCACGCCTGCCAGCGTGAACAAACCGGCGCTGGTGACCTTCACCGGCGCACTGGCGACGAAGACGGTGGTGCAGGTCGCACGCGGCGGGACGCACACACTCGCGCTGTGTTCCGATGGCAAACTTTTCGCCTGGGGCAGCGGACCGCTGGGCAATCCGGCAGGCAGCGGTGGCGTGCCGGTGCAAGTGATGAAGGGCGCGAATGCACCGCTCGAAAATGTCATAGCGGTGGCGGCGGGTTATACGCACAATCTGGCCCTGACATCGGACAACAAGGTCTGGGCATGGGGCGCTAACGAGAATGGTCAGTTGGGAGACGGCACGCAGACCGCCCGCACCTACGCCACCCAGGTTTCCACCGGCACAAGCAGTGCTTTGAATGGCAAGACGGTGCTGTCACTCGCAGCGGGTGAGAATCACAGCCTGGCACTTTGCTCCGATGGCAGCGTGGTGAGCTGGGGCAGCAATGGTTCCGGCCAGTTGGGCCTGGGAGACGGTCCGCCGCGCAATGTGACGACCGGCAGTTCATCGCTCCCGGTGGCCGTGCGCACCACCGCAGGCAGTGCGCTCGCGGGCCGGAAAGTGACGGCGGTGGCCGCAGGCGCCGGTTTCAGCCTCGCGGTGTGCGCGGATGGCAATGTGGCGGCCTGGGGCAGCAGTGCCAACGGACAGCTTGGCTCGGCGGTGACGGGTCTCCAGTCGCTCCCGCTCGCGGTGAACCGTGGCACCGGCAGTGCGCTGCGGGATCGCTGGGTGAAATCCATCGCCGCAGGCCGCAACCATGTCGTGGCGCTCACACAGGATGCGCAGGTGGTCACATGGGGTTTTGGCAGTGGCGGAGCCTCGCCGACGCTGGTGAGCAGCTTATCTAACAATACAACGGCGCAAGGTCAGCCCAAAAGGGTCGTCGAAGTGGCCGCGGGTGCCGGATTCAGCCAGGCGCGGTTTTCCGATGGCACAGTCGCATCGTGGGGAGCGAACAATGTCGGCCAGTTGGGCGATGGCACGCTGGTGGACAAAGCGCAGCCCGTCTATCTCAACACCGGTGCGGGGCCGTTGACCCCGGAACCCAGTGTTTTCAATCGTCAGGACGGCGCGTGGGCCGCAGGACTGGCGCAGGGAGCCTTTGCGCAGCACTCGGCCATCCTCAGCGCCGTGCCTGCGCTCGCCCGGCCGGTGGTGGTGACACCTCTGAGCTACGGCAGCGTTTCTCTAACGGTCAGTCTCGATCTGCCGGGCCGCAGCGACATCCTGGAACACGGCATCGTGCTGGCGAAGACCTCGGTGGATGCGCGTCCGCTGCTGGATGAGGTGGATGGCTTCAATGTCAGGATCAAAACGAGCGCCGGAGCCAATGGCACGCTGGTTTGGACCGATCTCGATGCGAACACGAGCTATTCGTATGCGGGCTATGTGACTACGAACACGGGCACGGTTTATTCGGAGTTCGGCACCTTCACCAGCCCGTCCGGCAAGCCTCGTTTTGATGCTGCGCCCACGGCGGAAACCACCAGCCCGAATGGCGCGGAACTGGCGGCACGCGTCGCGGATGACGGCGGACTTGCGGTCACGGCCAAGCGTTTCCTCGTCTCGCTGGCGGCCACGAATCCGGATCCCGTGCAGGGCGAAATCGGCGTGATCGATCTGCCCGCGCAAACCAATGTGTTTTATCCCTCGCCGCAGTTCTGGACGGCGGTCACCGGCCTCCAACCGGCCACCGTTTATGCCTGTGTGGCGATGGCGGAGAATGCGGCGGGCGAGAGCTACAGCCCCTACGGCACTTTTGTCACCGCGGTGTCGAGCCACAGCTTCACCGGCGATTATTTCACGACCTTGACGCTGCCGGAGGTGAGCATCGCATCCGGAGCCAGCCTCAATTTGAGCCTGAGCCGGACGCCGGAGGCCGGGCGGAACTTCACGGTCATCAACAACACCGGCCTCAATCCCATCGCGGGCACTTTCGGCAATGTGGCGCACGGTTCCACGGTGAGCCTAACCGTCGGCGGGAAAACCTACGACTATGTGGCGTGGTATTACGGCGGCGATGGCAATGATCTGGTGCTGCTGTGGAAAGGCACGGACGCCTTTGGCTGGGGGAACAACTCCCACGGTCAGGCAGGCCCCGGCGCGGCTGTTTTGAGCGAAGCGGTCCTCGCCTACGATCAATCGGACGCGGAAGGCCGACCCACGGCGGTGCAGATGGCACGCGGCGGGCAACACAGCCTGATCCTGCTATCTAATGGACAAGTGGTGGCCTGGGGCAGAAATCACCTGGGCCAACTCGGCGACGGCACGACGACGGATCGCGGCACTCCGGTGACTGTTGCGGGCATATCAGGCGTGGTGGCGGTCGCGGCGGGCGAGAATCACAGTCTGGCGCTGCTGGCCAATGGACAACTCAAAGCATGGGGTGCCAATGCCGGCGGCCAGTTGGGCAATGACAGCACCACGGACAGCAGCAGCCCGGTGACTGTCAGTGTGGTCAACGGCACCGGTCTGTTCGGCAAAAGAGTGACCGGCATCTCGGCGGGACGCGCTCACAGCATGGTGGTGTGCGCCGACGGTTCGGTGGCAACCTGGGGTGACAATTCGCTCGGTCAGTTGGGTGCGGGCAGCGATGTGACGGGCTTCAACACGGCCTACCTGATTCCCGCATCCTCATTCAACGGCAAAAAAATCAAGACGGTGTCTGCGGGCCGGAATCACAACCTCGCGCTGGCCACGGATGGCACCCTTTTCGCATGGGGTGACCACACGGCGGGCCAGCTCGGCATCGGAGAAGTGGATCACAATCTTGAGCACAAGCCAGTCACGCTCGCTGGCATCTACACGGCGATCTCCGCAGGCGGTGAGCACAGCATGGCGCTGGCACTCGGCAATCGCGTGCTCACCTGGGGCCGGAACCTCGAAGGCCAACTCGGCAACGGCACCACGACACCCAGCTACTCCCCCGTGGACATCGGCCTCGACACCGTGGCGTCCATCTCGGCCGGCCAGGGCCACAGCATGGCGCTGCGTTTGGATGGAAAGCTGCTTTCTTGGGGAAACAACACCTACGGTGAACTGGGCCGAGCCAACACCAGCACGATTCCGCTGGAAGTCAGCCGCACGACCGCTCTGGCGGGCGTCTCGATCACTTCCGTCGCCCACGGCTCGACTTCGCTGCATTCGGGCGTCCTTGGCGGACCGAGCCCCGTTGCCGCGTTGCCGGTGTTTTCGGCTGTCACGCCCACCACGGCCACTCTGGGCGGCACGGTGCTCTCCGACGGCGGCAAGACCGTTTTGGCGCGTGGCCTGGTGCTGGCCAAAACGACCGATGACGCCACTCCCACGCTGGGCGAGGCCAATGTGTTGGATCTAACTGCCAGTGGCGGCACGGGCGCCTTCACCACCGGTGTCATCAATCTGCAGCCCCATACCGGCTACTCCTTCGCCGCCTATGTCGTCACCGACGATGGCGCCGCGTATTCCGAGACCGCGAGCTTCTTCACCCAGTTTGACAACATCTCCGCCAACTGGACGCAAAGCGATCATTTTACAGCCTACACCATCGATGCGCCATCCGTATCGATTGCGGCGGGCAGCACCGCCACGCTGACCCTCGGCACGGTTGTTTTGAAGCCTGCGGACATCACGCTGATCCGCAATCGCGGCCTGCAGCCGATCGAAGGCCGCTTCACCAACCTCGCCCACGGCGCGAACCTGGATTTCACCTTCGGCGGACGCGACTATCACTACATCGTCTCGTATTACGGCGGCGAAGGCGGCAACGACCTCGTGCTGCGGTGGCGGGACACGGCTTTGGCCGCATGGGGTGGCAATCCGTATGGACAAGTCGGCACCGGCAACCAGCAGTCCCAACTGCTGCCCGCCGCCGTGCGGCAAAGCGGCGTTTTGTTTGGCAAAACCGTCGTGCAGGTGGCTCGTGGAGGCCGGCATACACTGGCGCTTTGTTCTGACGGTTCGGTAGCAGCTTGGGGCGATAATTCGGCACACCAGCTCTACTATTCGCAACCTGGCAACCCACCCGCCTTCACCACCCAGCCCGTTCTCGTCACTCCGGTGCCGAGCTTAACCCTGACGGACGGGCATCGCATCGTCGCCATCGCGGCCGGTTATACCCGCAACATGGCGCTTACCGAGGATGGAACCTTGTTCTTCTGGGGTGCGAACCAGGAGTCCGGCATCAGCATCAACAACAATCAAGCGCCGTTCCAAGGCCGCCGGATCATTGCCGTGGCGGCGGGTGGCGATCAGGCGCTGGCGCTGTGCTCCGATGGTGCCCTGATTTCTTGGGATCCTGCCTGGCTCACCTTGGGTGGCAGCGCGTCGGTGATCGATTCCGGGGCGTTGACAGGCAAAAAGGTCGTCGCCATGGCCGCCGGAAAGAATCATGCGCTGGCGCTTTGCAGCGACGGCACGCTGGTCGCCTGGGGCGACAACACGAAGGGCCAGTTGGGGGATAATTTGCGCACGAACCGCTTGGTTCCGGTGCTGGTGAACCGGGGGGCGAGCAGCGCCCTGGCAGGCAAAACCATCCAATCTCTCGCCGCAGGTGGCGAGCACAGCCTCGCGCTGTGCGCCGATGGCACGGTGGCTGCCTGGGGCGGCAATGCCTTCGGGCAGTTAGGCGATGGCACGGCGGATGATCAATCCCTGCCCGTGGCCGTGAGTACTGCCGGTGTGCTGAATGGCCGGACCATCAAGAGTCTTGCGGCGGGCGAATTCCACAGCATCGCCCTGCGGGATGATGATGCCGCGCTAGCCTGGGGCCTGAATGATGAAGGTCAGGTGGGCGATGGCACGACTAACATACGCCTTTCCCCCGCACTCGTTAGCACCAGCGGCCCGCTGAGCAGCGGAGCCATTCTCCAACTGACGAGTGGCGGATCGGCGGGCCATTCCGCCGCGATCGTTTCGGCTTCGCCTTCCGTGACGGACCCCATCGTGCAAATCGCCCGCGCGGACCACGCGGTCCTCGGTGCCACCGTGCTGGATGCGGGCGCGACCATTCTCGAACGAGGCGTGGTCGTTTCCAAAACCTCGGACGATTCGACACCGAGCATCGGTGAGACCGGCGTGACCAAAACCATCGCCGCAGGCACCACCGCCGGTGCTTTCACGGTGACCGCGGAGGGCTTGCAGAGCGGCACCACCTATTCCTTCGCCGGTTATCTGATCACCGCGCATCCTAACAATCCGGCGGCGACGGTGACCACCTATTCCAGCGTCGGCACCTTCAGCACGGAGATCGACACGCTGGTGGTGAACCTAACAGGCCACAACCAGCCGCCGCTGACGCTGCCAGCCGTCACCGTCGGGCCGCACTTTACCCCGACGCTCGACTTTGACCCGATCGCGGGCGAGGACATCCTGGTGATTCGCAACACGGGCACCTCGCCCATCGAGGGCCGATTTGGGATCTATCCGGACGGCGCGGAGATCACGCTGAGCCGTGGAGGCAAAAGCTACAACTACACCGTCTCCTACTATGGCGGTGATGGCAATGACCTCGCGCTGGTTTGGCGTGACAAGAGCCTATGGCGCTGGGGCGATGGCCAAAAGCTGCCCGTCGGCCTCGCCACCGGCAATGTGGTGCAGCTCGCCCGTGGCAGGAACCACAACCTCTCCCTGTCTGCCGATGGCATCGTGTCGGCGTGGCAAACCGAAAGTGATGTGAATGCCTACTTTGCCCAGAGTGGCAACACCACCACCACGCCCGTGCCGGTTCCCACCGGCGCAGGCAGCGGTCTGGCCGGCAAAAAAACCGCCTTCATCGCCGCAGGCGCCCACCACAGCGTCGCGCTCACGACCGAGGGCCGCGTCATGGTCTGGGGCTACAATGAGAATGGCGAACTCGGCCGCGGTTTTGTCACGACCTACAACTCGCTGGGCGCGCCAATCGACAATGACACGCTGCTTCACATGCCCATCGAAGTGAAACGCGATGTGGCACAAAGCGCCCTCTACGGCGGCGACGAACGCCGGGTGAAAATGATCGCGGCAGGTGGCAATCACACGCTGGCGGTCTGCTACGATGGCACACTCGTCGCGTGGGGTAAAAACAGCGACGGTCAGCTCGGCGACGGCACGACGCAGAGCCGCAGCATGCCAGTCGCGGTTAGCACCGGACCTGGCAGCATCCTTTTTGGCAAAACGGTGGTCGCCATCGCGGCGGGCATGTCTCACAGCCTCGCCCTCTGCTCGGACGGCACTCTGGCGGCATGGGGAGCGAATGATCAGGGACAGATCGGACGCGGGAATACCACGAGTTCCAGCGTGCCGGTGATTGTTAGCTTGGGCAATGCCTTCAGCGGCAAGACACTCGCCAGCATCGTCGCGGGCGCCGATCACACGCTGGCTCTGTTTGACGACGGCACGCTAGCGGCCTGGGGCAAAGGACTCAACGGCCAGCTCGGCAATGGCAGCACGGACAACAAAACCACACCTGAACCCGTCAGCACGGCCAGCGGCAGCGCACTTTACGGCAGGACGGTGGTGGAGATCGCCGCAGGAGCCGCGCACAGCTTCGTCCGCTGCACGGATGGCAGTGTGGTGCTGTGGGGCCGTAACACGGAAGGCCAACTCGGCGACTACACCTTTGAGGACCGCCTGCTTCCCGCGGAGACGGCCGCACGGGGGGATAATCCCCTGCTGGCCGCTTATGTCTGCGATCTTTCTAACACCGGATGCGCCTCCAACGCAACCTTCGCGCAGAGCGTGCCGCTTCCGGTCATCACCTCGCCGGTCGTGGGTGCCAGGACGATCAATTCGGCCGTGCTCGGCGCAGATGTCACCTCGGATGGCGGTGCGCTGGTGCTCGAGCGTGGTGTGGTGGTTTCAAAGCGGTCGGAAAACGCCAACCCGCGCGTTAGCGGGGTGGCGGTGACGAAATTCGCCACGGGCGGCCAGACCGGCTCCTTCACCGTGACGGCCACCGGTCTGACGGATGCGACCGAGTATGCCTTCGCCGGCTTTGTCCGCACCGCCAATACCACCACTTACACCGAAACCGGCACCTTCTTCACCGCCTCCGGCAGCATCGTCTTTGCCTACAATTCCGCAGCGGATGTGCCGCGCTCGCTCGACAACGCCGCCATCATTCCCGGCAGCACGCTCAATCTCACGCTGAACTTTGCTCCATCACCCGGCACCAATCTAACCGTGCTGCGCAACACGGGCGTCGGCCCCATCAGCGGCTCATTCACCAATGTGACCAACGGCGCGGCGTTGGATCTCGTGTTCAACGGGGTCACCTATCCGTTCGTGGCCTGGTATTACGGCGGCACGGGCAACAACGACCTCGTCCTGCTCTGGCGTCACACGGCGCTCGCCGGCTGGGGCAGTAACAACAAGGCCCAGTTGGCGGATTACCGCCACGGCCCCCCTCTGTATGATTACTCCTACCAAAATGTCAAGGTGCCCGGGGCCGTGCTGCCTGCGGGGGCTCTCGCTGGAAAGACGATCATTCAGGTCACCCAGGGCGAGGAGTTCAGCCTCGCGCTCTGCTCCGATGGCACCGTGGCCGGGTGGGGAGATTACGAACGCGCACAGCTTGGTTTGGTTCAACCTGGGCTACGTCCGACGAAGGTGGAAACCAATGGCACGGCGCTGCAGGGGAAATTCGTGGTCCAAGTGGCCGCGGGATGGCGTCACGGCCTCGCGCTGTGCTCCGACGGCACCGTGGCGGCCTGGGGTGACAACACCTATGGCCAGCTCGGCGACGGCACATTCAATCAAAGCACCCTGCCGGTGCAGGTGGGCGGTGCCTTGTCCGGAAAAACCGTCGTCGCGATCGCGGCGGGCTGGTATCACAACCTCGCGCTCTGCTCGGACGGCACTGTGGCGGCCTGGGGTCGCAACAACTCGGGTCAAATCGGCAATGGGAGCTTCACACCGCCAACTGCTCCCGGCACGGGACATCCCGACGATGTCAAATCTCCCGTGATGGTGACCACCAGCGGCAGCGCGCTCAGTGGCAAGATCGTCACCGCCATCGCGGCCGGTGAGAACCACAGCGTCGCGCTGGTTTCCGACGGATCGAACGGCGGATTTCTGAAGCAATGGGGTTTGATATATGGAAACAAACAAACCGTGCCGCAGCATGTTCAGGAAGCCGCTTTCGCCGGCAAGACCATCACCGCCATTGCGGTGGGCAGAAACCACAGTCTCGCTCTAACCTCCGAGGGCACGGTGGCGGCCTGGGGTGATGGCACCTACGGCCAAAACGGCAGCGACACGGGCTGGAATGAGCTGCGACCGGTCCCCGCAGGCAGCGGCAGTGCTCTGGAAGGCAAAACCGTCGTCGCCCTGGCCGCCGGTCAGGATCACAGCCTCGCGCTGCTGTCAGACGGTACCGTGGCGGCCTGGGGTCGCAACGAAAACGGCCAGTTGGGCAACAACTCGACCACCAACACGATGGTCCCCGTCGAAGTCAGTCGCGTCGCAGGCACCAGCGTGCTCGCCGAAGGGCCTGTGCGCTCGATTCTTTCCGCCAGCAGCTCGGGCCAGCACTCGCTGGCGCTGCTGGGCTACCAACCGTTCTCCATCGCCAGCTATGCCGGCTCCGCCAATGTCGCCCTCAGCAAGGAAGAGGAAGATGCCGACACCTATGTCGCGACGGTCATTCCGTCCGGTGATTCATTCCCGCTCACTCCGATTGTCTTCAGCAAAAGCGGTGACGACGCCGGCTTCTTCAACCTCGATAGCAATACAGGCGTGCTGTCTTTCACCAGTCCGCGGAATTTCGATGCGCCAGCGGACGGCAATGGCAATAACATCTATGAAGTCACCGTCACCGCCACGGAGTCCGGTCTGGGTCGCTTCGCGACCGCGCAAAGCTTCAGTGTCAGCATCACCGACATCAATGACTCGCCCGGCGCGATCTCGCTGAGCGCGGCGGCCATCGCGGAAAACAGCGCGCCCGGCACGACCATCGGCCTGCTCAGCACCTCGGACCAGGACGCGGGGCAGACGCACACCTTCAGCCTCGGCACGGACGCGGACAGCAGCGCCTTCATGATCGTGGGGAACGCACTCAAGGTTCGCAGCCTGCTGAACTACGAGTCACGGAACACCTACAACATCCGCATCAACGCCACCGACAACGGCAGCACGCCAGCCACCTCGGAGTCGGCCTTTGCCATCAGCGTGACGAACATGGCGAACGAACAAACCCCCGCCGTGTTAGGCATCAGCCCGCCCAGCGGGCCCTTGGCGGGCGGGACCGCGATCACACTCACCGGCAGCGGCTTCACGCCGGTCACTGGCGTGTTCTTTGACGGCATCCCGGCCACCAGTGTCACGGTGGTGAATGACACCACTCTAACCGCCACCACACCGGCTCATGCGGCGGGCTTCGTGGATGTCTCGGTCTTTGCGGCCAATGGTGCCGGATCGGCCAGAAGCCTTTTCGCCTATGTGGATGGCAGCGGCACGGCACCCACCGTTGCCTCAGCCACGCCTTCCAGCGGCAGCACGGTTAGCAACCGCGTGGTTCGCATCACCGGCACCGGCTTTGAAAGCGGTGCGCGCGTGCATTTCGGCGGCGTGGCCGCCACGCGAGTCACCGTGGTGGATGACCAAACTCTCGATGCCACAACTCCCGCCCAGGCGGCGGGCACGGTTGATGTGCGTGTCACCACCACCGGCGGCACCGGCATCGGAGCGGGGCTTTACACCTATGTCCCCAACGAGGCCCCTACCAGCATCGCTCTATCACCTGCGGCAGTCTTGGAAAACAACCTGCCCGGCATCACCGTGGGCACGCTGAGCACCACGGATGCGAATGCGGAGCAGGAGCACAGCTTCAGCCTCGTCAGCGGCACGGGCAGCACGGACAACTCGCTCTTCTCCATCTCCGGCAAGACGCTCAAGATCAACACCATCACCAATTTCGAGACGAAGCCCGCCTACAGCATCCGCGTGCGTGCCACGGACATGGCAGGCTCCGCAGCCACCTATGAGCAGGTGCTGGCCATCAGCGTCACGGATAATCCGGCCGAGGTCTCTCCGGGCATTCTGCGGCTCTCGCCGCTCAGTGGCACGCCGCTCGGCGGCACCACCGTGACGATCACCGGCACGGGCTTCACGGATGTGCGCCAGGTGTTTTTCGGCGCGGAAATGGTGGCTCAACCCACCGTTGTCAACGACACCACTCTAACCGTCATCACCCCGCAAAATGTCGAAGGCCTTGTGGATGTCACCGTTCACACCGGCGGCGGCGTGATCACCGCCGCCAGTGCGTTCCTCTATGAAAAACGCGTCCTGGGCATGTGGACGCCCACGCTCAGCCTCACGCAGGCGGGACGCGGGTCCATTTTGAATGAGGGTGCGGTGACGCTGCTCGACGGGCGCGTGCTTTTCGCGGGTGGCACGGAGACGCTGCCGAGCAACCTCGTGGACATCTACGATCCGGCCACCGGTGCCTGGACGGCTGGACCACCGATGGCGCATGCCCGCAGCGGACACACGCTTTTCCTGCTCGATGACGGACGCGTGCTGGCAGCCGGTGGCAGCGGCCTGGCGGGTGATCCGAATGCGGATCGCACGGCGGAGGTCTATGATCCGGTGAGCAACTCCTGGAGCAACACCGGGGCGATGGTCGGGCCGTTCACACGCCATGCGGTCACACGCCGTGG
Source organism: Verrucomicrobiota bacterium (assembly GCA_017301995.1). Lineage (GTDB taxonomy): Bacteria > Verrucomicrobiota > Verrucomicrobiia > Verrucomicrobiales > Akkermansiaceae > Luteolibacter. The sequence goes on along the minus strand of JAFLEH010000002.1, from coordinate 207,931 downwards.
CAGCGGCGGGGTGTTCATGATGGGCGGCATTTCCACCGGAGGGACTTACCAAGCTGGGTTCCAGCTTTTCAATCCTGCCGACCTGAGCTGGAGCGGCCTCAACGGCATGCCCGAGGCGCGGGCCGACCACTGCGCGGTGGAGTTTGGCAACAGCGTGCTGGTTCTCGGCGGACAAAACGCCTCGTCCACATTGAGTTCCGGCATCTTCCTGGACTCCAACAACCAATGGACGCCCATCGGCATCCCGATGAGCGTGGCGCGCCGCAACTTCACGGCGACGAAGCTTCCAAATGGCAAAGTGCTCGTCGTCGGCGGCATCAATGGTTCCGGCGTGGTCGGCGGCAGTGAATTGTACACCGACGGCCCGACCAATTACCTCGGACGCCAAAACACCTGGTCCACCGGCCCATCCCTCGCCACGCCGCGTTACAATCACCGCGCGATCCTCCTCAACGACGGCCGCGTGCTCATCGCGGGCGGTACGAACGCGGCCGGTCAGGCTCTCGATTCGTCCGAGATTTACGATCCGGCGCTCAATACCTTCACCACGGGCGTGACCTCTGCCTCAAGCGTGGCTCGCGACATGCGCATGAACGATCTGCGCGCGGGCTTTGGCATGACCAAGCTGCAAAACGGCAAGGTGCTCGCCGTCGGCGGATCCAATGGCACCACGGCGGTCAGAACAGCGGAAATCTTCGATCCTTCGCTGGAGCAGACCGTCCAATTCCCCAAACCGCTGGCCGTCACCGTTCCGTACACGATCTACACAAACAATCCCGTCGGTTGGGGATCCAGCGTCTCCGGCCGCTTGACCGCCCCGGCGGTCAATCCCACCGCAATCGCGATCGGTGGAGGTCATGGTCTTGCCTTGAAGCCCGACGGCACCGTGGTGGGCTGGGGAGACAATTCCGATGGCCAGATCAATATTCCCGGCGGCCTCAGCGGCGTGACCCGGGTCGCCGCAGGCTCTAACTTCAGCCTGGCGCTGAAGAGTGACGGCACCGTGGTCGCATGGGGTAACAATTCAAACGGACAGTGCAATGTTCCCGGCGGTCTCAGTGGCGTGACCGCCATCTCGGCTGGTAATGGACAGAGCATGGCCCTCAAAAGTGACGGCACCGTCGTGGCTTGGGGGAACAACTACGATGGCCAAAGCTCCGTCCCAGGCGGACTCACCGGCGTGATCGCGATTGCTGCGGGCGGCAGTCACTCAATCGCCCTCAAGAGCGACGGCACGGTGATCTGCTGGGGATATTCGGGGAACGGCCGAACCAATCCGCCCGCGGGTCTGAGCAATGTCGTCGCCATCGCGGCGGGTAACAGCCACAACCTCGCACTCAAGAGCGACGGCACGGTCGTCGGATGGGGAACCAATAATGGCGGGGAAACCACCACCCCTTATGGCCTGACAGATGTCATCGCCGTCGCCGCCGGAAACGCGCATAGCCTGGCGCTCAAGAGCAACGGCACGGTCGTGGCTTGGGGGGGCAATGGCGAAGGCCAAATCAATGTCCCGGCAGGCCTGGGTCGCGTCACCCGGATCGCCGCAGGCGGAGGCTTCAGCTACGCGCTCTATCAGACCAGCAACCCCGCGGATGGCAGCGTGGCCGGCGGCACGCCAGTCACGATCGTCGGCTCCGGCTTTACCTCGCCGGCCATGGTCACCTTTGGCGGAAATGCAGCCAGCAATGTGGTCGTTGTCAATTCCGGCACCATCACCGCCATCACCCCGCCGCACGCTGCGGGCGTTGTGGATGTCGTCGTGGTCGGTGAACTCGGCAGCGGCACCGGCGCGGGGCTTTTCACCTACCTCGCCAACCAGGCCCCCACCAACATCGCCCTCAGCCCGGCCAGCATCGCGGAGGACAACGCCGCCAATGCCACGGTGGGCACCCTGAGTGTCACCGACATCAATCAGGACGACACGCAAACCTTCAGCCTCGTCACCGGCGCGGGCGACACCGACAACGCCAGCTTCACCCTCGCTGGCAACGCCCTCAAAATCATCCCGGTCACCGACTACGAGACGAAGTCTAGCTACAGCATCCGCGTGCAGGCCGATGACGGCCGTGGCGGCATCTTTGCCAAGGCGCTGACTGTTTCTATCATTGATGGCAATGACGCGCCGCTGGCCAATGCGCAGAGCGTCACCACGAACGAGGACACCGCCGTCAACATCACCCTCACCGGCAGCGATCCGAATCCCGGCACCACGCTCACCTACAGCATCGTCACCGGTCCGGTGAATGGCACCCTCACCGGCAGCGGTGCCAGCCGCACCTACACGCCCGCCGCGAACTTCAACGGCAGCGACAGCTTCACCTTCCGCACCAACGACGGCAGCTTCAACAGCCCGCTGGCCACCGTTTCCATCACGGTGACTCCCGTAAACGACGCGCCCGTCCTCACGCTCAACAGCGCCGTGGCAGGCAGCGCCGCCACCGGCAGCCAGGTCTATGGCAACAACGAGTTCAACCTTATCGGCTGGGGTAACAATGATTTCGGGCAGTTGAGCTTCCCCGACGATCTCGGGCTGGTGAAGTCGGCGTCGGTCGGCTACACCCATGGCCTGGCGGTCAAATCCAACGGTACGGTCGCAGCCTGGGGCGACAACAGCGCAGGCCAATGCAATGTGCCCGCTGGACTCGTGAATGTGGCCGCCGTTGCAGCCGGTGACGGAGCCAGCCTGGCTTTGAAGGCCGACGGCACCGTTGTTGCCTGGGGCTCCAACGGCAATGGTCAGACCACTGTGCCTGCAGGCCTCAATGGCGTGACCGCCATCGCGGCTGGCCGGTATCACTTCCTTGCTCTCAAGAACGATGGCACTGTGGTGGCTTGGGGGCGGAATTCGGAAGGTCAGTGCAACGTCCCCGCTGGTCTGACCGGTGTCGCCCAAATCGCCGCCGGAGGAGCCCACAGGGGCCTCCACAGCCTGGCTCTGAAGAGCGATGGCACCGTGGTTGCCTGGGGTGACAACTACTACGGTCAGACGAATGTGCCGGCAGGTTTGACTGGTGTCACGGCGATTGCCGCCGGTAGTTCCCACAGCCTTGCAGTCCGCAGCAATGGCACCGTGGTCGCTTGGGGTTGGAACGATAACGGTCAGTGCAATGTCTCTGGTTTGTCTGGCGTGGTGGCGGTGGCGGGCGGTCACTCCCATAGCCTGGCTCTACGCGCCGACGGCTCCATGGTAGGAGTCAGCACGGACACCGACAGCCATCGGTTCCCACCGGGCACCGTGACCCCCGTCGCTTCCATTTCGGTGGGCGCATACACCAACTATGCCCTCATTCCGGTCGATACCACCGGTCGCGTCGGCAGCAAATGGATCCCCCGTGACATCGTCCGTGGTTGGGGCGACGTGGCTTCCTCCGCAGATGGCACCAAGCTCGTCGCGATGGCAAACACGGGCGTCCATACTTCCACCGACTCCGGTGTCACCTGGACCCAGCGTTCCGGCCAGTCATCCTCGCGCGTTGCCTCCTCCGCCGACGGTACCAAACTCGTAGGCGTATCGTACAATGCGAATATCTTCACTTCCACCGACTCCGGCGTTACCTGGACGGACCGGGGCAACAACCGGCTCTGGAGAGATGTCGCCTCCTCGGCGGATGGCACGAAGCTGGTGGCTGTGGTGGACAATGGCCAGATCTATACTTCCACCGATTCCGGTGTGAACTGGACCGCGCGCGAAACCAACAGAGGATGGCGGGCTGTGACCTCTTCCGCCGATGGCACCAAACTGGCCGCCGTTCCCTATTATGGCAATATCTACACCTCCACCGATTCGGGAGTCACCTGGACCGCGCGGGAAAACAGTCGCTACTGGAACGCCATCGCATGCTCGGCGGACGGCACCAAACTCGTGGCGTTGCTCGGAACCAGTCAAACTCAAGGCGAATCAGGAATCTATACATCATCCGACTCCGGCGTAACCTGGACCCAAAAAGAGCATAATCGCGGCTGGCAGGCGGTTACCTCATCGGCGGACGGAACCCAATTGGCAGCGGTATGCGCCAATGGCCCGATCTACACTTCACAGGATTCAGGAGCCACCTGGCAGATCGGCGCCATGGGTCGCTTTTGGGCCGGCATCGCTTCCTCCGCGGATGGCAGCAAACTGGTCGCCACGGCGGGGAACAGCAAAATCTACACCTCTGCCGCCACCCCATCGCTTTACACCCACACCGTCTCGGGCAATGCCGGGGCGCAGACGGTCACCTCGCTCTTCAACGCCATCGTGTCTGGCCCGGCGGATGAATCCTCGCAGACGGTCACCTTCACCGTCACGAACAACAACAACGCGCTCTTCAGCGTGCAGCCGGCCATCAGCGCCAATGGCACCCTGACCTACAGGCCAGTCCCCGGCGCCGTCGGCTCGGCCTTTGTCTCTGTCTTCGTTCAGGACGATGGCGGCAACGCCAACGGCGGCGCGAACTCCGCGTTGCAGACCTTTGTGATCACCCTAACCCCGGCGAACCAGCCGCCTGTGGTCACCCTGGCCCAGAGCGCGGTCACCTTGCGGGAGGACTCCCCGGCTTACACCGCGACGGGCTTTGCCACTTTCACTCCGGGTCATCTCCGCGAGTACACGCAGACCCAGGTCGGCGGCTTCACGGTCACGAACAACAACAACGCCCTGTTCAGCGTCCAGCCCGCCATCAGCGGCACGGGCACACTCACCTTCACCCCTGCGGCGGATGCCTTTGGCACGGCCACGGTCAGCGTCACCGCGCAGGACAACGGCGGCACCGCCAATGGCGGCGTGGACACCGGCACCACCACCTTCACCATCAACCTGACCAGCGTGAATGACGCGCCCGTCTTTGCGCTGAACGGTACGGTGGCTCCCGGAGCACAGACCGGCACGACCCACCTGGATCTTGGTTCCTGGGGGATTGGCGTAAGTCCTCCTCCCACGGACTTGACGGGGGCGAAGGCTCTCTCCGCCGGAAACAATCATTCTCTGGCGCTGAAGGAGGACGGCACCGTTGTAGCCTGGGGAGGCAACAATTATGGCCAGCTCAATGTGCCCTCTGGCCTTGGCGATTTGAGGGTCACCGCGGTCGCGGCAGGCGAGGGGCAAAGTCTCGCACTCACGGCCGATGGTACGGTGTTCGTCTGGGGGAAAAGTGACAATGGCCAGGCCAATGTCCCCGCAGGCTTGAATGCCACAGCCATCGCCGCAGGCGCCTATCATGTCTTGGCGCTCCGCACCAACGGCACGGTCGCCGCGTGGGGATACAATGATAACGGGCAGTGCAATGTTCCTGCCGGGCTGAGCAATGTGATCGCGATTAGTGCCGGTGCCAACCACAGTCTGGCACTCAAGAGTGACGGAACGGTCGTGGCATGGGGTCTAAATGGCCAAGGGCAAATCAACATCCCTGGCGGCTTGACCGGTGTGACGGCCATTGCAGCGGGCGGTTATCACAACCTGGCGCTCAAGAGCGACGGCACGGTCGTGGCTTGGGGGCAGAATGCGAACGGTCAGGCCACGGTGCCTGGCGGCCTCACCGGGGTCACCGCGATCGCGGCGGGTAGAGACCACAGTCTGGCACTCAAAAGTGACGGCACTGTGGTTGTCTGGGGATACAATGCGGCCGGACCGGCAGCGCCTCCCTTGGGGCTGCGCGGAGTGACCTACATCGCGTCTGGCTCGAGTTCGAACATCTCTCACTCCCTGCGTTACCGCGCCACGGACAGCAACCCAGGTGCCATCTGGACCCTGCGGGGCACGAAAACGGATTGGCGCGATATCGCCTCCTCCGCAGACGGCACCAAGCTCGTCGCCGCCGAAGGTGCGAACATCTACACCTCCACGGATTCCGGTGCCACCTGGACGCAACGCTTCGCCCAGGCCAACATCATTGGCTTGGCATCCAGCGCCGACGGTACAAAGCTCGTCGCTGTCCGCTACGGTGGCAATATCTTCACCTCCACCGACTCTGGCTTCACCTGGACGGACCGGGGTAACAACAATGTGTGGCGTGATGTCGCCTCATCGGCCGACGGTACCAGGCTTGTCGCCTGCTCCAACTATGGCTATATCTACACCTCCACGGATTCCGGTGCCACTTGGACAATCCGCATAATCGGGCCGTGGATGGGCGTCGCATCCTCGGCCGACGGCTTGAAGCTCGTTGCCACCTCGGATGGTGGAGGCCTTTACACTTCCACGGACGGCGGAGCGAATTGGACCCGTCGCGAGCATGCAAACCTCGGCTTTTATTTGCGCGGCGTGGCCTGCTCTGCGGACGGAACCAAAATCATTTCAGCAGGCGTAACCGGTCAGTATTCGAATTCGAGCCAGGGTCGGCTTTGCATCTCCTCGGACTCAGGCGTGAACTGGACCACTATCGACACCAGCCCCGACTACACCGCCGTGGCCTGTTCGGCGGACGGTTCGAAAATTGTCGCGAGCGATTGGGGTGGCCTGATTCAAACCTCCACCAACTTCGGAGCCACTTGGAACGCGCGTCAAACCAATCGCTACTGGGGTGCTTTCGCCTCCTCGGCGGACGGCACCAAGCTCGCGGCCGTGGGTAACGGCCTGCTCTTCACATCCACACCGTTGAACCTGTACTCCATCAGCACCGCGGCCAATGCCGGTGCGCAGTCGGTGTCCTCGTTGTTTACAGGCGTCGCGCCCGGTTCCGCCAATGAATCCGGGCAGACGGTTAGCGTGAGCGTCACGAACAACAACAACGCGCTCTTCACCGTGCAGCCGACGATCAGCGCTGATGGCACCCTGACCTACACGCCTTCTCCGACCGCGAGCGGCACCGCAACCGTCACCGTGGTGGTCCAGGACAATGGCGGCACCGCCAATGGCGGCGTGGACACCAGCGTGGGCCAGATCTTCCAGATCACCATCACCCCGGTGAACAATCCGCCCGTGGTCACGCTCGCTCAGAGCACGGTGACACGCCTGGAGGACTCCGGAGCCTACTCCGCGGCCAGCTTTGCCACCTTCTCGCCCGGACCGGCCAGCGAGTCCGCGCAGACGCTGCTCGGCTACACGGTGACGAACGACAACAACAGCCTCTTCAGCGTCCAGCCCGCCATCAACACCAGCGGCACACTCACCTTCACGCCGGCGGCCAATGCCTTTGGCACGGCGACCGTCAGCGTCGTGACCCAGGACAGCGGCGGCACCGCCAACGGCGGCGTGGACACCAGCACCACCACCTTCACCATCGCCATCACCAGCGTGAATGATGCGCCGGGCTTTTCGTTCACCAGCCCGGCGATCACCTCAATTTCACCTAACAACGGCACGACAGCAGGCGGAACAACCGTGACCATCACAGGGAGTGGTTTCACCGGGACTACCGGAGTGACGTTTGGTGGCGTTGCAGCGACCAATGTCGTGGTTTCCAGCCCAACGTCCATCACCTGCGTCACTCCAGCGGGAATTAATGCTGGGGTCTCTGTGATCGTGACTTCACCCAATGGATCAAATGCGCCCAACACTCTTTTTGCGTATGGGGCAGGCGCCAGTCGTGTGTATGAATTCAATGGCAGTTATACCGACAGTCTGGGTGGACCTGCCATGGTCCCGAACGGAGGCTCTCTCGGAGCCACAGGCTATACGTTTGGGGCCGGCCAAGGCCCCAATGTGAGCAATGCACTCGCCAACACGGCAGAATACTCGATCGAAATGCTTGTCCGGTTCAATGAGACCAGCGGCTACCGCAACCTGATCAACTTCAATGGACTGACGGCTGATCCGGCGTTTTACTGCAATAGTGGAAAAGCCTTTTTCTACCCTTATCCGTTTGACGGTGGGAATTCCACCACGGTGGACATGAACGCCGGGCAGACGCATCGGGTGGTGATGACCCGGAATGCCACCACCAAGGTCACCACAGCTTATGTGGATGGAGTGCAGAAGGGTCAGATCACCGACACTAACAATCACTACGTGGCCTCCGCGTCTGGCGGCATTCTCCACTTCTTCCGTGATGATGGGGGAGAAAATGCGTCTGGGTTCGTGGACCAGATCCGGCTTTACAACTCGGTTCTCACTCCCGCTCAGGTCGCAGCTTTGGCGCAAGGCGGGACAACAATCACGCTCGATTCAAGCAGTCCATCGAGCATTACCGTCGGGGCCAACTCTGGCGCGAACAGCTTGCCGGCCTTCGCCACCAGCATCTCCCCCGGCCCGGAGAATGAGTCCGCGCAAACGGTCGGCTTCAACGTCACCAACACCAACAACGCGCTCTTTAGCGTCCAGCCAACCATCAGCAGCAACGGCACGCTCACCTTCACCCCGTCTCCCACGGCAGGCGGCACCGCCACGGTCACCGTGGTGGCCCAGGACAATGGCGGCACCGCCAATGGCGGTATGGACACCAGCGCGGCGCAAACCTTCCAGATCAACATCATCCAGCCAAACAATCCGCCCGTGGTCACCTTAGCGCAAAACACCGTGACCCGTTTGGAGGACTCCGGAGCCTACTCCGCGGCCAGTTTTGCCACCTTCTCGCCCGGACCCGCCAGCGAGTTCGCGCAGACGCTCGTCGGCTACACGGTGACGAACAACAACAACAGCCTCTTCAGCGCCCAGCCCGCCATCAACACCAGCGGCACGCTCACCTTCACACCTGCCGCGAATGCCTTTGGCACGGCGACCGTCAGCGTCGTGACCCAGGACAGCGGCGGCACCGCCAACGGCGGCGTGGACACCAGCACCACCACCTTCACCATCGCCATCACCAGCGTGAATGACGCGCCGAGTTTTGCGGTGCCAGCAGGCACGAGCATCCCGGCGGGACCCACGTGGACGGCGCGGGATTCCAATCGGGATTGGCGCATGGTCACCTCCTCGTCCGACGGCACCAAGCTCGCTGCGGTGACAGGTTCACTGCTCTTCACCTCGACAGATTCCGGGGCCACCTGGGTGCAGCGTTCCTTGTCTGTCAACGGATCCTACATCGCCTCTTCGGCCGATGGCACCAAGCTGGTGGTGAGTAACTATGGCGGACGCGTTCATACGTCCACGGACTCTGGTGTCACCTGGACCGCCCGTGAAAACGTCCGCAACTGGGCGAATGTCGTCTCATCTGCCGATGGCACCAAACTCGCCGCCTTCGTGCGCAGCGGCCAGATTTACACCTCGACGGATTCCGGCGTGAACTGGACCGCCCGCGAAAACAACCGGAACTGGTATGCGCTGGCCTCATCGACCGATGGCACGAAACTCGTCGCCGCAGAATATACCGGCCAGATTCACACCTCGACGGACTCCGGCGTGAGCTGGACCGCACGCGAAAGCGCCCGCACCTGGCAGGACATCGCCTGCTCCGCGGATGGCACCAAGCTGGTCGCCGCCGTGCGTGGTGGCCAAATCTATACCTCCACTGACTCCGGCGTGACCTGGACGGCGCGTGAAAGCAGTCGCAACTGGTGGGGCGTCGCCTCTTCATCCGACGGCAGCAAGCTCGCTGCGGTCGTGTCCAACGGACAAATCTACACCTCGACCGACTCGGGGGTGAGCTGGACGGCACGCGATACTAACCGCGACTGGAGTTCCATCGCCTCCTCCGCCGATGGCGGCAAGCTGGTGGCTGTCGTCGCCAATGGCCAGATTTACACTTCGGGATCCTTCACGCCCTATACGCTCACGGCTGCGGCAAACGCGGGTGCCCAGTCATCCAGCGCTTTCGCCACCAGCATCTCGACGGGTCCGGCCAATGAGTCATCGCAGACGGTCAGCTTCACCGTCACGAACGACAACACCGCGCTCTTCACCGTGCAGCCGGCCATCAGCAGCACGGGCACGCTGTCCTACACGCCCTCTCCGACCGCTGGTGGCACCGCCACGGTCACCGTCGTCGCGCAGGACAACGGCGGCGTCGCCAATGGCGGTGCGGACACCAGCGCGGCGCAAACCTTCCGCATCACCATCACGCCGGTGAACAATCCGCCGAGTGTCACCTTCGCGCAGAGCACCGTGACACGCCTGGAGGACTCCGGAGCCTACTCTGCGGCCAGTTTTGCCACCTTCTCACCCGGACCCGCCAGCGAGTCCGCGCAGACGCTCGTGGGCTACACGGTGACGAACAATAACAACGCCCTCTTCAGCGCCCAGCCCGCCATCAACATCAGCGGCACGCTCACCTTCACCCCGGCAGCCAATGCCTTCGGCAGTGCCACCGTCACCGTCGTCGCCCAGGACAGCGGCGGCACCGCCAGTGGCGGCGTGGACACCAGCACCACCACCTTCACCATCGACATCACCGGCGTGAATGACGCGCCGAGCTTCACCGCCAATAGCACCGTGCTGATCGGGTCCAGTTACGAAGTGGTCGCCTGGGGTCACAATGCCTATGGTCAGAGCACTGTGCCGGCAGGCTTGGGACAGGTGAAAACGGCCGCGGCAGGCTTCTATCATGCGCTGGCAGTCAAGACGGATGGAACCGTGGCGGCCTGGGGCTACAACGGTGACACCCAGTGCAATGTTCCCGCAGGGCTCAGCGGCGTGGTGGCGGTTGCCGCTGGTCAATCGCACAGCTTGGCGCTCAAGAGTGACGGCACCGTCATGGCTTGGGGGAGCAATGCCAATGGGCAGTGCAACATCCCGGCGGGCTTGAACAATGTGACCGGCATCGCCGCAGGGTATGTCGTCAGTTATGCGATCAAGAGTGACGGCACCGTCGTGGCCTGGGGCAACAACAGTTGGGGACAGCTCAACATTCCGGCGGGTTTGACCGGTGTGGTGGCCGTTTCTTCCGGACAAAGCCATGCGCTGGCCTTGAAGAGCGATGGCACCTTGGTGGCCTGGGGCGCCAACAATGAGGGGCAGCGCAATATTCCGTCCGGCCTGAGCGGCGTGAACGCCATCGCCTCCGGCTCCTGGGATCATAATCTCGCGGTCAGAAACGATGGAACCGTGGCGGCGTGGCAGCGCAATGATGCCGGTCAATCCAGTGTGCCCGCGGGGCTGACCGGAGTGGTCGGTGTCGCCGCAGGCTTCCAACACAGTGTGGCCGTGAAGAGCAACGGCACCGTGGTCGTTTGGGGCACCAACAGCAGCGGCCAGCAAAACATCCCCGCAGGGCTCGGCGGTGTCAGCCGCGTGCATGCGGGAGGCGACTTCACCATCGCCCTCAAGTCCGCACCGCTCACGGTCGCCGCCAATACCACGCAGAGCTTGAGTTCCGCAGTCACCGACATCTCGCCGGGCCCGAACGAATCCGCACAGACCGTGAGCTTCAATGTCACGAACAACAACAACGCGCTCTTCTCCGTGCAGCCCGCCATCAGCAGCACGGGCACGCTCACCTTCACCACCAGTTCGACCACCGGCACGGCCACCATCACGGTGGTGGCGCAGGATGACGGCGGCACGGCCAATGGCGGCGTGAATTCGAGCGCCGCGCAGACCTTTGTCATCACCACGACGAACATCGCGCCGACGAACCTCGCGCTCAGCACGGCCAGCATCGCGGAAAACAACGCACCAGGAGCCACGGTGGGCACTTTGACGGCCACGGACGCCGACGCGGGCCAGACGCAGGCCTTCAGCCTCGTCACCGGCACGGGCGACACGGATAACGCGGCCTTCACCATCGACGGCAGCAGCCTCAAGCTCATCTCCGGCGCCAATTTCGAGGCCAAGAGCACCTACAGCCTCCGCGTGCAGACCAACGACGGCGCGGGCGGCACCTTCGCCAAAGCGCTGACCGTCACCATCCTCGATGTGAATGAAGCGCCGGCCGACATCGCCCTCAGCGCCAGCAGCATCGCCGAAAACAACGCCGCCAACGCCACCGTCGGTTCTCTAACCGCAATCGGCGATCCCGATGCCGGAGCTACCCACACCTTCAGCCTTGTCACCGGCGAAGGCGATACCGACAACGATTCGTTCACGATCGACGGCACCACCCTGAAGCTCATCCCGAGCGCCGACTTCGAGACCAAGTCCAGCTACGCCATCCGCATCCGCGCCACCGACAGTGGCGCTCCTCCGGCCAGCCTGGACAAGCAGTTGACCATCAGTATCACCAATGTGAACGAGGCCCCCACCGACATCACGCTCACAGTGGCCACCCTAACGGAAAACAACGCGCCCTATGCCATCGTCGGCGACCTGAATGCCGCCGATCCCGATGCCGGATCGTCGCACAGCTTCACCCTCGTCGCGGGTGAGGGCGACGCCGACAACGCGGCTTTCGCCATCATCGCCAACCGTCTCCAACTCGTCGCCAGCGCCGATTTCGAGATCAAAGCCGTCTATCAACTCCGGGTCCGGGCCAGCGATGGCGCGGGTGGTGCATTCGCCAAGACCCTAACCGTCACGATCCTCGACGCCAACGAAGCGCCGACCGACATCGCGCTCACACCGGCCACGCTCGCGGAAAACAACGCCGCCAATGCCACCGTCGGTTTTCTAACCGCCATTGATCCGGATGCCGGAGCCGCGCACACCTTCAGCCTCGTCAGCGGAGACGGCGACACCGACAACGCCGCCTTCGCCATCGACGGCGCCAACCTGACGGTCATCCCGAGCGCCGACTTCGAGACGAAGAATGCCTACAGTCTGCGCGTGCAGGCCGACGACGGACTCGGCGGCACCTATGCCAAGGCTCTAACCGTCACCGTCACCGATGCGAACGAAGCGCCAACCAATATCCTGCTCAGCGCCACGGCCATTGCGGAGAACAACGCCGCCAATGCCACTGTCGGCACCTTCAGCGCCGTGGATGCCGATGCCGGCCAGACCCACACCTTCAGCCTCGTCGCCGGTGAAGGTGATGTGGACAACGGCTCGTTCACCCTCGACGGCAGCACCCTGAAGCTAACCCCAGTCGCCGACTTCGAGACCAAGAGCAGTTATGCCATCCGCGTCCGGGCAACCGACGACGGCAATCCGGCTGCGGGCTTTGAAATGGCGTTCACCATCAGCGTCACCAATGTCAACGAGGCTCCCACCTTCGCGGGATATGCCATCAGCACCGCCTATGAGACCGCCACCGACGCCAGCCTGCGCAAGATTCTATCCGCGGCCACCGATGTCGATGGCGACACGCTCACCGTTTCTGGGGTAACCGGCGCCACCGCCCAAGGCGGCACCGCGGCGCTCCTGTCCGGCACGGTGCGCTATACCCCGCCGACCGGCTTCTCCGGCACCGACACTGTCACTATCACCATCAGCGATCCCGGCGGCATCAGCGTCACGGGTGCCATCACCGTGACCGTTAGACCCGGTGCCGGGGTTGGAACCAACGCGCCGGTGCTCGAACTGCAACCGGACGGCAAGGTGCGTCTGTCGTTCCGCGGCATTCCCGGCCGGACCTATCAAGTCCAGCGCACCACCGACATGACCACCTGGTCCGTGGTTGGCTCCGTGGTGGCGACCTCCAGCGGCATGGTGACCTACACCGATCCCGCTCCACCTTCCGGCAGCGCGTACTACCGCCTCCGCAAACCGTAATCCGCTCCCAACACGAATCGCCTCCCATGAAGACTTTGGTTTACGCCCTGCTTGCGACGATCCCGCTATCCGCCGGATTAGCGGCAACTCCATTCAGCCAGACCTGGACCTATTCCACCCCGATTCCGGATAATGACGATGTCGGAGCGGCCTTCACCCAGGTGCTGGCCAATCTCGACATTACCGACATTCACAGTGTTTCGGTGGCGATCAACCTGGCCGGTGGCTGGAATGGCGACCTCTTCGCCTATCTGGCGCACGGCGACGGCATGGCCGTGCTGTTGAATCGTGCCGGTATGGACGATGCCAATCCGGATGGCGCCGGCAGCTTGGGACTCAACATCACCTTTCGCGACGACGCGGCCTTCGATATCCATACCAGCGTCCCCATGTCCGGTGGTCCGGTCACCGGCACCTTTCAACCGGACGGCCGCGCCACCGATCCGCTAATCGTCCGGCCGTCGGATGCCCGCCCCGCCATGCTCTCCGGCTTCAACGGAATGAGTGCCAACGGCCATTGGACCCTCTACCTGGCTGACCAATCGACGGGAGCCACCAGCACCCTGCAAAGTTGGTCACTCACCATCGAGGGTGTTCCCGAACCGTCCACGCCATTGCTGGCCGCCTTGAGCCTGCTGACTCTGTGGCGCCGCAGCAGAAACGCAAATACCCCATTGACGGTCGAATTGGCGCGGGGCGGAGGCGTGGCCAAACTCGCGCACCTGTCGTGAAATGCGACGAAACCGAACCACAGCTTCCGGAAGCGCGTTGGCTGATCGGAACCGGGCGGGCGCCCAACTCACAGCAAGCCCAAGATTCCTACTGACAAAAATATCGTCCGTTTTGCCGTCCTTCTAACATACCAATGTCTTCGAACACAACTTGAATCCCGTCCCGGATCGGACCGCACCGCAACCTAACTGATCTATGCGGTCGGCGCCGGATTCAGCGGCGGCGGCCCGTCCAGCAGCTTCGGACTCGTTTCCAGCGGTTCCCCGCCGCGGGCCAGGAATAGCTGATAGATCTGGCGATCCAGATGGGCCATCGCGAAATAAACCGGCCCGCTGATGAAATAGATCCCCACGCAGAACACCGCCATACCGACGATCGAAAGCACGATCGAGGCCACCCAGATGAACGCCGCCGCCAGCACGCATTCCAGCCACGTCAGTTTCAAAAACCGCAGACTCCAGCGGAAATCAAACGATTTTCCGAAGTCCTGCAACAGCTCCGCGCGGATCATCAGGGGCTTCACCACCAGCATCATCAGAATGCTCAGCACCGCGATCACCACGAACATCCCCAACACCAATGCCAGTGCGATCAGCCCCTCCGCTTCCGATCCGTGACGGCCGTGGCCGCCAATCAGGCTGATGAAAAACATCGGCACAAAACACGCCAGCCAGATCAGCGGCACAAACAACACGCTCGCCACCATCGCCACCAGAAACGGCCATAACCCGCGCATCAGATAGTCGGAAAACCGCCCGAAATCAAACGGCGGAAACTCTTTGGCGCGGTAACCGTCCCGCCCCCAGAATCCGCCTAACAACCACCCCAGCAGCACCATCGGCCCGATCACCGGAATCAGCGAACACACAGCGCCTAACAACAGGTTCATCCCCCATCTGGGGCTCGCGAAAAAGTCCTTGATCGAATCGGTGTAGTTCATGGCTTGCGGATTGCAGCCCGCCATCCGGGCTTGCCGACACCCTAGCGCCCCCGCCGTGCCATGCCAAGGTGGAATTTTCGATCCCCCCCTTGCAAAATCCCCCGATGCGGCGAGAATGGGCGCGCCTCACTGAAAAACGATATGGATCCCTTTCTCCTCAAGACTCTCCACCTGACCGGTGTTTTCGCCCTGTTTGCCTCGCTCGGAGCCGTGCTGCTGGCCGGTTCCGGAAAAAAGGCGGCCTCCATGCTGCACGGCATCGCCCTTTTGCTGATCCTCGGCGTGGGCTTCGCGATGTTGAAGAAGCCGCCGATGGGGCAGTCGTGGTGGATGATCAAGCTGGGGATGTGGGTGTTTCTCGGCGCGGCTCCGGTGCTTGCCAAGCGCAAGGTGCTGCCCGCGCCGGTGGTTTTCGGCCTTTGCCTCGCGGCCGCGATGTTCGCCGCTTGGCTGGGTCTGCGGAAGCCATTCTGAGGCCCCGCGCGGTGGCAGACGCGGGGACTTCCGTTCTTCCGCGACTCGCGTTCCGGTGTTTCATCCGGCTACCCATGAATGCCACTCGTACCCCAACATGGATCGCGCTTTCCCTCGTCCTTGCCGCCGTTGGGGGACATGCCCAGGAACCGCCCCGCAATCAGCCATCTGGCCCGAACCGGAACGGTCCGGGCCCATGGAACAACGATGTCGTGGCGTATCGGATCACACCGGGCGCTCCACCCGAAAAGCTTGCCAATTTCGGCCCCGCGGGCGTGCCAACGGTGGCCCGGACGAAAGACGGCCGGCTGATCGCCGCGTTCCAGTGGTTTCCTAACGACAACGACCGGTTTTTCGATCGCGTGGCGGTCCGGTTTTCCGGCGACGAGGGAGAATCCTGGACCGATGCGGCGCCAATCGAAGTCAACAACATGGATCCATCGCTGATGCGTCCGTTCGACCCGACCCTTGTCCCTCTCCCGGATGGAAAAATCCGGCTCTACTTCACCTCCAACCAGCGGAGCGCGCGAGGCCCCGGCGAACCCGCGATCCACTCCGCGATCTCCGCCGACGGCATCCACTACGAATTCGAACCCGGCGCGCGTTTCGCCATTCGCGGCCGCATGGTGATCGATTGCGCGGCGGCCCTGTGCGATGGCGTCTATCATCTGGTGGTTCCCAACAACGGGGACGCCGGACGCCCTCCCGGAGGAAACAACCCATCCGGCGAAAGCGGGTCGGCCTATCATGCCGTTAGCAAAGACGGCCTGCACTTCGAACGGATAGAAGATCTAACCCTGCCGGACCGCCGTGGACGATGGCTCGGCAATCTAACCAACGCCACCGGCGGACTGGCGTTCTTCGGCACCGGCCCCGGAAGGTGGCCCATCACCAGCAAGGACGGGAAAACCTGGACCGAGACCGAACGCCCGGTGCCCGTTCCAGGCGCCGATCCCGGGGCGGTGAAACGGCGCGACGGATCATGGCTGCTGTTGGTCACATCCATGCGGCAGGCCAACGGGGGTGCGCTTCCAAACAACCGGCCCGGAGGTCAGGCCAACCCACCTAACCGGGGGCTCGCGTCGCACCGGGTTCTCAGCGCCAGCAGCGCCGACGGCCTGTCGTGGACCCGCGATCCCGGCGTCCGCATCGAATCCGCCTCCGTGCCATGCGCGGTCAACGACGGAGACCGGCGCATTCTGATCTATTATGTCAAGCCGCCCGACCAACCGGGACGGCTCGAATCCGTGGCGTGCTCGGTTTCCACCGATGGCATCCGCTTCCAACCGGCCGTGGAGTTCCGGATCGACGGTCTATCCAAACGCAAGGCCGTAGACCCCTCGATCATCCGCAACGATGCCGGACGTTTTCTTCTCTACTATCTGGCGTCCGACCACCAAGGCGATCCCGCAAGAGCGCCCAATCCGCATCCGATCCATCTCGCGACCTCCGATGACGGACTTCGCTTCAAGGAAGCGGGACCGGTCTTTTCTCACGACGGGCTGGTGGATCCCGATGTATTCCGCACAAAAGACAACTGGCTGATGTATGTGTTCGCCGGAAAGCGGACCATCGTTGCGGAATCCGGCGACGGCCGCCGGTTTTCCTATCTGCGGGATCTCGGCCTGGAAAACTGGGGGACCACGGCGCCGGTCACGCTCCCCGGCGGGAAACTGCGACTCTACGCCTTTGAGCAGCGGGTTCCGCAGGCCAACTCGGTCCGCAGTTTCACTTCGTCCGACGGCCTAACATGGAACCCCGAGGACGGCATCCGCCTCAAGGCAGACACCGGCGAGCAAATCACCGATCCGTATGTCATCCCGTGGAAGGGCGGATGGAAGATGTTCTTCAAAACCAATCCCGCCATGGCTCCCGGAGACCGTCCCGGTCCGCCGGACTCCCACCGCCCGCCACAACCTGGCCGGCTTCCCGAATTTCCGCGTTAGCGCTCCAGACATCGGCTGCCGAGCGGCGCATAACACCATCAGTTCCGCCGAAATCTCGCCCGGCGAGAAATTTCCTTGTGCATCCGGGATCGGTTTGATAGGAGATTCCGCGTCGCCTAGCCGTCGCGGTTTCCCGGTATTCCCGTTTCATTCACCCAACATTTTTTCGCCCGCGTCCGATCCCGTGTGAATTTTCCACCCGCCATTCCGGTCGAATACCCCAATCCCATGAGACGCCTTCTGCTCCCCGTTCTCATCCTCGCATCCGCCCTCGCCGTTCGCTCCGAACCGGACGAAAAGGCCGTTCGATACCATGCCCTGCTGCTAAACAAACCCGAAAACCCCGCGCTCGTCGCGAGGTTTCTCGATGCCTGGCTGGAGTCGTCCGACCAAGCCGCCCTCATCGCGTTTCTCAAACAAAAGGCCGACTCCGGAAACGCGGCGGACTGGCGGGTGCTCGCCGCCGTCCACGAGTTCACCGGCAATGACGCCGCCGCCGTCGCCGCCCTCGACCAGGCAATCAAACTCGCTCCGGACACCCCGGCCGCCCGGCTCGCCAGGGGCAAAATGCTCGCCAAAATCCTCCGGATAGAACCCGCTTTGGCCGATCTGACCGCGGCCGCGGCCGATCCCCAACTCGACCTCGAAGCCACCACCTTGGCAGGACGCCTACTCGCCCAATCCGGAAAGCCCGACGACGCCCTCAAAGCCTGGGACGGCCTGCTCGCCAAACACCCCGACGATCCCGGCCTGCGCGAAGACCTCATCGACCTCCTGCTCCAGGAGAATCTAACCGCTCAGGCGGTCGAATCCGCGCGCAAACTCGTCGAACTCACCAAAGACCCCTATCAGAATGCCGTCCGCCGCCTCCGCTTGGCGGAGATCCTCGGCCTCGCCAACAAACCAACGGACGCCGCCGGGGAATACCAGGCGATCCTCGCGCTTTCCGCCCAGGATTCCTGGTTGGAAAAGGAAACCCTCGCCCTCGCGGAAAAACTGTTCGCCTCCGGCCAGAATCAGCAGGGTTACCGGAAGTTCCTCGAACAGGCGATCACCGCCGCCCCCACCCGCACCGCCCTCCATCTGGCGCTCGCGGCCCACACCCTCGCCTCCGGCGATATCGAACGCGCCATCGCCATCCATCGCGATCTGCTCAAATCATCACCGGACTCGGTTCCCATCCGCCAATCGCTGGCATCCATCCTCGAACGCGCCGGCCAAACCAAGGAAGCCGCCGCCGAACTCCGTCTCCTAACCGAGCAAAACCCCGCCGACGCCGCACTCTGGCTGCAGCTCGCCTCTCTCTGCCAATCCATCAAGGACCAGGACGGCCTCGACCGCGCCATTTCACAATCCATCAAACTTCTCCCGGCGGACGCCTCCGGCCGTATCCAATCGGCCCAGATCCACGAGCGCTTCCAACAAACCGACAAGGCCCGCGCGATCCTCGAAGCCGCCGCCAAACAGGACGGTCCGCACTCCGAGTCCGCCGACGCCCTCGCCCAATTCCTCGCGCGCAACAAGGAAACCGACAAGGCCGTCGAAATATGGACCGAAGCGGCCAAAACCGCACCCCGAGAGGAGCTTCTCCGCCTCTCCCGCTCGCTCGCCGCACAGGGCAAAACCGATGCGGCCTATCAGGTCCTGGCCTCCCGGGCCGACGCCTTTTCCGCCGACCCCCTCGTTCTATCCGCGCTGTGCCAGGCCGCCCTCCTGACCGACGCCGCCGCCTCGGCCGTCCCCCGCGCGATCGCGCTTCTCGACCTCGCATCCACCCCCACCGAAACCCAGACCGCCGTCCAGATCGCCGTCTCGCTCATCCGCCGCGCGCAAGCCGAGGAGGCCACCATCCGCGATCTCGCAAACATGCCCAAACCGTCGGTCCAGCGCCTCTGCCTGTTGGCCCAACTCCACGAATCCCTCGGTGACTCGCTTTCCGCCACCAAGACCCTAACCGCCGCTGCCGAGGGCGACACCTCCCACTGCGCGCTGCTCCAGAAAATCGCGCTGCTGGAATCCCGCGGCGACCTGCCCGGCGCCATCGACACGCTCCGCCAGCTCATCACCATACCCGGCAACCGCACCCCCGCCTATCTCCGCCAGCTTGTCGGACTCCAGCGCCGCGCCGGCCGCACCAGTGACGCCATCGCCACCACCGGCGAGTGGAAAACCCTCGCGCCAGGCGACAAAACGGCCTACCTGACTCTATCGGACCTGCAGTCGGAACTCGGAAAACCCGCCGATGCCGCCGCGGAGATCCGCCGCGCCATCGCCAAGTTCGGCAACGACACGGAACTGCGCGAGAAGCTCTCCGCCGTTCTCATCGCCTCCGGATCGTCCGCGGAAGCCTACCGTATCACCCTCCAACTCCACGACGAGGCGGACACGCCCGCCGCCAAACTCAAGCTCGTGCCGGCCCTTTCCGCCGCCGCCACCGCCTGCGGACGGGAACAGGAACTCGAAGACACGTTCCGCAAACGCATCCGTGAGAATCCGTCAGCCACCACGCCCATCCTCGTCCTCCGCGAACTTCTGAACTCATGGAACCGCAGCACGGAGGCCGTCGCGTTGCTGGAACAGGCGGCGCGGACCGCCCCATCCGATACCGACCTCCAGATCCAATACGCCAACCAGCTCGAACAAAACGGAGCCACCGACGAAGCCGGGAATGTTCTATCCGAACTGGCCCGCATTCAACCCTCGCCCGACGCCTTGCGCCGCCTCGCCGCCTTCCACCTCCGCAATGGCGAGACCGAAAAGGCGGATGCCATCACCAACCGCCTTGCCGCCGAGGCCAACGATCCCCGCCAACTGGAAACCCTCGCCCTCGGGCCGTTCCAAACCGCCGATTGGGAAACCGCGCTGGCAATCATCGCCCGGGCCAAACCGGACGTCGCGGCGGATTGGCGCATCGCCTATCTGAAAGCCTCAGCCCTCGAACAACTCGACCGCCCTGACGAAGCGCTGCCGATCTTTCTCTCGCTGCTCGATGAATCCCGAGAGCTGAAACTCCCGCCGACCGCCGTCGGCATCACACCCTCCGGCTACAATCCCGGCCGCTACTATCCGGGCTATCAGCCACCTGCGGGCCCTTCGCAGCCGCTCTCCCCCGAGGCCCAGGCGCTCGCCCATCTCAGCAGGGCCATCGAGGCCGCCTATCCAGGCGATCCCTGGGGCAACAGCTCCCGATTCATTTCGAAGGCGTCGCTCCGGCGTTATGGAAGCTCGAATGGCCCGATTCGTTTCAACATCCCCGCCACCAGCCTCGAACTGCGTTTCCGATCCCTCGTCCACTGCTTCGCCATCGCCTGCCGCAAGCCGCTGGCCGAACGCGCCGCCTGCCTCGACCGGGTCCGCCTTCCGGATGTCCCGTTTCTACCCGCCCTGAAACGGATCGCCACAATGCCGGAAACCGAAACCCTCGATTCGCTCGTCGCCGCCAATCCCACCGATACCCGGTTGTTGTCAATTTCATCAAGTTATATGTTTTCCGTCCTGTTTGCGGAAATCTCGCCCGGCAAGCCGACGAAAAACAACCGTGCGAACCCGTCCCAAAACTCCGCACGGCTCGTCGTCAAACCGGAAACCTATCTGGCCAGTGCCAAGGCGCTCGTCGCCACCGACCCGGACAAAGCGCTCGAATGCCTGTCGAGAATCTCCGCCAGCAACCCGAAACAGTCGGAAACCCTCGGCCCGGAGATCGAAAGACTCACTCTTGAAGCCTGCCGCAACGCCTCCGCCGAGGTCATTGCAAACCGGGCATACAGCCTGCTGAACTACCGCTCCGGAAACGCGGCCGTCCAAAAGGAACTCGAATCGCTTGTCACCGCAAAACTCCCGGCCGACCACCCTGCCCACGAACGCATCCGGACCTATCGGGATTTCGGTGGATTGAACGAGGCGGTGGCCGCAGGCCGCTATCAGGAAGCGGCCGCAACCCTCAACCGGATCATCGCCAAATGGAAAGCGGATGCCGCGAAAAACCCGTCCCTATCCAACCGGTGGCAAAACTACTCCTCGCGCTCCTTCAACCCATTCGGCAGCGACGAGGGACTCACGCCGGTCCCCCGCCAGCAGATCGCCAATCAGTCGGGCTATCAGGTGTGGTACTCGGCCGCCCTTTCCTCAGGCTGCGAATTCCTCGGCGCGTTCCGCATGAACACCGACGGAAACAGCCGCCCCACGGTTCCAATTCCCCCTGAAGTCGTCGAATTGCTCGATGAAATCGCAAAATCCCAGCCCGCGACATCCGGCCCGCGGAACTCCTCGCCGAAATCCATCCCGGACAAGTTCGAGGTGCGTGACAAACCGGCGTTCCTGGCCGCCCTGGCCACCGTCTCCGAACCACTGCTCCAACTCGTGATTCTCGACGCGCTCGATTTCCAACCCGAACTCCGCGCCGCCATCGCCAATCTGACAAAACCGGAGGCGGTCCCTGCCACGCCGGTTCTCCTTTGGTCGTCCGCATGGCTCGCCTCCCGCGGCACCGACGACGCTCCGGTCGCCTATCAACTCGCCGTCCGCGCCGCCGCCGCACCGGAGCCCCAATGGTCCAACCTCGCCCGAACCCATCTTGCCGCCACCGCCCTCCGCCTGGACGAAAAAGCCCGCGCCACGCTCGACCTCGATCCGGCAAGATCGGCCCTGCTGCGCCTCTCCAAGTCGCTCTACAATCCGGACCAGCGCGCCATGTTCGCAAAAAACTTCAAGACCCTCGGCCTAACGGACGTGGCCGCCGCGCTGCGCAAGCCGCCGTCCGCCGCGCTCGCGGCCCGTTATAGCGGATTATCCTCCTTCCGGCGCGCCAGCAACGACCCGGCGGCCATGGTCCGCAATGGCAACCGAACCGCCGCCGCACGCATGCTCCTCCAGCGGATTTCCAACAGCACCGACGATTACAGCACCCGCGAACTCATCTCCCAAGCCACCAAGCTCAAACTGACCAAGGAAATCGAAGCGCTCCGCCCGCCGGACGAGGCGCCATTCGAGAAACGGCTCGCTTTTCTAACCGCCATTTGCCGCATCGACGACCCGGCCAACCACCGCGAGGACCTGGAACGCCTCCACCTCGGGAATCCGGACTCACCGGAAGCGCTCGCCCTGCTCTGCCTCGCCTCCGAACCGGAACACCAGGCGGAGCTGTTCAAATCCGTCGCCGCACAGCCGGACAACGACCTCTTCGAGTTCGGCAGCCGCCTCCTCAAGCGCGAGGACTCGTCCAGCTCCACCGTGGCGGACTATCCGAAACGGCTCGCCGGTTGGAAACCCGTCATCGCCCTGCTGGATGCGATCCCCGCCGACCAAAGCGCCAGCAAGAACCTCACCTGGATCAACAACAGCATCCTCTCCCTTACGCAATCCATCTATCTGAACGATTCCCAGCGGCAACTCCCCGGACTGGCCGAACCGCTCCCGGAACCTCGCAAGGACGACGACGAGGAGGACATCCGGAAAATCCGGGAAATCGGCAAACTCGCCGAACAGCGCGTCGAACTGCTGCGCGATCTAACCACCGCAATGCTGAAACATCCGGGCACCTCGGAGCAGGCATTCCAGATCCTCTACGCCGGGCGCAAGGCATTCGGGCTCGACGACGCCACCTTGGCCAAACACGCCGTCACCGCGCTCGAACGGGCCCTTCCTCGGTTGCTGGGTGCCGGGACATCCGATGGTCGATACGGTTTCAGCAAGCAGCAGGCGCTCTGGGCGCGGATATCCTCCGGAGGCGGAGCGAGCTATGGCTCGACTCTATCCGGCGGCATTTCTCCGGACGCCTTCCTCGCCAGCGTCCCGGCTTCCATGCGCCCGCCAAACCTCGCCGACGATCTGATGGCGGTCCTACCTGACAAATCCGCGGAACCCGTCCGCGAGTGCTACAACATCCTGAAAAAGCCCGAACCGGACGCGATCGGCAAGCTTGTCGCCGCGATTTCCGAACCCAAGGAATCATCCCCCACCATGTCAGATTGTCTCTCAGCCGCACTCTGGCTGACCGATCTCGACGGCAGCGACACGAGCGCCGCATGCGAACATCTCCTAACCAAGATCGGTCCGGCTCCGCTGCTCACCGGGACGGGTCAGATCTACGATCCAAACACCGGCACCTACCGCGTCAATCCGTTGTCCGCGGCCGCCACGGCCATCACCACCCGCTGGATCGCCACCGCGCCACCCGCGGAGGGTTGGAAGCGCATCACCAAAATCGCCACCGATATCCTGGGCCCGGAAAAACACTGGCCCGCCTACCGGTTCATCGCAGGGGATGGCAACAGCTCCTATCCATCATCGTCGGCAATGCAATCCGCCTATCAGAAGTTACAGGCTTTCACCACCATCGCGAGTGGCAACCGGCAATCCGGAAGAGTCCAGAATTACCTCGGAAAGCGCCTGCTGGACGCCTATGGCATTCCTTCCCAAACGCCCGACGGCGACTCCCACCTGTCAAACATCTTCCCGGCGGCTTACGCGGAACGCAAACCCGACAACGCCGAAGCACTCGCGGCCTCCATGGCCGCCCATCTCCGGCAAACGGCGTTGTTCGTGCCCGGCCCCGGCATGTTCTCCGCGGATGGCTCGTTCCTCCCTAGCCGGTGTATCGGCGTCCCACGGGAACCTTGCCGCACCGCCCTCGCAAAGGAACTCGCCGCCGTCACCGGACCGGAGCGCTTTTGGGCCTCCGTCACCGCCAGCTTCCTGACAAAATCCAAACCCGACCAGGTCGCGAAGCTCGTCGCCCCTGAGATCCCGGCGATCCGCCGATGGCCGCAACCCCAACAGGCGGCCTTCGCGGAGTTCCTCATCACCACATGGCCGCCACTTGAGTCCGGCGGTCTGGCTTCGTGGATCGATGCCGCCACCCGCGATATCGACAAAGCCCTCGAATCCCGCCTACTGAAGGCGCTAACGGCAAACGCGAGCACCGGTGGCTCACAGCAGGAAGCGTCCCTCCTTACCCTCCGCCTCATCCGTCGCGCACCGGAGCGCGCGGCCGCATGTTGGTCAAAAGCCGCTGCCGCCGCAGACACAAGAGGCACCTCGCTCTCAAACACCTACAGCAATATCGTCCAATCCCTCACCTACGGAGAATCCCGGTCCAGAATACCCCTGGCCTCGGCCCTCCGCTTTGTCATGCTGACATCCCCCGACATTAGGATCTCGCCGGACCGCAGCAACTATCTGCGATATTTGCTGGACCGGGTGTTTTCCGGAGGCTCATCCGAGGACCAACTGCCGGTTCCCGAAAAATGGGCGGCCGTCGGCAAAGGCGAAACATCCAAGATGGTCGGATTCTTCGCCTTCATCAAAGACGCCGATCTAACATCCAATCCGGACCTGTTGGCCTCCATGCTGGGAGGAAACTGGACCTACAATCTGCGGACCGATGCCGCCAAAACCATCGACCCCTGGGCCGACAAGGAAATCGCGCCCCACAATCCGCTGTGCGCCCGGGTTATCCGCTGCCTCACCGCCAGCGCGGCCATGAGGTCCCCCGACGACAAAAAGAAGGCGGCCCGCGCGGACGCCTATCACGCCCTGCTCTCGCATCCCGCCCTTCCGCCGGCTTCCGCTCTTCCCATCATCACCTCCTTGGTGGATAGAGACCGGAACGCGTGCGCGGATCCGCGATTCGCGGCACAACTCATCGCCGCCATCGACAAGGCCGATCTATCCAAATCAGAGACCGTAAACCAGGCGTTCAACACCGTGCGCAACCTAACCCCGGCCCATTTCACCCCGGAACAGGCGGCCACTCTGTCCACCAAGACCATTCCGGCCGTCATAGACGCCAACGAATCCCTGGGGGCCGGCTACACTACCTCCGGGATCCGGCGGAATCTCCTGGATATATCGCTGGCCATGGCCGCGCGCTCCGGAGACAAGAACGCGATCACCAAGGTTTTCACCGCCAACAAGGATGCCTGTTCCGCGAACTTCAAACACCTGACCCGCCTGGCACTCGAAGGCCTTCCCGAAATCGCCGCATCGCTCGTGCCTCCCCCGCACGAACCGTTCATCCTCGATTCCTGCTACCTCTATGGAGGCGGATCCTCCGGCGAGGTCGTCTTCCGATTCGACCGCAAGATGGAGGAAGCCCTTCCTCCGCTCCTTGCCGCTATCAAGGACCCGCAGCAGCGTTACCGGGTGGAAAGCCTGATGCATATCTATCACGAGACCAAGGACGAAAAACTGATGCCGTCCACCCCGCGCGCCGACAGGATCGCGAAACTGACCGGGCGCTTTGCGACCGAGGCTCCGCCCCAACAACAGGCCCGTCTCGAGATCCTCTGCGCCATCGCTCCCGGCAAGGACCTTGCCCTCGCGGACGCCCTCCGCACCATCTGCGCCAATCTCCGCATGGGAGACATGATCGAAGACCGCGCCACACTGCGCGACAACACCGATTCGGCGGAGCGCCAGCGCATCGACTACCGGATCTGCGCCCTCGACCGCCTCATCAGTATCAACCTCAACAAGGGAGACCCGGAGGAATTCTTCAAGCAAGCATCCGGTCTAACGACGGTAACGGGAGATGAGACATGGTTCGCCACCGAGCGGCTACGCACCCTTTTGGTATTCTTCGCTCCCCGCTGTGTGACTTCGATCCTCCATGCCAAGCCCGAAGATAAGGAGAAATGGCTCGCCTCGGTACGGACTCTCGCGGTCGAGGCCATCACTGGAAATGACGATGGATACGGCAGACAATACCAACAGCACTTCCGCACTTTCCTTGTCTTCGCACACGCTGCGGCGGGCAAGGGCGCCGATCTCGTCCCCTGGTTGGACAAACAGATCTATCTGGTCCGATCCCGGATCAAGTTCGCCCCGGCGGATGACACTTCCGGGCCGGGCCGTCACGAAAACTATTATGAATTCTGGAAAGACATGACATTCGAGATCGACGGCCGCGAAAACTCCGCACCCCTCCTTCTCACCGCGATACTCACCGACAAGGACATCGCCGCCATCGAGATCTCCCCGCGCTACCGCATCAGCGACATGGAAACCTCCGGCATGTTCAAGTTCGACACGATCAAAGACGCGATCAACGCCGTTCCCGATACCTGCCCGCGCAAACCCGAATACCTCACCGAACTCGCCGGAATCCTCGCCTGGCGCAAAAACGACGGCAAGACGGCCATCGCCACCTGGCTCGCCGCCGAGGAAATCGACGCCCGCCACCATGCGTCCGCCTATTCCGACATGACCCGCGCAAGCCGGTTTATCTACTACATCGACGCCAAACAGGACGCGGACGCCAAAGCGCTGCTCCCGTCCATCGACCGCGGCAAGCTCAACAAGCGAACTCTCGAAACCTTCGATGCCCGCGCCGCCACCCTGAAACAACGCGCTGGTGAAACACCCAAACGCAAACAATAGTTCCATCCCTTATGCCGATCACCGACCGCTTTCTATCCGGAGTCCGCTCCCGGCTCAGCCGCGCGCTGACCGCCCGCTCGCTTGTCGCGGCGCTCGTGGCTGGCGCAGCCGGAGCACTGATCTGGGCGCTCGCGTGGCGTTGTTTCGGCTATGCCGCCCCGCGCGCCGCCTACCTGTGGATCGCCGCGGTTCCGTTGCTTGCCGCACTGGCCATGGCCATTCTGCGCCGCCCGGACACCCACCGCGCCGCCGCATTCGCCGACCGCCATTTCAGCCTCAAGGACGCGCTGGTTTCCTATCTGGATTTCGCAGCCCGTCCCGATGGCGCACGTCCGATCTATCAACTGCAGCGCGATGCCACCGCGGCGGCCATCACCGGCAAGGACCCGGCGACCATCCCGCTTGGCGTCCGCCGCCGCGCGCTGTGGTTGGGCGCAATCCTAACCGTTGTTGCCGCCGTCCTCGCCATCCTTCCGCATTCTCCCGCGGTCGCCGCCAAACTCCGGGCGGAACAGGAAACCCTCGATCGCTCCAACACCGTCGCCACCGAACTCCAACAAATCGTAGAGGAACTCATCGCCGGCATGGACGAACACGAGCGCGAAGTTCTCAAACCGGAAACCCTCCGGGCGTGGGCGAAGGAACTCGCCCCCACCAAGGACCAGCGCGACATGATGAAGGCGGTGGCCCGCTTCGAACAGAAAATCGCCACCGCCGCCGCCGGCCTCGAAGCACGCAAGGACGCGGAGGTGCTCAAGCTCGCCGCCGCCGAACTCGACGCGTCACAACTCGCCGATGCAAAACAGCTCGCCCGCAAACTCGACGCCAAGGATTTCCAGGCCGCCCAACAGAAACTCGGAGAGATGAAGCCGAAACAAGGCAACCACGCGAACCCGGACGACCTCGCGAAGATGCGCCAAAGTTCCGCCAAAATGAAGGAGATCGCCCGACGCATGGCCAACGGGGCGCGCAAACGCGATTTCGGCAAGACGCCCGCCAATGAACGGCTCCCCGGCGAGGCCAAGGAATTGGACGAACTCCTCAAGGATCTCGACCAAGCCGCCGATGCCGCCGACAAAGAACTTCAGGCGGACCTCGACCCCGGCGAGATGGAGAAAATGGAGAAAGCGGGAGAACTCGACAAGGATCTCCAACAACTCCGAGCGCGTCTCGGCAAACTCGATGCCGGCGAAAAGGCGAAAAACCGCCTCAAGGCGCTCGGAAAGTGCGCCGCCAAGGCCAATTCCTTCGCCGCGGGACGATCCCAAACCCTCGGCCTCGCCCAACAAATGATGGCCGGCATCGGCGGCCTCAAGCCCGGCACCGGCCACACCGACGGCAAACGCAACGAGCGAGACGAGGCCCGGGATAACAACAACATGACCAAACTCGAAGGAAATCTCGGACAGGGCGAATCCCAGTCGTCAGTCGAGTCCGCCGAAAGCGGCACCGGCGTCTCAGGTCGCGGCCAGTCGGCCCGCGAACGCGATTTCCGCAAACAAACCGAATCCCTCGTCCACCGCGACGATGTTCCGGAGGAACTCAAACAAGGCATCCGCGAATACTTCGAACGCATCCATAACATCCCGGAGGACAAATAACGAAAACTTATTTAGTTCAAATGCGACATTTCAAATCCCCAATCCCATCCCCATGCCCACGCCCGCAGAGTCATTCCAATCCGTTTTCCACACCATCCGCACGGAGGTTGCCAAGTTCATCGTCGGCCAGGAGGACGTGATCGACCACGTCCTGATCGCGATCATCTGTGGCGGCCATGTTTTGCTGGAAGGCGTGCCCGGCCTCGGCAAGACCGCGCTGGTCAACACCCTCGCACGCGCCCTGCATCTGAAGTTCGGACGCATCCAATTCACCCCGGACCTGCTCCCCAGCGATGTCGTCGGCACCCAGATTTTGGTCGGCTCGGGTGACCGCCGCGCGCTCGAGTTCCAGCGCGGTCCCGTATTCTGCAACATCCTGCTCGCGGATGAAATCAACCGCGCCACCCCCAAGACCCAATCCGCGCTGTTGGAAACCATGCAGGAAAAGCGGGTCACAGTCGCGGGCGAAACCCATCCGCTGCAATCGCCGTTCTTCGTCCTCGCCACCCAGAACCCCATCGAACAGGATGGCACCTATCCCCTCCCGGAGGCCCAACTCGACCGCTTCTTTTTCAAACTCCACGTCACCCTTCCCGGCCACGACCATTTCGCCGAAATCCTCAACCGCACCACCGGAAACACCGCGCCCGAAATCACCCCGGTGGCGACAGGCGAGGACATTCTCGCCATGGGCCATTCGCTCCGCGATGTCCCCGTGGCCGACGAAGTCCGCGACCACCTCATCCGGATTGTTAGAAACACCCATCCTGAAAACGAAAAGTCACCGGAAAAGGTGAGAAAATACGTCCGCCACGGTGCCAGCCCCCGCGCCGCACAGGCGATGCTCCTGGCCGCACGCGCCAAAGCCCTCCTAGACGGGCGTTTCCACGTCGCCCGCGAGGATGTCGATTCCGTCGCCGCCCCTGCCCTCCGCCACCGCATGATCCTTTCCTTCGAAGGCGAAGCCGATGCGATCAAGCCCGACGACCTCGTCAAATCCGCCATCCGCAACGCATATTGACGGCGTACTAGACCGGAACCAACGAATTCCTTTCCCGCCGCAACGATGGGTGCCCTAACTGATCCGGCCTTCGTCCGCCGACTCGAATCGCTCTTCCTGCTGGTCCGCCGCGTGCTCGGCGGCTCGCTCCAGGCCGACCGCAAGAGCCCGCTCAAAGGCGCGGGGATCACCTTCGCCGACTACGCGGAATACCGTCCCGGCGATGACTACCGATCGATCGACTGGCGGGTCTATGCGCGCACCGACGAACTGGTAGTCAAACTGTTCGAGATCGAGGAGGACACCACGCTCTATCTGTTGTTGGACTTGTCGCCCTCGATGGCTGCCAAACAGGACGCGGCGGTCCGTTTGGCTGCGGCTCTGGCCTACATCGCGCTCAACTGCCAGGACCGGGTGACCATTCTGGGAATGGCCGACGATCTCCACCCGTTGTTGGAGCCGTCGCGCGGCCGCGCCCATGTTTTCCCCATGCTGCGCGCTCTGGAATCGGCCGGGCCGTTCGGCAAAGACACCGATTTTTCCGCCTGCGCTCGTCTTTTCCAGGCCCGTCACCGCAAAAAGGGGCTGGTGGCTGTCATCTCCGATTTCCTGTTTCCCGGTGGCTACAGCGACGGCCTCAAGCGCCTGTCCGGCCTCGGCCATGAGGTTCACGCGATCCAGCTTCTATCGGACACCGATCTGCGCTGCGATTGGAAGGGCGACGCGGAAATCGAGTGCGTCGAAACCGGCGCGCGCAGAAAAATCACGGTCACCGCCCGCGAGGCCGACGCCTACCACAAAGCGATCGCGGACTGGAATTCCGGTCTCCGCGCTGAATGCGCCC
Source organism: Verrucomicrobiota bacterium (assembly GCA_017301995.1). Lineage (GTDB taxonomy): Bacteria > Verrucomicrobiota > Verrucomicrobiia > Verrucomicrobiales > Akkermansiaceae > Luteolibacter. Next base: position 177,575 of record JAFLEH010000002.1, on the reverse strand, counting down.
AGCGGGGCATCGGTTTCAACACCACCTCGCCGGACATCCCGTTCGAAGATGTGATCCGCGATATCCTTCGGAAGGGAGGGCTCGCCACATGAACTTCCTGGCTCCGCAATGGCTGTGGACACTGCTGGCCGCCATCCCGCTGGTTGCGGTCTATCTGCTCCGCGTCCGCCCGCGCCGGCGGCCGGTCACCGCGTATTTCCTCTGGCAGCGGATTCTCGGCCAACGCAAGGCGGCTTCGCTTTTCCAACGGCTGCGAGACGCGCTTTCGCTGCTTCTAACACTCGCCGCGCTGGCCGCGGCGGTGCTTGCCGCCGCCGCACCGCGCCTGCGCCAAACCGATGACCGCGACCTCGTCATTATCGTCGATGCCTCACCATCGATGCGGGCCCGTGGCAACGGCAAACCGGTCGTCGAATTGGCCCGCATCTCCGTCCGGGATTCGATCAAAGCTCTGAACGGAACGCGCCGCATGGCGGTCGGCCTTGCGGCCGGAGAACTTTCGTTTCTCTCCCACCTCGGCGACAACCCGCGTGACCTGTTGGATACCGTGGACCGCATCGCCGCAACCGACACACCGGTATCGGCCGCCACCATCCGCTCGATCAATGCCGCCGCCGGCTCTTCCCAAAACCGCGCGCGTTTCATCCTTCTAACCGATGGCGCGCGCGGCTGGGACGAGCTCTCTGATAATATCGAGGTGGTCCGTTTGGTCTCAGGTCCCCTGCCGAACGCCGGCATCACCGCCGCCGACCTGGCTTGGTCCGGAATCTCCGGTGATAAGGCGCGCTTCTTCTATCAGGTATGCTCGTCGTTTTCCGAAGCAAAACGGATCGACCTTGAACTGCGGGATGCGGAGACCGACACCCTGGCCCGCCTGATCCCGCTCAATCTTGTTCCCGGAGAACCGGTCTCCGGAACGGTGGAGCTGGAGGGAGCCACTCCGGGCCGCTGGATCGCCCGCCTCGCCGCAAGCGACGTTCTAACGGACGATGACTCGGTCGCGCTCGCGCTACCGCCGCGCGTCCCCGTCAAGGTCGCGATTCCCAAAGCCGACGGCTATTTTTTCCAACGCTGTGTCGAGTCGTTCCAAGCCGCCACCGGAGCGCTTGCCCTTGCGACGGGCGATGCGGAAATCTCCCTCTGTCGCGGCACAGCTCCTGCGGGAGCCAGTGCATCGGTGATCTTCGCGCCGTCCGGAGAATCACCGTTCTGGCAGTCTGTCGGCGATGTAGCTCCCGTGCTTCTAACGGATCGGAAACAGTCCGGCCATCCGGTTCTTGCCAATTTGGATTTCGACGCGTTGCGCTTCGAGGGCGCCCGCCAGATCGCGCCATCACCCGGTTCGATGGAACTGGCGGCATCGGAATCGGGGATACCGCTGATCTGGGTCTCATCCGCCAACGGAAGACGCGCGGTGGTGATCAATCTGGATCCCGACGAAGGATCGTTCTTCCTTTCCCCCTGGTTTCCCGTGCTGGTTCACAACGCGGCCACCTACCTGGCCGGTCGCGGAAACCCACCTCGCTCGGTCTTACCCACCGGTTCCCGCGCCGATCTGACATCCGCGATCCCTCCCGGCTCCGACAAACCCGCCGGCCCGCAGCCGGTGTTGGAAACGGTGGGCCACTGGCGCACGCCCGATGGAACATGGTTCGGGGCAGCAGTTCTGTCCGAACCGGAAACCGTTCTCGATGCCAAGGGTCCCGCAGATTCGGCGAAACCGCTCGACCACGGCCATCCGCCGCTGGTCTGGCTGCTGGTAGCCGCGATCACGCTTCTGACCTCGGAAATGTTCCTCTATCACCGCCGCAAGGCCGGCTGACCCCAGCCCATGACCTTTCTAACCTACACACCCCTCTGGCTCATCGCACCGCTGTTCGCCATCTCGGCGCTCTCATGGCGCGCCTCTCTGGTGGATCGGCCCTCCGGATTCAAGATCGCGGCCCACATTTTCCGTACACTTTCCATCCTGCTGCTCATTGCGGCGCTCTGCCGCCCGTCCCGCACCACTACCCCGGATCGCGCGCACTTTGTTTTCCTCGTCGATGTCTCTGAGTCGGTCTCTCCAGCCGCCATCGGCCGGGCGCTGGCCGATATCGAGACCGCGGTTGCCGCGCTGCCGGGGGCTGACACCCATTCGGTGGCGGTGTTCGCCAATGGAATCCGCCAAACATCGATTGCCGAGGCCAAACATATTCTATCCGAAATCAATGCCGGCCGGGGTGACGCGGCATTCCGGTCCGCCACCAACCTCAACGACGCGATCTCCTCGGCACGGCTGCTGTTTCCCGCCGACCGCGCGCGGCGCTTGGTGATCTTCAGCGACGGCGCTCATGAGGGTGCCGCCGCCTCGCTGATAGAAAGACTCCGCCTCGAACAGACCGACGCCGTCTTCCGCAAGCTGGAACCGCTCGAAAGCCCCGAGGCTGCGGTTCTGTCACTCGATGCGCCGTCACCCGTGGCCTTTGAGGGCGAGATTGTCAGACTAAAGGTCCGGCTCGGAGCCAACCGCGCCATGAACGCTCGCCTCCGCATCACCAACCGCGGCGTGACCGTCGCCGAGAAAGAGGTAACCCTCAGCCCCGACAAGGAAACCATCGAGCGGGTTGACGTGGAGATGACCGTGTCCGGCGAGACCGTGTGGGAGGCGGATCTGCTGCCTCCCGAGGACCGCTTCCCGGCGAACAACCGCGCGGCGGTCGCGATTTCGGTGAGAGGGAAGCCTCGCGTGCTCGCTCTCCACGAGCGACCCCAGGCGATGCGAGCGGCCGAGCGCCTGCTGCGCGGCCAAGGTATCGAACTCGAAACCCGCGGTGCCCGCGGTCTGCCGGAGGAACTTCGCGATCTGCTCGCCTACGACGCGATTATCCTCGCCGACGTTCCCGCCACTTCGCTGTCCGCCGCGCAGATGACACGGCTGAAAAGTTATGTGGCGGATTTCGGCGGCGGTCTTGTTATGTTGGGATCGGAGAATACCTTCGGCCTCGGCGGCTACTTCAAGACACCGGTGGAGGAAGTCCTCCCGCTGGTCTCGCGTTTTGAAAAGGAGAAAGAGAAACCCTCTCTCGCCATGGTATTGGTGCTCGACCACTCCGGATCGATGTCCGGCCAACCGCTGGCGCTGGCCCGCCAAGCGGCACGGTCGGCCGCCGAACTCCTCAGTCCGCAGGACCAGATCGCCGTCATTTCCTTCGACGACCAGCCCACCCTGGTTCTCGATCTCACACCCGCCGCCAACCGCGACCGGATCGCGGCTGCCATCGACTCCATCGCCGAGGGCGGCGGCACCAATATGGAACCCGCCATGATCGAAGCCCGCGACATTCTCCGCGGCTGCAATGCCAAACTCAAACACGTCATCGGCCTAACCGACGGACAGACGCCCGAGGGATCCCTGATCCAGCTCTGCCAGGAGATGGCGGGAGCCTCGATGACCGTTTCCACCGTGGCCATGGGCGACGGAGCCGCGCGCGAACTGCTGGCCCGCATGGCGGAAACCGGCAACGGCCGCTATTATGAAACCAACGCCCCGGAGAACGTCCCGCAGATTTTCACACGGGAAACCATGCAGGCGTCGCGATCCGCCATCAAGGAGGATCTTTTCCATCCGCAGGCGGTGGCGGACCACCCGGTCCTAAGCGGCTTCGCGGATGCCTCGCTGCCACCTGTGTTAGGTTATGTGATGGCTCGGCCCAAGCCAACCGCGCAGGTGCTCCTCGCCCTCGATTCGGGCGATCCTCTGCTGGCGATCGGTCGCTATGGCGTGGGCACCGGTGTCTGCTTCACCGCCGATCTATCGGAAAGGTGGGGCGGCGAATGGCTGTCATGGGGTGCCTGCGGCAAACTCTGGGCACAGATCCTCCGTGGCACGCTCAAACGCGCGGACGGATCCGGCATCACCGCCGTCACCCGCGCCGATCCGGGTGACCTACGGATCGACATCACCCGAACCGACGAGGCGTCCCGCCCCCTAACCGGCATTCACTGGCAACCCGCCGCGCTCGACGAGTCCGGAAGGTCCCTGCCCATCACCATCCGCGAGACCGGAATCGGTCGCTACGAGGCAGCCATCCCTTCCGGCGGCGCGCGCCAGATCACCGCCCGCCTCCACGACACCGAACACGGCAACGCCAAGGTGCTCCAATGGCTTCGCCCCTATCCCCCCGAATACCGGATCTCCACCACCCCGGACCTCGCGCTTTCCGCTCTAACCGTCTTCGATCCCGCACAGCCCCGCACCGGACTCGCACCCGTCCGCCTCCGCGCCACCCTGGTTCCCCATTTTGTCATCGTCTCACTCGCCGCCCTCATCATCGGCCTCGTGTTCAGGCGGGTATGACATCCGCTGCAACCGGCGGATATACCCCAAAAAGGGAAGATGGAACCGCGAAAGGGCGCCAATTGACGCGAATTCCCAATGAGTTGGCAAGATCGGATGGTCAACCCATCAGGTGAACGGCCCATCCGTCGGAACGCATTCATTTTCAATTCCATATTCGTGTCCATTCGCGTTCATTCGCGGTTTCCGGGATAACTGCCGGTGGATTGAAAGACCACCCCGGATTACCTCCGTTTCCGAAAGCGCACGCCGCCATGAATTTCCCGTCACCCCGATTCGCCATCCCCGCGATTGCCGTTCTATCAACCGCTCTCGCCGAAGACAACATCGCCACGCCGGTCGCTCCGGCAGCGCCACCGAAGGCGCTCGCCTTCGATCTCGCCGATGTCCGGTTGCTTGAAGGCCCGTTCAAGACCGGCCAGGACATTGCCGTGAAATACCTGCTCAGCCTGGAACCCGACCGGTTTCTGGCGAATTTCCGCAAGGAGGCCGGGTTGCAACCGAAGGCGGCCCACTACGGCGGTTGGGAGGCCCAGGGCGTTTCCGGTCACTGCGGCGGACACTACCTGAGCGCCTGCGCTTTGGCCTTCGCAAGCACCGGGAACGCGGAGTTCAAACGGCGCGCGGATTACATGGTGTCCGAACTGGCCGCATGCCAGGAAGCTAACAAGGACGGATATGTCGGCGCAATTCCTAACGGAAAGAAGATCTATGCCGAGGTCGCCGCCGGGAATATCCGCTCCGGCGGATTCGATCTCAATGGCTGCTGGGTTCCCAACTACACCCAGCACAAGGTGCTCGCGGGCCTGCGCGACGCGTGGCGGCACACCGGAAACCGACAGGCGCTGGAGGTGGAGAAACGCCTTGCCGATTGGTTCGCCGGCACCTTCCGCAATCTCAACGGCGAACAGATGCAGCGGGTTCTCGCCTGCGAACACGGCGGGCTCAATGAGGTTTTCGCCGATCTCTATCTGGATAGCGGCGACAAAGTCTATCTGGATCTATCGCGCAAGTTCCACCACCGCGAGATCCTCGACCCGCTCGGCCGCGGCGAGGACATCCTTCCCGGCAAGCACGCCAACACCCAAATCCCGAAACTGATCGGCCTCGCGGACCGATTCGAGATCGCCGGCGACCCCGCCGACCGCAAGACCGCCGATTTCTTCTGGGAGCGGGTCGTTTGCCATCACAGTTATGTCACCGGCGGGCATTGCGACCGCGAGCATTTCGGTCCTCCCGACAAGCTGAACGACCGGCTCAGCCCGCTGACGACGGAAACGTGCAATGTTTACAACATGCTGAAACTCACCCGCCATGTGTTCGGTTGGAAACCCACGGCCGATGTCGCGGATTTCCACGAACGCGCGCTGCTCAACCACATCCGCTCCACCCAACATCCGGACGGCAGGGTGATCTACAATCTCTCGCTCCAACCCGGCCACCACAAGGAATATCAGTCCCCCTACGACGCGTTCACGTGTTGTGTGGGAACCGGTTTCGAGAACCATGTCCGTTATGGCGAGGGGATTTACTATCATGATGCGGAAAGCCTGTGGGTGAATCTAACCATCGCATCCGAACTGAAATGGCGGGCCAAGGGCGTCACGGTACGGCAGGGAACCGCCTGGCCGGATGCGGACACCTCCACCATCACCATCGGTTGCGAGCGACCGACCGAGTTCACCCTTCGCCTCCGCCGGCCTAACTGGGCACTCACCGGCATGTTCCTCCGCGTGAATGGCGAGGATGCGCCAGCGGCATCGGCGCCATCCAGCTATGCGGAAATTCGCCGCGCTTGGCGGAATGGCGATCGTGTTGAAGTCCGTTTGCCGATGTCCTTGCGCACCGAGTCCATGCCGGACAATCCTCGCCGGGTCGCCGTGTTTTACGGCCCCACCCTGTTGGCCGCCGATCTCGGCCCGGTGGACGATCCTGCGGCATCGCAGCCTATGTATGTCCCGGTTCTGACTGCCGCGGATCGGCCGGTGGAGGCTTGGGTCAAACCGGTCGATCCATCCGCCGGACGATTCCGAACCTCGGATGTCGGTAAACCTCGCGACGTGGAATTGGTTCCTTTCCACCGCCTGCATGATCGCCGTTATACGGTCTATCTGGACCTTCTCACAAACGACGAGTGGGCGGAGCGCGAGAGCGAACTGCGCGCGGCCCGCGAGGCGGAACAGGCGCTCGCCGCACGCACGCTCGACCAACTCCACATCGGCGAGATGCAGCCCGAGCGAGACCACAATCTGCGCGGCGAACACTCATCCGCCGGAGAAGCGCAAGGCCGCAAATGGCGTCACGCCACCGACGGCGGGTGGTTCGAGTTCTCTCTCAAATGTGACCCGGCAAAACCAAACGAACTCAGCCTCACCTACTGGGGCGACGAAACCGGCGACCGCAACTTCGACATCATCGCAAACGGCTCCAGGATCGGAACCCAGCAGTTGCTCCACAACCAACCCGGCCGCTTCTTTGATGTGATCTATCCGATTCCCGAGAAACTGACACGGGATAAGTCGCAGATCACCATCCGTCTCCAGGCCCATCCCGGAAACTGGGCGGGCGGGTTGTTCGGAGCGCGGATGCTGAAGGCGGCCGTCAAATGAAGATCCCTTTTCCAAATTCATGACGCCCATACGTATTCTTCTATCCGCCATCGTCGCGTGTTCCACGGTCCTCGCGAAAGATCCGTTTCTCAAAACCGCCGGCACCGTCCTGCGTAATGAGCGGGGCGCCGGCGATGCGGTCGTCCTGCGCGGCGCGAATCTCGGCGGTTGGCTGGAATGGCAGGAATGGATGTGCCCCATCGACACTTCGAAGACCCTCCGCGATGCCAATCCCGGACACAACGGCTATGACTTCGAAGTGCGGTCGTTGCTAGCCAAGCGCTTCGGACCCTCCGTGGCGGAAGAACTCATCTCCACCTACGAGGAGAACTGGATCACCGGCGCGGATCTCGACCATTTGAAGAAGTTCGGTTTCAACGCGGTCCGCCTGCCATTCGGGTATTCAACTTTGATAGACAATAACGGCAACTGGCGGATGGACGCCTTCCATCGTCTCGACCGGTGCGTTCGCGAGGCCTGGCGGCGCGGAATGTACACCATTCTCGATTTCCACGCCTTCCTACCACGGAGCGCCGACCAGAACGGCGGTCGGGACGGCTATTGGAGCAATCAGGCGCAGCTCGCCGAAACCGTCCACATCTGGATCCGCGTGGCGGAGCACTACCGCAACAACCCCGCGGTGGCTTGCTACGATTTGCTCAACGAACCCAACAATTCCGCACCCCGCGGCCAAGCCGGTCCCGAGTCCAAACAGATCCTCGCGATGTATCACCGGCTCTATCACGCGATCCGGTCGGTCGATCCCGACCATGTGATCGCCATGGAAGGAATCTGGGACTGGCGCAGCCTGCGCGACCCGCGGGAAGCGGGCTATCAGAATGTCATCTATTCGTTCCATTGGTATCATTGGGACGCGAAGGACACCGCCGGGCGCATGGCCGGGGTTGATAGCGACGTTGCTGCGGCCCGCGAGATGTTCAAGGCATGGAACGTGCCAGCGTTTATCGGCGAGTTCAACCTGTTCGGCGACCGCGAGGCATGGCGATACGGTGTGCGGCGCTACAACGAAGCCGGGCTGAGCTGGACCGTCTGGACCTGCAAACACAAGAACCCCGGCACCCAAAGCTGGGGGCTTCTCAATCCGATCAAAGGCCGGGTTCCCCGGACGCCCGACCTAACCAAAGACTCCGCCGAAACGATCCGCGCCAATTGGAAGGCATGGCGAACCACTGCGGAAACCTACGCGCCGAACACGCTGTTTGATGAAATCCTGCCCACAGCACCGGCGCATCGTCGTTAGGTCGATCAGCCTAACCCGAGGTCTCTCACGAACTCCGCGTCCTCATGGTAAAGGTTCTGGTCGGTTCCCAAGGTCTCAATCACAATTCTTCGGACCCCGTTTGCCACTGTCTCGCGGGTCCACACCGGACCACACTGATCCGGAACCGAGCGTAGCAGATCGGAGACGTGAAGATTATCCGGCAGGTTCAGGCATATACGTCTCTCTATCGATTCCGCCGCGATCAAGAGCATTCCAGTGAACATAAACAAGCCAACTGGCAACACAACCCAAGCCATGTCCACGGAAAGCACCCCAGGGCACCACGCAATCCCGCAGACGGGAACTCCAAAACCACCCAACAGGAGCGTTCGCCGGGGCCACTTCGGCGGCACCAGGCGCGGTCGCACCTCACGCCCCAACTCCAACGCGAGCTTGCGCCATGCGTCGGCGGGCTTGTGGTTCTCCAGCAACTTCGCAACCGGTGTGCCCGGCCTGACGGAAACTCGCGGCACCTCCCACGCGCTGACGATCGCCCGACGCAGCCGATAGAACGCCGCCTGGGTCCGGCAGAACGGATCATCGCCGGTTTCCCTGTCCTCGATCTTCCGCCAGATACACGCAATCATGTCACGAGGCGTCAGAAACGTCGCCACCTCGGAGTCGGTCAGTTCGACACAGAACTCCTCCTCGCATGATAGAACGATTTCAACTCCTTCGAGCCCCATGGGTTTTGCCTTCTATTGGCTGCTGCTGTCCTGCATCTCTCCCTGAACCACCGTCGGTGCGATGGCTACGGGCGATTCGGTGGGAGCGTAGATCCGTCTTGCACGGGCAGCGCTCCATAACCACCATTGATGCTTGCGAGGTCCTCACTCCGGGTGCCTACGAGCTTGACCCCATTGGTCTTTCACGGTTCACTCCGTCCCGCGCATGAACCGCGATCTAACGCCGCTGCCCCAGCACCTCGCCCTCACCGACTGGCTCATCCACATGGAGCCTGAAGTCTGGCAGTGGTTTTCCCAAAAAGAGGACGAGTCCGAAAACGCCGAGGCGGTGCGCCTGTCGCTGCTTCGGGATACCTACCGACTCGATGCCGAAAGCCATCCCGATGTCTTCCGCGAGGCGGAGGCGGCGCGCGCGGCGCTGGGCCTGGAAACCACGCTCGCACTCTATCAGGGACAGGGCGGACTGCTTCCCAACGCGGCCGTTTGCCATCTGCCTAGAGAGGCCCATCTGGTGTTTTCCGGTCCCATTCTTTCGCTGCTCACGCACGATGAATTGCGCGCGGTGATCGGCCACGAACTGGCCCACCATATGCTGTGGCAGTCCGAGGGCGGGGCCTATCTGCTCGCGGACCGCATCCTGGACGCGGCATCCGCCCATCCGGCGGCGGCCCCGTCCCACGAACGCAGCGCGCGATTGTGGCGGCTGGCGACCGAATTGTTCGCCGACAGGGGAGCCTATGTCGCCTGCGGCACCCTGGAACCAGCGGTTTCGGGATTGGTGAAATCGCTCACCGGGCTGGCACAGGTGAGCGCGCCGTCCTATCTGGCGCAGGCGGATGAGATCTTCGCAAAGTCGAACCCGAAGACCGCCGGACTGACCCACCCGGAGGCGTTCATCCGCGCCCGCGCGTTGAAGCTGTGGGTCGAGCAGGATGAATCGCTGGACGCCGAGATCGCCCGGATGCTTGATGGCGACGACGGTCTCGACGATCTCACGCTGCTCCAGCAGGATGTCCTTACTGAACTCACGCGCCGGCTGTGGCATCACCTTTTGCGACCCGAATGGACGCGTTCGGATGAGGCGCTGGCGCTCGCGAAATCGTATTTTCCCGATTTCCGTCCGGCTGACGCGGCGGATGACTCTCTAACTGCGGATTGGGAGAATCTGCCGCCGCCGTGGCGCGAGTATGGATGCCAGGTGATGTTGGATTTCTGTGCGTCGGACCCGGACGCGTTGGAGCAGGCTGCGGGCCGCGCCCTCGCCTTCGCGCGCGCAACCGGATGCCTCGGCGTGATGGAGAAACTGCTGGCGAAGGAGTTGAAAATGAAGGTGCGCGACCTGAAACGGCTCAAGGAAACGGAGGTGAAGCCATGAGCGGTGATCCTCCGGCCTACGATATGTTTGTTAGGTCCGGCCTAGAGCGCGGGGGCTTTGAGACGGAGGATGTGCTTGCGGCCGTGCTGCCGCTGATGCGCGAGGTGGCGGCCCTGCATGAGACCGGCCGTGTGGCTCCCCTTCGCGGCGTGGGATCGGTCCATGCCCGCGACGGTCTGGCGCTTACACTGGGCGAGGGAAACGGAGGGCGGGAGCGGATGCTCAACACGGAGAAGATCCATGAACTCGATCCGCCCGCGTTCCGTGCGATCGAAGTGGTGGGCGAGTTGCGCGGCACGACCAGCATGGACGATTTCTCGCGGGATATCACCAATCTCGAGGTCGGCCAAAGCACCGATGAGATCAAGCGCCCGGTCTATCTGCCCGGCCATGTCACCTGGGAGCACGCCATCGGCCACCACGACGAGCTGACGGATGTGCTCTCGCTCGGCATGATCCTCGCCAGCCTGGCCTGCGGACTGGATTTTTCCGATGCGGATGATGTCGAGCTGTTCGCCAACTCGCGTTCCAACCTGTTCGCGCTGGCCACGCGGCTGCATCCGGTGGTGGCCGCGGTGATCGTGGAAATGACCGAGTTGTCCCGCCGCCGCAGGGCGCAGGACATTCCCTCGCTGGTCAAACGGTTGGAAACCTACCGCGACCAGCCGGTGGATGTGGATCTCGCCAGATTGCCCGGACTCGAAGGCGGCACCAAGTCCGCCCGCCGCTCCGTGATCCAGACGCATTTGCGCGACCGCCTGTTCGAAATTTCGCGGCGCAACCGTCTGCTCCATTTCAAGACATCCCAGTCCACGCTCAATCTAACCGTCGCAAGCGTGCCGCTGGTGCTGGACTACCGCAATGTGAAGCCGTCGGCCCTGTTTTACTGGCACGAGGATCTGGCGCGCGAGGTCGTGTCCGGAGCCACGCTGCCTTTGAACCGGTGGCTGCGCTGCGAGGAGGCGCCCTATCTGCCGGGCCAGCTCGACAAGCTCATCAGCGAGGCCAGGCGCGACCGCGCGGAGTATGGGTTCTCGCAGTTGCGGATGGTGGTTTGTTTCCTGCGTTGGAACAATCTGAGGGAGGCGCCCGAAGAGCGGATTCACTCGCCGTTGCTGCTGTTGCCGGTGGAACTGGCGAAGACGCGCGGCGTGAAGGACCGCTACACGCTTGAGGCGCCATCGTCCGAGGCAGAGGTGAATCCGGCGTTGCGCCATCACCTCAAACAACTCTACAACCTCGATCTGCCGGAAACCGTTGACTTGCGCGCTGTCGCGCCGGCCGATTTCCATGCCGCGCTGCATGCAGCCATCCATGCCACCGAACCGGGCGTCACGCTCTCGCTGGTGGATAAGCCGCGCATCCAACTGATTCACGAACGAGCCAAACAGCGTGTGGACCAATACCGCCGACGTCTGGCGAAAGCCGGCCGCGCCCGCCGGAAAGCGGTGGTGGACTACAGTTATGAAGCCGCGGATTTCCGCCCCTTGGGGCTACAGGTTTTCCGTGCGAAAGTGATGCCCTCGCCGCTGCCCTTGCGCGATCTGGCCGGCGCACCGCCAGTGCCGCGCATGCCGCAAATGGCTCCGGGCGCGGGCGAACCGGAGCGCGGAATGTTCGCACTGATGGGAGAAACCCGGGGAAACCCCTATGCCTGGGAATTCGACCTCTGTTCGGTCACGCTGGCCAATTTCAACTACCGCAAAATGACCCTGGTGCGGGATTACAACCAGTTGATAGAAAGCGGCGCGCCAAACGCCGCCTTTGACCGCATTTTTTCATTAGATCCGAAACCGGTCGATCCGCCCGCCATTCCGGCCGTGCCTGCTTCAGGCCAACATTTGATCATCGCGGCGGACGCCACGCAGACCGGGGCCATTGCCCGCGCCCGCGCCGGGGGAAGTTTCATCATCCAGGGGCCTCCCGGCACCGGCAAGTCCCAGACCATCACCAATCTCATCGCGGACTACGCCGCCCTTGGCAAGCGCGTGCTCTTCGTCTGTGAGAAGCGCGCGGCGATTGATGTGGTCTTCCACCGCCTGCGCCAGCAGGGCCTCGACGAACTCTGCTGCCTCATTCACGACTCGCAAACCGACAAACGCGAATTCATCCGGAATCTCCGCCAGACCTACGAACACTGGATTGCCACCGGCAACGACCCATGCCCCTCGGTCGCTGGACGCAAGGCTGCGCTGGCCACCCTCGAAAGCGAACTCGACGCGCTGGACCACTTCACCGCACAGCTCGACTCAGTCCCGGACGAGGCCGGCGTGAGCGTGTCCGCGCTCTATCAGAGGCTCATCGCGCTGCGCGGCATTCCCACCGGAAATGACGAAACCGCCCCTGCGGCCGATTGGATTGAGTCCTTCCCGCACTACCGAGAATGGCTTGCCGGAAGCGACCAGGTGCTGCGTCTGGCCGCCGCGCTCGAGGAATCCGGCGCGGACCCGATCTTCGCGAACCATCCCTTCTCACGCTTAGCCGACCGCGTGATCCAAGCCGACGAACCCGTCGGGTTGTTGGAGAAATCGCTGGACGGACTCGAGCAAAAACTCTCCGACCTCAGCGATGCTCTGGCACGCACCGGACTGGACGAGAATTTGTTGGATTCGCCGTCCGGAGTGGGCGGTTTGCTCGATGCGGCCTGCGTCCTGCGCCCTCTGGCCCGCAAGGGGTTGTTAGGTTTATTGGATGCGCGCAGCACCCAATCGGCGGCGCTGTCCAACCTCTGCGGTGAATTCGCAAAATCCCGGAAATTGTTGGACGCCGCGCGTTCCCACACCGCCCACTGGCGCGAGAAGCTCACCCCCTCGGACACCGCCGCCGCGCTCGCCCAGACAGCGGAATGCAAGGGCTTCCTTGCCGTCCTCAAGCCGTCATGGTGGCGGCTGCGCAAGGTGCTGGACCGTTGTTATGATTTTTCCAAACACGCGGTCAAACCCACCTGGGAAACCGTTCTCGGCCAACTCGCCGCCGAACACATGGCTGCCGCGGCTGTCGAAGCGGTCTCCGCCCGCTGCGCCAGCGAATTCATCGGCGAAGACCCGGCGGCCCTGCGCGACTCGCTGGTGGCGAAGGACTCCAACCTATCCGCGGAGGCCGCCGCGCTCCGCGCGAAACTCATGGAATCCGGTGATGCCGCCGCGATTGTGGAGGACCTCGCCGCCCTCGCCCCCGACTATGCCACCTTGCGCGCGGACCTCGCCTCGATCCTCTGCGAACCGGAATCGCGCGGGCTAACGGAACTGGCCGCCCTCACCCGCGACCTGCGCGAGGATCTCGACGCGCTGCCCGCCATGCTGCCCGCCATGCGCGACCTCCTTACCGCCCCTCCAAAGCTCGTCCATGCCGTGCGCGACGAAGCCCTGTGCCCTGAGGAGATCGAAAGCCGCTGCGCCCGCAAGACGCTGGGCTTTCTCTATCATTCCGATAGATCGCTGCACCGCTTCGACGGCCACCTGCTCCGCCTCAAGACCGGTCGCGTGGCCACCGCCCACGCCAAATGGCTGGAACACAACGCCGCATGGATCAAACACCGCGCGAAGGAACGCTTCGCCGCCCATTTGCGCGTCACCAACCAGGCCGCATCCGCCCTAACCGCCGAAGAAAAGGTTTTCAAAAAGACCTACAACGCCGGCCGCCGCGAGCTTGAGCACGAATTCGGCAAAACCATGCGCTACAAGGCCATCCGCGAACTCGCAGCCGGCGAAAGCGGTCAGGTGATCCGCGATCTCAAGCCGATCTGGCTGATGAGTCCCCTTTCGGTTTCCGACACCCTGCCGCTCGACGCTTCCGCGTTTGATGTGGTCATCTTCGACGAGGCAAGCCAGATTCCGATGGAGGAGGCCGTGCCCGCCGCCTATCGCGCCGAGCAGGTCATCGTCGTGGGCGATGAAATGCAGTTGCCGCCCACATCATTCTTCAGCGCGTCCGGAGGCGGCGATGAGGACGAAATCTCGATGGAGGACGACGAAGGCGAAAAAGTCAGCGTGCTGATGGATGCGGACAGCTTTCTCGCCCAGAGTGCGCGCAACCTGCCCAACACCCTGCTGGCATGGCATTACCGCAGCCGCCACGAGGCGCTTATCGGCTTTAGCAACGCCGCGTTCTACGGCGGCGAACTCTACACCGTGCCCGACCGCCGGCTCGCCGTGCCCAAAGACGCCGGCCTTTGTCTAACTACTCCCGAAGGGGCAGATCCCCTCGTGCCCGCGATCCTATCGCAACCGCTGTCCTTCGTGCGTTGCGAAAACATGCCCTACGGCAACCGCCGCAATCCCGGCGAGGCCGCGTCCATCGCCAGGATGGTTAGAAAACTCCTCGACACCTCCGGCGGCATGAGCATCGGCATCGCCGCGTTCAGCGAAGCCCAGCAGGATGAAATCGAGCGCGCGCTGGATGCCCTCGGTGCGGACGATCCGGCCTTCGGCGCCCGGCTGGAATCCGAATACACCCGCGAGGAGGACGGCCAGTTCTGCGGGCTGTTCGTGAAAAATCTCGAAAACATCCAGGGCGACGAACGCGACATCATTCTCATGTCCGTCTGCTACGGCCGCGATGTCACGGGCCGGATGCTGATGAACTTCGGCCCCATCAACCAGCGCGGCGGCGAGAAGCGCCTCAATGTGATCTTCAGCCGCGCGCGCAAACATATGGTCCTGCTCAGCGGCATCCGCCACACCGACATCACCAACGACTACAACGACGGCGCCCGCGCGCTGAAGGACTTCCTCCACTACGCCGAATGCCATTCGCGCGGTGACGAGACCGCCGCCCTGCGCGTGCTCGAATCGCTGAACCCCCACACCCGCAAGTCCGGGCTAACTGTTTCCGAAAACCCCGTGGCCGGACAGATCGCCGCCGTGCTAGGCCGCCGCGGATGGATCGTGGAGCCGGAAGTGGGCCAAAGCCGTTTCCGGTGCGATCTCGCCATCCGTGCGGCGGATTCCCCGCACCATCAGGCGGCTGTTTTGATAGATGGTGGCGGCTCCGGCGGAGCGTTGGAACGGTTTCACACCCGGCCCTCCGTGCTGGAGGCGTTTGGTTGGAAGGTGGTCACCGTGCTGGCCCGCGACTGGTGGCACCAGCCGCAATCCGTCATTGATCGGATCGAACGGGTCCTGCGCAACGAAGCATCGGAGGAGGAACCTCCCGTGGAGGAACCGGGTGCGGGAGAAATTCCGGCCGGGGAAGAAGCGCGCCCGTCGCCTCTCCCCCCATCCGGGGAGACCCCACCCACGCCGCAGCCCACTGTCGGGCCGAATTCGGTTAGAAGATTCGAATTCGTGGGCGGCGGATCCAGAAAGTTCTGGGAAATCGCGGTGAGCGACGTTGAAATGACCGTCGCCTTCGGCCGCATCGGCACCACCGGCCAGCGGCAAACGCGCTCGTTCCCTGACGCCCACCGCGCCGCCCGCGAAACCGCCAAACTCATCGCGGAGAAACTCAAAAAAGGCTACCGGGAAGTGGGGTGAAGTGGTCGTATATGATGGATTGGGGTTCGCTGAAGACCGATCATAAACCGTTAGACCACGGCTGAAGCCAGCGCTCCGCGGCGCCTTGACATGTCCATGTGCTGCTATCCGTCGTCCGTTGCATCTTGAGTCCCGGCGTCCTGCATCTCCCCCTGAACCACCGTCGGCGCGATGGCGACCGGGGATTCGGCGGGTGCGATGTTTTGCGCCGGAGCCGGTCCTCCGTCTTGCACGGGAACAACCTTGATCTCCACCTGCACTGGCACCGCGCGGAGCCCCTCGATGATGCGGGTGATCTGGTTGACGGTGGTCTCCGCCAAGGTCTGCGGCTCGCCATAGCGCGCGCCTGTGTCAGCGATCTGCCCGCGGATGGCGTCGAGACCGTCGGTGAACTGGCTCATCTGCGCGACCACGCGGGCCACGGGGTCGGATTCGCCGGCACCGCCTAGCAATTTCTTCCGCCCGAAGTCTTTCTTGATCTGGGCCCAGCGTGCCGACCCGGTATCGTCGAGGGTGTCCAGCATTTCGCGGAGCTTGAGCATGTTGGCCTCGGCCGCGGTGGTTAGATTCTGCGATTCGCCGCGGTAGTGGTCCATTACGATCTGGCGGACTTCCCCGGCCGTCATCAGCGGCAGGATCTTTTCCGCGATGCGGTTCATGTTACGGTAGGATCCTTGGAGCCGGAACGGGGGTTCCGTGCGGTAGCTGTCCTCTTGGCCGGCGCTTGCGATGTATTCCTGATTCACCCGCAGGATCACATCACGAACCGCAACCAGATGGCGGACCACCGCGAGCATTTCCTCGACCTCGGCGGGCGTGTGGTTGCCCTCGAAATCCGCGCCATCGCGTGATCCGGTTAGGATAACGCGCAGCAGCAGATGAATGTCGCGCGGCGAACGGGCCGCGAGTTTCGAGAGCACCGGGTTGGAGGTCAGCGTGTTCTCGATATAACTGGTTTTGAACGCCTCCTCGTGACCGCCCAGAATGTCCCCGAGGTTGTAGGTGTCGGCCCGGTTGGCGAGCATGTCCGGGATCTGGAACTTGGCGCCGCTTTCAGTGTAGGGGTTGCCGGCCATGACCACGGCCACTTTCCGGCCGCGTAGGTCGTAGGTACGGGCCTTCCCCTGATAGACGCCTTCGATCTTGCGTTGCGCGTCGCAAAGCGAGATGAATTTCTGGAGAAACTCGGGGTTGGTATGCTGGATGTCGTCGATGACGATCATCACGTTGTCGCCCATTTCCAAGGCGAGGTTGAGTCGCTCGATCTCCTCGCGGGCGGCTGCGTTCGGGGCCTCGGCCGGGTCCAGCGAGAGCACGCTGTGACCCAGCGCCGGACCGTTGATCTTGATATAGGTGACACCCAAGCGGTCGGCGATGTATTCGACCAGCGTTGTTTTGCCGTAACCCGGCGGCGAGATGAGCAGAAGCAGCCCCATCCGGTCGGTGCGGGTGGCCGTGCCGGTGGCACCGAGTTGTTTGGCGAGATTGTCCCCGATCAGCGGCAGATAGACCTCGTCGATCAGCCGGTTGCGGACGAACGCGCTCATCACCCGCGGCTTGAAAGTGTCCAGCCTCAGGGTGGCGCGCTTGGCGGCGACCAGCCGGTGCTTGAGCGCGGCGTAGGATTGGTAACGCGGAATCTCGGTGGCGATGAAATGTTCCACCCTTGTGCGCAGGGCGTGGTAATCTCCGGAAACCGCGCCCGATTGGATCAACGGATGGGTTCCCAACAAACCGGACGCCTGATAGGCCGTATCCACGCCAACCACCGACTTCGGATCGTAGGTCGGATAGAGCCGGTGCGCGGCGGCTTCGATCAGCCACGCCTCGGATGGGGTGCGGACCGAAGATGACGGCGCCGTTTCCGTTAGGACACCCGCCCCCCGGAACCAATCCCACAACACGCGATACGTGGTGTCCGGGTCATCGGAATAGGATGCGAGCGAGGCATCAAGGTCCCGTGCCGCATTCTTGGCGAGCAGGCGGGAGGCAAAATCACGTTCCATTACGGCGGCCTCCGATGAAACCACGAATGGAAAGCCGGCGAGCAAGGTTCGATAGAGAAACTCCGCCGCCGGAGCCGCCTGACTGGCGGCATCCCGGCCGCAGCATGTGGCGGCGAGGCGTGCGGCGGGTGATGTGGATAGAAACGCGCAGATCGCCGTTTCAAGAACCTCCAGCAATTCATGGCGACCTCCCGGCGGAGCTCCGAGCACGAGCGAACGGCGGAGCGCCTCGATGCGGCGGGCCACGGCGTCCCTTCCTTCCCAACAGCGCCAGAAAACCATCGCCAGCGCGCGCGCGTCCGGACCGTAGGCGGCGAGTCCGAGCGCCCGGCGGATCGGCAACAGGGCCGCGATGAATTTCAGGGCGTCGGCATCGTGAACCCCTTTGGTATATCCGTCGGCATGGCGTTCGCGCACGAGTTGGTCGAGCCGTTGACCCGCGGATTCGAGGGTGGCTCCGGGATGGTCCATCGCCAGCCATGCGAGAAACTCTCCCCGATAGACCAGAGGGCTTTCGCTGGGTGTGTCGCGATCCCACAGGTCGCTGCTAGCCAAATAGTCCGGATCGGTGATCGCCTCGTGGTATTTCGTGCCCGCCAGATGAAAGGCCATGCCATCACCCTGGGGAACGATGGTGAGTTCGAGCGCCTGGGTATTGACACTGAACTTGTGGCGGCCCAACTGGATCGCCGCGCCTCCGTCGGCGAAAAGTTCCTTGCGGTCCTTCAGTTGGCGGATGCTGTCTTCCTGAAGCGTCTTGAGCCGGGTCTGGAGGTCGTCGGCTTTCACCGCATCGCCAAGCTCCCGCAACGCGTCGATGGTGGACCGGATCTTCTCCAACATCAGATCGCCCGCGAAGTATCCCTGGATCTCGGTGACGTCGGTTAGAGTGGCGATGCGGCCCTTGATGCCATTGAGAATTCTCTCCCCGGACTTGAGCAGATTGGCCGCGCGGCGGTTGCGGGCTTCCAGCAACTGCGCGCGACGACTGTCGAATGCGCTCTGGATTTCCTCACGCCGAACGCCGAGGGCATCCACGTATTCCTCGAAATCAGAAAAACGGCCCTCGAGTTCCTCCACCTGGACCAGCAGCTTCGTGAGCGCCTCATCGCAGCGCTCCGGGCTGTCCGCGAGGTCGAGGTGATTGGCAAGCGCCTGACCCAACAGACTCATCCGCGCTCCGAACTCCGCCTGCGCCTCACCGCGCGAAAGTTCGCGGCGGTGATTCCGCACCGCGTTGCGCGCTCCATTGAGCCGCGCGAAAACGGCCGAGATCCGTTCGACGATTGCGGACGTCCGTTGAGGGTCGCGGATTTTCAGGCCGCCGACCACTTCTATCAGCATTTCAAGTTCCGAAGCGCCCTCGTCGAGCGCCTTGAGCGACTCATCGGCAGCGACCGTGCCCTTGATGGACTGCAACCGGGCCTCCTCGTCATCCACCACCTTGGCGTACGGCGCGAGCGCCTGTTCGGTGGCCAGGAAATCGACGGTTTTCTCCGCCACCGCATCCCCGGCCGCGACCACCTGTTTTTCCAATGACTCGATGACCGCCGGATCGGTGTAGCGAACCTCGCGCAGGGCGATGATTTCGCCGCGAAGCTTGCGCAGTCCGGTTAGAAGATGGACGAACGCCGGGAGTTCCCGCGAGATCGAGGTCCGGCTGGTAGCCACCAACTTCTCGACGGCGGCGGTGGTCTCAGCGGTCCGTGTGGCCGCGTTCTGGCGCAACGCGGTTACTTTCTCGAATTCCCCGATGGCCGCCTGCGCCGCCTTGCGGATGGCGGCGAGCGGTTCGGCTAGGCCAAAACCCTCCGGCCGGTCCAGCCAGAAATGCGCGTCCAACAGGTCCGACGTATGTTTTGCCAGATCCAGATAGAGACCGGAGAACGAATCGTCTTTGGCAAGCAAATGGAGCACCTCGTGGCACTCCGCCATTACCCGGACGATCTCGGGATTGCCGAGTTTGAAAAGAAACGAGTCGCGGTGGTTCGCGGTGGCGGCGGAGGTTTGGTCGTCGAAAAACGGCGTCTCCCAAATCTGGAGCGCATGGTATTTCTGCGGTTCGGTAGCGCCGCGGAACAATACCAGTTTGCCATTGGCGAAGAGCGAGGCACCGGCACAGACGATGGGCGTGTCCACCGTCTGGGTGATCCGGTTGTAGGCCAACAACACGAAATTCCCCTGCGTGCGGTTGTAGAACCAAAAGAGCACGTCTTCCCCATTGGCGCTGGCAATCCGCCGTTCGAACCGCATCTCCTCGATCCCATGGTCGAAGGTTTTCAGATCCCCGGTCTGGAGCAGGTAGCCGTTGGCGAAAATGATCCCGTGGTCGTCCGGCAGCAGCACGCACGACGAACCGATGGCATCTATCCGGAACACCTGATGGGTTTTCCGGCAGAACGCCAGATAACGGTAGGCGTTCTCGCGGTAGGGAAGAATCTTCAGGAGCACCAGCGATCCGATGACCGCGTAATGGATCTCCGCGTCGTCGAGCGTCTGGTCGGGATCGCTGACCGGTTCCGAGTAGATGCCGCGGCCGGATTCCGTGTTGTCCTCGACTTTGATGGTCAGGTCGCCCCCGATGGTTTCGACGAAGACGATATCTTCGATGGAAAGATGCGGATGAAGACCGCCGCGCTGCATGTCGCGAACGGCGCGCCGCCAGGTGAATTCCTGCTGCTGCGGATAGACGTATTCGTGGTCGAAACGGTTTCCGAGGTATTCGAGGGTGTTGTCACCCTTGACCAGCCACTTGAAGACCTTGATGTCATCCAGCGTCTTCCCGGCGCGCATGACCATGTAAAGGTGCGGGCCGTTCAGGAAGAATTTCTTGAATGAGGTCTCCCGGTAAAACTTATATAAATACGCGAAGTCCTCCGCAAAGCGCGGATCGCCGAGGGTGGACTCTGCGGGAACGGCCGAAAAGGTATTGGCCGCCGCGTCGAAGTCGTAGATGGAGAACACATCGCGGACGTCGGTGGTTGCCTTGAGCCCGAACTGGATGTTGTATCCGAAGATGAACCGGTTGGGCCCGATGGCCACCAGATCGCGGGCCAGGCAGTTGTGCTCGGTGGCCACGCGTTCGGTGGCCAGGAGCTTGGTTTCAACGCCTCCGAACACCGCGAGTCGCTCATGGTTGAGTTGGTCGAGGCGGGCGCGGAGGTCGGTCCCCGCCTTTTCCATGCGGGCGCGGATCACCTCGTAGGCGCCGCCCTCAAGCTGGGGCGGCGCCTCGGGTGCTGGCGTGGATGTTTCGGATGCCACGGGCGTGCTTGTGGTTAGATCAGGCTGAGCGAACGGATCAGGCGGATCCTAAATCACTTCGCCGGGGCGCTTGCGGTGATGATCTTGGAGGCTTTGGTTTCCGCGAGTCCGAAGCGCTCGGCGGCACCTAGCAATCCTACGATCTTCTGCCGCACCGGGCCGTTGGCGTCCAACAGCAGTTTGCCAAGAATCCCCGAAACCGTGTAGTTTTTCACGTCCTCCGAAGTGATGCCGAACTGGCCCGCCCACTCGCGGAGTTGGCTTTTGAAGTATTCGGGATCGCCGTTGAAGAAAGTTTCCTTCACATCGGCCAGCACGGTGCTGTTGGAGATCGCGCGATCGACCGCCTTGCCGGTGGAAACCGCGTTGGCGATACGATCGAAGAACTGGGCCTCCCCGCCGACGATCTCGATCTTGGCGGACTTGACGGCCTCGCCAAGAACATTGGCCTGTGCGGCGGCGATTTTTGCCTGCACTTCGATTTGCGCGAGTTCGACAGCCTGGTCCTTGGCAAGGTTGAGTTTGAACTCCTCGTGCGCCTGTCCGGCCTGCTCCAGCAATTTCATGGCTTCCGCCTTCTTGGTGATGCCTTCGGCTTCGGCCGCGAGCTTGAGGCGCGTGACCTCGGCCTCCACGGTGCCCTGGCGTTCGAACGCGGAGGCCATCGCCTGCTTGACTTCCGCTTCCCCCAAGCCGGTGGCGGCGGCTTCTTTGGCGGTCGCTTCGGCGATCTGCTTCTTGGCGGCGGCGATCTTCTCCGATGCGGTTTGCTCGGCATTGGCGGAAACGATCACTTGCTCCGCCTTGAGTTCTGCGGCGCGCTTTTCGGCTTCGGCCTGTTTGGTGCGCACATACAAATCCTGATCCGCCTTGAACTGGGCGGCCTTCTGATCGGCCTCGGCCTCCTTGACCCGTTTGATGACCACTTCCTGGGCGGCTGCATCGGCCTGGGTGACTTTCACCTGCTTCTCGCGGTCCGCGGTGGCGAAGGCTTCGGTATCCTTGATGAGCTGTTGCTCAACAACCACGAGTTTCTCAACGGCCACGCGTTCCTTGATGACATCCTGGATCGCCTTCTTCTCCACCTCCACGGCCTTCTCCTTTTCGATTCCCTTGAGCGAGGTCACGCGTTCGCGTTCGATGGCCTCCAACATTTGGTCGCGCTTGACGCGTTCCTGTTCGACGGCATCCGTGCGTTCCTTATTGCGAAGGGCGACGATCACCTGGCGCTCCTTGTTCTGGGTTGCGACCTCGATTTCCTCGTCGGCGGAAATGCGGGCTTGCTCGGCCTTGCGGCGTTCCTCCTCCTTGACCTTCTGCGCATCGGCGGCGGCGCGGGCCTGGAAGCTCTCCACCTCACGCTGCTGTTTTGCGGTGGTTTCGGCGAGTTGGCGCTCAAGCTCCAACACCGCCTCGCGGGTTTCCACGTCCTGTTGTTTGATGACCTTTTCCTTGTCGCGGTTGATCGAGTTGGAGAGCTTCGCCTGGATGGCCGTCAGTTCGGTGATCTTCTTGATGCCCTCCGCGTCGAGGATGTTGTCGGGGTCGAGCATTTCCACGGGCGTCTGCTCGATGAAGTCGATGGCGGCGTCGTCGAGGATGAAGCCGTTGAGGTCGGTGCCGATCACCTTGAGGATCTCGTCGCGGAACTTGTCGCGGTCCTCGTAGAGTTGGGTGAACTCAAAGCGTTTGCCGACGGTCTTGAGGGCCTCGGAGAACTTCGCGTCGAAGAGTCCGCAGATACCGGCCTCGGACGATGCCCGCTCGCAGCCGACCGACTGGGCCACGCGAAGGACGTCCTCCTCGGTTTGGTTGACGCGGACGAAGAACACCACCTTGATGTCGGCGCGGAGATTGTCCTTGCAGATCAGGCCGTTCTTGCCGGTGCGGTCCACTTCGATCCGTTTGACGGAGATGTCCATTTTCTCCAACTGTTGGACGACCGGGATGATCGCCATGCCGTTGAAGGAAACCTTGGTGCCGCCCATGCCCGAGCGGACCAGGGCGATGCCGCGGTGGGCTTTCCGATAGAACATCGCGTAGTAGATGCCGGCGCAGAAAACGACGACGAATACGATGGCAAGGATGGTGATGATGAGTTCTAGCATGGCTGTGTTGCTTGGTTTGTGGGTTGGGTGGGTAGAATCAGAGCGATTTGACGTAATAGATGGAACGGGAGGAATCGAATTCGAAAACAATCACCTCGTCGCCCTTGCGGAGCGGGGCGACGCCGGGTTTGACGCGGGCGTTGAGCAGCATCGGCCCCATTGGATCCGGGACTTCGATCTGGCCGTGGGAGTCGGTGAGTTCATGGGTGCGAACCACCCCGGAGCGCCCGACGACGGGCACGTGGTTCTCGCTGTCTTTCTTGAGCGCCAGGAAAAACGGCCGGAGCGGAATGGTCGTCAGACGTGTGAGCACAACCGATGCGACCAGCGAGGCGACGGCCAGCAGCCACGAAGGCGCGATGGCGGCGAACAGGAAGTGGGAGATCATCAGCGAACTCCAGAGGAACAGGGTGATTAGAGTTAGGATCACCATCAGTGGAATGTCCTGCGCATTGACCAGACGGGTCATGCCGCCCATGACGTTGGCGAAAACGCCGTCATGATGATCGGTGACGCCGTCGCCGTTGGCATCCATGGAACTCGGATCCACCCCGTCGAGGTCAAGATTGAACACCCCGAGCGCCCCGATGATCCAGTACAGCAGGATCGGGATCAATAGCAGGGTCGCCGGGAGCACCCCGGGGCTGATCGCCAGTTGCCAAATTTCCTTCACGGCGGCGATTCGAGCAGAAAGGGAGCGGGTTGGCGACTACAAAGTCGGATGGGTTTTCGAATGGCGGGAAGAGGCGCGCGGGCGGGTATGGCGGGCGAGGAAGGAGTAGCGCGTGGATTGCGTGCAGCAGGCCGAATACGGGAATGCTTGTGCCCAACCAGAGCGCCACCCAAATGAGATTTGTCGCAGTCAATCGGCGATTGTAATGGGCTTGGTGGTGATCGTCCTGGGAGTTGATGTCGTCCGGATCGTGGCCGCCGCTTGCGCTGCGTCCATCCTTGCCGAGACTATACACGAAAATGGCGCTGGATTCGGTTCCCGGCCGGATCGGTTGGGTGTGTTGGTATGGGTTTCCCCATGGGTCCATTCTGGGAATCCAGATCGGTTTGTAAGATGGAATAGCGCTGTTGAGACTATCGAGTTGTAGAGTGTTTTGTTCGCAGATGATGTCCGATTCAGCCGCAGTGTATTTTGGATGACCGCTAATTCCCCGCATCACGTAGATCCAACAGGAGGAGGTGATTGCAAGCGCCAGCACGACCTTCACCCAGAATACCGTCGTTTTCATCACCCTGCAAACGCCGCCGGGAGGTTGTATTGTCAGCAACTTCCGGGTGGTAGATGAGGCGTCCCGTTGGGACGCGGATTTTTGGGGATCTGGTGGTCCCACGGTTGCACCGTGGGCTGGGATGAGGCGTCCCGTTGGGACATTGGGGCACGGACAATTCCGCAGGAGTCCCTGAACTGGGGAGGCGTCCCGTTGGAAGGCTGTTTTGCTAGGGAACCTGGATGCCGTTCTTTGCCGCGAATTCCCTGGCGGCCGTGGCGTCGCGTTTCATCCATTCGGCGATTCCTTTGGTTAGGGATTCGGCGCGCTTGGTTTCGTCGGAAATGCTGGCGGCCCAGGTCAGGGAGGCGGATGGATCGGTATCGAAGGTGGCGAGAGCGAGGCCGGCGATGCCCGCGTCACGGGCCGGGCCCGCGGGTTGGCCCCTGAGCCAGGTGGAGGCCGCGACCGGCTCGGTTAGCGTCCAGCGCCACATGACGTCGCTCATCGCTTCGGTGGTGGCGGCACCCGCGGGGCGGGATGCGACCCACGCGGCTGCTGCGGCGGGTTCCCGGTTGACCCACGGTTGGGCGACGGCTTTGACCTGCGCCGCAGTTAGATCGGGGTTGGGATTTTGATCGAGGTAGGCGGCGACGGCCTTCGGCTGTTTGGACGCCCATCCTCCGAGCGTTTCGGTGAGGGCCGATTGCCGGTCGTCGCCGGTTAGTGTCTGGACCCAGGCCATCGCCGCTTCGGGCGCCTGTTTTGACCAGAGAGTGGCGATGTTTTTGATCGCCTCGCGGCGCGGGCCGCCGTCCTCGAGTTTCGTGACGAGGGATGACGCGGTTCTGGGATCACTGCTGGCAAGGGTTCCCATGAGCGCGACGTAGGCGCCGATGCGCTGGTTGTCCGGGAGTTTCTCCGCCCACGCGAGCGCGGCGGACGGATCACGACGGACCCACTCTTTGGTGATGCTACCCGCTAGAAAATGGCCGATGATGGGGAACGCGGTCATGCGGTTGTCCGGATCCTCAAGCCATTTTGCGGCGCGCAGCGGATCGGTGGCCGCGATGCCGGACAGGATGCTGGTGGCATCACCGCCGTGTTTGGTGGGGTCGAGGGTTTGCAGACTGGCGAGCGCCTGGTCCGGAGCCTCGGTGGCCCAACGAGTTAGAAGAAGATGGATCGCGGCGCGGGCGTCCGGATCCCAATCGGGCGAAGAATCGCGGAGTTGCTTGATGGTCTCGGCGATTTTGGCGACAGGGACGGTATCCGCGAAGGCGATCAGGGAGCGGATGCGGGTGGCGGGATCAGGCAAGGCGAGGATGGTGGATAGATCCTGCCCAGCCGAAGAAGGCTTGCGGGCTGTTTGCCGGTGATCGGAGTCGGTGGCGGAAGCCGATCTGGATGAAACCCGCTCCTGTGCCATGGATTTCCGAAGTCGTTCGATTTCCTCACGGTAAGTCCGGTGTTGCCAAAACAGACCGGCCGCCGCGATGAGGGTGAGGGCCGTTGCGACCAGCGTAACCGGGCGGGAATGGTGCGGGCTTTTCATGGCGTGGAGGACGGTTTTGCAACCGCCGGTTTGATGATACGCTGTCCGAACCTCCCGGTCTTGCAGGCGGCGGATTTCAAAGATAAGGATTGCTCCGTTTTTCGCGTTCCACGGTGGTGCCAGGCCCATGGCCGGGGAGGAGTTTGGTTTGGGGTGGGAGGGTGAGAAGGTCGCGGGCGATGCCATCCAGCAGAAGCTGTTGACTGCCGCCGGGGAGGTCGGTGCGGCCGACCGATCCGGCAAACAGGGTGTCGCCGGAAAACGCGAGTTCCAGCGCGGGCAGGTGGAACACCACGGAATCCGGCGCGTGGCCGGGGATGTGATAGAGCGTGAAATCCAGCCCGCAGACGGAAAGCGCCGGCTCGGGGGAAAGCGGGAGCCTGCGGTCGATCCGATAGGGCGGCACGGCCACGCCCATGCCTCCTCCGAAGAGGTTTTCGAGGGTCAGGGCGGTGGAATATTCCTCCAGGGCATGCAGTTTCGTGCCCTTGGCCTGGAGCGCCGCCGCATCGAGGACGTGATCGAAGTGCTGATGGGTGAGGAGCACGTGATCGACGCGCGCGCCACGCTGGGCGAGCCAGTCGGAGACGCCTTCCGGGGCATCGATGAGCAGATTGCCATCCGGGGTTTCGACCAGATAGCCGTTGGTTTCGCAGATGCCGCCAGTGAAAAGGGTGAGTCGCATGATGAAAATGGAAAGGCGGGAGGTTGGCCCCGGCCGGGCGGGATGGCAAGCACCGGGTGGGGCCGCACTTCGTGCTTGGAACTTTGGCGGGGGCGGGTCAGACTCCGCCTGACCTTCCGCCGATGCCCGAAACGTTTTACCAACAAGCCACCGCCGCGCCAGCCACGCCGTTCGACGTGTCGCTGCGTCCGCCGGCGTTTTCGGAGTTTGTGGGGCAGGAAAAGGTGAAGGAACGGCTGCTGCTGATGCTTGAGGCAGCCCGTCAACGCGGGGATGTGCTGGACCATGTGCTTCTTTCCGGCCCTCCGGGATTGGGGAAAACCACGCTGGCCACGCTGATCGCGCGGGCCGCCGGAAGCCAGCTCCACACGACCTCCGGCCCGCAGATCGAAAAAGCGGGAGACCTCGCCGGCGTCCTGACCAATATCCAAAAGGGCGATATCCTTTTCATCGACGAGATCCACCGCCTGCATCCGTCGATCGAGGAATATCTCTATCCGGCGATGGAGGATTTCCGGTTGGATATCATCATCGACTCCGGGCCTTCGGCGCGTTCGATCCAGATCAATCTGCCGCGATTCACGCTGGTGGGAGCCACGACCCGCTCGGGGATGCTCACCGCGCCGCTGCGGTCGCGCTTCGGGCTGATCAACCGGCTGGACTACTACACCCACGAAGAACTGGCCCGGATCATCGAACGGTCGGCAGGATTGCTCGATGTGGAAATCGAGCGGCCGGGAGCGTTGGAAATCGCCGCGAGATCGCGCGGCACGCCCCGCGTGGCCAACGCGCTGCTGCGGTGGGTCCGGGATTTCGCGCAGGTCAGAGGAAGCGGGAAAATCGACGGTGCCACGGCCGATGCCGCGCTGGCCATGATCGAGATCGACTCCCAGGGGCTCGATGAAATGGACAAACGTTTGCTAGAGGCGCTGATCGTCAAGTTCAATGGCGGTCCGGTGGGTCTCAATTCGCTGGCGGTTGCGTTGGGCGAGGACGCCGCGACGATCGAGGAGGTTCACGAGCCGTTTCTGATCATGCAGGGATTCATCCAGCGCACGCCACGCGGCCGGATGGCCATGGCAACCGCCTACGAAAAAGTCGGCATGACGCCGCCGCCGCGCCCGGCGGATCCCCAGGGCACCCTATTCTAACTTCCCATCATGCCCTCCGCCGTCAATCAAGTGATCGCCCGGTGCCGCGAGGCCGGACTCCGCCGCACCAAGGCGCTGGAGGAATTGTTGGAAACGCTGTTGGCCGCGGAACGTCCGATGACCCTGACCGAACTGGCCGCCTCAGACCGGCTGGCCAACCAATGCGACAAGGCCACGGTTTTCCGGCTGTTGCAGCGGCTCGCGCAGCATGGAATCGTGCGACGGTTAGGGCTTCACGAGCGGGCGGCGTATTTCACGCTGCTGCTGCCGGACCGCCACAACGACTACCTGATCTGCACCGGATGCGGGTCGATCACCGCGATCAACGCGCCTTGCCCGGTGCACGAGCTGGAGGAACAGATCCGCCAGCAGACCGGATACCGCGGGCTCTATCATGAGCTGGAGTTTTTCGGAATCTGTCCCGGCTGCGAGCCGTCAGGAAACGAGCCGGATAGAGAACACCCGGGCCCGTGCCAACGGCCCGCCTGCGGCTGCGGGAACCACGGTTGACCCGCCTAGTCCGTTAGATCGAACGCCTGGCGCATCGCGTCCCACACGCGGTGGATTTCGAGTTCCTTCTGGCAACGGAGGTCCAGCGGGCATTTCACCAGATGGCAAGGCGAACATTCCACGTGGCGGCTGACGGAAAAATGGCGGCGTCCGAGCGGGCGTTTCCACTGCGGATCGCCGGGGCCGAAAAGCGTGACGCAGGTGGCCCCCACATGGGCCGCCAGGTGCGGCAGCGAGCCATCGGCGGCGATCACCACCGGATGGACGGCGAGCAGCGGCATCACCGATGTCAGCGGATCGGCGGTCACGCACGGCGTATCTCCGCCGATCTCGCGGGCCAGGGCCGCGCCGAGCGACGCTCCGCCGGTTAGATTGACCGCCGTGACGCGCCGGTGACTGGCCTGGAGCGCCTTGGCGGTCTCCAGCCAGCGGTCGAGCGGCCATTCGTAGCTGCGTCCGAAATCCGAATCCGGGCAGAGCAACACGGTGCCGGTTTCCGGTTTCACCCCGAGATCCGCCGGTTGGAACAACTCCGGAAGTGAGGTGGCAAGGCCGAGCGCCTCGGCCAGCGCGAGGTAATCCCTCACGCGGTGGACTGGCGGACCGGGCTTGGTGAGGCCGCCGACCGGATGGGTGAGGAGTTTGCGCAGCGGTTTTGTTTCAGGGCCCACGCGTCGCGGGATTTTCGCCCGGGCAGCGGCGTCCGCCGCGGTGCCGGGTTCCCATGTGACGAACGCCTCCCATTTTCCGGTTAGACGGACGGCGAGGGCTTTCGCGTTGGTGGTTTCCGAAAACGCGATGACGGCCGGGCCTTGGAGAGTTTCCCAAAACGCGCGCTGGATGTCCGGACACAGCACGCCAACCCGCATTCCCGAGCGGGCGAACGCGCGCACCGCGGGCACGGCAAAGCACGCCTCGTCCCAGCGCACGGGCGCCGCGATCAGCATGTCTCCGCTATCCACACGGGTGTTTGGCATGCGCGGAAGTTAGCAAGGGCCGGACCGATGGAAAAGCGGAAAGACAACGAGAAGCATGTTAGATCGGCCGCAGGGGCTTGAACTCCACCTCGTGCAGGACTTTTCCGGCGAGATCGCGGCAGGTGAATTTCAGCGCTTTGGCGTCGGCACTGCCGGAAATGAGCGTGGCCTTTTCCGGCTGGGGACCGCCGCCGACCAACTGGACATAAGGAAACTCCCCGTTGGCCGCGATCAGCGCGGTGCTGTGGGTGTGACCGGAAACGACCACCTGGGTTCCCCATTTCACCAGCGCGTCATGCCACTGGGTGCGGCTGGCGCGGCTGAAGGCATCGTAGGCTCCCTTGTCGTAGGCGAGGGCGGGCGCTTCTTTGGTCCACCGCAGCGGAATGTGACAGAACACCACGCGGTAAGGCGCATCGCGGAACTCCGGTCGAGCCGTGACGTTTCCAAGCCACTCGGCCTGCTCGCGGCGCAGCATTTCAAAGGCCGCCCGACCGCCGAAACTCGGATGATCGTCCGGCTTGTCCTCACCGGTGTGGAGGCAGATCACCGCCATCGGACCGCTGCGGAAGGCGTAAAACGGCCTGCCGTCCGGGGTGGCGATGCGTTCGGGCACCTTGAACGCCCATTTGCCGCGGGTATCGTGGTTTCCCATGGTTAGAAAAACCGGCCGACCGGCGGTGACGTCGCACCCGCCCGGATGCAGCAGCGTGGGTGTGAGCCACGCCTCCTCATGCCAGTCATTGCACGTGTCGCCGTTCCAGATCATGAAATCGGTGTCGGTGGGCGTGATCTCGTGAAGTTTGCCGATGGTGTCGGCCCATTGGTGGGTGTCGTTCCAAACCACGAACCGGGTCGTCTTGGCTACCGGATCGAGGGTGCGGAATTTCCGCCACGGGCCTTCCTCGCGGGCGGCCTGGCCGTCGCCGGATTCCACCACCGCGCGGATCCGGTATTCCGTGCCGGGCTTGAGTCCGTCCACCCGCACGCGGATGATTTGGTCACCCTGGGGGACAAAACCGAACGGATCCGCTGCGGCCTTGCCCTTGGTTCCATCGGCCGACTGCCACTCGACCCAGCCGCGGCAGAGGCGGTCCACCGCCCACACCACCTCGATGCCGTCGGCGCGGGGGGCCATCAGCGCCGCCGGGGTTTTCAAAAGCGGCCCATCGAGCGGGGGGATCACCGGCTGGGGTTTTCCCTCTGCGGTCCCAAGGGTGCCGGCCGTGCCCAGCACCGCCCCACCGGCCAACTTTTCCAGAAATCGTCTGCGTTTCATCCGACACCCTACGCGGAAACGGACGGGAGGTTTTCAAATGAAAGACCAATCGTTCCGCAATCTGAAATCTCAAATCCACGCCCCCCCCCGGCTAACCCAATTAGGTGATTGGCGGAATGGGGCCACATGTGCGACGGTTCCCGCGCCGCCATGACTCCCCTGCCCTACCGCCGTTTTCCACTTCGCACCCTGGGTGCGGCAGCGATGGCGTGGACCGCGGTCGCCCTAACCGCCGCAGCCGCGAATTTCTGCGTGGCGCCCAACGGTGACGACGCCAATCCGGGAACCAAGGAGCGCCCGTTCGCCACGATCGGCAGGGCCCAACAGGCGATGTCACCGGGCGACACGACCTATCTGCGCGGCGGAACGTATCGCCTGACCGAGAAATCGATCATGTCCCGCGACCGTTTTCTGGCGGCGATTTTTCTGTTGGGGAAAAGCGGTGCCAAGGAAAAACCGATCCGCTACCTTGCCTATCCGGGCGAGCGTCCGGTGTTCGATTGCTCGGATGTGAAACCTCCCGGCCTGCGGATCAGCGCGTTCCGGGTTTTCGGATCGTGGATCCATCTGAAAGGGATCGAGGTGACAGGGGTCCAGGTCACCGCCACCGGTCACACGCAGTCGATCTGTTTCGAGAACCACGGCAGCCACAACGTTTACGAGAACCTGAGCATGCACGACGGCCAGGCGATCGGACTGTTCATCACCCGCGGAAGCGACAATCTGGTGCTCAACTGCGATGCCTATCGGAACCACGATTTCACCTCCGAGGGCGGCCGCGGCGGCAATACCGACGGTTTCGGCTGCCACGTTCCGCGCGGCGGCGGCAACAATGTCTTCAAAGGCTGCCGCGCGTGGTTCAATAGCGACGACGGCTTCGACTGCATCAGCGACACCGGCGGGGTGGCGTTCATCAATTGTTGGGCATTCCTCAACGGATACTCCTCCGACATGAAACCACGCGGCGACGGCAACGGCTTCAAGGCGGGCGGCTATGGCGTGGATCCGTCCACCCGGTTTCCCGATCCGGTCCCTCGCCACCGCGTGGAACACTGCGTCGCCGTGCGCAACCGCGCCGCCGGATTCTACGCCAACCACCACCCCGGCGGCATCGACTGGATCCACAACAGCGCCTACCGCAACACCGTGAACTACAATTTCCTCTGCCGCAAACCGGACGCATCGGCCGATACCGACGGCTTCGGCCATGTGATCCTCAACAATCTATCCTTCGGCACCACCCGCGAGGTTAGAAACCTGGATGCGGCCGCCTGCAAGATCTCCGGAAACTCGTGGGAACGTCGCGAAAAGCCCACCGAAAAGGACTTCCTGAGCCTCGACGAGGATCTCCTAACCGCACCGCGCAAGCCGGACGGCAGCCTTCCGGAAACCCCATTCCTCCGGCTGGCAAAGGATAGCCCTTGGAACGGAACCTCAAAGCCCGTCGGCGCGGCCGCTTCCGGCAAACCCGCGTCGCCAGGCGCTACAGTCCGCGAGTGAATAGCCTGTATCGGCGCTCTGTTAGCGTCGATGCCAGTGGAACGCCGGTTTCTTCATCACCGGCACCTCCATTCCCTTCCCCAGCCCGATGGCAAGTCAGAACCGCATGAAGAAATCCCAGGTTTCCCTGGCGATCCAGTTCACGTCCGATCCCGGATCGCGCACGTTGTCCGTGTGCCCGCCGACAAAGGATCCGAACAGGACCGGATATTCCTTCGGACAACCCTTGAACTCGGTGGTGACGTGTTTGGGAGTGGTCGCCAGCGGGATTTTGGGAGTTGCTTTCACACCGTTGTCTTCGAGATGGGTTAGAACACAATATTTCGCGCCTTGTTTCAGATCGTCGTTGTTGACCCACTTGCAAAGGCCGTCCTGGGTGCCGGTTGTGCTGAAGAATGCCAGCGGTTCGCGCTTGTTGGCGGGGAGATAGATGTTCCAGTTGGCCGGGGCATAACAGGCGACCGCGCGCAGGTCCTTCTGGAAATCCAGCGACAGCGAATAGGTGACCATCGCGCCGAAGCTAAAACCGCAGCAAAACACCCGCGAGGTATCAATGCTCAGCTTGTCCTTGAACAGCGCGAGCATGTCGGCGAAAAAGACGTGATCCTTGTCGTCACGACCCCGCCACGGAGTCTGGTCGGTATAACCCTCGGGCGCGACGAAGATGCAGGGGACCTTGCCCTTTTCCGCATAGGTCTTCAGGCCGTAGAATTTGTTGTTCACCATGGTATCCATGTGCCCGCCCATCATGTGCATGGCGAAGATCAGCCGATAGGGTTTGTTTTTGTCGTAATCGGCCGGAATATCGATGGTGTATTTGCGTTCCAGGCCGGCGCTCGTCATCGTGTGGATTCCGCTCTTGAAATCACCGAGCTCCTTGCCGCGACCGGCGCTGAAGACGGGCGCGTTCTTCAATTGGCGGGCCGAATCAACCAGCGCCGAACGCCTCCCGGCCGCGAATGTCGCCGTTGGATCAATCGCGGTTGGTTCGGCGGATTGACCGATGGAAAATGCCGAAAGGAAGACCGACAGGGTGATTCCAGCGAGATGGGATTTTGTTTTCATGGGCAGTTCTTCCGGCTGAAACGCAGGGCGGACGGTGGATCTTACCGCGCTTGCGCGATCGCCAGGAAGATTTCGGGTAAACCCAACCGTCCGGAGGGGCCCGGCGGCATTGTGGCCAGGAGTGAAAGAATCCGCCACATCCCCCGTATCCGCGCGGTGGACTTCATTCCCAACCACCAAACCCCAATGCCATGAACCGCCGTAAGTTTATCAACACCTCCACTCTCGCCGGACTCACCCTGCTGCCCAGCGGCACCCTGCGCGGGCAGAATGCCCCTAGCAACAAGCTCAACATCGCGCTGATCGGCGTGTGGGGCCGCGGCACCGCCCACTACGATTCGCTGGCGCATGAAAACGTCGTCGCCCTCTGCGACGTGAACGAGACCCGTTTCGCCGACGCGCTGAAGCGGTTCCCCAACGCGAAAACCTACACCGACTGGCGGAAGTGCCTTGAGCAAAAGGATCTCGACGCCGTGGTGATCTGCACCGCCGACCACACCCACGCGTTCATCGCCAACTGGGCGCTCAACCGCGACCTGCATGTCTATTGCGAAAAGCCGCTGGCAATCACCGTGGAGGAAGCGCGGATCGTGCGGGCGAACTGGCTCGGCAAAAAGGCCAAACTGGCCACACAGGTCGGCATGCAGCGTCACGAATTCGCCAATTTCAACCGCGTCCGCGAACTGATCCGAGACGGCGCGATCGGTGATCTGCAAGCGGCCTTCGCGTGGGGCAACCGCCAGATCCGCCGCAAGGGATATTGGCCCGCCCAAGGCCAGCCGCCCGCCGGTTTCAACTGGGATCTGTGGCTCGGGCCGGCACCGGAGCACCCCTACAATCCGGCGTATTTCACCGGTGGCTGTGGCATGAACTGCCTGGAATGGAACATGTTCTGGGACTTCGGCGCGGGCCAGATCGGCGACATGGGCAGCCACACGATGGACCTGCTCTGGAACGCGATCGACGCCAAACTGCCGACCTCCGCGGAGGCGAAGGGCGAGGCATTCAATCCGGATGTGACCCCGGTCGAGTGCGAGTCGCATTTCGAACACCCGGCCAACGATTGGCGCGGACCGATTCGCGTGGGTTGGTATCAGGGCGGCGTGATGCCGCGCTCGCCCAACCGCGCCATCGATCTCAAGGCGATCGACCACGGCGCGATGTTCAAGGGCAGCAAGGGCTTCCTGATTGCCGACTTCGAGTCGCGCATCCTGCTGCCGGTGGGCGACGGCGGCGACCTGACCTATCTGAAACAGCGGACCCCGCAGACCGTGATCCCGCCGATGGGACATTTCCAGAAACAATGGCTCGACGCCTGCCGCGAACCGTCGCGCAAGACCGCCTGCGACTTCGAATACAGCGGAAACATGATCGAGCAGATGCTGCTGGGCCTCGTCGCCTATCGGGTCGGCAAGAAGCTGGAATACGATCCCGTCGCCGGAAAAGTCACCAACGCGCCCGAGGCCAACGAGCTGCTAGGGCGCAAATACCGCCAGGGTTGGGCGCTCAACGGCTGAACGGCCGGACATTTTACTCGCCAACGGGTGCGCCGTGCGCTGGACTCAGCGCATGATGACTCGCGCGATTCTGTTGTTGGCCGCGGCTGCCGCGGTTTCCTGCAAACCGTCCACCCGGAGCGGTTCGGCCTCCACCGCCAAACCCGACGACGGAGCGGCCGTCCAAAAATGGCTGGAAGCACCCGCCGCGACCCGCGGCACGCCACCCGCCGCCGAACTCACCAAGGCGCAGGCCGAAACCGTGATCGCCAAACTCGCCGCCGAACGCCAGGCGGAGCTTGCCAAGGAGCGC
The DNA here is from genome assembly GCA_017301995.1 of Verrucomicrobiota bacterium. Taxonomy (GTDB): domain Bacteria; phylum Verrucomicrobiota; class Verrucomicrobiia; order Verrucomicrobiales; family Akkermansiaceae; genus Luteolibacter. The sequence continues at coordinate 142,681 of JAFLEH010000002.1, read as the reverse complement.
AAGGCGGAAATCAATGAAAAAGCGATCACCATCGACGGCAAAACCCTCAAGTGGCTGGAGAAAGAATTCGGCAAGGCCGAACCGGGCAAGCGCAGTCTGTGGATCTCCATGCACGGCGGCGGCGGCGCCCCGCCCGCGGTGAACGACCAGCAATGGCAGAATCAAATCCGCCTCTATCAACCGGAAGAAGGCGTCTACGTTGCCCCGCGCGCGCCCGGCGACTCCTGGGACCTCTGGCACCAGGGGCATGTGGACCCGCTGTTTGTCCGGCTCATCGAGGGCATGGTCGCGGTACGCGGCGTGGATCCCAACCGGGTCTATCTGATGGGCTACTCCGCCGGCGGCGACGGCGTCTGGCAAATCGCTCCCCGCATGGCCGATCGTTTCGCCGCCGCCTCGATGATGGCCGGGCACCCCAACGAGTCCAAGCTCGACGGCCTGCGCAACCTGCCATTCGCCATCTTCATGGGTGGAAACGACGCCGCCTACGACCGCAACAAGATCGCCAAGGCCAAGGGCGAGGAGTTGGACAAACTCAACAAGGCCGATCCCAAAGGCTACGTTCACATGGTTAGAATCTACGAGGGCATGGGCCACTGGATGAACCTCAAGGACGCCGAATCCGTGCCGTGGATGGCCAAATTCACCCGCAACCCGTGGCCGGAGAAAATCGTCTGGTATCAGGACGATGTCACCCACGACCGTCTCTACTGGCTGCAAATCCCCGCCGGATCCGCCAAAGCCGGCCAACGGATCACCGCCACGCCCAAAGGACGGGAGATCACCATCGAAGGCGATGTCCCGGCCGGCCTCACCCTGCACCTGTCCGACACCCTGCTCGACCTCGACCAACCGCTATCAGTCAAGGTGAACGGCAAGACCGTCCACGAAGGCAAGGTCCCGCGAACCATCGCCGCCATCCAACAAGGCCTAACCTCCCGCCCCGACGCCAGCCAATGCGGCAGCGCGACGCTGGTGCTGAAGTAAGGCGGATGGAAACCACATACCCCTCCGCCGCGAGAAGCCTTCAGCCTAACACGCATCCGCACATGACCGGCACCCTTCTCGCATTCGTTGTAAGACTCGCCACCGGCGTTAGAATGACGCACGAAGCGGAGGATCCTTCTCCCCGAGTGTATTTTTCCAACCATTCGTCCCACCTCGACGCGCTGGTAATATGGGCCGCGCTACCCGGCGATGTCCGCGCCCGGACCAGGCCGGTTGCCGCGGCGGAATACTGGACGCGCGGCCCTCTGCGGCGGTGGTTGTCGGGACGGGTATTCCACGCGGTGCTCATTCCCCGCGATCCGGCCCACATGAAATCCGCCGACCCGCTGGGATCGATGCTTGCCGCGCTCGACGCGGGATCGAATCTCATCGTTTTCCCCGAAGGCACGCGCAGCGAAACGGGCGAAATCGGCCTCTTCAAACCCGGCCTCTATCATCTGGCCCAGAGACATCCGGCGGTGCCACTGGTTCCGGTCTATCTGGAAAATCTCAACCGGATCCTGCCCAAAGGCGAACACCTGCCGGTGCCGTTGATCGGGCAGGCCGTTTTCGGCGCACCGCTGCCGCAGATCACGGAGCACGAGCCCAAAGCTGACTTCCTCAAACGCGCGCGCCAAGCCGTAATCCGGCTCGCCAGCGGCAACCTCGTTCCATCCCATGAATGATCCCGGACTGCTCTGTTTGCTAGGCGGCGTAATCGCCCTGCTCACCGCAGCCACCTTGGTCGGCGCGCTGCTCACGCGAAAGCACGGCCGCACGCAAACCATGGTGAACCTGCGCCAACGGGTGAACGCCTGGTGGTGGATGACGGGCGTGTTATGCATCTCGCTGGCACTCGGGCGAAGCGGGTTGTTCGGATTGTGGGCGCTGCTGTCGTTTCTGGCATTGCGGGAGTTTCTCACGCTGTCACCGCTCGTCAAAGGCGACCACCGGACGCTGGCGCTGGTGTTTTTCGTGATCCTGCCCGTGCATTGGATCTTCGCGTGGCTGCCGTGGTATGGGATGTTCCTGATCTGGATACCGGTTTACGCCTTTGTGATCATTCCGGTGCGCGGCGCGCTGGCGGGAGATACCGACCGCTTCCTCGAACGCACGGCCCGCATCCAATGGGGCGTTCTAACCTGCGTTTATTTCCTGAGCTATCTGCCGATGCTGCTCTATCTGCCAATCCCCGGCTACGAGGGGCAAAACGCCAAATTGCTTTGCTTTGTGGTGCTGGTGACGCAGTTGAGCGATGTGTTCCAATATATCTTCGGCAAACTGTTCGGAAAACACCCGATCGCGCCCAAAGTGAGTCCGTCGAAAACCCGGGAGGGATTTCTGTTTGGCGGAACCGCCGCGGTGGCGCTTGGCACCGGTCTTTGGTGGGCGACACCGTTCACACCGGGGCAGGCGGCCCTGATGTCGGCGCTTTTGGTCGTGGCCGGCTTCCTGGGCGGCCTGGTGATGTCCGCGGTGAAGCGGTCGCTTGGCGCGAAAGACTGGGGCCGGGGAATCCCGGGCCACGGTGGTGTACTCGACCGGTTGGATTCGCTGCTATTCTCAGTACCGTTGTTTTTCCATGCCACCGGTTTCGCCTTTGGCACCCGCCTCGCTGTTTCGTTAGAACTTCCGGAGTGGATCCGGCAATGGCTGACGCCGTGGCAGTGGTGAAACGGGTGCCGGAATGGATCAGCGGCATCAGCGCCCCGCCCTTGACTTCGCGCGAATGATGCGCCATCTTGCATGGATGGTTGACGAGAACTCCGCACGAAGGCCGCTGAAATCCAGGGGCACGACATGGGCCGGCACCTGTTCGAGGGTTTTGTTGCGCCTCGGGTTGCGACCAAACACGGTTTCGCTCCTGAGTCTCCTATTCGCCGCCGGAGCGGGAGTTTGTCTGTTTCTCACCCCATCCCTTCCCCAATTCCCGTGGATCTGGCTGGTCGCCGCCGCATGCGTCCAAATCCGCCTGCTCTGCAATCTGATGGATGGCATGCTCGCCGTGGAAGGCGGCCTCAAATCGCCCACGGGTGAGCTTTTCAACGAGCTTCCCGACCGTCTGGCCGACGCGCTCATTCTGGCTCCCCTGGGATACGCGGAGGGATCGGCGGCAGGCATCGCGCTCGGATGGGCCGCCGCTTGCGGAGCGATCGGGACCGCCTACATCCGCGCGATGGGCGCGAGCCTAACCGGCGAGAACGATTTCCGGGGCCCCATGGCCAAACCGCACCGGATGGCCACGGTAACGGCAGCCTGTATTGGAATGCTGTGCCTTGAAATTTCGGGGCAGGCTTGGCCGTTGTTATTCTGGGCGCTCGTTTTCATCAATGCGGGCATCCTCATCACCGGCTGGCGGCGGGTTAGCCGCCTGGCCTCCAACCTCAAATCAAAACCATCGCCATGAACACGCGCCTCCAATTCACCACCGACGATGGGATCCAACTCCACTACAAAGCCTGGCAACCCGAAAACGCCACCCGCGCGCTCATTCTTCTCCACCGCGGCCATGAGCATGCCGACCGCTGGGACACCGCAATCCCCCGACTAACCATTCCCGAAACGGCCATCTACGCGTGGGAGGCGCGCGGCCACGGACAGTCCCCCGGAAAACGCGGCCACGCCACCGGATTCATGACCTATGTGCGGGATCTGGAAACCTTCTATCACCATCTGCGGGAGCACCACAGCCTCGATCCGGCGCGCACCGTGCTGGTGGCCCACAGCGTGGGCGCGGTGGTGGGTGCCGCGTGGGTGCATGACTACGCGCCGCCGCTGGCGGGCGTCGTGCTGGCCGCGCCCGCGTTCGAAGTGAATCTCATCGTGCCGGGCGCCCTCGCATCTATCAGGATGTTGGAAAAAATCCGTCCGGGATCCACCATAAAAAGTTATGTGCGCGGTTCCTGGCTCACCCGCGATCCGGAACAGGCGGCGATCTACGATGCGGACACCACCATTTCCAAGGACATCTCCGCGCGCATTCTGATCGATCTGTTTGATACCTCGCGCCGCGTGGTTGAGGATGCCGCGGTGATGGACCGTCCGCTGTTGCTGTTCAGTGCCGGAGACGACAAAGTGGTGAAACCCGCTCCGCTGAAACGGTTTTTCGATGCCTACGGGTGCGATCGCAAGGAACATATCTTCCTGGCCGACGCACGGCACGGGTTGTTCCACGACCTATGCCGCGACGAAGTGACGGACGCGATCCGGAAGTTCTGCACCGCCTGCTTTTCCCAAGCGCCTACGGCGAGACGCCTCGAGGCGGATCTTTCCCATCCGGCCACCAATGCGGAATACGCATCCCTGTGCAAACCGCTCCCCGCGCTTTCGCCCAAGGCGGTTTCGTTCGCCATCCAGAGATTGTCGTTAGGCACGCTGGGCCGTCTGAGCGAGGGCATCCGCATCGGCCACGCCACCGGGTTTGATTCGGGTGAGTCGCTGGACCACGTTTACGCCAACTGGGCGCGCGGCTCGTTGGTGTTAGGAAAATGGATCGACCGCGGCTATTTGGACGCCATCGGCTGGCGGGGGATCCGCCAGCGCCGGGAGTGCATCCGCGCGGCGCTCCGCCACGCGCTCGCGCGCGTCCGGGATGCGGGCTTGCCTCCGCGGATCATGGACATCGCCGGTGGCGCGGGACGCTATCTGCTGGATGCTCTATCCGATCCGGAATACGGCGCGGAACTCAGCGTGTTGTGCCGCGACTGGAGCGCGTCCGCGCTCGATGCCGGCCGGGCGGCCGCAAAGCGGGAGAATCTGGCCGACCGCATCACCCACGAGCGAGGCGATGCGTTTGACACGGCGTCGCTCGCGGCGGTGGATCCGAAGCCATCGGTCGCAGTGGTGTCGGGGCTTTATGAATTGTTTCCGGACAACGCGTTGCTGGACCGCTCGCTGGCCGGACTGTTCCAGGCACTGCCACCGGGCGGCTGGCTCGTTTACACCTGCCAGCCGTGGCATCCGCAGGTGGAAATGATCGCGCGCGTGCTCACCAACCGCGATGGCAAGCCATGGATCATGCGACGCCGGCCGCAAGGGGAAATGGACGCGCTGGCGGAAGCCGCCGGATTCGCGAAAGAATGGCAGTGGACGGACGACTTCGGTATTTTCACGGTGGCGCTGGCCCGCAAACCCGCATGAGCGCGCCAACCCGCCGGGAACCCGGACTCGGATGGAGCGCCCTTTGGCGCATGGCGCTGTGCGCGGTCGTGTTTGTCGTGGTTTACGGGGGCTGCAACCGTTTCACATCCACCCGGTCCGATGTGGGAGTCTATATGTTTTCCTGGGAGAGGCACATTCCGTTCGTTCGGGAAATGGTTATCCCCTATTGGTCGCTGGACCTGTTCTTCTGCGGCGCGTTTTTCCTGTGCGCTTCGCGCGCGAAGCTGAACCTGCTCACGATGCGTCTGGTGGCGGTGACGCTCGCCAGCGGGGCGTGCTTTCTGATCTTCCCTCTCAAGGCGGGGCTGCCACGGCCGGTTCCCGAGGGGTGGACGGCACCGCTGTTCACCCTTCTCTATCAAAACGACATGCCCTACAACATGGCCCCCTCGCTGCACATCAGCCTGAGGTCGCTCGTTTGGATTGTCTATGGCGCGCGGCTCACCGGATGGACGCGCAAGGTGGCGAAGATCTGGTTCATTCTCATCGGTCTCTCGACGCTGCTCGTGTGGCAGCACCACCTGGTGGACGTGGCCACCGGATTTCTGATGGGGTGGCTCGTCGCCGCGGTCATCCGTGACCGGGAGGCGGATTGGGTGGCCACGCCATCCGCGAAACTTGCCTATCGCTACGGCGCGGGCGCGCTTGCGTGCGCCGCACTTTCGTTCGGGTGGATCGGCTTCGCATGGCCGGCGGCGGCCTGTGGCATCATCGCGCTGGCCTACGCCACCGGACGCGCTTCATTGTTAGGAAAGGAAAACGGCACGCTGTCGCCATCGGCCGAGTGGTGTCTGCTGCCGGTGATTCTCGTGCGGTGGATCGTCCAACGGAAATGGCTCGCACGCGTGCCCGGCTGGCGGGAGGTGGCACCGGGCGTTTGGGTGGGTCGCAAGCCAAACCGGCGCGAGGCGGAACTGCTCGTGCGAGAGGGCCCGCTGTCCGTCCTCGACCTCACTTCCGAAAGCAACGCCCCGGTCGCTTTCAGGGAACGCGCGGTCTATCGCAATATCCCGATGCTCGACCTCGTCGCCCCGCACCCATCCCAATTGGATGCGGCGGCGACCTTCATCACCGGACAACTCGCGGCTGGCCGACGCGTCTTCGTCCACTGCCAACTTGGTATCGAACGTTCCGTGAAAACGGTGGATTATTGGCTCGGAACACAGGTGCCGCCGTAACGGCCTTCGCCAGGCGACATGGCATCGAACGCCTCATTCACGATGCATTATTCGCCGTCGGCATCGTCCCCGAACAGAATTCCGAGCGTCCGCTGGGGATTGGACAGAAAGTTCCGGGTGATCCGGTAATGCTCGGTTTCCTCGAACGCGACGCACTCGATGCCGGCCGGGGAAAACTGATAGATAACGGATTCGGGATAGGCCATCAGGATCGGCGAATGGGTGGCGATGACGAACTGCGACCCTTCGCGAACCAAATCATGGATCCGCGTCAGCACCGCAAGTTGGCGTTTGGGTGACAGAGCGGCCTCCGGCTCATCCAACAGATAGAGGCCATGACCGCGGAAACGGTTGAGCACCAGAGCGAGAAACGATTCGCCATGGGATTGCTCGTGGAGCGGGCGATCGCCATAGGCCGGTCCGATCGGAGGGGCGGGACCCGGTTCCGAATCGAGTCTCTCGATTTCGGTCGCGACGTTGAAAAAGCTCTCGGCCCGGAAAAAGAAGCCGTCGCGCGGCCGAGGGTGGCCGCGTGAAACCCGCAGATATCGGTGCAGTTCGGAATGGCTCTCACGGGTTCCAAACCTGAAATTCTGCGAACCGCCCTCCGCATTGAAACCACAGGCCACGGCGATCGCCTCCAGCAGCGTTGATTTGCCCGACCCGTTCTCCCCGACCAAAAATGTAACCGCGGGATGAAATTCCAGCCGCTCCAGTGACCGGACGGCTGCCAGCGAAAACGGATAGCGGTCAAAGGATTCGACTTCCCCCCGCTTCAATTCGATTTCCGCGACGTATTTTCTGGTGATCAGCATGCTTCCCCTGCGCGGCTGCGCCGCAGTTATTTGTTATTGGTTATTTGTTATTGGGAGGTGAACTTCGTAGCCGCCTTCGTGAGAAGGTGGCCGGGAGGTCTGCCGGGCACCGGTGCGAGACGCACCGGTGACGGACTGAGGCGAGACGCCTCAGCCACGGGGAGACCACGCTCTCACGAGCGCGGCTACGAAAAAAGCGGCTCCGGGGAGCCGCTTTGTTCTTGGAAAATGGTGGTATTCTGCGCGTTACAGGCCCTTCTTGGAAAGGCGGGTGCCCGGGGTGGCGCCTTGGCGGGCCTTGAACTTCGGGTTGGACTTGCAGATCACATAGACGGTGCCCTTGCGCTTCACGACTTGGCAATCCGCGTGACGGCGCTTGGCGGAGGAGAGGGAGGATAGGACTTTCATGGCTGAGAAGCGGTAGGCTGGTTGGTTGAAGATGTCCGGCGCACCGCCGGGGCGCGGAGGCTAGCACGCCGGGGGCGGGTGTAAAGCCGATTTTTGCGGAATTTTCAAAATTCCGGCCGATTTCTCCGGAATCACCGGGGCAGCATGTGGTTTTTCCGGAGGAAGGTCTCCTCGTAGGGTGGGTCGGCGGCGAGGGTGCGGTCCACGTGCAAGACCGCCTGGAGCGCGCCATCCTCCATCTGGAATTTCATGGTTCCGGCCACTTTCACCCAGTCGTTTTCCGGGTATTCGGGCGGTTGTTTGCCGTATTCGAGGACGATCGGGATGGCCCGGCTGTCGGCGATGCAACAGGTGAGGAACAGGCGGTAGAGTCGCTTGCGGGTGCCGTTCGGGTTGTTGGCGCGCTCTTCCATCCAGCGCCCCTCGGTTTCCACCTTGAGGCCTTCGAGCACGCCCTGCATCTCGCGGTCGCCGGTGGCGAAGAACAACTCGATCAGGCTGAGCGGGTGGTAGCCGTCCGGGGTGGCCGGGTAGCGTTGGGCGATCAGCTCGCGGGTGAGCGGCGGGATATTGACGATCAGCGAGGTCTGTAGGTCGCCCGGCGAGTCGTAGAGCCCCTTGCGGGCGAGGCTGGCGGCGGAAAACTCGTCGCGGGTCCAGGCGGTGGCACACAGGACCGGCACCACCATCAGGGCGAAGGCCAGCAGCGGGTGGAGGTCGGAGCTTTCGTGGTCATGGGAGACCCCGTCCGGGCCGTGGTCGTGGTCGCAGGCGGCCGATTGCCCGGCGGTGAGCAGGTTGAAAAGCCCGAGCACCGCGAGCCCGAGCCCGCCCATCAAAACCAGCGGACGGAAATCCGGGGCGAGGTAGCGGTTGATCCGGCCGGACGCGTGAAAGTACAGCATCACCCCGCTCCAAACGAGCACGGCCAGGGAAAACAGAATGCGGCGGGCACGCGGGTTCATGGCAGAAAATGGCTGACGACGAGGTATTGCCACAGCAGCGAAAGCCCGCCGATGGCGAGGAAAAGCCCCACTCCCAGGGTCACGATGAACCGTTTGTTCAGCACGGACTGATAGAGGAAGATCAGTTTCACGTCCATCATCGGGCCGAAGGTGAGGAACGCGAGTTTCGCGGCCCAGGAAAACTTGGCCAGCGTGGCGGCGATGAAGGCGTCCGACGTGCTGCACAGGCTCAGAATGAACGCAAGCGCCATCAGCGCGGCCGGCGCGGCGGTGGGATTGGCGGCCACGGAATCCAACCATTTGGCTCCGGGGGCGATGCCGGTGTTGAACAACGCGGTAATGGCCACGCCGATGGAAAAATAAACCCCGACATCCACGAAGTCCTTCAGGGCCGAGCGAAACGCGGCCGTTAGCCGACCGTCGCCGCCTTCATGGCTGTGGCAGCCGCAGCCGTGGTCGTGACAGCCGCAATCATGCTGATGCTCGTGGCCGTGGTCGTGGCCGCAGCAGTCGTCGGTGTGGTCGTGATCCCCGCACTTCGCGGAAGACGGCGGCGGGCTTTCCGCGGCATCGAGACTCGCGGCGAGGCTGGGTTTCAGAATGGTCTTCTTGGATAGCCGGGCGGTGATCAGGCCGACGGACACCGCGATCAGAAACCCCAGCAGCAGTCGCGAACCGGTCATCACCGCCGGAAGCTGGCCCTGGAAGGCTTTCCAGGTGCTCAGCGCGGTGATCGGGTTCACGATCGGCGCGGCGAGCATGTAGGTGAGCGCGCAGGAAACCGGCAGGCCTTTTCCCACCAACCGCCGGATCACCGGTACCACCGCGCATTCGCACACCGGAAACACCGCGCCCAGCAACCCCGCCACCACCACCGCCAGCGTGCGGTTTTTCGGCAGCAAGCGGTCCATCGCGCCGGGCGGCAGATAGATATCGAGAAACCCGCTGATCAGTGTCCCGAGCAAAATGAACGGAGCCCCTTCGAAAAGGATGCTCAGAAAGGCAAGGGCGAAGTCCTGGCGGGCGTCAGCGGACATGCCGGAGACAACCCGCGCCAAGGCGGTCCGTCAATGCCGGATTTCCCGAAACGAGACGGCCAAACCGGAGCGCCCCGATCCCGCGTATTGACTCCGGCGGCGTACCGTGTATCGTCCGCGACCATGACCCACGATTCCATCAGCCGCCGCCGGTTTCTATCCAGCACCCTCACCGCCGCCGCAGCCGCCCCGTTCGGGGCGGGCATCGCGTTGGCGGCCGACGCCGATCCCACGGTTTTGGGACAGGGAAAATTCCGCTACCGCAGGGTCCCGGATTTCTCGCTCCGGAAAAATGGCGGCGAGGTCAAGGTGAAGGACTGCCACGAGTTCGCCCGCACCCGCTCCGGCAGCATGATCCTATGCACCACCCACACGGACAACAATCTCATCGAGTTTTCCCCCGACGGCAAGGTCGTCCGCACCTTCGGCACCACCTACCCCGGCATCCACGGCCTGAACATTTCCGATGAAAACGGCGAGGAATTCCTCTGGATCACCGACACCGAGCGCCGCATCGTGGTCAAACTGGACATGAAGGGCAAGGAAGTGATGACGATCGGATGGCCCAAGGACAGCGGAAAATATGAAAAGGAACAGCAGTTCTGCCCCACGGAAACCGCGGTGAACCCGGCGAACGGGGACTTCTATGTGGCGGATGGGTATGGTTCGAATTGGCTCACCCATTACGACGCGAAGGGTGTGCTGAAAGGCGCCTACCGGCACGAGGGGTTCAATTGCATCCACGGCGTGGCCTATGACAATCGGAATCCGGCCGATCCCCGGCTGCTGGTGACCTCGCGCGCCGCCAACAAGCTCTTCACCCTGTCTCTCGACGGCAAAAACCTCGGCCACGTGGATTTTCCCGGCGCATGGATCTGCCGACCGGTGGTACACGGCGAAAATCTGTTCTTCGCGGTGATCAACTCGGGCCGCCTGTCCTGGGGATCCGACTTCCGCGGCTTCGTCATGGTGCTGGACAAGGACAACAAGCCCGTCTCCCTGATAGGTGGCACCCCGCCCACCGCCGGCGCCGAGGGCGAGTCCGCACTCTATCGCAACCTGGAACCCAAACCGTTCCTCAACTGCCACGACGTCCACCTCGATCCGGAAGGCAACCTCTACGTCGCCCACTGGAATTCGAAACAAACCCACCCCTACAAGCTGGTCCCGGTGGCGTGACGACGGCGGGCCGCTTTCAACCCGACGCCCCTTCGCCAATGACCACCGGTCCCGAACTCCCGCGAGACGGATTCAGGCGCGCGCTGGTCATTGTCGGCGGGTTGCTGCTGGCGATGTGGGCGGTCGAACTCGTCGATGCGGTGGGCGGCCGTTGGCTGGAGTTGGACCGGTTCGGCATCCGGCCGCGGCAGACCGGTTGGCTGCCGGGCATCTTGTTGGCGCCGTTTCTCCATGCCGGATGGGCGCACCTTGCGGCCAACAGCATTCCGTTTCTGGTCCTTGGCCTGTTGGTTTCCGGACACGGCGAAGGAAGGTTCTGGGGCGTCACCGCCGGGATCGTGGTTCTCGGCGGACTCGGCGTCTGGCTGATCGGAAAATCCGGCACCGTCCATGTGGGAGCCAGCGGATTGATCTTCGGCTACTTCGGGTATCTGGTGGCGGCGGGTTGGGTGGAAAGAAGCCTCGCGGCCGTGCTCCAGGCGGTGATCGTCGTCGCGCTCTACGGCTCCATCCTCTGGGGCGTGCTCCCCACCCGCGCCGGTGTCTCCTGGGAAGGACACCTCTGCGGCCTGCTGGCGGGGATTGCCATCGCGTTCGCTTGGCGGAAGGGACAGGACGTGCCGATTCCCTGATCCGACGCACTCCGGCCCCGAGGCCGGAAAAGCCACCGAAACCGCAAATGTCGGAGAGCCCCGCCAACCAAAGGCCCCGACGCTCGCAGAGCGCCGCTACAAGCACCTCATTCCCTGTAGCGGCGCGTCTATGACCGTCGCACTCCGGCCCCGAGGCCGGGAAAGCCGATGAAACCGCAAATGTCGGAGAGCCCCGCCACCCAAAGGCTCCGACGCTCGCAGAGCGCCGCTACAAGCATCTCATTCCCTGTAGCGGCGCGTCTATGACCGTCGCACTCCGGCCCCGAGGCCGGGAAAGCCTTTGAAACCACAAGTGTTCGAAAGCCCCCCCGCCACCCACAATTCAACCCGAAATCCGAAATTGGAATGAATCGCGCATCCATTTTTTCCACTGAATAACTGAGAACCACTGATACCACTGAAATGATTTTTGATACGGGATGAAATCGATCCCAGTCATCAATCGGTGCTTCCCCAGTTTTCTCCAAAAAATCAGTTTCCTCAGTGGTTCTCAGTCTCTCAGTGGTAAGCCGAGCGTCCAAACTACGCCAAACTTCGGATTTCGGGTTCAATCGTCAATCAAAGGAGTCTCCGAAAAACTGGCAATCCGCTCGGCAGGCTACTCTGGGGTTCACCAATCCCCCCACAGTCCTCACGCACCTCAAGGAGCGTGGGCATCCTGCCCACATCTCTTCAACCCCAGGAAAAGCCCCTGAAAAAGCCCCTTCCCCCTCTTCTTTCTTGATTCTTGACTCTTGTCTCTTGATTCTCAAATTCCCCTGCAAAAAATGCGGATCCCCCCGATTTTCCGCTTCCCTAACCCGCCACGCTTGCTAGTATAACGACCATGCCAAGGGCGAATCCACCTCCTGGCGTCCTAATGACCAACAATCCCAAAGCCGCCACTCCCCATCCAAAATCCGTCATTCGCCATTCGACCTTCGTAACATCCGATGCTGCTCTACCTCGACTCCTGTTGCTTCAACCGCCCTTTCGACGATCTCTCGCAGATTCGCGTTCGGCTGGAGGCGGAAGCCGTCGAGTGGATATTGGAGGAATCCCGCTCAGGGCGCTTTACCATCGTCACCAGTGACTATCTGAGCCTCGAACTGCTCCGAAACCCCGACCCTGCCAAACGCGCCGGTAGCCTCGCCATGATCGGCTACGCGGGCCTCCATGTCACGGTCTGTGAATCGGTGGCTCGCCGGGCAGCGGAATTCGAAAGCATCCTCATCAGAGGGTTTGATGCCCTCCATGTCGCCGCCGCCGAGGCCGCAGGATGCGATTATCTGGTGACGACTGACGACGGACTGCTCAAAAAATCACAGCGACATTCGAGCCAACTGATGGTAAGTGTCCTCAACCCCATCGACATCATCTCACTGCCATGACTCTCACCGCCGAACTCAACCAGAAAGCCAAAGCCATCCTCATCCGCGAGCTGGGACCCGTGGACTACGCCCGGTTCATCCAGCAATACGAAGAGGGAACGGGCGACTACACTCGCGACCGCCACCAGTGGCTCGGCGAGGAAAGCGCCACTACCCTCCACGAACAGGCCGCACGGTTTGCCGCCAATGGCGAACTCCCGCGCCCGGCGAACGCAAAACCAATCTCCAAGGACGGTTAAAGCCGGGCAAGCATACCGGGCGCTTCCACCAACAAGCCAACACCCGTCTCCACAACCCACACTCCGCATTTCCCCCGCTACCATCCACGCGTCCCGACCGCAACCACCTTCCCAAATCCACCATTCGCCATTCGAAATTCGACATTCGAAATTCAAACTTCCCACCGCTTCCCTCACCAAGACCGAGAAAACATGAACAGAACCCAAACCGACCGACTCGATGCCTCTGGCACAGCCACAGCCCAAGCGACTTCTTTTCTTCTGTCTTCTGTCTCGCCGTCTTCTGTCTTCTTCTCACCCGCCTCGACCGCAACGCCCTCGTCAAACAAGCCACCGCCGGCCGCATGTGGCTCCAGTTCGCCGCCGACGCCGAATGGCCACACACCGAACCCGCAAACACCCCATCCGCAAGGAGTTCCAACTCCCGGCTACTAGGCCGTCTATTGGGAAAACAGACGATCAAACTGCGATATTCCTGACACCTGGTGGAATTCCGCCTAAATGCCTTAAGACTCACCCGTTTCGAACCCCAATCTCAGCCCGCCTCAACTCGGCCGCAATCATTGGTGCTGGCCCTCAAGAAGGATAGGCCTTGGCTGGGTATTCACAAAGTTAATGAGCAACAGAATCAAGTGTCGTTAAATCTGAGGATTAATGCGATACGGCCAACCTGCAAACCTGTAACAAAATGAAACACCTTGGACTCATCCACCTTAGCGATATCCATTGTCGGCGGACTAACGACTTCCTTGCGCGTGCATTCGGGTGTATTCATAACCTCACAAAGGATCCTGATCTGACAAAAATCGAAAAATTCATTATTGTCCTAACTGGTGACTTGGCATATTCAGGAAAGAAAGAAGAGTATTTGGAGTTTGCAAAGCTGCTTTCTAATCTTCGAATCTCGCTTGGCACTAAATACTGGAAAACCGTGGCGATTCCGGGAAATCACGATTGTGACTTTGAAAAGCCACAGACGGTCAGGAATATGGTTCTCCGACAAATACCGTCAGAATCTGAGCCAATCTATCAACAAGATCTAGTAAGCACTTGCACAACGGTCCAAGAAGAGTTCTTTTTATTTCTTAAAGATAATTGCGACATTGAAATCCAGAACAATAAGCTTCGCTTATACTGGGAATGCCACCTTGAGGCGGATGGCAAGAAAATCATCTTTGAGTGTTACAACTCATCGTGGACTTCTCAGCTTAATGAGAAGCCAGGGACTTTGGCATTTCCCCGATCATTGCTCAAAGAACTCGATGAAACAGAATTGGTAGACCTGAGAGTTGGTTTGATTCACCATCCCACCAATTGGATTACTCCGATGCGCCGGAGAGCGTTAGACTCGCATCTTGAAAGAACCTGCGATATCGTTCTTTCGGGTCACGAACACCTGATAAAGGCGTCCGCCATCTTGGACTTTAGCGGCCATATAACCAATCATATCCAAGCTGGAGTGTTTCACGAAAAGCCGGGTGATTCACCAGGAGATTTTTCTATCATTGAAGCAAATCTTGAGACAAAGGAGTTTCGTGTTATAGAGTGCCAGGCCCAACCGACAAAAGGGCATGTGGAAATTGTCAGGCCACTCCCAGCATTTCTTCCATTCCGTCGAGACAGGTCAAGAATTGCCCATGGATATCAGATTAGCCCCGAATTCGAAGCATTCATTTCCAATCCTGGAATCGCCTATACGCATCCATCAGGTCGGACAGTCACTCTTGAGGATGTATTCGTAATGCCGGACTTCCGTAGCGCAGCGCGAACGACTGACGATGATACGATAAATTTTTTGCCCGGCGAACGTATCGAGCAGTTGGCGCGACAACAAAAATATATTTGTATTCTTGGCGGTGAACTAGCAGGCAAAACGACTATTGGGAAGAAGCTATTCGTCGGCTTCATTCAGCACGGACTACTTCCGGTTTGGCTTGATGGCTCTGAGATAACCAACAACACTAGTGGTGATGTTTCCAAACTTATAAGGGCAGGAATCTCTAGGTGTTACTCGAATGCAGAGTTCGATCACTTCATCCAAGCCAACGAGGGCGTCGAAAAGGTTCTGATCGTTGATGACTTTCATAAAGCAAAAATTAACCTCACTGCAAAAAATGCGCTCCTTAACCAGATTGAGGAGGCTTTCTCTGTGGTGATCTTGCTTGCTGATTCTTCGCTTGGATTGAGCGAATTGACTCTAGGCAAACTGGACTCTGATTTTCGCCAACGATATGAGCAGTTGGATATCTGTGAGTTTGGTCCTTCACGAAGGCGCGCACTTGCCGAGCGGTGGATTCTGCTAGGAAACGAGAAGACCATTACCGTTGAGGAGCTGAACAGGGAAGTTGAGGAGGCGGAAAAAGTTTTCCTGCTACTACGCGGGGATAGTTATTTCCCCGCACTGCCATTTTTTCTACTCTCTATACTTCAGACAAAAGATTCCGCATCACTTCGCGATGGAGTTGGCAGGTATGGATATCACTATGAATCTCTAATTAACGATGCGTTACTAAGCTCGTTAGGGCGTGTAAGTGAAGATGATCGAAGAAACTATCTCTCACTATTCGCATTTGAGTTATTTAAAGATAACAGCCAAGCACTTACAGAGCGCAGGTGGGAGCTTCTTCATCGGCAGTTTCAAACACTGTATAAGAAATCGGTGTCAAAGTCGGAGCTCGAAAAAATTCTTCTTGGTTCGAAGCTCGTGACACGAGAGGAGGGAAGTTGGCGATTTAAGTATCCGTACGTATTTTACTTTTTTGTTGCTCGCTATTTCAGAGAACGCCTCCGAGATCCTGCAATTTTTGAAACCATTCAATCGCTGAGTGCCAACTTGCATACAGAAACTGCCACAAATGTTTGGATGTTCTTAGTCCATCAGTCAAGAGATCCATTGCTGCTAGAGATACTCATCAAGCGGGCCACGGATCTACTTCCGCATGCACCTGAGGCTATGATGGATGATGACTTGAGCTTTTTTTCTAAGATTGGCGCAAAAGACGCCGAATTGGATCCGTTCGTGATTGATGGCCCTGACCTCAAGAAGGCGAGACTCAGGGATGAGGATGAGAAAGAGGCAAAGAATGCTGGGAGGGAGAAAGCAATTGGGCGCAATGATGCGGAATCGGCCGATGTACTAAAAGAAGTTGAGTCTAGCCTCAAGACGGTTCAGGTTTTGGGACAAATGCTAAAGAATTTCTCCTATGAGGGTGAAGCGAAGACTCAACTTGTGCGTGAGGGCGGCCTCTTGGCACTTCGCTTCCTTGGGTTCTTCCTTTCTGCTCTCGATCAGCAGCACAATGAGATTGTCGAATTCATTTCTAAAAGGCTGGAGCGTTCAAATCCAGGGAGTCAGACTTATGAGCAGGTGAGGCAGGAAGTGACACGAAATCTTGTCCGTATCGCCCGCATAAATATTTTCGGCATACTTCGGTTCGCGGCTGTCGCTCTCGGATCAAAGGATGAAGACGAGATCTACGAAGAATTCACCAAGGAGAGAAAGTCGAATGCATCTGCGTTGCTTGGGATGGCGATCAAGCTTGAAACAGCCCAATTGCCGATTGGCGATATCTCCAGTTTGGCCCGAAAGCTCAATGGAAGTTATATATCGGAAAGCACCTTAAAGCTGTTAGTGATTCACCATTGCTATGTGTTCGAGCCTAAAATATCTGAATTGCAGTCGGTATGCTCAGTATTGGGATTGAAGGCAAAGGTGTTGGAGACCAATCGAGCAATCAAGGCATTGAGGACCCAAGGCTAGTCTTGTGTATTGGGAGAGGCCGCATATTTCCTAATCGTCTCAAAATTGAGCCCCTAGCCAAGCAGTGGCGGGCTGCTAGGCTGGCAGGACGCCCGACGCCTCACCACCCAGCAAGCTAGTGCATCGATTCGGAAGTTAGTGTGCATTTGATCTAGCTACGGATGCGCCTAGTGGCTGATTCGGCACGGTGTCTGCGACAGTTTCTGGTGATGACGGATTTAATGCGCATAAATCCAAATGCACAGTTATTACGAGAAAGATGCACTAGGATCAGCCTGACGAGCCGCCCAGGCGCGGTTCGTGGATATTGAGAACACCCTGGCGCAGCCGCCCCGCGCGGCG
This sequence comes from Verrucomicrobiota bacterium, assembly GCA_017301995.1. Lineage (GTDB taxonomy): Bacteria > Verrucomicrobiota > Verrucomicrobiia > Verrucomicrobiales > Akkermansiaceae > Luteolibacter. Next base: position 125,587 of record JAFLEH010000002.1, on the reverse strand, counting down.
GCTGCCTGCCTGATCATCGAAGCGGAGGGCTTGCGCCTCCTGCTCGCCGACCGGGCGGCTGTCGCCATCCTCGCCGATCTGCTCGAACTGGTTCCGGCACGGGGGTAAGGAGGCCGCCCGTGATCGGTCTCGGCAGTTCTGCCCTCACCCTCATGATCTGTCTGGCCGTGGAACCATGCGACATGCGCATGGGCTTCAACGACTTGGCCACCGCTGCCACTGAAAGGTTCTCGCAGGCGTTCTCACCGGACGCAATCTTGGCCTTCATAGACTCGCGGCAGAAGGTGTCCAAATGCCTGCCGGCCTGAGGTTTTCGGACTTTCTCAGCCTTTGCCCTTGCCGAGTTGCCCGGGGATGGCTTGAATCACCGCGTCCGCTTCGGCGGATGGGGCCTGATAAACCTCACACGAAGCGGTTGGCAATGACCGCAACATTGCCGCCAAACCGACCCAAAAGGCCGGGGAGGCGGCGGCGCATGTCCAGGTCGTTTCCTCCGGGGAACGGCTAAAGGCCGTTGCGGTCGACTTCGTGCGACTTTATCACTCCCCGTCCACCGGAAGGACGCGCCATTATGCAACCTTCCGCCTGCCACAACCCGTCCGCCGCATTTTGTGCGGCGATTTCGAGCCGCTCCGTCCGCGAGCGGTCTTGGCGCGTGCTGTCGCAAACCCCGAAACCAGCGCTGCCGTGCCCACGCTGAACTGGATCGGGAAGGACGCGGTGGTACGGCATCACAAGGAGGTGCCGTTCCGGCTGTTGGAGGTGGACCGGAAGCTTTCCCACGGCAGCCCGGACTCGGGCAATCTGATCGTGGAAGGCGACAACCTCCACGCGCTCAAGGCACTGCTCCCGCGCTACGCCGGGAAGGTGAAGTGCATCTGCATCGATCCGCCCTACAACACCGGCAACGAGGGCTGGGTCTATAACGACAATGTCAACGCCCCGGAAATCCTCCGCTGGCTCGGCCAAACCGTCGGCAAGGAGGCCGAAGACCTCTCCCGCCACGACAAGTGGCTCTGCATGATGTATCCGCGGCTGGTGCTGCTGAAACAGTTTTTGAATGACGATGGTTCGATTTGGGTTTGTATCGATGACAATGAGGTCGCGAGCCTGCGAATGTTGATGGATGAGATTTTTGGAAGGCGTTGTTTTGTCACGCAGATCGCCTGGCAGGCCCGCTACTCGAGATCAAACGATGCTAGCTTCTCACTATCTCACAATCACATTTTGGTCTATGCTACCAATCCCGACCACTGGCGTGGTATTCGCAATCGATTGCCAAGGACTGAGGAACAGACCGGGCAATACAAGAATCCTGACAATGATCCTAGGGGACCATGGCGAGCCATTCCGTGGGATGCTCCAAATGTCAGAGAGAATCTTTCCTATGCCATAAAGACTCCAACAGGAAAGGTCCGTTATCCACCAACCGGGAGATGTTGGTCACGAACTGAGGACCAGTGGAGCGATATTGTGGCGAGGGGGCTGTCCTATTTCGGCAAGAACCAAGATGGCGCTCCGTCTTACAAAATGTTCTTGAGTGAGGCACCTGCCATTGTGCCTAACACATGGTGGCCGCACTCTGATTCCGGCCACACAGACGAAGCCAAAAAGGAGATTTACGAGCTATTTGGTGGCGAGAGTGAATTCGGAACACCCAAGCCATCGCGGCTGATCGAGCGTTTTCTTCAAATCGCTACCGACACAGACTCGATCATCCTCGACTCCTTCGCCGGTTCCGGCACCACCGCGCATGCCGTCCTCAAGCAGAACGCGGCGGACGGCGGAAACCGCAAGTTCATTCTGGTGGAGATGGAGCCGGGGATTTGCCGGGACATCACGGCGGAGCGGGTGCGGCGGGTGGCGGGCGGTTACACGAATGCCAAGGGCGAGGCGGTGGAGGGCTTGGGCGGTGGTTTCCAATACTGCCGCTTGAGCAAAGAGCCCTTGTTCGATGCCACGGGCGCGGTGCGGGAGGATGTGCGTTTCGCGCAGTTGGCGGAGTTCGTGTGGTTCGCGGAGACGGGCACGGGCTTCACCGGCAAGGCCAACAGCCCGCTGCTGGGAGTTCACGAGGGCGTGGCGGTCTATCTGCTCTACAATGGCATTCTCAAGGACAAGTCCGCGGACGGCGGCAATGTGCTGACGGCTCCGGTGCTGGCGCTGCTGCCGCCGCACAACGGCCCCAAGGTGATCTACGCAGCGGCCAGCCGCTTGGGCGCGCCGCGCCTCCAGCGGGAGCGGATCGTGTTCAAGCAAACCCCTTACGCGCTCGATTTCTGAAGCCATGGAACCGCTGATCCCCAAGCTCTATCAGGAGTCCGTGCTCGCGAGCGTGGACGGCTATTTCAACGCCTGCCACGCGGCGGGCGATCCGGACGCGGCGTTCTATCAAACGACGCGCGACCTGTGGGGCGAGGGCTCGCCCTACCGGCCGATCGCCGGGTTTCCGGCGGACATGCCGTATTTCTGCCTGCGCGTGCCGACCGGCGGCGGCAAGACCCGCCTCGCCGCCCGCGCGGTGGCATTGGTGAACTCCAAGCTGCTGCGCACCGAGCACAGCGTGATTCTCTGGCTGGTGCCCTCGAACGCCATCCGCGAGCAAACCTACAAGGCGCTCAGGAACCGCGAGCATCCCTACCACCAAGACCTCCGGCTGGCCGGTCCGATCACCGTGATCGATCTGGCCGAGGCGCGGTCGCTCACGCGGGCCACGCTGGACACCTCCACCGTGGTGATCGTGGCCACGGTGCAGGCCTTCCGCCGCGAGGACACGGAGGGGCTGAAAGTCTATGAAAGCAGCGGGGCGCTGCAGCACCACTTCGACGGGCTGGACGAGGCGCAGCGGGCGAATCTGCTCACCGAGAATGGCGGCGACGGTCCGGCGGTGCTGCCGTATTCCTTTGCCAATGTGCTGCGGCTGCGGCGGCCGTTCGTCATCGTGGACGAGGCGCACAACAGCCGGACGCCGCTGTCCTTCGACACCCTGGCGCGTTTCCGCCCGAGCGGCATCCTCGAACTCACCGCCACGCCGGACACCACCACCACGCCGAGCAATGTGCTGCACAGCGTGTCCGCCGCCGAGCTTAAGGCGGAGGACATGATCAAGCTGCCGATCCAACTGGAAACCATCCCGGATTGGCAGAAATGCCTCGCCACGGCCATCGACTGCCGGGAGCAACTGCACGAGGCCGCGCGGCGCGAACACCAGGCCGGCGCGCCCTATCTGCGTCCGCTGGTGCTGATCCAGGCGCAGCCGCGTCGGGCGGGAGTGGAGACACTGGATGTGGCGGCGGTGAAGAAGGAGTTGATGGAAAACCATCGCATTCCGGAGGAGGAAATCGTCATCGCCACCGGCGAGGAGCGCGGGCTGGAAAAGCTGGATCAGGAATACCAGGGCGGCATCCTTTCGTCCAAGTGTCCGGCGCGTTTCGTCCTCACCCAGCAGGCGCTGGCGGAAGGCTGGGACTGCGCCAGCGCCTATATCCTCGTCAGCATGGCGGGCGTGAAAAGCTCCACCGCGGTGGAGCAGTTGCTAGGCCGGATCCTGCGCCAGCCGCAAGCGGCGAAACGGGCGACGCCCGCGCTAAACCGCTGCTATGCCTATGTGGTGTCGGATGATTTCAGCAGCACGGCGAACGCCTTGCGGGACCGGCTGGTGGAAGGCGCGGGTTTCGAGGCACGGGAAGCCGCTTCATTCGTCGCCGCCGGTCGCGCGGAACAGCGGAAACTGGATCTCGGATCGGGGCGCGTGGCTATCGCGCCGGTGGCGGTGAACCTGCCGGAAAAGCCGGACCTCAGGGAACTGCCGAAGACCACCAAGGCGAAAATCGCCTGGGACCCGAAGAAAAGCACGCTGACGATTTCCGGCCCGCTCACCGCCGAGGAAACCGAATCGCTCAAGAGCACCGTGATTTGGGAGACCTCGAAGGAACTCATCGCGCGGGCCGGCGAGGCCAGCCGGACGGAAGCGGTGACGATTTTCCAAACTCCGTCCGAGCGCGGCCTCGATTTCCGCGTGCCGCAACTGACAGTGATGGTGCATGGCGAGTTGGTGCTTTTCGACGATCCCGAGGTGCTGGACTATCCGTGGGACTTGCCCGCCGGCCATGCGGCGCCCGATGAGGACGCGCTGAGACACCTGGACCTCGCCAACACCGTTAGAGACGGAGGGACCATCGACATCGAGGAAGGCAGGGTGAAGGTCGGTTTCATGAGCGAACTCCAGCGCGACCTGGGTCTCGCCTATCGTCCGGAGCATTGGACCGAAGCGCGGCTGGCGGCGTGGATCTGCCGAAACCTGCCGGACCCCTACACCACCCATGCCAGCAAGAACGCCTTCGTTGCCTCATGGCTCGGCGGACTGCTCCAGCGGAACGGGTTCGATCTCGCGCGGGCGAACCGGCAGAAATTCGTCATCCGGCAACTGATCGAGGCGCAGATCAAGGCCCTGCGCAAGACGGCGGTCCGCCAAGCCTATCAGCAGACGCTGTTCGGCGACGACCGCGCCGGGATCGTCCGGGTGGACGGCAGTCACGCGTTCGAGTTTCACCCGGACAACTACGCGCCGGATCGGGATTACGACGGCCGTTTCGGCGAGGCGGACTTCCGGCATCACTACTATCCGCGGATCGGGGATTTCGATTCGAAGGAGGAATATCTCTGCGCCTGCGAGTTGGAAAAGTGGGCGGCGAAGGGGCGGATCGAGTTCTGGGTCAGGAATCTGGTTAGGAAACCGTGCAGCTCGTTCTTCCTCCAGACCGCCGAGGGACGCTTCTATCCGGACTTCGTCTGCCGCCTGCCCGACGGGACGATTCTGGTGGTGGAATACAAGGGTGCCAACCTCTATCAGTCCGCCAAACTGGACCGCGATATGGGCGAGTTATGGGCGGAACTGAGCGACGGCAAGTGCCGCTTCGTGATGGCGACGGACAAGAAGTGGGCGGATATCGAAAAGATGTTGGTTTGAGCGCTGTCTGGCGGCGCTTGTTTGCCGACATCGAGAAGGAGGAAGGGGCCCGAGCAGGGCGGCGGACTCCTTCGGGGTGGAAGGTTGGGGCGAAGAAAGGGGACCATGCTTGACACCCAGCCGCAACCCGGCTAAGGGTTTCTCCGTGAGCACTGCGACGCTTTCCACCAATGGTCAGCTGATCATTCCCAATCGGTACCGCAAAGCCCTCCATCTTGAGCCGGGCGACAAGGTTTCGTTTGCCGTTGAAGGAGGGAAACTCATCCTGCAGCGCGACCCACCGCGACGCGCAAGGCTTGAAAAAGGAAAGTTCGGCCGACCCGTCCTCGTGGCGCCGCCGGGTGCGCCGCCGATGACCCCGGAGCGAGTCAAAGCCATTCTGGAGGAACTCCCGTGAGCCACCTTCTGGATGTGAACTTTCTGCTTGCGTGTGCCTGGTCCGGACACGCGGATCACGGCCGCGCCAATCGCTGGCTGAACTCGGTCTCCTCGTTTGCCACTGTTCCGATCACCCAGATGGGATTCCTACGGGTGAGCATGAGCCCTGCCTACGGCGCTTCGTTCGCGGATGCCAGGACGGCTCTCGCCGCCATCCTTCAATTGTAGTCGCATCATTTTCTGGCTGACACCACGCAAGCGGATTCGCTGCCCACGCTTGCCGCCAGCAAAGATGTGACCGACGCCCACTTGGTGCGATTGGCCGCCAGCCACAGCCGCAAACTTGCGACCTTGGATGGAAAACTTTGCAAACAACCGTGGTCATCCGGGATTGCCGAGAATCCGTTGTGAATCGTGAGGCGAGGCTCAGCACGGGCCGCCATACCCACGCGCCACCCGCCACTCTACCAAATGATGGCCGGCAAGCAGCTCATCCCCGCCGCGCAAAGTTCGCGGTGTCTGGTGGTGGCCTGGAATCCCATCCTCCGGCCCATGCCATCCCCGTGCCGGCCGTCGGTGTGTTAGATCACGACTATACCGCGCCCTCGTGCCAATCAATGGCCGATTTCGGATTTCGGATTTCCGCGCCCTATTGCTTCGCTTTGTCGAAAGCGGCGTCGAAGGCGATCTGGCTGGACGGGAAATCGACGTTGCGGACGAACGAGGCGGCTTCCGAGGCGCCGTGAACGCGGTCCATCCGGATGTCTTCCCATTCGACCGAGAGCGGGCCGCGGTAGCCGGTGTCGTTGAGCGCGACGATGATGTCTTCGAACTCGATGTCACCATGGCCGAGCGAGCGGAAGTCCCAGAACCGGCGGGCGTCGCCGAAGTTGGTGTGGCCGCCGAACACGCCCACCGTGCCGTCGCCGTGGCTCCACCACACATCCTTCATGTGGACATGATAGATCCGGCAGGCGAACTCGCGGATGAATTTCACATAGTCCACCCCCTGATAGCCCAGGTGGGACGGATCGTAGTTGAAGCCGAACCGCTTGTGTCCACCCACCGCCTCGATGGCGCGCTTGGCTGAGGCGATGTCGAAGGCGATCTCGGTCGGATGGACTTCGAGCGCGAAGTTGACGTCGGCCTTGTCGAATGCGTCGAGAATCGGCAGCCAGCGTTTTGCGAAGTCCTTGAAGCCTTTTTCATAATATTCCTGCGAGGTCGGCGGGAAGGCGTAGATCGAATGCCAGATGGAGGAACCGGTGAAACCGTTGACCACGGCGGGGAAATCGTCCTTGCCCTTGCGGCCGGGTTTGGCGTTGAAAAACGCGCGGGCGGCCTTGGCGGTGGTGATCATTTTCTTGGCGGCGCGTTTTCTAACCCCTTCGGCCTCGCCATTTCCCCACACGTCGGGAGGGAGGATCGCCTTGTGGCGCTCGTCGATCAGGTCGCACACGGCCTGGCCGACGAGATGGTTGGAAACGGCGAAACAGGTGAGGCCGTGATCGCTTAGCAGTTCCCATTTCTCCTTCACGTAGGATTTCTTGGAAACGGCGGCATCGACATCGAAGTGATCGCCCCAACAGGCGAGTTCGAGGCCGTCGTAGCCCATTTCGGCAGCAAGAGGCGCGAGTTGTTCAAGGGGCAGGTCGGCCCATTGACCGGTAAACAGTGTGACTGGACGTGGCATAGTGGTTTCGCGGGTTGGCGCTTGGCGGTGATGCTAGGCGGGTTCATACGGCGACGAAAGGAAAATCCTTCGCAAACCGACCTAAATCCGTGCTTTCCACCCGGCGCGGGGCCGTGCAACCTCCGGCCATGCGCGCCCGTCACATCCTGGTCCTTCTTTTGGCCGCCGCCGTCCTGGCGGGCGGTTGGTTCTGGCTGAAGGGAAAAACCGGTCCGCAACTCGGCGGCGTGGCCTACGAGCACACCAAGGCGATCCTCGCACACGGCCCGCGGCCGGTCCAGTCCGACGCACTCGCGGCAGTGCGCGGGTATGTGAAGGAACAGTTGGAAAAATGTGGATGGGCGGTTCAGGCGCAGCCGTTCGAACGCTCCACCAGCGTCGGCATCGTGAAATTCGAAAACCTCCGCGCGCGCTTCGCCGGCGGCGAGGACCCATGGCAGCGCCCGATCACCGGCCTCCTCTGCGCCCACATCGACTCGAAGTCCTTCAAAGACAAAACGTTTCTCGGAGCCGACGACGCGGCCTCGGCCTGCGGCGCGATCCTGGAAATCGCGGCGATCCTGGCCAAGGAGAATCCCGACTCGGCGAAACGGCTGGAGTTGGTGTTCTTCGATGGCGAAGAGGCGTTCGGGGAGAACCTAACCGTCTTCGACGGCCTCTACGGCAGCCGCTATTACGCCAGCGAGTGGCGGGCCAAGGATAAGAAACCCACCTTCGGCATCCTGCTGGACATGATCGGTCACAAGAACCTGAAAATCGCCCTCCCTTCCGACACGCCGGAAACCCTTCGCGAAGCGGTCATGGCCGCCGCCAAAGCGGAATCCGCCGCCGGGCACTTCGCGATGGCTCCCGGTCCTATCATCGATGACCACCTTCCGCTCAATCTGGCGGGCATTCCCACCGTGGACATGATCGGCGATTTCACCCACGGCGGCTGGTGGCACACCTCCGCCGACTCCCTCGAACTGATCGACCCCAAATCCCTGGACATCAGCATCCGCGTGACCCTGCGGGTCCTCCGCGACCGTCTCTGACCCCTCATCTCATTCGCCGGTGACGAGGTAGTGGTGATGGAAATAGATCTCCCTCGCCAGAAACACGGCCCGCGTTCCGGCGGAGCGGTAGCGGGAGGTCGGGGTGGGCGACGAAACGGCCTTGATGCCCAGATTGCCGGCCATCAGCATCGCGCGTCTCATGTGAAGGGGATCGCTAACCAATATCGCCGATACCAGTCCATTTCCGCGCATCAGCCGCCGCGCTTCGGTTAGATTCTGGCACGTCGTCCGCGAGTCTTCTTCTATCAGAATATCACCCGCCGGAACTCCATGCCGAATGGCATAGGCGCGCGCGACGCTTCCTTCGGAATGGGACTGTCCCTCGCCCGTTCCTCCGGTGAAAACCAGCTTTCCCGCGAAACCGGCCTGATAGAGGTTGATGGCGTGCCGGATCCGTTCTTCAAAGACCGGCGAAGGAGCGTTTCCGTCCACCGCCGCCCCGAGCACAATGGCGCAATCCGATTTCACCGCATGGTCCCGGCTTCCGAAATCCCTTATCAGGAACGCAAGCACCGCACACCAAACAGCAGCGCCAACAATCCCTCCCAAAACACACCTTTTCAGCCATCTGCGCATTGATCGTTTTTCCAAGGTCCGTGCATTTCGCAAATCGCCCCGCGGCGATCCTCTCCCAACCCCGCCCCCCCGTCAAACCTTCACATGGGGTCAGTCCTCGCATGGTAACATTTTTGGGCGTTCGGCCTGCGCTGGGGCAACCTCCGGATCGGAAAAATGTTACCATGCGAGGACTGACCCCATGTTTTCGCCTGTCCGGATGAACTCCCCCGACCGGGTTCCGGTTTGCGATTGACAGGCCGGAGGCGGGTGGGCAGCCTGCCGGGAGTTTCACGCGATTATGAAAACAAAATCCCTCATGCCCCTGATGGCCGCGGCCCTGGTTGCCGGCGGTTGCCAAAAGTCCACCACCACCGGAACATCCGCCGGCGGCTCCGATGCCAAGATCCCGGTCACCACGTTCGGCAAGCTGCCGTCCGGCGGCGAAGCGAAACTTTTCACTCTAACCAACAAAAACGGCATGCGCGCCAAGGTGTCCGACCTCGGAGCCACCCTGGTTTCGCTGGAGGTGCCGGACAAGGCCGGCAAACTTGCGGACGTCACCCATGGTTTCGAATCCCCGGAAGGCTACCTGAGCAAGGAGAATCCGTATTTCGGCGCGAGCGTCGGACGCTTCGGCAACCGGATCAAGGACGGCAAGTTCACGCTCGATGGCAAGGAATACAAGCTGGCCACCAACAACGAACCCGGCGACATCCCCTGCCATCTTCACGGTGGAAACGTCGGGTTCAACAAAGTCATGTGGACCGGTGCCGCGGATGATGCGAGCAACTCGGTGACTTTCACCTATGTGTCGAAGGACGGCGAGGAAGGCTATCCGGGCACACTGACCGCCAAGATCACCTACACCCTAACCGACTCAAACGAGCTCAAATGGGTGGCGACCGCCACCACCGACGCGCCGACGGTGCTCAATCTGGTCCACCACAGCTACTGGAATCTCAGCGGCGATCCGAAGACCTCCATCAACGATCATATCCTAACACTCGAAGCCGATCACTATCTGCCGACGAATGCCGGATTGATCCCGACCGGTGAGAAGGCTCCGGTCGCCGGCACACCGATGGATTTCACCAAACCGACCGCCATCGGCGATCGCGTGGCCCAGGAGTTCGAGGCGCTCAAGCTCGGCGGCGGTTATGACCACGCCTGGGTGCTCAAGCCGGCTCCCGGCGTCCGCCTTGCGGCGAAACTCAAGGACCCGAAATCCGGCCGCGTGCTGGAGATCCTAACCGACAAACCGGCGATCCAGTTCTACGGCGGCAACTTCCTCGACGGCACGGTGACCGGCAAGGGCGGCGTCAAATACGCCCACCGCACCGCCTGCTGCCTGGAAACCGAGAACTTCCCGGACGCTCCCAACCAACCGTCGTTCCCGAGCGCGGTGCTCCGCCCCGGCGAAACCTACACCCACACGATGATCCACAAGTTCTCCGCGGAGTGATCCTCTCGGGACAGTCAAGCATCGTTACCAACACCCTATCCAAACACAGCACCCGCACGGGAATTCCCGCGCGGGTGTTTTGTTTTCGCGGAAACCTCCCGGAGATCAATCCCATGCGGTGCCGGATTCGGTCCCGTCGCTTTGCCCGGGCATTTCCGCCAGAACAACCAAACGACCCAACAATCTCCAGACAAACGGATGGATCCGGTCGATAATCCGTTCCGCTGCGATAACGGGACAGATGAATGCCGGAGCGCCGGAGCGGGCCGCTTCCGCGGTTTCCCGGCGGATCATGTCCGCGATAGTGGCATCCCCGCCCGGCTTTGCGAAAACCAGCGGAATCCCTCCCGCCGACCGCCCCAACTTCTCGGTTAGCTCGCCCGCCCGGGAGCCGTTGCGCTCAAAGGCGCGGAGCAGCCCCGGAACATTGGCCTGGGAGTTCTGACAAAGCACCTCACCGGCGGACACCACTTCACGAAGGCCTTCCAACACCGGAAACTCCGCGATCAAGCGCCCATGGATCTCGATCAGCCTTCCAATCTCCGCCTGTACCACCGGATCCCGATGGTGGGCGGCATGCAAAGCCGCCTGCAGCGCGCGGGCGGCCAATCGGTCGAACGGTCCCAAGCGCTCGATCCATCCTGACAATTCGGTCCTGCATTGCCGAATGGCATCGTCGAGCGATGTCACGGTTGCCGTCGCCAAGCCGAACTCCTTCGGCTGCAAGGTGAATCCGGCTTCCGCCAGTGCCTTCCCGCAAACCAGATGGTGGATCCTCCGCCGGGTACGGTTGAACGCCTCGAACACCCCCGCTTCAGTGTCTGCCGCGGCAAGCTCCAGTTCCCGGCGGATACCGGAGACCTCATCCGGGGATGGGGCGGGAACCGAGAAATCGGGCATCAGCGGCAGCCATGGACGCCCCATATCGATCTTGCCGAAAAAGAACCGCTCCACGGCGGTCCCGCCGGCTCTAACATCGTCGGCATCTCCGACAAGATCACGGTTCTCCACCAACACGGCCTCAGCCAGATCGAGCCCGAGCTGATCCTGATAGAACCGGACCGATGCCTCCGCGCCGATCCGGTCAAGATCGCCGAACAACACCGACGCCGGCAGATCGCTTGAGAAAATCCCACCGAGTTTCAGTTTCCCGGCCGCACGGATGCGATCGGCATCACACGGATGGGTGTCCCAGAATCCCGTCTTCCGGCCGATCACCTCCTTGAATGCGGACTCCCGCTCCTCGTTGGTTAGAGATTCCGCGCGCTGGCACACCAGTCCCGGCAAACTGCGCGCCAAACGGCGTTCCGGCCAGGCCTCGCGAATGATCTTGGCCGCATCCGCCTGGCCCGCGTTGAGTTCCGCCATCGCCTTGCACGTCACCGCGAATTCGTCGCTGCCCGCGAAGGCGGCCTCACAGGCGTCGGCGTCGTATTCCATCTGCCTCAGCGCGAAACAACTGATGGCGTTGCCCGCATGCATCAGTATCCAAAGCACCCGGCGAGACAGCCACACTCCGCCGCGGCACACTTGGAGGGGAATTTGAAGTCGCCAGTCGCCCGCTTCAGCGGCCGCCGTTTCCAACCGATCATCCCACGCGTCCCTCTCGTAAACCACCCGTGCGAACCAATGGTTCACGGTGCGGATCAGATAGGTCAGCGTCATGCCTCCGCCCTGGGCGAAGTGCCCGAACTCATGCGCCAGGATTCCGCCGAATGACTGGAGCCGCAAACCTGTTAGCGGCAGCCCTATCGTTAGATCAAGCCGCCTCGCCAGCAGGCTGAAAATCCCGCCGCTCGGTCCCGCGGAGGCGTTGACGTCCGTCATCACCCTGATCCGGCGCGGCACCGGCGCGCCCACCGCATGGCAGACCCGCTTCACGAAGTCTTCCAGCAGCGGATTCTCTCCCGGAACGAGCGTCAGGTGCTCCGGCGGTCTCGCAGGTCGGGCCAGCAGCGGCTTGAACATGAAGAACACCATGATCGCCCCGGCTAACAGCGGCGTGGCGACAAGCAGGAACGTCAGAACGGAAATACGGTGTGCCAGGATTTCCATGCCGAACAGCGCCCAAAGCCACACCCCCCATGCGGTGGCCGCCACCAGCGCAAGATAGATCGCCGGCAGCAGCACCATCGAGATCGCAACCAGAATCACTCCCACCCGATAGAGAATCCCCACCTTGACCGGAGGGATGCGCGGAGCATTGAAACACTGGGCGATTTCTTGCGAGGTCGGCGGGTTCATGGCGGACGTTTGCGAACAAACGGATCCGGTTGGCATATTCTATCATTACGATGCCTGCCGATCGCCGCATATTCCTCCTAAACCCACGGTGGCCCCGAAACCGGAAACCGCTACGGAATCCAACCGACCGCCTGAGCGCCCCGCACCAGCAGATAGCCGATGGTACCGGCGGCCGGGAGAGTTAGAACCCATGCCCAGAGAATGCGTTCGACCACGGTGAACTTGAGCGCGCTGAACCGTTTTGCACAGCCCACGCCCATGATCGCGGTGGTGATGCTGTGGGTGGTGGAAACGGTCATGCCGAGGCTTCCGGTCACCGCCAGTAGGGTGGCGGCGGTGGTTTCGGCCGCGAATCCGTGGACCGGCTGCAACCGAACCATCTTATGGCCGAGGGTCTTGATGATCCGCCAGCCGCCGGAGGCGGTGCCCAGAGCCATGGTGATCGAGCAGATGACTTTGATCCAAACCGGAACGTCCGGCGAGAGATCGTGAACCTTGTCGGCGGCCACCACCAGGGCGGATTTTCCCGCCTTCGCGGCCGCATCCATTTCTCGGGTTAGCAGTCCTTGCCAATCGGTGTGCTTGCCCGCGACGAGACGGCCGATCACCGGGATTTTCGGTAGCCAGCGCGCGTGCTCGGCGGCCATCACCGTGGCGTGGCTCGCGGCCGCGAGGCCGGCTGCACGCGCGGCATCCTGCGGTTTGCCAACAGCGGCATAGGCCTTTTCGGATAGGGTCAGGAACGCCTCCTTGAACTCACCCGGCTTGAGTCGCGACGCCTCCTTTTCCAACACTTCCGCCGCGGCGGAGATCGTCTCCGGAGCGGACGATGGATTCAGGACGGAAACAATGGCGGCCTCCGCGCGTTCGGACTTGTCCATCCGCAGGAAACCCAACCCGTCAGGCAGGTTGGCGAAGGTGCCGGACGCAGTGGCGGTGACCAGTGCCAGGGTGATCACGCCCATGGTCTTCTGCGCGTCGGATAGACCGGTGGCGAATCCCATGTACGTCGCGCTCGCGATCTGCGCCTTGCCGAAAACCCGGTTTACAAACCGCGGCCGCGCCCGCTGGAGGATCGCGTAGAACAACCCCATGATCAGCAGCCCGCCCACGAATCCGACCAGCGGCGAGGTCAGCATCGGAATGACCACCTTGTGCAGCACGCCTTCGGAGACTTCCTTGCCGTCCTTGATTTTCTTCACCGACCAGATGATCGCGTTGAAATCCCCGTGGGCGCGGGCCAGCGCGGCACCGCAGATGCCGCTGACGAGCGCGTGGGTGGAGCTGGAGGGCAGCCCCAGCCACCAGGTGAGCAGGTTCCATACGATCCCACCTAACAACGCGCAGATGATGACTTCCGGGGAGACGAAACGCGCGTCCACCAACCCCGAGGAAACGGTTTTCGCCACGGCGTGGCCCGCCAGCGCGCCCACCAGGTTGGCCGATGCCGCCAGCATGATCGCCTGGCGGGGTGTCAGCACCTTGGTGCCCACCACCGTGGCGATCGAGTTCGCGGTATCGTGGAACCCATTGATGAACTCGAACGTCAGCGCGATGAGGATCACCAGGAAGATAATCGTGAAACTCATGGTGCCACGGGATCAGGAGTTTTTGAGAACAATCTGCGAGACGATGTTGCAGGCGTCGCGGCAGCGGTCGATCACCTTCTCCAACAAATCGTGGAGGTCGCGGGTCGCCATCGCGCGAAACGGCTCCATCCGGCCGGAGTAGATCTCGCCGAGCGTGCCGAGCACCAACCGGTCGGCGCGTCCTTCGAGTTCCTGCATCCGGTCGTTCTCCGCCTTCACGCTTTCCAACAACGGATTCTTGTCGAGCATTTCCACCATCCGGACAACGACGGCGGCCGCTTCCTGGGCGAGCGCCATCTGGGGCGCGAAATCTTCCCTAACCACGAGATGCCGCACGATCCCGTAGCGTTCGCCGAACTTTTCAACGGTCTTAGGAACCCGATAGAGCGCCTTGGAGAGAGCCTCGATGTCCTCGCGTTCCAGCGCGGTGACGAACACCTTAACCAGCTCCTCCGCGATGGTCTCCGCCGTCTTCTTTTCCGCGCGCCGGGCAACGATCAGGTCTGCCAGGTTCACATCGTCACCCGATTCCCTGAGCAACTTGGCAAGCGCCTCAACGCTATCGTGCGCCGAACGGGCGCTCGCGTTTAGCAACTCGAAAAACCGGTCGGATCGGCCGAAAATCTTGGCTAATGAAATCACGCGCCGAACGTGCGGTCCGGCGCGGGCGATTGCAATCTTTTTGGCGGGTCGGCCAAATATTTCCTCACCACGCCCGTTCGCCGCGGGCGTCGCACGGCAGCCAGAGCAAGGCCACCCTCCGGACTTTGACGTCGGTTTTGGCGGGTTTGAGAGACTCGGTTTCCAACGAAAGCGCGGCGGGATCGAACGAGGCGGCCAATTTTTCGATTCCGGACTGGAGTTCGGCCTCAATGGCCGCGATTTCCTCCTGGATGCCGCTGATCTTGCCTTCGACGTTGGCCACATCGCGGTGCTGCTTGTAGGCGCTGGTCGCCTTACCGATGGCCGAGCTGCCGCGGGTGATGGTCCCAAGGCCGACCTTGCGGCCGAACAGCCCGCCGAGGATGCCACCTAACACGGAAGCGCCGGCCTGCATTTTCGAGGCTGTGGCCTCCGCCTTTTCCTTGGCGAGCTGGTTTTCGGCGGTTTGCATCCGGTTCTCGAGGGCGGCGATTTTTTTGGCAGCCGCCGCGCGCAGTTTCTCGCTTTCCGCATCGCGGGCCTCGCGCGCCTCATGGGTCAGCCGCGCGCGGAAATCGGCCTCGGTTTCGCCAAACTTCGAATACGCCTTCAGCACCGGACAGGAAAACACCTCGGCTCGCTCGTTCCGATAGAGCCATTCCGCGAAGTCCTTCTCCACCTGTTTGTAGTTGGCCGCGTTCATCGCGAAGCCCGGCAGTTCGCCGAAGCCCGCGCCCGGCACCGGATCGCCCGCAGCCCGCTCCAGATCCAACGGCGGAGGCACCTGCTTTTCCCAGTCGATTCCGTTTGTTAGCACCGGGTTGACAAAACGCACCGCGCGGCTGCCATCCACTCCCATCTTCGCGGAGGAAAACACCACCTCTCCTTCCCGATAGAGATGCGGCTGATAGGTCACGTCGTCGGCTCCGCCGGCCGGGGAAACAAACAACTCGACCACCCCGCTGCCCACCACCGGGCGTGCGGACGCCTTGCCGGCGGGCGCCGCGGACATTCCCGGCATCGCCATCGGGTTGGCCGACGCCGCGCCTGCGGATGAAGCGCCGCCGCCGGGCGCGAACTCACCCCGCTTGGGGTCCATCAGCGCCTTGATCTGGCCGCGGGTCAGCGGGCCGGTTAGGTAACTCATCGCCCAACGGACGTGGAACAGCACCGGGCCATCCTCATGCACGTTGTTCATCAGGAACACGCGATTGCCAAGGCCGGAGATGAGTTTCTCCATCGCGCCGCGGTCGAATTTGGCGTTCTGCGATCCCGCCGCGCCTTCAAGTCCGTCCAACACGCGCAGTTTGTCCCGCTCCGTTTGCAACCGCCCGAGAAACCAGGTGCCGATGTTGGACAGCGCCTTGTAGTCGAGGTCCACCGGATTCTGGGTGGCCAGCAGGCAGCCGAGCCCGAACGCCCTCGCCTGTTTGAGCAGGGTCATCATCGGGCGCTTCGACGGCGGGTTGGCGGTCGGCGGCAGATAGCCGAAAATCTCGTCCATGTAGAGCAGCGCGCGCAGCGAGGTGGTGCCGTTCTGCGAGCGCATCCATCCGAGCGTCTGGTTGAGCAGCAGGCTCACGAAAAACATCCGCTCGGCGTCACCGAGGTGGGCGATCGAGAAAATCGAGATCCGCGGTTTTCCGGCGGGCGTGTGCAGCATGCGGGCGATGTCGAGCGGCGTGCCTTCCAGCCACGTCGCGAATCCCGGCGAGGCTAACAGGTTGTTGAACCGCAACGCAAGCGCCTGGCGGGTTTTCTCCGGCATGAACGACTCCAGATCGATGACACCCACCTTGTCGAACGCCGGTTTTTGGATGTGACGGATCAGCGTTTCAAGGGTCAGATCCTGGCCGTCGGTCCAGGCTTTCTGGAAGATCGCGGATAGAAGCGCCACTTCCGGCGACTGCGTGCCGTCGGCGGCCACCTCCACCAGCGAGAGCAGCGATGCCACCGTGCTTTCGATCCGCTCGCCTAACAACTCCGCGTCGTCCATGATCTCGAACGGCGGCGCGGACAGCGAGCTGAGGATGGAAACCGGGATGCCCGCGCGGCTGCCTGGCGTGAAGATCGTGATGTCCACCTTCTCACGCAGGGTGGCGATGCGGGCGGCGTCCTGCCCCCATTCGGCGAGCCCGTTCCGCCAGAGTTCGGCGGTTTTCGCGGCGTGCTCGTCCGGAGTGATGCCTTTCTTCGCGGCGTCGTCCTCGTTGATCCACGGGCGGAAACTTGCCGCGTCCAAGTTGGGAAAGGTCAGCAGCAGGTTGCTGATGTCGCCCTTGGGATCGATCACCAGCGCCGGGATGTTATCCATCGCCGCCTCCTCCAACATCGCGAGGCAGAGGCCGGTCTTGCCGGATCCGGTCATCCCCAGCACCACGCCGTGGGTCACCAGATCCTTCGAATCGTAGAGCACCAATCCGTCCTCCACTTGCTTGGCCTCACCGTCGTATTCGCGGCCCAGATAGAACCGGCCGAGCTTTTCATAATCGCTAGGGGAGATACTCATGACAGGTCCGGTTCTAGCCGGAACACCCCCGGAACGCCAGCACGGACCGAGGGCAAACGCAACTTTCGCACGATCATGATGCCGCCCCCCTACGCTTCCCGATTCCTGGATTTCCGGACATCCTGGAGTTTCCGATTCCGCGAATTTCAGATATTTTTGTGAATTCCGCATGGATTATCATCACATTTTCAGCCCGATCTTCGATAGAAATGCCTTTATTCGGCCGGGAAAATCTCCACATCCAATTGATTTTGAACAATTTGAGAAAATCGTCCAACTTAATGAAAAAATTGGTTTACATTGGTTAAATTTCGCCTAGTCTCCTGCCAACCTCTGGCGGGCATTGCCGCGGATCTGGGTTCCGGGGGGAAACCACTTCGCAATCGTGCACACCCGTCCTAAGGGGGGATTGTTGGCGCGGACCTGGCGACAGGTCCGCGCCATTTTCTTTAGAGCGGCCGCGCGTAGGTGTCGCAGCGGTTGTGCCAGCCGGCTTCCCAGCGTTTTTCGCCGCGTGCGGGCGGCGAGTTGGCGATCCGGCGGGAGAGCACCCGCTTGGCGGACGCGGCGAACTCGGCGGCGGCGGGCTGGCCGGCGGGCACATCGCGCATGCCGGCGAGAACCTGCAACAGCCCCCAGCCGAGGCCTTGGTAACGCTCGGTGGCGAGGCTGCCGTCGCCCTTGAAATTGACGTAGTCGATGAGCGCGTAGGTGCCGTTGGCGGTGGTGCCCACCTTGCGGTAGTTCGCCTCGATTTTTCCGCGCTGGGCGGCCGGGGCGGTGGCGAGGATCTTCGGTAGCGCCGCCTGTGAGCGGGCGATGATGAAGTCGGTCTGCACCGCCACATTCGCCGCAAGCCAATTCCGCAGCGCGTTCATGCGCGGGCTGTTGAAATCGCTCTGGAAAACGGCCTTGGTGCGCCAGGGCGCGTGCGGTTCCAGCGCCACCGGCGGCAATTTGAGCCCCCGCTGTTTCGCGAAGGCGACGAAGGCCGGCCAGCTTTCCGCGAACCGTCCCTTCACCCCGTCCGGATACCAGATGAAATGCCCGATCCCGAGCGAGGGAAATTCCTCTCCCGCGTTCCATGTGGTGAGCCCCGCCACCGATCCCGCGCATTCGTTCTGCCAGATCTTCCGGCCGATCGCAGCCTTCTGCGCGGCCGTCAGGTTGGCGGCCGGAGGAGCCGCCGCCACAACGGATGAACCTCCCGGCATGCAGGAAACAAGGGCGAAAACCATCACACAGACGCGGCAAAATACTTGCATGCCCGCAACCTAGCCGGATTTCCACGGCACCGCAAGCCTTCCGCGTCGGAGCGCACGCCCACCGATCTGCCAAACCGCAATGGCAAAAAGCTTGCATGCCCGGAAACCGTCCGGATGATTTTCCCAGCCCACCCTCACGCCATGAACCGCATTCCCTGGGACAAGGTCCTCGCATTCACCCCGCTCGATGTCGTCAAGCTGCTGCTGAGCGCGGCGGTGATCCTCGTCGTGACCCGCGTCCAGCTTTTCAGCGACCGGCTTTCCGCCCTGTTGATCGCGCTGCCGCTGGTTTCGCTGGTGGCGATGGTGTGGATGCACCACGACGGCCAATCTGCCGAACGGATCGCCAACCACGCCGAGGGCACGTTTTGGTTCGTGCTGCCCACCTTGCCGATGTTTCTGGTGCTGCCGTGGTTGCTGCGCCACGGGTGGTCGTTCTGGCCCGCTTTGCTGGCGAACTGCCTGCTCACCACGGCGCTTTTCTGGGTCACGGTGGTGGTTCTGAGGCGGTTTGGGATCGACCTGATGCCGCGATAAACGAGAAAAACACCGGTTTTCCGCAGATTCCGCTTGCCAAGAGGCCTTTGTTCTGGTTTATCCCCGCCCCCCGCACGTCTCATGAAAAGCCATCTCGTCGAAAAAGCAGCCGAAGTCGTATCCGATCCGCTGGTCCTGATCAATCTGGTCTCCCAGCGCGTCCGGCAGTTGAACAGCGGCCGCTCTCCGCTCGTGCCGACCCGCCCGAGCATGGGTGCCGCGGATATCGCGCTCACCGAAATCATAGAGGGCAAGATCGCCCTCGTCGAAACCCCGGCTCCCTGAGCGGTTTTTCATCCAACGGGACCGCACGGCCGTCCCGACCCCTCCCGATGAGCGCGGACATCGCCACCAACCGCAAGGCCGGACGCGATTTCCACATTCTGGAAAAATACGAGGCCGGACTCGAACTGAAGGGCACCGAGGTCAAGTCGATCCGGGCCGGCAAGGTGAATGTATCCGACGCCTTCGCCCGCGTGGAAACCAATCAGGTTTTCCTCTACGGCTGCGATATCCAACCCTGGCAGACCGCAGGCGAGTGGTTCAATCACAAGGCCAAGCGCCCCCGCCGCCTGTTGCTCAACAAACGCGAGATTCTCAAGCTCGCCTCCGCCACCGCCATCAAAGGCTGCTCCCTGCCGCTGCTCCGGATGTACTGGAAAAACGGTAAAGTGAAGGTGGAACTCGGCGTCGGCAAAGGCAAAACCCACTCCGACCAACGCCAGGACCTGAAAAAACAGGTCGAACTCCGCGAGGCCCAACGGGAAATGGCGCGGTTCAATCACCGATAGAGCACCGGTCCTTTACGGCGGCGATCCGGATTTTCATTCCTGTTCCGGCGGCGAAAGCCGCAACAACGCCTTTGCATACTTGCGGATCTGGGACGGTGTCGGCTGGTCGGATAGATTCGAGAGCATGTCGGCGATCTTGACTTTCGTCGCCAGCGGCGAGCAGGCCACCCTTTCCAGATAGGTGTCGTAATCCGTCCCGGTTCCTTTTGTCAGAAGGGTCACCGCTTCCACACAATGCCGGGGGATTCCCTTTTCCAGGAGCGATTCGGCGGTCTCGCCGGTGTCTTCGATCACATCGTGGAGCCACGCGACCACCATGGCATCCGGATCGTCTCCCACCCGGTTGGCTACGGCGCGCGGGTGCTCGATGTAGGGCACGGATCCACCGCGGCGGAACTGTCCCAGGTGAGCCTCGGTTGCGACCCTTTCCGCAAGTCTGACGATTTCGTTGGAAGTCATGGGATTTTGTCTATCAGGTGGCGCTCAGGGGAGCGGTCCGGATGATCCGGTCGTCACGATTCGCGGTCCAATTGCTTTCCGAATCGCTCGCAACGCCCGTCCTCGCATAGGATCTCAACACAGGCCGGGCATTTCCGTCACGACTGCCCTCGCCACTCCATTTCCTTGGCGTCCGCCCAGAGTTCCTCGAGGCCGTAGTACTCGCGCAGTTCGTCGTGCATCACGTGGACCATGACGTCGATGTAGTCGAGCACCACCCAGCGGGTGTCGGCCTTGCCTTCGGAGTTGACCGGTTTGACGCCGTGGACTTCCTGGACTTTCCCCGCCACGTCGCGCAGGATGGCGCGCAGGTGGGGCATGGAGGATCCCGAGCACACCACCATGTAGTCGGTGATGCTGGAAATGCCCCGCATATCCCAGACGCGGATGTTCTCGGCTTGAATGTCGTCGGCCGCCTTTGCGCAGGCGATGGCCAGTGGTGCTCCTACTATCATGATGGCTGGTTCCCCTTCGGGGCGGCGATTATGGACGGATTCCGCCACAATGCCAGCACATTCCGCAGCACATTCCGCGCGGAAGGGCCGTTGAGAGTGTGGGACAACAAAGTTGGCGACTGGTGGATGATGAATGGCGGCTTGCTTCAGGCAGGGACCGACCTCCGGGCGGTCCGGCTGGGGATTCGGCACCTTCCCTTAACGGACCGGAGCCCCAAGAACCTTCACCCGCCACCCGCCGGACCGCTCGGAGAGACGGTCCCTGCCAGGGCTTCGCGCTTGAACACGCGCTTCAACTCATTTGTTCAGCACCCGGCCGTTGAAATCGGCGGGCGGCCCGCCCGCGCGGGCACCGGAAGGACGATTGATGGCCAGCGAACGACCGTGGTGGACAAATCTTGTCCCGTGACGGGATTTGACTCCGGGCGCTCCGGGCGGCTCATTGGATGCGCGCGATCGCGCACGCCACACCACCATTCCAAACCATGAAAATCCCCGCAATCGCTACCATCGCATCGGTCATCCTCTCGACCGGCATCAGTTTCGCCGCCCCGGAGGCCGGGGAAACCACGAGTCTGGCGGAAATCAAGGCGGCCATCGCCAAAGGCAACGCCTGGCTCAAGGCCCAACAAAAGGAAACCGGCAACTGGGATGACGAGGGTCTCCCCGCCTTCACCGCGCTGGCCCTAACCGCCGCAGCCCGCGATCCGAACTTCAAACCCGGCGAAAAGCTCCCGCCCCACGTCGATAAGGGGTTCGCCTGGCTGCTGGCCCAGCAGAAGGAGGATGGCGGCATCTACAACCGGGGACTCTCGGTTTACAACACCGCGACTTCCCTAACCGCCATGGTCGCCGCCAACAACCCGGCCTACGGACCCGCCGCCGTCAAGGCCCGCAAACACCTGATCGAAAACCAATGGGACATCGGCGAAAAGGGCAAAACCGACAACCCCAACGACGGCGGCATCGGCTACGGCTCGAAAAAGGATCATACCGATCTATCCAACACCACGCTCGCCATCGAAGCCCTCGCTCTGTCGAAAAAACTGATTGAGGACGGCAAATACGGCGACCAACCGGACCTCGACTGGGGCGCGGCGATCAAGTTCGTCTCGCGCTGCCAGAACCTGAAGGAAACCAACGATCAGGAATACGCCTCCGATGACCCGAAAAACAAGGGAGGTTTCATCTACACGCCGGGCGACACCAAGGCGGGCAAGGAGGAAACCCCTGACGGCCGCACCGCGCTGCGTTCCTACGGGTCGATCTCCTACGCCGGACTGCTCTCGCTGATCTACGCCAAAGTGGACGCCGCCGACCCCCGCGTGGTCGCGGTTAAGGAATGGCTCGGGAAGAACTACACCGTCGAGGAAAATCCCGGCATGGGCGCGGAAGGTCTGTATTATTATTTCCAGGGAATGGCCAAGGCCCTAACCGCCGCCAAGGTGGACAAGCTCAAGCTGGCCGATGGCAAAGAGGTCGATTGGCGGGCCGAACTCGGACGCAAGCTGCTCGCCAACCAGAAACCCGATGGCTCATGGGTCAACGCGAACGGCCGCTGGATGGAGTCCAACCCCGTGCTGGTCACCTCGTATTGCGTGCTCGCGCTCGAGGCGCTCTGCAAGGAGTCCGATCGCTAGAAAGGAAATTGGAACCGCCAATTGACACGAATTCTCAATGAGTTGGAAAGATCGGATGTTCAATCCACCAGGTGAACGGCCCGGCTGTCAGGACGCATTCATTTTCAATTCCATATTCGTGTCCATTCGCGTCCATCCCGAAATCCGAAATTGGAATGAATCGGGCATCCATTTCTTCCACTGAAAAACTGAGGACCACTGATACCACTGAAATGATTTTTGATATGGGGTAAAATCGATCCCAGTCATCAATCGGTTCTTCCCCATTTTTCTCCAATAATCAGTTTCCTCAGTGGTTCTCAGTCTCTCAGTGGTAAGTCGACCGTCCAAACTACGCCAAACTTCGGATTTCGGGTTCATTCGCGGTTTCCAGGCCAAGGCAAAGGGGCGGCTTGGCCGGAACTCCCGCAGCAGGCTGCGAGTCTGAAAGCGGCGGAGCAGGCTGCCGCAGTCCATGACCAATCCGCGACCCTGTCACGTCAGGGCGTGATGGATATGTGGTCGAACCGCGCCCAGTGGACTTTGTTGGTGGCGCAGGGAATCGAGTAGATGACGAATCCCACCTGGGCGGTCGCGGACATTTTCGGCAGGTCCACGGTTTTGATGGATTTCCAGTCGGAACCGTCGGCGGAATGATAGAGGGTGAACGCGCTGCCCTTGCGTTCGATGCGGTACCAGCGGGTGCCTTGGCCGGCTCCGGCGGGCTGGTTTCCGGCGCCGTTGATCATGGTGCTGTCGCAGTAGCGGGTGTGGCCATTGGCGGCGCCAAGCACGGCCGCGTAGGGAACCTTGTCACCGCCCAAAGGCTCGCCGGGAGTGGCGTCCAGGCGGTCGCGGATGATGATGCCGGCGTACCAATTCTGGTCGTCCATCAGCGTGGTGCCG
Source organism: Verrucomicrobiota bacterium (assembly GCA_017301995.1). Lineage (GTDB taxonomy): Bacteria > Verrucomicrobiota > Verrucomicrobiia > Verrucomicrobiales > Akkermansiaceae > Luteolibacter. The sequence continues at coordinate 102,417 of JAFLEH010000002.1, read as the reverse complement.
TCGGGCTGGGCCTGGTTGGAGGTGATTTCCGCGAGGTGCGCGGTGATGACGCCGTCGCCGTCCAACGGTTTGGTTAGAAGCCCCATGCTGTCGCCCACGAGGGTGACGCTTTCCGCGTCCGCGGTGCAGGCCATCGGGTAGAGATGGTGTTCCAGCTCGGTGAGCCGATAGGGGCCGTAGGTGAGGTCGGCGCTCCGTCCCGCGGATGGCGGCAGGGGAAGCGGAGCACTGTCCGCGGTGCGTCCGTCGCCATAGACCAGCCGCGCCCGCAACGAACCTCCCCCGCCCCACACCACCACCGGCGTGGCGGCGGCGGGATCGGCCGCGGTGGCCAACAGATAGTCCGCTCCGCTGGCTCCCTGCGCGCTGTAGTAGTCAAAGTGCGGATTGTGGGCGTAATACTCGATCCGCTCCACCTTGGTGCCCGGCGTAACCTCGGCGGAAAGCGCAAGCAGGATGCCCGAATCGCCGCGCTGGGTGGATTTCAGCGTGACCTCCGGCATGGTTCCGGCCGCGCCGCCGGCCTGATGGCAGAACGCGGAGAACGGAACGGTTTGCTCGGGGATTCCCGGACCGCTCCAGGTCAGTTGCAGAAAATCATCGGCCTGCTGGTATTGGCGGGCGCCTTGGAAATAGCCGATTTCCAACCGGTGCGTCCCCTTTGTTAGCGCGACGGTTCCCGGACTGCGGGCGATCGAATGATAGTCCGGAACCTGGATCACCGGACGGCCGTCCAACAGCATCCGGACGCCGGAAGCGGCGATCAGATTGAACTGATAGAGTCCGTTCTCGGGAACGTTGAGGCAGCCGTTGAAATCGAACGCGTACCCAACCCGCTTGAGCCGAGGGGTGATATCCGGCCCTGCGACCACGCCCTCGCGCTTCGGCTTGAGCTTCGCCGTGTCCGGTATGGTCAGCCACTCGCCGGGTTTGGCGGCTTCGAAATACCGATAGAAAAGCCCCGGCAGCAGGTTGTCCGCCACCATTCCTGTTAGCGGCTTGGAGGCGGCGACCGCGGCCGTCGCGGCCTGCGATTCCCGACCGAAGATGTCGGTGATGACCAGGCGAACGCGGTAGGGGCGGGTTGATTTGGGAACTTCAAGCACCCGTTCGCGGGCGTTCGGATCGTTTTCCGCAGCAGTGACCGGGGCCTGCGAGCCATCGGAAATCTCAATGCGATAGCCAAGTTGGGGTGAGTCCTTCGGGTTGACTTTCCACCGCACCACGCAGCGGCCGCCCGCGGCTTCGGCGGAGCACGCCGCGATCCTAACCGGGTCCATGAAATTCGGCAGGTCCGGCTGTTTGAGGGTGACCGTTTGGGTGACCACCGGGATCTCCTTGAACCGGCGGGTCTGCGGGTCGCGGTCGGTCCGCGAGGTTTCCAGCAGGACGGAGCCGGAGTCGGCCTGGGTGAGCTTGATGATGTCCTCCTTGTGATTGAACGCCTTGAAGGTGTTTTCCGCGCCCCATTTTCCGTCGCGCATCGAGTAGATGTTGCGGAACTCCACCGCGCAGGTGCGGGTGGCGCGTTCGGTGATGTATTCGCAGAAACCGCCCATCGAATCGAAACCGGTGAGTTCCGCGGGAAACTTGAAGGTGGCCAGATGATACCACTCGCCGCTTTGGATATCCTTCATCCACACGCCCGCGTAGCCCACATGGGGGATCGGTGCGGCCGGAGTCCAAACACGGTGGAAAAACCGATACCACTGCCCCGGTTTGAATTCCGAGGTCGGCCACACGCCCTTGATGCCGCCGGAACTGCCTTCCCATGTGGAGCGCACCCAGCTCATGTGCTTGCCCGCGTGGACGAAGTCGATGCCGGACGCCGGCGCTCCCTTTCCGCCCATCTGCCAGGATGCGTATTGGATCAGGTTAGGCTCGCCACGGGTGTTGCTCACAACCCCGCCGTAATAGGGAGCGATCCAGCCTTCCTTCGACCGGCTGTGGCCCGGATAGGTGGCGATGTAGATGCTGTCGGTCCAATACGGATAGCGGGCGTCGAAGGTGATGCACTGCTGGGCTTCGCGGGTATCTTTGGTTAGGCCAAAGTAACTGGCGTTCGCGTGACCGGCGACAAGGGCGGCGGCAAGAAAAATCGCGTGGAAACTGGTTCGCATGGCGGCTGGTGGTTCGGGGTCGGAAAACAAAATAACGGTCGCGCCCGAAACGCCCCACGGCGCCGGAATCTTACAACGCACCCGCGATTTCCAGCCAACCAGGCATCCCTTGGGGCATTCCCCCTTGGCATTTTTCCGGACCGGTGGTATGGATGGCGCCCGATGAAGTCGCTCCGCTGGCTGCCGCCATTGATTCTGCTAGCCTCGCTGGCCATAAACTGCACGCCCTACTATGGGGGCGGCGCACCGGCGCGGCGTGGCTCGACACGGCTGCCAATGGGATCGCTGGGCGTGCCGAAGGGCCCGGTGCCATACACGACCTCCGGCGGTATGGCGCGGGAAGTCGGACTGCGGGCCGACATGGTTCCAAAGGGCTCCCACGGCAGAAAAGTGGTCCGGCCGATGACGCCGCGCTACATCACGATCCATTCCACCCAGAACTGGTCCGCCGACGCCGCCCAGCACGCGCTCGCGCTCAAACGGGGCGCATTGCGCGCGCCGAAACGCAAGGACGGCAACCGGATCGGCTATCTGATCTGGCATTTCACCGTGGACGACCACAGCGCGATCCAGCACATGCCCACCACCGAACAAGGCGAGCACGCCGATTTCGATGGTCCGGGCAACCGTTATTCCATCGGCATCGAAATGTGCGAGGAACGCGGCAGCAACCTGGCCTCCACCATCGACCGCACCGCCAAACTGACCGCCATCCTGATGCGGAAACATAACATTCCGCTGCGCAATGTGGTGCCCCACTATCATTGGCCGAGAAAAGGACAAAGCCCGCCCAACAAAAACTGCCCGCACTTTCTGTTGGACAACGGCCGGCCCGGGCCAAAATGGCGCGCGTTTCTCGCCCGCGTGAACTACCATTGCCAACGCCTCAATCCCCCGCGCTGATTCCGCTCCATGCACCCCTTCCACGGCAGTCCGGGAAACGCGGACGTCCAGCTCGATCCGGACGTTTTCTACGTCTGCCAGCGCTGCACCGCCTGCTGCCGCTGGCCCGGCGACGTGCGGATCGAGGAAGACGAAATCCCGAAAATCGCCGGATTCCTCGGCCTAACCGAGGATGAGTTCATCGGACAATTCACCCGCCTCCGGACAAACCGCCAGGGCCTTTCCCTCATCGAGCGGGAAACCCACGAGTGCGTCATGCTCGACGGCAACGCGTGCCGCATCCATCCGGTGAAACCCGCGCAGTGCGAGGGATTTCCAAACCGCTGGAACTTCCCCGGCTGGCGGGATGTCTGCCACGCGGTGCCGGTCCCTGTTCCGCCATCGGCCGGTTAGACCGCGCGGACATCCCAAATCGAAATTTCACACGGGAGCGGTAAGAAATCGCGCCAAACTCCAGTATGGTCCGGGTCAGGCCAAATCCTCCCGCGCGAGCGTCGCGCTCATACCCCCAGAAAACAAACCGAACAACCCAATGAAAACTCCCCTATTATGTCAGGCTTCCCTCGCGCTCGCCGCGCTTGCGGTCAGCGCCTATGCCCAGGACAAACCCGCCGATCCTCCCCAAAAGGCCAAGGTTTTCATCCTCATGGGCCAATCCAACATGGTCGGCCTCGGCAAGATCAGCGGCGGACCCGGGTCACTCGAAACAGCGGTCAAGGAGAAGAAAAAGTATCCCTATCTCGTGGACGCCACCGGGGCCTGGACCGAGCGGAAGGATCTCCGGTTCGCGCGGGTCATGTCCGGCCGGGGCGGCGGCATGCAGAAATTCAACAACGAGTGGATGACCGTTCAAACCTGCAAGACGATCGGTCCGGAATTCGGGATTGCCAAGCAGGTCGGCGATGCGATCGAGGAGCCGGTGCTCATCCTGAAAAGTTGCATCGGAAACCGCAGTCTCGGATGGGATCTGCTGCCACCGGGTAGCGAACGTTATGAATTCGTCATCAAAGACAGGCAAGGTGTGGAAACCCCGATGGTTTATGCCGGCTACAAGGACAAGCCCGACTCCTGGCCGGCCGATCCAACAAAAGGCACCAAGACCGAACCGCCGCCGTGGCTCGACAAAAAGACCGGCAAGCCGATCGACTGGTATGCCGGAAAACAGTGGGATGACGATATCGCCCACGCCAAGGCGGTGCTCTCCGATCTCGCCACCTACTATCCGGGTGCGAGTGGCTACGAGGTGGCCGGATTTTTCTTCTGGCAGGGCGAAAAAGACGCCGGCAACCCCGGTCACGCCGCCCGTTACGAACAGAACCTCGTCCATTTCATCCATCAGATCCGCAAGGAGTTCGACACCCCCGCCGCGAAGTTCGTGTGCGCGACGATGGGCGAATCCGTCAAAGGCTGCGGCGGAAACGGAGGATTGATTCTCGATGCCCAACTCGCCGTGGACGGAACCTCCGGCAAGTATCCGGAATTCAAGGGCAATGTCGCCACGGTTTACAGCAATCCGATGGCCCAGGGCGGCAGCGGCAACGCCCACTACGGCAAGAACGCCGAGGTCTATATGGACGTCGGCGAGGCAATGGGCAAGGCCATGGTCGGCCTGCTGTCGGAAGGGCAAGCGCCAAGCCCCGCCCCAACCAAGTGACCGGTCCCTATCCATTTATGAAATCCATCGCCATTCTTACCTCCGCTTGCCTGCTGGCGGCACCTGCGCCGCTCGGCGCGAAACCGACACAACCGGAACCCAACCTAACACCGCACGGATCCCAACTCGCCGGACGCTACGAGTCCTTGCTCGGATCGCTGCGGGCGGACATCGCCAAGGATCTGCCCGCGTTGGACCCACGGAAGAAAACGGCGCTGGATGCCGCAAGAGAGGCCCTCGGCAAAGCAACCGCGGACGCCAAAACGGCAGGTGAGGCGCTCGCGAAAATCGCCACCGCCAAGGCATTGGTGGACCACGCCAAGGGCAAGTGGATCGGCGGCGCGGAGAAAGGAATCGCCGAAGCCGAAGCCGCACTCAGAAAAGCCACCACCGCCGCCGAGCGGGAATCCGCCGAAAAGGATCTGGCAAAGTGGCAGGCGAACAAGGCGGACGGAATCAAAGCGCTCGCCGAACGTCAGCAAGCCTACGATCTGGCAAAGCGCGACGAGGGCCGCCTCACTGAATCGAACAAGGCAGCACAAGCCGCGCTCGCCTCCGCCCGGGCCGCGGAGATGGCCGCCGCGAAGGCGATTCTGGAGGACATGCGACCGGTTCTAACTGACGGCAAGCGCGACGCGGCGCTTGTGAAATGCGCCGTGCTAGCCACCGCCACTCCCAAAGGACTCGCGGAGTTCGCCCAGCAGGGCGAACCACAGGAAGCCTTGGTCGAAGGGTTGCTTGGCGACGTGAACATGATGAAGCAAATGCTCGAAGCCGGAGGGGCGGCACGCGGGCGCTACGGCCAGGCGGTGGCGATTTACGCCGCAATCCGCAAGGCCAGCCCCGGTTCCAAGGAGGGCGTCCTCCAACGGTTGGCGATGGCGACCAGCCTCGAACACGCCCAGCCTATCGAGCAAATTAACGCCAAAGATCTAACCGGAGCACCGGCCACCGTGGATCCGGTCAAGCGCTACCTGCACTATGAAAAGGCGTTTCTTGATGGTGAACTCGATCCCGCGTTCAAGGACTTCACCGTTTGGGAATACCGCATGGTGGTGGGCTGCGACGCACCGGACGAGATTCTGGCATGGGGCCGCCAAATGCTCCGCACCTATCGTCCGGATCATGTCCGAACCGATGATTACGGATGGCGCTACTCCGCGGCGGTTAGAACCGACGTCACCTACGGTTCGCAGAATGTGAAGAACGATCTGCCTTCCCTGCACAGTTATCAAAACATCCCGAAAAACGGCGGCGTATGCGGTCGTCGCGCGTTCTTCGGACGTTTCATTCTGCGCGGTTTCGGGATTCCCGTATGGGGCGTGACCCAACACGCGCACGCGGCGCTGAGCCACTGGACGCCCAAAGGATGGGTGGTGAATCTTGGCGCCGGCTTCGAGCACAGTTGGTGGGACAAGGGCGATGCTCCCCGCGGCGGATCGGATTTTCTGCTGGAAACCCAGGCACGGGAACACGGGAGTGACTATCTGACGGTGTTGCGCGCCCAATGGGTGAGCGCGGCGCTCGGTGAACAACCCTACAATGACCGCAAGAATGTTCCGGGAGGATTCTGGAGCAATTTGGCCCACTACCAAACCGTCACACTCGCGTCTGCGGCCGTCCCGCTCGGCCCTCTGGGCAAGGAACTCGCGGAAGCCAACGAACCGGCGAACGCGATGCCCGAAGATCGGACGAAGGCAACCCGGTCGGACCAGAAGATCACGGTGGCCGCGGATGGAACCATCACCATTCCCGCGGTGGCGTTCGGCAAAGCAAAAGGCAAGCCAGCCATCATGGATAGCTTCGGCGGCGGCATGCAGATGCACTGCGTCGGCGGATTCGGAACCGACTATGAACTCAACGTTCCCAAAGCGGGAAAATATATACTTACCGCCAAGGTTGCGACTCTGCAGGATGGGCAGACGTTTGTTTTCACTCCCGACAATTCCGGGGCACCTTCGGAAATCCCGGTTCCCTACACGGTCGGCCTCTGGCAGCACACCCCGCCGCTTGAAATCCAGCTCGCCAGCGGCCGCAACACCCTCGGATTCGCGATCCGGGAGGGCAGCCGCGGAGTGACGGTCAAGGAATTCACCCTCAAGCCCATGAAGTAACGCCCTCCCATCAATCCGTCATGAGCCTTCGCCATCCATTATGTGTCCCGGCCCGGGCGGCATTGTTGGCCGGAATCTCCCTCGCATTCGCCAGCTTGGGTGCGCATGCGGCGGAAAAGGTCTCCCCGCCCGACCTAACCCAAGGCGGGATGCCTGACCAATCCCACGACTGGACGCTTGGTCCCACCGGCGCGCGCGGATGGATCTATTCCGCCAGCGGTCATACGGGCCAGGCGCGGCAGATCCTCATCACGGCGGTCGCCAAAGACTCGCCGGCCGATGAAATCCTCGATGTGGGCGACGTGATCCTCGGGGTGGATGGGCACGCCTTCTCCAGCGACGCCCGGATCCGCTTCGCCCAGGCCATCACGGCTGCCGAAACCGATCGGGGTAGCGGTCGGTTGCGCCTGACCCGATGGCGCGACGGCCAGACGCAGGCGATCATCTTGAATCTGCCAGTGCTGGGCGCCTACAGCGCAACCGCCCCGTATGACTGTGAGAAGTCCAGGAGAATCTTCGAAAACGGATGCCAAGCCCTGGCCAAACGCATGGCCTCGTCGGATTACGGGCGCAAACTGAACCCGATACCGCGCTCACTCAACGCGCTCGCGCTGCTCGCCCGTGGAGATGCCAATGATCTGCCGGCCCTGCAAAAGGAGGCGAAGTGGGCGGCGGATTTCTCCGCCGACGGATTCGCAACCTGGTATTACGGCTATGCTCTGACATTTCTGGCGGAGTATGTCATGGCCACCGGAGACCAGTCAGTGGCACCCGGCATGAAACGTCTTGCCATGGAAGCGGCCCGCGGCCAGAGCGCAGTCGGAACCTGGGGACACAAGTTCGCCCTGCCTAACGGAAATCTCAACGGCTACGGCTGCATGAACCAGCCGGGCCTGAGCCTCTGCATCGGCATGGTGCTTGCCCGCGAGGCTGGCGTGCATGAACCCCATCTCGACCAGGCGATCGGCAAGGCCGCCGGATTTCTGCGGTGGTTTGTGAACAAAGGCGCCATTCCTTACGGCGACCATCGTCCGTGGCCGGGACACGAGGACAATGGAAAGTGCTCCAGCGGAGCGGTGCTTTTCGATCTGCTAGGTGATCGCGAAGCCGCCGGATTTTACGCGAGGATGTCTGCCGCGGCCTACAGCGAGCGCGAACAGGGGCACACCGGAAACTTCTTCAATATTCTGTGGGCCATGCCCGGTGTCGCCCGTTGCGGTCCTCTGGCAACCGGCGCATACTGGAGGGAGCAGTCATGGTATTACGATCTGGCCCGCGGTTGGGATGGGACATTCATCTATCAGGGGTCGCCGGTCGGCGAGGAGGAGCACGGCTCGTATAAAGGTTGGGATTCCACCGGATGCTATCTGCTTGCATATGCGTTGCCGCGGAAATCCCTGCGGCTAACAGGACGAAAGCCGTTTTCGGCACCATCCTTGGACGCCGCACAGACCGAAGCGGTCATCGCGGCGGGTCGCGACTATGGCTATAAGGATGACAAAAACGCCTACGACCGCCGAACGACCGAACAACTGCTGGCGGGGCTATCGAGTTGGTCGCCGGCCGTCCGCACACGTTCGGCGAAAGCGCTGGGCCGCAGGGAGGGCGACTTCGTCCCCGCCCTGACAACGCTGTTAGCCGGTCCCGACCGCAACGCCCGGTATGGTGCCTGCGAGGCGCTCGGTTCTCTCGGCCCGCGCGCGGACGCGGCGGCACCCCAATTGCGCGCGGCGCTGAAGGATTCCGATCCCTGGCTGCAAAGCATGGCCTGCATGGCGATCCCGCCACTGGGGCCCGAAGCGCGCAAGGCAAGCGTAAGCGACCTTCTGCGAATGACGTTGAACCCGAATCCGGCCGACCCGCGGCGCATGGTCCAGCGCGCGGCCAGTATGGCGTTGTTCTCGCCCTATCCGGGTTCCGGAGGACCAAAGAGCATTCTCGCGGAATCGCTCGAAGGAGTGGATCGCCAGTTGCTCTATCCCGCCGTAAAGTCACTCCTCCAGAACGAGGACAGCGTGGTTCGCGGTTCGGTGGATCGGGTTTTCAAACATCTGTCCGACCGTGACCTCGTCGCACTGCTACCCGCGGTCGTCAAGGCGACCGAACAACTGGCCCCAAGCAACGAAATGTTTGGCGACGGAATTCGTCTGGCGGGCTTGGACCTGCTATCGCGGCTGCACATCCGCGAAGGCATTCCGCTCTGCGTGTCGCTGATCGAACCGGAACGCTGGGGAAGCGGCAACCGCCTGCCAAAATGCCTGGAATATCTTGTCCGCTACGGCACACACGCCAAAACCTATCTGCCCCAACTGCGCGAAATGCGCGAGACTCTCGCAAAATCCAACCCGCGCGGATCCAACAACGACCGTATCGCGAAACTCGACAAAACCCTATCGGAAATCGAATCCTCCGCCACCACACCGACTGTTCTGGAATTGCGCGAGTTCATGGCGAATCCAACCCCTGCGGGAAAGAATCCCAAGCGATGAAAGCCCTGTTGTCCCTCATTCCGCTGGTTCTGCTATGCGATGCCACCGCCACCGGCGCGCGGCAGCCTAACATCGTCCTGATCCTGGGTGATGATCTCGGACAGTGCGACCTCGGCTGTTACGGCAGCGTCTTCCACCAAACTCCGAATATCGACGCCCTGGCCAAACGGGGGATGCGTTTCACTCAAGCCTACTCGGCAAGTCCGCTCTGTTCACCGACTCGCGCCAGTATCCTAACGGGCCTATCCCCGGCGCGTATCGGCATCACCGCTCCGGTCTGCCACGTTCCGAAAGTCATTTTGGAGAAGCGTCTCGCCGCGGGGAACGCCAAGACTCCCGTACTGGCCGCGGAGAGCGTCACGCGCCTTGATACCGACTATCTAACGTTACCCGAGGTTCTTCGAGACGCCGGATGGCGCACCGGTCATCTCGGAAAATGGCACCTTGGCCCGGAGCCGTACTCTCCGTTGCAGCATGGTTTCGAGACCGACCTTCCGCACATGTCCGGTCCCGGACCCGGCGGCGCGAACGGCTATTTCGCGCCATGGGCATTCTGGGAGGGCCAAGGCAAACCCGGTGACCACATCGAAGACCGGATGGCCGAGGAGGCGGAGAAATTCATCGCGACCAACAAAGACCGCCCGTTTTTTCTCAACTACTGGGCTTTCAGCGTTCACAGCCCGTGGATGGCCAAGGACGGTTACATCGCCGATGCCGCCACTCGGGCGGATCCGAAGTCCCCACAGCGCAACGCGCTATACGCCGCCATGCTCCGGAGCTTCGACGACGCCGTTGGCCGCATCACCGCGGCGCTTGAGAAGAACGGACTTGCCGACAATACGATCCTCATTCTAACCGGCGACAACGGCAGTTGGCACAATCCTCCCCGCGATGGGACCCGCAACAAAACATATGCCGACATCCCGATAACCAGCAACGCCCCGTTCCGCAGCGGCAAGGCCAGCAACTACGAAGGTGGCACCCGCGTCCCGCTGATTGCCATTTGGCCGGGAACCATCGCCGCCGGATCCGTCAGCGACGCGATCGTCCAAAGCACCGACCTTTTCCCGACACTATTGGACCTGATCGGCCTCACAACCCAACAGCAGCGCAAGTTTGACGGAGCGAGCTTCGCCCCGGCACTGCGCGGAGAGCCGTTCAACCGCGATGCGATCTTCTGCCATTTCCCGCACGGGGGGCGCAGCGATATCGACGGATTCCGACCTGCGACCTGGGTGCGCCGTGGCGATTGGAAACTCATCCGTTTTCATGCCGACAACGATGACGGCAGCGACAAGCTGGAACTCTACAACCTGCGGAACGACGTCGGAGAAACCCACAATCTGGCGGCTGACGAAAAACAACTCGCCACCGAACTGAACACGCTGATCGGCAACTTCCTAACTGACACTGAAGCCGTGGTTCCAAAGCGGAATCCCGGCTTCGGGAAACAAAAGGAATCCAAGTCCGCCGGGGATCCGCTGCTCGGATGGAAAGCCCGACAATGTGACGCCACACTGAAGGATGGGGCGCTGCACCTGACCGGAACCGGCAAAGAACCGTTTCTCGGATTCGCGGCGGGAACGCTTCCCTCCGGTTCCAAACTCCGCTTCCGCATCCGGTGCGACGGAGGGACCGGCAAAGTGGCGTGGCTGCCCACTCCGGACGCCAAAGACTATCCGAAACCATCCGCCTACTCGCTCAAAGCCGGCGCGTTCACCGACATCAGCTCGCCAATCCCCGCACCTGGCGGGAAATCCGGCATTGTCCGCCTCTATCTGCCGGATCCCGCTGAAGTCGATTGGATCGAGCTCATCGTCCCGGGCAGCCCTCCGCGCCGCTGGGATTTCGGCGCGCGGTGATCCCAATCAGCCAAGATCCTAACCATGAATTCCAGACTCCCGCTCTTGCTCGCGTTCGCTTTGCTGCACGGTACCGCACGTTCGGAGCCGAAGCCGAACTTCATCGTGATCACCATCGACGATCTCGGATATGCGGACACCGGTCCGTTCGGATCAAAGTTGAACCGGACGCCCAACATCGACCGCATGGCGCAGGAAGGATGCAAACTCACCTCGTTTTATGCGGCGCCGGTTTGCTCACCATCGCGGGCGGCTCTCATGACCGGTTGTTATGCCAAACGCGTTCTGCCGATTCCGCACGTGTTGTTTCCGATGGACCCTATCGGGCTGTCCCCCCGGGAAATCACCGTCGCGGAAACGCTCAAAGGGGCTGGCTATGCCACGGCAATCATCGGAAAATGGCACCTTGGCGACCAACCGGAGTTTCTGCCGAACGCCCAGGGCTTCGACCTCCATTTCGGGTTGCCCTACTCGAATGACATGGGACCTGCGGCCGACGGGGTGAAGAGCGATCTCGGCAAACCTATCCCAAACCCGAAGAATCCGGCCAAAGGCCAGCCCCCGCTCCCGCTTCTCCGCAACGGCAAGGTCGTGAAACGGGTGTTGCCACACGACCAGCAATCGTTAGTGCGGATCTACACCGACGAGGCCGTCGAATTCATCAGGACGAAGAAGGACACGCCGTTCTTTCTCTATCTGCCCCACAACGCGGTCCATTTCCCCATCTATCCCGGCAAGGATTGGGCGGGCAAATCCCCGCACGGTATCTATTCCGACTGGGTCGAGGAAGTGGACTGGAGCATCGGCCGCATCCTTGGAGCATTGCGCGACCAGGGACTCACGGAGCGTACGTTTGTCTTTTTCACCAGCGACAACGGTGGAACTCCGCGGGGCCGCAACACCCCACTCCGCGGCAACAAGGGCAGCACATTCGAAGGCGGCATCCGCGTGCCCGCGATCGCCTGGTGGCCGACGAAAATCCCCGCGGCAACCACGACCGATGCCATCACCGGTATGTTTGACATCCTGCCAACTCTTGCCGCTCTGGCTGGTGCGAAACTCCCATCCAACCGCAGGATCGACGGTGCCGACATTTGGCCCCAACTCAGCGGAAGCCCCGGTGCGAAGCCCGCGCATGAGACCTTCTTCTACTACAACGGCCTACGGCTGAACGCGGTGCGCAACGGAGATTGGAAACTACAGTTGGAATCGGATCCCAACGCGAAAGGGAAACCGGAAAATGCCGGGCCCAAACTTTTCAACCTCCGCTCGGACGTCGGTGAGTCCACCAATGTCGCCGGGTCCCACCCTGAAGTCGTCGCCAAGCTCAAAGCCCTCGCCTCCGCGATGAACGACGATCTCGGCGCCAATGGAATCGGCCCCGGTTGCCGCGAGCTTGGCCGCGTGAAGGACCCGAAACCTATCATCTCATTCGACACCAAATGAAAACCCGTCCGATTGCCCGCCAATGTCCGTGCGAAATGCCTGTCGTGAACCGCGCGAAGCTCAACCGGCGGCGGCCCGTTTCCGGCGGATATGGACTCCTTCTTGCCATGAGCATCTTCATCACATCGGTGGATAGATCAGCCGCCGACCCGCTCCCCGTTCCGGAACGCGGGTTCATCAGCGTCCAACCCGCCCGCACCTGGGAGGAGGGATTGCTTTCCGGAAACGGTACTATCGGAGCGAACGCGATGGGCCGGACGGCGGAAGAGCGCATCATCTTCACGCATGAGCGCCTGTTCATGCCAATGGGCGCACCGGTGATGCCGCCCGATCAATCCGCACGGCTTTTCGAGATCCGGAAGTTGATCGATCAGGGGCTCTACAAGCAGGCCACGAATCTCCAGTTCGATCTATCGGGGCAGCGGAGCTTCATGTATCCGGATAACTTCGTCCCGGCTTTTGATCTAACCATCAAGACCCGCCAACAGGGAGATGTCCGGAACTACAGCCGATCCGTGGACTTCCAAACCGGCGAAGCGACCACACGATGGTCGGACGACCGCGCCACATTCGAGCGTCGTCTGTTTGTTTCCCGCGCCGACGGCGTCTGCGTTCTATCCATCTCAGCCTCGAAGCCGGGATGCCTCGATTGCCGCCTCAAACTGGAACCCCGCGAGCCGAGCGAGGAGTTCAACGGCGACAGCGACGTCATGAAGCACTCCAGGCAGGCGTTCCGGGAGCATGTTGCCAACATCCGAAGCACCTCCACCGCGGAATCGCTCACATTCCGCAATGATTTCACCAAAGCCTATCCGGGCAGCATCCACATGCTGGAGGGTTTTGCGAGAGTCATCGTTGGCGGCGGGGCCAGGAACCCGGAACCCGACGGGGCCCTGGATTTGAAAAACGCCGACCGCATCCTGATTTTCCTCGATCTTCATCCCATCCGTAATCCGGATAGATCGGAAATGAAAGCCATGGAGGCGGCGCTGGCGAAACTTCCCGACGATTACGCGGGATTGCTCCGGCGCCACTCGGAACCGCATGGCAGGTTGTTCAACCGAGTGCGACTCGACCTTGGAGGGGGGGATGACCACAAGCGGCCTACCGAAGACCTCATCGCGGAGTCCACCTATGAGAAACCCAACCGCGCGCTGATCGAGAAGCAGTTCGACGCCGGACGTTACAACATCATCAGTTGCACCGGTGAGCTGCCGCCAAACCTGCAGGGCGTCTGGGGAGGGACCTATGTTCCCGGCTGGGCCAGCGACTACACCCACAACGGGAACGTTCCATCCGCCATCGCCGCCAATCTGATGGGAAATATGCCCGAGCTGACCTTGGCCTACACAAACTATATCGAATCGCTCACGCCATGGATGGAAATCAATGCCAGGCATCTTTTCGGCGCGCGTGGAGTCGTGCTTCCTTCGCGGACCTCGACGCATGGATTCAACAACGCGCTCGCTCCCGATTTCGCCGGTGGCTTCTGGGTCGCGGGAGCGGGTTGGGCGGCACACTTCTTTTACGATTACTACCTCTACACTGGAGACAGGGAGTTTCTGGCGAACCATGCGTTGCCCTTCATGGAAAAGGTCGCGCTGTTTTTCGAAGACTATCTCTACGAAGGCCCGGACGGGAAGTGGCTGTTCTCCCCCACCCAATCACCGGAAAACACCCCCGGAAATTCAAAGTCCCAGGGTTCGTTCAACGCAACGATGGACGTGGCGGTGGCCAAGGAACTGCTCACCAACGCCATCGCGGCGTCCCGCGAACTCGGACGCAACCCTGACAAAATCCCGGTCTGGGAGAAGATGCTCGCCAAGATGCCCGAATACGCCGCCGACGAGCGCGGCATCATCAAGGAATGGCTCACTCCGCGGCTCGCGAACAATGACAGCCACCGCCATTCGTCCCAACTCTATCCGTTATACGATGGCATGCCGGACGAGATCGCGAAAAGCCCCGAACTGCGGGCCGCCTTCCGGAAAAGCATCGAATTCAAACTCGACAACTATTGGCGGAACAACCAGCAGGGGTTCATGTCGTTCGGACTCGTGCAACTGGGCCAGGCCGCCGCAAGTCTCGGCGAACCCGACCTCGCCTACCGCTGCCTCACCCAACTCGTGAACCGCTATTGGCTGAACAATCTCGCCTCGATGCACAACCACCGGTCCTTGTTCAACATGGACATCAGCGGCGGCATGCCTTCGGTCATCATCAAAATGCTCGTCGCATCCGAACCCGGACTCATCCGTCTCCTCCCCGCACTTCCGAAGGACTGGCAAAACGGCACCATCACGGGAGTGCTCTGCCGCGGTCAGATTCATATGAAATCGCTCCGATGGTCCCCGACTGAAATCGAATGCGTTCTGTCATCAAAGGCCGGCCAGACGATCACCCTGGAACATCCCACCGCTATCTCAAAAATATCCGTCGCTGGCTCTGGCGCGAAAGCCGGGGATGCGGACGCCCCAAACCGCCGCATGCTCACACTCCCCGCGGGGCAGGATGTGACCGTGAAGCTCGACCTCCAACAATGACAACCTCCAACCATCCGATTCACCCAGTTCCCATGAGAACAACACCACTGGCAATTGTCCGCCGCACGGTCGTCAGCCTGCTCATTGCGATGGCTATCGTTTCCCCGGCCGGCGCGGCCGAGCGGCGCCCGAACTTCCTCTTCATCTACAGCGACGACCATCGCTGGGACGCGATGGGTGTGGTTCAGCGCGAACAAGGCGAGCGCGGACGCTTTCCCTGGATCAAGTCTCCGGGGATGGACCGTCTGGCCGCGGAGGGAGTGCGTTTCCGCAATGCGTTTGTCACGCTTTCGTTGTGCGCGCCCAGCCGCGCGGCGTTTCTAACCGGCCGCTACAACCACACCAACGGAATCACCAACAACGGAACGCCATTTCCGGCCGATTCCGTTACCCACGCAACATTGCTGCGCGCCGCCGGTTACAAAACCGCCTACATCGGCAAGTGGCACATGGGAAATCAGCGCGGCCAACGCCCAGGCTTCGACTACTCCGCCAGTTTCATCGCCCACGGACGCTATCACGATTGCCCCTTTGAGATCAACGGAGTCGCCAAACCCACCGCAGGCTGGGTGGACGATGTTAGCACCGACTTTGCGATCGAATGGATCAAACGGCAGCGGGACAATCCGTTTTCGATCGTTGTCGGACTCAAAAGCCCGCACGGCCCGCGGGGCGGTGTCAATCTTCCCGCCCGATTGCGCACGCTCTATGCCGGACAACAGTCCCGGCCGGTGCCGAACCTGCGCACCCCCTCACCCTGGCAGCAACCGCTGGCCGAAAACGATCCGCCTCGCGGAATCGCCGACAACCGCGCCCATCTCGATTACATGCGGCACATCAAAGGAGTTGATGAGAACGTTGCCCGGCTTCTCGACGCCCTCGACCAACTCGGCCTGGCCGAGGACACCGTTGTCGTTTACACGAGCGACAACGGATACTACCTTGGAGAGCACTGCTCCGGCGACAAGCGCTCGCTATACGACGAATCGCTTCGGATCCCGATGCTAGCCCGTTATCCGCGTCTCTTCGGGAAAGGCCGCACGGTCGATGATATGGTGCTTAACGTCGATCTCGCACCGACTTTCCTCGACCTCGCCGGGGTGCCCGTGCCCAAGGAGATGCACGGAATGAGTTGGAAGCCGTTGGCCGCGGGCAAATCGATCCCCTGGCGTCAGTCGTTCTTCGCCGAATACTACAAGGAACTCGGAGATGTTCCCACCTGTTATGCCTTGCGAACAACCACCCACAAACTGATAAGATATCCGAACCATCCCGACTGGACCGAAGTCTATGACCTCGCGAAAGATCCCTACGAAACCAGAAACCTCGCCGCGGACACAACACTCACCGCCAAACTGGATTCGGAACTCGGCGGGAGCATAAAGTCCCTGAACTACACCGTGCCCGCCAAGAACAGCGACACAGCGCCTAACAATAAGAAACGCCGCTGATCCAACCATGCAACTCCGACTTCTCCCAATCGCCGTTCTCGCACTCTGTGGCAGCCCTTGCTCCGCCACGGAGAAGCCCAACATACTTGTCATTCTGGCCGACGACGTCGGCTGGGGAGACGCCGGGTGCTACGGAGCCACCAAGGTCAGGACACCCAACATCGACCGTCTGGCGCGCGAGGGAATCCGCTTCGAGGACGGGCACGCGTCCGCCGCCGTTTGCACGCCCACCCGATACTCGCTGATCACCGGGCAGTATTCGTGGCGGAAGAACGCGGTGGGCCTGAACAAGGGTGTCGCCACCGGCATGTCGCCGCTGCTCATTCCCACCCAGACGGGGACCGCACCCGGATTGCTGAAAAGGGCCGGCTACAAGACCGCCGCGATTGGAAAGTGGCACCTTGGTTTCGGTCTAGCGGAACCGGACTACAACGGGGATCTCCGTCCGGGACCATTGGAGGTCGGTTTCGACACCTTTTTCGGCCTACCCGCCACCAACGACCGTATGCCAACGGTGTTCGTGCGCGATCATCGTGTGCAGGGGCTTGACCCTAACGATCCCATCCGTTGCAGCTACGACCAGTCCGTGGCCAAGAAGCAAGGCTTGGGAGCCTGGGCGGCCGGACGCAGCCGGATCGGATGGGCCAGCGGGGGCAAATCGGCCTGGTGGAAGGACACCGAGATTGCCGACACTCTCAAACGCGAGTGCGTCGGTTTCTTCGAACGGAACAAGAACAACAGGTTCTTCCTGCTTTATACTCCGCACAATGTGCATGCGCCCGCCATTCCCCATCCGCGTTTCGCCGGCACCAGCGGCCTCGGCAACCGCGCGGACATGCTTCAGGAGCTCGACGCATGCATCGGCGAAGTTCTTGGCGCGCTCGACCGCCTCAATCTCACAAAGAACACCCTCGTGATCTACACCAGCGACAACGGAGCCTATGCGACCGATGAGAAGGGGCACAAACCCAACGGACCGTTCAGAGGCAAGAAATCCCAACTCTGGGAAGGCGGCCACCGTGTGCCGTTCATCGTGCGCTGGCCCGATCGAATCAATCCCGGCGTATCGGGTGATCTTGTTTCGACCATCGATGTGCCCGCAACCATCTGCGCGGCGGCCGGGGTTGTCCCATCCAATGCCGATCTATCCGACAGCTTCAATCTCCTCCCCGCCATGCTCGGCGACAAGAACGCGACCAGACGCGACCAGCTTGTCGTCATGAGCGGCAACGGCCATTTCGCCCTCCGATTCGGAAACTTGAAGTACATCCCCGATCTATCGGTCGCCGACGGTTGGGAAGCCGGAAAGAAGAAAAAGCAGACCAATGCCCGGCAGCCCGCTTTGTTCGATCTCAAGAAGGATCCCGGCGAAAGCAACAATCTTGCGGCCGAGCAACCGGACAAACTTGCGCATCTTGCCTCCCGGCTCAAAGAGATCACGACAGTCAATGAACGCAACGCTCCGCCGCGAAGGCAACCGGACAATCTCCAGAACGGAAGCGGCAAAAAGTGAACGCCGGATCGATCAACCGACAGACTGAACCATCCGACATTATGAAAGCGATACCCATCCTATTTCTGCTAGGCACCGCGTTACCCGACCTCCTAGGTGCGGAGAATGTGGCACCCGCCCCACGTTCCTCCACCGCCGAACAGCCGCTTTTCACGCGAACGGGCGACGATCCAACCTTTGGTTCCATCAAGGATGCCATCGCCAAGAAGTCCAAAGCCGGAGTGAAAGGTTCGGACATCCATGTGAACGCGAATTTGGTAGAAGTCCTGCCCGAAGCCAAGCGGCCCATTTCCGCGGCGATCAAGTTGCATACCCTGCTCAACAGCGCCATTCCCAGGGCATCGTTCCCAAGCTGGTCGAGATGGTATCAGGAAGATGGCAACACCCAGATCTTCCGTCTGTTCAAGGGAGAGGAGAACATGCACAACGCCCGTTCCCTCGCGGCCCGCGTAGAAACCTTTTCGCAGACCCAGTGGAAAGAATCCGATGGAGCCTGGCACGAGTGGAGCGGAGTTGTCACGGCCATCAAGCCGGTTGGGTCTATCTTCCAGGTGAAAAGCTCCATCGAAGGCCCGGCGGTGATGATCCTGATGGGAGAAGCGGGCGATGTGACGCTGAACCATCGCCGGGGCAAGGACCAGGTCATCGCCAAGAACAGGATCGGAAAGCCGTTCCTGCTCCGGGTGCGCGACAACGGACTGAAATACGAGGTCTTTCTCAACGGAGCGAAGGCCGGCGAAGGATCCTACAGCCGACCGAAAGGGACGAGCACCTTCCGCTGGGGCATGTACGTCGGCGCCCATGAAGTCCGCGAGGACGCCATTATCTTCGTCTCCGGCGCAACCGTGGACGGCAATAAATCCGATGTCCGAAGTTTGAAGTAATTACGGAATTCGGGATAAATCATCCGGGCATCCGCAACACGCCGGGATGAGGTGCTATGCCGACGAACGCTTCGCGACCGATCGTCGCGGATCTTCGATTCCTGCCCGGCTAGCCCGGGATCCCGCGCATTCCAACCGAACCGCCGGCTTCGCTGATAGATCCGGTTCGTTGGCCCGGGCGAGCATGGCCGCCATGCCGATGGCATTGCGGAACAAGTGGCGAACCGCGGTACGTCTGACAGCATCCATCATCGACTCGAACAGGGCGAACCCGTTGGACTTGTATTCCTGCAAGGGATCCCGTTGCCCTTGGGCGCGGAGGTACACACCTTCGCGGAGTTCGTCCATATCCTCCAAATGATCGCGCCAGCCGTGGTCGATCGCATCGAGAATGATATGGCGCTCCATTTCCTCCAACAGCTCGTGGGGAAGTCCGGTGACATCGCGATCATAGGCCGCGCACGCCTCGGCCGCCGACATTCCGGATAGAAACGCGTCCGGGCCGTTCCATGGCGCCGAGGCGTCGTGGACTCTTCGGGAACCGTTTCCGCTTTCGGCTACGTTCGCGATCAAATCGTGCGCCACGGCGCGGGAATCCCCGGCGGATAGAATCTCGTCACGCAAGCCATACAGAATCTCGCGCTGAAGGTTCATCACATCATCGAAGTCCAGCACCCGTTTGCGGGCCTTGTAATCGCGCTGTTCTACCTGCAGTTGGGCCGACTCCACCAGTCCGCCGAGATCCTGCCGACGCCCGGTTCCTCCGGTTTCCGCGCGTTCGATCACAGCCGCCATCGAGTCGGGCGAGGCGTGATTGCGTAGCAGATCATCCTCCAGCGAAAGGAAGAACTGCGAACGTCCCGGATCGCCCTGGCGGGCGCAGCGCCCCCGAAGCTGGCGGTCCACCCGCCGCGAAGGATGGCGTTCGGTGCCAATCACCAAGAGGCCGCCGAGTTCGGCGATACCATCCGCCAGTTTTATGTCGGTTCCGCGCCCTGCCATGTTGGTGGAAACCGTCACGGCCCCGCGCTCTCCCGCGCGGGCGATGATCTCCGCCTCGCTGGCGTGGTTCTTCGCGTTGAGCACGGTGTGGGGAATCGCCGCGCGCTGAAGCATCCGCGAAAGGGTGGCGGACGCTTCCACCGACGCCGTTCCGACAAGCACCGGTTGCCCGTTGGCATGGGCCTTGCGGATCCGTTCGATCGCGGCGGTGTACTTTTCGTTCCGGGTCCTGTACACCTGGTCGGGCTCGTCGGTCCGGCGGTTGGGCCGGTTGGTTGGAACAGTCAGCACATCCAACCGATAGATATCATGAAACTCCGCCGCCGCCGTGGATGCGGTGCCGGTCATGCCCGCGAGCTTTCCGTAAAGCCGGAAATAGTTCTGGATCGTGATGGTCGCGTAAGTGCGTGTTTCGCTCTCCGGTGACACCCGCTCCTTGATTTCCACCGCCTGATGGAGTCCGTCGGACCAGCGGCGGCCGGGCATTTCCCGACCGGTGCTTTCATCAACGATCACGATCTTGTCATCCTTGACCACGTAATGGACGTCCCTCTTATAGAGACACCATGCCTTCAGCAGTTGGGAAATCCCGTGGATTCTTGCGGCCCGCGCGTCAAACGTATTGCGCGCTGCGGCCATTGCCGCGGTGCGGCTCGCGGAGTCCAGCGACGGATCGTCATCAATGGCCGCGATTTCCGCCTCCAGGTCGGGCAGAGTGAACGATTCCGGGTCGTCGGGCGCCAGAAACCGGCGGCCGTTCTCCATCAGATCGGCGTCCTGGGATTTTTCATCGACGACGAAATAGAGTTGCTCCTTGAGCCGGAGAATGTCCTTGCGGAAGGCCCCTTGCTGATGATCGAGTTCGGTCTTCTCCAACAGACGGCGCACTTCCGGGTTTTCCATCATCCGGAGAAACTGGCGGTTGCGCGGTTGCCCGAGTTTCAGCTTGAGCAACGCAAGGCCGGCTTCCCGGACATCACCGGACTCCAACAACTCCGCCGCCTCACCGGCCAGCCGGTTGCATAGGGCGGTCTGGCGTTTCACCAGTTGCTCCACGCGCTGCCTGTCCGCCTCCATCGCATTGGGTTCACGATTGGACGGACCGCTGATGATAAGTGGCGTGCGCGCATCATCGATCAGGATGGAATCAACCTCGTCGATGATCGCGAAATGGTGGCCGCGCTGGACTTGGTCGTCCTTGCGGGTTGAGGTGCCGTGGTCGCGCAGATAATCGAATCCGAATTCCGCGTTGGTTCCGTAGGTGATGTCACGGGAGTAGGCTTCGCGGCGTTCGTCGGGCGACATATCGGATAGGATGCAGCCCACGGACAGGCCGAGGTATTCGAAGATCTTCCCCATCCACTGTGAGTCACGTTTGGCGAGGTAGTCATTGACCGTGACGACGTGGACGCCGAGCCCCGCCAGCGCATTCAGATAGACCGGCAGGGTTGCGACCAGCGTTTTGCCCTCGCCGGTCTGCATCTCCGCGATCATGCCATGGTGCAGCGCGACTCCGCCTGTCAATTGCACGTCGAAGTGGACCATGTCCCATTGGCGGGGATGTCCGTCGATCACAAACTCGCGGCCGCAGAGCCGGCGGGCCGCGTTCTTCACAACCGCGTAGGCCTCCGGAAGGATTCGGGATAGATACTTGTCCCGAGCCTTGCCGAAACGTCCCTCGGTCTGGCGGAATGCGTCCACCGCTTTGCCGATCCCCTCCGGCGTTGACACCACCTCGCGCGGAAGCTGGGGAAACTCGCCGCGGAGCGCGTCCATCCTGGCGCGAATCCGTTCCGCGATGGCGGAAATTCCGGCCTCATCCATCCGCCCGAGGTGCCTCCGGGGCGGGACATCGAGTGGATGGTAGCGCGCGAGATGCCGCCGCCAGCCGTCAGTTAGTTCGAGGAGTTTGCCGGGATCTTCGCGCTGCAGCGCGCGTTCGATCTCGTTGATGCGATCCACCGTCCCGCGCAGGCGACGGAGTTCGCGTTCGTTTCTGTTACCGATAAAGTTGGGAATAAGCCATTGGATCATACAGTTGAAATTGGTTTGGTTGAAAATGGATAGGATAAATGGGGTGGTCCGACGCGGACATGCCCGCGCTTCCGGACATGCGCCGGACCGGAAAGAGTCGCTCGTTAGGTCATTTGGAAGCCGCCGGAGCTCTTGGGACGGAACCCAATGCGACCACACGGTCACAAAGGGCCACAGCAAGGCGCAACCGGTTGCTACCGATATCCGCCAACGCGGCGGCACGGCTCCCTAGGACTGCCAAAACACCGGCGGGGCACGGCCCCGGACCGCCTTATCCACAAAGCGCGTCGGCGGCAATTCGCGCCCCGCGCTCACGCACACGTAACACCCGCATGCGGTCGGCAGAAGATGAATTCCGCCGGAAAATGTCGTCACTTCGTCGTCGGACAAAACCGGCCGACCCGGGTTCTGGAAATCCTTGGCAACCTGCGTCAGGCTCATCTTGCCGGATGATCCTCCCTTGCGCTCCACCTCGCCGCCGTTAGGAACGGCACCCAAACCCAACGACACGAACATCGCGAGGATCAGGGAGATCATCGTCGGTTGCTTGAATCGCCTGTCGGTTAGAGTCATGGAATCGCCGGAACAACACGGTCGTTTGCTCCGTGGCACGACCCATCGCCGAGCGTCACCGGGTTGTCAAACGAATTTCTCCGGAATTTAGGCACATCACTCGCCGCAAGTCCGGGACGGATAGCACCTGATCCGCGTGAAACCGTGATTTGACACCAACCCGCGGCATGCCATATTCGGGGCTTATGTCAGACTGTCCTCCCCACAATCCTGTCGGCTGGTTTGAGATTTATGTCTCGGATCTCGGCCGTGCCCGCGCGTTTTACGAGGCCGTGTTCCGGCTTTCCCTCAAGGAACTTCCTGAGGCTCCGGTCGAAATGGTGGCGTTCCCCCAGGCCGGCTGCGAGGAACGCTTGTCCGGGGCCTGCGGGGCGCTCGTCAGAATGGACGGTTTCGAGTCCGGCAAGAACAGCGTGCTGGTCTATTTCTCGTGCGCCGACTGCGCGGACGAAGCCTCGCGAGTGGAACCCGCGGGCGGCTCCGTGGTCAAACCGAAGTTCGCGATCGGCCCCTACGGCCACATCGCGCTGGTCAAGGACACCGAAGGCAACCTGATCGGGCTACATTCCTGCGTCTGACCTCCATCGGCGGGACCCTCCGCTAGATTGCGGTTAGATCCGGCTTGGTGGTCAGCAGGAAATCCGCGATGAAATGCAGCAGCAGGAGTTTTCCTTCCTCGCTGCCGATCTCACCGAAGTAGGGAAACAGGATTCCCAAATGCTGGCCTCTGACCCGGACTTCAACGGAGGCAAAGGGGATATCGTTGATCTCCGCGATCTTGAGGTGGAGGGTGATCGCGGTGTCTTTCAGCAATGATTTGATCTGAAAGTATCCGTAAACACCGTGGCCCACACCGCCGTCCGAGTAGTGATAGGACACATCGGCATTGCGGAGTTGGGTGCTCATCCAGGACACGGCATCGGCCACCACATCACTTGGTCGCGAACTGTCGCCCTTTTTGCTTTGCAGGAGGAATTTAAGCGTTTCCATGGTTGTGCGGGGGCGGGTTGTCGCCCGTCTCCAAATTGGCCTATCAATGGACGGCGCGCAAGCCCCAAATCACAAATTACGCGGATTCCCTGTCCATTCGATCCGCGAGTCCGATTCTCCTTGCCCGCCGGGTGGCAGTCCGTAGGGTCCGTGCGGCGGGAACGACCGCCCGAATTTCATGCGTCATCACACTTTGGCGGTCCTTGGCCTGATGCTTGCCTGTGCCTTATGGGGGCTCAGTTTTCCCGCCATGCGCGCGCTTCACATGGAACAGGCTGCGCGGATGCCGCAGACCACCACGGCGTTTCTATCCGCGTGGCTGCAGGTCGCCCGGTTCGGTTTGGCGGCGCTGATCCTCCTCCCGTTCGTATGCGGTCGCTTCCGGCCGACGCGGCTTGAACTGAGGCAGGGAGCCACGCTGGCGCTATGGGGCGGCCTGGGAATGGCGCTCCAGGCGGATGGACTGGCGCACACGGACGCCTCGGTGTCGGCTTTTCTAACACAAGCGTATTGTGTGTTCCTTCCGCTGTGGGCGTCGCTGGTCCAGCGGCGTCGGCCGTCATTGCGGGTGATCGCGGCCACGCTTCTGGTGCTTGCCGGCGGCGGGATTCTATCCGGCGTGCGGTGGGACACATTCCGCATTGGCCGCGGCGAGGCGGAAACCATTCTCGCGGCATTCCTTTTCACGTTCCAGATCCTCACGCTCGAATCCCCGCGCTACACGGGCAATCGGGCGCTCCCGGTCACCGTGGTGATGTTCGCCGCGATCATGCTCCAGTTTGTTCCGGTATCGTTCGCACTCGCGGAAAGCCCGACGGACCTCCTGACCGCCGGAGCGTCGCCGGCCGCATTCGCGCTGGTGGCGCTGCTGGCCCTTGCGTGTTCGGTGGGCGCCTATCTGCTCATGAACCACTGGCAGCCCCACGTCACCGCCACCGAGGCGGGCCTGATCTATACCACGGAACCGGTGATCACTTCGTTCTACGTGTTGTTTCTGCCAGCGTGGCTTGGCGGATTCGCCCGGATCAATTATCCTAACGAATCTCTCACTCCGGCGCTGTGGCTTGGCGGCGGCCTGATCGTCGGGGCGAATCTGCTGATGCAGTTGCGCAGGCGGGACGTTCCGGAAACCCGGTGACCCGCCTCAATCGCGTCCGTTATCCGCCCTCGCCGACTTGCGGAAATCCCGCCAACGGTGAAATGTCAGATAATTCGCGTCGTGATTGTTATGCGCGCCGCCCGCGGCGTCGTCCCCTGCCGTACGGCAAACGGCGATCAGATCCTCGCCATCAAACTGCCAATCGACATATTGGAAACCATGCTTCGCCACATCGGGATGACTGAGCAGCGAACGGCGGACTTCCCATTCGCGGAGATCGTTGGAATGAGTCAGCGCAAGGGTGTTGCGAATCCCCGCCGGCTTTCCCGCGGACCGTTGTTCTTCGGCTACAACCGAGGCCAGCGTCCAATATCCGTCTCCCTTTGGATCCTTGCGGATGCTGAACTTCTTCGCCCCGCCGGGAAACTCCACAAATCCCCGCGCCGGATCGAATTCCAACACCCTTCCCGCATCGGACACCCGCAAAATGGCGGCGAATTCGGGCAGCACCGCCTTGTCCACGCGCAGAACGTCCACCACGCCGCCTTCGGGCGAAACCACGGCGTTTCCTTCCAGCCACGCGTTGAACTTCCCGTCCAACCATGACGGATCCCGGGCAACGGGAGCGCTCAACGTCCAAGCCGCAGGATCCAGCAAATCACCGTCTGACGCCACAGACGCCATCCTCGCGCGATAGCGTTCGCCCCATTTCGTGCCGCCTTCCGCATCCTCCACCGCCCGCCACAAGCGGCCGGCGTGCTCCACAACCGGGACCGGCGCGGTGTGCCATTGGCCTTCGGCGATCACGACGGGATCGGTCCATGAGAGTCCTCCATCCGCCGAGCGCCGGATCACCAGACGGCCGTGGTGTTTGTCCGTACCCATCGCATAAACGGCTCCACGATGAACAAACAATCCGGTCCAGAAAAAGCCATTGATATCGGTGAGATGGCGCCAAGTCGCGCCGCAATCCGCAGATCGATAGATCCGTCCCCGCGCAAGCTGGTGTTCGCCGCTCGCGGGGCCGAAGAAATCATGCGACGCAAGATAGGATCCATCCGACAGCACGCACAACGAAGGCGATCCGATATACAGTCCCGTCGCCGCGAGCTGGTGGTGAATCACCGTTCCCGGCACCGCGGCAGGTTCCGCACCAGGACACGCGACCTCACACAAACGCGCCATCACCCCACAAATCAGGATTGCGAACCGCTTACTCATGATCCCGAAACGCTCCCGCCTCCCGCTTTCCTTTCATCCGAAATCCTCCGGATTCCGAACTTCCCGCTTGCGTCGGACTGGGCGAACGGTAATATCAAATTCAAAGGCTGTCCAACCGGACACCCCGGCATCAACACCAACCCCAATCCCGCCATGATTCCGCAGAAACTCACCCGGCAATTCGTCGTCGAACCCGGCAGCAAGGTCGATCTGAAGAAATTCCCCACCGACTGGACGAAAACCAAGGACGCCGAAGCACTCGGAAAGAACCTGATCAAGGAGCGTGCCAACCAGATCCTTGAGGAAAGCCGCAAACGCCTTGATGCGGCGCAAGACCTGCTTTACGCAAGCGACACCCATTCGGTATTGCTGGTTTTCCAGGCGATGGACGCGGCCGGGAAGGACGGCACCATCCGCCACGTGATGTCCGGCGTGAACCCGCAGGGCTGCCAGGTTTACAGTTTCAAAAAGCCATCCGCCGAAGAATGGGACCACAATTTCCTCTGGCGCTACATGAAAGCACTCCCCGAGAGAGGCCGCATCGGAATCTTCAACCGGTCGTATTATGAGGACGTGCTCGTCGTCAAAGTACATCCCGAATGGCTTGGTCCCGGCCAACCGGCCAATCCCGATGACAAGTTCTGGGAACAGCGCTACGAGGATATCAACAACTTCGAGAAGCACCTCGCCCGCAACGGAACGCTGGTCCTCAAGTTCTTCCTCCATCTATCAAAGGACGAGCAGCGCAAGCGGTTTCTCGATCGTCTCAACGATCCTAACAAACACTGGAAATTTTCCGACGCCGACCTCGCCGAACGCGAGCATTGGAAGGACTATCAGCGGGCATTCGAGGATGCGCTCTCCGCCACCAGCACCAAGCGCGCGCCATGGCACGTGATCCCCGCCGACCGAAAGTTCATCGCCCGCGCTCTTGTCGCGGACATCATCGTCTCCGCCATCGAGGACCTGAAACTCGAATACCCGAAGGTTTCCCCAGAAAAACTCGCCGCCATCGAAGCGGCCCGTGCGAAACTTGAGAAGAAGTCCAACAACAAGGAACAACCCGCGGATCAGGAGGAAACAACGGCCTGACGATATTTCATGGTGCGGAAATTCGCTTGTCCGGCAGGCTCGGTCCGGCCATGGTCCACCCATGCCCGACCGACCGGAATCCCTTGAGCAGCGTCTCGCCCGCGTGGTTGAGCCGCTGCCAGGGGCCACGCCCTACGACAATACCCGGCCGATTTCGGTGGCGCCCGGAACCCCTCCCCGACCGCTGATTGATATTCTAATCGAACGGTTTCCGCACATTCCGGCCGCCGAGTGGGAGTCCCGATGCGACGCCGGACGGTTCACCGGGCCTACGGGCCGGGTTCTATCCAAGACCGGCCCGGTCGCCGCGGGAAGCCGGGTGATCCAACATTTCCCCGCTACCACCGAACCCGCGGTCGCCACCGACATCCGGGTGGTTCACGAAGACGATTGGCTTCTGGTGCTCGACAAACCCGCGCCGCTTCCGATGCATCCGGCAGGACGATTCAACCGCAACACCCTCCAACATTTCCTCCGCCTGGCGATGGCGCCGGAAATCCCCCTCCCCGTTCACCGCCTGGATGCGAATACCACAGGTCTGGTCGTATTCGCCCGCGATAGAGGGTCATGCCACGCGCTTCAGAGGCAGTTTGCCGGTGGAACCGTCGCCAAACGCTACCTCGTGCGGGTTCACGGACATCCGCCGAACGATGGTTTCGAACTATCCTATCCGATTTCAAACGCCCCGGGGCAAACCGGCACCCACGCGGTGGATCATGCCAACGGACGTCCGTCGCATACTGGATTCACCGTGCTCTCGCGGCTCGATGACGGCACATCCCTGCTGGAGGCCCGGCCCGGAACCGGTCGCACCAACCAGATCCGCATCCACCTGTGGCAGGCGGGATATCCCATTTGCGGCGACCCCGCCTACCTAACGAACCAGCGGATCGGAGCCACCCAAACACTGGCCCCGGAAGATCCGCCAATGGCTCTTCACGCCTTGCGCCTCGCATTCCGCCACCCTCGTGACGGGCGCGCGGTGGAGTTCGTTTCATCACGCGAACTACGGTGGACAAGCCGGGATGATCGCACGGCCTGAGGATCCGATCCCATCACCTCGCCTTCGGCGGATAGACTTCGAGTTCCCAAATCGAATACCCGTAACCCGTGGCGGGTTTGGTGCCGGTCACCCGGATATATCGCGCGGAAACCGGTGCGAACTCAGCCAGGGTCTCGCCCTGCTTGCCCTCGCCCGCGAACACTTTCCGCCAATCCTTCGCGTCCGCGGACACCTCGATTTCATAAGTTTTGGCGAACGCGACCTCCCAAAGGATCTTCACCGCGCCGATCTTTTTCGAAGCGCCGAGATCCACCGTCACCACGCCCTCACGTCCGTCGCCCGACGACCAGCGGGAGCCGGGATCGCCGTCCGTCAGATTGACCGGCGGGAAACTCGGATAGGAAAACGTGGCCGATGCCTGGCATTTCTCCGCCAGGTTTTCCGGAAGCTCGATCCCCGATGCGCGGGCGATCTCGCGCGGCGACAGGGCGCGGTTGACCACCTTCAGCTTGCGCACCTTGCCGACGAACGAATTGCCGGTCTTGCTGCCCAGCCAGCGCAGCGGACACAGCATCTGGTTGTTGGATTCAAACACCTTTTCACCATTCAGATAGATCGTGTGGCGGCCCGCCGTGCCCACCACGCAGAGCGACGACCATTTGCCCGGCGCGGGCTTGCGTCCGCTGAACTTGCTGACGTCGTGGGTCAGATAGGTACCGAACGGATCCTCGCCCAACCGCGCCCCGGCTGCCCTAACGGCTCCCACCCCCACCGTATTGATCGTACCGCGCCGCTTGGTGCCATCGGCGAACTCGGTGACCACCTCGGTCGTGCCACCCGCTCCCGATCCGGAGCAGATTTCCGCCAGATCGGACGAGAGGATAACCCCGCGGTTCGCGGATTCGCCGACGGGCATGATCTCGACCGTGAGCGTCCACGGGTATTCCAGATCACCGCGCTCCGCGGTTGCGAAGGGCAGGTTGATAACAGCCTTGGCATTGGCAAGCGTCTGCTCGCCGGGGAGATCGAGAACCACCCCGTCGCTGTTCTTCGCGGGCAGGCGGTCGAGCACTGTCACGTCGGGAACCGGCAGTGTGGCGGCGGTCCGTTTGGTGAACGCGGCGTAATCCGGCGATCCCTTGGTGCCCCAGAGTTTCTCCGCGAACGCGTGGATGCCCGGAAGGGTCAGGGCGGCGATCTCCTGGTGCGTATAACCGGTGGGTCCCTGGTCGCACCAGACGTGAAGCTTTCCGCCCAACAGATTCGGATCGTCCTTGCCCGGATTCTTCGCCGAGTCCCCGCTGACCATCCACGGTTCCCACCCCTGATAGATCCCGGGACAACTAATCCCGTAGTAGTGGCAACCTGGAACAATGTAGGTTCGACCGTGGTTGGAGTTGATGATCCGGTGGCCTTTGGCGATCTGCCCCTTGGCGTCGTCGGTTTCCCACATGTCGATGACCACGGTGGGATCGATTTCGGTGCTGCCTTTCATGTGTTCGAAGCCCGACCAAATCCGGCAGTTCTTTCCTTTGGAGCGGACATGCGCGTTCATCGTGTTGATGAAAGCTCGGAACGCCTCGTGAAGGTCCGGGCGATCGCCGACACGATACTCGTCGGTGCCGATGTGGATGTCCGGCCCGTCGAAAAGCGGAATCATTTCATCCAACAGTTTCTTGAGGTTGTCGATGGTTTTCGGGTTGGTGACATCCACGTAATTGGGAAACCCTTTCAGCATCGTATCCGGCCAATAGTTGGTGAAACAACGCGCGTGGCCGGGCATGTCGAACTCCGGGGTGATCGTCACACCGAACCCGCGCGCGAAGTCCTGAAGCTCGCGGATGTCCTTTTTCGAATAGGAAAAATCCTTCGCGGCGAGGCCGGGAAATACATCGGACCGGATGCGGAACGCCGCATAGGAACCGCCGAACGCCTCGTCGCTGAAATGCACGTGCAACTCGTTCATCTTGTACCACGCCATCATCCGGATGTAATCCTTGAGCACCGGCAGCGGAAAAGGCTTGCGTCCCACGTCGAGCATCAACATCCGGCCTCGGGCGGACGGATAGTCCTCGATCACGCCGCAGGGAAGTTCCTTGCCGCCGGATTTGGCTAACAATTGAAGCAGCGTCCGTGAGGCATAAAACAACCCTCTCGCGTCCGGCGCGGAAACGTCCACCGCTTTCCCGATATCGATCCGGTATCCCTCGGCACCGAGCCGCGCGTCCGGCGCGATCTTCAGCCGGATCACGGGCTCGCCGCCGGCGGGAACCCCGGCCTGGGCCAACTCGGATTCGAAACGTTTCGCAAAACCGGCCAACGGGCCGTCGGCTGCCACTCTGCCGGACGACAGACGCAGCGCACCGGCAGCGGGAGTCCACGACCTAACCGCCGGGACCACCGGGAGGGTTTCGGGAGATTGGGCAAACGCGGAAACGGAAAACAACAGGGAAACAAACAAACAACGCATGACCCTCGGAAAACGCCGCAGCTCGGCCGGATCTTTCAGCCCGGATTTCGGTTCGCCAGGAGTTTCCACCAATCGCTTACCGTCATGATTTTGAAAAATCCCGAAGAATTTCTCCGTAATGGTCGGTTCCATGGTTATCCAGCCCAAAAATCTCGCTTTTCTGTTTGTTGCCTGCGGTCTTCTCGCCTCGTGCGACCGCGTGGAGCGCCAGGCTCCGGCCTCCGCCCAGCCTGCGCCGGCAAACGGGACCAAACCGGATCCCCTTCCCGCCCAGATCACATTCAACGAGCACATCCAACCGATCCTCTCGGAGTATTGCTACCATTGCCACGGTCCCGATTCCGGCACACGCATGCCGAAAAGCGAACCGCTGCGCCTCGATGTCGGGGATAAGGCGCTCGCCGTTCGATCGAATGGCAAACCGGTCATCGTCAAGGGCGATCCGCAGGCGTCGGAGTTTATCAAGGTCATCAAATCCACTGATCCGGATGTGGTGATGCCTCCGCCAAAGTCTCACAAAACACTCAAGCCCCGCGAATTGGCGCTGTTGGAACGCTGGGTCGAACAAGGGGCCGTGTATCAGGCGCACTGGGCGCTGATTCCACCCGCCAAACCCGCCGTTCCGACCGCTGGCGCGGGATGGGCGCGCAATCCGATCGATCACTTCGTGGCCGACCGCTTGGAGAGGGAGAAACTGCAGCCCAACCCGCCCGAGGATCTCCGGCGGTTCTATCGGCGCATGCGCTTTGACCTAACCGGAATGCCGCCCGCCCCAGCCGAACTCGATGCCTTCGTCAAATCCGCGCAGGCGGATGAAGCCAAAGCCATCGCCACCGCGGCGGACGAATTGCTGGCCTCCACCGCCGCCGCCGAGCATCAGGCGCGCATCTGGCTGGACGCCGCGCGCTATGCGGACACCCACGGCATCCACATCGACAACTACCGCGCGATCTGGCCGTTCCGCGACTGGGTGATCCGCGCGTTCCAACAGAATATGCCGTGGGACAAGTTCACGGTCGAACAGCTCGCCGGCGACCTGCTGCCAAACGCCACGCTCGATCAAAAGGTGGCCACCGGTTTCAACCGCTGCCTGCCCACCACCGGCGAGGGCGGAGCAATCGCCGAGGAGTACGACGCGATTTACGCCAAAGACCGGGTCGATACGGTCTCGGCGGTTTGGCTCGGACTCACAGCGGGCTGCGCGTCGTGCCACGACCACAAGTTCGACCCGCTATCGATGCGGGACTTCTATTCGTTCGCCGCGTTTTTCCGCAACACCACGATGAACGCGATGGACGGCAACAACGCCGAACATCCACCCAACATTTTCGTCCCGCCCGCCGCCGAGCGCGCCCGTTGGGATGCCATTCCCGGCGAACTCGCCGCCCATCAGAACGCGCTGAAAGCCCGCGCGACACAGGCAAAGCCCGATTTCGGAAAGTGGCTCGCCACCGCCACCCCGGCAACCATCGCTGACACCTCCTCCGCACTTTCGCTCCATCTCCCGCTAACCGAATCCGACGGGCCGCTTCACGGCACCGCCGATGGCAAACCGCTCGAATGGACCGCTCCATTCCAGCGGCGGGACGGACCGCTCGGCAAGGCCATTCTGGTGAACTCCGCCACCGCCGACCTTGGCGACCTAACCGCATTCGCGCGCGGCGACCGGGTCAGCTTCGGCGCGCTTGTTTATGTCGAAGGCGCTCCCAACGGAGCGATCATCGCGCGGATGGATCCCGGTCAGGCGTTCCGCGGCTGGGACCTTTGGCTGGAAGGCGGGAAAATCGGTTCGCATATCATCGATCAGTGGCAGGACAAGGCGAACAAGATCGTCACCCCCGAACCGCTCGCTTCCGGCCAGTGGCATCATGTGATGGTGGTGTTCGACGGCACCAAGCCTTCGCCTGAAACCATGACGCTCTATCTGAACGGCAAACCGGTGACGCCCGCCGTGCAGGCGTCTTCGCTGGGCGCCAATCCGACCGCCGGCGTGCCGCTCCGGTTAGGTGCGCGCCATGGCGACGTCAACCGCCTGGCCGGCGTGGTGGCGATGCAGGATTTCCGCTTCTATCGCCGCGCCCTAACCGCGGCCGAGGTATCCGCGCTGGGCGGAGATGGCGGACTCGCGCGGATTCTGGCCACTCCGGCCGACCAGCGGACGCCGCAGCAGACCGAAACACTCTATCAGCATTTCCTCGCCACCATCGACCCGCCATCCAAGGAACTCCGTGACAAGATCGCCGCCGTGACCAAGGAACAGCAGGAAATCCGCTCCCGCGGATCCGTTTCCCTGGTCATGCAGGAACGCCCGAACAGCACGCCGGAGACCCACATGCTCGCGCGCGGCGTCTATTCGGCCAAGGGCGAGAAAGTCGCCGCCAACGTGCCCGCCGCGCTGCCCCCGCTTCCCGAAAAGGCCCCCCGCAACCGGTTGGGCCTCGCGGAATGGCTGGTTTCGCGCACGAATCCGCTGCCCGCGCGGGTCACGGTCAACCGCTTCTGGCAACAATGTTTCGGCACCGGAATCGTCGAAACGGCCGAGGATTTCGGCATCATGGGCGCGCGGCCGAGTCATCCGCTGTTGCTGGATTGGCTGGCCACCGAGTTTATGGACTCCGGTTGGAATCCCCGCCACATTCTCAAGCTCATCGTCACCTCGGCCACCTATCGGCAATCCGCCGCCATCAGCCCGGACAAACTCGAAAAAGACCCCTACAACCGGCTGCTGGCCCGCGGCCCGCGCAACCGCTTGGACGCCGAGTCGATCCGCGACATGGCGCTTGCCGCATCCGAATTGCTCGCCCCGCAGGTCGGCGGCCCCTCGGTGAAACCCTATCAACCCGATGGCATTTGGGAGGCCGTGGCCATGAAGGAGTCCAACACCCGGAACTACAAGGCGGACGAAGGTACCTCGCTCTATCGGCGCTCGCTCTACACGTTTTGGAAACGCACCGCGCCGCCGCCATCGATGGAAATTCTCAACGCCCCGGTCCGCGAGGTCACCTGCGTGCGCCGCGAACGCACCAACACCCCGCTCCAATCGCTGGTCATGCTCAACGACCCGCAGTTCGTCGAGGCATCCCGGCAGATCGCCGCCCACGCGATCAAGGCCTCCGCCGATCCCGCAGCCCGCCTTGATTTCATCACCACCCGCCTGCTCGGCCGCCCGCTCACCGGTGAGGAACGCCCCATTCTAACCAAGTCACTCGGCCAATCCATGGCCGCGTTCACCGCCAAACCGGAAGACGCCAAAGCCCTCATCGCCATCGGAGCCACCCCGCCGGACGCCACCATCCCCGCACCCGAACTCGCGGCCTGGACCCTAACCGCCAGCCAGATCCTAAACCTCGACGAAACGCTGACAAGGTGATTGGAGGGGGACTTACTCTACCCGTTTCCATGCAACCTATCCCGATGCATGGAATATGGCGCCCGCACCTTGGCCAGTGTGTCCATCGCATCTCCATCAGAAGCCCGCTTCGTTGCGTGGATAACCCCAAGATCCAGAAACGGGTTTGCCGGTGGAACAACGGGCACCTTCGGTGCCGTCGGTCGGAAATATCAGTGCCTTCAGCGGTTCTCAGAGTTGCAGCGGTGGAAATCCGCCTGCCACCACGGGACAATCCGCCGCTGTCCGGGAACCAAGCCAAAATCCGCCATTGGCACCGAAACCTCCAAACTTCCCGCTTGACCCGGCTGTGCCGGCATTTACCCTTGCGCCGATGCTTCCCGAAGTCCGCGCCCTGTTGATCCTTCAAGATCGTGACCGCCGTCTCCTGACCCTTTCGAAGGATTTGGAGAAACTCCCCGCCGATGAAACCCGCGCGAAGTCCAAGTTGGCGGCCGACGAAGCCGCGGTGGCCAAGGCCCACGAGGCCCTCGTCGCCCTGGACATCAAGGTGAAGAAGATCGATATGGAAACCGAGACGCGCAAAACCACGATCAAGCGTCTGAAAATCCAGCAGTTCGAGACGCGGAAGAACGACGAATACCAGGCGTTCAACCACGAAATCGCGCGCTACGAAAAGGAAATCGACGACCTCGAGACCAAGGAACTCGAGGCCATGGAGGAAGTGGACCAGGCACGAGCCACCCAAGCGGCGGCGAAGGCGGCTCTGGCCCACACCCAGCAACTCGTGCAGGAGGATCTGGCCTCGATCAAGACGCGCCGCGAACGGATGGAAACCGAGGTCTCCGAACTGACCGCCGAGCGCGCCAACCTCGCCGCGCAGGTTCCCAACGAATCCGCCCTAACACTCTACGAGCGCCTGATGCGCACCAAGGCGGGTGTGGCCGTGGCACCGCTCAACGAAGGCAAGTGTGGCGGCTGCCACATGAAACTCATCGCCTCCAGCGTGATCCGGGCCCAGGCGGCCCAGGAAATCGCCCAGTGCGAAAACTGCGGCCGCATTCTTTACGCCGCGGAGTGAATTTACGTCTCATTCCCGACCCTCTTCCTTCACCCGGATGAATCGCCGGAACACCAGCAACCCCACCGGCGCCAACAGCACCAACAGGCCGATCCAGGTCCACATCATGCCGGGATTCCGAGGACCTTCCTCCGGGCAGTAGGCTGTTAGCAACCCCGCGAATGCCGCGCTGTTGATCAGTTTGCCCATCAGCAGCGGCACCACCGAAAGCGACGCATAGGATGCCTCCTGCCCCTTCGGAGCGATCGATACCGCGTATTCATATACCCGGGGCGAATAAAACGCCTCCCCAACCGAAAACGCGATCTGCCAAAACAGAATCATCACCAGATAGGGATGGACACTCCCGGTTAGTGCGAGATAACCGTGCCCGAACCATTGCCCGAGCCAACCTTCCGCTACCCCACCAAACCAATCCGCGGGCACGATCATGAAGGAAAACGACAGCGCGGTCAGCATGCCGCCGAACACCACCATCGAATACGCCGAGAATTTCCGGGTTAGGCCGCCCACCACCGGAGCAAGAATCATGATTGCGATGCTGTTGACCGCATTGAGCCGCCCGACCCGCGCGGCTCCCTCCGCGCCGATCTCGCGTTCGGCGAACGTCGGAAGAACCGCGTCCATAATGTTGAACACGATCTTGAGCAAGCCGATCAGCAGCAAAAACAACAGCAGGCGCTTGAATTCCTCGTGCCGGAACAGCGCCGCGAACAACCGCCCGGTTTCCTTCGCGGTGGCCTTCACGGTTCCAATCCATGATCCCCCGCCAGCCTCGATTTCCCTAATCGGCTCGCGCAGCCAAAACACCACCGGCACCGCCAACAACTCCATCGCGAAGCTCACCAGAATCAGCACCCGCCTCACGCTCAGATCCACTCCCCCCAGCGCCATCATCCCGCCCGCGTCGCCGGCCGATTGCACGCCGTCGCGCACGAAATAGGCGAACATGAAGCCCAGATTCAGCACCGCGTAAAACACCGAAAACGCCACCGACCGCTGCGCCGCCGTGGTGTATTGCCGCGTTGCGGCGGCCAAAACCGGTGTACACAACGCCTCACCCACTCCCAGCGGAATCAGGCCGCACACCAGCACCACCCAGGGGTTCACGCTGGCCAGCATCACCATCCGCGTCACCAGACAAATCCCGAGACCTAACATCAATGTGCGGCGCACCCCCAGCGTGTCGGTTAGAGAACCGCTCACCAGCGTGCTGATCGACATGAACACCCCCCAGATCCCGAACACCCACTGCGCCTCCGAGTCCTTCAGCCCGCAATCCTTCATCAGGAAGCTCACCAGCACCACCGCGATCAGCTTGTAGGCCGTCACCGTCGCCAGTTTCACCGAAAACGTGAGCCACAACTCGCGCGGCGATCCCGCCAGTTTCAGCGCGGCATATATCCCCACCCCAAACACCGCCAGCGCCACGATAACCGACGGCCAAAGCCCCAAATTGACCCTCCACGCCAGTCCACCCACGCCGGCACCCACAACAGCGGCTGCAAAGGCCTTGCAAGCCGCCGCGAACCACCCGGCCCCAACCGGAGAACCGGCTGGAGGTTGGAGAGTGGATTCGGATAGAGCGGACATCTTGGGAGGCAGAAAGCCGGAGTCTCAGCCAGATTCGCCAACCGCGCAAGCGCGATCCGAGAGCAATGGGCAGGCCCCTCTCGCGGGTGGCGCGCTCTCGCCGAGAGCGCACGAGAATGAACCGGAGAATGACTGATTGCGGACGCTCCACCCATTCTCCCCTCATTCTCCTGCGGCCCCGGCGGTGCCGCGCCACCCTGGGCCATCGCATCCCTCATTTCGCGCTTTTCCCGCTGCGCCACCCGTGGCAAGCTCCCCCCATGCCGCGCCTTGCCTTGCTCCAGTCCGGGACGTTCGCCTCGAAAACCGAAGCTTTCGACCACCACGAATCCCTCATCCGCCGGGCGGCGGCCGGGGGCGCGCGGATCATCGCCACCCAGGAGCTTTTCCTAACACCCTACTTCTGCACCATCCAGGATCCGGCGCGATTCGATCTGGCCGATCCCCTTCCCGGCCCGGTCACCGACCGGCTCGGCGCGCTGGCGGCCGAACTCGGCGTGGTCCTCGTTTCCTCGCTTTTCGAGCACCGCGGCCCCGGACTCTATCACAACACCGCCGCCGTCCACGACGCGGACGGAACCCTGTTGGGACTCTACCGGAAATCGCATATCCCGCAGGATCCGGCGTTCGAGGAAAAATTCTACTTCACCCCCGGTGACAGCGGTTGGCCGGTATGGAACACCCGCCACGGGCGCATCGGCGTGCTGATTTGTTGGGACCAATGGTATCCGGAAGCCGCCCGGCTGATGGCTCTCGGCGGTGCCCAACTGATTCTCTATCCGACCGCCATCGGCTGGCTGCCCGAGGAAAAACCGACGCTCGGCGATGCCCAACATTGCGCTTGGGAAACCGTCCAGCGCGGCCACGCCGTGGCCAACGGCTGCTACGTGGCCGCCATCAACCGCACCGGCACCGAAGGCGACACCGAATTCTGGGGACGCTCGTTCGTCGCCAATCCCTACGGCGAGATCATCGCCAAAGCGTCCACCGACCGCGAGGAGATTCTGTTTCACGATCTCGATTTCGCCTCGATCGACGACTTCCGCCGCATCTGGCCGTTTTTCCGCGACCGGCGGATCGACGCCTACGGCGATCTAACGAAAAGATGGCGGGAATAGCCCTGCAAAGGAGCGATTCGGCCCCAGGAAAACCCGGCGCTCACCCACAGGCCGCGATGAACGCCTCGAAGATCGCGCGATGCTGCGGATAGCGGTCCATCAGCCGTTCGGGATGGAACTGCACGCCTAGCAAAAACGGAGCGAGTTCGCCGGGTTGTTTTTCTTCGACGGCTTCAACCACTCCGTCGGGTCCCTTGGCCACCGCGCGGAGCTTCTTCGCGACCCGGTTGACGGCCTGGTGGTGGGTGCTGTTGACGCCCATCGAGCGGGCGCCCGCGAGTTTAGCTAACAAACTATCGGCCGCCAGACGGACATCGTGGACCGGGTCGGTTTTGCAATCCATCCGGCTGTGCCGGGTTTCCGATGGTTTCTGGCTGGGGAGATCCACAAACAACGTTCCTCCGAGCGCGACGTTCAGCAACTGGTGTCCGCGGCAGATTGCGAGCAGCGGCTTGCGCTGGCGCAGGACCTCATCGACGACGATCAGCTCGAATCGGTCCCTTGCCCCGCCATCCGGAGTCTGGCGGGCCTTCGCCTTGATCCCGGCGGGCAATCCCGCTCCGTAGATTTCCGGATCCAAATCATCGCCTCCGGTTAGCAAAACCCCATCCGCGCGCCGGACGTACTCCGCCACCACCGCCACGTCGTCGGTGACCGGCATCACCAGCGGCACGCCGCCGCAAGCGGCCAATGCCTTCGGATAACGCAACGATAGACTGAGCGACGGATCGCCGAACTCGACCCCCTTGGGTTCGAAATCCGCGGAAACCAGGATCAGCGGTCGTGTGGTTTTGCGTTTCGGGCGGCGATTTGCGGCTGGCATGCTCATGGTCGGGCCAACCATGGCACGCCTCCGGCAAATATCAAGCCGACGGCACGCTCCCCAATCTCGCAAATCCGGCGACGGTCGCCGCGAACCACTCCGGAGCCTCCCAAGGAACCCGGTGGCCGGCCGCCGGAGCCACGGCGAGGCTCGCGTTAGGGATCAAACCAACCGCACGCTCGGCCAACGCGCGAAACTTCGAGTCCTTTTCACCGGCGACCCACAGCACCGGCACACCGATCCCGCCCAACCGGCTCCAGAGCGGTTCCTGCGCTCCTAACGACCAATCCATGAACGACCGCGCGATCTCGCTCCGCCGCAGCGCGAGTTGGCGCGAAGCCGCCGGATCGCGGACGGGCGCGTTGCCCAACACCGGCTGCGCGTCCCACGCGGAGACGAACGCCCCCCAATCCCCGGCAAAAGCGCGGGCCGCCCACTCGGCATCGCCACGGGTCCTTTCCGCCCGCTCCGCCGGGTTCTCCAATCCCGGATGCGAGGAAACAATGACCGCTGCCTGCCAGGGATGCGGGGTTTCCAACAACGCGTGCAACGCGAGACGCCCGCCCATCGAATAGCCTATCAAAACGCGTCCGCTGCCGCGGAAAACCTCGCCGCCCGCCTCCGCGTTGAGCGCCTTGCCGAAATCCGTCAGTCCCATCGGCCCGCAGGCGAGGAAGCGCCACAGGTCCACCGCCCGGCTGCCGATTCCGGATGCCGCCAGACCGGACGCCACGGCGCGCCAGTCACCTGCCGCGCCGACGGCGCCGTGCAGGCACCAGCATTCGATAGGCCCCGCCTCGCGGCGTTCGTCGGCTTGCTTGGAATACTGCAACATCGGCTCCGGATTTCCGCGGTGGCATCAACGGTTGAGTTGCTCGAGACGCTCCATCTCCTCGCGCATCGTATCCATCAGACGCTGCATGTCATCGATGTGGCGGCGCATCCGGTCGGGATCCGCCGGAACAATTCCCGGAGGCACCATTCCACCCTGGCCGGGACGCATCCGCAGCATCCCGCGGTTCATCTGCGGTTCGGGTTCCACTTTCGCAACCGCCGGATCGATCGGCTTTTTCTCCAACATTCTGGCGACCGCGTCGGCTGGCATGACGAACGACCGCGTGCGGTCGGTGCGGGCCAGCGTGATGCCCACCACCCGGCCCTGCAGATCGACCACGGGGCCGCCAATTTGGTTTGGACTCGGCCGCATGTCGGTCTGGATGGCGTTCGGAAAATCATCGCGGACCTTGCTGAGCGCGGTGCCCATCCGTTCCATCGTATTCAGGCGTCGGTTCGGAAACTGCGGAAGGTCCGGACGATTCCCCAATACCGCCTTGAGGGTGAGAAACTCCCCGCCCCTGTCCACATCGATCTCGACCTTGTCGTTTGGTTCGATGTCTTTCAACACGGCGCGCATCTCCAACAATCCGGAAATTTTCCTGCCGTTGAGGCGCATGATCACATCTCCCTCACGGAGTCCGGCCGCGGCGGCACCCGAGTTCTCCTTGACCTCGCTCACTTTCACGCCGGGGCCGGGGAAGGAGAAATCGCTCATCACGCCGAGATAGGCCTTGTCGGTTTCACGCAGGCTGCGCTCCAGCACGCTGACCACTCCGAAAGCGGCCGGCTTTCCGCCGGGCTGCGGGGCGGATAGAAACGAGCCGAGCTTCAGCGGTTCGCGATACCACTTGACGGGAGCGAATGGCTCTCCCTCCACTGTCAGCACGGCGATATCCTCTTCCTGATAGACACCGGTGATCTTGGCGGGACGCGCGTTACCCGCGCCGCCATCCACCACCAACCGGTTTGCTCCGCGCGCCACCTCGCTGTATTTCGTCAGGATGGTCCGGCCGTCGCCCACCACGGTGCCGTATGCAAGCCGGGTCTTTCCAGCCCACACCCGCACGGTGGATTTGGCGGCGTCCGCCAGCACCGGTTCGAGCGCCTTGTTGAACGCCACCGCCTGCGCGTCCACCGCGTCCTTTTCCTCGGGGCGCAGCAGCGGGATTTCCTCGTCCTGTGCCGCCAGCGGACCAACCGCCAGCGCCGACATCAAAAGCCATATGATTTTTTTCATAGCTAGAATAGGTTGGTTTATCCGAATTCCGTTAGCGTTCGCGATACAGCCGGTTGCGGCGATCCAGGGTGACTTTGACTTTTACCGGCTTTTCGTCCCGCCGGAGATCGAGGGTCACCACGTCTCCCGGCTGTTTCTTTGCCAACACCTGCAACAATTCGTTGCCGTTTCCGATCTTGCTGCCGTCCACGGCGGTAATCACATCGCCGATCTTGACCCCTGCGGCGGCGGCGGGCGAACGCGGCACCACACCGGCCACGGGCACGCCTTCACCGCGGGTCCGCAAGCCCATCTCGATCCCCAACACCGGCATCTCGGGGTTGGCGAACGGGTTGAGCGCCAGCCTGCCCCAGCCCTCGCCGGCCAACAGGCGGTCCCAATCGTCGCGGAATCCGTCGATGCCCGCGTGGTTGTTGTTTTTCACCGATTGGCCGATGTTGGAATTGATCCCGACGATCCGCCCGTCCAGATCGAACAACGGTCCGCCCGAGTCGCCGCCTATCAGTGTGCAATCGGTGGTTAGAAAATTGCCCGGACCTTTCGAGATCACGCGCCCGAATCTAACAGGCGGCGGACGGTCGGGATCGAACCCGGCGGAGTGGCCCATGGCGATCACCCAATCGCCCGCGGCGAGCGGCTTCGATTCGCCGCGCTCGGCGAACGGCCACGGGCCCGCGTCGGTGATGCGGACCATCGCGATGTCCTTGGAGTAATTGGCGCCGAGGACCTTGCCCTTGACCTGTTTCCCGTTGGGGAAAACCACCAGCAAGTCCTTCGCGCCGTGGACCACATGCGCGGCCGTTAGAACGAGTCCGTCGGCGGTGGTCACCACACCGGAACCGGACGAACCGGTCGCTTCGGAAAGCAGCGCCACCGTGGCCGGAGTCACCTTGGCGGCTACCGTTTCCACCTGGGATTGCAGGCGGACCAGATCCGCCACGTCGCGCACGGGCTCGCTCCCGTGCAGGCTGGGCCCCGCGGGAAGCAACCAGCTTCCGGCGAGGATGAGGGATGTGAGGAATTGGTGTTTCATGGTTTGCGTGGTTTCCAGCGGCACGGATGCGCCGGTTTGTTTGTCCATTGAATCTGGTGTGGATTGCCGGCCCGGCGTGCGCTATACTCGCCCCGCCCATGGCAAAACGCAACCCGCAAGAAACCAACTCCCGCCGCCGGGACGCCCAGCCACGCCGCCGACCCGGCGGGCTGTCGCTGTTGCTGCTTTGGCCGTTCCATCTCTTCGTTTTTCTCACCCGGCCCTTTTCTCCGGCTCCTCGGCTGCTGCTGCGCCTGA
Source organism: Verrucomicrobiota bacterium (assembly GCA_017301995.1). Classification (GTDB taxonomy): domain Bacteria; phylum Verrucomicrobiota; class Verrucomicrobiia; order Verrucomicrobiales; family Akkermansiaceae; genus Luteolibacter. The sequence goes on along the minus strand of JAFLEH010000002.1, from coordinate 60,625 downwards.
TCGGCCTGCCCATGGTCGCCGGCCTCTACGGGGTGATCGTTCTCGCGGTGATCTACGGCTCCCGCGCCCGCACCTACGATCTCGGGAAACTCCGCGACATGCCCGAACGTTCGGTCGTTCTCGACCGCCTCGGCGAGGAAATCGGCCGGATCCACGGGGAGAAACGCACGATCGTCCCGCTCGCCCAAGTGGCGGAGAATTTCCGCAAGGCGATCGTCGCCCGCGAGGACGAGCGATTCTATCATCACCCCGGCATGGATCCCATCGGCATCGCCCGCGCGGCTTTCGCCAACTCCCGCGGCAAACGCGAGGGAGCCTCCACCATCACCCAACAACTCGCATCCGACGTGTTCGGCCTGAAGGAGGGCGAGAAAAAGGGTGACGTACTCCGCCAACTCGACCGGAAATTCCTGGAAATCGCGATCGCCATCCGGATCGAGGCCGCGATGGACAAAGACCACATCCTGGAAGCCTACATCAACCAGATCAACTGGGGCCGCCAGATCCGCGGCATCGGCGAGGCGGCGCGCGTCTATTTCGAACGCCATCCGTCCGAACTCACCCTATCCGAATCGGCGATGCTGGCCGGCATCGTCCGCGGCCCGGACGCGTTCAATCCGTTCAAATCGCTGCAAGCCGCCATCCGCGAACGCGACACCACCCTGGAACGCATGGTGGACGCCAAAGCCATCACCCGCGCCGACGCCGACGCGGCCAAACGGGAACCTATCGAAATCCGCCCCCAATGGCGGCGCGAGAACCAGGAATCCTACGCCATGGACGCCATCCGCCGCGATCTGGAAATCATCCTCGAAAAGGAAAACATCGCGCTCGGCGGTCTAACCATCCATACCACCATCGACCTCCGCCTCCAACAAAAGGGCGAGGAGGCGCTCGACAAGAAACTGCGCGAAATCGAGCGGATCCCGGGCTATCCCCATCAGACGCGTTCGGCATGGCGCGCGCTTCCCGCGGAACGCCGCGACGAACCGGCGTACATCCAGGGCGCGGCCGTCATGGTGGAAAACCGCACCGGAGCCGTGCTGGCCGTCGTCGGCGGCCGTGACGCCAACGAGTCGAAGTTCAACCGGGCGATCCTCGGCCAGGGACGGCAGATCGGCTCGCTGTTCAAACCGTTCGTCTATCTGGCTGCCTTCGACCAAGGGCTCCGACCGGACACCAGCATCAGTGACGGTCCCATCCAGCCTGGCGAGATCAAGGGCGCGGGCACTTGGCGGCCGCAAAACTCCGACGGAAAATTCGGCGGACTGTTTCCCGCGTCCTATGGCCTGATCCGCTCGCGCAACACCATGTCGGTGCGCGTTGGAAACTACGCCGGCATGAACAACGTGGCCACCGTGGCCACCGACGCGGGATTCGGAAACCCGATGCCCCGCAACCCCGCGGCCTATCTGGGAGCGTGGGAAGCCACCCCGTGGGAAATCGCCAGCGCCTATACCATGTTTCCCAACGGCGGCACCCGCTACCGACCCTATCTGATTTCCGAAATCCGTGACAAAAAGGGCAATGTGCTCTACTCGTCCCCACCGCTCGAACTCTCCTCAGCCAAAGCCGGAACCTCATGGGAAGTCACCCGCGTTCTAACCGAAGTGACCTCGCGCGGCACCGCGGCGTCGGTTTCCCGCCTCGGATTCGACAAACCCTGCGGCGGAAAAACCGGCACCACCAACGATTTCAAGGACGCCTGGTTCGCCGGTTTCACCTCCAATCTAACCTGCGCCGTCTGGGTCGGATTCGACACCCCGAAGAAAACCCTCCAGGGCGGATACGGCGCCACGCTCTCGCTGCCGGTCTGGGTGGATATCATGAAAACCGCCGACCGCCTGGGCTACAAGGCCGGCAAACTCGACGCCAACGTCGCCATGGTCGATTGCCTCCTCTGCCGCCTCTCCGGACGGCGCGCCACCGATGGCTGCCAGGAACAAGGCACCGCCTACCACGACCATATCCCATCCGACACGGTCCTATCCGAAACCGACCTCTGCCCGCTTCACCCGGCCCGCGCCATCGCCGTCGGCGATGACCAACCGCTCGCCGCCAATGATCCTGCGGCCAAGCCGCCCCGCGCACTCCCCGTCGAAGACCATCTCGCTCCACCGCCACGCGCCCTCCCGGTCGAAGACGAACCCCGCTACGATCCCCCACCACGTGCCCTCCCGGTTGACGAACCCGAACCCTACGACTCCCCCGCCGACCCACCCCGAGCCCTCCCGGTCGAAGAGTAGCCCTCACATGGGGTCAGTCCTCGCATGGTAACATTTTTATCCAATGCGCACCTGAAAGCCGGGCTGCTCCCGGGCAAAATGTTACCATGCGAGGACTGACCCCATGTTGTGGCTTGCCAGGGTGGGGTTTGGCGGGTAGGGTGCGCCTCCCATGTTCTTCACACCCATGTGGAAAAAGGAGGCCAAGCTGCTCGCAAAAGGCGCGCGGAAGTTTCTCCATTACAAACGCGATCTGCTGAAGCCGGATCGGATCGACGAGATCAATTCGCGCCGTGAGGATCTATTGGATGCCATCCGCGCGGGCAATCAGGACTTGGTGAAGGAGGCCTCCAAGCAGCTCCAGGCGACCTGCGAAAACGCGCTGCCCCGCGAGGCGCCGCTGACATGGTTCGAGGAAAATGTGGAGGTCATGTTCGTGGCGATCGTCATCGCGCTTGGGTTGCGCGCCTACTATCTGCAACCGTTCCGCATCCCCACGGGATCGATGATGCCGACGCTCAACGGGATCACGGGCTATCAGAAGCCCGAGGCCGAATGGCCCTCAGCACCCAGCCGCGTTCTCGAACAGATCCACCGGGGCCGGTCCTACGTCAAGGTCATCAATGATCGCGACCGGACGCTTTCTCCAAAGGGATGGGTTCTTGGAAGTTCTTTGGACCCGCGCGAGGTTTGCCGCGATTTCCAATGGATGCATTTTTTCAGCAAATCCTATCTGATTTCGCTGGACGCACCGCCGCTGAGACTCCCCGCCCCAGGAGGTCCGATGTTGGACGCCGGTCTCAAGAGGGCACTCATTGAGGCATACTCCCAGAACGACGGCGTTCTGAAAAAAGGCGTCGTTCTGGCCGAGGGATACATCGACACCGGTGACCTCGTCTTGGTTGACAAGGTGTCCTATCATTTCCGCAATCCGAAACGCGGCGAGGTTTTCGTGTTCGACACCATCGAGAACCGCGGCATCCATCAGTCGTCCGGCGATCAGGCGGCAGGATCGCACTATATCAAGCGGCTCTGCGGCCTTCCGGGAGATTCGCTGTCCGTCGCGACTCCGGAGGTGCTCAATCATGGGAAAATCCTGCTGGAACCCGGCATCCAGCGCGTCGCCCATCCCGCCGGCAAATACGCCGAGCTCAATCCAAGCGGCTATCTGCTTGCCAACCCTCAAGGATCCAGGATCCCGCCCCGCCTCATGAAACCCACCGACACCCTCGATCTGGCTGCCCGCGCCCGGCCGGGTATGCGGGAATACGCGGCCCTCGGCGACAACACCGGAAACTCGCTCGATTCCCGCTACTGGGGCCCCGTGAAAGAGTTCAACCTGGTAGGGCCCGCCCTGTTCTCACTGTGGCCGTTCAGCACCAGTCACTGGGGATTCATCGACTGACCGCCGTGTCCGCCGCCTCGGACATCACCCGCCGCGCGAAGTCGAACCTGGCTTTCGCCCTCCGGGTTTTGACCAGGGACCGGCGCGACGACGCGGTGGTGTTTTACGCCTTCTGCCGGACCGTGGACGATCTGGCGGATGAAACCGCATCGCCCGTCGGTGATCGCCGGTCCGCTCTAACAGCTTGGAAAAACGGACTGCTCCACGGTTTCATTGGGCCGGATGATTTCCAACGGGAGGTCGTTTCCATGCTGGAGCGCCGGAAAATTCCGCCGGACCTGCCCGCCGCCATCATCGACGGCTGCCTGATGGATCTGGAACCTATCCGATTCGAAAAATGGGAGAACCTCGAGGGATACATCTGGAGAGTCGCTTGCGCCGTGGGGCTTGTGTCGATCCGGCTGTTCGGCTGCACCGAGCCGGGCTCGGAAACCTACGCGGTCGCGCTCGGCAAGGCGCTCCAGATCACCAATATCCTGCGCGACGTGAATGAGGACCTGTCAAACGGCCGACTCTATCTTCCTTTGGAGGCCCTTTCCCGCCATGGACTCACGGAGGCCGACCTCCCCGTTTCCGCCGGAGACCGACGGTTTGCGGCTCTCGCCGCCGAACTGGCCGACCGCGCGCAAGCCCACTTCGACGAGGCCGCGGCCGCGCTTCCCCAGGCGGACCGGGCCGCCCTGAGGCCCGCACGGATCATGTCGGAAATCTACGAAACCCTCCTTCATGCCATGAGGTCCGACGGTTTCCGCGTTTTTGAGAAACGATACCGGTTGACCCAGGCCCGCAAACTCGCCATCCTCTCCAAGCATCTGTTTGCATAAACCGTCCGCTTCGAATACACTCCGCCAACCCCACGTCCCATGAGCATGACTCCACGCCACATCCTCGCCGGCCTCTTCGGGCTGTGCGCTCTCGCGTCCTGCACCGACGACCAATACTACGACACGCATCCCTACGGGCAATACGGCAATCGCCGTCCGGCGCCTCCCTACGGCCAAACCGGCATGCAGAATCCCTACGGAACCCCTAACCCCTACGGCACGCCCAATCCATACGGATCCCCCAACACACCCGGTGCCCAAGGCAACAACCCCTACGGGCCGGCTCCCTCGCCCACTCCGACACCCACGCCCGGCCCGGGTCCCATTGCCCCAACCGAATACCCTGTGGCACAGCGCACCAACAACCCCGATCAGGTCATCAGCCCCTTCGATCCCAACCGGGTGATCGATATCTCCGGTTACAAGTCCGGCCAGAAAGTCCGCGACCCGGAGAACAAGAAGATCTTCATCGTCCCCTAACCAAGAAACGCCGCGGTCCATGTCCTCCTTCCGCCTGTTGCCGCTGTTGGGTGCGGCCCTGATCGCCTCCTGCGCCGGTCCGCAACCGCCGCTGGAGGTGAAGACCTTCAAATTGTCGGACACCAAGCTCGATCACTCGATCGACCCGATGGTCCGTGGCGAGAAAATCCGCCGGCTTTACGGAGCGGTCTCGGTGGCGGAGCAACAGGAACGTCTGGGGACCTACTACACCGCCGTCTGGAGCGATCCGAAAGGCGCGGGAGGCGGCGAGGTGGAGGTGCGCTTCGAATATCAGCAGGGGGCCACCGCCAGCAAAGTGCTGCGGCAGGTTAGAAAATTTCCCGCCAGTGCCGCGTCAGGGCGGGCGGAATTCGCCATCACGGGCTCGAACTACCTGAAAAACGGCAGGGTCCTCGCGTGGCAGATCACGCTGCTCAGAAACGGTCGGGAAATCGCCTCGGAACGATCCCACATGTGGCGCAAGCCCGCTGTTTTCTGATCCGCAGCCCGCCGCTATTTCTTGCGCTTTTTCTTCGCCGCCTCGGTCTTCAACCCGTCCAGCAGTTCGTATTCGCGGTCGGTGATCGGATAGGGTCCGTCAAACTCGATGACCCGCGTGCTGGGAGCCTTCGCCCGGCAGGCGAACGCGCAATGGTCCTCGAGATAATAGAGGATCAGGAAATGCCGGTTCTCCGTGGTGCTCTCCGCCAGAAAATCCGGCATCCCATGGACATGCAGGAAGATCCCGAGATCCGGATAGACACCCGATTGGCTCACCAACCGCTGGAATCCGAGCGTCCGTGGCTCCTCCCTGACCAACATGATCCGGTCGTTGGCCTGGGCCTCGGTCCAGCCGCTGACCCACGCGTCGCTCACCGGACGGCACGATGCAACGAGCGCCGCGCAAGCTAACATAAAAAGCCGGTTTTTTCCAAAAAATAACATAGATGCCTTCCGCCGTGCGCCGCCCCACGAAACCATCCGTGATTCTCACCCGCCCGGCGCGTCAGTTTACGCGACCCTCCGCGCGGTTCTTTCGGATCCGATCCTTCCGGACCACTTCCCCAAGCGTCCGGACATTCGGCCGCGAACCCTCCGAATCCACAAAAAACGCGGTATCCATCGGAACGAGAAACTCGACCGCCGAATTCACCCCCACCAGACGCCCGTGGGCGTCCACAACCGGACCGCCGCTGTCGCCGGGCTTCAGAGGAATATCCAGCCGGAACCGCCTCGGTCGGGTGAACCGGCCTTCGGGAGGCAGCGCTGTCGTTAGACGCCCCGCGGCCGATTCGCGGCCTGTCGCGATGCCGCCGTGAACCACCCAAGTTCCCTCCGCCAGCCACTGCCCCGGCGGCGTCCATTGATAGAAAAACGGTGTGTCAAGCGGCGCATGCAAGAGCGCCAGGTCCGCGGCGGCCGAGCGCCAAACCACCCGCGCCCTGGCGGTCACCAGTTGATGGCCCAACCCATAGAGCACGAAGGCGTTCCGCCCGTGGCTCATGCGAGCGAGCACGTGATCGGCGGTTAGAAAATACCCATCGGGGGCCACCGGAGCCGCCGACCCACCGTCCACGTCCTCGCTGGAATAGCGTTTTGGAAATCCCTCATCGGCCCAATCCTGAATGCTGTCGCGGGCGACCACCATCACCGCGGATGCCCGTTGATGCACGATTTCCCGAGCCAGCGGCCCTGGCGAGGTCCGTTCCGGTGGCGGCGATCCGGGACGCATGCAACCCGGCAGTGACACCACCGCCAGCACCCACCATGCCATCTGCTTGAAGACAATCATTCCCCCGCCAAGAAAGCACGGAACCCGCCCCACGTCACACCGGATTTTCATTTCCCGCGGACATTTCCTCAACCACCTTGCGGAATGGCGCGGACATCGGCAGTGCCGCCAGTTCCGCCATGGATTTCCATGCCTCGCCGGAAAACGGTTTGACCGTTCCGGGCACAGCGTGAACCTTCAATCTAACCCGGTAGCGGGTGATCGCGTGGGACCGCTCCATCACCACCGGCCAATCGGCCGTCTCGGCGGCAGCACGCACCGGCAGCCGCCACAATCCGGTTCTCCGCCCGCCGTCGTCGCACGCCACCAACAAACGTCCCCGCCGGTCGCGGCACCAGAGTGCGTGTTCATCGACTTCCGTGACCGTCACCCGCTTTGCCTTCACCGGCAGCGTTGTCGGGTCCGCGGCGAGGCAGAATCCGGAAACCGGGCAGCCCGCGCAATCCGGCTGACCCGGCCGACAGTGGGTCTGGCCCAACTCCATCAGCGCCGAGTTGTGAACCCGTGGCGCGGCAGGATCCTCCAAACGCTCCGCCCACTCCGCCAATCGAACCTTTCCGGCGGCGGCGTCCACCGCATCGCGGAAATCCATCAGCCGGGCCAACACCCGCGCCACATTTCCATCCACCACAGCTCCCGGCAGATCGAACGCGAACGCGCGCACCGCCCCGGCCGTGTAGCGGCCGATGCCCGGAAGGGCCAACAGCCCATCCCAATCCTGCGGAAACACCCCGCCATGCCGCTCCAGCACCGCCCGCGCCGTATCCCGCAACATCCTCGCACGCCGGTAGTAGCCGAGCCCCTCCCACACTTTCAGCAAACGCTCGTCGTCCGCCACCGCCAGCGTTTCCACATCCGGAAACCCGTCCATAAACCGCGAGTAATACCCCCTGCCCAGCACCGTGGCGATCTGCGTCTGCTGGAGCATCACCTCGGACACCAGAACCGCATACGGATCGGTGGTCCGCCGCCACGGATAGTCTTTTCCATGCGCCGCAAACCACCCGGCCAGAGCCTTGCGAAACGCGGTCCGGGATTTGATGGGATCGCGTTTCATGATCCCTATCAAGCTACCGCCATCCGTGCCGCGGCATCGCTGCCAATCCACGCCCACAGGCGATCCAAGCCCGCCGCCACGGCGGCCTTGGTCGCGACGAGATCGCCACCCGCATCGGATTTGGAAAACAAATAGTATTTGATCTTCGGCTCGGTGCCCGACGGCCTAACCGCGAACGAGCGGCCGTCCGCGAGATCCACAAAGAGCATTTTCTCCTTCGGCAGCAAATCGCCTTCCTGATCGTAGATGTCCTGCTTGGCGAAGTCCCGGATGCGGGTCACCGCGGAGCCATCCACCTCGGCAGGCGGATTGGCGGCATACGATCCGGCCAGCGCCTGGATCTTCGCCGCGCCGTCGGCCCCTTCCATCACCATCGAGTGCCCGCGCTCCAGATAGTAACCGTATTCCCGATAGATCGAGTCCAGAAGCTCCGGCAAGGTCACGCCCTGCGATTTCGCGTAGGCGGCCACTTCGGCGAACATCAGCGTCGCGCCGTTGGCATCCTTGTCACGCACCGCGTCGCTGCCCAGATAGCCGTAGCTTTCCTCGCCGCCGAACACGAAAAACCGCGAGTATTCCAGCCGCAACGCCCGCGTGGCGGCCTGATCGAGCGACCGGTAGTCGCCCTTCTTGTCCGCCGGTATCGCCATCTCGTATTTCCGCAGTTTTTCCGCGATGTATTTGAATCCGGTTAGAGTATCCGCCAGGCTCACGCCGAACCCGTCGGCGATGGCCCGCTGCAGTTCGGTGGTGACGTAGGTCTTCACCAGCACCGCGCGGCTGCGGTTGGCATCGGTCAGCCAGCCTTTTTCGAAGCAGGTTTTGAGGCGATACCACGCCATCAGCGAACCGATCTGGTTTCCGGTTAGAAGAACCATCCGGCCGGACCCGTCGCGCACCGCCACGCCCATCCGGTCGGCGTCGGGATCGGTGCCGATCACGATTTCCGCGCCGCTTTTTTCCGCCAGTTCGATGCCCATCCTGAGCGCCGGCGCGTTTTCCGGGTTCGGAGACTCGACGGTTGGAAAACGTCCGTCCTGCACGTCCTGCTCCGGCACGGTCAGCACATCGAACCCGAACCCGCGCAGCATCGGCACGTTGATGTGCCCGCCGGTGCCGTGGAGGTTGGTGAAAACGATCTTCGTCTCGGCTCCCTCCAACAATTCCGGCCGCAGCAGCAGGGTCTTGAGCAGTTCGGTGTAGCGGGCGTCCATTTCCGCGCCCAACATTCTAACGGTCCCGCGTTCGCTCTCCGGCAGCGGTTCGTAGCGCTCGCTGGAAATCGCGTTGACCTCCGCCACGATCGCCGAGGCGTGCGGCTCGACAATCTGCGCGCCGTCGTCGAAGTAAGCCTTGAACCCGTTGTCGTGCGGCGGATTGTGGCTGGCGGTTAGAACGACACCGGCGTCGGCGCGCAGTTCGCGCACCGCGAACGAAAGCTGCGGCGTGGAACGCGGCCCCTCGAACAGATAGGCGTCGCAGCCGAGATCCGCGCACACTTTGGCGCAAAACTCCGCGAAATCCCGCGAGAAATGCCTCGTGTCGTGCGCGAACACCAGCACCGGGCGCCGGGTGCCCCCGACATGGCGTTTGGCGTAGGCGATCAATCCCCTGACCGCCCGGCTGACGTTGTAGTGGTTCATCGAGGCGGTTCCCACGCACGGCCACTCCGGCCGGCCGTCGGGACCGCCCGCTCCCCGCTCGGCGGTGGTCACCACGCGCCCGACCGTCCGCCCGCGCAAGCCGCCGGTGCCAAACGCGAGCTGTTTGAAAAACCGGTCGTTCAACTCGTCCCAGTGTCCGCCTTCGGCCAATTCGCCGACGACCCGCTCCGCGAGGTCGGTGGCGGTCCCGGCCAGCAGGGACTCGATGTTTTGAAGGGCGGACGGCAGCAGGCGGCCATCGGCCGCCGCGGTGGTTAGCATATCGTGGAGTTGCATCATCGCGGACGCGATCCTATGCGTTTTTCCGGGTTTGGCAACACCGGGATCAACAATCCCAATCACCACCCTCGGCGGATTTCCGGGAAACCGGAACCCGTTGATTTGCAATAAGCCTGGAAGGGAAGATGAAACCGCGATTGGACGCCAATTGACGCGAATTTCCAATGATTCCCTAGGATTGGATGGTCAACCCATCAGGTGAACGGGCCAGCCGTCAGAACGCATTATTTCCAATTCCATATTCGAGTCCATTCGCGTTCATTCGCGGTTTTCCCCCACGGATGCCCCGTGCTTCAAGTCCGCCCGCGGATCGGCGCGTCAATGCGTCACGCGCATCGGCATGAGCACATAGAGGAACGTGCCCTCGATGCGCAGAACCCCGGGGCTCATCTCGTCGATGAGATCCAGATAGACATCGTCGGTTTCCAGCGCGCGGAGCGGCGCCTGGAGGAATTCCGGGTTGAACGCGATCTGCATCTGCTTGCCCTGATAGATGACGTCGAGCGTTTCCTGGGCCTCGCCGACGTCCGGGGTGTTGGCGGTGATTTCGATCTGGTTTTCGTTGAAGACCAGCTTGATCGAGTTCGATTTGTCGGACGACAGCAACGAAACGCGGCGGGTGGTTTCCAGCAGCGCCTCGCGGGAGATGACCACGCGTTCGATGGCGTCGCCGGGGATCACCTGGCGGTAATTCGGGTAGTTTCCGTCGATCAGCTTGGACACCAGCAGCGTGTCGCCGATGGCGAAGGAAATCTGGTTGGCGGTGAGGCTTACGGTCATCTCTCCGGCATCGCCCAGCAGGCGTTGGAGTTCCTGCACCGCCTTGGTCGGGATGATCACGTCCGTTTCGTGGGATGCGGGGAATTCGAGGTCGCTATCGACCATCGCCAGACGACGTCCGTCGGTGGCGACGAGGGTCAGTTTCCCATCGCGGAACGAGGCGAAGATCCCGTTGAGCACGTAGCGGGTTTCGTCGGTGGAAATGGCGTAGGACGTCTTGCGCAGGCCGTCGCGCAGGATCGCCTGCGGGATGCGGAACTGCTTGGCGTCCTGGAAATTCGGCAGCGGCGGAAACTCCGCCTCGCCCAGGCCGATAATCTTGAAAAACGACGGACCGCTGCGGATCGACGCATGGTTCTTGCTGTCAACCGACACCTCGATTTCGCTGGTGGGAAGCTCCCGGACCACGCTGACCAGCTTCTTGGCCGGCAGGGTGGTGGCTCCTTCCTTGTCGATCTGCGCCTCGACCGAACCGGTGATGCCCACGTCCAAATCGGTGGTTGTAAACCGGATACGACCGTCACGCGCCACAATCAGAACATTGGAAAGGATCGGCAGCGTGGTGCGCGAACTTACGACGCTCTGGACCTTTTGGAGGCCGTCGAGAAATGCTTCCTTGGAAATGCGGAACTTCATAGATTTGGCGGTAACGGGATGCCGGAGGGTGGCCGGAATCCCCCCCCTTGGCAAGCATCTTTAAGCAATCGGAAGAACTTTTCCGTATTTTTCCGGATTTCCCCCGATTCCGGCGATAGCCGGCGCTCCGCATGGCCGCCCCGGACGGGAGGGAAGCGCCTGGCGGAGCGCCCGCCCCCCCGATCTACCCCAAAATCCGAAGTTCAGAGATCCTGATCCGGGGCCTAGTTTTCCGCTCCACTGCGTTTGCAGGCCGGAAAATGGTTTGGCATAATCGGGCCAAGAAGCCAGATACCAGAATCCAGAAACCGGAAAGAAAACACCTTTCATCAACATGGCTATCGCCGCAAACTGTGCCAAATCACCTTCCGACCGGATCAGGATGCCTGAAGTTCAAGGTGGTTTGGAAACCTGGATTACCGCTGAAGCGCTGGGTGTTCTTTGATCGGAAAGGCAACACCGTAGGGTGAATCGGGTTCCCTTTGATTTTTGCAGTCTCCATTCAGCGGAACTCAGCGGTTGATCCCGCTTTCCGACTTCGGCTCGGGATCGGGGGCGGGATGTCGAGCGCCGGTTTCCGCCTCGGGTTTCGGATCGTGCTCAAGATGGATTCCCCTGCCCCCGCCCAACCCCTGCTGAATTACCATTGAATCGAGATCGTGGAGGAAATCAGACCCCGCGCATCCGTTAGGGAATCCTTGTCGCGGCTGTCGCGCCCGGCCCTACAGGGACCGACGATGATTCCATCCCGATTGACATACACCATGCACTCGACACAAGCATCCAACCCGAAATGATAAATCGTCTCACCCTTCCATCCGCCACGTTCCAGATCGCTTCTGGGAAGACTCCGGGAGTCGATTCGTCGCTCGGAGTATAATCTGCCGAGTTCGCGTTCCAGTTCCCGACGGAACCGCCGGAGATCGTAGCGGTTCGCCACGGCTTTCTCGATCAAGGCATCGGCCACGGAGGTCATGTGGGTCGGCACATCAATGGTGAGCGCCGCCTCTGGAGCGGCGGCGGGACCCGGATCGTGGCACGCGCCCAGGGTTCCGGCCATGACAAACAGGGGGATGATTCGGATCATTCCATTTTCCATAACATTCGAGCGTTGGCGCCGCCCGCGATTGGTTAGGGGTGGTCTGGCTGCTGCGTGGCTTGGGGGCGGATGGCATCCGTAATCTGCCCGCCGGCCGCTGTTTCATGGGCCTTCTGCCAAAAGGTGATCTGGTATCCGTCGAACTGCGTGGGATCCTCAGGAATGAAGAATCTCACGGTGCAGGGCCGGTCCGGGAACTGCCACCGCAGCTTTGCCTCGTGGATCTCCGCAAGCACGGATCCGAGGCGCACAAGGATGTCCGCCGCGAGGTTGCCGTGATCGTGGTAATTGATGTCGATCAGATGCATGTGGTTCATTGTGGCCTCGGCCGACCGGCGGTCTCCGCCCGTGGTTTCCTCCCACAACCTCACGCATTCCGGAGTGGTTCCCGAACGCACGATGTAGCCTTCGACCACATCGAACTCGGGCCAGAAATACTCGGCATAGCCGACAGCCAGTCGGAACGTGCCGGAACACGAAGTCCACGGCCTGAGGCCGATGCCACTTCCGCCGTTCCATTCGGCAAGCTCCGCATCCATGCTCGGTGGTATCGGGCGCATCTTTTTGATAGGGTGTTACCGCTTCATCGCGGCGGGATTGAAACGCAATTGGAAAGCTGATTGGCGGTTGAAACGCATGACTTGTTAGGTCTTGGATTGATCGTCGTGCCGCTTCATGGCTGGGATGAGGATAAAATGGACTCGATGATGTGCTCGGGACAACGGAACTCGCGAAGTGTGCCTGGAATGCCTTCAGACTCCAGTTCTTTAATCCGATGCTCCATCCTGTCAATCTGCTGGAGTGGCATCGCCCCTGATCGCGGCTCACGGAGATCGGATAACTGCGCTCTCATGTACTTGAGCCGCGCATCGATAACCCGCTGTGCCAAAGAAGCCAGACGAGGTGGCGCGACAGCACCGGAGTCGGCAGGCAAACACTGCGATATGGCTTCTCGCAAGATCTCCTCACGGTCAGCGACCTTGGTTGCGTGCGTGTGTCCGGTAAACTGTCCAACCCACTGTGCCATCGGATCAAGTACTTCTGTGTGTGCCGAATGCTGACGACTGCCGACTCATGGCGAGCTTGCTACGAAGTTGGGCGAGCAATGACACTGGCACCCGAACCAACACGCGCATGATGCGGGATGGCAGGCGGTTGTCATGCCGCCGGGTTCGCGCGGGCGGGTGGGATGGGAACGTGCGGGTTGCGCCGGGTTCATGGACGGGTTTCTAGCGGTTCCGGGGCGGAACGTCAAGGGGGGATGTGGTTATTGGTTATTTGTTGTTGGTTATTGGGGAAGATGAACGTAGCCGCCTTCGTGAGAAGGTGGCCGGGAGAGGCAAGCGGGAGCCTGGGCGGCCACGCTATCACGAGCGCGGCTACGGAGTATGCTCATGCCCATCCGCGATAACCGTGGTGGCTTGGCGGCGGACTATTTCCGGCTGGCGGGTGTCTGGGGATCCATCCGCACGAGAGGCGGGCGGTCCTGGCTGGCTTCGATTTGGCGGATGGCTTCGCGGACGGCGGCGGCTTTTTGCAGGCTGAGCGGTTTCGGGAAATCCGGCTCGCGGGTTTCGAAATAATCGACGGCTTCGCGCAGTTTCGGAATGACCCTCCGCGCGTGCGAGCCATATTGAAGCAGAATGGGGAGGATTTCCTTGATGCGTCCCTCACTGGCCCAGGGGTTCTGGGTCAGGACGTAATCCGCGCACGCGGCGATGCCTTCCTCGACATGATGCTCGGCAAACAGCTTCAGGCCGGCGAGGCGCACGCCGTCGGCGAACATTTCGCCGCTCGGCGCGGGCTTGACGATGGCATCGAAAATGGCGGGGAGCAAATGTTTGATCTCCTCGAAAGTGAGACGTTCGTAAATGCGGCTGACCTTGCCGCGCGCATGGCCATCCTGGTTTTGCAGGCCGCGCGCGATGGCGGTGCGGAGTTTTCCGCGATCCACGCCTTCGAGATTCTTTGCGTCGCCTAGCATTTTTTCAAAAACCGCGCCGCAGAGATACCGCTGCTCCATCGCGCGCGGGTCGTCCTTTTCCGGGGTTCGGGCGATGCGGTCGAGGATGTCCGGCAGCGCGACGAGCGCGGGCTTGCCGATGGCGGCCAAAGCGTCGGCGGCTTTCACGCGCAGCCAGAGGTCGGGGTGCTGGAGCGTGGCGCGGAGCTTCGGTACGGCGGGCGCGGCAGCCCCGCGGAGCGCCTCCAGCGCATGGCAGGCGCCGACGCGGGCGTCCAGAGACGGCGAATCCAGCAGCGCGATGATGGCGGCCACGGGAGCGGGTTGGCGCGCGGCGAGTTCGGCGGCGGCGCGCTCGCGCACGATGGGCGACCACGAACCGAGACGTGCGAGCAGGTCGGCTTCGCTGAGTTTCTGGTGGAATCCGCGACGGTCTTTGTTGTCCCACCCGCGTCCGTCGGCGATGAGATCCCGCACGGTCGCGGCATCGAACGGTCTTGCCACGCCGGGTCCTCTGCCGGTTAGAGCGATCTTTTTCAGCGGTAACGCGTAGCCCAACAGATAGGCGCCCGTGGCATCCCAGCCGCGGTAGCTATCAAAATCCGGTTCCGGCGGCCCCTGGTGCGCGAAGCCGCCGTCCCAGCGCCGCGCGAGGTCGTGGTACCACGCGCCGAATTCCCGCATCCATGCGCCTGTCGCCTGCGGGCCGGCTTGGCCGATCGCCGGAAGCGACCACACCATGTTGAAGAAATTTCCCGTGTGGCCGCAGTCGCGTTCGCCGCCGTGCGATGCCACGGCCATGCGGGTGAAATATTCCGCGCCCTTGGGCTCGCCGAGCCGCTGGAACAGCACCGCGGCCATGCCGCACTTGCCATTGTCCTCATGCGTTTCCGTCCACGCCGGATGGTCGCCATAGGGCACCGCACCCTTGCCGATGTAGAAGCGCATGAGCCGCGCGCTCATCTCGATGGCGCGGGCGACTTCCGGGTCTTTCACCCCCGCGTCGCGCGCCATCACCAGCCCGATGGTGAGCGGTAGCCCCGGCGCGTTCATCATGCCATAGCCGCTGAGGCGACCGTCCGGCAGCGCGAACTTGTGTCCCCACGACCCCACGGCGCTCTGACCCTTTGCCGCCTCCAACGCCAACCTCCGCAAACCGGGCAGCACGCTCGCGTCGCCCGTGGCGGTGGTGTATTCCGCGAGCAGCATCATCACGTAGCCGTAATACCACGTTGCATAGCCGTCCGTGGAATAGTTGGCCGCCCATTGCGCCTCGCGTTTCACCAACGGCAGGAGCGCCGCATCGCCGCTCGCGAGCAGGGCAAGCGCGTTGAGAGAACGAGGGATGCCGTCGGTGGTCTTCGCGTAGTCCGGCGCAGCCACCCGCG
The DNA here is from genome assembly GCA_017301995.1 of Verrucomicrobiota bacterium. Taxonomy (GTDB): domain Bacteria; phylum Verrucomicrobiota; class Verrucomicrobiia; order Verrucomicrobiales; family Akkermansiaceae; genus Luteolibacter. The sequence goes on along the minus strand of JAFLEH010000002.1, from coordinate 45,033 downwards.
CCGCAAGCGCCTTGATGCCCTGTTCGAAAACGCGCCGCGACTTGGCACAATCGAATGGCGCCGTCGCACTGAATGCGCCCATCACCGGCAGTTTCACCACGACTTCTTCCGATGTGCCCGCCCGCCACCGGGTGAGTGTTAGTTTTCCCCCGCCCGTCTCGGTTTCCGCCGCCGTGATGGCCCGGCCCAGTTCCGTGCGGGGATCGAATGAAAACGCCTTCCCTCCCACGCCCAACAACACATCGCCCACCGCCAGCACGCCATCCGCGGGCGAGCCTTTGTCCACCACGGTGATTGCAATCTGCCGCGCGTCCGCGGTGACGAGCTTGTCGCAAAACATCCACCCGCGCATCCCCGTCGGGCCGAGGTTCCAGTCCTTTTTCGCGTTCGCCGGAATGGAGCCGCCCCTGGTGAGATCGGGGACCGTCGTGGAATTGGAATCCCCCGCCGCGACGGCGTGGAAGGTGGTTAACAGAAGGAAAACGAGAGCGGGTTTCATAGCGGAGCAGGCAACGGGGAAAAGATGACGGGAACCGGAGCCGGGAAACCCCGTTATACGGCTCCGATCCACGGGATCATTCAGGGCCGCGATGGGTATTTTCATTTCGGTTAGGGACGGAACGCTACCGAGGCAACTCCGATTCAACCGGAGACGCTATCGCCCGCCGCCTGGCATGACCGTTCGCCATTGGGTTGGTGTCGATGTTCGATCTCGGAGAGAATCGGGTGAAACACTCTCCTTCTGGGAAACTCAAATGTGAAACCATCCGCCGACCGGAAGACCATTACGCCGCGGTCTTCGCTCACAACCTCCAAGTGATCCGGAGAACCTTCGAAGAGGACATTTCCGTCCCTATCCATTCGGATTCCGAATGGTCCTCGGGTGATCGTCCATTGCGCGGACCTGCCACCTACCGTCAAATAGAACATCCAGCCCGCAAGCATCAGATGAAACGTCAACTCCAGAAAATCCCAAATCCGATGAAGGCGGACTGACTTGCCTGAATCAAGACCCCCACCAAAAGACCGCAAAACGCCAACCCAGGAAGCGCCCGATCCTTCAGTCTGCAGCGTGTTGAAAATAGCTCCATATCATGGGGAACGTGCGGTTTGTGCCGGGTTCATGGATGGGTTTCTAGCCGTTCCGGAGCAGGGTGTCAAGGGGGGATGTGGTCATGTGATATTTGTTGTTGGTTCTTGGGGAAGACGAAGGTAGCCGCCTTCGTAAGAAGGTGGCCCGGGGGCGCGCGGGACCTTGGGCAGCCACGCTCTCACGAGCGCGGCTACGGGCAACGCGCTTTATCCGTCCACTGGTCTCTGGCCTCTGGATTCTCGAATCCCGCCTCCCCGGACATTCCCTCGGCCGGGTCGGTGGTTTCTGCTTTCGCCCGGCGGGGGAAACGGCATACTCGGCGCATGTCCGACCGCACAGGCATCCTTCTCGTTGTTTCCGGCCCCTCGGGGTCGGGGAAGACCACCCTCTGTCACCGCCTATCCGACGAGCGGGAGGCGCACTATTCGATTTCCTGCACCACCCGCGCGCCTCGTCCGGGGGAAAAGAACGGCGAGGACTATCATTTCCTGACCATAGAGGCGTTCGAGGCCAAACTCGCGGCCGGAGAGTTTCTGGAGCACGCGCAGGTACACGGGAATTTCTACGGGACGCTGCGCACGGAAGTGCTCGGCTACCTCGCCGCCGGGACCGACGTGGTGATGGACATCGACGTGCAGGGCGCGGCACAGGTCCGGGCCTGCGCGGATCCGGCGATCGTCCGCTCGCGGGTGGACCTGTTCGTCATGCCGCCCAGCGAGCACGAACTCCACGCAAGGTTGGCCGGCCGCGCCACCGATAGCGACGAAGTGATCGCCCTGCGGATGAAAAACGCGCTCGAAGAAATGCACCACTGGCCGGAATACACCTACCGGTTGCTTTCCTCCACCCGCGAGGAGGACTACATGCGGTTCAAGGCGCTGGTGGTGGCCGAGCGGCTGCGGGTTTCCAGATTGAACGGCGCCTGACGCGCTTCCGACCAACTTGGCCTTGACCGCGGCCCGCCCCGGCACGGATGCTCGCGGTCCCATGCTCGACCGTATCGCAAGCGCCCGTATTGTTCCCGTGGTGGTTCTCGACCGCGAGGAAGATGCCGAACCCCTGGCCGAAGCCCTCATCGCGGGCGGCCTGGAAGTGATGGAAATCACCTTCCGCACCGCCGCCGCCGCAGGAGCCATCCGGCGGATCGCCACCCGTTTTCCGCAGATTTTGTTGGGGGCGGGCACCTTGTTGGAACCCGACCAAGTCCGCCGCGCGCGGGACGCTGGCGCGGTTTTCGGCCTTGCGCCGGGACTCAATCCGCGGATCGTCGAAACCGCGCGCGAGTGCGGACTCGGATTCGCGCCGGGCGTGATGACCCCCTCGGAAGTCGAACAAGCGATGGCGCTGGGCTGCAAGGTGCTGAAATTTTTCCCAGCGGGAAACGCGGGAGGACCGGCGATGCTCAAGGCCCTCGCGGGGCCCTACGCCCACACCGGCGTGCGCTTCATTCCCACCGGAGGCGTGACGGCGGACAATCTAACCGACTATCTGAAACTGCCGATCGTCGCGGCGGTCGGTGGATCGTGGATGGTGGACAAATCCCTCGTGGCCGCCGGAAACTGGGCGGAGATCACCCGCCTGACCCAAGCCGCTTTGGCGGCGGCGCGCGGTTGACGCCCTCCCCTCTATCAACCTGAAAACCGCGAATGAACGTAAACGGACACGAATGTGGAGGCGGTCTATCTCCGCTCCGGTTGCGGTTCCATCTTCCCATTTAGGATCAATCCCTCCCGCGGCGGAAGGCGGTGGTTAGGGCGAGGATCGGGAGCAGCAGGGCGGTGGCGGGTTCGGGAACCAACGGGAAGGTGTAGGTCTGGAGGGTGTGGGAGCCCGGGTCGGTGTAAACGCCGGGGCCGATGACCGGACCCTGCGCGCCCCAGGCGGGGGTGTCGGAGCCGGTCAGGTCGCTCACCGACCATTCGACGGGCAGGGTGTTGTCGCAGCAGCCGGGGATGGCGGTGGGGAAGGTCCAGTCGGCGGCGCGCACGACGAGCCATTCGCTGCCGGGCACGGGGGTGTCGCCCTTGCGGATCCAGAGGTAGGCGTTGAGCCCCTCGAAGCTGGGGATGTCGGCATTGAGCCAGGGGCTGTTGCTGAGGCCGTCGTCGGTCATTTCCACGGTGCCGGTGAAGTAGCCGAGCGACTCGTTGTAGCTGGCGCGGTCGAAGACGTTCCAGTGGTTGAGCCAGGAATCAAGATTGGTCGAGAGCGGCTCGGCGGCGGGGTCCAGGCCGGGATCGAAGGTGCCGAGTTCGAAGACGTAGAGGTCGTCGAGGGTCAGACCGTTGCTGTCGCTCAGGTTACTGAAGACCTCGCTGCCCCAGTTGATGGTCTGGGCATTGGCGGCGGCGGTTAGAAGGGCCGCGCAGGCGAGGAAGCGGGTGATCGTCGTTTTCATGGTGAAAATGGGTGAGTCCGGAATGTTGCGGGCCTGAGGGTGTTAGGGCGTCCAGGGGGCGGCGGTTTTGTAGCCGGTCTGGTCGGCGGCGGTGCGCAGGAACACGGCGCGGTCGTATTCGAGTAGAACGGAGTTGTCTCTGGGAGTGATGGTGGGATCTCCCTGTTTGACCCAGCGGTCGAGCGCTTGCGGCGTGGTGCTGTTGAGCAGCCAGTAGGTGTCGTAGCCGGAGTTGAACGGCGGGCTGGCGTCGTTCTGCCAGACGAAGATGGAGTCGGCGGTCTTGAAGTCCTTCGTTCCGAGGAAGCCCTCGGCGGTGGTCAGCTCGCGGCCGACGGGGCTCTGGTCCACGGGATAGCCGCCGGAAACAAGGTTGCTCTGGGCGCCGGTGGCCAGCGGCCGGACGAACGGGTTGGTCCGGATTTCACCGTAGGTAAGGAGGGCTGCGGCGGAAACGCGCTTGGTGAAGAACATCCCCTGGCCGGGCGGGATGACCGCGCCGCCGGCGTCGGCCAGCGTCGGATCGCCGGTTTTCACCCAGCGGGCGGTGGCGGGATCGGCGTCGCCGAGGTCGTAGAGCCAGTAGGTGGTCCAGGCTCCGGCGGCGTAGGTCTGCACCTGGTCGGCGGTGGTGTTGGCGCCGGACGCCACCAGCCCGGCGGCGGGGAACAGGCCGCCGAGCGTCCAGTGCGGACGGATGGCGATGATGTCTCCCGCCAGGGAGGCCGGAACGGTGGAGAGGGTGTTGAACGGCGGCGCGGCGGAGAGGATATCCGCATCGGTGGCCAGAGTGACGGTCCCGTCTCCAGTGGCGGCCACGTCGAAGCGCTGGCCGGAGTTGTCGCCGGATAGAACCTCGGCGTAGTAGGACACACCGGGCAGGAGCAAGCCGGTCAGATCCTGGCCGGTGAAGGCCAAATCCTGTCCGGAAACCGCGCCCACGGTGCCGGTGAAAACCGTTTCGCGCTGATAGGGCGTGCCGTAGGTCTGGCAGCAGCGCTCCAGCGGGGTCTCGGTCCAGCCTTCGGGCTCGCTGTGGGTTGTGGCACCGCTGTCGGGGCCGGTCGGATCGCTCTGGGTGGCCTCGATGCGCACGACGCCGGTGCCACCGGTCAGGCCGGTCAGGGTTTCCAGGTCGTGGATGACGACCGTTTCGGTACAGTCGCCGTTGTCGGCGACGGTGGCGTTGGTCAGATCGATGGTGACGCTTTGCCAAACGGTGGGGTTGCCGATGGAGGCGGCGTATTGGAGGGTGTAGGTCACCGCACCCTGGGCGAGTCCGGTGTTCCATCCGGTTGGGCGGACGAAGACGGCCTCGAGGGTGCCGGGGGCCAGCGTGGAGGGCCGGATGATCCAGGCGGTGGCGTCGAGGTGCGGGCTGCCGGTGCCGCCGTCGGGCATGGCGAAGGCGTATTCGGCGAAGTTGCCGTAGGCGTCCGCGTCGAGGTTGCCGGTTGCATCTTCTCCGGGATGGAGCTGTTTCCAATCCGCCCAGGTGTCGGGACATTTCAGGCCGGCGTCCAGATAGGTTATGTTGTCGCCGGCTGATAGGGTGATCTGCGCGGTTTCTCCGGTGGTGCGGTCGGGGTCGGAGTTGTCCGTGGCGGAGAGGCTGCCGTTATGCCAAGCGAAGACCACGCCGTCGGGCAGCGTGAACCTAACCGAGTAGGTGCCGGGCGCGAGGTTTCCGAAGTGATAGAAGCCGGGATTTCCAGAGCCGTCGTCGGCGGTGGCGGTGGTGGCGATCACCGCGCCCGATCCGTCTAGCAGCTCCACGGTCACGCCGTTGGCGCCGGAGGCGGGTCCGTCGTTCTGCACGCCGTCCTTGTCCAGATCCATCCAAACGCAGTCACCGAGGGAAGCGGACAGGAAGTAGCCGTCGTTTCCGGCATCCACATTGTTTCCGGAAACCGCGGTGACATCGGTGGGATCGTCTCCCTCTGTCTGGGTATAGCCCACCGGATACTGCGGGTCGGTTTCGTCCACATTGGCCGTCGTGGCTCCCGGCGGCACCGTGGCGGCCCAGTCGCCGTTCGAATCCGTGCTCACCACCTGCGGATTGCCGTTCACATCGGTAACCACCACATTCACATCCGCTAGATCCGGTTCGCCCGAATCCTGGGCACCATTGCCGTTCACATTGATGTAGAGATGTCCGAAAACGGTTCCGGGCTGATAGTAGCCGGCGTCAATCGTGTTATTGGTGGCACCAGCAGCGAGGACGATGTTGCCGGTCAGGCCGGTGCCCGCGTTGGCATCGCTGTCGGTGGCGTCCGCGCCGTTGTCGGCGAGGGTGCGACTGTAGCCGGCGAGCGTGCCGAAATTGATTTGATAGGTTCCGGGCGGCAGACTGGCGAAGCTGTATGCGCCGCCACCGGCAGTGGTGGTGGTCGCCACGGCATCGGAGTCATCGGCGTTTCCGGCAATGCCATCCGGGCCGAAGCCTGGGCGGTAGAGGGTGACGGTCACGCCGTCGAGGCCGGTTTCGCCGCCGTCCTGTTGGCCGTTGGCGTTGGCGTCGTCCCACACGAAGTCTCCGATCGTGGCGGGTTGTTCCTCGATAAAGTTGTTCCCTGTACTCGTTCCGCCGGGAGGCACAACAATCGGGTGGATCCGGTCCGGATCCCCGCCGTCCTTGTCCGACACGCTAAGATATCCTCCCGGCTGGGTTTCCAGAACACCATACGTGCCCGGAGGAATGTCGTTGAAGTTGTAGTTGCCTTTGCTGTCCGTAACGGATGTTACGAATTGTGTGCCCGGCGTGTTGGGATCTCCGTCCACAGGATCGCCTGCCGCATCCAACAGGGTGAGCGTCACACCACTGATCTCAACATCTCCCGAGCCATTGCCGTCCGTATCGGCAAGGACCGCACCCGCGATCGCGCCGGGCTCCTCTTCGATGAAATCATTCGCGCTGTTGACTCCTCCCGCCACGACCACAATCCCCTGAATCTCATCCGGATTGCCTCCATCCTTGTCGGTCACGCTGAGGTAGCCGGACGGCTGGGTCTCGACCACCCGATAGGTTCCGGGCGGCAGATTGGCGAAACTGTAGCTGCCGTCCGGAGCCGTTGTTGTTGTGGCCACGGTGGCGTCAACCGAATTCAACAGGGTTAGAGTCACCCCGCCGATGGAAATGTCGCCATCGTTGTCATTGTCGGTATCGGCAAGCACGCTGCCGGTGACAGATCCGGGCTGAAAATAGCCGTCGTTTCCGGCATCCACATTGTTTCCGGAAACCGCGGTGACACCGGTGGGATCGTCTCCCTCGGTCTGGGTGTGGCCGACTGGATACTGCGGGTCGGTTTCGTCCACATTGGCCGTCGTGGCTCCCGGCGGCACCGTGGCGGCCCAGTCGCCGTTCGAATCCGTGCTCACCACCTGCGGATTGCCGTTCACATCGGTAACCACCACATTCACATCCGCTAGATCCGGTTCGCCCGAATCCTGGGCACCGTTGCCGTTCACATCGATGTAGAGATGTCCGAAAACGGTTCCGGGCTCGTAGTAGCCCGCGTCGATGGTGTTGTTGGTCGCTCCGGCGGCGAGGGCGAAGGTCGATGTTAGACCGGTGCCCGCGTCGGCGTCGCTGTCGGTGGCGTCCGCGCCGTTGTCGGCAAGGGTGCGATTGTATCCTCCGAGGCTGCCGAAGTTCACCTGATAGGTTCCGGGCGGCAGACTGGCGAAGCCGTATGCGCCGCCACCGGCAGTGGTGGTGGTGGCCACCGCATCGGAGTCATCCGCGTTTCCGGGGATGCCGTCGGGTCCGAAACCGGGGCGGTAGAGGGTGACGGTCACGCCGTCGAGGCCGGTTTCGCCGCCGTCCTGTTGGCCGTTGGCGTTGGCGTCGTCCCACACGAAGTCGCCGATGGTGGCGGGAGCGTAGTAGCCCGCGTCGATGGTGTTGTTGGTCTCTCCCGCGGCGAGGGCGAAAGCCGTCGTTAGCCCCGTGCCCGCATTGGCATCGCTGTCGGTCGCATCCGCGCCGTTGTCGGCGAGGGTGCGATTGTATCCTCCGAGACTGCCGAAGTTCACCTGATAGGTTCCGGGCGGAAGGCCGGTGAAGCCGTAGGCGCCGCCACCGGCAGTGGTGGTAGTGGCCACGGCATCGGAGTCATCCGCATTGCCGGCAATGCCGTCCGGGCCCAAACCGGGACGGTAGAGGGTGACGGTCACGCCGTCGAGGCCGGTTTCGCCGCCGTCCTGTTGGCCGTTGGCGTTGGCGTCGTCCCACACGAAGTCGCCGATGGTCGCGGGAGCGTAGTAACCGGCGTCGATGGTGTTGTTGGTCGCTCCGGCGGCGAGGGCGAAGGTCGATGTTAGGCCGGTGCCCGCGTTGGCATCGCTATCGGTGGCGTCCGCGCCGTTGTCGGCGAGGGTGCGGTTGTATCCGGCGAGTGTGCCGAAGTTCACCTGATAGGTTCCGGGCGGAAGGCCGGCGAAGCCGTATGCACCTCCACCGGAAGTGGTGGTGGTGGCAACGGCATCGGAGTCATCCGCATTGCCGGCAATGCCGTCCGGGCCGAAACCGGGGCGGTAGAGGGTGACGGTCACGCCGTCGAGGCCGGTTTCGCCGACGTCCTGTTGGCCGTTGGCGTTGGCGTCGTCCCACACGAAGTCGCCGATGGTCGCGGGAGCGTAGTAACCGGCGTCGATGGTGTTGTTGGTCGCTCCGGCGGCGAGGGCGAAGGTCGATGTTAGGCC
>JAFLEH010000002.1:0-36738 GCA_017301995.1 Verrucomicrobiota bacterium | reverse complement strand
GGTGCCCGCGTTGGCATCGCTATCGGTGGCGTCCGCGCCGTTGTCGGCGAGGGTGCGGTTGTATCCGGCGAGTGTGCCGAAGTTCACCTGATAGGTTCCGGGAGGCAGGCTGGCGAAGCCGTAGGCGCCTCCACCGGAAGTGGTGGTGGTGGCAACGGCATCGGAGTCATCCGCATTGCCGGCAATGCCGTCCGGGCCGAAACCGGGGCGGTAGAGCGTGACCGTCACGCCGTCAAGGCCGGTTTCGCCGCCATCCTGCTGGCCGTTGGCGTTGGCATCGTTCCACACGAAGTCTCCGATGGCGACGGGTTGATAGAATCCGGCGTCGATGGTGTTGTTGGTTTGACCACCGGTCAATGTCACATTGGCCGTGCGGCCGGCGGCGAGCGAGATATCGCTGTCGGTGGCGTCCGCACCCCGGTCTTGGAGAGTCCTTTGGTAATCTGCCGGTGTCCCGAAAACCAAGTAGTAGGTGCCCGGCATCAGGTTAAACGAATACAGGCCGTTCGAGTCGGTGGTGGTGGTACCGGCGATGGTATCGTTGGACGCATCGAAGGCGGTTACGGCCACCCCCGCAATTCCCGTTTCGCCCGCGTTTTGCTGGCCATTCGCGTTGGCATCGCTCCATACGAAGTCACCGATCGTCACCCGTTGGGTGTAACCGAAATCCACATCGGTTCGGGTCTGATTGGAGCTGAGCGCGAAGGTGGCCGCATGATCGAGGGCTCCGGCCAGGTCGAATGTCTGGATATACCCGGCAGGCAGCGTGGAAACATCTATCCGCGCGGTGTAGGTTCCTGCCGTGAGGCCGTCTATCAACCATGCTCCGCTGGAATTCGTCGTGGACGAAGGCTCGGTGGCGCTATCGAAAGCCCCATTGCCATTGATGTCGAGATAGACACGCACGCCGTTCACGCCACTTTCACCGACATCCTGAATGCCGTCGGCATCCGCGTCATTCCAAACAAAGTTGCCAACCGATGCGGTTGACCGATAGCCGAAGTCCACGTTGATGGCGTTTTCGCTGGTGGTCAGTGTTCGGGAGGCACTGTGGACGGTTCCGACGCCATCAAGGTCATAGGTTGCGGTGGAGCCCTGCGGCAGGGTGCTGAACTCGACCCGCACCGAATAGGTTCCGGAAGGCAGATTCTCGATCAGATAGTAACCGTTCAGGTCGGTGATGGCGAATCGCTCGACTCCTTGGTCGAACACACTGTCAGCGTCCGTGTCGAGGTAAACAATCACACCCTGGATTCCCGGTTCGCCCGCGTCGCGGACTCCATCGTTGTCCCTATCGTTCCACACCAGATCGCCGATGGTGGCGTCGTTGCGATAGCCGAAATCCACGTCCGTGCGACTGGCGCCACTGAGAGTCACCGTGGCCTTGTGGTCGGTGGTCGGGCTGTTCAGGTCGTAGGTTTGGACATAGCTCGCAGGCAGCGTGGTCGTATCCACGATCACGGTGTACGTGCCGTTGAAAAGATTGGTGATTGAGTAGATGCCACGGACGTTGGCCGTTGCGTTGGCCTCGGTGGCATCGAAGACACCATTGCCATTGGAGTCAATGAACACACGAACGCCCGAAAGCCCCGCTTCATCGGCCACACCGGCGCTCAAATCGTCGCTTGTATTCACTGTTCCACTTCCATCGGTATCCAAAACACCGGCAATCACGGTGATCCCCTGAAACACACCGGCATCGCCGGCTCCTATGGAGCCATTGCCATCGAGATCGAGACGGCCATTGATTAGGGTGACGCCGCCCAAAGTCCCGTCGTCATTGCCGTCCACAAGAGCGTCGTTGTTGATATCAATCCGGCCATCAATAACATTATAGGTGACGCGCGTGCCATTGGCATCCACATCGTTCCAAACCAGGTCTCCGATGGAAAGGGTGCCGCGGTATCCGAAGTCGAGATCTCCCCGATGCTCGGCGGAAACGAGAGTCACCGATGCCTCATGATCGAGCGCGCCGTTGAGATCGAAAGTTTGGTTCGCACCCGTCGGCAGCGTTGTGGTGTCCACCCTGACCACATAAGTGCCGGCGTTTAGATTGCCGATGTAGTATATCCCATCGTTCGAAGTGATCGTGTTTGGCTCGCCGACGTCGTAAGTGTTGTCGTTGTCCAGGTCCATATAGACGCGCAATCCGTTGATACCCGGCTCGCCATTTTCCTGAACGCCATCGCCGTCGCGGTCCACCCACACGCGGTTGCCGACACTGGCGCCGACCCGGTATCCAAAGTCGGCGTCCGTCCGGTCCTGGGCCGAAGCAAGTGTTACCACCGCCACATTTGCCGTGCCTATGCCGTCGAGATCATAGGTGGTCCCGTAACCGATGTTAGCGGCGGCGATGTCCACCGGATCAACACGCACGGTGTACGTCCCGGCGACAAGCCCCTTCAGCAGGTAATTTCCATTGGCGTCGGTGGTGGATTTCGGTTCTCCCGTTTCCCAGGTTCCATTGTTGTTGGAATCCGCGAAAACATCAATGCCGGCTATGCCGATCTCCCCGGCATCCTGCACGCCATCGCCGTCCAGATCCTGCCAGACGCGATCACCGATACTGCCGTAAACGGTGTCGCTCCACCTTACCGGAAGCACGAGCCCGTAAGGCGAGATTTCCACCGTGCCGCTATTGATGACTTTCCCGCCGCTCAGACTGCCGTAGTTCTTGACCGTGGCGAGGAAGGTGACCTGCAGTTCTTGGCCGACACCGAGGTTTCCGGGAACGGAAAACCCGGCCCCATCAAGAGGAAACGCCGTGCCCGATCCGTCGTCCGGGATATTCACCCATGCCTGCCACGAGCCACCAACACTGAAGCGGTAGCGTGCGGAGTTGGAAACATAAATCACATCGGCAGGGAGAGTGTCGGTCACGGCAAACGGACCCGGAATCGAAGCGCGGGCGCTGTTCACTCCGCGAATGTCGTATTCGAGAGTGTCACCGGCGCTCAAATAGCCGTCGGAATCGGCATCCACGACCACCGTGGATTTTTTCCCTCCCTCGCCTTCCCGCAGAGGAGGAAGCAGCGTGGCAACATCAAGTCCGGGTTGCGCGGTGGAAGCCACCAACGGATCTTGTGCCCATGCGGCGGCGATTTTCACCGAGGAATTCAGTGAATAGACCAACATGCCGCTCTGGTCGCCGTCGGGATCGAATATCTTCTGCTGTTCAAGCTCCCGAAGGCTGTATGACACATCGTAATGATTGCCGTTTGGATCGGTATTCGCTCCGGCATTGTCGCCGTTGTAGTCCACGTAAATGGTGGCCGCCGTGTGGCCGTTTCCAACCGTGGTGATCCACACCGGATTGCCATTCTGCGTGGGGCTTGTGGCCGAATAGGGGTCGCGTCCGATGCCCAGACTGACAAGCACCTGTGTGGTGAGAGAGGGCTTGCCAACCAACGTGAATCCGCCGTCGAATGCCTGGTTTTGAGAGGTGGAAGTGTTGCCCGCATCCACCGAGCTGAAGGCGTAGAACGACGGCGGGGTTGCCCCAGTGGTGTAGAATCGGTAGGCTCCGGAATGTCCGGTGCCGGCCGGAGAAAGGTTGACGCGCGCGTTTCCGCCCGCCGGAACCGAAACCGTCGCCGTGGTGTACGAGGACGCGCTGTTCCTGAAGTCATAGCTGACGGTGATTGCCGATGCGGAAGGATTGTAAAGAAAGACGGTGGTGCGGTAGTTGCCGCCGTTGTCGGTGGTCACCGGAGCGTAATAGCTGTTAGACCAACGGTAGGTCGGCAGCAGCGAGGTATCGCGGCTCTGGTAGTTCGAGCTTGGCCTGCCCGAGAACAGAACCACTTGCACCGGGTTGTTCGAAACGACCCGGCCGCCGGTGTTCACGTTCGTCACATAGGTCGTTTCGCCCTCGGCGAGACTGAGGGTTTGCTCGAAGGCACCATTGTTATCCGCATCGATCTGAACCGTGGCCCCCTCCTCACCCGCCATGATGGAAAGGGCGGTGTAACTGAAGATGTCATAATCCTCCGCTAGAGTGGCCGTAGCGGCTGACGTCGGCATGTCCTGACCGATCGGTACACGGTATTCGGTGCCCCAAAGCCCGCGCTCGAAGACCTCCACACAACCTGCCAGCAATGTATTGGTAGATGCCGGGAAAGTGGTTTTGGTCAGGGAGATGGGCTTGTATGAAGCCACCTTGTCCCGCGAATCGTAGTCCAAAGCGGTCAGATTCGTGGAGGTCACATAGTTTCTGAGGCTGAAAACCGTGCCCGCCGGAATCATGTCGGAGGGATTGCCCGGAGGATAGCCGTTTGCCACATTGCCGTCACCGAAAACCAATGTCGTCGCTTGGGTGGGATTGGTAATGTCACGCTCATAGCCGTCTTCCCAGTGATCGTAGTAGATCACGGTCCCGTCGGTGGCGGAGGAAAAGGTCACAAACACTGCCAGTGGATCCACCGCGGCGCTATTGATGCCGGAAAACCCGGCCAGTTGGTTGTCCTCAGGAAACGGCACGTAAAACACCTGGGTCGGCGGCGGATTCTGACCACGGGCAAACACAGTTATGACCAGCACATACGCGCTGATCCGGATCCAACTGAGGATTGGAGTCATATTCCAAGGGGTGCAAGGGGTGAAACAGCAATCAGTCGAATCCTCTACGAGGTGAATTGCGGAAACGACCGGGACGGGGCGAATTATTTCGGGTTTCTAAAATATCGCAAGAACAAAATTAATATTCCGCGCATTTTTCCGATAATGAGGACAAAAAACGAGCAAGATGGCTGGCAACAGCTCCGCTTTTCAAAATGAATTGTGTTACTTTGAACACATTTGGGGAACTCCGGCAAAATCCCACCAATCAAAAAGGTCCGGTGGTCCTGGCACCCGCCAAAGTCCCGGAATCCGCCTGAGCGGGCTTGTTGATGGTTTTGGCCGGTATAACGGAGCCCTTCTCGGGTGAATGCAGCCCAACGGAAGCGGAACCCTCGTTTTCAACCGATTCGCTCAATCTCCCACTGAGGTGCGGCGGCTCCGGTTGCCGCTCGCCGACGACGAAGAGGCATACCGCCCCGGCAATCAAAACCAGAATGGCCGCCACCAAGGCGACCGCGTTTTCGTCGCCTCCCAAACAAGCGCACACCCTGCGGATCTTTCTCAAAAACGACTCCGAAGCACCGGATCGCCGCTCCACGCCGGGGGGATGACCAACCTCCGCAGCCAAGCGGCCCGAGCCGGGACCGAACCTGCATCCCCTGCCGTTTCCGCCGACAGGCCGCCGGGACGGATTCGCCCTTTTGATGATACCCGGCGCCAGAGCCACCAAGTTCGCAACCAACAAACCATCACGGGTGAGAAACGGCGATGCCACGCGAGCACGCGGAATTTCTTCCACAACGTCGCCTGGCAGTGGCATCCGCGGGATGCTCACGCGCGCTCGTCGGTATTCGGAAACCTCATTCATGGGTGCCATGTGCTCGACGCCGACCTTGCTCAAAGCGATGGTTAAGTCAACTTAAATATTCGATATTCCAAAAGAAATTCGAAATCTTCCCGCCGATTTCCGTTATCGTCCATCGGATGGTTTCTCCGGAAGCGGCTTGTTTTCCACTTGAAAGCACCGGCCTCAGCTTCGCGTAGCGAGCCAATGCGAATTCTCTCCAACCCCCAGCCCGCGTTGCTTTCCATTGTCGCCGTGGCGGCATTTTCCCTCAGGTCCGGCGCGGTGGAGATCCACGTGTCCCCGGAAGGTAAAGACGCCTGGAGCGGCACTCTGGCAAAACCGAATGCCGAACGCACCGACGGTCCGCTCGGCACGCTCGCCGGCGCGCGGGATGCCATCCGCAAACTGCGGGCGGCAGGCCGGAAGGGCGAAACCGCCAGAGTGATCGTGGCCGACGGCACCTATCCGCTTTCCGAGCCGTTCACTCTCTCCCCCGAGGACGGCGGCACGAAAGAGGCGCCGGTCAGCTACGAGGCGGAATCCGGCGCAAAGCCGGTTTTCAGCGGCGGTCGCGCCATCGGCGGATGGAAACCCGGCACGAATGGCATCTGGCAAACCAATGTGCCCGATGTCGCCGCCGGCAAATGGTATTTCGAGCAGCTCTGGGTCAACGGCCGCCGCGCCACCCGCGCCCGCACGCCCAATACCGGGTGGAACCGGATCGAAGCCGTGGCCGAGGGGGTGTTGAAACCGTCCGCCAACCCGAAGCCCGCCGAAGCCCGCCAGACAGTCACCCTCGCGGCGGCGGATATCGCGCCACTCGCCGGCCTAACACCCGAAGCGCTCCGCGACGTGAACTTCGTCGTCTATCACAAATGGGACAACACCCGCCGTTTCATCGAACGGATCGACCCCGCGGCCCGCACCCTGTCATCGGTCGGCGAAGGCATGAAACCGTGGAACAAGTGGGACAACAAATCCACCTGGATCGCGGAAAACGCCCTCGCCTTCCTCGATGCGCCCGGCGAGTGGTTCCTCGCGCGCGACGGCACCCTGAGCTATCTGCCGTTGCCCGGCGAGGATCCGGCGAAAATGGAGGTCATCGCCCCGGTGGCGGACCGTTTCATCCGGATCGCCGGCGAACCGGACGCGGGAAAGCGGGTGGAGCACCTAACCATCAAGGGGCTTTCATTCCGCCACGCGCAGTGGCTCACGCCGCCCGGCGGTTTCGAGCCCAACCAAGCCGCGGCCTCGCTGGAAGCGGCGGTTCTCGCCGATGGCGCGCGCGACGTTGTCATCGAGGACTGCGAGTTCGCCCATCTCGGCACCTACGCGGTGTGGTTCCGGCGCGGCTGCCGGGACTCGGCCCTGCGGAAATGCCTCGTCCACGACTTCGGCGCGGGCGGCGTCCGGATCGGCGAAACCGGCATGCCTCCTAACGAAAACACCGCCACCAGCCACATCGCGGTGGACAATTGCATCATCCGCCACGGCGGATCGATCTTCCCCTGCGCCGTGGGGGTGTGGATCGGTTTCAGCCCGGACAACCGCATCACCCACAACGAAATCGCCGACCTGTTCTATACCGGCATCAGCGTCGGTTGGCGCTGGGGATACGATGCGAGCAACTGCAAGCGCAACACCATCTCCGACAACCATGTCCACCACATTGGCAAGGGCCTGCTCAGCGACATGGGCGGCATCTACACCCTCGGACCGTCCGAGGGGACGACCGTCACCGGGAACGTTTTCCACGACATCTCCGCCTACTCCTACGGCGGCTGGGGACTCTACACCGACGAAGGCTCCACCGGCATTCTGTTCGAAAACAACCTGGTCTATCGGACCAAAACCGGCGGGTTCCACCAACACTACGGAAAGGAAAACACCGTCCGCAACAACATCTTCGTCGAGAGTCGCGAGCACCAACTCCAGGCCACCCGGCCCGAAGGGCATCTGTCGTTCACCTTTTCCAACAACATCGTCTATTGGACCCACCCCGGCCCCACGCTGGGTGGCGCATGGGACAAAGTACGCTTCGAGGGTGGCTCCAACGTGTTCTGGTCCACCGCCGGCGCTCCGAAATTCCCCGGCGGCGATCTCGCCAAATGGCAGGCCGCCGGACACGAGCCCGGATCGGTGGCAGCGGACCCGCTTTTCGTCGATCCCGCGAACGGCGACTTCCGAGTGAAACCGGATTCCCCGGCGGTGAAACTGGGCTTCAAACCGTTCGACTCCTCCAAGGCCGGAGTGTACGGAGACCCGCAATGGATCGCCTTGGCCAAGGATGCGGGAAAATAGCCATCAAACCCGCCATCCGGAATCGCGCGGGCGAATCCAACCGGTCCGGAAAAAATTTCCAAATCCCGATTGATTGCGATGCGCTCCGCCGTAGGATGCGGCCATGCGGCGCGCAATATATATATTCATTCTCGGATCGATCGCCTGCGGTCCTATGTTCTATCAGGCACCACCGTCGCTCGGGAACTATCCCGAGCGCCTGCCCGCGAAACGCTGGGCGCAACTCTTCGAGGAAACCCATCCCAAGGACAAGTCCCTCCCGCCCGGCGACACGCTCGACACGGCATGCGCCAAACTGCCGGAAACCCTCGCCGACCTCGACGCCCAGGCGCGCCTCGCCGAAATCGACCGGCTCCTCAGGCTCAACCGCGACGGCGACTATGCCTCCGCCCGCGCGAATCTGCTCTGGGAATTGCGCGAACTCGCCGCGGATGACGCCACGTTCACCGCCGCCCAATCCTACATCGCCTGGCGGACGCAGCCGCAACCCAATCTGCCCAAGCGCCCGCCGGCCGATTGCCCGTGGGACATGGAAAAAGACGCGTGGCTGGGCATGAAAGCCGCGTTCGCCAACCAAATCGAAGAACGCCTGGAGTTCTTCAACCGCGAATTGAAAGCCGCCAAGCCCCAGCTCAAACCGAACTGGCTCATCCAGCGCGGCGCGTTTCTCTTCCGGGCGGATCGCTTTGCCGAGGCCGCCGCGGATTTCGACGCCGTGCTGCCCCCCGAGCCGGAAGAACCCGCCGCGGACGACGCGCAACCGGCGCCGCCGCCCGACCTAACCGGACGCCAGCTCGCCGCAGCCATCATGCTCTCCCGTTGCGAGATCGAACAATCCCGCCACCTCGGCGGAGGCCCTGCCGTCCCGGAAGACGAGGACATTCCCAGCGATGCCAAAATCAACCCTGCGGTACCGGAACTCCGCCTCAAAGCCACCACCCGGCTCCACCAATTGATCGAACAGGGAAAACGCCACCCCCACCCTTATGCTCCGGACGCGCACGGCTGGTTGGCCGCAATCGCCTCGGACGGCGGCGAATCCGGCCGCGCGGTGGCGCACCAACTCGATCGCCTCGAAGCCCAACCGACTCGCGAAATCACCCGCACCGTCCTCCGCGAATGCGACGCGATCTTCGCCAAAATCATCGAGACGAATTCCGGTCCCGACCGCGGAGACTCGGACTACGTATGGGAACCCCAGTTCCCAGCCGCTCGGATCGCCCGCCATCCGCTCGTCGCAAGACTCTTCGTCCAGCACGCCATCGACCCGGCGGCGGATATCGAGCTTCCGTTGTTAGGTGAGAACGATTCCGGAGACCGCTACACCATCGACTTCCTCAAGCGGCGGATCCTGCTGCCGCGTCCGTTCATCGGATACGCGCTCCGCCAACTCGGCCGCGAGCTGCTGGCCCAAGGCACCAAACTCGATCCGGTTACGCTCACCCTCGTGGCATGGTCGTCCTCGGAGTCCGGCGAACACGAGCAAGCGCTCGCGTTGCTCAACCAAATCCAGGCCGATCCCCCATCCGACGAAACCCTCCACGCCCGCGCCACCGTGCTCCGCCGCCTGGGCCGGCACGCCGAAGCCGTCGCCGCACTCGACCAACTCGCCAGCCTCTATCCGAAGAGCCCGCTCGCCAACAATCTCCCGTTCCAGCGCGCCATCGGATTGTTCCGCGCCAACCGCACCGCCGAAGCGATCGCCGCGTTCGCGAAACTCCAGATCGCCGAAACCACGGCCCAGGCGGCACGCTGGCAGGAATCCGCCGAAAACAACGGGGAAACCGACGCGAAAATGGAAGACGCGGCACCCAAATGGCCGAAATTGCAGCCCGAATACCACCTGGTCCAATGGCTCGACACACTGGCGCGTTTCTCGCCCGCGGAAGATCTGGCGACGGCCCTAACCGATCTCCCCAAGGACGATCCGGTCACCGAGGAACTCCGCACCATCCTCCGCTGCCGCGCCATTGCCCAAGGCAATTTCACGCTCGCGAAAAATCACCTTTCCCCCGGTGAAAAGCCGGTTAGGGAAGAATGGGAGGGCGCGCGCTACCTCTTCAAACGCGCCGCCTTCCTCGATGCCAAAGCGTGGGACGAGCACGTCGCCCCGTTGGAGAAGCTCGTCAGAGACCGCGATGCGGCCGCCCCGGCCGATCGCGCCCGCATCAGCCTCGCCATCGCCCGCCACTGGTTGGAGCACCGCGGTTTTCTAACCCTCCCGGCCACGGGAGCCTGCTACTACGCGAATAGTCAGGAGGAGTCCCAGGACCTTCTCCGCCGGCGCAACGCGCTCGAACTCGGGTTCCCGCGCGCTTCCGTCGAGTCCACACTCGACCGGATGGACGAGGCCACCCATGCCTTCGAACACGCCATCGCCGCGGCCGTTTCGGACGATCCTTCGGTCGGCGCTCCGGCCCTCGAACTGGCCAACCTCTGCCTGTTCCGCCGCGCGGAGTTCTCGCTCTATCAGAAATCCCGCGCCCTCGAAACCCGGGCGACCGCACTCTCGCGGGATCTCCACGACAAGCTGCGCGCCCGTTTCCCCGCTTCCGCCGAAGCCCGCCGCGCGGTTTATTGTGTTTTCGCGCCGACCTCCGCGCCATGGATGCCCGGCGATTACAGCAGCGCCAATTCGGTTGGCGCGATGTTGGATATCCTGGACCACCGCCCCCATCGGGAACCCTGGGAACCTAACGAGGCCGCCGAAAACCTCCACGCGGAAATCGCCAAACTGCCCGCCAAATTCGACAACCCCGCGCCCGGAACCAAAATGAAGGACCTCCGCCGCGATCTGATGGAAACCAAACGCCAACTCGACAAACTCCGCGCCGGAACCGATCCCGAGAACCAGACGGAAGTCCTCGCCGCCATCGACCGCCTCGATGATCTCACCGCCGCAGCATCGCTTCCGGACATCACCGTCGCCGAGTTCGCCGACTACGCCAACGGCAACCACGACTCGCTGCCCGCGCAGTTCAAGAGCCTGTTGGATTTCCGCGACCGGCTTAGGATCCTCAAGGACGAGAACGACAACGACAAGGGCCCCGCCAACGACACCATCGCCGGCTGGCGCGAGTTTCTCGAAACCTATCCGGACAGCCCCAAGCGCGAGGCGGCTTCCCTGCGGCTCACCCGGCTGATCGCCCGCCAATCCCGCGGCACCCTCCTCGTCCGCGCCTTCCATTTCCCCGAAGCGCCCATTCCCAACGGCTACAAACGGATCGAACCCGAACGCCCCCAACCCGCCAACCCGCAGGCAACGCTCGACGCCATCCTCAACCACCAGGCCAACCACTCCACCGGACGCTATCAGGACGACCTCGACCTGCTCCGCGCCGGTGCCCTAACCGACTCGAACAACCCGTCCGAAGCGCTCATGCTGTTGGAGAAAATCCTAGCCAACCCGGCCCAGCGCGACCTCCACGCCGTGGCCCTGCTCAACCTCGGCGAGATCGCCCTCGATCTGCTCGATCCCGCCAAACGCACCCGCACCGCCGCCGCCCTCCGCTCCCACCCCGCATCCCTGTCCCTCGTCAAACGCCTCATCCTCGGCGACACCTGCCTCTCCCGCCTCCACCCCCTCCTCCCCTGGCTGGAGGACCGCCCGGCGAAGTAGACACGGGAAGGTTGATCGGGATTTCGGCTTTGTTCACGAAATGCGCGCTGCTCACGGAAACGTGAACACGCTGCAGTTCATGAACATTTGCCACCCACGACCCATCCGGCAATGTGAGCGCCAAAAAGCCCGATACCCGATTACAAATCACCGGAGGCTCCCACAATCCGCGATTTCAACCGCGGATTGCTGAGCGAATTCCGTATTGCGCCACAACCGATCCTGTATTACAACACCCTCATGCAAACGCTCGTCCTGCGAATTCCCGACGACCTGGCCCGAGAAATGGAGGCCGAGGCGCGGGAATCCCATCTCACCAAGTCCGAAGTCGCCCGGCGACGCTTGATTGCCGCTGGTCAGCAGCGTTCAGGTCCAGCCGCAGGCTTTGACCTCATCGCCGATCTTGTAGGGACCGTAACCGACGGCCCCACCGACATGAGCGCACGCACGAAGGAGTATCTGAAACTCAAAGGTTATGGAAAGCCCCGTCGTCCTCGTTGATGCGTCGTTTCTTGTCGCCCTCTGGCGAAAGCACGACCAGAACCACACATGGGCGGCCGCTGAAGCCCGGCTCCATCCTCCGCCGTGGATCACCTGCGAGTCCGTCCTCTCCGAAGCGGATCATCTCCTCGCCCCAGCGGGATGCGCCACGCTCAGGCTCGCCTGTCGCCGGGGAGCCCTGCGGATCGCCGGATTTTCCGGAGACACATTCCTGCCGGTTTTGGATCTGCTCGACAAGTACGCGGACGTGCCGATGAGCGTCGCCGACGCCTGTCTGGTCCGCCTCACCGAAATCCATCCAAATTCCCTCCTCCTCACCACGGACCGCGATTTCAAGATCTATCGCCGCCACGGCCGCCGGATCATCCCCGTCCGCATGCCATGACCACCCACCCGCCCAAACCGATTGATCACGGACATGGCTGACTGATCTTGCAAGTGGCTGGCGCATCTTGCGCCAGTCCGTTCAGGTGGCGTCCCTGGCCTTCGTAGCCTTGGCGAAGCAGGCTCTCTCCTTGTTGGGCTTGGTGTCTTGGCGGTGAATCTCCCCCCCCGGCTCACGCCACCTGGCGGTCCACGTCCTCGCGGAGGTTTTCGATGATGTAGTCCTGGCGCTCGGGAGTGTTTTTGCCCATGTAGAAGGCTAACAACTCCTTGACGCCCTTGCCTTCCTCGTATTCCACCGGATCGAGGCGCATGTCCTCGCCGATCATGAACTTGAACTCGTCGGGCGAGATCTCGCCGAGGCCCTTGAAGCGGGTGATTTCGGCGTTTTTGCCCAGTTTGTTGAGCGCCTTCTGGCGTTCGTCCTCGTCGTAGCAATAGATCGTTTCCTTCTTGTTGCGGACGCGAAACAGCGGGGTTTGGAGGATGAAAAGATGGCCGTCGCGGATCAGCTCGGGGAAGAACTGGAGGAAAAACGTGAGCAACAGCAGGCGGATGTGCATGCCGTCCACGTCGGCATCGGTGGCGATGACCACTTTGTTATAGCGCAGTTCCTCGATCCCCTCCTCAATATTGAGCGCGGCCTGCAGCAGGGCGAATTCCTCGTTCTCATAGACCACTTTGCGCGGCAGCGCGAACGAGTTGAGCGGTTTGCCGCGCAGCGAAAACACCGCCTGGGTTTCCACGTCGCGGCTCTTGGTGATCGATCCGGAGGCCGAGTCGCCCTCGGTTAGAAAAAGGGTGGACTCCAGGCGGCGTTTGTGCTTGGTGTCGAAGTGGACCCGGCAGTCGCGGAGTTTTTTGTTATGCACCTTGGCCTGGCGGGCGCGTTCGCGGGCGATTTTCTGGACGCCCTTGAGGTCCTTGCGCTCGCGTTCGGCGGCCTGGATGCGTTTCTGGATCGCCTCGGCCACCTGCGTGTTCTTATGCAGGTAGTTGTCGAGGTTCACCTTGAGGAAATTGCCGATGAACGTGCGCAGCGATTCGCCGTTGGGCTCGATCGTGTTAGATCCGAGCTTGGTCTTGGTCTGGGACTCGAACACCGGCTCGACGATCCGCACGCTGACGGCCGCCTCCAGCCCGGCGCGGATGTCGGCGGGGTCGTATTGTTTCTTGTAGAACCCGCGGATCACCTGGACGAGCTGTTCGCGGAACGCGGCCAGATGGGTGCCGCCCTGCGAGGTGTTCTGGCCGTTCACAAACGTGTAATATTCCTCGCCGCTCTCGGCGGTGTGGGTAAACGCGATCTCGATGTCCTTGCCCACCAGATGGATCGGTGGATAGAGCGCCTCGTTTTCCATCTCCTCGCGCAGCAGGTCCAGCAGACCGTCCTTCGAGCGGAATTTCTTCCCGTTGAAGACCATCGTCAGCGCCGGATTCAGATAGGAATAATAGCGGCACATCTTCTCCACGAACGCCTCGCGGAATTTCGCCTTGGAGGGGAAAATCGTGCGGTCCAGTTCGAACGCCAGCCGGGTGCCGTTGATCTCCTCGTCGCGCCGCGGATTTTTCATGTCCACGGTGAGCTTGCCCTCGGAAAATTCGAGCGCCTTGGTGGCTCCGTCGCGCCACGACTGGATCTCGAAAAACGTGGAAAGCGCGTTCACCGCCTTGATGCCCACCCCGTTGAGGCCCACCGATTTCTTGAACGCCTCGCTGTCGTATTTCGCGCCGGTGTTGATCTGCGCCGCGCAATCGAACAGCTTGCCGAGCGGAATCCCGCGCCCGAAGTCGCGCACTTCCACCCGGCCTTCCTCGTCGATGTTGACGTGGATTTCCTTGCCGTAGCCCATGATGTGCTCGTCGATCGAGTTGTCGATCGCCTCCTTCAGCAGGATGTAGAGCCCGTCGTCCGGGGAGGTGCCGTCGCCCAGCTTGCCGATGTACATGCCGGGACGCATCCGGATGTGCTCGCGCCAATCGAGGGACTTGATGTCGGCTTCGGTGTAATTTGCTGCCATGGATTGAAGTTTCGGAACGGTTAATAAACGGCGGGCGGCTGCCGCGCAAGCGTTTCTTTGCCCCTAAAAAAAGCACAGCCGCAGGCCGGCGAGAACGGCGAAGACGATGACGATCCAGTCGAAGACCCGTTGCGGCACGTGGTGAAGCACCCGCTTGCCGCAGAGGATGCCGAGCATCACGGCGGGCACGAGTTTGGCGTTTTCCAGGAGACTTTCCGGGGTGATCAGGCTGAGGCCCGCGCTGAGCGGCACTTTCAGCAGGTTCACCAGCAGGAACAGCCGCGCGCCGATGCCGACCATCTCCATTTTGGGAAAACGGCGCGACATCAGGAACAACTGGATCACCGGTCCGGCGGCATTGGCCATCATCGTGGCGAAACCACCCACCACCCCGGCCGCACCGCCAAACCAACGCGACGAAGTCAGACGCTCGAACGTTTCCGGCCGGTGCCGCCGGCCGAACTGGATCGCCACCAGCGCCAGAATCACCGACCCGATCACCGGCCGCGCCACCGCGTCATCGATCTTTCCCAACAACCACCACCCCACAAACAAACCCGCCAGCATCGGCCCCAGCAGTTTCCACACCGGCCGCCACGAACCGTAGCGCCGGAACGCCGGATAGACCGTGATGTCCGCGACGATCAGCAACGGCAGCACCAGCCCGGTCGATGCCCGGGCCCCGTAGATTTCCGCGAAAAGCAGCACGGATACCATCGAGACCCCGCTGAATCCGGCCTTCGACACGCCAACGCAAAACGCCGCCACCAGCGCCAGCGCAAATGTTCCCCATTCCATCGTCACCGCGCGACCCTCGCAGTAGGCCGGCCATCCTGTCAATCCCCGTCAAACGTGTAAAACACCGCCTTGCCGTTCACATCCGACCAAACCTGCAAATTGTGGGTTTGCAACGTGCCGGCGACGTCACGACCGGCGATCACGGGAGCCGCAACCAATTCGCTCATGCCCAGAGTGTTGATATAGATCAGTTCCCGCTCCGACAACGTGCCCGCACCGCCGGTCTCCCTCCGAATATTCCCCCGGCAAAGATACTCGTCCCGCCAACGGATCCGCACGCGGGAAGTCCCAGGATCGGGATTCCGACGGAACTCTTCAACCTGAGCCAACCGGACGGGCGGCGAGAACTCCTCAGTCCGCACCGGCCGACCAATGGACCTGGCCAACTCCTTGCGGTTTTTTCCAGCGACAACCTCGCCGGGAGAAACGGAAGTCCCGTAATACATCGGCAGACACCCGGGTAAGAGGCTAACCAGAATAGCAGATATCAAAAACAACGGCATCTTCATCCATGCCAGGTACGGCTGCCCCAAACGTGAACTTTCCTTCGTCGGGAACCCATGTCCCGTCGCTCAACCCGCCAATCCGCGTCTGCCATGCAAAACACCGCCGGATCCGGCGATTGAAGTTTGACACCCCGCCGATAGTCCGTAGCCTCAGCGCGATGCCAGCGCCCAAAAATGTGCTCTTCGTATGCACCGGAAACACCTGCCGCAGTCCGATGGCGGAGGGTTTGTTCCGCCATGCCGTCGCGGGCCGCGGGGATTTCGAGGTCGGATCCGCTGGAGTGGCCGCTTCCAAGGGCGACACCGCGAGCCGGGATACGCTGGCGGTGCTGAAAAAGCGCGGGATCCCGCTGGATGGCTTTGCCAGCCGGCCGGTCAGCGCGGAATTGTTGGAAAAGGCCACCCATGTTTTCGCGATGACCGGCGGGCACCTCGCCGCGCTGGAACGCCGGTTTCCCCAATATGCCGGAAAATTCTATCTGGTCTGCGAGTTCACGGATCTGCCGGGAATCGGCGTCGGCGCCGATGTGCCGGATCCGATCGGAATGGGCCGCGCCGCCTACGAGGAGGTCGCGTGTGTGCTCGAACTGGCCATTCCGTCGCTGATCGGATTCATCGATCAAACCGGGAAACCCTGAACCGCCCGCGGCTCAGAGTTTCGCGAATGCGGTCTCAAACGCGCTTTGGATCTGCTCGAACGGCTCGGTTCCGCAGGACACCCGCAGCAGATTCGCGGGCACCCCGCAGCCCTCCGCCCACTCCAGCTCATTGTAGTGTGCCAGCAGCGTGTACGGGCTCACCAATGTGAACACCGTGCCGAAACTCGGCCCCTTGCTGAGCGGCAGCGCGTCATAAACCTTCGGAGTCTTCTTGCGGGCCTTGAGCACGAACGAAAGCAATCCGCCGAATCCCCCGCCCTTGCGCATCACTGCCTGATAGGCGTCGCGGCAGGTCACCGACGGATGCCAAACCTGCTCGACCGCCGGATGCGCGGACAACCACGCCGCGAGTTGCTCGCCGTTGCGGTTCACCACCGCGTTGCGCTTCGGATAGTCCTTCAGGTTGGAAAGCAGAACCTCGGCGTCACCGATGTAGAGCGGCGCGCTTTCGGCAGCGTCCGCAGCGAGCAATTCGCGCAGGTGGCTGGCCAGCGGGGATTCCGCCCGGATCACCGCCATGCCCGCCATCACGTCGCCCTCGCCGGACACCCATTTGGTGAGACTGCTCGTCACCACGTCGGCATACCGCAGGGCGTCCACATTCAGCGGACCGGAAACCGAGTCGTCCACGATCAGCGGCGTCCCGCCCTCGCGACAGGCCTCGGTCACCCGGATCAGGTCCACCGTCCGCAGCAGCGGGTTGCTCGGGATCTCCACAAACACCCCGGAGAAATCCCCCTGGCGGATCCGTTGCAAGGCTTCGTCGAACGACTCGCCGGTGGCATCGTTCAGATAGACCGATCCGTGCCCGAAAAGATTCTGCACCTTGAGGCAATCCACATAAGGAAACTCGAGCTGCAGCGTGCGCTTGCCGTCCCGCAGTCCGGGCAGCGCCCGCAGCACCGATGTCACCGCGGCCATGCCGCTGGAAAATATATATGCGTTTTCCGGTTCGGTTCCGTGATATTTCGAAAGCGCGCGGGCCACGAGATGCGATTTCGATCCTTCGCGCATCGCTCCGTCCAGAAAATCCTGCGCCTGCCGGCTGCTTACAATCTCACCGCTGAACCGCCAGTAGTCGTCGGCCTCGGCCTTTGCCTTGTTAGGAACCACGAGAACCTGGAGTCCATGATAACTGGTTATTCTAACCGCCGTCTCGCTCCGCCGCTCCACCCAGCGGTGGGCGCGCTGCACCGAGGCGCGCGTCGGCAGCACCAGCACCTCCTCGCCCTCCACCGCCACCTCGGCCTTGGCGGTTAGAAAAAGCCGCTCCACCAGCGGATGGCGGAAAAACCTGGGATAGCCGGTGCGCATCTTTCGCCGGATCTTGTCAGATCCCTCCTCGTATCCGACAATCGCCTTCCACGTGGGCAAGCACACCGAACACGCGTGCGCGGAATCCGGCAGCGGTAGCCCCAGATCCTCATTCCGCCATGCCGGTTGCTCGGTCAGGTTGCGCATCGCGCCCCCTGTTTGGCGGGAGCCGGACCGGAACGCAAGCCGATTCGCACTAACGGGCGATTTCGGGGATAAATAGGCCCGAAAATTTGACAGATTGCGGGTCTGGCGGATATTGACGACGCCCCATGAGCGCCTCCCCCACCCCCACACGTCCGCCTTTTCTGACCGCTGAATGGCGGACTCTGGCGATGCTCAACTACGAGGTGGATCCCGGTGTCCTCACCCCATGGCTGCCCGCCGGATGCGAGTTGGATCCGTGGCAGGATAAAACTTTGGTATCGATGGTGGGCTTCCGTTTTATCAACACCCGGGTGATGGGCCTGCCGATTCCCTGGCACCGCGATTTTGACGAGGTCAATCTCCGGTTCTACGTCCGCCGCAAGGTCGGCTCCGAGTGGCGCCGCGGCGTGGTTTTTGTCAGAGAACTCGTCCCGCGCGCGGCCATTGCCGCCGTGGCGCGGATGGTCTATGATGAACCCTATCTGGCCCTGCCAATGCGTCACCGGATAGATCCCGGCCCCGGACTGCCGCGGACGGTCGAATACGGATGGAGATTCCGCGGAACCGATTGCCATCTCCGCGTGACAACCTCCGGCGGTTGGAAACCTCTCGAGCCAGGCGGCACGGCGGAGTTCATCACCGAGCACTATTGGGGATATACGAAACGCAAAAACGGAACGACATCCGAATATCAGGTGGAGCATCCGCCGTGGAACGTGATGGAGGTGGCGGACTCCGAATTCATATGTGATGTGGAGGGTCTCTACGGCTCCTGTTTCACGCCTTATCTATCCGCAAAACCGCACTCGGCGCTGGTCGCCGACGGATCGCCGATCACCGTCTATCAAGGAAGCCGCCTCATATCATGAAATCCCCTCCGACAGAAACATCCGGCAAGCCACCGATCGGCTGGATTCTCTATGACGACTCCTGCGGATTCTGCCGCCGCTGGATGCCGTTCTGGGAGGGCGCGCTGCGCCGGCGCGGGTTCTCCATCGCCCCGCTACAGGCGGATTGGGTGAGGGAGCGGCTGGACATTCCCGAGGAGCGCCTGCTCGACGACCTGCGCCTGCTGCTCGCCGGGGGCGGCCACCTCGCCGGCGCGGCGGTTTACCGCTACGCGATGCGCCGGATCTGGTGGACGTGGCCGCTCTACCTGTTCTCGATCCTCCCCGGTTGCCGGCGGGTTTTCGACTGGGGCTACCGCACCTTCGCCCGCAACCGCCACCGGGTATCGGATGTCTGCCGGCTCAGGTGAGGTTTCACTGTAAAACCCGGAAAGCCCGGCACTCGCGCGCGCGTATCGGAGGATACCATGCACCGCGTTCTTCCCGTTGCCATCGCCTCCGCCATCGGTCTCCAATTGTCCGGGGCCGCCCCCATTCCGCCGGAAATCGAAACTCCGACCTGCATCGGCATCAACAAGGAACCGGCCCACGCCACCCTGATGCCCTACGCTAGCACGGCCGAAGCGCTCAAGGCGAAGCGGCTCGAATCGTCTTTCTGCCGCAGCCTCAACGGGATGTGGAAATTCAACTGGGTGCCCACCCCGGAACAACGTCCGGCGGATTTTTACAAGCCGCAGTTCAATGTGAGCGGTTGGAAGGACATCCCGGTGCCGTCGAACTGGGAGGTGCAGGGTTACGGCACGCCGGCCTATCGGAATCTCGGGTACATGATCCAAAAGGACTTCCCGCGCGTGATGAGCGAGCCGCCGAAGGACTTCACCGCCTACAAGGAGCGCAATCCGGTGGGAAGCTACCGTCGCGACTTCGATCTGCCGGCCGAGTGGGCCGGACGCCGGCAGTTCATCACCTTCTTCGGGGTGGACTCGGCGTTTTTCCTCTGGATCAACGGGGAAAAGGTCGGCTACAGCATCAACAGCCGCAACGCCGCCGAGTTCGACATCACCAAATACGTTAGACCGGGCCGCAACATGGTGGCGGCCGAGGTCTATCAATACAGCTCCGGCACCTGGCTGGAGGATCAGGACATGTACCGCCTGCACGGGATCTTCCGCAACGTCGCCATCTGGAGCGCGCCGCAGGTCCACATCCGCGATTTTTCCATCAAGACCGACCTCGACGCCCAATACCGCGACGCCACGCTGGAAGTCACCGCCAAGGTGAAGAACTACGGGGAAACGGATGCCCCGGCACGCAACCTCGCCGTCGATCTGCACGACCCCGCGGGCAAACCGGCGGGCACCGCAACCGCTTCCGTGCCCGCGCTCAAGGCAGGCGAGGAAACCACCGTGACGGCGAAACTCGAGGTCGCCAATCCGGCCAAATGGACCGCCGAAACGCCCGCGCTTTACACCACGATCCTGAAACTGGACCAAACCGGCGCGAAGGGTGCCGCCGCCAAGCCGGAACTGCTCTCCCAGCGCACCGGTTTCCGCGAAGTGGAGATCAAGGGCCGCGTGTTCATGGTCAATGGCGTGCCGGTGAAACTCAAGGGCGTGAACCGTCACGAACATTGGTCGGATGTGGGCCACGCGGTCACCGAAGCGCAAATGATCCGCGACCTCGAAGTCATCAAACAGGGCAACTGCAACCACGTCCGCACCTGCCATTACTCCGACGACCCGCGCTGGTATGAACTCTGCGACGAATGGGGTATCTGGCTTTGCGCCGAGGCCAACTGCGAGTGCCACGGCTACGACGGCCGCTTCGACAACGAACCGCTGATGCGCGACGCGATCATCGACCGCAACATCGCCAACACCCAGAATTTCAAGAACCATGCGTCGGTCATCATGTGGTCGTTAGGCAACGAGTGCGGCGGCCGAGGAAAGAACTTCATCGACGCGATGAACACGGTGAAAGGGATCGATCCCACCCGGCCCGTCCATTACGAGCGCTTCGGCTCCGGTCCCGGCAATCCGGCGGATTTCGACGGAAGGATGTATGGAACGCCGGACTCCTTCGCCGGCGTGGCCAAGGACACCCGCATGACCAAGCCGTTCTACATCTGCGAGTTCGCCCACGCGATGTTCAACTCGATGGGTTCGCTCCAGGAATACAGCGACGTGTTCGACGCGCACCCCGAGATCACCGGCGGCGCGATCTGGGAATACCAGGACCAGGCGCTGTGGAACAAACGCGATCCCAAGCGCCCGATCCTCGCCTACGGCGGCGGCTTCGGCGAGAAACCCAACGACCATTATTTCATCCACAAGGGCGTGGTCAGCTACGACCGCAGCACCGAAGGGACCTCCGTCAAACCGCACTATCCGGAAATGAAGAAAGCCTTCCAGTGGATCGGCTTCATAGAGGATGACCTAACCGAAGGAACAATCAAGGTCCGCAACAAATACCAGTTCGTCCCGCTCACCGGGTTCCTAACCACCTGGACGATCACCGAAGACGGAAAGCCGGTCGCCTCGGGCGATCTCAAGCTGCCGGAAATCGCCCCGCTGGCCGAGGAAACCGTCACCCTCCCCGTCAGCCGGTTCAAGATCACCCCGAAGCCGGGCGCGGAGTATTTCCTGAATCTTTCCTGCAAGCTCGACCACGACACGCTTTGGGCGAAGCGCGGCTTCGAACTCGCAACGGCGCAATTCAAACTGCCCGTGAAAAACGATCCGGCCCCCGTTTCCGCTCTGGCGAAAATGAAACCGGTCCAACTGAACGCCGCCAATCTAACCGTAACCGGCGACGGATTCAAGGTGGTGTTCGACAAAACCACCGGCACCCTTTCCCGCCTCGAAAGGGGCGGCGTCAACATCCTCGCACCCGCCGGCGGCCCCCAACTCCACCTGTGGCGCACGCCGCACCGCAACGATGACATGTGGGCCTACGGCGATTGGTCGCGCTGCGGATTGGATGATCTAACCCGCACGACGGTCGCCTGCAAGGCGGTGGCATCCAAGGACAACCCGGCGTCCGCGCGCATCGACTCCACCATCCGCTGCGCGGGCAAGGGCGGATTTGCCGCCATCCACACCGTTTCCTATACCATCTTCGGCGATGGCACCGTCACCGTGGACAACGCGGTCGCTTTCGAAGGCGGTCAGGTCCCGCTCGCGCGCGTCGGCGTCCGGATGCTGTTGGACAAATCCCTCGACACGATGGATTTCCTCGGCCGCGGACCGATTGAAAACTACGCCGACCGCAAGAGCGGGTTCGACATCGGCCGCCACACGGTGTCGGTGAACGACCAATACACCTATGAAAAACCGATGGAGCGCGGCAACCACGAGGATGTCCGATGGGCCGCCCTAACCGGCAAAGGCAAGCCCGGCCTGCTCGTGTGCGCCGCCGAAAACCTGATGCAGGTGGCCGCGCTGCCACATACCGACGAGCAGATGATGCCGCACGAATACAAGATCGATCTTCCGCCGAGCGCCGCCACCGTGGTCACGCTGGGCCACCGCACCACGGGTGTCGGCTCCAACGGCTGCGGACCGCGCCCGCTGGATCCCTACATCGTGAAATCCGTTCCCGCCTCGTGGACCTATACCCTCCGCCTGCTGCCCATGGGTGCCAAAGCCGACGCCGCGGCCGCCCGCGTCCAGGCGCCGCCGCGCGTCATGCCGGTCCGCGCCTCGCGCGACCGCACCGGCATGGTCACGCTTTCGTGCGGAACCCCCAACGTCAAAATCAGTTATATCATCGACAACGGCCAGGTTCTAACCTATACCGCCCCGTTCGAGCTGAAACGCGCCGGCACCGTGGCCGTGCAGGCCACCGGAGATGGTCTGCCGTTTTCCGGATCGGTCACCTTCCCGAACTTCAGCGACAAGGGACTGTGGAAGATCGTCTCCTGCGATAGCGCCGAGAAAGGCGAAGGCGAGGCCGACCACGCCATCGACGGCGACGAGACCACCTATTGGCACACCCAATGGAACGGCGGCGAACCGGACTATCCGCACCACCTGGTGATCGACTTCGGCAAATCCCTGAAGCTCAAGGGTGTCAACTACGTCGCCCGTTCCGGCCGCGACAGCCAGAACGGCCGGATCCGGGATTACGAGATCTACTTCAGCGAGGACGGCAAGACCTGGGACGCCCAACCCGAAGCCGCGGGCCGTTTCCGCCCCGGCGGCAACTCCCAAACCATCAACCTGAAACGCACCGTCACCGCCCGCTATATGAAGTTCGTCGCCAAAAGCGAACAAAACGGCAAACCCTGGGCCGCCCTATCCGAACTGGACATCGTCCCGGCGGCGCCGTGAGCCAGAAATCCGCGCCTCACCATCCGCGCAGCGTTTCCTCAAGCGCGCGGGAAACGGGGGCCAGCAGCAGTGACGGGAAAAGCCCCAGCAGCACCACCAGCACCGCCGGGACCAGCATGGCCATGCGGTGCGCCCAGTGCAGATCCACCGGCGAAGGATCGGCGGGTTCGCGGACGAACGCCTGCTTCATCACTTTCAGATAGTAATAGAACGAGACCGCGCTCATCACCGCGCCGAGCCCGACCAACCACACCAGACCAGCCGATTCCGGCGTCGCGGAGGCCGCCATCGCTTCGCTGAACATCGCGAATTTGCCAACAAAACCCGCGAGCGGCGGGATTCCGGCCAGCGATGTTAGAAAAACCAGCAGCGCCAGCGCCTGCAATGGCGAACGATGCACCAATCCGGCAAACGATCCGACCGAATCATCACCGCGGTCGCGTTCCACACCGGCGGTCACCGCCAGCGCGCCGAAGGTGGATAGTCCGTAAACCACCACATAAAACAGCGCCGTTCCCGCGGCCTTGGGGCCGTTGGCGGATAGAGCCACTAACAAATATCCGGTGTTGGCCACCGCCGAGTAGGCAAGCAGCCGCCGGACGCTGGTCTGCGCCAGCGCCAGCAGGTTTCCCCAGATCATCGAAACGGCGGCCAGCACGCCAAGCCATAGCGTCCAGCCGGGTTTGAATGCCCCCCACAGCGCGGAGCCGCCCGCCGCGTCGAAACCGACCACCAGCAGTCGCACCATCACCAACACGCCGACCGCTTTCGAAGCCGCGGCAACCAGCCCGACGCTCGTCGCGGGAGCCCCCTGATAGACATCCGGCGCCCAGTAATGGAACGGCGCGGCCGCCAGCTTGAATCCGAGACCCACCACCACCATCACCAACCCCGCCACCGCGAACGGCGGCAGCGGACCGTTGGTTAGAGCGACGGCGATCACCGGAAGCTCCAGCGAGTGGCGGAAGCCATAGACCAGGCTGAGCCCGAACAACAGAAACGCCGCCGACACCCCGCCGAACAGGAAATACTTCAGCGACGCCTCCGCCGCGCGCGGCGTGCCGGAGAAGCCCGCCATCAGATAGAGCGAGAGGCTCGCCAGTTCGAGCGCCACAAACAGGAACAGCAGATGAGTGGTGCCCACCGTAAGCATCAGGCCGACCAGCGCGAACAACAACAGCGCGTAAAACTCGCCCGGATGCCGGATTTCCCCGCGCGCGGGAGCCAGCAGCGCCGCCAGCATCCCGAGCATCAGCACGACGCATTTGAAAAGCCGCGCCAGCGGATCCATCACGATCAGCGTTGATCCGCAATTGATATCTCCCGGGCACCGATAGAGCGCGAATCCCGCCGCCGCGATTCCGAGGGCGGTGATGGCGATCACCACGTCCACGGTCGGCGGACGCTTCTTGCGGGACTGGGTGGCCACGGCCACGCCCATCAGCACCAGTGCGGCAATCACCAGCACGGCCTCGGGCAGCAGTTGGAGAAACAGGGCGGTATAATTCACGGCAAGGTGCGAATGGTGTCAAACATTGTGGAATGCAATCCGTTGTCGATCAGCTCCATCCACGGCGGCGGATAGACACCGATGGCCACGGAAACGAGGAGCAACAGCGCGATGGCCGAGATTTCCGGCCAGGTGAGCGGATCGAGCTTCGGAGGATCTCCGGCGTCCGGATTTCTAACCGGAAAGAACGCCCGCTGCATGGCGCGGAGGGAGAACGCGCCGGTGACGAAGATCCCCGCGGCCACGCCCAGCAGCAGCCACGGACTGGCCTGCCACACGCCGATCACCACCGAAATTTCCGCCACGAAACCGCTGAATCCGGGAAGCCCCATCGAGGCGGCGGTCGCCAGGGTGAAGGCGAAGGCCGCACCCGGCAGACTGCGCCAGAGATCGAATTTCTGCAAGGCTCCGAGGTCGCGCGTGTGGGTGCGCTCATAGACCACCCGTCCGGCGATACCGAAGAGCAGTCCGGCGACAATCCCATGGGAAATCATCTGCAACACGGCACCGCGCAGGCCCCACATGTTGGCGGCCGCCAGACCTAGCAGAATGAAACCCATGTGGCTCACCGAGGAGTAACCGATGACAAACTTCAGATCCTTCTGCGCCAGAGCGGTTAGAGCGCCGTAGATGATGCCGGCCACCGCCAGCAGCGCGATCGCCAGACGCCATTCCTGGAACCCCTGTTCGAAGATCGGCATCGCCACAAACAGCGCGCCGTATGCGCCCAGCTTCATCACCACGCCCGCCAGCAGCATCGAGGCGGCGGTGGGAGCGGCCACGTGGCCGGTGGGTGCCCAGGTGTGGAACGGCCAAATGCCCGCCAGCACCGCGAATCCGAGAAACAGGATCGGAAACGCCCAGTATTGCAGGCCGGCCGAGTAGTTCGCCGACGCCAGATGCTCCAGATCAAAACTGGTCCCGCCCGCGGCGGCATACGCCACCACCAGACCGATCAGAATCAGCGCGCTCGCCGCGATGGAGTACATCGTCAGTTTCATCGCGCCGTATTCCTTGTTGGTGGATCCCCAGATCGAAATCAGCATGTATTTCGGCAGGATCACGACTTCATAGAACACGAACATCAGCAGCGCGTCGCGGCTCATGAACACGCCGTAAACCCCGCCGATGATCGTCATGTACCAGGCGAAAAACGCCCGCGGACGGCGCTCGACATTCCACGAAAACAGCACCCCGGCCACCGCCACCACGCCGGTTAGAAGAAGCAGCGCCAGCCCCAAACCGTCGGCGGCCAGATGGAAACGCGAGCCGAGCTGCGGGATCCATTCCGCGTCGAACTCCCACTTTGGCGAATCCGGATGGCTGAGCTTGTGGAGGCAGCAGGCGACCGCGGCGACGGCTCCCACCACCGAGGCGGCGAGCGCGATCACCCGCGCCAGCATGGCGGAGCGGGCGGGCAGAAGCAGCACGAGCAGCGCCCCGGCGAATGCGGATATGACGGTCCAGGCGGGGTTCATGGGAGAATGTGAAGGGATTCCAGCAAGCGCGCGGTGTCGGCGTTGCAGCAGTGGAGGAGGAGTTGCGGCCACAGGCCGGGCAGCACGATCAGGATGATCATCGGCGCCACCAGCAGGCGCTCACCGGTGGTTAGATCCGGCCAATCGGCGCGCGAGGGATTCAGCGGACCGTTGAAGACCACCCGCACCATCCGCAGCAGGAACACCGCCGTCAGGAGCAGGCCGATGGTGGAAACCGCCGCCGCCCAGGGCACGAGCGGGAACACGCCGCTGAACATCAGGAACTCGCCCACGAACCCGCTCAGGCCGGGCAGCCCCAGCGAGGCGAAAATCGCCAGACCCATAAGCCCGGTGAACACCGGCGCCTTGGAACGCAACCCGCCGAAATCGGTTAGCGAGCGAGCCCCATCGGTCCGCGATTCCATCAGCGCGATGAAATAAAACAGCACGCTGGCGATGATCCCGTGATTGAATGCCTGGAGGATGGTGCCGGAAACCGCGGCCGCGTGGGCCTGCGGATCGCCTTTCACCGCCGCCGCGGCGATCACCGCCATGGCGCAATAGCCGAGGTGGTTCACCGACGAATAGGCCATGATCCGTTTGATATCCGTCTGGGCCAGCGCGGCCACCGCCCCTAGCAAAACCGTGGCGACCGCCAGCGCCATCATCGCGGGAGCCAGCGCGGGAAGCACCTCAGGAAACACCGGGAGCAGGATCCGCAGCATCCCGTAAACCGCCATTTTCGAGAGCAATCCGGTGAGCAGCATCGTCACCGGCGACGGCGCTTCGGCATAAGCCGCCGGGAGCCACGCGTGGAACGGCACCACCGGCAGTTTCACCGCCAGCCCGAGAAACACGCACACCGCGACCGCGCCCAGCAACGCGGGGCCGCCGTATCCCAAACCGCCGAATTTCGCCGACATCATGCCGGCGAGTTCGCCCTTGGCCGCGAAGTCCGCCAGTTTTCCGAAGTCCATCGTTTCCGCCGCCAATTGCAGCGCCAGAAAACCGATCAGCATGAACACGGAGCCGCCCAGCGTCATCAGGAAAAACCGCAGCGCCGCGCGCGGGGCCGCCGGACCGCCCCACAGGCGGACCAACAGATAGGAAGGAATCAGCGTGAGTTCCCAGCACAGGAACCACGGGATGAAATGCCGCGCGGTGAACACGCCGAACAACGCCGACTCCAACACCAGCACCAGCGCCGCGTAGGTCCGCCCGCCCAGGCCGATCCGATGGGAGGTGGCCAGCGAAAACAGCACCACCACCGTGGTGAGCAGCAGGAACAACCATGATGTGCCATCCACCGCGAAACTCAGTGAAATTCCGACGTCCGGCATCCACGCCGACTTCCACTCCGCCATCACGCCGCCATCCGGCAGCTTGCCGTGCATGCCCATCAGCAACACCAGCGCCAGCGGCACCGCGGCCACCGTCATCGCCAGCTTGTTGGCGCAGGGCTTGGCCAACCCGCGCCAGCCACCCAACACGGCGGCGCCAACCAGCGGAATCAATAACAGCGAAAGTAACATCATGGGATCATCGGGCGGAAATCAGGAAATACATCACCAGCAGCACGGCCGTGCCGAGGCCGATCGCCCGCAGATAGGCTTGCGGGCGGCCGGATTGGCTCGCGGAGGCCGTCCCGGCGCGGTTCTTCATCTCGGCGCAGATGGTGTTGAACCCGCGGTTGAGGCTTTGTTCGTCCACCGTGCCGGTCCAGCGGCCGCACAGTTTGATCACGCCTTCGGCCAGCGCCATCAGCGGAACAAAGAACATCCGCTCGGCGGTATCCACCGCGCGGCCGAGCCGGGCGACGTTGGAAATGATATGTTTTTCGTAAAACGCGTCGAAGCCCATTCCGGTGCCGAGGAAGGCCCAGAGGCCACCGAATTTCCGCTCGATCGGATCCGGCGCGCGGCTGTCGCCGGAGGGATACCGATAGACCAGCCACGAGGCGGTCACGCCCACCGTCACGATGGTTAGGGAGATGCCGACGAGCACCAGCGCATGGGGCTTGAACAGCGCGCCGCCGTCGAAGTGGGCGTGCGCGCCCAGCAGCCATTCCTCGAACCACGGCCAAACCGGCGTTCCCACCAGCGAGAGCAGCACCGCGCCCGCGGCCAGCACATAGAGCGGCACCAGGATCACCGGCGGGCTTTCGTGCGGGTGATGCACTCCCGGTTCGCGCGGTTTTCCGAAGAACACCAGCAGCGCCTGGCGGGTCATGTAAAACGCGGTCAGCAACGCGGCGCAAACAGCCAGCGCGAACGGCCCGTAGCCGCCGGGCCAGCCCATCGCGCTGTGCAGCACCGCCTCCTTGCTCCAGAACCCGGAAAACACGAACGGAAACCCTGCGAGCGCCATCATGCCCACCGCGTAGGTCACGAAGGTCTTCGGCATCGCTTTGCGCAGCCCGCCCATCTTGCGGATGTCCTGTTCGTCGTGGCAGCCGTGGATCACCGATCCGGCGGAAAGGAACAGCAGCGCCTTGAAGAACGCGTGGGCGATCAGATGGAACATCGCCGCCGGCACCCCACCGGTGCCCAGCGCCACCATCATGAAACCGAGCTGCGAAACGGTCGAGTAGGCGAGAATCCGTTTGATGTCATTCTGCCCCAGCGCCACGCAGGCGGCATACAGCGCCGTGATCCCGCCGATCCACGCGGTGGCGGTCAGCGGCAGTCCCTGCAGCCCGCTCTGCATGAAAATCGGATGGGTGCGCGCCACCAGAAACACGCCCGCCGCCACCATCGTCGCGGCATGGATCAGCGCGGACACCGGCGTGGGGCCCTCCATCGCGTCCGGCAGCCAGGTGTGCAGCGGCACTTGGCCGGACTTGCCCATCGCGCCGACCAACAGCAGCAACGAGGCCATCGCGGAAACCGTGAAGCCGCCGATCGTGGTCGCGCCGGCCAGGGTGGTCAGCGCGCCGCTCTCCAACAAGCCGTTTCCGCCGTCGTAGAACGAAAGGGTCCCGGTTTTCCCGTATAGCCAGATCATTCCGAGGAAAAACGCCATGTCCCCCACCCGCGTGGTGATGAACGCCTTTTGCGAGGCCGCGGCCGCGGATGGCTTGCTGTAGTAGAAACCGATCAGCAGATAGGAAGCCAGGCCCACCAGTTCCCATGCCATGAAAAGCAGCAGCAGGCTGTTGGCATACACCACCATCAGCATCGCTCCGGAGAACAACGAGAGAAACCCGAAAAACCGCCCGAAGCGAGCCTCCTCGGCCATGTAGCCGGTGCTATAAAGGAAAATCCAGAACGCCACAAACGTGACCATCGCGCCCATCCCGGCGCTCAGCGGATCCAGCACCAGACCCCATTTCATTTCCACCGACCCGAAATGGAACCAGGTACTCTGGGTCACCGACCGGAAAACCTCGCCATGCCCGCCGGGATGCAGCGCCGCCAGCAGGGCCAGCAACGCGATCACACACGATACCCCCAGCGCTCCCAGCGCCAGCCAGGACGCGGGTTTGCCCATCCGGTTGGGCATGAACGCAATCACCGCGCCTGCCAGGAGCGGCAGCATCGGAACCAGCCAGAGCACGGTGGGATTCTCGGAAAACATTGCTTCAATCATTTCTCGACTCCCCGGACGCCTGCCGGGGCGGTGCGCGTTTCTCCGCATTCCGTCCGACATTGGCAAGCCGTTTTTTGCATTTTGCCAATCCCCCGATTTCCGCTCGCCATCTCCCCCGCTTCCCACTAGGCTGCCGGCCCAACCCGACCCCAACCATGAGCAAACCCTCCCTCGCCGAAGCCTGCCTCCTCACCCCGCTCACCTGTGACGGCGCCATGGGCACCCAGTTGATCCAGCGCGGCATGACCGTGGACGAATGCGGCATGGCCTGGAACGCCAACCGCCCGGACGACATCAAAGCCGTCCACCAGGCCTACCGCGACGCCGGATGCCGCCTCATCACCACCA
Organism: Verrucomicrobiota bacterium; assembly: GCA_017301995.1. Lineage (GTDB taxonomy): Bacteria > Verrucomicrobiota > Verrucomicrobiia > Verrucomicrobiales > Akkermansiaceae > Luteolibacter. The sequence goes on along the minus strand of JAFLEH010000002.1, from coordinate 6,978 downwards.
ATTCCTTCGGCGGCACCCGCACCATGCTCGCCCGCCACGGACTCGAAGGAAACACCACCGCCTGGAACACCCTCGCCGCCCGGATCGCCGCCGAAGCCGCCGGCCCCGACGCCTGGGTCCTCGGCGATGTCGGCCCCTTCGGCGATTTCCTCGAACCCATGGGCGACACCACCCCCGAGGAACTCGAGGACATTTTCCGCGAGCAAATCGCCGCCCTCGCCGCCGGCGGGGCCGACGCCATCCTCGTCGAAACCATGAGCGACCCCGAGGAAGTCGCCGCCGGCGTCCGCGCCGCGCTCTCCGTCACGAGCCTCCCGGTCATCGCCACCTTCACCTATCAGAAAACCCCCTCCGGTTTCCGCACCATGATGGGCACCACCGTGGCCGACGCCATGCGGTCCGCCTACGACGCCGGCGCGGCCATCGTCGGCTCCAACTGCGGCACCGACCTGAGCCTCGACGACTACCTCGAACTCGGCCGCCGGATGGCCGAGGCCGCCGACGGCCGCCCGACCATTCTCCAACCGAACGCCGGCGCCCCGCAGTTGATCGACGGATCCATCCACTACCGCGCCACCCCGGAGGAAATGGCCGCCCTCGCCCGCCAACTCCGCGCCGAAGGCATCACCATCGTCGGCGGCTGCTGCGGCACCTCCCCCGCCCACCTCGCCGCCATCGCCCGGGCCTGATGCGGGCCGTCCAATGGACGTGAAAAGCTCGTCTGCCGATTGACGATTCCGCTTTCCGCAGGCCGGGCTTGCTGTCACGGTCGTCTCCCCGCCCGATGCTCCGCACCGCCGATTACGACTACCACCTGCCCGAGGACCTGATCGCCAGCCGGCCGGCCGCCGATCGCGCGGCTTCGCGGATGCTGGTAGTCCACCGCGCCACAGGCCGGATCGAACACCGGATGTTCCGCGAGTTTCCGTCTTTTCTAACCGAAGGCGATCTGCTGGTGCTCAACGACACCAAGGTGGTGCCGGCGCGGGTGTTTTCCGATGACGGACGGATCGAGCTGCTATGCCTCGACCGGCCCGCGCCGGGGATTTGGCAATGCCTGGTGCGGCCCGGAAAACGGATGAAACCGGGGCGGACGGTCGCCGTGGGCGGCCTAACCGGAACGGTGGAGGAGGTATTGGAAAACGGCGACCGGCTGATCCGCTGGGAAACGGAACCCGATCTCCACCGCCACGGGCATCTCGCGCTGCCGCATTACATGAACCGCCCCGACGACGCGGCCGACACCGAGCGTTACCAAACCGTGTTCGCCCGCGAGGAGGGTGCCATCGCAGCGCCCACCGCGGGACTCCATTTCACGCCTGAAATCCTCTCCGGACTGCCGCACGCTTTTCTAACACTCCACACCGGGGTCGGCACGTTCCGCCCGGTGAGCGCGGAGACCATCACCGACCACGTCATGCATTCGGAGCGTTTCGCCGCGGACGCGGATACGGTGGCGCGCATCAACGCCGCCAACCGGGTGATCGCGGTGGGAACGACGGTCGCTCGGGTGCTGGAAACCCTGAAATCCGATAACCCCGGCACCCGCATCCGGGCCGGTGGCCATCGCGGCGAAACCTCGATTTTCATCCATCCGCCCCAACAAATCCGGACCATCGGCGGTCTCCTAACCAATTTTCATCTGCCGCAGAGCACGCTGATCATGCTGGTGTGCGCGTTCGCCGGGCGCGAGTTGGTGTTGGAGGCCTACCGCCAGGCGGTGGCCGGGCGCTACCGGTTCTACAGCTACGGCGACTGCATGCTGCTGATCTGACCCGCGCTCAGTCCGCGAGTTTCGCGGCCAGCCAGACGAGCAGTTTTTTCCGATAGGCTCCGTCGTTGCGCAGCAGCGAATCCCCGTGGTGGCCGCCCTTGACCTGAAACATCGTTTTCGGTTCCTTGGCCGCCTCGAACAACTGCTTGCCCTGCGAAAACGGCACCACCTCGTCATTCGTGCCATGGACGATCAGCAGCGGCAGCGGCGCGATCTTCGCCACCGAGTCCTTGGGCGCCCATTCGTCGCTAACAAGCTTGGCTCCCACCTCGCCGCCGAGTTGCCGCGCCATCGCCTGATAGGACGCGAACGCGGCATCGGTGACCACCGCGCGCAATCCCCTGACCGGCGCTTCGGATAGGGCAACCAGCGATTTCGCGCCGCCCAGGCTGTGGCCCATGGAAACGAGCCGCCCCGGATCGATGTCCGGACGTTTGACCACATAATCGAACGCCGCCCTAACATCATCGAGCATGCCGCGGCGGTCCACCTTTCCCGCGGATTTCCCGAATCCGCGATAGTCGTAGGTCAGCACGTTGTAGCCCTCGTCCACCAGCCACAGATGAAACCCCAGATGGTGCCCGATCGATCCGGCGTTGCCGTGGGAAAACACGATGGTGCCTTTGGCCTTGCCTTTTTGTTTCCCCTGCACCGGCACGAACCAGCCGCTGAGCGCGGTGCCGTCCTTCGATTTGAAATTCACTTCCTCGAACCGGAATCCCCAGTTTTTGGGTGTGGCGGGCACATCGTGGGTGGGGAAATAGAAAAACTGGTTGCCGCCGTTTTTTCCCAGCAGCGCTTCCGCCAGTTTCGCCAATTGGGCGTTGCCATCCGCCGGCGCGGGCTTGGGCTCGTCCGCCCAACACCATGCCGTCAACCCAAGCCAAATCCATGCCAGCCAGCGTGCCATAGCCCGCAATCTACCCGGAAACGCTCCCGTGTCCAGCACGCAATCACGCCCCCTCACCGTCAAAAACCCGGTGCATCGGGATGTCGTGCGGCTCCGGATAGGTGTCCGCCACCCGTTGCAGCGGGTGACAAACTCCGATCCGCAGCGCCGTGGGGCGCGCCGGCGCCAGCAATCGGTCATAAAATCCCCTGCCCCTTCCGAGCCGGCCGCCGCGCGGGTCGAAGGCCAGCCCCGGACACAGAAACACGTCCACTTCTCCAGCCGGGACCACCGGTGCCGCGGCGATCGGTTCCCGGATGCCAAAGGCCCCGGCCGCCAGATCGCGGACGGTGTCGGCGACGTGACACAGCGCCAGATCATCGCCCTCCACCCGCGGAAAAACCCAGCGGCGGTCCGGAAACATCGCCACCAGCGGCAGCAGGTCCACTTCGTCGGGCATCGCCGCATAGCTGGCGATCACCCTGAGGTCCGGATGGTTTTCCAACCACGCGGCCACCTCCATCCGCACCGCCGCGCCATCGCCGGGCGGGTTCGCGCGGATGGACTCGCGCACGGTGCGCCGGAGTTCGCGTTTCGGTTGGGATTTCTCGCTTGCCATGGGACGTCCTGTGGCCGAACTTAGCCGCGATGAATCGCGTTTGGCAAGTGGTGATGCTGCTTGGTGCCCTCGCCTCCCCGGCGGTGGCCCAGGAAAAAGGCGCGCGCGGCATCCAGTGGACGCCGGTAAAGGTTCAGGTCAGCGCCTTTTCCCGCGATGTCGGGCTGCTCGATGCCGAACGCGACGAATACGCCACCAACCTCGCCGATTGCGCGGCGCTCGGCATCGCCCAGGGAAAATCCAGCCCGGAATCGCTCGACCAGGCGCGCCGAATGCTGTTGCTGGCGCTCAATCTCTCCCCGCGCAACCGACGCGCGATCATCGTCAACTACCAACTCTCCAAAGGGCTGGTCCCGGATGCCGCCAAGGGCGATTTCAGCCCGCCCACCATGGCCCGCCTGCTCCTCACCCGCGGCCAGATCCTCGCCAAATCGGATAGCCAGGAAAACCGGCTGCTCGCCAGAATGTTCAGCCACCTCGCGGCCGACATCGACCCCAAGAACGAGGACGCCGTCTATGCCAGCGAGGTGGACCGGCTCGACCACGGCAATCTCGACTGGACCTTCCTCAGCCGTCCCGCGCCGTCCGGCACGCCGGCCGAACCGGCCGAAACACCTGCCGCTCCCGCCACGCCGGAACCGCCCAAGCCGGTTCCCGCCAGCCCATCTCCCGGCCCTCGGCCACCGACGCCACGCCCCGGAATTCCGCCGAGGGGGTGAGGGGCGCCTGCGGCGCAGTTATGGGTTATTTGTTATAGGGAGGAAAGGTAGCCGCCTTCGTGAAAATGTAGCCGCCTTCGTGAGAAGGTGGCTTCGGGAGGGGCACACCGGACCCTGGAGGGCCACGCTCTCACGAGCGCGGCTACGGCGGCTGCGCCGCGGTTATTGGTTATTTGTTATTGGTTATTTGGGAGAGGGTTTTGGCGGCCTTTTTGAGAAGGCGGGGGCGGAGGAAAACGCGCAAACCTGAAGGGCCACGCTCTCACGAGCGCGGCTACGGAAACGCAATCTCCAACAACCCAACTCACCACTCCCGCCAGAACGCGGCGGTTTGTTTGGGATCGGGCAGGATTTCCAACAGCACCGCTTCGTCGCCGCCTTCCGGGACCGCGTCGAAATCGTCCGCGGTCCGCACCCGGATGTGGCGCATGCCCCACATCGCCGCCAATCCGGATAGATCCGCGTTGTGGGAGTTGAGCATCCACTCAGCCGCCCGGCCGCTCATCGCGGAAAGCCGCGGGAGACGGGAAAAAATCGCGCCGCCCCGGTTGTTGATCACCACCAGCCTGCGCCCGCGGTTTTCCACCTGCCCCAACAGGTTTCCGGCGGCAAGATCATACAAAGCGGTCAGATCGCCGACCACCGCCCACGCGTTCGGTTGGTCCGCCGACCATCCGAGCCAGGTGCTCAGTTGGCCGTCGATTCCGTTGGCGCCGCGGTTGGTCCGCACCCGAGTGACCGGCTGCCGCCACTGGGCGAAAAGGTTCCACTCGCGGATCGGCATGCTGTTTCCCAGATAGACACCTCCGCCCAGCGAGGCGTAGTTGGAAATCATGCGCACCAGGCCGGGTTCGCTGTCGGGATACGCCTCCAACATTTCCTCAACCCGCGCCGCTCTCCCCGGTTTCAGCGGCAGCAGATCCAGCACGTCGCCCACCCGTTCGACCTCACCGAGCGCCGGCAGCACCCGGCCGACCGCCCCCCTAACCACCTTCGACTCCCGCGCCAGACCGGGCAGTCCGTTGCGGCACACCGACATCACCGAAACCTCCGGCAAATCCTCCAGATCCCGCCAAAACCGCCCGCTGGGCACCTCGCCCAAACGCAGGATTTTTCCCGGAACCCGCCGCGCCAGCATCCGGTCGGCATCGGGCAGCGCCAGATCAACCAACGCCTCGCGCAGCCCGCTCGCGGCCTCGGCCACCACCGGCGCGCCCAGCGCATGGCAGAAGTGGAACACCTCCTCCTGATCGGACGGCTCCAGCCCGCCCACCATCACCACCACACCGCGAAACCAATCGGTCCTCAGCCACTGCGCCAGCGCCGCCACATCCACCCGCTCCTTCGGAGACCTGAAATCGCCCGATCTCACGAAATCCCCGCCTGTTTCGTCGAAATCCAACTCTTCCCCGATCTCGACGTTCCAGTGGAATGGACCGCGCCCGTCCCATTCCCGGAAATTTCCATCCTCCGCATAGGCCCCGAAAATCCCCGGCTGGATGATCGTCTGCGGCGCGCCCGATCCCCGGAAATGCGCCGGCCGGTCGGCGGTGATCGCGAGCAGCGGCCTTGCCTGATAGTGCGCCTCCACCACCGCCGGCAGCAACTCGGCCGCCGCCGTGCCGCTCGTGGTCACCACCGCGCAGGGCAAACCCGTCGCCATGGTCCGGCCAAGCGCGAAAAAACCGGCTCCGCGTTCCTCAAAATGGTGCCACACCCGGACCGCTCCCGCCTTTTCCGCCCGCGCCAGTGCCTCCAGCAGGGCCGCATTCCGCGCCCCCGCGCACACCACGAACTCACCCACCCCCGCCTCCAGGCAGGAGCCCACCACCGACAATGCCTGTTGCCACGCGCTCATGCCCGCATCATACCCCATTCCGCCCCCCCAGGCCAAGCCGCATCTTCCCGAATCCTCACCCCGCCCCTTAATACCGGCCCCCTCCTGCCGGAAAATTTACCGCAAAACCCGACAAGACGCCAACGAGATTGAAGATCGTGGATCGAAGACGAAAAAGCGCCCCGCTCCCCTCATAACCAATAACAAATAACCAATAACCCAATTCCCCCTTGACACCCGCGCCGGGTTTGCTAGGAAACCGTCATCCATGAGCAACCCACCGATGGTTTTCCGTCCGTCCGACCGGAATCGACCAAGGGCGGCAGCTTGCCCGCCACCGTAGCCGCTTCGCCGCTCCCCGTAGCCGCTTCGCCGCCCCCCGTAGCCGCGCTCGTGAGAGCGTGGCCTCCCATGCTCCCCCCCGCCGGAAAATTTCACCGCCAAGCCGCCAAGATCGCCAAGGGGATAGAGATGCTTGTAGCGGCGCTCTATGAGCGTCGATGCCATTGTATCGCGAATGGGATGGAACATCGTGGATAGAAGATCGCCGACGCCAACCCATGGAGCGCCGACTTCAGTCGGCGTCTAACGGAGCGCGGACTTCAGTCCGCCAGCCAGCCAGATCAACCTCACCCCAACCGAATAGATTCACCGCCAAGCCGCCAAGATCGCCAAGGGGATAGAGATGCATGTAGCGGCGCTCTATGAGCGTCGATGCCAGAGTATCGCGAATGGCCCCGTAGCCGCGCTCGTGAGAGCGTGGCCTCCCAGGCTCCCGCCAGCCGGAAAATTTCACCGCCAAGCCGCCAAGATCGCCAAGGGGATAGAGGTGCTTGTAGCGGCGCTCTACGAGCGTCGATGCCAGAGTATCGCGAATGGAATGGAAGATCGTGGATCGTGGATAGAAGATCGCGGACGCCAACCCATGGAGCGCTGACTTCAGTCGGCGTCTAACGGAGCGCGGACTTCAGTCCGCCAGCCAGCCAGATCAACCTCACCCCAACCGAATAGATTCACCGCCAAGACGCCAAGTTCCCCAAGGAGATCGAAGATCGTGGATTGTGGATAGAAGATGAAAAAGCGCCCCGCTCCCCCTAATAACCAATAACAAATAACCAATAACCCAATCCCTACCCATCC
>JAFLEH010000019.1 GCA_017301995.1 Verrucomicrobiota bacterium | reverse complement strand
CTCAACCGCTGGCGAAAGCTGCTGGTGAGCTTTGAGAAGACGGAGAAATCCTATTTGGGACTCCTGTCGCTGGCAGCCGCGCTGATCTGCTGGCGGAAAACCATCATTATTTACGGATAAGTTCTAATCTCCCTCCTCTCACCCGCGGCACATGTTGGTTAGGCGTGGATGCCGGACGGTTCCACCCATTTTCCGTGCTGGCGGATCAGTCCGATGAGGCGGGTGACGGCGTCGGTTTCCGGGATGTTGAATTCGACCGGGGTCTTCCCGACGTAGAGGTTGATCTTGCCCGGCGCGCCACCGACGTAGCCGAAGTCGGCGTCGGCCATTTCGCCGGGGCCGTTGACGATGCAGCCCATCACGGCGATGCGGACGCCCTTGAGGTGGCCGGTGGCCTCGCGGATGCGCTGGGTGGTTTGTTGGAGATTGAACAGGGTGCGTCCGCAGCTCGGGCAGGCCACGTAATCGGTCTTGAAGAGCCGGCATCCGGCGGCCTGGAGGATGTTGTAGGAAAGCCGCAGCGCCGCCTCCGGATCGGACTCGCCGCGGACCAGAACCGCGTCGCCGATGCCGTCGCACAGCAGCGAGCCGATACGGGTGGATGCGGTTAGAAGCGCGCGCGACGGCGTGGTGCCGATTTCCGAATCCAGACGGTCTTTCAGAAGCACCGGATGCCGGGCGTCCAATCGCGAGGCAAGCAGCCGGAATGCGGCGATCACCGGCATATCGACACCGTCCGCCACGGTGACAAGACGGGGCTCGGACGCCGAGTTGGTTAGGGTGATCGCCTCGTCGTCGCGTGGGTCGATTTCCTCAACGTCGGATTGTTCGGCGATCAGTTCGGGTTTGAACTCGCCCAACAGCGCGAACCGGGGCGCCACCGCCTGCCATGTGGCGGAAGTGGCCGCCACCCGCACCGGATTTCCCCCGCCGGTGGCGTGGCCCAGAACGACCAGCGGCGAACTGGCCCGGCGGGAATAGGAAAACGGATCGTATGAGGGAACAAACGTGGCTGGAGCATCACTTTGGACGCCCCAGCCACTTTGGGCGCTCAGCTCCACGAGGTCCCGGGCCACGGGGATTTCGTGGACCGAGTCCTCGGTTAGGGAAACGCGGATGGTGTCGCCGATGCCGTCCTCCAGCAGCGAGCCGATGCCGATGGCGCTTTTGATCCGGCCGTCCTCGCCGTCGCCGGCCTCGGTGACGCCGAGGTGGATCGGGTAGTTCCAGTCCGGCCCCTCGGCGGCGAGCCGGGCGACGAGCAACCGATAGGCTTCGATCATGACCTTCGGGTTGGAGGCTTTCATCGAGAATATCAGGCTGTGGTAGTCGAGTTCGCGGGCGATTCGGGCGAATTCGAGCGCGCTTTCCACCATGCCGAGCGGGGTGTCGCCGTAGCGGTTCATGATCCGGTCGGATAGGGAACCGTGGTTGGTGCCGATCCGCATCGCCCGGCCGAGGTCCTTGCAAAGGCGCACCAGCGGCGTGAATTCCTCGCGGATGCGCTCGAGTTCCTCCTCGTATTGGGCATCGCTGTATTCGCGGGTCTCGAATTTCTTTTTATCGGCGTAGTTGCCGGGGTTGATCCGGACTTTTTCCACCCATTTGGCGGCTTCCAGGGCGGCATCGGGTTTGAAATGGATATCCGCAACGAGGGGAACGGCGCATCCGGCGGCGCGGACTTCGCGGGCGATGTGTTCGAGGTTGGCCGCATAGACGCGGGTTTGGGCGGTTAGGCGGACGATCTCGCAGCCGGCGTCGGCCAGGGCGAGGATCTCGGCCACGCAGGCCGCGGTGTCGCGGGTGTCCGCGGTGATCATCGACTGGATGCGCACCGGGTTGGACCCGCCGACGCCGATGTGGCCCACCATCACCTCGCGGGTGGGGCGGCGCTGGCGGTGGAGCATATCCGGGCAGTAGGAGAGGGGAGTGGCAGAGGTCATTCCGCCGCAAGCCATAGACCGGAATCGGCGATTCCGCAATGCCGGGAGGGGGGGAGTGCTGTGATTTGAACGAAAATCCCGGCCGGTGCCGTTTTGTCGGGGTGAAAAGTACGTTTCTCTCCTCAATTTCCGCCGCCCTGATTTGCTTGCCGGCCGCCGCTCTGGCGGACGAACCGGCGAAAGCCGAGTACATCCGGGTGGACGAGGACGCCACTGCCGCCCGGTTGCAGACCGCCGTGACCCGCTATGAGAAGGACGGGACCACGATCGACTTGATAGGCGCCATCCACATCGCCGACAAAGCCTACTATCAGGAACTGTCCCGCCGGTTTGAGAAATACGACGCGCTCCTGTTCGAGATGGTGGGCGGGGAAAAACTCGGTCGCCAGCAGCCCGCGGCCAAGGAGCCGTCCCCGGATGGAAAGGATGGCGGCAAACCCGCCGATCCCGCGCCGAAGGATCCCAAGGAGAATGCCAAGAAGGAAGCCGGGCAATCGGCGCTGCACCAGATCTACAAATTGGTCGCGTCGTTTCTCGGTCTAACCGGCCAGATGGATCAGATCGACTACAAGAAGCCCAACTTCGTCCACGCCGATCTGACGCAAGCGGAGTTCGAAAAGATGCAGAAGGAACGCGGCGAGTCGATTCTGGGATTCGCGCTGAAGAATGCCGCGGACCCAAAAGCGGCGAAGAACCAGCCGGATCCCGACAAGCTGCTCAAGGCGATGCTCAGCGGGAAAAGCAATCTGATGAAACTGGAGATCGTCCACACGCTGGGCCAGGGCGACGACCAGATCGGCGCGCTTGCCGGCGAGAGCGTCATTCTAACCGACCGCAACGCGCGCTGCCTGGAAGTGATCGAGCGCGAACTCAAGGCCGGCCGGAAGAATCTCGGCGTGTTTTACGGTGCGGCGCATTTCACGAACCTCGGGAAGCGGCTTGAGGAGAAGGGATTCAAACGCGGCAATCAGGAATGGCTGACCGCGTGGGACATCCCGAAACCCAAGGAACAGCCGAAAGCGGAACCGGAGAAGGAAGCCAAGCCTGAAGAACCGGCGAAAAAGGCCGCGTGATGTCGGGATGGCGGATTTGTTCGGTTAGGATACGTCATTTGTCACCATCGGAGCCGCCTCCGGCCATTCGTCTTGGAGGAGCCGTCCGTAGTATTTTGCGAGAAACGCGGGATTGCGTTCCTCGAAGAGAATCGACGCGGCGCGGTCGGCCGTATCGATGCACAGCTTCTCGTGGAAGCAAACCAAACCGGGCACGCGGTTGATGAATCCGGTGGCCGCGTAATTCACGCAGCCGCACCAATTGGCGCAGCGGTCGCGCGCCGGGCAGGTGGCGCACTCGGCCACCGTGTTGCCGCGGCTGGCCAGGATGCGTCCGCGGGCGGCGGCGTCGAATCCGCTGTCCACATGGCCGATGCGAAGTGCGGTGTCGGTATCGTCGCCCACCAGCCGCTCGCACGGATAGAACCACCCGGCGGCGGAAACGGCAACCTCGGTTTCGCCAAATCCGCAGCGGTCGCACGGACGGTAACCGCCATTGATGCGAACGCGGATCTTGCCATCAAACACGTTGATATGCCACGGGGTTCCGCGCCGGTAGGTGTCCACGTAAATCTCCGCCACACGGGTGTATTGGGCGCGCCATTCGGCGAGCGCGGCATCGCTCCAATACGCCGTGTGATTCGGATTGAACGACACCCGCCGGATGTCCCTTTCCACCAGCCATTCGAAGGAATCGGCCAAAAATGATATGTTTTCCGGATCCAGCACCACGATCACCTCGCCGGTCGCTTCGGGCCCTTTGAAAAACTCCAGAGCCGGGGCGCATCGGGCGTGCGACGGCGCGCCGCCCGCCGTGCGGCGGAGGGTGTCGTGCATCGCCGCGTTGCCATCGAGCGAGAGCCCCACATGGAATCCTCGTTCGCGCAGCCACCCGGCCTTCGGCGCGTCTAGCAGCGTCATGTTGGTGGTGACGGTTAGGACGAGGCGGACGCCGGTGGTCTCCGCCAGGGCTAGCGCGTGGTCGGTGGCGCGCCGGAGCGTGTCCCACTCCATCAACGGTTCGCCGCCGAAGAACCCGAGCTGGCACTTTGCCTCGCGGCCTGTCAGGCGCGCTTGTTCCGCCGTGTGTTCCAGCGCGAAACCGATGGCTTTGCGGGCGGTTTCCCATTCCATCTGGCGCGGAAACTTCGGCCCGGCGTAGCAATAGCCGCAGCGCAGGTTGCAGGCATGGGTCAGACAAAGGGTGAGGTCCATGATCGCGGGCGGTTCAAGGGGGCGCCGGGATGATCGGATTGGCTAGGATTTCCGATGGCTTCGCGGAGTCCGGGTCATCATTCCCGTTCGGCATCCGGCGGCTGGTTTTCTTTTGGGGGATCGGCGGGACGGACCCGGCCGGGAGGAGGAATGATTCTTCCGGGTAGCCTTGGCGGTCTGCTTTCGGGCGCGGATTGGGGTGTTGTTGGCGGCTGTTCCCGAGGCGCCGCTATGATTCCCGTGGTCCGTGGTGGCTGGCGGTCGCACCCACCCAAAGCGAGCCCGGTGCCGAGAATCACCGCGCCGAGAGTGCCCTTGTGTTGGCGGAGAAACCCGGCCGCGTCCGGATAGGCGGGGCAGGGTGTGGATTTTGCCGGGACCGGGTCCATCGGGATTGGATGCGCACGTTTGTTAGTTCCCGGATTTCTCCGGTTGGGGCACCACGGGAGGAACGCCACCCAGTGGAGGCTGTTCGATTCTCGGTTCGACGGAAATGTCACCGGGGAGCCTGGGGGGATTCTCTTTGGATGGCGGCGTGGTGGTTTTCGGCGGGGCGGGTGCCTTGCCCACCATGCGAACTTCATTGGGATCGGATTTGGGAGGGGGCTGGATTCCCCCGGTTTTGTCGGCAATCCAGCCACATCCGCCCACCGCGAGACCGGTTCCGAGGAGCACGGCGCCGAGAGCGGCCTTGTGCAGGTGGACGAATTCCCTGGCATCCGGGTATCCGGGATCTGCTTCGGAACGGGCGGGTGTTGGTTTCATTGCCGTGAGGGGTTGGTGAAAGGGTGATGGGGCCCGCCGGTTTGTCAATCCCGCAATCCGGAAAAGGAGGATCCGGAGAGGAGTCCGCCGTCATCGTCATTCCCGAATCCCTCGTCTTCCAACAATCCGGGTTTGGCGACGGCGGCGCTTGCCAGGGCGTCGCAGCGTTCGTTTTCGCGGTGTCCGGCGTGGCCCTTGAGCCAATGCCAGCGAACCCGATGCGGTTGGGCGGCGGCGAGGAGACGCAGCCACAGGTCGCGGTTTTTGACGGGTTCCCGGTTGGCCGTGAGCCAGCCGCGCTTCCTCCATCCGGCGATCCAGTTTTTCGTTAGGGCGTCGATGAGATATTTGGAATCCGAGTGAACATCCACCGTGCAGGGCTGTTTGAGCACTTCCAGCGCGGCGATGACGGCGCGGAGTTCCATGCGGTTGTTGGTGGTGAGCCGATAGCCTTCGGATAGCTCCTTGCGATGGCGGCCGCAGACGAGGACGGCACCATAGCCGCCGGGACCGGGGTTGCCTTTGCAACCGCCGTCGGTGTGGATCACAACGTGTTTTCTGCTGGTTTCGCCGGACATGGGATTGTTTCGGATAGGAAAAACCGCCGGAGTTGGCGGACGGGCGCGCACTTTGCGCGGAACCGGCGGATTTTTCAACCTCCGGACGCCGCGATACCGCGCTTGCGCCCCCGGAGGCTTTCTGCAAGGCTCCGTCCATGCCGTCGCTCCAAGGGAAAACCCTGCTCGTCACCGGTGCCTCCAGCGGCATCGGCCGGGCGCTTTGCCAACTTCTGGTGGAGCGCGGCGCGAACGTGCTCGGAGTGACCCGTCGGCCGTCGGCGCTGCACGAGGAAGTCTCGCCGATCCAGGCGGATTTGTCGCGGCGGGAGGAGGTTTCCGCGGTGTTCCAAGGTCTCGGACGGATCGACGCGCTCGTCAACTGCGCCGGTGTGGGTTACCTTTCCCGGATCGTCGATGGAAACCCGGCCGACTGGGAGGAGATGTGGCGGGTCAACGTGATGGCTCTGGCCCTGTGTTGCCAACTTTCGCTGAAACATTTTCCGGCAAGCGGCGGACGGATCGTCAACGTCAGTTCGATGAGCGGCCACAGTGTGCCTCCTTCGGGCGGATTTTTCGCGGCCACGAAATTCGGCGTCCGTGCCGTGACCGACGCGCTGCGGTCGGAACTCCGGGCCTCCAACCTGCCGGTGCAGGTGGCGTGCGTCTCGCCGGGCGTGGTGGACACGCCCTTGCTGGACCAGTATTTCCGCGGGCGGGAGGAATCCCTCAGCCAAACCCGCGCGGCCACCCGGATGCTGGATCCGGAAGACGTCGCGTGGGCGATTCTCGGCATTCTGGAAGCGCCGTTTCACGTGGAAATCTCCGACATCCTCATCCGCAGCGCGCAACAGCGTTCCTAGCAACCGCCATGGCAGATTCGCTTCGCATCGGGTTGTTGGTTAGAACATTGGCGCTGCTGTTGTGCGCCATGGTCGTCGGTTGCATCGACGGCCACGAGGAATACTGGCTGGAACGGGACGGCAGCGGCCGCGCCGAACTGGTTTATGACGTTCCCGCGGCGATGGCGAGCGGGATGGGCGGCGTGGAAGGCGTCCGCGAGACGCTGGATAGGTTTGTTAGGGAAACGCCGACCTTATACGATGCCACCCGCGAGGTCAGCCGGAGCGGCGACCGTCTGAAGGTGGTGCTCAAGGCGCGTTTCCGTTCGGTGGAGGACCTGATCAAGGCCGTGAGCGGCGATTCCGCGCTCGGGTCTGCGGATGGAACCTCGCCACTGGATCCGCTGATCGGGGACTTCGACGTGAGGCAGGACGGTTCGAAGGTTTTCTTCCGTCGGACAGTTAGACCGGGGCGTGCCCTTCCCGGCGCTTCCCTGCTGATGGCGGACAAACTCAAAGGCCGGAAACTCGAGTATGTGCTTCACCTGCCGGTGCCCGCGAAGCGTTCCAATGCCAGCCGGGTTGAGGACGGAGGTCGGACGCTGGTGTGGGAATGCCCGCTCGATTCCGGCAAGCTCCGGCCGCTGCCGCTTGAATTCGAGGCGGAAATGCCGCTGCCGGTGGCGTGGATCGCGGGTGGCGCAGGCGGCGCGGCGCTGGCCGTCGCGGTCGTGGCGCTGGGCATCCGTCGGTTGCGGCGAAACGGAAACGCCGTGCCACCGGATAGACGGGTCACTTGATCTCCATGCCGCTCTTCGGCCAAATCCACTTCACCACCGCGCCATCCTTGATGAGCGCCTTGGCTTCGATCGACTTGGTGCCGAAAATCGTCTCCGCCGTATAGCGGATCAGGCCGACTTGATAGGTTTCACCGTCGATGACCTCGTCGGGTTCGGCGCGCCAGCCCTGGACCTGTTTGAACTCGAACTCCTTGATGTTTCCACCCTGGATGTGCTGTTTCATCAGCGAAACCACATCGACCGGAGCGGTCGGCGGTGCCGGGGTGGGGGGAGCCGGGTCTTCTGTCGCCGGTTCAGGCGTGGGAACGGGCACGGGCGTCGGGGTGACGGGTTCCACCGAGTCGCCGCCGGGAGCCGGGTCGTTCTGGGCAACCGGGGGCATCGGGTCCGGCGTGGGAACGGGAACCGGGGCGGGTGTGGGGACCGGAGCGGGAACTGGAGTCGGCGTGGGCGTTTGGGCCACCGGCTGGACAGGAGCAGGCGCGGGGGTGGGAACGGGTGCCGGCACCGGGGCGGGCACTGGTACCGGTGCCGGAACCTGTGCGATGCCCGGGGCGGGCGTGTTCGCGCCTGGGGTTTGGGTTGGTTTGGGCGCCAGCGGCGCGTGGCCGGTGAGCTGATACCGCATTGAAGGTTCGGACGTGAAACCCAGAACCCCGGCGACCGCGATTCCCAGAATGGCAAAAAACGCTTTCATGTGTGCGGCCTTATTACGCGCCATTTCCTCCGAAATTGAAGTTTTTTTTGAGAATCTTTCCAAAAACCTTGACACCCCCGGGCCAAACCGCTTTCCTCCCGGCCCCGCGCACAACGCACCCGTAGCTCAATTGGATAGAGCGTCTGACTACGGATCAGAAGGTTTGGGGTTCGAGTCCCTACGGGTGCGCCATTCACAATCCATTCATTTCCAATGGATTAAGTCCCGGAAACGTGCTTCCGGTTGACGCCTCATCCCCCGCCATGGACACCCCTGGCGACAAAATGGCGACAACTCGACAAACCGCTTCCAACAACCCCACTCCGGCCACCCGCGCGCCCAAGCGCAAAACCAGAGGAAAGCCCGCCGCGGTTGTCGGTTTCGGCTCGGCCAAAGTGCCGGTCTATCGATGCGCCTCGGGCGGCCGGGTCCGGTTCGCCATTTCCTATCACCGCGAGGGCAGGCGGATGCGCCAGTTCTTCACCAACCTCGCCGCCGCCAAAAAGGAGGCCCTGCTCGTTGCGCAGCGAATCCAGGGAGGCATGCAGCACCTCACCGACCTCAAACCCCACGACCGCGAGAACTACCTGGCCGCCTGCGCCAAGCTCGCGGATACGGGAATCCCGCTGGTGGCGGCGGTCGAGGACTATCTGCGGGCGCGGCGGATCGCGGGTTCCGAATCCCTGTCCGGAATGGCCGCCGAATACACGCGGCATTTTGGCGGAATCATCCGCCACGCGACCGTGCCCGACGTTGTGAAGCAACTGCTTGCCAGCAAGGAACAGGACGGGTCGGGAACCCGCCACCTCGCGCAACTCCGATCCGTGCTCAACCGTTTCGCCGCCGCCCATCCGCGTCCGATCCTCGACATCACCGCACCCGACATTGATGCCTGGCTGCGCGGCCTCAAACTCGCCCCCGGTTCCCGCAACTCGATGCTGCTCTACGTGAACATCCTGTTCTCGTTCGCCCTTGAGCACGACTACCTGCCCGTGGGCAAACCGACCGCATCAAGCCAGTTGAAGAAAGTGAAGGTGGTCGACAGCGATGTGGAGGTGTTCACGCCGGACGAGTTCCGCCGCGTGATCCACGCCGCCCCGCCCCACCTGATTCCGCTGCTGTCCATCGGCGGGTTCGCCGGCATCCGCATGGCGGAGCTTGCCCGCCTGGACTGGTCGGCGGTGAACCTCGAACGGCGAATCATCGAGATCCGGGCCGGACAGGCGAAAACGGCGTCGCGACGGATCGTTCCGATCACTGACAACCTCGCCGCCTGGCTGGTGCCGTTGCCGCGCGAAGGCCGCGTGCTTGCCTCTGGCGAGTTCATCAAGGAGGCGACCGCGCTGGCCCGCGCTCTGGACATCGGATGGCCCCGCAATGTGCTGCGCCACTCGTTCATCTCCTACCGCATCGCCAAGGTGAAGAGCGCCGACCAGGTGGCCCTTGAAGCGGGAAATTCACCCTCTATCATTTTCAAGCACTACCGCGAGCTGACCACCGAGGACCAAGCCGACGAATGGTTCGGTATCCTGCCCAAGCCGGGCCAGTGGGAGAACAGCATCAGCTACAACCGCCTGACCCGGAAGGTTACCCTGCCGGAAGCGGATGGGAAATGACCCGTTCAAACCGCGCGCCAACGGGGCGGATTTCTGACTAACGGTGCGTCTAATTAACGCGGAATGTGGATGTGAGGGCCGGCCATATTGCCATACCTTGAGCGGCTGGCATGTGCTCCCACGCGGCACCAAACGCAAAATCCGGGGCCGGGAATTCTGGCTCCCAACCCCGGATCCGTTTTTGTGGAATTTCCGCCCGCCGTCAGCCCTTGAAGCTGGCGTTAGGCTGACCGTCGTCGAGCAGGTCTCCGATCCGGTTCACCGCGTCCTTGAGGATCGAGGCGGCTGCGAACACGATCACCCCGACCTTCGGATCGACGAACGGAATGACGTTGAGGGCGGATACAAGGCCGGCGACCTTGCCGACGAAGCTGAGGTATTTGAGCGCTTTCATGGTGACCTTGGGGCGGTGTCAACAACTCCATTTGTCGTGCCGAAAGATCTAGCCTTGGTGTGTGACCTCTTTGGAAAAGTACTTGCTTTTACAACCTGACATGCTAGATCTCGGTCGTGAAAGAAAATCCACCATGCATCCGTTAGTCAAGCTGGAGATGTTCTGTTGGTGTCTTTCCAGAATAATCGCTGGATCTTGTCCTGCCGAATGGGCGGGATGCCAATATGTTGAATTACTGTCTCAGAGTTTGGAATTAGGCCATGACCGACAATTTTGATGAACCGGATGATATTCCCTACATGGATCCTGAAAGCAATCCATGGGATAGCCTTTTGCTTGATCTAGCTAAACAGCGGAGTGGCATGAAAAAGCATATCATGGGTCTTGAGAATGGGCTTTTCAAGATACAGAATAGAAGGAGCAGCAAGAAGCCGAGCAGCTTGGCAAGTGAGCTTACGCAGGCGAGGAAAAAGTTATTGCAGATAGAAGAGAAGATTCTCGATGTGGAGCGTGACAAAATCCTGGCTGAACAGAGCAAGAAGGAGTCCGAGTACCTTGAATGGTGGAGGGAGTCAAAAACGGACGAAAAGTCATCTGTGAAGAAGGAGTTTGATCTATTTATTTCACATGCGAGCCCAGACAAGGAAAGTCTAGTTAGGCCATTGGCCGAAGAGCTCGTGTCCATAGGTGTTGTTGTTTGGTATGATGAGTTCGAACTTCGGCTTGGAGACAGCCTTAGGGAATCAATTGATCGCGGAGTAGGCAATTCGCGCTACGGGTTGGTTGTATTGTCAGAAGCGTTTTTCAAGCGACGCTGGACAGCCTATGAATTAAGTAGCTTCAATGCAATTGAGATGGGAAGTGAGAATATGGTACTTCCTCTTTGGCATAAAGTCTCAAAGGACGAGGTTCTTTCTTTTAGTCCAGCATTGGCGGACAGGATTGCAATAAAATCTTCGGATTATAGCATACCTGAATTGGCCCGTTTGATACGAGACCGAATACGATCTAGAAGATAGGCGCATGACATGATAACTTCGTTCCAGTGACGCCGGATTTCGGATGCCTGTTGGTTATTGGCGCATGAAGCTCCTACCTCCGCCGCATCTTCCTAACCATCGCCACGAGCGAGAGGATGCCGACGGCCAGACCGACCAGCAGCGAGGCGATCCGCAGATGCCATTCGATCTGTTCCTGGAAAGACGTGATGACGCCCAGCACCGGGGAGGCGATGCCGACGATGGCTTTGGCGATGTATTCGATGTCGATGTTGAGGGGGATGCGCATGGCGGGTGTCAGAATTGGATTTCGATTGCGGCGCGGGCGGTGTCATCGGCGGCGGAATTCACCGCGTTCTCCAGGCCGACCCTCTGGAGCCAGAGCGTCTGGTAGATCCCGCCGTATTGGACCAGAAGGGCGCGGACCTGATCTGTCGGCAGGGTGTGCGGCTGGCCGTCCTTGTCGGCGATGGCGGTTTGCGCGGGGAGCATCCCCATCCGCTCGGCCTCGTTGAGCATGGTGAGAAGCTGGGTGAAGGCGGTGCGGTCGGAGTCGGCGGCACGCAGGGTGATGCCGGCCACCGTGATCCCACGGCGGATGCGGGCGGTGAAGGCACCGTCGATGCGGGCGAGTGCGGAGCGGAGGTTCATGGGGTTGGGCTGGTGTTGACGGGTGTTCCGAGAAGTTCGAGGCGGCGGCCGGCGGCGGGCATGCCGATCCAGTCGAGCAGGGCGTTGATTTCCGCCGGGTCGTTCATGTCGGCCGTGTCAATGTGCCGGACCATGCCCGGAAACTCGGCCTCCAGCGCGGCTACGTGGTCGCGGCACCATGCCAGATAGGCCCGCACCCTGTCCTCGCGCTCCGGGATGGAGTCGAACTTGGGCAGCGCCTTCGACCATCCCCGGTGAGGCCATCCCTCGGGCGGATTGGTGACGAACGGATCGTGCCGCTGACGCTCCATCATGGTGATCCACGAGGCGGCCAATCCGTCGGTGTCGCGACCGGTGACAACCAGTTTCACCGGATAGCCCTGCGCCACGAGCCAGCGGGCCATCCCCGCCGCCATCCAGACATGGCACGCCGAGAAGTCGCCCACAAACCTCCGTCCTGGGCGCTTGGTGGCGAGCAGGTTCGCGAACATCGAGACATCCGGCAGATTGAGAAGAACCGGTGAATAACTCTCGTGGGAGATCCACGCCCCCGGCTGCATGTTGAGCAGGGTCGCCATAAAAGCGGTGCCCGAACGACCCGGCCCGATGCCGATGACCACCACCGGCTTTTCCCCGTCCGGCAATGGCTCCGCAACCGTGCCGGCGGCGAGAAACGCGTCCATCT
This sequence comes from Verrucomicrobiota bacterium, assembly GCA_017301995.1. Taxonomy (GTDB): domain Bacteria; phylum Verrucomicrobiota; class Verrucomicrobiia; order Verrucomicrobiales; family Akkermansiaceae; genus Luteolibacter. The sequence continues at coordinate 123,344 of JAFLEH010000019.1, read as the reverse complement.
CCCTCGCGATTACCGTATGGGTGCCTCCGGAATGCCCGACCGGTTTCGGATTGCCGAACAACACCACATCCGCGCCATCCTTCAATGCCGCCAGGTCGCGGGCGTCCTTGTCGTGCAGCCAGCGGGCGCGCTTCTGGCCGAAGTCCATCGGCCCGAGTTCCAGAGTCTCCTGGCTGAGCAGGAAATCCTCGCAGACCGCCAGCGGGGCGCGCTGCCGGTTGGAAACCGCGATGGCCCTGGACAGCGCCGCCGTTTCCTGCTGTTGGGAACCGGCGTATTTGGACGCCACGAAATCGACCACCCAGCGCCGGAACGCGTAACAGGGACCATAGACGTGCGATCCCGGTTCGCCGAAACCGGTGCCCAGCGGTTCGCCGTTGTCGGCCAGCGGTTTGAGCACGTTGGAAAGCGAGAGCACCAGCGTGTCCGGATCGATCTTGAGCACCACCTCCGCGTCGCCCGCATGGTCGGACATGATCGCCATCTGCTCGGCGAACCAGCGCACGCCCCGGAGATTGCCGAGACGCGGCTCCGTGGAGCGGACAACCCGGACACCATCGGCGGCAAGTTCGCCGCGCGTGACGTCCGGCAGCGGCGCGTTGCCGTCCTCGACGACGACGAATGCCGCATCGTGATCGCCTTTCCCGGCGCGGGCCGCGGCGACGCACCGCGACAGCAGCGGGGCTTCCGGGGTGTGGGTGAAGATGAAGCAGGTTGTTTTCATGTGCGGTTGTCTGTTAGTATGAGCCGGAACCCGAGCTGCCGCCTTCGATATGGAGATCGCCGCAGACCGAAACGAGTTCCGTGTCCAGCACGCGGAGAACCGCCATGCCGTGCGGGTCCAGCCACACCTCGCCGCCCGGATTGGTCCGCCCCAACTGGGAGGTAAGAACCGGATAGGTCGAACCCGACGCCACGAACACCGAGGCGCTCGGGTCGCCGTTGAGAACCGCGAACCCCGGAAACGCCCAGGGACCATCCGGAGCAAGCAGGATGTCGCTCCAGAACGTCGGGTGGGCCGTGGCGATATACGCCACCAGGTCGGTCAGCGAATACCCGTAGTGCGAATACTCCCCATTGAGGATGTAGAGCGCCATCCCCTTGAAGTGGGCCGGGAGCGGATAGGACGAATAATCGGCCGGTGAGGAAAGCGACGCCCTGACCCCTTCCGGAATGCGCTCCCACGCCCCGGTCTGGTTCATCGCGATGAGTTCCGGAATGGTTAAGGCCGGAGCACCGAGCGCGCCAATGGCCGTTCTCGCCGCCGCCTGCGAGGCCGCCTTGAGAACATTGCGGCCCGTGGCGGTGGAGTCGGAAATCATCGCGGCCGTGATCGCGAGTTGTGAGCTTGGCACCTTGCCGCCGGAATCCAGTCCGGCGTAACCGTTCGCAACGCCCTTGCGGGTGACCATCTCGATGTTGCCCGGTGCCGGATAGGGTGGCTCCGCCGTGGCGGGCACGCCCTCGGTGCCCCGGTTCACGTCATTCTCGACGACCACGGTGAATGTGCGGGTGCTGGTTGGCGGGCCTCCGCCTTCGCGCCAGGTGATCTCGCCCATGAGCGTGATCTCGGGAAGCTCGGTGCCGGTGGACGAACCCACCTGCAGCGCGCTATCAAGCTCGGTGGTGTTGAAATCCGGCGAGCATTGATAGACCGGGCTGGTGGCTCCCGGCGCGGGCATGGTCCAGTCGTCCGCGTGGACCAGATAGCCGACATCGAAACGGTTGCGCGGCTTCACGCCGAAACGGATTTCGAGGGCGGACGGCTCGCCGATGCCCGTCGGCGTGGTGCCGTTGGTTAGGAACGAGACTTCCAGTCTGGCGGCGTCGCCGCGCTTGAACCGCAGCGAGGTGACCGGGTTGCGGAATCCCGGGCCTTCGATGAGTTGGAGCGTTTCGAGATCAACGTAAAGCTTCACGCCCGATGTGCCGCTGTCAACCGGCGGTCAGGTCACATCCCGTGCCAGGCTCACCGATTTTTCGACCAGGCCGTCCGGGGGATCGCCGTCGTCCGGATCGGTGGTGCCGACGAACATCCCGCCCCGCCAATAGAGCACGCTTTCGACCTCCGGGGATTCCATCACCTTGCGGCCGTCGGCGTCGAACGAGGCGTAGAGGATCGTCAGATTGAGATTGCCTCCGCCTCCGACCGAAATCTCGATCTCGTCGCCGTTTTCCTCCGCCTTGATAGGCAGGATGCCCTTGACCGTGCGGAACCGGTAGGTGTTCTCGTCCTCGAAGTGTTCCTTGAACACGCGGGCTCCGGAACCGAGGTTTTTCCCGGTCCACAACTGCGCCCAGTGTTCGATGTCGCTCTGCTGATAGACCCGCACCCTCGGAACGCCGCCGTCGCTTTCCAGTTTGAAGAGCCGGATGAAACAGTCGCCCGGTTGGCCCGACGCTCCGGGGTCCTCGGGATAGTAGTGGACTCCGTTCTCGTCGCCCGCCGAGACGACGATCTCCGGATCCCCGGTGATGGAGCCGTCGGCCAGGGTTCTCACGCGGCACCAGGCGATGCTGCCGAAGCCCATGGGGATTTGCGGCCTCGGAGTCGAGTCGAGCGCGGTGCCGGAGGCTTTCGGCATCCGGAACTTCACCGCCGGTTTCGACCCGGTTTTCGGCTGCCGTTCGATCACCCATCCCTCTTTCATCGTCACCAGATAGCCGCCGCCCGATTTGGCAATCGCGATCACCGAGAAGGGCGGATGCCCCTGGATGGAATCCACCGGTCTCGGCGACGAATAGGCGAAGCCGCCGGACGACGAGATGAACTTCAGCCCGTCGCCCGGTCGGGGCGTGCGTGCGGCCACGGCGTCCAACAGAAGGTTCCAGTCCTCCGCCATGACCGGGTCGCCGGGTTTCTTTTTGTTGGGCAGTCTCATGGCGGTCAGTCGTTGTAGATTTGCGCGTCCCATCCGCCCCGGTCGCTGGCGAGCCATTCGTTTTCGAGGCGGAACGACTTGCCGTCCTGGTTCTGGGTGATGCCGTTCTTGAGCCAGTTGCGGTCGCCCGCCAGATCCGGCGCGGGGCCGGACGGGGTGGCGATGTTGCCGATGTCGTTGAGTTCCGCGGCGGACGCCGGTTTGTCGCGCACCCAGCTTTCGCGCCAGGTCACGCGGGGGCTGTAGTAGCTCGTCTGGCCGCGGTCGATCTTCGAGAGCGCCTCGATCCCGAGTTCGCTCTCCACTTTGTCGCGGAGCTTGTTGCCCTGGTCGTCCTTGTCCTTGCCCGAGATGATCTGCTGGATCGCCTCGCGTTCGGTCTGTGGGATGTCCTTGTAGCGCTTGTGGCTGAGCAGCGGCTCCTCCGACAGGGACAGCCCCATCGTGTAAACCGCGTTGGCCTTTTCGTCCTCCGGGGGCTTTTCCTCGGCCCCGGCGTATTGGCAGGCGATCTCGGCGAGGTCGCCCTCGGTGAAGGTGGTCGTGACCTGTGAGACGGTGATGAACGGCACCTCCGGGTGCGGGGTGCCGGGACGCGGCATCAGCGTGATCGCCGAGGCGCGGTGGCAGAGATAGATCTGGGTCGCGGTCCACTTGCCCTCCCTGTCGATCTGGAGGGTGTATCCCGGCTGCGGATAGAGCCGGCCCGGCTGGATGGCGATGTGGTTTGGCATCTCCACCGGCGCGCGGAGTCAACCGGACACGGCTTGACGGGCCACCCTCCCGTAGTGGACAATCCGCCCGCGATGGCAACCGGCAGAAGCAACAAACTTGTGGGGCAGACAGGCGAGTATCTCGTTGCGGCCGAACTTTCCCGGATGGGTTTGATAGCGACCACCTTCACCGGCAACGTCCCCCATTACGACATCATCGCGGCCGACGAACGCGGAAAGCACGTATTCATCCAGGTCAAGGCCGGGAAAGCGAACTCGTGGCAGCTCGACATCCGCCAATTCTGTGAGATTGGTTTCGATGGTGAGAAACAGGTTGTCGGCTCCAAAAAGAAGTGCCCTGTGATTGGGCTTGTGATGGTCTTCGTGAGAGTTTGCGAGGACCGGAGTGACCGCTACTATGTGTGCCGGTGGGAGGACCTGAGGGACCTGCTTGTCAAAGGGCACAAGGAGTTTCTGGCGAGGCATGGCGGCAGGAGACCGAAGAAGTGGGACTCGATGCACTCTGCGATTCTGGAATCCGTCCTTGAGCCGTTTCTCGAAAAATGGGATGTGGTTACCGAGGGTCTGCGGTGATGGCGTGTCGCTAACCGAACGCCGCGACCGCGCCACCGCCGCCTAGTCTTTCCACCTTGCGGTTAAGGTCGGTTAGCAACCGGTTGGTTTCTCCGGTGAGCCGGTTGTTCTCCCGCTGCGCGTCGAGAGCCCCCGTCACATATCCGCCGCCACCCACCTTGCCAAGTGAGGTGACGATGGGGGCGAGCCTCGCCTCCCTGGCGGCGGTGGCTTTGTTGGATTCCCCCGCCGATTTCTCCGCCGCCTTCGCCACCCGCTTCGTTTCCTCGGGCTTGGGCATCGCATCGCGGATCGAGCCGATCACCCGCGCCATGTCATCCTTGAGTCCAGATGTGTCTATCAGGTCATCGGTTCCGAAACTCCCCGCCTTCTCCGCCGCGTTCCTGGCACTTTGCGCGAGGCCCGCCGCGCCGCCGCCCATCAGTTCGCCGGCCGCCACGGTGATGCCGTCGGCGATGCCGCGCAGGCTTTCTTTCTGGGCTTCCAGCAGCGTTCCGAAATCATCCGTCACATCGCCCTCGCCAAATCCCAGCAGTTCGTCCATGCCGGGAATTTTGAGCAGTCCCTTGAGGAGTTTGGCGGCCACCCAGTCCATTCCGGCTCCGAGATAGGCGATGGGTGCCTGGATGGCGTTGAGCAGCGCGGCACCGAGTCCGGCGGCCAAGCCTAACATTGTCTCGCCCAGGCCCTTCCACATCGCACCGTCGGTGATGAGATACCAGAAGAACGACACTGCGAGCCGCAGTCCGCTCACCAGTGAGTTGACCGCCACCGCGAACCCCAGTTTGAGCGATGATGCGACCAACTCCAACACCTGGCCGCTCTGAAAGGCGGCGATGACGAATCGAATCGCATCCCGGACCGCCGCGCCCGCCGCCGCAGCCATCGGGGCGAGTTTGGCAATCATCGCGATGGCATCGGCGATGAGCGGGCGCAAGGCGTCATTGATCGGTTGGCCGAGCGTGAGGAACACCTCGTTGATCGAGTCCTTGAGCGTGGAGAACAGGCCGGAGGTGGTCTTGCTCTGCGCCTCCATCATGCCCGAGAACCTGCCGCCCTGCGAGGTCATGTCGATGAACGCCTTTTCGATGTTGGGGAAGCCGACCTGGCCGGATTCCACGAGCTTCTTGACTTGCGAGTCCGACACGCCGAACTGCTTGGCGAGTTCCTGGATGATCGGGATGCCGCGCCCTGTTAGCTGGTTGATGTCTTCGGCGAACAACCGCCCCTGGACCCTCGCCTTGCCGTAGAGTTCGGCGATTTCGTTGATCGGTGCCTGCACGCCTGCGGACACATCGCCGATCCTGCGGAGGGTTTCGGGCACCGAGTCGGCGGATTCACCGAAGGCGATCAGCTTGCGGCCCGCGTCGGCCAGTTCGGGAAACTCAAACGGGGTTTCCGCACCCAGCTTGCGGAGCTTGGCCAAGGTTTCCTCGGCCTTGGCGGCATCACCGATCAGTGTGGCGAACGCCACCTTGGTCTGCTCAAAGTCGGCCGCGGCCATGACCGACTTCATACCGACACCAACCGCTGCGACCCCACCCGCCATCGCGGCACCGATGGACGCCTTGAACGCGACACCTGCGATATCAAATCCCTTGCCCAGCGCCGCCGCACCGCCCTTGCCAAGTCCCGCCAGCCCCGCACCGGTGAGCTTGCCCATGCGCTTGGCGGACGCGGCAACAAGCTCGGTGGCACCGGCCATGGCGCGTTTCAACGCGGTGATGTCGGCTCCTAGGGTGACGGTGAGGGCGCTCATGCGCCGGGGGCGGAGTCAACCGAAGTGTTACGCTGGACTGATTCATGCCTAGCGCCTTTCTCTCCATTGCTAGGCTGGCTCCGCTCGCTTGCCAATTCGTTCCGTTCGTTACAGCACAGACTGGGGCTATGGGGCTGAACTGCGGGCCAGACGCAATCCGATCTTGCTGCTTATCTCAGACGGGGAGCTGTTCCTGCGGGCTGCGGCAGTGCAAGAGTTCGCATCATCATACCAGGAGCCGCCCCGGTTCACTCTGAGCTTCCCCGATGGAGCGCCCACTGGATCCTCCACGGCGGTTGCTGGATAGTCTCCATACCAATCTTCACACCATTCGCTCACGTTGCCATGCACATCATACAAACCCCACTCGTTCGCCTTCTTTTCGCCCACCGGCTGAGTCGTGTATTTGTTGTTGCCAAGCCATGCGTATTCGACCAGAAAGCGCAAATCGTTACCGAAGCAATAGCTGCCGGAAGATCCGGCTCGGCAGGCGTATTCCCACTCTGCTTCCGTCGGCAATCGGAAGCCACGCCCCGGCATTTTTGTATTCAACTTTGTTATGAAGCTCTGGCAGTCGGTCCAACTTACCGACTCGACCGGGTTTTTCTGACCTTTGAACTTACTCGGATTGTAGCCCATGACTTTCTCCCACTGTTCCTGTGTGACCTCGTATTTCGCGAGAAGAAACCGCTTGGTCAAAGTCACCTTGTGACCCTCTTTACCTATTTCATTCAACCTGTCCACTCCCATGGTGAACGCCCCAGGTTGGATCAACACGAATTCCATCGTTACACCGTCACCGAGATCCACAGTCAGATTCTTATCCATTACCGGTGCTGCGGTGGTGGCGGTATTGTTTTCAGCGTTCCTTTGGCTTTGTTGCTTTCCCAGGTTTGTCGCATCGAGCACGCTTTTGGTCGATAGCCTAGCTAACGGAATTGTGATTTGCTTGCCTTCCTTTTCAACGATCACTGCCTCACCATCGAGTTTCACGAACTTTGCGTAAATTACCCGACCGTCCGTTGAGGTCCAGGGTAGAGCGGTGGAGGCATCTTGGGCGTTTATGCCGATAGCGGTCGCAACTATCAGGGTGATGATACTTATCAGGAATGGAGATTTCATGGAGTGAGGCGATTACTACACGGGCAAGGTTAGTATCCTTGGATTTCCCGTCAATTTGAAAATCAGGCAATATCGGATCTACTTTCCCAGCTTAGCCGCAGCGCCCCCAACTGTTCCCGCAGGCTGGGTTGGGCCAGCCCTACACTACTCCAATGCGTCCTTACCCCATTGCGCCGCAGCAGGCAGTGCTGGTATTGGAACAGCCGGGCCAGCGGCATGAATATGATCCGCTCCTCGGGCCAACCGGTTTCGGCGGCGATGGCGAACACCTGGGCGGCTAGGAAGCCGGGTTCGTCGCAGGGTGGGGCTTTTTTCCGGCCAGCCCTCCGACCGGATCCACCTGCGCCGCCTCCAGTTCGCGGCTTTGTTCCTCAAGTCGCTTGAACGCGGTTTGGAAATCGGTCGGGGTGAGCCCGCCGCAGAAGATCAGAGCCGCCTCGCGGAATCCCTGGTCGTTGAAGGACGATCTAACCACCTCGGGCCACGGGGCGCAGTGGGCATAAACGAATCCCATCAGGGCACCCGTGAACTCGGGCGTTCCTTCGGCGGGCGTCTCCCCCTTGACCAGCGGGTTGCCGGTGCGGAGCAGCACATCGTAGCTGGCCAGCGAAAGCGGGCGCATGGCGTGACCGCCCACGATGGTTTCGACTGCGTGGAAGGCGGCGGATAGGCTGGATTGGCGGTCGTTGTCGTTCATGGGGGTCTCAGAGGTAGCGGAGGAACAGGTCTTCGGTGGCTGGCGGGGCGTCGAGGGGGATCAGGGCGATCTTGCCCCGGCGTTTCACGCAGGCGATGGGCACGTCCTGTTTCACTTTGTCCACGAGCCGCTCGCGGTTGAGCAGGGCGCACTTGATGTAGGCGAACGGATGCTCCGGGTTGGCGAGGTGCCAGGCGTCGTCATGCCAAGCGGCGATGAGTTCCTTGGTCTGCATGCGGCCGTCCGGGCTGTTGGGTTCGAAGAACCAGACATGGCGCTCGCCTCGGATGCCGTCGCCGACCACGCGGACAAACGGTTTCTCGGCAAGGGGGATTCCAACGGCGGTGAGAGCTGCGGCGAGGCAGGTGTTGCCGGTGGCGGTGGACGAAATGTGGGATACTGCGTTCATCTCGGGTTGGGTGATAGGTTAGGCTCCGCCGCTGCTGACGAACGGATAGTGGGTTGCGGTCAGGTCGATCTTCTCGAAGTCCTCGTTGTTGAGGCTGCGGCTGACCTGCATCAGGACGGTGGTTCCGCCCGAGGACTGGAGGTGGGCCGGAATGGCGTTGGCCAGGGTGATGGCCGCGCCGATCTTGCCGTTGAAAGACGACGCCTTGGCGACAAGGCCCGAGAGCTTGATTTCGACCTTCTCCTGATAGAGTGATAGGCCGATGACCTCGCCGGCCTTGTCGAGAACCTGCTTCTCCTGGTTGGAGAAGTCGAAGGACAGGTCGGTGATGAGGATTCCCGGCTGGTCGTTTGGAATCCCCCAGTTTCCGGTGGTGCCGAGGAGTTGGGCGGGCATGCCCCGGCGGGCGTGTCAACTACACCGCCGAGACCACCGCCTCGTAGGTGAGCGTGGTTTCCCGGCCCCTGGCTTCGTCCGGGGTGGTCACGCTGTCGCGGGGAAGGAAATCGTGCAGCAGGAACGTTTCCGATGTCAGCGATGTCCTGATGGCCGGCTTGTCCCGGAGCATCGCGGCGAGCAGTGCCGCCCATTCGGCGTGGGTTTCCGCCGGGGTGTCGTCCGCCTGGGTGAACAGATGCGCGTCGAGTTTCACGCGGGCTGTGCCCGGCATGGCGGGAAACGGCTTTGATTCCGTCGCGTCGAGAACCACGCACGGGCGGGTGCGGATCTCGTCGCGGCGGGCGACATGGATGGGAATATCCGATGGAAACCCCGAGGGACGGTTGGTGTCGATCCATGTGGCGAGCAGGGCTGTCAGGCGGTCTTCGATCATGTTGGGCATCGTGCCCGTGGCCGCCGCGTCAACCGGCGCGGCGGTTCATGTCCCGGTTGGTGCGCCCGCCGATCTTCAGGAGCGAGGTGACCAGCGCCTTGCGCAACCTGGCAGCGGCGATCCGCAAAGCGATCCCGATCCCTTTGGCCGTGGTCACATCGTCGATGTAGTCGAGCCTGTTGACGAGCGTGACCGCTGGTTTATCGCCTGTCCGGACGGTGGCGGTGCCTGGTGATCGCTTGTGCCGGGTCGCCCATTGCGCCGCGCCGCGAACCCGTCCGCCGATTGCTTTCGCCGCGTTGATCCACGAGCCTTTGGCGAAGCCGACCCGCTTCTGGATTCTGGCGATGTAAGTGTCGCGCGCCTTCGGGCCGGTGACGATCTGCGCCGGAACCTTGCGCTTCACGTTGGCCCAGCGACCGGTCCGGCTTTCCTGATGGAGCTTCGGATCAAGCCGGCCGACAGGCATGTCCTTCCAACCCGAGTTGGACGACCGGAGCGCCTGTTGCGCCCGCGAGAACCGCCGGTTGGTGATGTTCGCCCAGAACCGGTCGGCGGCGGCCGGATCGGATTTCCTGATTTCCGTGAAGGCGTCCGACGGCACCGCGAACACCTTGTCGATGTCGCCCGCGACCGCCTTTTCGCCGAGTTTCCTCGCCTTTTCCGAGAACCCGAACGGCCGGGTGTTGCGGGCGAGTTCCACGGCCAGTCCGCGCGCCTCCTGTTTCACCAGGGACTCCAACGACCGGCCGACCTTTTCCGGATAGCGTCTGAGCAACCGTGCCACGGTGAACGCGCCTTTCATCTTGGCGGTGTAGCGGACAAATCCGTCACTCATCGGCGGTGGAGAGAGTTAGGGTTAGGAGCGGCGAGCGCGGGTGGCCTGACACCTTGCCGATGCGATAGGCCGTGCCGTCCACCACGAAGCGTTCGCCCATTTTCGGCAGAGCCTCCGTGAAGACTGTTTTGGCTACCCGCACGCTCAGGTCCGGGGACTCGACAAAGCCGCCCATGTCGATCTGCTGTTCGCCGCGCACCCGGCTGACCAGCACGGACAGGTTGAGACCGCCCCAGATTGCCGCCGTGCCGTGCTCTGATAGAAGCTGTTTGAAGTCGGATAGAATGTCGGATTCGAGGGGCATGCCTGGGTGAGGCTGTCAAACAAGGCACCCTCCCCGGTTGCCCGGAGAGGGTGCCCCACATGCCAGGTAACCAGAAAGATCAGGAATACTCGCCGGCCACCAGATTGACCCGGCAGGCGGCGGTGCCGTCCAGTTCGATGAGCGCCGGTCCCTCGTGGACGACGAAGACGGTGGGAGCGTTGATCTCCTTGGTGGCCGCGCCCACGGGAACCTGTCCGGCGGCTGTCATCAGGTGGACGGTATCGCCGGGTGCCATCGCAAGGCCGAGGTTGGCGGTCAGCGTGATGGACGCCCCGGCCTGGACCGAGGTCACCACGCCGCGAACGCCGGTGCCCGACACCTTCGAGAACAGGACCACGACATCATTGGCCGCGGCTCCCGCGTAGGGCACGCAGGAAACGACCGCCTGGTTGGCCGCCCCGGTGGCCGTGACGGCGGCCGATTTGGTAGAGGTTTTGAACAGGATCAGCGAGGTCGCCTTGTCGGAGGTGGCGCTCACATACTGGACGCGGATGCGGTCGCGGCCCCCGGCGGGGACGACCACATGGCTGAGGGTGGATCCGGCGTTGCCGGTGAAGCTGAACGGAATCATGGTGATGGTGGTTCTTGGTTAGAGATGGCTTACGGTCTGACGATGCGCTTGAGGGCGTCGCCCATGGCGACCGTGAACCCGTAGAGGCACTCGATGGTGACGAACACCTTGTTGGCGCGGGTGTCGGTGAAACGCAGGTAGCCGAAGGTCATGCCGGTCTGCGGATCGGTGACCGCGCCCGACTGCTGGTATTCGGCGACCGGCTGGAGATAGCGCATGGCCACGGCGACCGCGCTCGGATGGACCGCGAAGCCCACCAGTTTCTCGGCGTGGTCGGACGGAATCACCAGCGTCTCGTGCAGGTCGAACCCGGCGAGCCGCCTGATGAGCGCCTCGGTGACACCCGGAGCGCTCAGGTTGAGGTTGAAGCTCTTGGCGACCACCTCGTCGGCGAGCAGATTGGTGTAGTAGCCGGAGTCGAGCACAAGCGACCTGGGCGAGGCGGGCATTTTGGCGTTGCCGCACGCCTCGCGCAGGTTGAGCACCTTCTTGTAATCGAAGGCGGTGGCATTGAGCGCCGGGATGCCCGGAGCGCCGTAGTTGAGCGCGGTAATGACCGTCATGATGTCGAGCAGCACATCCTGGGCGAGCTGCTGGGCGGCGGTTTCCACCAGGGTTTCCAGCACATCCATCGCCGTTTCCGAAACCTCGCGGGCGGTGGTGTGGACGGTCTTGAACTTGTGGCGGTTGAGGGTGACCGGAATGGTGGTGACCGTGGAATCCGAGTTGGCGGTGTAGTCGCCCGCGAAATCGCTCGATCCGGACGGAGCGCCGACCAGGGGCACGCGCACGGTGTCGCCCTTGTCGGCCTGCTGCGGGCCGAAGTTGGTGGAGAACGAGGTGACGGGCATCAGGTTCGCGGTGAAGGGCATGAGCGCCTTCTGGGCGACCTTGATGTCCTTGACGTTGGTCAGGGTGTTGGACATGGCTCGTTAGGCTTGGTGTTTGAGAATGAGGGCCTGCTGCTCCGGGGTGAGGGAGCGCCAGAAGGCGGTCTGGGCGGCCGGGTCGGTGATGGCGGCGAACCTCGCGTGGAGTTCGGCGGCCTGGGTGGCATCGCCCGCCGGGGTGACTCGGGCCGGAACGGTGGTGCCGGTGGAGGCGACCACGCGGGCGACCTCGGTTTGCAGGCGTTTGTCGAAGTCGGCCTGCGACGCCTGGAGCGCGGTGACTTTCGATTGCAGCGCGGCGGCGGTGCCGGCGGCCGTGTCGCGCTCGCTCTTGAGCGTCTCGATTTCGGCGGCGAGCAGTTCGTTTTGCCCGCGCAGCGAGGTGGCGTTGGCCGTGGCTTCATCGAGCAGTTCGGTTTGCGCCTGGTGGTCGCGCTGGAGCGCTACCAATTGGGCTTTGGTTTGGGCGAGGATGTCTTCGGGTGCGTTCATCGCACGGGCCGCCGTGTCAACCGACGCGTGGAACACCCTGAGGCGGCGCATTGCCTCGGCACGGTCCGGAACCAGACCGGCGAGGTTGAACCGCTGGGCCTGCCGTCCGCTGAACGTCTGGCCTTCCATCGCCTCGGGCGGGATCGCGCGGCCGCGGGCGAGCACGGCCGCATGGAACTCCCCGGCCACCTCGGCGAGGTTGGCGTTGATCAGATCGCGCTGGTCGTCGGATAGGGAAGTGCCGGGCGCGCCCATCGCCTTGTATTTGCCGACCGCGAACACCTCCACCTTGATCCCTTCGCTGGCGAGTGCGGCGGAATCGTCGATCACCGCCTGCACCACGCCGATGGAACCGACCCGCGCTGAAGGGGTGGCGTAGATGGCGCGCGCCTGGCTGGCGATCCAGTAAACCGCCGAACACATCAGGCCGGAGGTGAACGCATAGACGGGTTTCAGCTTGTCCAACGAAGCCACGGCGGCGGCAAGTTCGGGAGTGCCGACCACGGTGCCGCCGGGCGAGTCGATGTCGAGGAACACCGCCCTGATGTCGTCGCGCTCCCCGGCCTCGCGCAGGGCATCACCGATTTCCTCGGAACATGTCGCACCCATCAGGACGCGGGCGAACAGGTCCGGCTTGCGGATGACCGGTCCCTCGATGGAGACGGTGCCGATGCCGTCCCGCACGGTTAGCAACGGACTTTGCGGACGCGGCTGCGGCAACGGGCCTCCACGGCCGTCGAAGGCGCGGACGGCAAACGCCATCGAGCGCAAGGCTTCGGGCTGGATTAGCCAATCACCGGGGAGCAGGAGCGGATTCACGCCCCGGCGGCGGTGTCAACGGGCCGATACGGAGAAGCCGGATGTGGAGATCAACGTCGGCCTAAAAGTCAGAATCAGAGGCAATCACCGTTTCCGGCGAATCCCCAACACCCCACTGGCGAGCATCGTCAGGACTATCGCACTTGGTTCAGGGACGCTGGCGACGCGGAAGCCGAGGCCGTGGTCCTGGAGCGACGGGCCGTTGCCGTAGCTGCGCGACGAGGCCAGGTAGCTGCCGAGTCCGTCGCCGTAGCCCCAGGAGTCCCCACGCAGCCCGCGCGATCCGAACGAGACGGAGTCATTCCACTCCCACACGTTTCCGCCCTGATCGTTGGTGCCAAAAAAGCTGTCCGAATTCGAGCCGTAAGCCCCGACGTCTGTCAGTACCATCCCGGAATTGCCGGCAAAATCCCCATCATAATAATTGGCCGAATTGGCATTGCCAATCGTGTTGCCGCCCAACGAATCGCTTTGTGTCGGATACAGCCAGTAGCCGCCTGTGCCGTCCTTGGTCGCATCGTAATACGCCGCTTTGTACCATTCGTCCTCGCTGGGAATCCAAACTTTGGCGGTTGGGTTCTTCAGGTAGATTCCGGATATCGCTCCGTTCAGCGTGTAGGCTCCGGTCTCTGTGCTGCCGCTGCCTTGGCCATTGTGTAACCAGTTGCAGAACCGCGCCGCATCGAACCAACTCACAAAGGTAATCGGCTTGTTGGCAGTGCCGCCTATCACCGAGTACTCGAAACTGCCAGAACTGCCGGTGCGCGAAATCCCCGCGATGTAGGTGGAAGTGGCCATGTTCGTGCTGTAAAGCGCATACGGATCGCTCTTCGCCTTCGCATTGAGGAATTCGCAGTATTGGCCAATGGTCGTCTCGTTCTTGGCAATCTTGTACTCGTATGCCACTGCGCCGTGGCCCGTGGTATCGGCCGCATTACCCGGATTGCCGACCGTAACAAACTCGACGTTCACCGCCGCCTCGGCGTGGGATGCGAGGATGATGCTCGCCAAGGCGGCAAGCCCGGGTTTTGCGGATGACAGGAGTTTCATGGCTGGGAAGCGCGATATGCGCCTGAGCAAGATTGGCGGAATTCAGGGTGCCCGACAAGATCATTTCCCCGGAACTAACCTCCCTACGCAGGACGATTGACCACGTCTCTTGCAGAACCACTCATATTTGAAGCGCCACCAGACGGCTTCCACAGCATGTCCAGCGGCACGCCGTATTTCAGGGCAGTGTCCATGATGAGCCGGGCATCGTTGGCCCGGCGTTCGATTTCCTCGCCGAAGTCCGCGCCCAGTTCCGCGTAGTGGTCGGATAGCGTCTTGAGCCCCATCTCCACATCGGCGCGGTTCTGCTGGGCCTCGCGACCCGCGTCCACGGTCACACGTTTCGGCGGCACCGTGGCGATCTTCCACCACCCGGCGACCGGCTCCAACAGGCCGCGGTCGATGGCGTCGCCGGTCACATAGGCCCACACCGGTTGGATCAGGCGGCGTTCCAGGATCATCTGGCGGAACGAAAACCGACGGTCGGCTTTGGCGACAATCAATCTAACTCCGGCACCGCCGACCTTGCTGGAATCCGCAGCGAACTCGAAGGGGATCACCCCGAGGGCCGAATCGCGCCGCAGGTGCTCAAGGAAACCGGTGAACGTGGGACTCGGCCTGTTGGATTGGAAGCTGTCCAGCGATTCGTCGGGTTTGAGAGCGACCAGCTTGCCGCCGACGATGCGTTGCAAGGTCACCGGATCGCTGGATTCGCCGCCCGTGCTGCCACCGCCAACCACGAAGTCTCCGTTGTCGTCGATCTCGCCACGGGTGGTCTTGAGGATGCGGGCCACATCGGCGTTGTCCTTGACCGCGTGCTTCTCCAGGGCGAGCAGTTCGCTCTCGTCGAGCAGATGGTTGATGGAATGCTGGATCGCCGGATGGCAGCGCACGCCGCCGGCCCACTCCGGTTCGTGGACATGGAGCACGGCCGCCGCGGGCAGGTCGCGGAATTTCCCGCCATCCTCCAACACCCGGTAGAACACCGGAGCCCCCCACGCGTCGAGGCCCACGCCGTCGATGGTTTCCTTCGATCCGAACTCGTCGCCGATCCGGTGGGTTTCCATCAGTTGGATGCGCGGCTCGCCTTCGGAATCCCGCGTCTTGTGGATGAAATACTCGCCGTCGATGTCCATGCCCCGGCAGACGAGCGACTGGCATTCGGCGAACGAGAACCGGCGCGTCACCTCGCAGCGGGCCGACCACAGCGCGAAGTATTCCTCGGCGGCCCGGTTCCACACGGGATCGCCGGACTGCGCCTGGACGCGGATGCCGTCGCCCGTGGAATAGACCGCCATGTTGGAAACCAGCTCCCGGACGAATCCGCTGTTCTTGTGGAGGTAGCGCGATTTCCTAACCAGTTCCGAACGCACGCCCGGCGTCAGTTCGTTGCGCGAGTCGGTGGGGGACGCTCCCGGCACGCCGCCACGGCGGGGCGACCAGTTCGCCGCCTCATACGGCGAGCCCCACGCCTTCGGAACGAGGACGGGGGGCAGCAGCAGACGGGCGATGGATCTGAGGCGGCTCATTTCGGGAGGTGGCCGGAGATGAATGAGGCACCGGCGATGCGGGGTCTGCCATAGATGGCTGGATCGAGCACCCGCAGCGCGTGGGCGCATTCGTCGAGCACCTGGTCAACCGGCATGGCGAATTGTTTGGACACCGACGTTTCCGCGTCGTTCCAGTTCATGATCGTTTTACCTTCCAAAAGCAGTTCCTTGGCCCGCGCCTGGATGGCGAGCACCTCGCTGACGGTGAATCCGGTGGTGAATAGTCCTCGGGGCATCTGTCGGCTATCCCTCCCAGTCGGCGTTGTTGGCACGGGTGTCGATGTGGACGAAGCCGGACTTCCGATAGAGGCCGAGGCCGCCCCTGAATTTCCCCTGGTTGCGCCACATCGTTAGAATGGCATGAACGCGGACCGGACTCACGCCGTCGAAGGTGATGTCCAACGCGTTGAACCGGAGGTGTTGGCTGAGTGGCGCTCCCCCAACGGCCTTGTTATAGGCCGGGCATCGGTAGGAACTCAGGATGTGGCATGGTTTGCCGAGGTGCTCGCGCAGGTCGTCCACGACGCGCAGGGTGGGAACGATGTTCTTCCACAGCGGCTTGGGCGGCGGCTGGTTGCGCACGCCGTTTCGCCGCGCCGCGAAATACGAGAGGAATTCCCCGGCCTTGAAATGGCGCATCTCCAGGGACCCGAACCATTCGGCGAAGGCTTCGAAGCGGTTGTCGGATTCGTCGGTCGCGGTCATGGCTTACTTGCTGGAGCGGGGGTTGATGGTGATTTCGAAACGGCCGTCCGGATGGACCGTGATGCTGCCGTCCTTGTTGGCGACGGTGCCGGAAACCGGGGGAGGGGTGGTGCAGGCCGAAACGAGCGGGACGAGCGAGGCGAGGATGATGCGGATTCTCATGGTTCCCCGTCCGGGGTGTCAACCGGGGCATTGCCCGCCGCCTCCCGCCCCACGATCTTGAGCATGGTTGCGGCGGCGACCTGCATCGCCTCGCAATCGTAGAGGTGGTTGGGTCGAGAGCCGATCCGTTCCCACAGCCACTTGCCGCCCTTTTTGATCCGGTGCTCGCTTTCCATCTGGGTCAGATAGTCGTCGTCGATGTCATCGGGCACCTCCCACACCGGGCCGTCGTCCGGGTTCTGGTTGCGGCGCAGGCGGGCCAGCGTGTCCTTGATGTTGAGGTTGGACCAGTAGAACACCGAACACGATTGTCCCCGCCCGAGCACCACCTTGCGGCGCGGCGAGTAGAACCGCTCGACCGATTTGCGGCCCTTCACCTTGTGGGTGAACGTCGCCCGCTTGTCGCCCATGAGCGCCGTCCATCCGTGCGCGGCGCATTCCCGATAGACATCGTAGGTGGCATGTCCCGCGTCCACGAACACCAGGTTCGGATGGATGCCGAAGCGTTCCTGAACCGACTGGACGTCGGTGAAGGTGAGCACCCGCTCGCACCAGATCAGGCGGCTTGATCCATCCTCGGCCCACGCGCGGGCGACCAGCCACAGGTGGTCAAGCTGGCAGTCAACCGTTAGAATCCGCAACGGGCACACGCACGCTTCGCCGGCCGGGACCAAACGGCCATTGGCGTCCACGCCCGCCTCGCCATCCCAGGTTTCGCCCTTGAGATAGCCACCGGGCACGATGTCCAGTTTGTAGTCCTCCAGATACTCGCGCCATGCGAGCGCCAGCCGCTTCTGGTAGAACTGCTGGATCAAACTCACATCGCCCTTCCGCGCGGCGGCTTTCGCCCGCAGATAGAGTTCGGCCAACCGTCCCCAGCTCATCGCGCACAAGGCGTTCCAGTGGAATCCGGCGTTTTCCTTGGTCGCGTTCGGGTTGGTGACCACGTAGCGCCCGGTGAGGTTCAGTTCGCGGCGCGTCCTGTCGCTGTCCTCGAAGTAGTGGTTGCACGACGCGCAGCGCATGGCCGTGGTATCGCGAACCCGCTGGAAATCCCACTCGCCGGTTTCGTCGCGGGCGTCCTTGCTCCACTCGATCTGCTCCCACTTGAACGGCTGCCGCTGGTGGCAGTGCGGGCACGCGAACGTCCACACGCGCATGTCGGTGGTTTCATGCTTGCGGTGGGTGTCGTCGTCCTCCTCGCCGCCCTGGGACATGAACAGGCACTTGCCCAGCCAACCGAACGCGGTGACGCGGGCTTCGGCCTCGGCCATGTGCCCGGTCGGCCAGCGCCATGTTTCGTCGCCGATCAGCCAGCGGATGGACCGCCGCTGGAGGTTGGTCTTGTTGTGCGCGCCCAACACCCAGAGGGTCATGCCGTTGGAGAAATGCACGGTGGCGACCCGCTTCTTGTGGCGGTTGGCCGGATAGAGGGCGGTGACCGCCGGGCATTCGTCGAAGAGTTTCTGGAGGCGGCTCTCGCTCTGGTCCTTGGCGTCGTCGTCCGTCTGGTCGAGCCAGAGCGTGGGACCCGGATTGTTGGCGATGATGTGGCAGAGCCCCAACTCGCCCACGCTGGTCTTGCCGCTCTGGATGGCGGCGATGATGCTCACGATCCGGATCCTCGGGTCCATGAGCGCTTCCATGGGCTCGCGCATCCACGGCGAGTTGGTGGAGCGGAACCGTCCGGGGATCGGCGAGTAGGGGATGGCAGCGATGTTGTCCTCGCACCACGCCCACGGCGGACGGCGGTCGGGCGGACGCCAGGCGTCGCGCCAGATCCGTTCGAGTTTTTTCCGCGCCGGTTCGAGGGACTTCATTCGCCCTGATGGAGAATCGTCAACACCTCGTCGATGGCGCGGCGGGCTTCCTCCTGGATGCCGGTGGCGTCGAGCCCCGACAGGATTGGCGGCAACTCCTGTTCGAATTTCTTGCGGAGCATCGCGGTTGCCCGCGCCACGAACTCGGTCCATGTCTGGCGGACTTCCTCGACCGCCACGAAGTCACCGCGCCGGATGCCGAGCCGCAGTTCGCGGTCCTCCACCTCGGCAAGCAGCTTCCGGGCCTTGAGCGACGACTCGATGTCGGCCGCGTCCTTGGTTGGAGGTTCGCCCCCCTTGAGATCGTTGCGGCGCATGAACTCGCGCCACGCGGCAACATCGTGGGTGCCGTTGGCGGCGGGTTTCGGGGCGTCCTTGCGCTTTCTCCAGGAACCAACCGACTGGCGGGTGGCTCCCAGGATGGCCGCGAGTTCGACGTAGGAGGCGGCTGTTGCCGGCGCGGCCCCTGTGCCGGTGGCCATGGACTGGAGCATCGCCCGCTCGGCGCGGGTGAGTTTGCCGCCCTTCTGCACGCGGGAAACCAGGTTGGTGAAATCGCGGGTGAGCAGGCGTTTGGCGATGTCGGGAGAAACGGCGTCCATCTGCGGACCGTTCGCGCGTCAACCGGTTGACGGCGGGGCAGGGGACATGAGCATCCCCGTCCACTGCGCCCACACCCGCCTTGTCGATCCGAACACTCTTAAACCCAACCCGGTCAATCCGAACCGCCACAGCGCCCACCAGATCCAGCTTCTCGCCTCGATCATCCAGGAGCAGGGCTGGCGCAATCCGGTCACCGTGTCGAAACGCTCGGGCCTGATCGTCCGCGGCCACGGCCGGCTGGAAGCCGCGCTCCTGATCGATTGCGAGACGATCCCCGTGGACGAACAGGACTACGCCAGCGAAGCCGAGGAGCTCGCCGACCTGCTCGCCGACAACCGTCTGTCGGAATTGGCCGAACTCGACGAGGACGGACTGCGCCGGGTGCTCAAATCCATCGGCGACGCGGACCCGGATTTCGACATCGAACTGACCGGCTTTATGGAGGATGAGATCCGCAAGCTGATGGACGAGGCGGACAATCCCGAGGATGAGGTCGAAACCATCCCGAGAATGGAATGCCAGGCGTTCGAGCATCACGATTACCTGATCTTCATGTTCCACGACCTGCGCGACTGGATGCAGGTGCTCCAACTGATGGGGGTGCGGGAGGTTGACTACTCGATCACCAGGCGAACCAAGAAAATCGGCCTCGGCCGTGTACTCCATGGAAAACGACTCATCGAACTCTGCCGCCGCGCCGCCCTGGCCGGAACTCCGCCCGCTGTCCCTGCGCCTGTTGATACTCAGCCGCAGCCGGAGCCGCTCGATCACCAGCCACAGGCTGTTCCCGACGGCGACGCTCCTCGTGCCAACAAGCGAGGCTGACCACTACGCCCACACCGGGCTGGAAATCCAAACCATCCCCGACGAGGTCGCCGGCATCAGCGCCGTGCGCAATTGGGTGTTGAGGCACTTCACCGAAGACGCCGTGGTGATGCTCGATGACGATATTTCGGCATGCGTGTGCATGGTCAGCCTGCGGTGCCGGAAGCTATCCGTTGCCGAAACCCTCGCCATGTTGGAAAACTCGGCGTGGTGTGCCCGTGGGGCCGGTGCCCGTTTGTTCGGCTGGCACCAGCGGAGCGATCCCCGGCTTTTGCAACGCAACGATCCGTTCGGCGTGAACCACTGGGTCGGGGGCGCGGTTGGCGTGGTGCGTGACGAAAAAGGCGGCGTGCCGAAGTGGGACGAACTGCTCAAATGCAAGTGCGACATCGACGCCACACTCCAGGAACTCATGGACAACCGGCTTGTCTGGAACGAAGCGCGGTTCTGTTTCGTCCAGGAGCGCGACAAGAACCTCGGCGGCAACAGCCTCTACCGCAGCGAGGACCGCATCGCCACCGAGAAGCGCCATCTCAAGCGCAAGTGGAAGAGCCACATCCGCCTTGAGACCTACAAGAGCCAGGACCGCACCGCGATGGATGTACCACGCCGCCAGTCCGTGAAGCTCTAGCAAAATGGTGTCATTTACCGCTTTCATGCCGTGTTCCAAAAAGCTAATCTAGCAGACGATGAGTTATCACCTAAACACCAGGCGCGGTTACAGCTTTCCGGCTGTCTCCAGCGCGATGCAGAAGGCGGTCCGGCGCGGCGACGCGAGGCTGGCCGGCTATTGGGCGCTCGAACTTTGGGCCAGCGGCTTCGGCCAGTATGTCTGGCGTCGCCTGCTCACCATCAGCGCGGAGGATTGCTGGGGCATCCTGACTGCGGAAGTCAAGGCGCTGCACGACAGCTACACCGAGATCAACGAACATGTGCCCAAGGGCAAGCCGAAGGGCCGCATCTTCATCTCCAAGGCTGTGATCCTGCTCTGCCTCGCCAAGAAGAGTCGCGACGCCGACCACCTACAGAACTTCGTCTATGACAAGCAGGCCGGGCTTGAACCGGAAACCCTGACCGATGAACTGGAAGCCGCTGGCGGGTATGTCCCCATCCCGGACTACGCCTACGACTGCCACACGCCGCAGGGCCGCCGGATGGGCAAGACCAAAGCCGAGTTCTTCCGGCAGGAGCAGGACGCTCTCAATCCCTTCATTCCCGGCCTGTTCGACGGCCTGATTGATTCCTGAACCAACCCCAACCCCGAGATCCCATGCCGTACCACCAGATACAGCCCCTCTTTCCGCTAGGGAAGATCTACGCCACCCCCGGCGCCCTCGCGCTGAATGTTGACCTTTCCCGCTACCTCCGCCGGCACCACTGCGGCGATTGGGGCGAGGCACTTTGCGACGAGGACCGCCGAACCAACGATGAGGCGCTGGAGCAGGGCTTCCGCCTGCTGAGCTGCTACCGCACGCCATCGGGCGACCGTCTCTACATCATCACCGAACGGGACCGGAGTTCGACCACGTTGCTCCTGCCCGAGGAATACTGATCTCAGTGTTCCTCCGGCATAGGCTGTTGAAATGGACCCATCTGCCGGGATGGAAGCCGCCAAGGTGTGTAGTAGTCGCGCATTTTATCAGGATTGTCTTTGGTAATCGACTCCTTATGTGGCTCGTCCGCAAGGTAGTCATAGGCCAGAATCGCGGGATCGATCCCATGCTGGCAATACTGATACTGAATCGCTCCAGCAACAAAAGACCTGATCTGAGCCGAGCAATCGAGTGAATTTGCCAATTTGATTTGAATGCCTCCAAGCGCCTGCCAACTGAGAACCGCCGCGCGATTCCAAGGATCGCAAATTTGACTCTTCACCTTCGCAATGTCCTGCTCATCCACCAAATAAATGAGCATGCGCCGCTTGCACCAACTGAACTCATCCAAATCCAAATATGAGCCCGGATCGACGTCGTCCTTTTTCAATGAACCGTTCTTTCGTTTGGATTCAACCACAACGACGAATTCGTTAATGCCGGATCTGGCATGGATTGCCACGTCGGCAAGCTTCGAAGTCTTCCTATCAAGCACTTCATACGCCCACCGGCATTCGTCAACGGATTGAAGTGGAAATGCGATATTTGCCGCTTCAATCACATCCCGAAGCCACAAATTGGGATCGAACATGCAGAAGTTTTCGAACAGTGTTGCCGTCAAGTGGTTCTCGTGCGAGTGGTCCAGGAACGGATGATCAGTCCACGTGTGATCGAACCATACTCTCTTGAGGCGGCTATACGCTTCGGATGAGTTGTTTGGCGGTAGTGTCATCAGGGCTTGCCACCACCAACGGAGTTCCTTTTGGGAATGCATACGTTCTTTTGGGAAGGGTACGTTAATGACGCAAGCAAAATATCGGGTAGGTTAAATTTCGAGTGGATCTGCGCGGATATGTCTTCCCTGATTCGGTTGCCGTACAATCCGCATGCCAAAAAGCCTGTTCCTCGCCTAACGGTGCGCCTAACCTACGCGGATGGTGGATGAGAGGGCCGATCATATTGCCATACCTTGTTTTGGGGTCGTGCCCACCTACGGCCGATAACGTGGCATTCGGAAGGTTGCGGATTTGGTGGTTATTTCAGGCGGGCTTCCGGTCCGTTCAATCTGCGCGCCAACGGCACAACCGCACGCAAAATGGCCAGAAAATATGGTGTGGGCTGGCGTGCGGATGGCGCGCGACAACCTTGCGGAACTGCGGCAGGCAGGAGGATGTCGGAACGCACAACCCTCCGGCACCCATGAATGATGAATGCTGAGACAATGAACCGCCTGATCCGCTACCGCGACACCGCCGCCGCCAACCTCAAGGAAGCCCGCGAAAAGCTCGCCCATGATGCCGCGAACTCCACCTCGCACGACCTCGCCTACGGGCTTGCCCGCCTCGCCGAATACGAGGGGAACATGTTCGTTCTAACTGAATCACTGCGGCTGATCGAAGCCGGCAATGGCGACCAACTCAATGATTGGATGATGATGCATGCCACCCGCGGGGCCGAGGATTCATGGAGCGGCAGAACCAACGATGCCGCCCGGTCGCGCTTCGACGGCGTGCTGGCCGCCATCCGCAAGGTCTCGGAAGCCATGGCAGAACGCTGAAACCAACCGCCCGCCGCCATGAGATTCCCAAAATACCGCCCCGGCACCACCAGCCGTATCACCGTCACCAGCGTTAGAGAAGACTGCTGCGCCTACAACACCGACACGCCCGAGAACCTCCTGCGGTTCTGGCGTGAGATCATCGCCGCCCAACCCGACCACGAACCCGACAAGGAAAACGTGGTTGTCGTGATGATGAACACCCGCCTGCGTCCCTACGCGTGGCATCGGGTGAGCCTCGGATCGGTCAACGAATGCACCGCGCAACCCCGCGAGATCCTCCGCCCGGTGATCGTGGCGGCGGCCTACGGGTTCGCGCTGATGCACAACCATCCGTCCGGCGACCCAGGTCCCAGCCGCGCCGACGAGTCGATCACCCGCCGGATCAACGAAGCCTCAAGCCTGCTGCAGATCCGCCTGATAGATCATATCATCGTCGGGGAACCGTCGCCCGGCCGTCCGCCCTACTTCTCATTCCGGGAATGCGGGTTGGTCGGGTGATAAGCCGAATCCGAAATCCGAACGGATGACCGCCATGACCCGCTACGCCGAGCGATACGTTCCACCACGCACCCGCCCGCTGACTGACTGTGAGAAGACAATCCGCCGGATCGCCCGCGATCTCAAGGTGCCCACGCCCGAGGCGGTCCTGACCGCCGCGCCGCTGATGGCCGCGTTGATCGACCCCGGCCCGTGCTGGCTCGTTCCCATCCCGTCGTCGTCCGGAAGCACCGGTGCTAACATGGCTCTGTGCCGGGCTATCAAGGCTTTCGTGCCAGCCGCGCGGATCGTCATCGGCATCCGACGCAGGCACGCCGTGGAATCGTCATGCGCCCACCGCTGTCGCGGCCTGATGGGACTTGCCGTCGAGCATCACGCCTTCGAACGCTGTTGCGGCCCCTTGCTCCGCCTGCCGGTCTGGTTCGTGGACAACGTGGTGACCACCGGAACCACCCTCAAGGCCGCGCATCTCGCGTTCGGAACCGGCGACGGCCTCGTGTTCGCCGACGCATCGTCCCAAACCCACGCCCCAAACATCTCCGCCACCTGCGGTATCCCGGCCCCCCAGAAGCGCCGCAAGTGAGTCCACAAACGAAAACAACGCAACCAACAACGCATATATGAAAACGACCATCCGCATCGCCGCCACCGAGTCGGCAACCTACAATTCGTCCGCGTGGTTTCCGCCGCCACCGCCACCGCAACTGCTCACTGAACGGCAGACGTGCGACTGGCTGAATGTCAGCAAGCGCCACCTGTTCTGCTGGCGGTCGGCCAGGCTCATTCCCTTCATCAAGATCGGCCGGGCCGTGCGATTCCGCATCGCCGATGTCCAGCGCGCCCTTGATGCCATGACCATCGAACCCAACCCCTGATCCTACCATGAAACGAACCTACAAACTGATCGCCAGCCGTAAAAACGAGATTGTCTTTGATGACCGCATCCAAGCCGACACCCCCCGCGACGCCCGCAAGGAATTGAAACGCTTGCTCGGCCTGCAAAGCCTGAGCGGCATCGTGTATTCGATCACCGAAATCCCCGTGGAATTGATCCGTGAGATCGTCGATGCCAGAATTGCCGAACTCGCCGGCGGGGCCCCGCTCCAAACACCCGTGCCCGCCGATGTGGACGCGCTCGTGATGGAACGCCTCCAGCCCATCCTGCGCCGCCTCGCCACGCTCGAGCAGACGCCCGCCGAACAACCGGTACCCTGCGCCCGCTTCGACCCTCTGGCCGTGCTGCCGGAGCCCACCACAGAACCGGACTGGAACCTGGTCAAGCGCCACTACCGCCGCTACGGCAACCCGGAGGCGACCGCCGCCAAATACGGCATCGCGCTCCGTGACCTCAAGGCCCGCGCCAGAAGGGAGGGTTGGGACGCATGATCGAAATCCGCAAATACCGCCAAACCCGGTTTTGGGCCGTGTATGTCGATGGCGAACTGCTCGCGGTGGTAGTCTATCGGAAAGGCGCACGGGCCATTGCCGACATGCTCATGAAGATGCGCCTGAGAAAGGAGGCCGGGGATGCCGCGTAGAGCGCCACCGCCCGCGCCCACTTGCTTTGTCCCGTCCTGTCCTGCGGATTTTGTGGGGCAGGCGGGCAAGGTGGCGGAAGTGCTGCTGCGGAAAGCCGAACGCCTGCGTATGCACCCGGATCAACCGCTGCGATTGCTGGTGTCCGGTGCCCCCGGTATCGGCAAGACCAGCCTCGTGAACCTGATCGCCCGCACGCTCGCCAGCCATCCCGCCGCCATCGAGGAGGTGAGCGGCTTGGAAGTCCGGCTGGACCTCGCCCGCGAGTGGACCCGTTCGCTTGCCCACTCCACGCTCTTCGGCCCGTGGTCGGTCAAGGTGGTCAACGAACTGGACCGCTGCTCCAAGGACGCCCAGGACATGCTCCTTACCTACCTCGACCGGAGAAAACCGGCCACGCGTTCCTCGGCACCACCAACCTCGATGTGGCCAGCCTGACCGAACGCTTCCAAACCCGCTTCCAACCGGTCCGGCTCCAGTCCCCGGAAAACGAGGTTCTCGCGACCTTCCTCGCCCGGCGGTGGGGCGCACCCATCTCAATCACCCGCCAGATCGCGGAAGGGGCCAAGGGCAATGTCAGGGCCGCGATGGCTGATTTGGAGATGTGGATGGGGTGACGAATACAAGATGAAGATTTCGTGTTATCACTAGGATTGCACACGCGCCGAAGTGAATCGTGATTTGGGCGTTTGTTTGTTGACTAACCGGCTGCCGGGATGGCGTACTGTGGTCACAACTCCAAATGAAAACAACTTCCGTTGTGTTTGTCGCCGTCATGGCCGTTGCTGCCTCCGTCTGTGCGCAGGATGAGGTTGGTGCCACCCCAGTCAATGAATCCGCTGCCGCTCCGGTCGCAGAATCCCCAGCAATGCCTGCGGCCGCAGGCCCCATCGTGCCCACCGCAGCGCGTATTCTCGGCAACATTCCCGACGGCACGCCGCCCCCTCCCGCACCGCCGAAGCCCAAGTTGGCCATTGCAAGGGAGGATGTCCTGCAAACCACCACTCACGAGCAGGGTGGACGGACGATCACCATCCGGAAAATCAAGCCCATCGACCTCCCGCCTCCGCCCGCACCCGGAGTGCCGCAAGCCAGCGCCGAATTGGATGCGGCGTTCAGCCAGCGCCTCGCGGAATACCGCGCCGCTCATCCGAGATCCGAACTGCTATTCCTCGGGGCGACCGTTTTCCGCTCCAAGGACTCCCCGCCCCGCACGCTCGTGCGCTGGTGGCCCATGGGCAAGGGTGAGGAAATCACATTCTGGTCCTCCGCCGACTTCGCGCTGATCGCCGGAGGAATCCAGTCGTTTGCGGACACCGCCGGGGATACCCACTCCCTGTTCATGGGCTGGGGGAATGTGGACATCGACCGCATGACCGACCTGCTCGCCTCAAAGGGCCGCGAATACGATGCGCCGGACATGCCCCGGTTCGCCGAAGGCAAAGCCACCTTCAAGATTATAAAAGGCCGGCCCGCCGCCGAAGATTTGGTTGCCATCCAGTCTCTCCACGACCTCTACAACTCCGAATACGCCCGCCTCCTGACGGCTTGGCAGGGCCGGGAGCGGGCTCGCATCGAGCGTGAGGCATACCTAAAGGCCCATCCGCCACAGCCCAAGGACATCACCCTCAATTACTGGCGCACCGAGAAACCGGCGTCCAAGGAGAAAGGGGAAGCCACCCGATGAAATCCCGCCTTTTCACCACCCTTGGCGTCCTGCTGCTTGCCCCTTCGGTTTCCGCAATCATCGACACCAACAACAACGGCCTGAGTGACCTTTGGGAACGGGCCTATAACAACGACGAACTCTTTGGCGAAACCTTCGACCCTCAGGCCGACCCCGATGCGGACGGTTGGACCAATGCGCAGGAAGCCGCGGCGGGCACCGATCCATTCGATCCAAATCCGCCTGATGGTTTGGTCCGGCCGGAAACCGCCCATATTCCCGCTGTCTATGGCCCGCCCGACGTGAATGGCATTCCCGAACTCGTCACCCCCGAGGCGGTCACGGTCACCTGGCCCACCCTGGTAGGCAAGCAATACACGTTGCTGTTCTCCCCCGACCTAGCGGCGAATAGTTGGTTTGCCGTCGGTGCCCCCTACATCGGCAACGGCAACGATTTCGTCTATGGCTTCGAGACCAACGACACCGACAGCCGCTTCTGGCGCGTGGCGGTGACGGATGTCGATACTGACAACGACGGGCTGGCGGACATCGAGGAAGCCACTCTTGGCAGCAGTCCCTACCTGATGGATACCGATGGGGATGGCATTGACGATGCCGCCGCCCGCGCCGCCGGGAAGAATCCGGCCGGAGACGGAACCGATGCGGATGGCGATGGCGTGCCTGACAACGAACTCTACTCCGTGGTGTTCGAGATCCAGCAGGAATCCCACGAAATGCCCTACGGCGTCGGATTCACGGATTTTTATGGAACCGACGACACTCATCGCTACCTCACCTATCAGGAATCCGAAGAGTATGCGGTCAGCGACTCCCCACACTATTCCAGTATCAGCGACGGCAGCCAGGTCTGGAAATCCACCCATTTGGTAGGCGGGACCATCCCCGCCGGCGGACAACCGGTGTCCACAACCGAAGGCACCGCGTTTTCCGACTGGAAAAGCGCCCACCAGCTTCCCCCGCTCGGTCAGGATGAATACCTCGTCGAAGATCCTACGGAAACCACCGTGGACGGACCAACCTTTGGTGAGACCGAGATCGTGACCACCACCACGGAAACCACGGCATGGAGGGTGAAAAGGCATGTGGCCGGGAACCCGCAGGGACAACTGGTTCGCAGCGGCACCGAAACCGTCACCGTGACCGAACGCTTCAAACTCACCGATCCGGTGACCTATCCCGAATTCTGGACCGCCCATGTGAAAACCCGTCCTTGGACGGAAACTCCCGCGGCCACCTACGGTCCGCTGGAATGGGTGGACTACAACCGCACCTGCATGGGCGACGCCCAAGCCGCCGAGTTCGTTAGGGAACGCTTCCGCAATGCCGACTTTGGCGTCTCCGGCCACATCGCTGAACCGGGGACCGCACCCATAGCGGACTACGGATATGACGAGCGCCTCAAGCGGGTCCGCTGGCGCTGGGTGCGCTTCAATCCCCGCAGCCCGTTCGGATACGAATACGCCTCCCCTCCCGCCGACTACCACCAGAACTTCCATTTTCTCGTTACACAGCACGAATACCTTGACTACCGGGACGCGGACGGTTCCTCGCCCATCACCGACGAAACCGAGGCAAAGGCCGTCATTGCCATCGCGTGCGATGCCGATCATGGATCCGGCGATTGGCAGGAAATCCCCCTGGCAACCTTCAACGCACACGGGATCGAGGATCCGGCCAATCTCCAGGACCTCGACTTCTCGAAGTGGGGCGGCTCGCGCATCTGGTTCGGAACCCATGTGGATATGGATTTCATCAAGCCCGGCACCGAGAAGGATGACAAGCCTGTGGA
The DNA here is from genome assembly GCA_017301995.1 of Verrucomicrobiota bacterium. Classification (GTDB taxonomy): domain Bacteria; phylum Verrucomicrobiota; class Verrucomicrobiia; order Verrucomicrobiales; family Akkermansiaceae; genus Luteolibacter. The sequence goes on along the minus strand of JAFLEH010000019.1, from coordinate 95,023 downwards.
ACTCGCCGCCGCCAAAGAGGACGCCGAGGGCGAAGTGGTCAACGTCAACTGGGACGATGACGACAACAGCGAGGGTAACGGCGGACACGGCATTCTGGTCTTCAAGAACGACTACGACGACACCGCCGCCAACGCTCAGGAGGACGACATGATCCAGCTCAAGCTCCGCCCGATCCACATCGGCTACGGCGTTCCCGTCGCCAAGGCCCGTCTGAAATTCGACGACACCTTCGTCAGAATCTGGCGCAACCAGGACCGCACCGGTCCCATCCTCAGCGAGGAAACCGAGATCGAACTGGCCACCGACCAGACCCTCTATCTGGAAGGCCGGAAACTCACCGGGGCGGAAACACCCGAGGAAATCGAAATGCAGCTCAAACTCGGCAGTGGCGGCTATGTTCCGGGGGATACTCTCAAGGTCCATGTCGCCACGCCGGTCATCACCTGTACCGGAAAGCACAACTGGACCTTCGGTGCCGCCGCCAGGAATCTCGCCAAGCAACTCCACGACAAAAATTATCTTGGTGCCCGCCGCAGGGACGACCGGAACAACACCGTCATCCTGAAGGGGAAGGATCAGCAGGGCAAGGTGCTGTGGTATTCCGTGGATATGGTGGATCTCAAACACTACGAAGAGGGTGACAACGAGGACCATAGACCTTTGATCACTGTTCGCGCCGCCCACAAGGACAAGGAGATGAAAATGGCGCTCGCCATGGAGGGCGCGCACGTGATCTACAACGGGCATTCCAACTACGGCCTTGGTCCCAATTTCAATGTCGGCGGCACCCTGACGGTGGACGATTACATGAACATCTCCGGCAACGGGATGACCGCCATAACGATGAAATCGGACGATCCGGATGATGCGCTTTTTGGTGGCAACCCCATGAAAAACCCGGATCACGGAGGGCCGGACTTCGCGTTGCGCCCTGCGGACCTCGTGCCCAGCGTGGCGAACTACATGGTGCCGGTGCCCGGCGTGCCGAAGTTCGGCGGACAGGCAATCGGCGCGGTACTCACGCCCAAAACCGATACCGACGGCACCCATTACCACTACATTCACCAGGGGACGCACAAGAACTGGAACACTATCGTCAAATCCGCCGGAGACAAGCCTGCCTTGCGCTACGCCTCCTGCTTCATGGCCTCCTGTAATTCCGGCAGAGGGTTCTCCGAATCCTTGAACCACGGCACTTTGGTTTTCACCATGTCGGAAAGTTACAGCATCCTGGGGGGAAGCGCCGGTCAGATTGCCGGGGATTGGTTCACAAAGAACGGACTGCCAGAGCCAAACGATAACCCGGGAACCAACTCTAAGAATGGCTACTCCTGGAAGATGACCCACTATGTGCGCCTACTCACGGAGGGCAAATCATGGGCTCAGATCGTCAGCTACCTGAACCAGAACCAGTATTACCCGCCCGGTCTTGCCGGTCCGGAAACGCCCGTCCTTTACAAATACCACACCTACTGAAACCACCAACCTGAAACCACCATGAAAATGTTTCTCAATCTGCCACTGTTGCTCGCCGCCGGGCTGCTTCCGGCTCTTGCGGTTTCTCCGGCGCGGGAGCGGCCTGCGTTTCTGCCAAACACTCCGCCAGCGGACAAACCAATCGCTGAATACACGCCCATGGATGTGTTGGGCATCGTAGCCACACGATCCGATCTCCTTCCGAAGATCCATTTGTATCGTGCCGGCGGACGATCTTCCGGCTTGAAAGCCAACTGGCCCGGCGCCAAAGTGGCCACGAGCGTGGATGCGATGCTACAGGTGATCATCAATGCCGAACCCGCCCCTGATGACGACCCGTGGAACCGTTGGGATGCGCTCGAGAACGTCCGCTTCGTTCTCAAGAATGTGATGGTTCTAACGGACGCAGAGAAGGCGGACGCCTTCATCCGCGTCGTTGACGCGCAGACCGATCCGAAAAAGAAGGCCTTTGCCAAGTCTATCGCGGCATCCATGTGGGAGACGTTTCTTGACCCCCGACTCCTGCTTTATGCGAAGGCCAATCTGGACAACGCCACCATTATTCATGGAGCCCGAATGGCGGAGGGTGTTCCCAATGTATATACTGTTCGCTCCCAGGCCCTGAGATCGTTGGAAACCTGTCTGGCCGACATCGACCTCCCCCCCGATCCTGCGTGGAAGCAATTGGACGAGGCGGCCCATTGTGCGGCCCTCAAGCAATGGATGACGGATAACTGGACTCTCATCGCCCAGAAGTGCGCCGAGACCAAGGCCAAGCCGGACTGGAAGCGCCCCGTCCCCAGCATTGTTCCCTTCGATGCCCGGTGGTAGGAGCCCAGCAGATCCAAGGTGATCTGTTCACTCCCCTGGCGAATACCAATACGCGGGTCGATGCCTCGTGGGGCATGACCCATTATGTCCGCTTGCTTGTCGAAGGTAAATCGTGGCAACAGATCACGGACTTCTTCAATGCGAAAGGAAACCGAATGATCGAACACGGGGAATCCGATCCAACTCCGCTCAAACTATACGACTTCCATTCGTTCAACAACTAACTATCATTCAAAATGAAACTCCATTTAGTCCATGTATCCGCATCTTCCCTTCTCGCCGCTTCCTTCATGGGATTATCTTCAATAAGTGGAGCGGCCCATCCTCCACTCCCCACGTTCATCCCTGATGCGCCGGACAAAGCCAAGGCGGTGGCATCTTATACCGCCGCCGATGTTTTCAGTTGCATCGCTACCGAAGTTCGCCCAAACGGTCATCCAGTGGGAAATATCTATACCCACGGTGCTGCCAGACTCAAGGCGGAGTGGCCCGGAGCAAGGGACGGAACCCAAATTGACGCGATGCTCAATCTCATCCTCGGTGCCACGACCGCTGCTAACAAGGAGGACGCCCGTAAGGCGCTTATGGATGTTAGATTTATCTTGTATTCCGTCATGGATTTGACGGACACCGCCAAGGCAGACGCCATTGTTCGCGTAGCCCAACAGCAGACCGACCCGCTGAAAATGCGGCTGATTGCCGATCTGGCTTCCGATCTGTTTAAGGATTTGTATGATCCCAGGCTCCTGACATTCGTTGTGGAGTATGTGGATGATCCCGAAGTGATTGTCATTCCACCGATGAGCGAGGGCCGACACCAAAAAGTGACAACTCGCGGAGGTATTATTTGGGGATCCCTGATCCAGTCCCTAATGGATGTGGGCTTTGAGAGAAGCGCACTTCCTCCGTCAGACGCCGACAAAGCCCAGAGAAAGACAACCCTCCGTGATTGGATGACCGCCCACATGGCCGTAGCCACCCAAAAGTGTGAAGCTTTCAAAGTCCGTCCCGGTTTCAAGGTGAATCCGCCCGATCGTGAGTGCTGGTCAGCAAGACCGTAGATGCCTGGTCCGGCGGAATAAACTAACACCATTTGTTAGCTGTGAGAGCCAACATGGCGGTTAGAATTTGCGAAAACGCCCGTTTGACTTTGCTGTGAGGCGGTGATCGTGAGTAGGAAATCTATTCCCGAGGGCGTTCCAGTCCTTGGGGGGTCCCACCCCCATCCAAATCCTATGAAAGGAGCCATTTTCAGCTTTACACTTTTTTCACGTCGGAAATCGGTCCGTTTGGGAAGAAAACCGAGGGGGTCCAGCCAAGCTCCCGGCCTACGGCCACAAGGGATGCGCGCGTTTCCGGCACGTCCGCCGGGTTGGGGGTGTTCTTGGTTAGAACGGGTGTAAAGTTAGTAAAGCCGGAGCCCGGAAAGTGTAAAGCGGCGGCGTTTTTGGCGGCGGCGTCCACCATGTCCAGAACCGAGTGGTTTCGGCCCGTTCCGACGTTCAGGGCCACCGCCCCCGGTCCCGGCCACCGGACCGCCAGTTCCACGGCCCGCGCCACGTCGGACACGTGGGTGAGGTCGCGGCGCTGGGTGCCGTCGCCGTGGATCTCCAAGGGCTGACCTGCTTCGATCCGGCGGCGGAAGCACTCCAGGGCCAGGTCGGGGCGTTGGCCGGGGCCCCACACCGAGAAGAAACGCAGCGCCACGAACCGCAGGCCGTGGTGGCGGGCGTAGAGGCGGCCCCACTGCTCTCCCTGGAGCTTGGTCAGCGCGTAGGGGCTGCACGGGTCGGTGGGGCCGTCCTCGGAAAAGGGCAGGGGACTTTCCGGGCCGTAAACGCTGGACGACGAGGCGAACACGAACCGGCCGATGCCGTGGAAGCGACAGTGATCCAGCAACCGCAGGGTGCCGGTCACGTTGGTTGCGAAGTAGTCGAACGGGCGGTCGAGCGATGGCCGCACCCCGGCAAGTGCCGCAAGATGGACCACGGCGTCGATTCCCTGGTGGGGGAGTCGGCCGGTCCGGATGTCGCCGACGAGGTAAAGACTGCCGTCCGGAAAATCGTCTTCGGGCGGAATCAGGTCGTAGCCGGTCACCTTGTGGCCGGCCGCGCAGAGACGGCGAACGACATGGGAGCCGATGAAGCCGGACGAACCGGTGACCAGAACGGATAGGGGCTTGGAATCCATGCCCTGTGGCCCGTAGTCAACCCGGTCAATTCTTGTTATATCCGAACTCCCGGCTCATGAGGACGTTCTTCCAATGAGTCTCACGCGCCAGCACCTCGTCTTTGGTGGCGATAAGGGCGCAGATTTCGAGAATCGAAAGGACAAAATGCGAAGCGTGTTCGATGCCCTTGGCCTTGATGACCTCGACCAACTCCTTGTTGCCGCCGTGGCCGTTCCTCGCATACGTTTCCCATCTGTTCCAGATGCCACCCTCACCGCAGGCGCTTCCGACGTACAGTTTGCCGTTCGATCCGTCCGCGATCAGGTAGACGCCGGCGACGCAGCGAAGGGCTGTGACCCATGCGTCAGGACGCTGGCGAACCACGACGCACAGGGTATCGAACGGAAGACGCGTCGATGAATACCCCGGAAAGTTCTCCACCGACAACCGCTCCTGTCTGATTTCCGAAATAACCAGATGGTGGCCGAAATTGTCTCCCCTCAGGTATGATGCCCTGAATTGCCTCCTGAATGAGATGACAGCGCGGCCCGCAATATGTTCCAACCCTCCGATTTCAGTTGTTCTGTAGCGGAATCCGTCTGGCTTTTTGACACATCCGTGGACGTCCCATACCCCTGCGAAAAGCCATCTGTCGCCTCCAATGTGTATCATGCCGATCACCCTCTCGCACTCGAAATTCCGCTGCCGCTGGCCTTCTTGCCACTCTTTGAACTTGCCGTCATAAAATGCGTTGATTGGCTTGTCTTTTGCACCTGTCGCCAGATGGATCTTGTAATTCCCAAGCTCAACTCCCGCCAGTTTGATGAGGTCGATCAGACGTATCATGGTCGGGCGCAGTGTCCCTGTTCCCGCAGCCGTTGACCAGAAGAATCAGCCGTCCGACACTCTCCGCCGTTAACTCGTTAGGCCCGAGGCGGACGACGCGCCACCCTGCCAACGCCGCTTCGAGGTATTTCTCCAGGTCTGCGGCAAAACCCGCGCCGCGGTTGTGGCGGCCGTTGACGTAGATGCCGCCCTCGATTTCCATCAGGGTGCGGCTTTTTACGTGGGCGAAATCCGCCCGCCATCTCCGGGTCGCATGGAAGCGGAACTCCCGCTCTAACTCCGGGCCATCCAGCGCCCGCCACAGTGTTTCAAAGCGGTTCTCCAGCCTGCTCGGAGGCGTGGCACCACGGAACACCATGCGGGCGCGGACCTTCATCACAAGGGCAGTTTCCCCTGGTCGGGGTCATCGACGGTGATCTCGATCTCGTCGGTGGTGATCTTGGACACGCGGCACGTCACCTTGAGCTTGGTCGGCGCGCGGGTGCGGTCGAAGGTCACGCGGAAGCCAAGGCTGAACTTCCCGTCGTCGGCGCTGTCCTCGGCCTCGCGGAAGTGGGTTGCGAGAAGTTCCTTCACCGCGTCGATGGCGGCCTGTTGTTCGGTGTCCGGGTTCATTTGGCGGCGGTGTTGGATTTGGCGATGGCGGTTTCGATCCGTTCGAGCGCCTTCATCACGGCGGCGTTGTGGCTGTCGAGGGTGCGTTTGCGTTCCTCGCTCTCGCGGATCCAGCGGGAGATGGTGCCGGCCAGGCCGAAGGTGATGGCGAAAAAGCCGACGATGGTCAGGATGGTGGTCATGAGTTGGGATGTCATTGGATTGTTGTTTGCGGTTTGCGGTTCGGGTCAGAGCTGGTTGTAGATGTCCACGACCGGCTGGAGATCGCGCTTGAGGGCGAGGCGCTGCTCGCGGGTGGCACGGGCGAGGAACTTTTCCTCCTGCCGCCTGCGCCACCAGATGGCGAGCCGGTTCACGAACGGGATGTGGTTGTCCGCGCCCTTGTCGGAATCGTCCGGCTCCATGTCGGCCGTGGTGGCGACTCGGCCCAGGGCGAGCGACTTGCGCAGGCGGCGGGTGGACATCCGGCGGCCCGCGTCATCCTCGGCCTCGCATTTGGCGATCCAGCCGCCGATCTCCGGCTCGGGCAGTTTGGCGAGCAGCCGGTGGTGTTCCCATGACAGGCGTTCGCTGCGCGCCGAATACGGAATGCTGCGGCTCACATAGGCGTAGTTCTGGAGCGTCGAGCGGTCGAGTCCGGTTGCGTCCATGGCGAGCAGATAGGACGGATCGTCCACCCTCCGGTCGGGGTGCCCGTCGGTGCCGAAGAGGCTCTGGCCATAGACCAGCCAGTCGCCGACGATGAAGGCGATGGATGAGGCGACCTCGCCGATGCTTGTGGCAAGCTGCCGCCATTCGTCCTGGGTGAGCTTGCCGGTGAATCGCAGGCCGGTGCGGCTGGCGGTGACTTTTGAGTTAGGAAGGGTCAGTTGGTTCATGGGATCGGGTGGTGCTGATGCGGGCGGCGCGGTATGCCTGGCGTGCTGTCAACGAGCGCATGGCGCGGGACGGCCGCAGGCCGAGCAGTTCGGTCAGTTCGACACAGCGTTTCGAAACCGCGGCCCTGGTGACGCCGTGGCGTCTGGCGACGTCCATCATGGAGTCGCCGCCGGAGAACGTGAGTCCCGCCGCGATGGCGAAGCACTCGGCGGTGAGCCGCGCGTTGTCGCGGCTGATGATCTCGCCGAGCATGCGGCGCAGCGCGTCCCAGGTCTGTTCCGCGTCGGGCGGCGGCGCCGGCTTCCGCTCCGGTTCCGGATCCGGAACGAGCGCCGGATCATCACCCACCCTCATCAGCGGGCTGTCGGCGGCGTCGCCCTTGGCGGAGCCGCTGCCGTGGCGGGCGGTGTCGGGTCTGTCGAGTCCGTTCGAGCCGAGTTTGCGGCGCTCCTCGGGCGGCAGCGAGGCGACCCACTCCCGGTATTGCCGCTCGTATTCGGCGTCCTTCGCTTTCTGTCTTTGGCTGTAGTCGTCGCGGTTCATTTTTCGGCCCAGGTGGTGCAGACGTTGGCTTCGACTCCGACCGGCACCTCCGGGAAGAGGGCGGACATGGCGGACACCATCGCCGTCATGACGAGCTGGCGGCATGGTTCGGCGGATTCCTCGGGGCACTCGACGACCAGTTCGTCGTGGACCGTGGAAACGATCATGGCACCCTCGGGAAGGCGGCCTGACAGGAGAACGATGGCCCGCTTCATGCCATCGGCGGTGCCACCCTGGACCGGGGTGTTCACGAGCGCGGTGAAACGCTCCCACGGAGTGGAGTTGCCGGGAATGAGACGGCGGCGGCCGGTGCGGGTGCGCACTTCGGCGATGCCGGCTTCGGACGTGTTGTGGCTTTGCCCGTGCCACTGGCGGAGGCGCGAGTAGGTGCGGAAGAACGCGGTGCGGATGGCGAACGCCTCGTCACCTGTCATCGCCACTCCGTAGGAGGTGGCGGCGTATTTCACGAGCCCAGGTGCCGACTGGCCGTAGATGAGGCCGAAGTTGACCGCCTTGGCGAGTTGTCTATCCGCTTTGGTGACCGCGTCCTCCGGTTTGCCAAGCACGGTGGCGGCGGTGAGCTTGTGGAGGTCGGCACCCGCCTTGTAGGCCTCGATCATTCTCGTCTCACCCGCGATCGCCGCGGCGGCCCGCAACTCGATCTGCGAGTAGTCGGCCACGATCAGGCGTTTGCCCTCCGGGACCGAGAACGCCTCGCGCAATTCGCCGCGCCCGATGTTCTGGAGGTTCGGCTCCTTGGACGAGAACCTGCCGGTGGCGGTTCCCAGCGGGTCGAACAGCCCGTGGATCCTCCCGTCGCTCCGGATGTGGCCGATGAGGGCCACGGCCTGCTGGGCCTGTTTGCCCGCCTCCCGGTAGTCCAGCACCAGGGGAACCAGATGGCCGTCGTCGGCCGCCTTGAGATGTTCCTCGGCGGTGGATTCCAAGGCGAGTCCCTTGCCCCGCAGCGCGGCGAGCAACTGCCCCGGACTGGCCGGGTTGAGCGACGGGTTGCCGAGGGCTTCGCGGAGTCCGGCGGCGGCTTGGGCCTCGCGTTGCCGGGCCGTGGCGGCGATGGATTCGAGTTTTTCGCGCTCCACGCGGATGCCGGCCGATTCCATATCCACCACGCATGGCAGCAGCGCGGATTCCAACGCCCATACATCTCCGAGTTCCGCCATTTCGATCTCACCTTCCATCACGGCCAGCAGATCGTGGAGGTGTGCCACGTCGCGGGCCGCGTAGGCGAGCTGGTCTTCGGTGAGCAGCATGGACGCCCAGTCGGACCGGCTGTGGTCGGCGGCGGGAGGGATTCGCAGATACCGCTCCAGGCATTTGTCGAGATCGTTGCCGGGTTTGGTTCCGGCGGCGAGCAGGCGGGCGGCGGTGAGCGTGCATAGCGCCTTGCGGGCGTTGAGTCCGCATTTCACCCGCAGCCACAGCAGGTCGAACCGCGCGTTGTGGATGATGACATGGGCGTCATCCAACACCCGTTTGAGCGGCCCCAACTCGTATCCGGTGGCCCGCAGGTCGATGGTCCAGACGGTGCCGCCGTGCTTTGACACGGTGAGCAGCCTGATGTCACCCTTCCAGGGATCGAGTCCGTCGCCCTTGGCCTGCCCGTAGGTTTCGATGTCCAGCGCGATACGCGAGGCCCCGGCAAGATCGGCTGCGATGCGGTCGAGGTCGCCGCGCGTCGAGCAGAAAACAGGCAACAGGGACTTAGGGACTTCGGGGGACTTTTCCCTGTCGCCCATGTTTGGAGCCGTTAATTGCATTTCATTTTTATTTTTTTCACAGGCATTTTCCCCGCGCGTATGGCTGGGTGTGGAAAGTCCCTCAAAGTCCCTAAGTCCCTGCTCGGGTGTGGCCGCTTCCGGCAATGACGGGCGAATTTGCAATTCACCCTCCCCGGCGCGGAAAAACCGGTAGGTGCCGCAGTTCTTGGAGGTCATCCTCAGGCGGAAGGTGATGCCGCCCAACTCGCGCTTGTCGAACCTGGCAATGAGCCTGCCGAAGCTCATCAGCCCCCGCCGCGCTGCGAAGTCGATCCAGTCGAACAGCTCGTGGACGCTCTCGTCATGCTGGACGAATTCCTGGAATTCCCTCTTGAGAATCTCCCGGTCGCCGAACCGTTCGAACACCACGGCGAAGAAATCCCGCATCGCCCTGGTGGACTGGTCGCCGGACGACTGGCTGTCCTCGTGCGGCAGGCACGGATCGGGCAATCCGGCGCAGTGGAGGATGCCGCCGACCACCCGCCCCCATTCCGGGAACGAGGTGAACGGCGACGGCCCCGGAGGGCACCCCTGCCTCACCCATTCGGACACCAGGGCGGCGACGGCCGAAAGCAACTCGCTCCGGTGCCGGCGGACCCACCCCCTGATGTCGGTGTGGCGGTAGCGGTGGCCGTTGATGTCGTCGGGCGTGAACCTCAGGCGGATCCGGCGGCAGCGCCGCTCGATGTCCGGTTCCCAGGTGGCGTTGTTGGCGGAAAACGAATACTCGGTTTCGTTGGGCAGGGTGATCGTTTCGCTCACCCCGAGGCGGCGGTCCTCCCAAACGCCCGAATCATCGGTGGCGGCTTCGAGGGACGCGTATCTGACATGGCCCTTCATGTTGGCCAGATGGAAGAACCGGCTGCCGGCCATGAGCGCCGAGGTGATCCGCTTTCTCATCTCGTCGTCGCAGTCCTTGGACAGCGGGGCGCAGATGACCGAACGGCCGGTGTAGGCGATGTGGGTCAGATCGGCGCAGGTGTCCTTGCCGCAGCCCTCGCGGTTGCCGTCGAAAATCCAGAGCGGCGTGCGCCGCCATTCCATCAGTCCCCGGCAGAACGGAGTGACGAAGCGTGCCAGGGCGTGCACGCGCGCCTGCTCGTCGTGCCACCAGAATCCGCCCTGATCGGGCGGGCCGAACAGATCGTGGCAGAGCCAGCGCAGCGCCTCGGCATGGCCCATCGTCCTGAGCTGCGGGGCCTGCGGGTTGAGCCAGGTGCCGAAGCGTTCGTCATAGCCCGGTTTCGGATAGACCACTTTGCCGTCATCGGAAAAGTGGGGCACGGGAACATCCAGCAACCGGCTGACACGGGGCAGGCACGCGCCGAAGAACCCGCTCACCAGCGTGATGCGCGCGTCCTGTTCGCTCATGCTCTTGGGCACGAACACCCCGTCGCCCGCCTCGTCCTCGCGGATCACGCCGGTTTCGACGGTGCGCTCCACGGCGGTGACCAGTTCGGCCGGTTTGATTGCGGCCAGCATCTGGCCTGGGATCGCGCCCTTTTTGTCGGCCTGCCGGATGGTACGGATCTCCACCACGTTGTCGGCGAAGCGGAACATGTCGAGCTTCGGCGCGATGAGGTTGCCGAGTTCGGTGCCGAATGCCCCGTGGGCGCGGCCGAGCGCGGGCAACACGATTTGCGGGCGGCCCTTGGCATCGCTGTTGCCGGGTTGCCAGACGCGGAGGTTGGCGCAGCGCGACGCGATGATGCCGGGCCGTTGCCTTTCGGCCCACTCCACCAGATCGCGGATACCGCGCGCCTCGCAGTGGGCGTGCAGGCACTTGAATCCCGGCATGGTTTCGGGCTGGTTGAAGATGATGGTGTCCGATCCCGGAGCGTCGCAGGGACCCGCGCCGTGCTCCGTTTCCCACGGGCAGCGCACCGACCATTTGTTGGTGTCCGGATCCAGACAGGCCCCCAGACCGCCGAGATCCTCCATGACTCCGGCCAGATCGAGCGTGCGCAGGTCCTGATCCCACTTCGACCACCAGGGTTTTTCCCTGGCCGGGCGGCCGGGCTTCCTCGCCTCCGGAGCGGCGAACCCGAACCAGCGGCAAAGGTCGTCCCATTTCACCTCGGGGATGTCGCCGGTGACCTCCCATTGATAGGTGTGCCCGCTCTTGTGGACGGACGGAGCGAGCACGAGATTGAGTCCGTCCAGATAGAGTTCGGCGCTCACCCGCCCGGTGATCTGGCATGCCGGTGCCTTCTTCGCCTTCATCACCGCCTCCGGCATGTCGCGGCAGACGAAGGCCAGATGTGCGCCGCCGCCCGTGCGTTCGCGGGGGACCGCCGCCAGTTCCGGTTGGGTGGCCAGCCATTCCATCACCGAGGCCCCGGCGTCCGGCTTGCTGTCCAGATCGACGTGGACGAACGGCGGGCGAACCACGCAGCCGATGTTGTTGTTGGTGCCCGGACCGAAGAACCGGGTTAGGAAATCCGGAGTGATGTCGGCCGCGATGTGGTTGCGCCAGCCCTTGAGCAGCGGCTTCTTGCCGCGCTCCTGCGGGTCGCCCTTGTCGGGTGCAAGCAACGGATGAACCGCCCAGCCGAGAGTGTTCGCGTAGAATTGCGCGGCGGCGAGCCGGTCGAGGGTGTTGATGTCTGGAGGAATGGAAGGCGTCATGGGGGTGTTGTTGGAAAATGGAAATCGAGCGCCCGCCGCGACACGAAGAGGCCCTTGGGCCAGTCCTTGAGGTGCAGTCCGGCGAGCGTGCGGACGCGGGAAAGGGCGACGTATGCCTGACCCGGCTCGCGGGCGGCGCGCACGTCGATGAATGCGGAATCGAGTGTCAGGCCCTGCGCCTTGTGGATCGTCAGGGCGTTGGCCAGGCGCAGCGGCAGTTGTTCGAACCAGGCGCAACCGGGATCGTTGGAGTCGTAGCGCCAGCGGTAGGGGGACACCTCAAGCTCGCTGCCGTGGGTGCGGACGGTCACGGCGGTTGGGCCGATGGAAACCACCTCGCCGGTCTGCCCGTTCACGAAGCCGTCGTCGGGCCGGTTCACGGTGAACATGACCTTGGCACCGGGCTTGAGGCGCAGCACCCTCGGGGTGAGCAGGTTCTTTTCGAGAAACTCCACCTGATGGAGAGGCCCCCACGTATCCGCCTCCCTAACCGACTCGGGGCCGGGCAGTTCGCCGAGACAGTAGTCGTTCCAGCGGTCCACCATCGAGTTGTGGGTGAACAGCCGGGTGATGTCACGGTTGGGGAACAGGCTGACACGGGGACGCAGGATCCTTTCGACCGGCGCGTCCATCACGCCCCGGCGCACCTTGCCGAGCGCCGCGACGAATTCCGGTTCGTCCTGGCGCATGATCCGCCGCAGTTCCACGGTTTGGAAGCCCGCCTCCGGCCACGCGGGCGAGTCGAACACCCAGTCGTAGGGAAGAGTCGGGTTGGTACGGACGGGCGGCAGTTGGAGGAAATCCCCAGTGCCGATCACGCGGATGCCTCCGAATGGCCTGTTGTCACCCCGGATCCTGCGGCAATGGAAATCGAGATAGGCGAACGCCCCGCCGGAAAGCATCGAGATTTCGTCGATCACCAGCCGCCCGCAGCGGCGCACACGGCTGAAGGCGGCGAGCACGCCCGGTTTGGCATCCCGCGAGAGTTGCGCGAAATACTGCCCGAAATCCTGCCCTGGGGCCGGGCCGAGCAACATTCCGCTCCACCGGTGGACGGTCATGCCGCCGACGTTGAGCGCCGCCACCCCGGTGCTCGCCGTCACGTGGGTGTCCGGATGCCGTTTGAGAAACTCCCGGACACCGTGGCTCTTGCCCGACCCGGCCGGACCGGTGAGAAACACGTTCTCACCGGCTTCGGCCAGATCGAGGAAGCGGTCGGCGGGACTTCTGGCGACGGTGCCGGCTGTCATGGCGGCCACGCGCCTCCCCCGCGAATGAGCCAGCCTGCGAGCAGGCCGAGCGCGAATGTCAGAAGAAGCGCCGCCGGACGGGGCCTGCGTCCGCGCCGGCGCGGATAGCTGGTGATGCCCTGGATGAGCGGATGCCGGAAATCTGATGTGCGGATCATGGACGCGCGTGTCTTGGTTAGAACGGAATGTTGTCCTCCTCGTCCTCCACCTGTCCGGCGTCGAGCGCCATCTTCGCCTGCTTGAGGGCGGCGATGAGGTCGCGGTCGGCCTTGAGCGGCTTTGGCATCGCAAGCGCCGTGGGCAGCCACTTGGCATGAAGCGCCTCCACCGACTCGCGGTCGAGTTCGCCGAGGTCGAGACCACTGTGGCGGCCGACGTGCACCTTCACACGCCGCCAGTCCGCGGGAGCGTCGTTCGCGGTGTTGGACGCCGGGTTGAACCGCCCGTCGTTGTTCTGGCGGTCTTTCTGCCTGACATACTTGCCCGACGGCCTGAGCGGCTCGCCGGATCTGTCAGGGCGGATGAGACCGATGTTGGCGTAGGTGGTGCCGTTGTAGTCGCTGTGAACCACGCTTACACGCGCCGGGCGGCCGATGAGGTTTTCGGTGTCGAACTCGTTCTGCTCGGCGACTGTCAGATCGCGGCCGAGCCACTGTTTGAGAAACTGCCGCAGTGCGGCTTTCTCATGGAGCGACGGCGTGAATCCCCGGCTGAAAAGCAGATAGGGCTTGCCATCCTGCCGCAGCTCGCGCGTCTCGAACACGATGCGGAACGTCTCGCGCTCGCCGAATGACGATTGGGTTTTCTTGAGGGGTGTCACATCGACGCAGACGGCTTGGCCGTCGTACTCCGGATAGGCTTCAAATGGGGTGGTTGAGCCGGTGGCTGATAGTTTCATGGTATTGATGATGCTGTTGTTTGTTAGTTGGCCGCTTGAAAGTTGGATCCGCCGCCGGCACAGCCCGACCGACGGCGGAAATCGGTCAGGGGAGGGGAAGGGGGAATTCGCGGGCCAGATCGGCCGTGGCGCACTCGGCGTTGTCTGGATCGCCGGATTCAGCGATATCTACCAATTGGTTGGCGCGAGAACATTGTCGAATATCGGCCGGTTGTTGATAGAATATGTTGTTGGTATCTTTTATGTCTCTTCGCTCTATTGATTTGGTTTTCATGTTCATGTCTGGCTTGGTGTCAATCATTCGCCTTTGATGACAAGGTGGGGACATGTCCCGAAGCGACCGGCATCCGATGGACAGATCCCGCTGTGTGGCCGAAAAAAAGTCTGGATTTGTTCAGAGCGCCAAACGGGACATGTCCCGCGCTGCCCGCCACCCGTCCGCTTCACTCAAAGTGCCCTTGGGTCATGGCAACAATAGTTAAGACCTATTGATAATACGCTAAGAATGAATGAATTATGGAAAAAATTCTGTTGCTATTCTTCCCTGTGTGTCCAAATATGGCCCTGCCACGAACTTTTGTATGCCGTATCACAAGTGTCCGGTTATAAGTTATTGAACATCAATTGATTAGGATTCGCGTTATGCATGGTTCTGTGCTCGGTTTCCATAAGTAGTTCATTTAGAGTGACTTTTTCGAACGGATGGACGCTCAAAATCTGCAAAGTTCTGTGGAGTGTGCCGGGCAGCTTGATCTGCTTGTGGAGGATCGCAATCATCAGGTAGGTGCAGACCGCAATCAATAGCAGCCGGAGTTCATCGCCGCGGAGTATGGAAAATCTCACTCGAAAGTTCAAATGCGTGACATCGAGAATTTCATGCAAGCTATTCATTTTCTTCGCTTTGGGAATGCAGAACCCTCAGTTAGCCGGACACCCGTGATGCCGTATATTGATCCTACCCCCCCCACCCCAATTTGAGATATGACCACGATTCGCCGCCCCCGTTTACTGAAATCTGGTGTCCTGAGGGACATGAAACCCGATACGATTTCCGCGCTTCTTGCTCCCTACGCTTCCTATTTCAAGGAGCGTGACATTTTACTTCATAACCTTGCGGAGCCTGATTTCGACTTCGACGCCTTGGCTGGCGTGCTTGCCTTTTCCACCGAGCAGACGCCCCCGGGACTTGTTGAGAGCCTCGATTTGCTCGACCTGATCTCGGACAGCCAAAGCACCCTCAATTTTGAAACGGAATACCATCAGGTTGTCCAACGTCTCCGCGCGGATGATGACGGTCCTGCCGATATGGCAGTCAAGATTCTGCTCCACGCACCTGATGTGGCGCTACGTGAGTTCAACCGGCAGTGTCTCAACGCGGACCGGTCGTTGGTGTCGTTCCGGCTCAAACCCGGCATGCCGTCGTTCGTTGTCACATCGGAATCCGTCGAGCGGCTCAAATGTATTCTGTCTCAATGGTTCAAGGAAAACTCCAGGTCCCCGGCGTGCACCGTTCATCACCTGAGAGAATCTGATGGAGATGCGTTTGTTGTCCGGCACGGAGACACACTCAAAAGGGTTGGCGTCCTTGATGCCGAAGGCAACAGGGACTCGCAGATATTTCGTCCCGAGCAGATGGATGTGGCGAACTTCAACCGCCTAACCGGCGAGTGGCAGGTTTCCGGGCGCGGTGCGAAACTCCAGGAGTTGTATCGCGAGGCATTCGGCACGGTCGTTCACGGCTCACCATTTGCTCTCGCCCACTCCAACCGGTATTCGCTGGAACCGTTGCGTGATGGTCCGTCGGCGTTGTGCTGCGACCTGAATGCCACGGTGCAGTTCGCGGAATTGAAATCGCTGAAGCTTGAGGTGCCTGGTGGCCAGAAACTTGCTGTTAGCCGTCCGCCCATATTCGAGGCCCTCAGCCATCTTGCCCCCGGAATTCTGGAATCATCACGCCTGCTAGAAGCCGCCCTCGCCATCAAGCTTGCCAACCGGCGATCACGCGTGCTTATCCGTATTTCGCCGGAGCGTGACACCATCAACGGCAATACCTCCGATCCCGCGATCGATGCATGGCTTGTAGAACACCATTTTGCCAATGACGACTACCAGCTTCTGGCGAGCGCTTGAGATTCTAGGTGCCAATGGGGCGGCGGTGTGCGATTGGACCAGCCATCTTGGCTCCGATTGGGAGAACTGCCGCCGATTCCTCAAGGCCCATCCAGGCCACGCCGCTTATGTTCTGGATCCAAGGGGCCTGACCGCAAGGTTGGATGTCGTGCAGGACGAGGCCGGTGGATTCCTGGGGATTGTTGGCGATGATGCCCCCTGCGGACCACCGGTCGGGTTGAATGCGGACGATGTCGCGCTGATGGTGCCTGATTGGCAGAGCATCGCGGTTTCTCTGGGCGAATCACTCGGGTTTGCCGCAAACCGATTCGAGTCTCATGGCTTGACTCGCCAGATAGGAACCGCCCAAAATGGCACGGATCCCGTTCGTCCGGTGGTATTGTGCCTCCCGGCAGGGCATATCGGGGATCGCGGACGTATCGCCGCCGATTTTGCCTCGCGGCGGGATGTGACGATCCTGTTACCGTCCGCAAAATGGGTAACGCCTGCCATTCAGGCGCTGGTGTCGGCAAACCGGCTAAAACTCGTGACGCTGGTTGAACAACTGGAGCGAACCGCCGCGGTGCCAACTCTTGCAACGCCGCCGGCCACCGCTGGGGGCAGGGTGAGAAAGAAGGCGCTGTTTCGTATTCAGTCCGGTTGGCGCTGGGACATGCTGGCCATTGAAGTTGCTTGCGGTGGCCGTATGATCGCCAACTGCGGCGGGCAGCGAAAGGAACACGGCTTCCGGAAATCCAACTCAAAATCCTACACCAAGGAGTATGAAATCCTGATGAAGCTCGCTGCCAACGGAAATTGGCGCAATCCGCCAGGTGGCTCGCCGACAAACGAAGCGGTGCGCAAGCAGTTCTTCCGTTTTAGGAATACCTTGGAGGATCTGATCCCGATACCTGGCGACGCTTTCGACGTCGATGGGGATGTCTGGACTCCAAAGTTCAGCGTGGCTCTCAGCGCCGACATGACCGAAACGAAGAAGGAAATCAGGGCGAAACGCGATACGGATGAACCGGCTTGGCATCCTCTGTCCCGGCAGAGTTCTTTATTGAGATGAGATTTCCGTTATTGGTGTTGACGTGAATACCTAACTGTTTGTTGCGCAAGCGAGGGCCGGATGACACTTTGCGTCAGACCAGAGCAGGAGGTGTGAGGCCACTCTCACGAGTGGCAGCCTGAGTGGAGGGATTCTCGGTTCCTGGGGTCGCAATGTCCACGGGCCTTCGAGGACAAAACCCTCCGGGCGGCTTTGATGTTTGGGGCGCTTGGCCAGAACTCCACACCGTGTCGTCCTAAATCTTCACAACAGTGTCATTCTTTTGGATACTTGGCTTCAGCCTTCGAGAGCTTTCTAAGCTGACTGTAAGGCTTTGGTGGGATCTTAAGTATTCTAGCAGTTCGTTCTCGGTCACGAGAGGCATCGCCATCGCCTTACAGAATACCTCTACATACGGAACCATAGCTCTCTTCTGAAAAAGTTCATCCACCCGCGCGAATGCTAACATTCTGTATTTCCGGCGGAGTGATTCGCTCACGCGGACGACAGATCCTGCGGAAAAGAGGGGCATCTGATCTCCAAATTCCTTGGCGTGCTTCATTTCGTCTTGCAATGCCGCCGCATGGGCTTCGGCCTCCTTGAAAACCTTGATGCCCATCGGATCGTTCGTGGCGAAGACCATGAAATACTTAATGCCCTTCTTGTCAGGTTCCAGAATCACACACGAGGACACATGCTGGTAGCCGCATAGGTGGCGCAGGCTGCGGCAGTATTCACGCACCACAACATCCTGCCGATCTTCGTGCGCGGCACTCGTGATGATCTCGCGGACACCCGGTCGGCCGAAATAGTCGTCATAGCTTTCCTGACAATGGTCGACATCGGCAAAGCGATGGACAAACGACGACATGACATTGACCAGAACCTCCGATGACCGGCGGCGGATCAAAGGTGCGATTACGGCCATTGAGAGACCAGTCCATCCCTTTGGATCAATGAGGGAGAACAGGAAAGTCCTCTCGGCCCGCGTCAGGCGCTCCAATATCGGAACATGGTCTTCAAACTCGCCCGAAAGGCACTCGACATCGATTCCTTTGGCCTGGTGCCTTTGACCAAATGCGTCAAGTTTACGGAACGCTTCCGGAGTTTTCTCTATCAAATACGCACGTATCCTCGGGGACCGCTTATGAACATCCCGCAGAACCTGTAATCCCCTTGCCAAGCGCTCCAGGGCAATGCCGAACGAAGTATCGGAAAGGTCATCGGATTGGGCACCCCATGGACCGGCGAACGCGTCAATGAAAACGATTTCATCCCACTTGCTCCCGATCTTGATCGTGAACGGCTCCAAATACCTCTCGATCAGGGCATGCTTGATGTATCCCTGCTCCCGTCCCTGATAGTGTTTGATGTCAGGCATGACGCTTGAAGGGGAGTTCGTCCCAAGTGCGGCCGTCCAGCGAGCGCCCGGCCTTGCCCTTGCCAACTGCGGCGAGACGGTGGCCGTCCAAGACGATGACATTCCGCTGCTGCTCGGTTAGCAATTCCTCTGGAACCCAATGCCCCCATTGTTTGAAGTGGAAAGCCGCATTGGCGCGTTGGCACTCGTTGCGCAATCCGCGCACCCACTCCGGATTCATCGGGCGGGAATGGGCTCCGCTTTCCCCTCCGGCGATCACCCAATGGATGCTTTGTGCGGGGTCGGACGAGAGGTAGCGGCTCAGATCCAATGGACCCAACAAGGGTTCGCAACTCAGGAACCGGACATTAGCGGGAGCTTCCAGAAGCGCGGGAACACGCTTGTCGGCCCAGATCTGGTTCTCCGCCGTGCAACCCAGCCAGACATTTTCCGGCCAGGATGCTCCCCAGGGGACCATCGAACGGACATTGTGCGGCCGTTTTGTAAGCAGGAGCCAGTCGAGCGAGGGAGTTGCTTCTATCAGCCGCCACAAGCGTTCCCGCCATTGGTGGAGTTCCGCCCTACGCTCGAAGACATCCGCCATCGAGGCACAGAAAACCCGTCTACGCACTCCTTGCAGCGCCGCCTCCCGGTGCCAGCGAACGGGATCGTTCCAATGCGCGTCGCCAAAGAAGCGGCGGGGCGCATCCTTGCCCCACACGGTGCTGCCAACCCGCTTTGCCCACGCTTCCGCGTAGCAATGCGTGCACGCGGGCGAAACCTTGGCGCAACCCCACCAGGGGTTGAAGGTGTGGTGTGTCCATTCGATCTTGGAATCTTTTGCCATGGCTGATTGATAATGTGGGGTCGAAGTGTTCTTTTGTCCAGTAAAATTTTCAGGAAACTAAAGCTCGCCCTTGAACGCGCGGTCGAGGATGGCGGGAAGCAGGGCGTCGAGTTCGGCGGCGGTCTCGGATTGCAGGCGCTTCAAGCCGTCCACCTGCGCTTGCAAGGCATCCAGTTCGGCGACGATGCGGCGTTGCTCGGGCAGTGGCGGCACAGCGACCTGAATCTCCTCAACTTTGCCCTGGCTGATCGCGGGCACAGACGTTCCAGCTTGAAGCTGGGTGAGATCGAAGTTCTGCATGACAGCGAACAAGAAATCCGACGACAATCTGTCTGTAGGAATAAGTCCCATCACATTGTTGTCGAACGTCGCGGGCACGGAAAGCACCCTCCGTTTGTTAGTCGCAATGGCCCCACCAATTTTCGGAAAAATGACCGTGCCGACGGGGTAGATTCGGACACGCATTTCCTCCACATCATGTTTATCAATCCAGTTCTGAGCAGTGGTGATGTTCCGAGCATTCTCCGGAAGATTCATGTCACTCACCTTCACGAACGGATAATCAAGATCAGCGCGTCCTTGGTAGCTCTTGGGGAAACCGAAACCAGCTGCAGAAGTTGCAGCGCCACCCATTCGTTCCAACCCGTATTGCTCGGCCGCAGATTCAATCCGGTGATTCAACCATGCTTTGCCCATCGCCTCCGCCTCCGCGACCGCCTCTTGTCTCAGCCGCTTGGCTTCGGCGATTTCGGCGGCGAGGGCTTCGATCCGGGCGACGATCCGCCGTTGCTCGGAAAGCGGCGGCAGGGGGATTTGATAGGCAATAACATGCGCAGGCCGAATCGCAGCGTAGTTGGTGGAACCTTGGGCTTCTACCTGGTCGCGGAATGCAGGGGTGCGGATGAAGAAGTCGAGAAACCGACGTTCAAGCTTGGATTCGTCGATTTCGAACAGGAAGTAGTGACTGCTTACAATCGCCCCGTCGAGGTCATCAGGCACGATTCCGAAGCCGCCGACTTTCGCATCTATTTCGGCCACAAGGAACTCACCGGCACGGGAGACTTGCTGCCGTTTGGTCTTTACCATGCTGCCTTCCACAACATCCCGCAGCACAATGCCCTTGGCGTGTAGCTGAACCCTCGCCCGCTTGTAGGTTTGCAGGTCGTCGATCTCGATGAACTCCTTTCGCTGGCGGATGACCTGACCCAGCGGAACAATTTGCCACCCCTTCATGCCTTTGCCCCCTTTGCCAGCAGCTTCTGGATTCCCTTCACGATTTCAGCGATGCGCATTTCCTTCTCAAGGATGGATGCGGCGAGTTGTTCCGGCGGCAAGTGGGTGATGTCCTCCGTGGCGTTTGGATTCTTGCGGTCGAGGTTGCAGCCGTTGGCCAGCAAGTCCTTGGCCGGGACCTTCCACGCGCGTTCGTTCTCCTTCCGTTTGCCCCACCATTGCAGGCAGTCGGCGAACTCCTCGAACTGGATCGGCTGGGTCTTGGTGTAGTTCTTCCGCCCCTCGGGCAAGGGCTGCTCGTAATACCACACCTCCTTGGTCGGGCCGGTGCGGTCGAAGAACAGGATGTTGGTGGGAATGGAGGTGTAGGGCGAGAACACGCCGTTGGGCAGGCGGACGATGGTGTGGAGGTTGAACTCCTTGAGCAGGTCCTCCTTGATGCGGGCGCACACGCCATCGCCGAACAGGGTGCCGTTGGGCACGACCACGGCGGCACGACCGGGCTTTGGCCCGCGCCTGAGCTTGCGCATGATGAGTTGGAGGAACAACAGGGCGGTTTCCGCCGTGCGCTTGTCCTGCGGGAAGTTGTCCTGAATGCCCTTTTCCTCCGCGCCGCCGAAAGGCGGATTGGTGAGGATCACATCCACGCGGTCCTTGTCGCCGAGTTCCGTTAGTTTCTCGCCCAGCGCGTTGGCGGGGGCGATGCGCGGCGCGTTGAGCCCGTGCAGCAGCAGGTTCATCTGGCAGAGCAGGTAGGGCATGGGCTTCGCCTCGATGCCCTGCACGGAGCGGGTCTGGAGCGTCTTGCGGTCGGCGACCGTTTTGACCTGCTTGGAGAGGTGGGTGAACGCCTCGACGAGAAAGCCGCCAGTGCCGGATGCCGGGTCTTCGATCACCTCGCCAAGCCGCGGGTCCACCGCCTCGACCATGAAGCGCACTACGGCACGCGGGGTGTAGAACTCGCCGGAATCGCCAGCGGCGTCGCGCATTTCCCGCAGCATCCCTTCGTAGAGCGCGCCGAGCGTGTGCAACTCGTCGGACGAGGTGAAGTGGATCGAGCCCACCTTGTCGATCACATCGCGGAGCAGGTAGCCCGAGCGCATCCGGGAATCGACCCCCGAGAACACGGTGGCGATGACCTCGCGGCGGCCGTCGCCATTGCCGCCAAGCGCCCGCAGGTAGGCGAACAGTCCCGGACCATTCTTGCCGTCGGGGCGGGTGCATTCCTCGCTATTGATGAAGGCGAGCAGTTCCGGACCGGTGATGCCTTGGGGATTAGCCGCCCAATCGCGCCAGCGGTACGGTTTCTCGATGGCGGGCTTGAATTTTTCCCCGGCCAGTTCCGCCTCGATCTCCCGCGCCTGTTCAAGGTCGTCGAGAAATTTCAGGAACATGATCCAGGTGAGCATCGGCAGGCGGTCAAGATCGCCGTTCAGGCCCTTGTCCTTGCGCATGATGTCACGGGCGGATTTCACCACCGCGCCGAGACGCTGGGCGGTGGTGAGTTCGGCGGGAGCCTTCCTGGCTCGTTGGGTGGTGGCTTTCTTGGCGGGCATGGGTGGTTACCAGAGTTGGCGGAGCTGTTTGGCAAGCGCGGGATCGCGAATGAGCCCGGACTGCTTGATCGCTTCAAGAGCGGATCTGGCGGCCGGGTCCAGCCGCCTGTAAATCCGTGACAACGGAATCGGTTTCAGGTCTTTCGGGGCTTCAACCCGGATGATCCTTCCGCCTTTGCCAGGAATGGCTTCATCGCGCAGAAAACGGGCCGGTGGATGGACCTCGCGCTCCGGGGATGTGTCATCGATTTGAATGATCTCGCCGGAAAGGTTCCGGATGGCTGCCGGGGGAGCGGTGGTCCACTCGAACCATGACAGCGCAAATTTAGACGAGTCGGTAATGGCGGCCAGGGCGAGACTCCGGGTTTTCCTCTCGATGGACTCGGCCTTGTCAGACGCGGCGCGGGACCATCTGGCAATCCAGAGAGGCAGGTGGGACGGACCTCCCGAGCGGGGCAACTTTTTATTCTCCCAAGCGGGACGGCGATAGTATTTCTTGAACTGCTCCACCAACTCCGGACCAACCCGGACGCCACGCAAGCTCAGAACGAAATTGGAAACATCGATCACCGATTTCGGATCGGTAATTCGGACCGCAGCCTCAGTCAATCGCTCCTCCGAATTGGCCGAGGCGTTGCAAGATCCAACAAATGCCACATCCCCGAACGAGAACACCTTGGCGTGTAGGTTTTCATGGGAGTGGACCTCGACCCCTTGTTCCAGATATTGCAGGATGGCTGAGGGATTGGTGAGCCCCCGTTCAAGCGCGGAGCGCGAGAAATCACACACGAGGATGCTGCCCGGTTGCAACGGGAGCAACCGAGGGGCGTCCGTGCCAACATAGGCCACAGCCACATGGCAGCGGGTAATCCTTGCCTGCCGGGCGATGTGCTTCCAGATGTCGGTAGAAAGGAGTGTGATTTGATTAGGAGGCATAAAGGAGAGCCTGGAGTCGGGACACGGCTTCGCGGAGGTGCCGGGCACCGCCGAACAGATCCACGATTTCGGATGGCTGCCCATGCCCGGAGATCGGCGGAATGTGTAGCACATCGGGCAGGACGAATTGCGCGGTGCCGTGTTCGGCGTATTTTTCCAACAATTCTTCGAGGATGGCGCGGGCTTCCGGTCCGTATTGGTCGAAGAAGTCTTTCTTTTCGGAGCGGAGCGCCTGGGCGCGTTCGCGGCGGGTGCGCAGCGGGGCGTTGTGGGCAAGGTGGCAAATCAGGTCGAACGGGTCCGCCTCGGGAAGCCCGGATGCGTCGGCGAGATCGTCAAAGCTGATGCCGCGCTCAGCGAGTGACTCGATGATGGCCGCGCGTGCCGCCGGGTCCGCCCACTCCTGCCGCAGTTTCCTAACATCGGGGAACAGCGAGCGGACCTTTTCCCCGGCGTAGTCGGTGTAGCGGACGACCCGCAGTTGCTTGCCGTCGGGGTCGAGTTCATAGACGAGGTGGGCGACTATCTCAACCTGGCCACCGTCAAAGAAGAACTTGCGTGGTGGCCCAGGTGGCGGATCGCTGATGGTGCCACCGCCCGGAGGCAAAGGTTGCGGGGTGTCGGGTGATTCGGTGGTTTCGCCGTCGCCAGCATCATTGAGGTTTTGGCTTTCCCAATAGTCTTTCAACTGCTCCTCGCTGACGAATGCCGGGTCGCCATCAAACTCGGTATCGGCAAACATGCGCGTGGCCGATCCGGTATAGTCGAGGATGGAAAACCAGAGCTTGCCGTAATCGTCGCGCACGCGGGTTCCGCGCCCGATGATCTGCTTGAATTCGCTCATGGAGCCGACCACCCGCGCCAGCACCACATTCTTGCAGGTCGGGGCATCAACACCGGTGGTGAGAAGCTGGGAAGTGGTGAGAATGACGGGCGTGGTGCGGTCCACATCCTGAAACCGCTCAAGGTGGCCGCGCCCGATGTCGCCTTCGTCGGCGGTCACGCGGCACACATAGTCGGGATACTGCCGGACGAGGTCGGTGTTGAGGTTGGCGATGCACCGCCGCATTTCGTCGGCGTGGTCCTGATCGACGCAGAAGACGATGGTTTTCGCGAAGCGGTCGGTTTTTTTCAGGAACCCGGTGAGATGGCGGGCGATGGCTTCCGTGCGCGCGCGAAGTGCCACCGCCTTCTCGAAATCCTTGGTCTGGTATTCCTCATCGGGGATGGCGCGGCCGTAGCGGTCCAGTTCGTCCTTGCTCGGCCGCCAGCCCGCCGCGTCCCACTCGCTGACGACCCGGTGGACGCGATAGGGGGCAAGGAAGCCGTCCTCGATTCCCTGGCGCAGGGTGTATTGATAGATGGGATTGCCGAAATACAGATAGGTGTCGCGGTTTTCATCGCGCAAGGGCGTGGCGGTCATGCCAAGCTGGAAGGCGGGCTCGAACCACTGGAGGATTTCCCGCCAGTTGGAATCGTCGCGGGCGCTGCCCCGGTGGCATTCGTCCACGATCACCAGATCGAAGAAATCGCGGGGAAACTCCCGATGCAGGGCGGCGCGGTTGGCATCGCCCGCGAGAGCCTGATAGATGGCGAAATACATCTCGCGTCCCTTCACCACCTGCCCCGACTCGATCTTGTGGCGGGCATCACCGAACGCCGCGAAAATGCCGTCCTTGGGATGGTCCACCAGGAGGTTGCGGTCGGCCAGGAAGAGGATCTTCGGGCGGCGGTGTTCGTCCTTGGGATTCCAGCGGGCGTTCCACAGTTTCCAACAAATCTGGAACGCCACGGCGGTCTTTCCGGTGCCGGTGGCCATGGTGATGAGCTGCCGCCGGTCTCCCCGCACGATGCCTTCCACGGCGCGGTTGATGGCGATTTGGGCATAGTAGCGTTCGCCCTTCCTGACCGCGGTGTTGATCGGCGAGAGAAACTTTTCGGCGGCGGCATCGTCCTTGATGCCCCGGCCTGCCCGGTAGCGTGCCCACAATTCGTCCGGGGTCGGAAAGGAGGCCAGCAAGGTTTCCTTGCCCGTGAAGTAGTCGAACTCGATGATTTCGAGTCCGTTGGTGGCGTAGGCAAACATCAGCCCGAGCATTTCGGCATATTCCTTGGCCTGTTGCAATCCGGCTCCCGCGGATTTCCAGGCTCCCTTGGCCTCAGCCACGCCAAGAGGGAATCCACGCTGGAAAACAAGCAGGTAGTCGGCCCGCTTTGGAGACTTGCGGACGAACCCCTTTCCGACCGGTATGATCCTGCCGTCGGTGATGGTCCGCTGCTCGGCGATGCTGTGAGGCTCGCAATCCCAACCGGCCCGTTGGAGAGCGGGGACTACGAACTTCCGGCAAGTATCGGCTTCGGTCATGGGCATTGGAACAAGGTGTCTGGCGCGATCAGTAACAGGGGTCGCTGTTGAATGCCAGCTTGAATTCAAGCAACGGCAGGAGAGACCTAGGTTGCCCTAATCCGCATCTTCTCCAGAGCCGCGTCCACCTCGGATTTCCGGAACCGCACGGCGCGGCCGATCTTGAAATACGGTATCAGCCCGGCCATGCGCCAGCAGTAGAGGTTGCGTTTGCTCACGCGGAGGTAGGCGCATGCGTCTTTTTCAGTGAGTAGCGGGTCGGTGGTTTGTTCGGTGCGCGGCGAATCAGTTGGCTTGTCCATGCCGGTGTTGGCGGTGTCAACCATCATCTAACGCAACATGTGGCGACAAATGGCGACAACCAGTTGTCCATATATGTTTCAGTTGGCAAAAATGGTTGAAAATCATGATTGCCAACTGCGGCAAATACGGGCTACTATCGGCTGTAACACGCTTATTATGAACGCTTTACGCCATTCTACGGATCAGAAGGTTTGGGGTTCGAGTCCCTACGGGTGCGCCATTCACAATCCATTCATTTCCAATGGATCAAGTCCCGGAAACGCACCTCCGGTTGACGCTTCGGCCCCCGCCATGGACACCTCTGGCGACAAATTGGCGACAACCCAACAAGCCGCTTCCAACACCCCCCCTCCGGCCACCCGCGCGCCCAAGCGCAAAACCAGAGGAAAGCCCGCCGCGGTTGTCGGTTTCGGCTCGGCCAAAGTGCCGGTCTATCGATGCGCCTCGGGCGGCCGGGTCCGGTTCGCCATTTGACATTCCTTCCCAAGGCAACAGCAATCGCTGGAGTCTCATAAGACTGCCTCGCCTACCGGGCCGATGCGAAACCATGTTGCTCGTCCTATCGGCCAAGAAATCCTATCATCTCCAATGGATTATGCTCCGGAAGCGGCCTTCCGGCTCACGCCCCGCACCCCACGCGAGCGCGAGAGCCGACGCGGAGTCGACCGGAGGAACCGATTCAGCCGGGATTGGGTGGACTCAGGGAAACGGATTCCCTTGGATGGCGTTCCGGAGAGTTGCGGCCATGGATCAGGGTTTCACCGCCTTGACCCGGATGAAGATCGCGGGATTCGAAAGCAGGGAGTCCGGGACGTCCACGGTGATTTCCTCAACCGGGGTGTTGGAGTCGGAGGTGGCGGAGTCCGGGGTGAAGGGTGTCCACGCGCCGTTCAGCGTGGTGGATGATTCGAAGGTGTAGGTAACGCCGGTGCTGGCGGGAGTGGCGCGCCGGGTGTATTTGAAGATGCCGGTGGCTTTGCCGAGCGGTTGGCTGATCGGGTTGACCGAGGCTCCGTTGTTAGGCGCGAGGCCGAAGGCGTACTCCTCAAAGTTGGTTAGGCCATCGCCATCGGGATCGGCGCCGGGAAGTTTGTCGGCACCGGTGATCGACGGATAGAGATCCATCCAATCGTCATAGTCGGAAGCCGATCGCACGAGGGCGATCTGGGTTCCGCCGTTGTAGGCATAGTCCAGCGTATAGCTGGAGGGCGGCGTGGCGGATGCAAAAGCCGGGGTTCCGCTGATGCTGCCGTAGTTGGCCAGCACATAAACCGGTGAGGCGAGCGTGCCGGTCACGTTGAAGGTGACGGCGGCACCGTCAATGTCGAGGGCCTGGCCGGCGGCGTTGATGAGGCCGCAGGTGCCGGTGTCGCCATCGAGGTTGATCGAAACCGTGGGCGGCAGGGTGTAACCGGACTTGGCGGTGGTGTCGAGTGCCGCGCCGGCAGAGATGGCGAGCGAGGCGCTGGCGTCGATGGAGCCGGTGGCGCCGATGACCAGGGTTCCGCCGGTGATGGTGGTGGCTCCGGTGTAGAGGTTCACGCCGTTGAGCGTCCACTTGCCGGCATCGGACTTGGCAAGGCCGGGGGTATTGGCGTTGCTCAGCACGCCGTTGAAGGCGTTGTTGGCGGTGGAGTTTCCGCCCAAGTCGAGGACACGGGTGGTGGTGTTGGCGTCAATGTTTCCATTCAGCGTCAGCGAACCGGCGTTGTCCGAGAGGATTTTGCTGTTGCCATTGCCTACCATCATGGTGATGGGGCTATCGATCACGTTGTCGCCCGCCGTGTTGCGGATGACTCCGTTGACACCGCTGGTGTAGAACGTGAACGAGGCGGGCAGCGTGATGTTTCCGCCGGAGCCGTCGAGTTCCAGCCACTTGTTGGCGGAGGCGTTGATGCCGATGCTCTTCGTGCCGGTGCCCAGCGCGTTGGAGTTGGTGATCCGGAGCACGCCAAGATCAATGGTCACATTGCCGGTGAACGTGTTGTTTCCCGAGAGCACCCAGGTTCCGGTGCCGGTCTTGGTGACGGTGGTCTTGTTGGTGGCGGAGTTGTCCACGATGGCCCCGGCGAGTTCGCCGATACCTGCGGTGGAACCTTGCAGGGCGAGGTTCTTGGTCCCGGCACCGGTGGCGGTTAGGTCGGCGGTGAATTTGAGCAGCCCGGTGCCGGACTGCTCAAGGTAGGCGCCGTTGGTGGGTGCGAAAAGGTCGATCACGCGGTTGGTGGTTTCGCCGGTGCCGGTGTAGCGCAGCAGGCCGGTGGCACCCGCCAGGCTCATGTGAATGGTGCCGTCAGCCACGGTGGTCTGCGCGCCGAGGTTGCTGGGGCCTCCGGCAACACTGCCGATATGGCTGACGCTGACGACGCCGCCGACGATCGAGGTTGGGCCGGTGTAGGTGTTCGCGCCGGAGAGGATCACCGTGGAGGTTAGATCCGCGGGGCGGAGGAGGAGGTTGTGGTTGGTGGGGCTGTCGATCACCCCGGAAACTTCCAGGCTGGCTCCGGCCTGTGCTCCGATGCGGGCCAAATTGGCGGCCACCGTGACGTTGCCGGTCCAGACGCTGATGCCCGCCCGGCCTTGGAGTGGTCCCCAGAAGTTGCCCCCGTCGCCGGTGATGGTGATGGCTTCGCCGCTGCAGGTGAGGTTGTCGAGCTCAATGCGGCCGGTGTTGTTTACGGTGGTGCCCACGCCGGTGGATCCGAGCGCGGCGGTGTTCCTGATTACGAGTGCTCCCGCATTGACGGTGGTGGCGCCGGTGTAGGTATTGGCTCCCTCGAGATAGGTGACACCCGCGCCTGTTTTGGTGATGCCTGAATCGGTTCCGGAGATCACGCCGGCGATGGTCATGCTTCCGATGGCATCGATGGTCACGGTGCCGGCATCCTCCAGTGTGACAGGGCCGGTCCAGGTATTGTTGGCTGCCACCGCGGCGCTTTCGGAACGCAGCGTGGAGCCGTTTTTCAGATCAAGGCTCCATGGGGTCGGGTTGGCTGCCTGCCAGCTTGCGAGCAAGGCTCCGCTGCGGACGGTGATGGTGTTGGTGTCCGATCCTGCCATGGTGGTGGATGTCTGGATCGAGAATGTGCCTTCCGTCACATCGATGTCGCCGGGGTTTGCCACGGTGACCCCGACAAGTCCCACGTAGTTGAGGCCTTTCTTGGTGAGGGTGAATCCGCCCATGTCCAGGGTGGGCGTTGAATTGCGGAGATCCCAGCGGCCTGAGCCGCCGATAGCGGCATCGGCGCCGAGCACGAGGCGGCCGATCGCGTTGATCTGTTCGCCGCCGATGTTGACCAGGGCTCCGGTGCCGTCGCCATCGCCGGAGATGGTGATGACTTCGGTGCCGAGATTCTTGTTATTGATATCAAGCGCGCCACCGGCGGCGACGGTGGTTCCGGCCGCCGTGCTGCCGAGCGCCGAGTTGTGGCCGGCGACGATCATTCCGGCGTTGATGGTTGTGGTGCCCGTGTAGGTGTTGGGGGTGTTCAGATACAGGTAGGAGTCGCCATTTTTGGTGAGAGTGCAACCGCCACTGATGGCGGCCCCGGTGATGGTGTAGTCGTTGGTGCCCGTGCTGCCGAAGGTGATGTTTCCGGGGAAAATCTCGGCTTGCACCGCCACGGTGAAATCGGACGCGGTGTCGTCAAACAGCACGTTGTCACCCGCGAGGAACTTGTCCGGCGATCCGCCATTGTCCCAGTTGGCGGTCACATCGGTGTCCCAAAAGGTCGGATTGGTGAGGTCATTGCCTTTCCATGTTAGCGTGGCGGGTGTGAAGTTGGCGAGAAGCTGGGTGTTGCCGACGTTGTAGTAAAGCGACAACCGGGAACTGCCAATGAACTCGGTGCCGATGGTGCCGGTGATGCCTCCGGCCGCTTGTAGCACGACGATGCCTGAACCGGCTCCCGTGCCGATGGGGGCGATCGAGACGGCGGCTCCCGTGGCATTGATGGACCCAGCCGTGAACGCGCCGGGGGTGGAGGTGTTGAAGGAAAGCGCGGAGGTGCCCGTGAATGTCAGGGAGCCGGTGGTGGATCCCTCGCCGGCGAGGTTGGCTCCGCCGGCGACCGTGATGTTGGAGGTGAGCGAGCCGTTGAGGGTAAGTGCGCCGGAGTTCACGCTGGTGGCTCCGAGATAGGTGTTGGTTCCGCCGAGGGTGACGGCGCCGCCGATGGCGAGGCTGCCCGCGCCGGAGATGGTGTTATCGAGGGCTCCCGTTGCGTTGAACGCGAGCGTGCCTGCGTTGACTACCGTTGCCCCCGTGTAGGTGGGAGCCGTGGTGAGAGTGAGGGTGCCGGTGCCCTTCTTTGTTAGTCCGCCGCCACCGCCGCCATCACGCAGGATGTTGCCGATGGTGACATCGAAGCCGTTGGTGTCGATGATCGCTCCAGCGCTTTTGACGTAAACGGCTGAGAGGCCGCTGATGAACGCGGCATCGTTCTGCCGGGCCTTGAGTGTGCCGCCATTGAAATTGAAGGTGGCCGTGCCGGTGCTGATTTTGTTGATCTTGTTGACGGACAGAGTCCCTCCATCGAGATTGACCGTGCCGGAGCCACCTCCGGAGTTTGAGGCGGTGAGGGTGGTCAGGGTCGCGCTGCCGGAGAGTATGTTGAAGGTGGAGACATTGTTGGTGCCACCGAAATTGATGATGGTCCCTGCGCCAGAGCCGATGAATTCGCCGCCGTTGACGGTCAGCACGGATGTCGTGCCGGAAGCGGCGGAGTTGCCAATCGCATCGGCCGCGCTGGAACCGAGGGTCGAGAATGAGCCGCCCGCGATAATGAAGGAACTGGCTGGGGCGAGGGCCGTGGCGGTGCCGCTCGACATGACAAGGCCGCGCTGACCGGAGGCCGTATTGGCATACACGGTATTGCCGAGAGAGCTGTCGTAGATCAGCGGACTGCCGGCGCCGTTGAGCACGTTCAGCCGGTGGGCGAAGGTGCCTCCCGTGGGGGCGACACCGGCGGTGACCGCCCGGCCGTAATACGTTCCGGAGGCGGTTACCCAGTTGCCGGCCGTAGCCCAACTGCTGGTGGAAGTGCCGTTCCACTGGTAGTCGTCGGCGTGGGCGGCCGGGCCCAGGGTGAGACAGAGGGTGGCGAAGGCGAAGGTCCGGAGGAATGGGTTGGACTGGAATTTCATGGATTTGGCTTTGGCTTGTGTTAGGTGTCGCTTCCGGCGACGCGGGTTCTGGAATTGGGGTTGGAAGAAGGGTTACGGAACATGCCGAGCTTGCGCGTCCCCGAAGTGGCGGGACGATTCGGTCACATACGGGGTTTGTCCGAAAGTCAGTGACGAATATCCGACTTTCGGCCGGGTACCACAACGGAAGTTTGCGCAAATAATCTTCGATTTTGCGTATTGTGGAATCATCATGGCGTTTCAGTTTTCAAGCACGACGCGGAAGAATCGCGCTCGCCCGTTGACCGGAGCGACGCAGTGGTTTTGGGGTGGGGTCGCGGCAATGCGCTCCTGCCACGTGGTCCATGTCGCGCAGTCGGTTGACGACTCGATTCGGTAACTGAGGCCATCGGCGCTGGGCCAGCTCAGCGCGCAGCCGCCGCCTTGGCTGTCGAGCACCGCACGGGCCTCGAATTTTGAGGACGAGGATTGGGGATCCATTCCGGTTAGATACTCGATGGCGTTGGTTTGCCCGTCGTGATCGGTGTCTTCCGTGGGTTTGGCGTTGGTTTCGGACAGAAAATGCCAGCGCTCCCACCAATCCGGCAGGCCGTCCGCATCGCGGTCGTCGTCGCCACCGTTTGGCGAGAACAGCGCCGCGTCGGCGACCACCCAGCCGTTGGCGTTGTCATTGCCGACGATCACGGTGACTCCCGCGTCGGTGATATCGTGCGGACCGAGCACGTTCCATTGGCCGCCGCTTTGGCGTTGGTTCACGGTGTAGGTTGCCGGGAGGGCGGGAACGAACAACGACACCGTGAGCGTGGCGGCCTCGAAAAGGTAGAGTTTGCGCGCGTTGTAGCTGGAATCGAGCGACGGAGTGCGGACCATCAGGTGCAGGTTTGGCGTTGCGAGACGGCGTGCGGCATCCACCGCGGAGGTTAGAGCGGCGGAGGAAAACGTGAACCGTTCGCCCGGTTCCACCAAACCGGGGTCGGTGGGGGAGGAGATGACCGCGAGCGGGTTGGCGGCGTCGAAAGTGCCGCCCGCGGTGGTCCATGCGGTGGCTGCATCGCGCTTGTTCCATGAAACGGAAACCGGGGTGAACGATTCGGTTGTTTGATAGAGGCGGATGCCATCGGCGCCGGCCGGACCGGAAGCGGTCGTCGGATCGGCGCCCGGGGATGCCAGCACGAGCGAGGCGGAGCGGATGACAGCCGTCGCGGGCAGCGCCGAGAGGTTGAAGCGCAACAGGCCGCGGGTGAAATCGTTTGGCGCGTAACGGCCAACCTCAAGAGCGCCAGGGGTGAGCGTGGAATTGGGCTGGGTGTTGCGGATGGAGACCAGTTCCGATGTTGTCAGGTCGGTGGTTGCGGGCGGCGTGGTGAATACCCATACCGGAACGCTGCTGGAGCGGTTGGTATCGGCGGTCCAACGGATGGCCACGAGGTAATTGCCAGGCGCGAGGTTGGAGGGGGTGAACCCGACGCGCTTGGCTCCGCGGGCGGTATTGCCGTCCAGCAGATAGTTGGCTCCCTGATAGCCGGCAACGGAGGTGCTGGCGGTCCATGTTCCCGCGATGCTGACGCCGGAGGCATCCGAGTTGTCGATGGCGACGCCGCTTGCGGTGGGTCTGGCGGGCCAGGTGCCGGTGATGCGCGCCTGGAGTTCGGTGGTGCGCGCGGCGGTGCGGTAGATGTCGCGGGGAAGGATGGAGTATTGTTTGCAGAGCGCCGCGGCATAGCCGACGGCCACGCCCATTTGGCCGGTGGTGTTTTGGACCCGCGGCGATCCCAGACCCACGTGGGTGCATGAGAAATCGCGCCCGGCCATCATCAGGTTCGGAATGTTGCGCGAGTAAAGGCTGCGGAACGGGAAATAGCAGGGCCGGGCGATGTTGGTTTTCTGATAGCCAGATAGATAACTGGTGCCGGTCTCGAAATGCAGGTCGATCCCCCAGTCGGTGGTCCCCACCGCGTCCTCGAAATAAACCGCGTTGACCATGTCCTGCTGGGTGACGATGTGGTCGCCCAACAACCGGCGCGACTCGCGCTTGCCGGCGATGAAGGGCACCCAGTCGAATTCGAGTTTGCTGTTTGTGGCGAGTTTTTTGGCATTGGAAAAATTGCCATAAATGGCCCGCAGCAGGTGATCGCGGATGTGTTCGGCATCGTCGATGGTGTTTTTGCGCATGCCGTATTCCCAGTTCCAGTCGCCGCCGGTGGAGGCCGCGGTGCCCGCCACGTCCATCGCCCATGGCACGGCGGGGAATGTGGAATCCGCCGTCCCGGTCTTGGTTTTCCACATCAGGGAATTTCCCATGGTCATCGCGTTGGCCGTGGCTTTTCCCAGCGACTCGCCGAACTCCGAGGCGGATTCGGTGCCCATCCGATAGTCGGCTCCCGCCCAGTAGCCGATCCATCCGTCGCCCGTGCAGTCGATGAAAACTCCTCCATTGAGCCTGACCCGCTGGCCAGTTAGGGTGTGGCGGGCATCCACGCCGAGGATGCGGCGGCTTGCGGGGTCGGTGACCACACCTTCGGCCCGCCATGGCATGAACAGGGTGATATTGCTCTCGGCTCCGATCACCGTGAGACGTGAGGAATCCGCGCTGACCGTGCCATTGTCGCGGTTGCCCAACGCCAGGGTGTCGATTTCATCCACGATCGGATGGCGGATCTGGCCGCGGGTGGCCACCCGGACTTCCTGGCTCGCGTTGCCACCCAGCACGGGGCGGTCGTGGATCAGGGCGACTTTCACCCCGGAGCGGGCCGCCGCGATGGCCGCGCAGCACCCGGCCATGCCCCCGCCGGTGATGACGCAATCGAAGTTCCGGACGTCCGCGGGTTGCGGAGCCTCGTTCCTAACATTCATACGCCAGGTTCTGAGCGCGGCGCCCGAATCGGGTGGCGGGGTGTCGCTGCCCGCCACAAACGCGATCGCGTCGCAGCGGCCGTCGAAGCCGGATAGATCGTGGAGCGAGACGCTGGCTGTGGTGCCCGTGATCGTGACCGTGCCGCCGTCCTGCCAATGCCACGCGTCTCCCTCGGTGCCAAAAACCGCGGGAACCGTGGAGCTGTTAATGGCGATTTGAAACCGGCCGGGTGGCTCCCAGTTTCCGGAGATCCAATTGCGGGTGCGGACCCAGAGATGATAGAATCCCGCTTCGGGGAATGTGACGGTGGTGGACGCGTCGGCCACCGGTTTGCCTGCCCCGTGGGCCAGCAGATAGACCGATCCCATTTGTTCGACGGATTGGGTGTCGGCCTTCCATCCGCCGGTGTTTGAAAACGATTCGGCCTCTACCAGAACCGCGCTTGCGGCTGACAACGGCGTGGCGGCGGCAGTCGCCACGAACATTAGGGCTCGGAGCAGGGAAAGGAATCGGGGTTTGTGGAGCATGGGCGTTGGCGCGTGGTATGCGGTGCCGCCAAGCAACATCCGGGGAATCGGGATCTCGCGCAACCGGTGTTTGCGCAACAATTCTGTGGTTTTGCGCACAGGCCGGAAAGCCCGGGGTTGGAATGCCATCCTATCTCGGAGCCGGTCCTACTTCGAATTCCGTTCCTGCTTTCGATAGTGCAGAGGTGTCGTGGTGAGATGTTGGCGAAACACGGATGACATGTATTCCGGGCTGCTGAATCCCGCGCGCTCCGCCACCGTGGCCACAGGAAGATCGGTACACCTCAGCATCTCGAGGGCGCGCTCGATGCGGACACGGCGGATCTCGGCGGCTGGTGACCGTCCCAGAAGCTGCTGGAACCTTTGCTCAAGCGCCCGCCTGCACATCCCGGCTTCCCGCGCGACATCCGACACCTGGATGGGCAGGGCGGGATTCTCGCGGATGAAGCGGAGCGCTTTTACGAGCGACGGGTCGTCAATCGCCAGCGTGTCGGTGGAACGCCGCTCGATAACACCCACCGGGGGAATCAGGATTTCCCCTGCGGGCTTGGATTCGGGTGACCGCATCCAGAGATCAAGCTCGGATGCCGCCTGGAAACCGATCTGTTCCGCACCCAACTGGATGGCTGAAATGGGAACCGGAGCCACCTCGCACAGCAGGTCGTCGTTGGAACCGCTCAGCACCGCCACCTCCTCGGGCACCGCGAGATCGCATTGGCCGCAGGCGTAGATCACCTCGCGCGCGCTGCTCGTACTCCATGTGAAAACGGCCAGCGGCTTGGGCATGCGGGCTAGCCACTTGCCGAGGCGGCGCAGATCAAGATTCCAATCGGGTTCGGCGCCAATCTGCGGCTGCACCGAGAATACCTCGCAGCGGTGGCCGGCCATGCGCAACCGATCCTCGAACGCCTGCTGGTGCTCCGCGACGTAACCCACTCCTAACAGGCTGAAGTAGGCGAAGTGCTTGAACCCGCGCTCCATCAGGTGGGCAGCCGCCATTTCCGCGGCCGCCGCCTGATCGGAAGCCACCCGCGGGAATCTCGCCTCGGGAAGGCTGATGCCGGAAACATTGACGACAGGAACCCGCAGCGAGCGCAACCGCTTCGCCAGATCGGTGAACCCGACCCGCGCGATGACGCCATCGCCCCGCCACGATGTCGGGAGCCAGCGACGCTGTTCCACGCCCCGGGCTTCCACAAACAACTGCCAGTCCGCGCCACCGCAACTGTATCGGTGAATGCCGGCGATCACCTCCCGACCCCAAGTGGTCGAAGTGTCAACCAAGACGGCCACCCGTTTCGCCTTGCTGGTCCTGCTTTTCCCAAGTTGCATTCGCTGGATCTGAAATATGCCCGAAGGTGCCCCCTTGTGCGGTCGGATCGCATGATCCGCCGCGAGGGCCTTGTCACGCTAGCGGAGGGTTGCCGGATTGTCAAGATATCGGAGCGGGGTGTTGCGCAAAATCACAGAAATCATGCGCGGTTTGATGTTGCCCGGATCCTCGGATTTCCGCACAATGTACGCAGCCGGAAGGACGCGCGTTTGGCGTGCGTGCCTTTCCGTGTGTCAATCCAATGCCCGATTCCGTTCGAACCCGCCACCCGATCCCCACGATGACCGTTGAACCGCCCGCCATGTCGCGCGAATTGCGCCGTGTTCCGCTATCGTGCGATCTTGCCGTGATTGGTGGAGGTCTGGCCGGTGTGTGCTGCTCCGTCACCGCCGCCCGTGCCGGTCTGCGCGTGGTGCTCGTGCAAGACAGGCCCGTGCTCGGCGGCAACGCTTCCAGCGAGGTGCGCCTGTGGATCCTGGGCGCCACGTCACACATGGGAAACAACAACCGCTGGGCCAGGGAAGGCGGCGTGATCGATGAGATCCTGGTGGAAAACATGTTCCGCAATCCGGAGGGAAATCCGCTGGTTGTCGATACGATCCTGTTGGAATGGGTGACGCGCGAGCCCAATATCACCCTTTTGCTGAACACCGCCGCGCACGATGTCGGAAAATCCGATGCCGCCAACATCCGGTCGGTCAGCGCGTTTTGTTCGCAGAATTCGACGGCGTATGACATTTCCGCGCCGCTGTTCTGCGATGCCAGTGGCGATGGAATCGTCGGGTTTCTCGCCGGCGCCGCGTTTCGGATGGGGGCTGAAGCTCGCGGGGAATTCGGCGAATTGTTCGCCCCGGAGGAAGCCGAACCCGGGATGTTGGGGCACACGATGTATTTCTACTCCAAGGACACCGGCCGGCCTGTGCGGTTCGTTCCGCCCGCCTTCGCGCTCTCGGACATCACGCGCGTCCCGCGTTGGCGCGACTTCAAGGCCGGTGACTCCGGATGCCGCCTGTGGTGGATCGAATGGGGGGGGACCATGGATACCATCCATGACAGCGAAACCATCAAATGGGAGTTGTGGAAAGTGGTCTATGGCGTGTGGGACCACATCAAGAACTCCGGACGCTTTCCGGAGGCGGAAACACTCACGCTCGAATGGGTCGGCACGATTCCCGGCAAGCGCGAAAGCCGGCGCTTCGAGGGCGATCACATCCTCACCCAGCGGGATGTCGTGGAGCAGCGGACCCACCCCGACGCGGTTTCCTTCGGCGGATGGGCCATCGACCTGCACCCGCCGATGGGCGTCTATAGTCCATTGCCGCCGTGTACCCAGTGGCATGGCAAGGGTGTCTATCAGATTCCGTTCCGCTGCCTCTACAGCCGCAACATCGACAATCTGTTTCTCGCCGGGCGCATCATCAGCGCGTCGCATGTGGCGTTCGCCAGCACGCGCGTGATGGCCACCTGCGCGCACGGAGCGCAAGCGGTCGGCATGGCCGCCGCCCTGTGCCACCGCGACGGACTTCTGCCACGCGACTTGTTGGAGCCGGCCCGCATGGCGGATCTCCAGCGGCGGCTGTCACGGGTCGGTCAGCACATCCCCGGCGTTCCGCTTCATGATCCGGATGACCTCGCGCGACGCGCCCGCCTCTCGGCCAGCAGCCAACTGTCGCTTTCATCATTTCTCCCGAGCGGAGAGGTGATGGAGCTAACTGAATCGTGGGCCATGATGCTGCCGATGTTCGGCGGTCCGGTTCCGAGAATCGACCTGCTGCTGGATGTGGCGGCGGAAACCACCCTGGAAGTGGAGTTGCGCGTGAGTTCCCGCGCCGGAAACCACACGCCGGATGTGGTCCTCGAACGGATTGCGATTCCACTGCGCGCCGGTGGCGGCCAATGGATCGGATTGCCATTCTCCTCGACGCTTGATTCCCAATGTTATGCCTTTGTTTGCGTGCTGCTGAACGGGCAGGTAGCGGTGCATCTGTCCGACCAGTTGGCAACCGGTGTTCTGGCGCTTTGCCATAACGGCAACAAGGCGGTCACCAAATCCGCCACTCAGTCGCCGCCTCCGGGAATCGGCGTCGATTCCTTCGAGTTCTGGACGCCCAAACGCCGTCCGCACGGAAAGAATCTGGCGCTGCGGATCAATCCGCCGCTACAGGCGTTCGGTCCGGAGAATCTGGTGAACGGTTATAACCGTCCGGCGGTTTGGCCGAACGCCTGGGTGGCCGACTTCGCCCATGAACAACCCGTGGTGCGCATGCGATGGGATGACCCCCAGGAGATCGCGCGGATCGAACTGGATATGGACACGGACTTCGACCACCCGATGGAGTCGGTGCTGATGGGGCATCCGGAACGGGTAATGCCATACTGCGTCAGCCATATCCGGGTCGCGGCCGTCGTGGAAGACGAACGCGCCGGTGATCCCGATTATCTATCAGGCTCGGGATCCAGAACCGTCACCCGCGATGCGACGGAACTCGCCGTTCTCGCCGAAATCAGCGGGAACCATCAGTCGCGGGTTGTGATCGGATTGGGCGCACCGGTGGTGACCCGACGCCTCGAAATTCATGTTGTGGCCCCTTCCGTCAATGTGCCGGCCAGTTTGTTCGCGGTGCGGTGTTACGGCCCCGGAAAATGACGAGATTCCAACAATAACTAGAAGCAGTGAGAAGAAACCGCCAACCCGCCCAATCGTTCGAAGCCTTCTGCGTGGCATTCGTGGTCGCGACAACAATCCCGTCCCAGGCCGCCAAACCGGTTCCGCCGGTGGCGCCTCAGCCCGCCATTCCCGCGATCTATCTGAATCAGAGCGGATTCAACCTGGGCAAGCCGAAGCGTTTCACCGCGCCCACGTTGGCGGACGGCACACGCTTCGAAGTCCGTGAATCCGGCGCCAAGTCCCCGGCATTCAGCGGCATGCTGAGCGGACATATCGGCGATCTAACGGAATTTAATCCGCGTTCAGAAAAGCAATTCACAATCACCGCGGGAGGCATCACCTCGGTGCCGTTCAGGATCGGGCCGAACTGGCTGGAGCGTGTCACCTGCCAGGGTGCGCTGGATTTCATGATCGACTCGCGGCATTATGTCGGCAACTACCGCAACACCTGCCCCGGTTCGTTCGGTTGGCGCGACGACCATCATTTCGGGCTGGAACTTCATGTGCTGGTGCCGCAATACCTGGCTAATCCCTCGGCCTACGAGCGGATGGCGCGCCAGGTCAAATACGAGGCGCCCAAGAATCCGAAGTTGTGGGGCGCGCTGGAGCCCTATCGGGACGACGCTCCGGACATCGTCAAACTGATTCATTGGGGAGCGGATGTGATCGTTACCCAGAATCTGCGCCACGAACTGCTGAAATCCCAACTGGCCTATTTTCTCCACGCCTGGCCCGCTATCGAACGCTGGTTGCCGGAACAAAACCGCATGGTGGTGGAGGAATACGCCTTCCGCGTCTGGCAGAATCCGGATGCGGACCGGAAATATCCATACGACGAAAGCAAGGGACATGATTTGTTAGCCTGCAAAACGCGGATCGGCAGTACCAAGGGCTGCCTTCCTCCGGGATTTTCGGTGGAACCGAACCTACTGATGCACGAGGCCGCGAAACGTTCGGGACGCGCCGATGCGGACCGCTATCTGGAGGCGGCCGTCACCCAGGCGAAATGGCTCGTCGAGAATCTCGATTGGAACGATCCGTTAACCACCAAAGGCCAGCGGCAGAGCGAGTTTCTAACCATCACCGGTCTCGCCCATCTGCTTAGGAACTACCCGGACCGCGCCCCGAAGGAACTCCCGGCCAAGCTCAACGCCTGGGCCGGGGTGGCCGTACGCCGCTCCAACAACATGTGGGATTTCCGCAAGCTCGACGATGGCGACCGCTGGACGCCGATGGATCCGTCGAGCCCTCAGAAATGGAATGAACCGGGCAATGTGTGTGGGTTTCCCGCCCCGCTCCTCGCGTGCAGGGAGTTCGTGAAAGACAGCGCCACCCGCGCCCGACTCGACCAACTGGTGTGGTCGCACTTTGACAACATGTTCGGGCGCAATCCAGTTGGCCGGCATTTTTCCTTCGACGCACCCCGCGAGATCGAAGGCGTGGAGTTCGGATGGTTCCGCGATCTTCCGGGTGGCATCGGCAAACTGTCCGGCGCCCGCTTCGTGCTCGATGGCAGCCCGAAAGACGGCCACTATCCCTATCATCCGGAGAAGGGCGATTTCGGATGGACCGAAGGATGGGTGCAGTTCAACGTGGCCTACAACATCAGTCTGGCTTACCTCGCATGGAGCGAAACCAAAGTTGAGGCCGTTAGAGACGGAGGAGACCTGGTGATCCGATTGACCGCTCCGCTCAACTTCGCATACGACAAGGTGGAAACCGCGACGGTTTTGGTGACCACGGCCTCCGGCGACACCGAGCGGGTCAAGGTAACCGAGGAATCGCCGTGCGGCGCCACATTCGTCGGACGTATTCCGCTCGCCGCGGGAACCAAATCCGTCCGCGACAACGGATCGCTGGAGGCCAATTCCAGTGACAAGGTCGTCGTTTCCTATGGATACGGCTATCTCGCCCGCCATATCACCCTTTCGCTCTAGCATTGATGATGGCGCGGCACAAACCCGATGAGATGAACCCACAACCGCGCGATTTCACGCGGCGCGGTCCGGTTTCGCCAATCTCGCGGGGCTTGTCATCCGCCGCGGTTGGGCTCCTTGTGTTTGCCGGGATGGGCTTCGTTAGCCAGATCCACGCCGCCGCCCCATCGTCCGTCATCGTGGCGCCAACCTATCAGGAGCGGTGTGGCGAGTTCGTCCGATATCTGGCATCCGCGACTCCCCGCAATCCGGATTTTCCCAAAGAGGCGATGCCCTACTATGCGGCCCGGCTCCAGTTGGGAGCGGATCCTGCCGCTACGGTCAAGGCGATCGACCACATGTTGGACGCCACCGCCAAGGCCCGACCAGATCCGTTCAACATGCATGCGGTGATGCATGCGTTTCTGTTATATCCGGATCGGTTCACCGAGCCGATGCGGGCGAAAGTCAAACGGATCGTATCGACTCCCAACTACGGGCGCCCGGCAGGTGTCTCGCTGAATTACGAACTGATGCGCGGTGGAGCCGGTTACCTCGCGGCCCAGCAGTGGCCGGATCTGAAAGATTCCGCTGGAAACGGCTCGGCTGTGATCGCAAGCAAGTGCCGGGACTACCTGATGAAGCAGTTTTCCGGAACCTGCTCGCGCAATGCGTCGGAGTATGACGCGCCGGTCTATTATGGCACCGATTTCGGCCCGGCCCGGATGGTTGCGGAGTTCAGCAAGGATCCGCAGCTCGCGCGGGCGGCGCGCATGACGCTGGACTTCATGCTCATCCAGACCGGCGCGCATTGGCATAACGGTTATCATATCAGTTCCGCGGGGCGTGGAAAGTATTGGGGGTCGCTCAATCTCGGTCCGCGCTCGGCGTCTCCCACCAATGCGATGGCCTATCTGCTCTATGGCTCCAAACAGCCATTCAACATGGCATCGGCGCCGCAGGCCTATTGGCTCGCGCATCCCGGTAGGGCATTGGATCATGCGACCTTGGGCAAATGGCAGGCATCATTGCCCGACCGACGAACCGTGCTTGCCAACCAGATCTGGCCGACACATGACCAGATCGTCCATAAGGTGGCCT
Source organism: Verrucomicrobiota bacterium (assembly GCA_017301995.1). Taxonomy (GTDB): domain Bacteria; phylum Verrucomicrobiota; class Verrucomicrobiia; order Verrucomicrobiales; family Akkermansiaceae; genus Luteolibacter. The sequence goes on along the minus strand of JAFLEH010000019.1, from coordinate 53,804 downwards.
GGTTCACCGACACCTACGGCCTCGCGAGCCAGCGCGAGGATGGATCGAGCCACAACTCGTTTCTGTTCAAGGAATGCCGCCGTACGATGCTGAAATGGCACAGTCCCCAGGCTGCCAGCACCTTCACGGTGTTGCAGGAGAACCGGCGGCGCCCTCAGGAAAAGATCGGAAACGCGTTTGCCTACGGGGAGAATCCGTATTGCCAGACATTGCAACACGAGGGGACTTTGATAGGGGTTTATGACGTGCCGGAGACCTATGGTTTCTGGATCACACGCGCTCCGTTCACCACCACCGGAGCGATTGTCAGTCGCCGCGAGCGGGACGGTTGGATCCTATGCCATGGCGGCGGCATGCTGTTTGCCTTCCGCTTTACCGAGCCCGCCTTGTGGGGCAAGCCCAACACCCGGGAAAACCTGGAGCTCTGGCGCTGCAACGCGCGGCGCGGCGGTTGGGTGCTCGAAACATCGGATCTCAAACCCTTTGCCGGTGGCGGACCGGAGGCGGAACTGCAACGATTCGGCCAGGCACTCGCCGAACGCACCCGCCTAACCGCCGCCACCGGAAACTCTCCGCCGCGGTTGTTGTTCCGCAATCTCCGGGGGCGCACCCTTGACATCCTGTGGAAGCCGCTTTCCGACAAGCTGACGGACCAATGCAAGGTCGATGGCAAGGCCGTCCGCTATGATGACTTTCCGTTGCTAGGCGCACCCAATGCCTCACAGGAATCGGGCGGTCCATTGACATTGACGGTCGGCGGCCGGAAGCGCGTGTGGGATTTCGACAAATGGACCATCCGCGATGTTCCCGCTGGCAAATAGGTACCGCGGCTCCGCTCGATAGAAAATAGGATCATGCAAAACCCAACGGAACCCATCAAATGAGATTCAGGACATCGTCTGCCATTCCTTTGCTTCAAATCCTGGTTAGCGCCTCACAGATCGCCGTCGCCGGGGAAAGTTTCGGCCCTTCTCCAGGTTGGGCGTTGGACCGGGCTCCCGCCGTTCCCCCGCCTGCGCCCTTTGCCAGCAAGAACCCGGAAGACCCGAAGGGTATTGGGGAAACCAAGATGGAATTCCCCATCGCAACGGGTCCGTTCAAACCGACTTGGGATTCGATCAAGGCCAACTACCCGGGTGTTCCGGATTGGTTCTCCCAGTCGAAATTCGGAGTGTTCGTCCATTGGGGCCCGCAGGCATCGGGGAAAAGCGGAGACTGGTATGCGCGCCGCCTCTACCGGCAGGGCGAAAGCGCTTACGCGAACCACCTCGCGAACTTCGGGCACCCGTCCGAGTTCGGCTACAAGGATGTGCTCAATGCCTGGACCGCGCCAAAATGGGATCCCTCCTTGCTAACGAAAACGTTCCATGACGCCGGCATGCGTTTCATGATGGTGGTCGGCGTGCATCATGACAACTATGATTTGTGGGACTCCAAATACCAGCCGTGGAACTCGGTGAATGTGGGGCCGAAAAAGGATATGATCGGCGGTTGGGCGAAAGAAGCGCGCCAGTTGGGCATGCGGTTCTGCATCACGTTTCACCACGAATACAGTTGGTGGTGGTGGGCGGACGCCTATCGGGCGGATGCGACGGGGCCCAAAGCCGGGATCCCCTACGATGGCAACCTAACTCTCGCGGACGGACGTGGCAAATGGTGGAACGGCCTCGATCCGCGTCTGCTCTACAACATCAACCTCGGCGAATACACGGATGGCGCCGGAAAGCCGGTCACCGAGATCGCTTTCGGCCGGAAGGGCGTTTTCCAGGACCACCGTGAATACGCGAAATGGTATGCCGAACGCTGGGCGCTGAGGATGATGGACGCGATCGAGAAATACGATCCGGACATGTTCTACACCGACGGCAACTCCGCCGAACCGTTCAGCGGGGACCATAGCGGCTCCGGTTTCAAATGCGACGCCGCAAGACGTGTGGTGGCTCACTTTTACAACCGGTCGCTCGCACGTCATGGCAAGGTGGACACCTTGGCCTTGATCAAATTCCAGCAGGGAAATCCGGCGGTGGGCATGACTTACGAGGTGAATGTTCCCAAGCATATCATGGAGGGGCAGGCTTGGATCGGTGAGAACCCCATCGGCGATTGGTATTACGCTCCCGGATACACCTACGAGGCATCCACCATCATCCGCAGCCTGTTGGAATATATCTCCCGGGGAGGAAATTACGCATGCGCCGTGCCGGTTGATCCCGAAGGGGCGCTGGAGCCGAAGTGTGTGGACATGCTCAGGAATGTGGGTGCGTGGACCAAGGTGAACGCCGAAGGGATATACGGCAGCCGGGCGTGGAAGAAGTGGGGCGAAGGCGAAATCGTGATGCCGGATGGCAAGTTGGGGCCGCAACAGGCCCAAACACCCTACACACCCGGTGACATCCGGTTCACCGCCAAGGATGGAGTGGTTTACGCGTGGCTGATGGCGTGGCCGGATGATCGCGGGGTTCTGGTTCGGTCGCTGGGGACCGGTGAAGGGGCGGTAGCGGATGTTTCCGTGTTAGGTTGTCCCGATAGGATCGATTGGAAACAGGATGCGGATGGACTTCGCGTCACGTTGCCCGACAAGCGCCCCTGCGAGGTTGCCTGGTGTCTGAAAGTGAAGCTGAAATCGGAGCCGGCGCCAACCGGGGTTTCATCCGCGCCCTCTCGCGGGACGCGTGGTGATGGTGTGAATCTCAAAGGGTTGGTAGAGTAATGGCGAATCTGATGCTCATTCGATGCGCAATCCTGAAACCGGGCTGTGTTCTCGTTTTTTCGGGGGCCTGTCTCATGGGCGCCCACGCGGCCGCGCCTCCAGGCTATCGGCTCGCGTGGTCGGACGATTTCGATGGCGCGGCCCTCGACACCGCAAAGTGGCAATATCGGACCGGTGTGCGCTATTGGAGCACCCAACAACCCGAGAACGTCAGTGTGGGTGGTGGATTGTTGCACTTGCACCTCCGTAAGGAACCGGTGGACTCAACCGACTACACGGCGGGAGGCGTAATCAGCCAGCCGTTGTTTCGCTATGGATACTACGAGGCGCGGATGAAGGTTCCGCCCGGTCGCGGCTGGCATACGTCGTTCTGGATGATGCGGAACAACCGGCCAGCCACGGCAACCGAGGCGATCGAGTTGGATGTGATCGAAAATGATTCGATCTCACCAACAACCTATGGGGTGAACACCCACCGGCATGTGCCTACGCCCCATGTGACCTACGGCAACAGGTTTCTGACCACGCCTTCGCTGAGCGAGGACTTCCATGTGTTCGGATGCGAGTTTACCCCAACCGTAATCCGCTATTTGTTTGACGGGAACGTGGTTCAGACGGTCAATGCCACGCAGTTCGCTCACGATGATCTCAACATCTGGCTGACGTCGGTGGCGGCACCATTGGGAAACACGCCGAGCGTCGATGAAACCCTATTGCCGGCCGAAGCCCAATACGATTGGGTGCGGTACTACGAGCCGTTCGCCGTCCCGGTGGTCAGGATCACCAGTCCCACCGCACCGGCCGTGACAATGGAAGGATCCGGCCAATCACTCCATCTGTCCGCCGTTGTCGCAACAGCGATCGGGACCTCTATGGTTGAATGGTCGGTTTCCGGTGGTGCCGGCCCGGTGACGTTCTCCGATCCATCATCGACAGTCACCACGGTTTCGTTTGGTTCTCCGGGATGTTATGTGGTTCAGTGCACGGCTGCCAACGAGGGTGGGAGCTCAAGTGACCGGGTCTGCGTCGGCATCGGCGAACCCGCCATCATGACATTGCGCGAAGGAGTGGACGACTATTCCCACACGGCAACGCTTCTGCGCGGGGACAATCCATCTTGGAACGCTGGCGCGCGCGACCAACTGCTTGTCGGCCGGAATACCGCGCCATTCCGATCGGTCTTCTCGTTTCCGTTAGTGGGGCTTTCCGACGACGCGGTCATTCATGAGGCAAGTCTCGATCTGACAAGCGTTGGCGGAACCGGAACGGTGGGAACACTGGGCGTATATCATCTATCCGCGACTCCGGTCGAAGGCGCCGGAACAGCGGATGGATCGAGTGGCGCGGATTTGGGGATCGGAACCGGGGCGACCTGGATCACTCGAACGGGAGGAACCTCGCCATCCGATCTCTGGGCCGTGCCGGGTGGGGACTTTGACGCGACGGCCCTATCCGAAGTGCCCGGGTTCTCGGCGGCCATCTCCGGTCAGACGATCCGGTTTCCGAACACTCCGGCGCTGCTAACGGCGGTTCGGAACGCGCGCGATGGCAATGCTCCACTCGATCTGCTTGTCCGTTCTGCCAATGAAACAACATCAACCGCGTATGTGAGGATAGCCAGCGACGACGAACCCCTGGAGCACCTGCGCCCCGCACTGCGGATTCAGTTCACCGGAAACAGGATGCCGGTGGTGTCGGCCGAGGACCTCACGGCCGAGGCGCATGTCGAGGTGCCGCTTGCGGCCACTCTCGCGGGGGCCGGGACCTTCGTCGCTTCATGCATCAGCGGACCGGCGGATCCGACGATATCAGATCCCGAATCGCCCTCCCCGACGATAACATTCCCGAAGCCCGGAATCTATGTCCTGCGTCTGAGAGCCACCAACACATATGGCTGCACCTCAAAGGATATCGCCGTTACCGCGGTGGCAAATCCATCTTACTACAATGACTGGCTTGCTACGAATTGGCCATCCGGAGGAGCAGTGGATTCCGGTCCAACCGATGATCCGGATGGGGATGGAACCGCCAACCTTTTGGAGTGGGCGTTGCTGATGGATCCGCTGGTGCCGGATGTCTTCCGGCCCGAAATCCGCCTTGAACCGCCTTGGCTGCTCTATCGAATCACGCGACGCCGGATTGAGACCGGGGAAGCAACGGTAGCGGTGGAGTGGGCCGACAATCCGGCCGGTCCATGGACTACGGAGGGTATTGTAGCCGATCCTGCCTCTGCCTCGGGCTCGCATGGCGAATCCGTGCTCTATCGGATCCCGCAGGGTCATGTCGGGCATCGGTTTGTCCGTCTTCACATCAACAAACCCAACAATGAATAACATGTCTTTCAAACTCCCAAGAATCGCGGCGTTTGCCGCCATGATGATAGGTGTGGCGGCTGGTTATGCCGCGCCCGCGCAGCCTGCAACAGGCGCTGATTGCGATCTCAACGCGATGCTCCAACCGGTTCCGCAAACGGCGAAGTTCAGTGATCCGGATTTCAACATATGGTGCGGTTCGGCGGTCAAGGGAGATGACGGGAAATACCACATGTTCTATTCACGGTGGCCCCGCAAGTTGGGACACAAGGCATGGGTCACCCATTCCGAAGTGGCCCATGCGGTTGCCGATTCGCCGTTTGGCCCGTGGCGCCATCATGATGTCGCTTTGCCCGCGCGGGGCGCGGAATACTGGGATGGTTCGTGCACCCATAATCCAACGGTATTGAGGATCGGATCAAAGTATTATCTCTATTACATGGGTAACTTCGGGGATGGCGTGGTTAGGCAACCGCTCAATTGGACGCATCGCAACCACCAGCGGATCGGTGTTGCCGTGGCTGACTCCCCGAATGGACCCTGGCAGCGCTCCGACCGCCCGCTGTTGGATGTGAGTGGTGACAAGGATGCGCCCGATTCGCTGGTGGTGACCAACCCGAGCGTGTGCGTCCGGCCCGATGGAGGGATTCTGATGATTTACAAAGCCGTTGGCCAGAAACGGCCATTGCCGTTCGGCGGACCGGTCGTGCATCTGGTGGCGACAAGTGACCATCCCGCAGGCCCATTCAAGAAGCGGGACGGCGAAGTGTTCGGTGCCAAAGATGTGATGTTCGCGGCCGAGGATCCGTTTATCTGGTACGGCGGAGACCGCTACTGGGCGGTGGTCAAGGACAACGACGGCAACTTCACGAAGAAGGGGTACTCGCTGGCTCTTTGGGAATCGCCCGACGGATTCGCCTGGCGTCTCTCAAAGCATCCGTTGGTGACGACACCCGAAGTGGTCTGGGCCGATGGTAGGAAGCAGAAACTATCGGCGCTTGAGCGGCCACAGGTTCTGTTTGATAACAATCGACCCATCGCGCTGTATTGCGCCGCCGCGGATGGCGCGGAGCGCGATGGTAGCTTCAATGTCCAGATTCCTTTGAATCCTCCGGCCAAGACAAAGCGGGAGAATTCCCAAACCGGGTCCCTGCTTCCCGGAGGGGATGATCGCTGGCATCTCGTCTGGCAGGATGAGTTTGACTATCCGAATGACAAGCTCGACGAGAAATGGATCTCCCAAAATGGCCCCAGCGGCCACATTCTCAGCAGTCGCTGGCGCGAGAACGCGGTGGTGGATGGCGGAATGCTGCGTCTCATCAACCGGAAGGAGAACAAGGGAGGGCAGGATTGGACCTCCGGGAATATATGGACCAAGCAACGGTTTCTCTATGGCTATTACGAATGCCGATACCGCTACGCCGCTGCCGCCGGAACGAACAACTCGTTCTGGATCATGACGAACGAGAAACCCGCCCCAGGCCGGAAGTCATTCGAAATTGATATCAACGAGGGACATTGGCCGAACAAGGTCAACACGAACATCCACAATCACTCCGATGTCAGCGTTGTGAAGGGCAAACGCACCCATCCCTCGGCGTCGAAGAGCTTCAGGTTCTCCGACCGTGACTTCGCCCATGAGTTTCACACCTATGGTCTCGAATGGACCAAGGACAACTTGGTCTTCTATCTCGACGGCAAGGAGTTGCGGCGGGAGAAGAACACCATCTGCCACTGGCCCGCGCCGGTGTGGCTGAGCCTCGCCATCATCAAATGGGCCGGACCGGTAACCGACGCGATCGACGGAACTTTCATGGAGGTCGATTATGTCCGGATCTATGAGAAACGGTGATTTAGCCTACCCCAAGCCTCATCCAACCATGCACCTGAAACAATACGCGCTCGCCTTGATCCTCACCACTCTTGCCGGAGGTGCCGAGGTTTCGGCATCCGGTTCATCATCCGTCGGAGAAGACAAATTGTGGTATAGCTCCCCGGCCGGGAAATGGCTTGACGCATTGCCGTTGGGAAATGGCAGCCTTGGAGGGATGGTCTTCGGTGGGCCGAACGTCGAGCGTGTTCAGTTCAACGAGCAGACACTTTGGCTTGGCGACGAGATCGAGATGGGAAGCTATCAGCCGTTCGGCGACCTGTTCGCCGGGTGGTCGCATTCCGAGCCGACCGACTACCGCCGTGAACTCGATCTATCAGACGCGACCCATCGGGTGGTTTACAAGGCAAATGGGGTGACTTATCGTCGCGAGGCGTTTGCCAGTTATCCGGATCAGGTTCTTGTGATGCGGTTTACGGCAGACAAGCCCGGTTCGTATTCGGGGGTGATCCGCCTGACCGATGCCCATCAGGCGAAGATTATCGCCGATGGCAACCGGCTCATGTCGGTCGGGAGGTTGTCCAACGGGTTGGAGTATGAGGCGCAGGCTTGGATCTTGCAGGAAGGCGGGAAGATCGTTTCCGACAACGCCACGCTGAGGATCGAACGATCCGACAAGGTCACCTTGATCCTGGCAGCCGGCACGTCGTTCGCCAACGATCCATCCAAAAACTGGCGTGGTGATGCGCCTCACAGGCGGGTCACCTCGCGGTTGGAGGCTGCGGCAAAGAAATCATTCGAACAATTGCATGCCGCCCACACCGCTGATTACCGGAACCTGTTTGACCGTGTGACGCTCCGTCTCGGAGACGGACCCTCCGCAAAGCCGACGAACGAACGCCTTGCGGCTCGTCGCAAGGGAGACGCGGATCCCGATTTGGAGGCGCTGCTCTTCCAGTATGGCCGCTACCTGCTCATCAGCAGTTCGCGTCCCGGAGGGTTGCCCGCGAATTTGCAGGGAATTTGGAACGCTGATCTGAAACCGGCGTGGTACTCCGGTTACACTTGCAATATCAACCTGCAGATGAACTATTGGCCCGCCGAGCTAACCGGCTTATCCGAGTGCCACGAGCCGATGTTCCGTTGGATTCAGAACATGGCGGTGGTTTACAAGCGGACCAAGGACGAGCGGGTGAGAACTCCCAAGGGGCGCGGATGGTCCAATTACAGCACGACCAACCCGATGGGTGGAACTTCGCATTGGGGTGTTCACCGTCCTAACAGCGCGTGGCTTGTCCAGCACATGTGGCTGCGTTACGAATTCACCCGCAACAAGGAATTTCTCCGAACGGTGGCCTATCCGGCGATCAAGGAGATTGTGGAGTTCTGGGAGGATCGGCTGGTAGCGGGGCCGGATGGGAAGCTGATTACTCCCGACGGTTGGTCTCCCGAACACGGCCCGGTGAAGAAAGGTGACAAGATCGTGTTGCAGGAAGGCGATCGCACGCCTCATCCAGGTGTTTCCTATGACCAGCAGATCGTTTGGGACCTGTTCAGCAACTATATTGATGCCTCGGCGGCGCTGGGGGTGGATCCCGGGTATCGGGCGAAGGTTGCTTCGATGCGTGACCGTCTGCTAGGGCCGCGGGTCGGCAAGTGGGGACAGATTCAGGAGTGGATGGAGGATGTGGACGATCCGAAGGACCGTCACCGGCACAACTCGCATTTGTTCGCGCTTCATCCGGGTCGTCAGATCAGTCCACTAACCACTCCGGAGTGGGCCGCCGCGGCAAGGGTAAGTCTCAACGCAAGGGGAGATGTTTCCACCGGATGGAGCAAGGCGTGGAAGATCAACCTTTGGGCCCGCCTCTACGATGGAAATCGGTCCCACAAACTGATAGGAGAGCTCTTCAAGGTGAGCATACTCGACAATCTCTTCGACAGTCATCCGCCCTTCCAGATGGATGGAAACTGGGGCTACACGTCCGGTGTGGCCGAGATGCTTCTGCAAAGTCACCTGAGTGAGGAGGGGGTTCCGTTGTTGCATTTGCTCCCCGCCTTGCCTTCGGCTTGGCCGGATGGGAAGGTCGTCGGATTGCGTGCCAGGGGTGGGTTTTCGGTGGATATGGAATGGAAACGGGGAAAGCTTGTATCCTCCGTGATCCGGAGCACGGTCGGAACCAAGTGCCGTGTTCTGCATGCAGGCAAGAAAGTTGAATTCCAGTTGACACCCGGATCCCAGAAGGTATTCCAGATCCAAGAATGAAACCCAGTCACGTCATATTTTCGGTCGTTCTCTTCGTTCAGGTGATTTTCCAGAAACCCGTTGCTGCAGGTTGCTCCGATTCCGGGGCCACCTTGGCCGAACCCGGCGCCGCTCTCTCCGATTGCGCCCCCGCACCCATCGATCAGGGTAGCGTCAAATCGGCGAATTCCACGCCTCCGGTTGTCCAATCGCCGGTGAAAGGCAGAGCCATTCAATCGAACTACCTTGAACCGGTGATCACGTTGTTGGAGGCCAGGTGGCCGCGGAACCGCACCGTAACGATCGTTTGTCACGGTCACAGCGTTCCTGCCGGTTATTTTGTGACCCCTGTTGTTGATTCGGCGCATGCCTATCCGAATCTTTTGCGCGAGAAGCTGGCCAAACAGTTTCCTCATGCCGTGATCAATGTGATCGTAACCGCGATCGGCGGCGAGGATTCGGGGAAGGGCGCGGCCCGCTTCGGAGCGGATGTGCTTCCGCTCAAGCCCGATGTGGTGTTGATCGACTATGCCCTGAATGACCGCAGGATCGGTTTGGATAGAGCGAAGGACAACTGGATGCAAATGATCCGGAAATCGCAGGCTGCGGGCGTGAAGGTGATTCTCCTCACGCCGACTCCCGACCAGCAGGCGAAGCTGTCGGACCCGGCGGATCCGTTGAACCAACATGCGGAACAGATACGGAAGCTAGCGGCGGAATACCATGTCGGGCTTGCCGACTCACTAACGGCATTCATGCGTGAAACCGCGAACGGTACTCCCTTGGTTGATTTGATGGCGCAGTCAAATCATCCGAACGCCCGCGGTCATGCGCTCGTGGAGGCGGAGCTGTCAGCGTGGTTTTCAAGCCTACCTGCCTCCGTGAGCCCCGGCGGTCCAAGATCCAACACCACGAGAGATCCAGCCCCATGAACCGTCATTGCGTCTCCATTGCCAGTTTCATCTTCCTAACGGCTTCAGCACAGGGTGCCGAACCGGCGGGGGTGGTCAACGATAGAACGCCGGCGGGTGCGGTGGGTATGGCGGATCGGTCGCCGGATCTCGATGTGCTGCCAGGCTTCAAGTCGCCGCCGCCCGGCTATGGGGTTGTTCCTTTTTTCTGGTGGCTGGGAGACCCACTCACCAAGGAACGTCTTGGTTGGCAGTTGGAGCAGATGGAAGGCATGGGGGTTTCCGGCTATCAGATCAACTACGCGCATTCCGAGCGCGGCGGTCGGAGCTATGGTCTAACCTATCCAAGCGACCCGGAGATTTTCTCGGATGAGTGGTGGAATCTCGTGGGTTGGTTCATGCGGGAGGCCGGAAAACAGGGAGCCGCGGTTAGCCTGAGTGATTACACGCTTGGCTTTGGTCAGGGATACATGGTGGACGATCTGCTCCGCGAACATCCGGAAGTGCGCGGCATGGTACTTCGGATGGACAAGGATGGGAAAGTGGCGCCTGAAACCGTTCCTTGGTCGCTCAATCCGATGCACCCGATGGCCGGGCGGTGGTATTCGGAGCGATTCTTCGGACAATTCGAGAAGCGCTTTCCGGGTGAAGCGGGAAAGGGATTGAACTTTTTCTTTTCGGACGAATTGCAGTTCGGTGTCAGAGGCAGGTTGTGGTCGGAGGGGTTCGCGTCGGAATTCAGGAAGCGCAAGGGCTATGATCTCACGCCCGAGTTGCCCGCGCTATTCAAGGACACGGGGCCCCGCACTCCAAAGATCCGGCTTGACTACTACGACGTGCTCGCGAGTCTCAGCGAGGAGGGATTTTTCAAGCCAGCATTTGACTGGCATCAGGAGAGGGGAATGATCTTGGGGTGCGACCATGGAGGAAGGGGCAGGCAGGTGGACGAATTCGGCGACTACTTTCGCACCCAAAGGTGGAACCAAGGGCCGGGTTCCGACCAACCGAGACTTGCCAGGGATCTGATCAAGGCCAAGGTGGCGGCATCGATCGCCCATCTCTATCAGCGGCCCAGGGTTTGGCTGGAAGGCTTCTATGGGAGCGGATGGGGAACCTCGTCGGCGGGATTCATCGATGCGACATTCGCGAACTACGCGCTGGGGTACAATCTGCTGGGCATCCACGGCATGTATTACTCCACGCATGGCGGATGGTGGGAGTGGGCTCCGCCGGACAATACCTTCCGCATGCCATACTGGCGACACATGAAGGGGTTCATGGACTGCCAGCAGCGGCTCGCCTATCTGCTCAGCCAGGGCGACCACCGGTGTGACGTGGCGGTCCTCTATCCGACAGATCCGGTCCACGCGGGCATAGATGGAAAACAGGCGGTGGATTGCGCATTCAGGTGCGCGGAAACACTGCATGCCAAAAGCATCGACTTCGATTTCATGGATTCGCAATCCCTTGAACGCGCGCGGATTGTGGGCCGCGAGATCCATATTGGCGGAAACATCTATAAGGCCCTGATTTTGCCTGGAATGAAGGCCATCCGCCATGCCACGCTTGGGAAAGCGCTCGAATTCAAGCGCGCGGGAGGCTGCGTGCTGGCGATAGGCGCGTTGCCTGAGGCCAGCGACCGCGTTGGCAGGAACGATCCGGAGGTGAAAACGTTTGTTAGAGAACTTTTCCCCGGTGGTATTGCGAATGATCCAATCGGAGGAATTCCGTTCCGCGACTACACCGGGCCGGGGATCGTCAACCATCGGCGGATCGGATTCAGGGATGTCTATGCGATCTATGGCGCGCCAAAGGGTACCGAATGTACGTTCCGTGCGAATGGTGCGGTTGAACTTTGGGACCCGTGGACCGGTGGTGTCAGATCGCTTCCGGTCATTGGACAAAGTGCGGAAGGCACGAAACTCAAGCTTCCGCTGACAGAAAAGGAACTGCAGTTGATCGTCTTCGCGCCGGGAACACCTTCGGTGTCCTCCGATGGAACGACCGTAGATTCCGATCTATCGATCCCATTGGACGGTGAATGGGATTTCGAACTGAAGCCGGTGTTGGACAATCGGTTCGGTGACTTCCATTGGCCGCCGAGCGCGTCGTTGGTTGGCGCCGAGGCCCGCAGGATGAGGTATGCGGACGAAGTTGCCGGAAATCCCGGCTGGGAAAAGCCCGGTTTTGACGATTCAAAATGGCGGGAGGTGACCTGCGGGTATGGTCCGAGTTTCTGGCTGCTTGGTCCTCTGCCGGCATCCGCGGAGATCGACGCGGAGCTGGCTTCAATCCGGAGGGTGGATCCTAACATGCCTGTTGTGGTCAACGGCAGTGAGTACCTGTGGCAACCTTACGATTACTCGTGGAGATACGGAATCCCCGGTGATTGTGGGAGACAGGGGTATCATGGGCTGAAGATCCGGGTGATGGATGAGAACATCGGACTTGGAGCGGTCCAACACGGACACCCGGAATGCAAGCGTGTCGCGGAGAAAAATGGAACGCGATATTATCTGTGGACTTCGGTGGATGCGCCGCGGGCGGGTCCGACGGTTGTTAACTCTGGCGGGTTGTTGCCCGCGAAGACCTGGTTGCGCGGGCGGGAACTCGCTCCCAAAACGACGAACGCCGATCTGGAACGTGGCTCGAATCCGTTGCTTCTCCGCTATGACCAACCCGGGCGCGGATGGCTGGTGTTCGGATCGTCCCGGCGGCCGGTGTCGCCCGCGACTGATCGTCCGTTGCCTTGGAATACCGATTTGGAGACAATCTTGCGCTCTGACCGCGACCGGCTTCCGTTCGACACCCGGCCCGAGGTTCGAGTTCCGGCGGGTTGGTATCGGTTCACCGCACCGCCGGGACTGCGGGGCATGTGTTTGCCCTGTCAGGCAAAACCCCGGGTCTGGGTGGATGGAAAGGGCTGCGCGGTTGGCGGAACGCCGGGAGCGTGGTCGGTTGTGGTTGCCGAAGTGGAGCTTGCCGCGCCAGTGGTCGCGATCCGTTTGCAACAGACACGCGGCGAATACGGCGGCGCGGCGTTTTCCGATTACATTCGCCTCGAATGCGGGAATGGCAGGATCAAGACCGGTGATTGGTCGAGACTCGGAGTGCTGGAGACCTACTCGGGCGGAGCGTGGTACCGGAAGATCATCAACTTGCCGGAGGTAAAGCATAACCAAACTGTCGTGCTTGATCTTGGCAACCTCGTTTCATCAGCGGAGGTGCATGTCAACGGCCGATCCGTGGGCGTAAGAACCGCGCCGCCGTGGTGTTATGATCTAACCGGAAGCGTGCGCGCCGGAGAGAACCGCATCGAGGTGCTCGTATGCAATACGCTGGCCAACCACTATGTCACCGTCCCGACCCATTACCGTGGCAGCACGGAGTCAGGACTGATCGGCCCGGTCGAAATAACGATCTCCCGATGATCCATTCCGGATGTTTGAAATTCCACGATGGAATGGATCGTATCCGCCACCTCTCAAGAAAACACACGATTTCCCTATGAAAAATCCATCCTTGCTTGTCTCGCTGATCTGTCCGGTCGTGATGTTCGGCGGTCCTCTTGCCGCGGCGGAATCCAACGGCGGCGAGACCATTGATCCGTCCATCAAAGCGGTTTCAGGCGCCGAGACGCTGGCCCAGCGCGATGCCCGCATGAAGTGGTGGCGCGACGCCAAGTTCGGAATGTTCATCCACTGGGGAGTCTATGCGGTGCCCGCCCGCAATGGCGAGTGGGTCATGCACAAGGAGAAGATTCCCGTTGCAACCTACCGCCGGTTTGCACAGGAGTTCAATCCGGTCCGCTATGATCCCGTTGCCTGGGCGCGTCTCGCCAAGGATGCCGGGATGCGCTATATGGTCATCACCTCCAAGCATCACGAGGGCTTCGCATTGTTTCCATCCGATGCCACCGATTGGGATATCGCCGATGCCACACCCTACGGCATGGATTTGCTAGGTCCGCTGGTGAAGGCCGCACACGGTGAGGGGCTCAAGATCGGATTCTATTACTCGCAGGCCCAGGACTGGACCCATCCCGGTGGAGCGAAATCGCGTTACAACGAAGGCGAGGGCTGGGACCCCGCACAGCAGGGGAGTTTCGATACCTATCTGAAATCCATCGCCATTCCGCAGACCCGCGAACTCATCACCCGTTACAATCCGGACATCTTCTGGTGGGATACTCCCACTTGGATGAACGTCGCGCGTGCCAAGCCGCTTCATGATATTGTTGCCACAGTGCCGGGCATCATCACCAACAATCGTCTCGGCGGAGGCTATGGCGGCGATACCAAAACTCCGGAGCAGTTCGTGCCGATCACCGGTTACAAGGGTGACTGGGAAACCTGTATGACGATCGGCAACAACTGGGGATATGTCACCGAGGACATGAAACGGCTGAAGCCTTCCGCCGATTTGATCCGCAAGCTTGCGGATATCTGCTCAAAGGGCGGCAATTTTCTCCTCAACGTCGGGCCGCGCAAGGACGGCACCATTGACGAAGGCATGGCCGGACGTCTGTTGGAGATGGGAAAGTGGGTCTCCGCCAATGGCGAGTCCATTTATGGAACCACCGCCGGTCCTTTCCGGCGGCTTTCCTGGGGCTGCGCCACCCGCAAGGGAAACACCCTTTACCTGCACGTGTTCGATTGGCCGAAGGACGGAAAACTCCGCGTGCCGTTGGAGAATCGGGCGGTATCGGCCCATCTCCTAACATCACCCGCATCCAGATTGAAGACCGCGTCGGAACCTGGCCGCATCACCATCGATGTGCCAGCCACGCCGGCAGATCCGGCTGATACGGTGGTTGTTCTAACGATTGAGGGGAGCCCTGATGTTCCCGGTTTGCCAACGCTCGGAGCGACCGCCACGGCCAGTGCGGCGGATGGCAAGAACATCGCCTCCAATGTCTTTGACGGGACCGGAGAGAAGCGTTGGCTTGCACCCAAGACGGAGAAGTCCGCCACGCTTGAGATCATCCTCAAACAAGCCGCAACCATATCGGCGTTCGGATTCGATGAACCAGACGTTTGGCCGCGCCGGAACCAGAAGTTCACCCTATCGGCCTCGATAGACGGTCAATGGCGCGAGATTGCGAAGGGATCGACCAACGGCCATGGCAAGGCGGCGAACATCACGCCAGTCACCGCTTCGAAATTTCGGCTTGATCTGGAGTGTGACGCCGGCGCTCCCGGAGTAGCGGAATTGGAACTCTATCGGCCGGAATAGAGGGAGTCGCTCCGTGTGGCGGAGGGTGCCCGGTGATGACTGTCCGCGGATGGGATGGTGCGGCATCGCGGTGCGCCCGGCGACCAAACGCTGACCTAGTGCATCTTTCTCGTAATAACTGTGCATTTGGATTTATGCGCATTAAATCCGTCATCACCAGAAACTGTCGCAGACACCGTGCCGAATCAGCCACTAGGCGCATCCGTAGCTAGATCAAATGCACACTAACTTCCGAATCGATGCACTAGCCGAAATCCTCCGCCGGGCCATTCTCGTTCGCTCCAATCGAAAACGCGCAACCGCAGCTGGCGCGAAGCTTCAGCGAGGCGCGTTCGGTGGTGGCAGAGATTTGGAAATGGCTTCGAACCAGCGGGTTGCCATCTTTGACGCACCTTGTTTGTTGGGGTGGACCCGGTCGGCGATGGTGTCGGTTTCCGGATCGAATCCGGCGGTCTGATCGACAACACGGACTGGGGACTCCGCGGTGTTGAGTTTCTCCGCCATACGCCCGATGGCGTTGTTCAGTTCGGGGATATAGGAGTATTTGGGGAGTTTGCCGCTGGGAATGACCTTTGCGACGAAAATCATAACTTTCGGATTTGCCGCCCGGAGACTGGCGATGATGGATTGGTGAGCCGCAATGATGCCAGGCACAGGCTTTTCTTCGGCGAAGTGGTTGTGTCCGGCGTGGATCAGGGCGATGTCGGCGGGAATCTTCGCGGCGGTTTCGGTCAACCGCTTGGCCAGGAACTCGGCATTCTTTCCCCCATGGCCCTCGTGAGCCAGATTTCCGATACGGCTTGGGCTCTTTTGGGTGCCCGTGTATTTGACAGACCACCCTGCGGAGGAAAGTTTCTCACACAGTTCCAGCCGCCAGTTGGAGAAGGTCGCGCCGCCCTGGGTGATCGAATCTCCGATCGGGAGGATGGTCCAAATGCGGTCGGGTGTGGCGGGTGGGGGAGCGGCCTTGGCGATTCCAATCAACAGAATGAACAGCCACAGTTGGAATCTCATGAGATGGCTTGCCGGTGCTGTGTTGGGATATGCTAACATGGTTGGTGCGGGCAGGTTGATTCGGCGGAGCGCCGTGCGGGGACTATTGTTCCTCCCAGAACTCCCATGACATATCTGCAAGGTCCGGGGAAATGGTGCCGCCATTCAGGGTTCCCGCCGCCGAACCCGTGAAGTTGTCGCCGGCGTGGTCGGGGGTGTATCGCCATCCCTTGAAGGTGGCATTCCTTAGGCCGGTTTCCACGTTGAACCGATGCCGTCCGAAACTGCGGTTGGATAGAACGACGGTCAGTTTTCCGTTGGGGCGCTTGAAAGCGAGGACGCGCAGGTCGTTGTCGCGGGACGGTTCGGTCACCGCGACCGCGCGGCAATCCCATGGCATGTGCCTGATGAAACTGCCAACGGCATGCCAGTTGTATTTGTTCCATTGCCAATGGCCGGGTTTGAGTCCGGGGAAATCCGGATGATCGGCGGCGCCGGTGTCGGCCGCCGGTCGCCAGAATCCGAGCGAGTAGCCGCTCGCTTCTTTGTTCTTGATCGGTTTGAGCGCGTGGATCCAGAACCAGGTTGGCGCTTCACCGGCTTGGAACCAGTTCATGATATGTTGCACGGTGTTGAGGCAGCGGGCCGGAGAGGTGGGTCCCGCGAGGTATTCGTATTCGTTTTGAAACAGGGGCTTTTCATGGCCGTATTTCGCGCGGAGGGCCGGAACCTGTGTTAGGATGAGGTTGGAATCGGATCCGACGTGATGGATCACGAGCGCGTCCACAAGCGGGCTGCGTTTCGGGTCCCGCAGAACCCGCGCGATGCAGTTCAGGTCCCATGAATCGGCGATGATCCGGATGCCCGGATCGAACGCGCGGATGGCGGGCGCGACGGCGCTGAACGCGCGGTCGTATTGGGAATCGTTGTAAACGCAGCGCGAGTAATCGTTTCCGGCATTCCATGGCCGGGGTTCGTTCTGCAACCCCCAGAATTTGACTGGAATCCGGTGCTCCCGGAGATAGGTCAGATCATGGACCAGGGCCGCCGAGAAGTCCTTGAAAAATCGGTCGGCATCTCCGTGATAGACCGGATCGTTGGCAAAATCCGGGCCGAAGCACCGCAGGATGTTGGTGTTCCTGTCCGCTCCCACGTAGGCACCGTTGGCCTTCCAGAATGGCGCGGGAGACCAGTATTCCAGAGATACTCCCTCAATGCCCGCCGATTCGATCATTCCGCGCAGTTCATTCATCTGCTCGGGCCACCGTCCGGACATGTGTTTTTTCTCAGGATCGAGCCCGCGCCAGTAGAGTCCGCCGGCGAGTCGGCAGTATCGGAAACCTTTCAGCATCTCCTGATAGAATCTCTCGCGTTCGGAAGGCACCAAATCATGAGGCACGCTGGTGGTGGCATCGGGCAGACCGACGTTGCCGGAACCGATGGAATCCGACTGGATTTCGAAGCCGAATCCCAGAATCGTCTGCTTCGGGCGGTCCGGATGGACGGTGATCGACGATTCCGCGGGAGCCGGCGTTTTGCGTGCCGGCCGCTGGACCGGATACTCCGCGCGCGCGGGGTTGGCGGCCAAAATTGCGGCAGTTAGAACAATGCGGATGGCGCGAGTTTTCATGGTTCAATAGGATACTTGTTTCAGGCGTAACAGCGGATTTCGTAAATCGCGGCTGAGGGATCGCCATTGGTGGCGGTGACGACCACACGGAGGCGGGTGATGGAAACGGTTGCGGGCAGCGTGTGTATGCGAAGGCGTTGGTAGTTGTCCTTCACCACCAGCAGGCGTTGCCAGACGCCACCCGTTTCAACCTCGATCGCGTAGTCTCGGGGGCACTGCGGATCCCGGTAAAACGGCGCATACGCGTGATACTCGCGGATGAGATGGCCGGGAAACACCAGTTGGATTGAGGAAACGGCCTGTGGCGACGACCAATCCAACCCGATGCTTTGCGGCAGAGGTTGGTTAGGATCGGAGATCCAGAGATTGGTAGCGCGGTGCGGGCGGGTAACGCCCGATAGAATCTGCTCCGGGCCGAACGGTGTTTGGGGCGGGGAAATCCGATAGGCAAGCGTGTGTCCATTGCCGAAGCGCCGCATTTTGCCCGGCGAAATGCCATACATCGCCATATGGCCGGGGATGATTCTCGTGGCTGCATGCCAACTGACAGATCTGTTGGGAAGAACGTCCACCGCGAGGAACAAGCCCGAAGCGATCACGGGCGGGAGATCAAGGTCGGTCTCCCAAGTGACCCAGTGCGGACCTCCGGGTGGAACCGTGATCGTGGAGCGGGCGAGAGGCGCTCCTGGCTCGGCGCGGTAGTCCCAAATGTGTTCGACAAGATGGAGTTCCACCTCCAGCGAGGTGTCACGATCCGAATCGTTGGTGAGGCAGAGTTGGATCGTGTGGATCGGTCCGCCACGGGTGGCGATAAGCTGGCGGCGCCGCGTTTCGAGACGTTCGATGCCGTATTGGGGCTGGTCGCGCCAGACTGCCAGTCCCTGATGGAAACCGGGGGTCTCCGGAGAGACGCCATCGACCGCCATCTCGCTGGTGGCTGAGACTTCCGCGAATCGGGCGAGATCGTTCGCGTCCGAGTTCTGGCAGTTAGGCAGAAAACATCCGTTGGCCAGGAGTCTTTGTTGGATCTCCGCGATGTCTTCGGCTACCAATTGGTCGAAGCCGTGGTTCTTTTCCAATCCGATCGCGGCGGCGATCCCGGCCGCTTCTCCCATCAGCGCGGTGGTGCCCATCACTCTAACGGTTCCGAGCGCGGCGTGGGTGACACTGACATTGCGGCCGGCCATCAGCAGGTTGTCGAGATCCTTTGCCATCAGGATCCGCAAGGGAATTCCGTAGGGCCCGCAATAGGACATCGCCGAGTATTCGCTGAACGTGTCGTATTCATCCTCATGACCTCCTGCCGCGGCCGAGGGTTCGGACGTTGACGCAAGCAGTCCGCCGGGTGTGTGCAGGTCCACGAACCATCCGCCGAACGCGATTTCGTCGGGAAAGGCGGTTCGGTTGAGCACGTCGTGCTCGGTCATGAAATAGCGGCCGAGGATGCGGCGGCTTTCGCGCTTGCCCGGCACCTGGCCGATCCAATCGAGCGCGTGGTTGGCGCACAGCGGCATCGTTTTCGGATCCCTGTTTTTCATCCAGTCCCAAACGCCCAGCGCGTGGCGGGTCAGTTCGTGACGGATCGTTTCCGCATCGTGGATCGTATGATAGGGCACGCCGATCTCCAGCCACCAGAAACCGCCGCGAACATCCTTCGGCAGCCTTCCCTGTTGATAGAAAAACGAGGCGTCTTCGTGTTTCACCGCCCATTCCGGAGCGTTGAACGGGACAGGGCGGCCCATGTCGCGGCAGAGAAAATGGATGGAGTTGCCCATGGTGTCCGTGCTGGCGGTGGCGGGCGCGTGCGGCTCGCCGAATTCGCCGCGGCCTTCGGATCCCATCCGCCACTCGCAGCCGGCTGCGTCGGCGACGATGCCATCGCCGGTGCAGTCGATGAATGTTTTGCCTTCGACGCGAAGTTCGGTTTCGGCGTTTTGAACCACGGCGAGAATGGCGGCGATGTGGCGGGGCCCGCGCATCTCGACGCCGCGGATGTCGGTGTTGAGGTGGAGTGTTAGGCCGTGCGTCCGCACCGCGATATCGTAGAGAACCATGTCCCAGACGCTGTTGGTCCATCCGTTTTCGTAGATCTCGGCGTGGTTGGCCGCGCGTTCCTCGATGAGCGCTTCCGAGATGATGCCGGTTTCGCGCGCGTAAGCGTGGAAGGCCGCGGCGCCGTGCGGCGTGACGCCCACTTCCGACGAGCTGTTTCCGCCCAGAACCGGACGGTTGTGGACGAGGCAGACGGTTCTTCCCTGCCGTGCGGCGGCCACCGCGGCGCAGAAGCCGGCGAGTCCTCCGCCGCAGACGACGATATCGTGGGATTCACTAACGGATTTCATGGGGATGATGCGGTTGCGGACTTCGCACCGCGGCTCCGCAGCCCCCAGATCAGGGCGAACGCCAGCGGATGAACGAAGGCCATCAGAACGAACAGCGAGCCGTAACCGCGGTGGGCGTTGAGCCAGAGCATGGCGGAATCCGCCCATCCGGCACCGGCTAGAAAAGTCGGCGTGGCGATCGGATTCGGATCAATGAAAGCCGCGACCAGCTTGTTCATGAAAATGCCGCCGAGCGCGCTGCCTGCCGCGATCACGCCGAACGAAGTGGCGAGGATGCGTTTTGGCATCACATCCACCACCAGCGAGGTCATGTTGGTGAGCCACTGGGTGTGGGCGTAGCAGACGATCATCGCCGCGGTGATGATCATTGCCACGGTTGGCAATTGCGGAATCAGAAACGAACAAGGTACCAGGCAGGCGCTGGTCAGCATCACCCACAGGCGCGAGGCGGGAGGCGCGTTGCCCCGTCTAACCAACGCGCCGGAAAAGATCCCGCCGGCCAGGAAGCCGATGTCCGCGGCGACGAACACCATCCACATGATCGCGACGCCTTTCTGGTCGAGCCCGTGCGCCTCCTGGAGATACTTGGGCATCCAGAATTGATAGAAATACCACACCGGATCGGTTAGCATGCGCGCGAGCATGAGCCGCCACACGACCGGTTCGCGCAGCACGCCTTTCCACAGGGTCCATTCGGATTCTCTCGGCGCGGCGGCGGCCCGTTCGCTTTCGGCGATCGACTCGCGGAGGTGCGCCAACTCGCCCTCGGTGATCCGCGGATGTTCGGCGGGGCGCCGGTAGAGCCAAAGCCACCCGATCAGCCAGATGCCCGCAAGCAGCGGAGAAACCGCGAACACCCAGCGCCAGCCGAGGGCCGGGTGGCCGGCGATGTTGGCCACCAGCACGGGTGCGATGGCCGCGCCCAGTGCGCCGCCGAGGCTGTAGATGCCGATGGCCAAGCCCCGTTCCGTTGGAGGAAACCACTCGCCGACCGCCTTCGGGGAAGCGGTGAAGCCCCCGGCTTCTCCCAGCCCGAGCATGAAACGGAATACCGATAGGGATTTCACCGAGGTGGCCAATCCGGTTAGGGCGTTGGAGATCGACCACCACGCGACGAAAAGCGCCAAACTGATCCGCACGCCGAGCTTGTCCACCACGCGTCCGGATAGCAGATAGGCGAGCGTGTAGGCCACGAGAAACCAGTTCACCACCGTGGCGTACTGGTCATTGCTGATACCGAGATCCTTCTGGATCGTGTTGGCCAGCAACCCGAGCACGCTGCGGTCGATGTAGTTCAGCACCGCGGCGAACAACAGGCCCGCCGCGACCATCCAGCGGAGGTGCGGGATTTTTCTGACCGGCTTTTCCGGCGTTTCGCCTTGCGGAAGCATGCGTTGGATGTTGACAGAATCCCGGCGGCGCGCTAGCCGTAATCGCGTTCCTTTTCGTTGGGATCACGCCATGGCGAAATCCACGTCCAAATCATCGGTTCGCCGGGTGGCGGTGTTGGTTGACACCTCCACCACGTGGGGGCGCGGGATCATCGCGGGCATTCACCGTTTCGCTTCCGAGCGCGGCGATTGGCATCTGTTTGTCGAGGCTCGGGGCATCCACGACTCCACCGTGATGCCGGCGGATTGGCGGGGGGACGGGATCATCGCGCGGATTGCGACGCCGGAGGCGGCCCGGAGCATGCGCCGCCGCGGGATTCCGGTGGTGAATGTGTCCGGCGTGCTGCTGCCCGGTGCGCAATTTCCCAGGGTGTGCAACGACGGCAGGGAAGCGGCCCGGCTTGCGGCCGATTATTTCCTCGCGCGCGGTTTCCGTCATTTTGCCTATCTGAGTCTGCGGGGGCTCGAATACGTGTCCCGCCAGCGCGACGCGTTCCGCGGTTTTCTATCCGAAGCCGGCTGCGACTGCTCGGTGAAGGAAGTCCCGGTCAACAGCGGCTTCATTTCGCCGGACTGGAACCTGCGCCTCGGCCAGCTCGGGAAATGGTTGGCCGGGCTGCCGAAACCCCTCGCCGTCCTGAGTTGGGGCGGCGGGCGCGAACTCATCCTCGCCGCCCTCGGAGCCGGGTTGCGCGTGCCGCAGGAAGTCGCCGTGCTGAGTTCGTCCGACGATGAATTGCTGGATCGGATCGGGCCGGTTCCGGTGTCGGGCATCCGCGCCGCCTGCGAAACCATCGGCAGGGAGGCGGCGGAAATGTTGGACCGTTCGATGCGTGGGGTTCCCCTCGAAAAGCGGGAGATTGTGGTGCCGCCGTTAGGGGTGACCACGCGCCAATCCACCGACACCCTGGCGATCGGCGACCCGCAGTTGGTCGCGGCGCTGCGTTTCATGAACGAGAATCTCGGGCAGCCGCTGATGATCTCCCAGGTCGCGCGTGCCGCCGGAATATCCCGCCGCGCGCTCGAACGCCGGTTCTCGGAGGTGCTCCGGATCAGTCCGGGCGGCTATCTAAACCGGGTGCGGCTGGATCGGGTGAAAACCCTCCTAACGGAAACCATGCTGCCCGTGTCCGATGTCGCGGAGCGCTGCGGTTTCAGCACGCCGGAATACATGACCGCGCTGTTCCGCCGCCAGTTCGGGTCCACACCGCTGCGTCACCGCAAGGAAACAGGGATCGCTCCGGACTTGCGATGATCGCAGGTTCATCGGTGGAGTTTTTGCGATCGGATGAGAATCCCGTGCGCAAAATTGCAGGTTTTTTGCGCAACCACCTATTCCACTATCAATCCTTCAATGGAATGCTGGCCGCCGCCATGGACCGCGAATGAGAACCTCCGTCCAGCAAGACCGATCACAGCTACCCTGCGGACTGCGGACGTCCAAGGCGCGCGCGTGCTCTTAAATCCCCGCCAGCTCCTCACCGGCACCAAGAATGAAGGCGACATGACAAGCGGCCAAATCAACGTGGCGCGAGGTGTGGGAAGACCGAAATCCGGAACTCCGGTCCGGTTTCCGCGAATCGTGTTAGGTTGGCTCGGGCTGTGGTGGCCCCTTGTTCTAACATTCATGACGGTGTCGGTCCGTTTGATGGCTGCGGATGGGGCGACGGCCTCCGCCGCGCCGATCACCCGGATCGACGAGATCCGGCGGCTTCCTCGGGAGCGTGCGGCGATGGAGCCGCGGGTTTCGGTGACCGGCGTATGCACCTATGCCGCGGCCGGCGAGCTGATGCTTCACGACGGCAAGGAGGGGATATGGGTCAGCTCGTGTACCTCCTATTCCCGCGGCCTCCTGGCTCACAACGATGCGTTTCACGCGCTGCGGCCGGGCGATCTGGTGTCGATTGACGGTCGGGTGGACCCAGGCGGATATGCGCCGCAGATTCTTCCCGAGGCGCTGCGGGTGACGGGTCACGGCCCCCTTCCTCCGCCGCTCCGCCTTCCCGTCGAGCGCCTTCTGGCTGGCAGCGAAGACGGCCAGTGGATCGAGGTCGAAGGGGTGGCGCAAAGTGTCGAGCATCTCGCTGACCGTACCGTCTGCTCGCTAGTGGTGGATGGTTTGCCGTGCCTGCTCGCGCTATCGGGCGAGCGCCGCCGCGAACTGCCTGACATCGTGGACGCCAAGGTGCTGGTGCGTGGAAACTACGCGCCCGATTTCAACACCCGGGCCGAGGTGCTCAGCATGAAGATCATCAGCTCGATATCCGACGCGGTGAAGGTGTTGGAGCCTCCGCCGGCCGACGCGTTCGGTGGGACCCGTGTTCCGCTTGATAGGTTATGTGCGTTTTCGCCCGATTCGAAATCCTTCCACCGCCGTGTGACATCGGGCGTCGTGACATTTGTCCGGCCCGGGGAGTTTTTCATCATCAGTCACGGAACGGCGAACGTGAGGGTCGATTCCGCGGAAACTTCGGTCGCTCCCGGATGGGATGTGGACGTGGCGGGGTTTGTTGATACACGCCATCACTTCGCGGCGCTTCATCATGCGATCATCCGGAAGCGCGGCGAGAGCCCGCTTCCGCCGCCAACGCCGGTGACGCCCGAGGTGCTGATGCAATCCGTCTCCCGCGGCAATCTATCCGCCCCGGCGGGAGGCGATTTCGGAGGCAGGCTGGTCACGATCCGCGGCCGGGTGAGCCGGGTGGACTGGAACTCATCCGCGCTCCCGAAGGCCATTTGGCTGGAGGCTGGTGAGCACCGGTTCGCCGTGTTGCTGCCTGCGGGAGTTGACCTATCCGAAACGGCGAGGAGGAGTTGGAAGCAGGACACCGAGGTGGATCTGACGGGTGCTTGCGAGATCGAATTCCGCAATACCCCGGACCCGCTTGGGCTCTATCCGCCCACCGGTTTCCATCTCTGGCTGCGGTCGCCAGGGGACCTCCGGGTCGTCCGGGAGCCGCCCTGGTGGACTCCCGCGAAGTATCTAATCGCCCTATCCCTCGCGCTTGGGGCGCTGGCGCTGATTGTCGCATGGAACTGGACCCTCCGCCGGCGGGTCCGGACGCAGACGGCGATGATCGGACGCCAGCTCCAACAGGCGGCGGTGCAGGACGAGCGCGCCCGCATCGCATGCGACATGCACGACGAGATCGGCGGCAAACTGGCCCGCCTCTCCCTGATCGGGGAGATCACCGCCAACGAATTGGCAGGCGAGGCCGCCGCCGGCGCCAGGGTTAGGGAGATCACGCGAGGCGTGCGCGAGGCGGCCGGCGGGTTAGAGCAGATCATCTGGTCGGTCGATCCGCGCCACGACACGCTCGAGGGTGTGGCCCACCGGGTGTGCCAGTATGCCGAGGAGTATTTCACGGACACGCCGATCCGCTGTCATTTTGGGAGTTTTCCGGATGTGCCGCGGATCGCCGTGCCACCGGATGACCGCGCCAACGTGATGGCCGTGGTGCGCGAGGCGCTGGCCAATGTGCTCAAGCACTCGGCGGCATCCAACGTGACCGTAACTCTGGACGTCTCAGGGGAGCAGTTCGCGATCCGTGTGGCTGACGATGGCCGCGGATTCGATCCGGACGCCGCTGCTCAAGCGCGGGGGAACGGCATCGCCAACATGCGAGCCCGCATGCGGAAGCTGGGCGGCGACCTTTGCCTGGAAACATCACCGGCGGGGGGAACCCGCCTGACACTCCGATGGAATCCCCGTGCTCCCCGCTCCGAAAACGATAGATGAAATTTCCACCGCCATGATCCGTGTTTCAATAGTCGATGATGACCAGCAGTTCAGGGAATTGCTCGAAGGGTATCTGAACCTCTCCGCGGATTTCCGCTGTTGCAGCAGTTATGCGGATCCGAAGGAGGCGTTGCGCGCGTTACCCGGCGACCGACCCGATGTGGTTCTGATGGATCTGCGGATGCCGGGCATGTCCGGCATCGAGTGCGTGGCCGCGCTGCGCCAGGCCGCTCCGCAGATCCGGGCGATTATGCTAACCGTTTTCGAACAGGATGAAAACGTCTTCCAGGCACTTGCGGCGGGCGCGTATGGCTACTTGGTCAAGCGAACGCCGCCGCCCAGAATCCTTGAGGCCATCCGCGAGGTGACCGAGGGCGGGTCTCCGATGTCCGCCCACATCGCCCGCAAGGTGGTGGCCTCCTTCCACCAGCAGGCGGCCACCTTGCTCTCGCCCCAGGAGCGGGAGGTGCTCGGAAGGCTCACGCAGGGCCACACCTACTCCCACATCGCCGCCGACATGGGCATCACCATCCACACGGTCCGCAACTACATCCGCCGCATTTATGAGAAACTCCAGGTTCACAGCCGCACCGAAGCCGTGGCGAAGTTCAAGGGTATCTAACCCAATACGACAGGCCGGGAAGCGCTCCGATACCGTGGCCACTTCATGCCACATGACACGCGGGACAAATCCGCTATCCTGCGCGGCGGAGAGAAACGTTTCAGGCAAACCAGCCGGCGATTCCATCCACGAGAGGAGCAGTCCTCCGTAGAATTTCCCTGACCCTTTGCTCCTACGGGAGCAAATCCCGGGGCGGCGCGTGGTAATGGGTTTCCCGCGCGCCGCTCCAATTCTCCTGAAGCGCGGCTTTGTGTGGCCACTTCATGCCACATGACATTCCGAGGCGTTCTGCGATCATTCCGAACCATCTGAGAAACAACCCGCCGCTCCCCAAACCCAGCCATGGCCATCCGCTTCCATTCCATTGTCGCAGCCACAGGCGCCACCGCCCTGGGGATTGTCCAGGGTGCCCCGCTGCTTACGGACAATTTCAACACCCCCAGCTACGGAGCCAGCACTTTCAACAGCTACCTTGGCGCCGACCAAGGGGGTAGCTTGGCCACAATCCCGTATGCCGCTTCCGCTCCCGGAGGCGATTGGTCAACCCAGCACAGCAATGGCAACGCGATGCTGATCGCCAATGCGGCGGGAAACAACTGGGTGAGCCCCAATCACGATTTCTCCATCGAAGCGAATCTCGCCAACAAGCCGCTGGTGATCCAGTTCGATGCCTGGGTGACGGGTGGCGTGGACTGGGCATGGTTGGGGTTCGGACTCGACTCGGCACAGGGAACCTATGTTGAAAACCAGAAATATTGGACGCTTGTCCGCCAATCGGAGGGGACCCATACCCACAAGTTCGTGATTTCCGACACCGCCGGCACCGGTTCCGCGTTCAATGGCACGGCCAACGGCGCGAAGGTGGATCACTATGTCGATTCCGTCTATCAGAGCACTTCCACGCTGACGCTCAATCCGGGCGACGGCTATATCACCTTCCAACAGGACCGGTGGGACGGGTGGTCGATCGGCCATGTGGACAACCTGTCGGTGGAAATGGACGCCGCCTTTCCGGCCGGTGAAACGCTCGTCTGGACCGGAGGATCGGACGCCAATTGGGACGAAACCACCGCAAACTGGAGCAATACCAACACTTTCACCCGTTGGTATAACAATTCCGGCCACGCCAACAACGCGGTGTTCGGCGCGGATGGCACCGCACGGCAGGCCGTAGCCTTCGCCCTCAACCGTCCGTTAGTCGCGGATTCCATCACCTTCGACACGGCCGGATACACCCTTGGCGGGACCGTGGTCCTCGGCAAATCGCCGAACGTGGTCGCGAACGCCGACGCCGTCATCTCCGCCACGGTGCAGGGAACCGCGAATCTCACCAAGTCGGGACCGGCCACCCTAACACTCAGCGGTTCGAGCGCCTACTCCGGCGTGACCATTCTGGAGGATGGCGTGCTGAATGCCGCCGTTTTTTCAGACTACGGAACCGACGGCAGTCTCGGCAACCGCGCGGCGGATTCGGGGCCGGGCAATGTGGGCATCCTCTTCCAGGGTGGCACCCTGCAATACACCGGCGCCAGCCCCCAGACCACCAACCGCGCCATCCGGATCGGCACCGAAGGCGCGACCATTGACGCCTCCGGCAGCGTCCCGTCCGCCACGCTTGGTTTCACCGCGTCCGCCTCGCCGGACTTTTTCTACGCCCCCGGATCCCGCACGCTCACGTTCACCGGAACCAATCCGGGCGACAACACCTTCGCCATGGCCATTGGTGAGGCGGGCGGAGCCACATCGGTGGTCAAGAACGGCACCGGCCGGTGGGTTCTAACCGGCGCCAACACCTACACCGGCGCCACCACCGTGAATGACGGCACGCTTTCGATCAGCACCGCCTATCTCGGCAACGAATCCGCCGTTTCCATCGGGTCCGGGGGCAAGCTCGATCTGAACTTCACCGGCAACGATATCGTCGGCGGTCTTGACATCGATGGTTCCGGGCCGCTTCCCGGAGGGATCTACAACGCCTCCCATCCGACCTACGGATCCTATTTTTCCGGAACCGGATCGCTGTTGGTTCTCGATGGCGCGAATGGCGCATGGATCTCCACGGCTGATGGCATTTGGGACGATCCCGAAAACTGGCAGTCCGGCATGATCGCGACCGGATTCGACCAAACCGCGACCTTTGGCGCCGCAACCGGCTGCACGGTCACACTGAGCGCCGCCAAGACCATCGGAAACCTGGTGTTCGATGTTTCCGACTTCGCGATCGGTGGTTCCAGTTCGCTGACCCTCGATGCGCTGGACACTCCCGCTGTCAGTGTCGCCGCCGGGCGCACCGCCACGCTATCCGCCAATCTGGCCGGCATGTATGGCATGAGGAAAACCGGCGACGGCACGCTTGTTCTAACCGGCATGAAATCCTACACCGGAGGCACCATCGTCGCCGGAGGCACCCTGGAGCTTTCCGGAGCCACGACCGGCAACGCCCAGATCCACGGCGCGCTCGAGATCGGCCCGGGTGCCGCCCTCGCCTTCACCCACGGTGACGGCACCGGTTTCGGATTCTTCAACAGCCCGGTCACTTACATCTCGGTGAATGGCGGCTCCATCCATGCGGTCAGCGGCAGCCATCTCGGCTTCGGCCCCGTCGCGACGATGATCCTCGAAAACGGAGGAAGCATCGACGGCGGTTGGCAGTGGAATGGCGATTCGCTGCTCGCGTTTTCCAGCCAGGGTGACAGCACCAATACCATCGGCGGTCTGCTCGTTCTGCGCGCCGACGGCGGAGCCAGCCACACCTTCAGCGTGGCCGATGGCGCGGCAGCCACGGATCTTCTGGTCACCGCCACCCTATCCGACCAGTGGCCGGAAATCCAGTGGGTGAGCGCGTCCGGTCTAACCAAATCCGGACCGGGCACGATGGTTCTGGCCGGAGCCAACACCTACGATGGCAACACCGTGGTCAACGATGGGGCCCTCCAGGTTACCGCCGCCGGCAGCCTGCGTTTCCGACCAACCACCAACGGCGCGACCAACTCCGTGAGCGGCTCCGCCACCGCGTCGCTGTCATTTCTCGGCACCGTCGATCTCGATCTATCAGCGGCGAGCGCCGCGCCCGGAAACAGTTGGAACCTGTTCAATCTGGCCGGTTTCTCAGTCAATACCCCCACCCTGGCTCCTGCCGCGGTTAGCAGCGGACTCGGGGGATTCACGGAAGTCTCGCCCGGCGTGTGGGAATTGCCCGTAACCGGCGCCAAGTGGATTTTCACCACCGCGGACGGCAATCTTTCCTATGTCATGACCGCCACCGATTACGACCTGTGGAGAACCGCGAACGGCGTGACCGGCGGCGAAAACGACGACGATGATCATGACGGCCTGACCAACCGCGGGGAATACGCCTTCGGGCTGGTTCCGACCAGCGGGAGTTCCGTTAGTCCGGTCGTGGTTCCGCTCGACAAGTCCGCGGGAACCTTCAGCTACACCCGCCGGAGCCGATCCCTAACCGGCCTGACCTACACCGTATGGGTGTCCAGCGATCTGGACACTTGGAACCAGGACAGCGGCGCCACCGAGGGCACTCCTGCCGCCAACGGCGAAATGGAAACCGTGCCGGTCACTCTAACCTCCACGCTGCTCGCCAATCCCCGGCTTTTCGTCCAGGTCCGCGCCCAATAATCCGTCTATCAGAAACCGACCATCCAGATACGCGTCCATGAAACCAGACCCAATCCATCATATCGCCCTCGTGCTCGTCGCAGCCGGCACATCGCAGGCCGGAACTTTGCTTTTGTCGGACAATTTCGACGAAGCCGGGGGGAGCTACAGTTCCTACACATTCAACAACGGGCTCGCCCAAACCCAGTCAGGCTCGCTCGCAACGATCACCTACACCACCATCGGCAACGACTGGGCCGTCCAACACAGCAACGGCGGGCGGATCCTTGTGGCAAACGGCGGAAACGGCACCGGCGGAGCCAGCCTGAACCACGACTTCGCGGCGGATGCCAACGCCGCCGGCCAGGCGCTCCAGATCAGTTTCACCATCGGTTCGGTTGATAGCTACGCCGATGCCTCCCGCTGGATTCATTTCAACATCGCCTCCCAACAAAACCTTGCGGTCGCCGATGGCAATGTGGGGCTCGGCGTCTATTTCCGGAAGAGCGGCGAGGCACTGCTCATCAGCGGCGGCAGCGGCCTGCCCGTAAGCGCCACATGGTCCCCGGATGACGCGATTACCATCACCCTATCCGGAACCGGTGGCACCGGCTCCGCGTTCAACGGCAACGGCTCGGTCGCGACGGTTTCCGTTGGAAGCACCAACCTCGGATCCTTCACGCTGGCCCAGCAATCCAGCGCCTATCTGTCCTTCGGCGCTTTCAGTTATAGCAACGACCAGTTTGGTGTGGGCACGTTCGACAACCTGCAGGTCTCCCTAGTCCCCGAGCCCGGAACCACGGTTCTCGGGAGTCTCGGATTGCTGGGCCTGTTCCGCCGTCGCCGCTCGTGAGCAGGATGCATCGCAGACAACGGTACGCGGAGGTTGGCAGTGTCGCTTGATGAGTGCCCGCCAGGATCATTTGCGACGTCCCTCATGCGGGCGCCGGGTCGGTGTGCGGCGGGGCCGGCGAATCGAACTGGACGCGGCGTCCGGTCTGTGACAGGGTTTCCGCGCATGAGGGATGCGGCGACAAATCAGTGGATGGTGGCCGTGATGGGTTTGCTGGTCGCGGCTCTCCCGGTTGACAGGTCCCTCGGGCAGACTGCGGTGGCACCCGTGTCCGATGGCAGGACCCTGGCTCTGGAGGCGGAGGGCATTGCCGATTGGCGCTGCGGGTATGCCGCCAAGGTATTGGCTGGCGGGCAGGAAATCGAATTGCCTTCGTCCGCCGGGGAGTTGGTTTCCAACACGGTCACTGCCGAAATGGAGACGACGCCAGTCGGTCCTATTTCGATCACCGAGAGCACGATTCGTTTTCCCGAACATGGGGTTCACCTGGTGCATCGCTCAGGCAGGGTGCCCGGCACACCGCTGGTGTTGATGCAATCCGGAATCACAAACCGCGGTCAGCAGCCGCTGCGGTTGATTTCGGTCACTCCATTGCGGATGGAGTTTTCGGTGGTGGGAAAACCCTCGGAATGGTGGATCACCGCGCTCAATGACAGCGTGCAGACGGTTCAACCGGTGGTGGGGCTGGAGCAGATCGGCCAGCCGTTGGCGGTGTTTGAGAACGGAGGATTCTACCGGCGCGACGGCAAGGGATTTCTGTTCGGTCCGGTGGGGCGTCCGGTCGCCTATGTGAACGCCTCCATCAGCATGATCGAACCGGGCCGTGTCGCGTTCAGTTATACGGCGGACATGAGCCGGGTGAGGGTGGATCCCGGGGAGACGCGCTGGGGGCAGCAGGTGGCGCTTCTGTTGGAGCCGCCGCGCGCCGCGCTTGCCCGCTGGGCGGAGTGGGTGGCCGCCACCCATGGCGCCCGCACCAAGCTCGGATCCGTCTCGGGATGGAACAGTTGGCAGTTTCTCGGCGGACAGGTGTCCGGAAAGGATGTGCTGGCGGTCGTGGAGGCAACGCGGCGTTTTTCCGATAGACTGCGGCCCGCGGTGATCCAGATCGATGGCGGCTATGAGGATCCGGCCGGCTTGAACGAATCCAACGAACGGTTTCCGGAAGGCCTGGAGTTTTACGCGAAGCGGATCACTTCGACCGGCGCGCGTCCGGGGGTGCTGCTGGAGTCTGCCAACCGGCAAGGGTCTTTCATTCCGTGGGAGCAATCCGCGAATCACGCGCGGAACCTGGCCGGCAAAGGATATTCCTACATCAAGCTCAACACCCAGAGAATCACCCAATACTATCCGGGAAACGAACGCCAGACCTCGTTCGAGGCCATTCGGGACGGATTCGCGGCGATCCGCAAGGCGGTGGGAGAAGATTGCTATCTGCTAAACAACGATCTCAAGCCCAACCGCGCGGCATTGGGGTATGTGGATGCCCATCGGATCGGCGCGGAGTCGAAACGCGAGATGCTCCGCCCGGTGTTCGATGATGTGCTGCGCTGCCTGTCCATCCAAGGACGCTGGGGCGCGGTGGACAGCGACGCCTATTTCCTCGGCACCGACCTCGAAAACATCAGTTCCATCGCCGGTGGCTGGCCGATCGTGCGGACATGGACCAGCATGGTCGGCTTGTCCTGCGGCAACGCGATCACCTCGGACCCGTGGTATCTGGACGGCTTCAAACCCCTGTTGCGGAATGTGGAAACCATGACCCCTCCGGCGCGGGAGCATACCGAAGTGCTGGACCTCTGCACCGGCCCCGAGTTCCCGCGCCTGGTGGGCCATGTCAAGCGCGATTGGGGCCGCATGACGGTGGCGTTGCTCTGGAATCCGGGCACGACCGAACGCGCGGTGACGCTGGATTTCCAGGAAGCCGGTCTGCAACCTGATCGGCGTTATGCCGTCTGGTCGTTCTGGGATGATCGCTTCCTCGGTGTCGCCAAGGGATCCTGGACCACACCTTCGCTGGCCCCCTCGGCATCCCAGCACCTGCGTTTCACCGATCTCGACCAAACCCCGGACCGCCCGGTTCTCATTGGTTCCAACCTCCACATCTACTGCGGCGCGGCCGAGATCCAGCGGGTGACGAGCCTGCAGGGCGGGATAGAGATCGAACTAACCGACGCCGGGGCGCGGGAGGGTGACCTGTTTGTTTACAGCCGTCTGACGCCCGTGCTCAAGTCCGCCGCCGGCTGCACGGTGGAAAAAATCGCCTATGCGGGAGAGAATGTCTGGCGGATCGCTCTAACGGATCGCCGGGCGGGCGTTCCGCAACGGGTGGAAATGAGCATCTTCCTGCCGGTTTGGAAACAGCTGTGGTTCTGGCTGCTGGTCACGCTGGCCGGCGGCAGTCTGGTTTTTGCCGCGTGGCGCTATCTGGCGGGCCTGCGCCTGGAGCGCCAACACGCGCTGCAACAGGAACGCTCCCGCATCGCCCAGGACCTTCACGACAATATCGGCGCCAACCTCGCCCACATCGGTCTTCTAACGGAACAAGTCGAACAAGCGATGGACAACCCCGAGGAGATGCGCGCCCGGTTGGACAACATCTTCAATGTCGCCCATGCCACCGCCAAGGAACTCGATGCCGTCGTATGGGCGGTCGATCCGGAGAACGACACCCTGGAGGAGTTCGCCCGCTATGTGCACGGCTATGCGGAGGACTACCTCGGCATGGCGGGCATCCGCTGCCATTTCGCCAGTACCGCCGCCATGCCTGAGTTGCATCTGTCCGCCAGAGTGCGCCATCATCTGTTGATGGTCGTCAAGGAGGCGCTCCACAATGTGGTCAGCCATGCCGCGGCCACGGTCGTCACCCTCCGCATCGGTGTCGGAAATCACCAAATCTTGCTCGAGATCGCCGATAACGGCTGTGGGTTGCCGCCGGCCGGGGCCATGCGTTGCGGCAACGGCTTGCAAAACATGAAAGCCCGCGCGGCGGAGATGGACGGCACCTGCGAATTTTCCTTGTCCGAATCGGGAACCGGCATGACCGTCCACTTGAGCGTGCCCGTCCGTTCCTAACCAGCCCATGACCGCCACACCATCGCCCACATCCGCCGATCCCATCCGCGTCGCCTTGGTCGAAGACCAGAGCGGCCTGCGGGAGTCCCTGGCAAAGACCCTCACCGGCGTGCCGGGAATCACCTTCCTGGCAGCCTGTGCCAATGCCGAGCGGGCGCTTGAGGAATTGCCGCCGCTCCAACCGCGGGTGGTCCTCATGGATATCAACCTGCCCGGCATGAGCGGAGTGGAGTGTGTCCGCCACCTCGTCGAGCGCATCCCCGGTGTGCTGGTGGTGATGCTCACCGTTTTCGACAACACCGAGGCGATCTTCAATTCGCTGAAATCGGGTGCCTGCGGCTACCTGCACAAACCCGTGCGCGGCAGGGAACTGGTCGCCGCCATCCGTGAGGTCGCGGCCGGAGGGTCGCCGATGTCGGCAAGAATCGCCCGCATGGTCGTCCAGGCATTCAGCAATCCGCCCCCGCGGCCAACTCCCGCACGGCCTGAAGTGAGTCTCACCGAGCGGGA
Organism: Verrucomicrobiota bacterium; assembly: GCA_017301995.1. Lineage (GTDB taxonomy): Bacteria > Verrucomicrobiota > Verrucomicrobiia > Verrucomicrobiales > Akkermansiaceae > Luteolibacter. Next base: position 19,793 of record JAFLEH010000019.1, on the reverse strand, counting down.
ACAAGCGGTTCTCGAGCTGATCCTTGAGGGCTTTCTCTACAAGCAAATCGCCGACCACCTCGATCTCAGCGTTTACACCGTGAACTTCCACATCCGGAACATCTACGGCAAGCTCCAGGTCCACTCGCGCGCGGAAGCCGTGGCCAAGCTGCGGAACGGGTGACGGCACTGCCGCGCCCGGCCCTTCCCCGCACATTTTAACGGGTAGGCAGCCACTCGAAATCAGCTATCATGGGTGTCATTCGTTTCCCGTCCATCCAACCCTCTCTACCAAACCCCATGAAATCCCGCACCACTTCGTTGCTCCGCCTCACCGCCGCGGTCGCACTCGGTTTAACCGCGTCCGCCCATGCCGAAATCCTGAGCTTCGACGGCAACCAGGCCACCGGCGTCACCACCCATACCCTCAATGCCACCGACTGGGCGGATTATGTGGGCGGTTCCGGCACTTTCAACAGCGCCAACGACTGGGGCCGGTTGTATTGGCGCGGATCCGCGGGCGACGGGCAATACGTTCACTTCGACCTGTCCTCGCTGACGGGGCTCACGCTGGTCGCTCCGGCGACGGTCACCCTGCAGAACGGCAACGCCACTTGGGGCGGCGGCGTGGACGGCTCGTTTGTCGCCACGGCCAACGGCGCGTGGACGGCGGGCGGGGGGCAAACCATCCCCGGCGCCACGGCGATCACCAATGCGGTCAACGCCACCGGAGGCTATGGCAACGGAGCCGCGGTCTCCTGGGGCATCGGTGCCACGACATTCCAGAGCATCGTGGACAACCCGGGAACCTTCAACGGTCTCGCGGTGATCGGCGGCTCGGGCTCCCAGCTCCACTTCACCGGGCCGATGAACCCGTATCTAACCGTCAAAACCGGAACCATCTCCGCCCTAGCGGGGGTCATCACCGCGGATACCGGTTCCACGACCTGGAACGCTAGCAACTATGGCTTCGCCGCCTCCAACGCCTATTCGCCCGTTCTCAACACCCTCACGATCACCGGCGAGCTTGCCGCGGGCGAATCAGGTGCCGGGGCGGTGACGATCAACAACGGCGGCACGGTCGCCGTCAGCCAGGCTGGAAACGCCAACTACTATTGGGCGCTTGATGGCACGACCATCAACGCCGGGGGCAAGCTGACCATCAACGCCCACTCCAATGTCCATAACCTCACCCTTGCCGGGGGGGAACTTGCATCCACGGGAACTGATGCCACCTGGGGCGGTTGGGGGCTCCCGGATGCCACCACCGTCAACGGCGGCGTCACCTCCACGATCAGCGCGCAGCAGATCACGCTCAGCAGCGGCGTCTTCCATGTGGATGCCGGTGCGACGCTCAATTTCACGGGATCCACCCGCGCCGGTTCGCTCACCAAAGACGGCGATGGCACCATGAAATTCTCCGCCTACCAGAACTTCACCGGCGGCACGACGGTCAACGGTGGGACGCTCGAACTGGCCGGTGCCACCGGTGGCTCCGGCTGGCTCCGGGGTTCGGTCATCGTCAACCCGGGTGGCACCCTGGCCATCACCGGCGGCGATGGCACCGGCTTCGGCTGGAACAACCCGGTCACCAACCTCACCGTCAACGGTGGCACCGTGAACGTTTCCAGCGCGCACATCGGCTTCGGCGCTTACATGACCGTGGCCTTGAACGACGGCGGCACCATCACGGGCAGTTGGAACTGGAATGGCAACGGCCTGCTCGGTTTCAGCTCCTCCGGCGACAGCACCAGCACCATCAATGGCATGCTCGTCCTTCGCGCGGACAATGGTGCCAGCCACACCTTCAACGTCGCCGACGGCGCGGCGGACATCGATCTCCAGGTCAACGCCAACCTGACCGACCAATACCCGGAAGTCTGGTGGGTTCCCGCCTCCGCCCTCGTCAAGACCGGAGCCGGCACCATGGCGCTCTCCGGCACCAACACCTACAACGGGTCGACCACCGTCGCCGAAGGCACGCTTTCCCTCACCTCGCCCACGCTTGACGATATCGCCGGCGTCGTCATCGCGGCGGGAGCGAAGATGGACCTCAACTTTGAAGGCAACGACATTGTGGGCAGCCTCGACATCGATGGCAGCGGCCCACTGCCCGCCGGCGTTTACAATTCCAGCCACCCGGATTACGGCTCGTATTTCACCGGCACCGGATCCCTGGTGATCCCCGGCGCGAACGGTACCTGGACCTCCCTTGAGAATGGAAACTGGGGCGATGCTCCAAACTGGGCCGGGAACACCATCGCCATCGGCTATGATGCGACCGCCACCTTCAACGCCGCCACCGGCGTCACCGTCACCGTCGAGTCCAACCGCAAGATCGGCAACCTCGCGTTCGACGTATCCGACTACACGCTCGCCGGGTCCGGCGTCCTGACTCTCGACGCGTCGGGCATCCCGGCGATCAGCGTCGCCGCCGACCGGACCGCCACGATCACCGCCAACCTTTCCGGCACGCGCGGGATGGAAAAGACCGGCCCGGGTAAACTGGTCTTCACCGGTGTGAAATCCTACACCGGCGGCACCACCGTCACCGGCGGCACGCTGGAACTCGCCGGTGGCAACAGCGGGAATTCGATCATCCGCGGTGCGCTCACCATCAGCCCGGGTGCCACCGTAGCCCTTACCGGCGGCGACGGTTCCGGTTTCGGTTGGAACAATCCCGTCACTTCCGTCACCATCGATGGTGGCACACTCAACGCCACTGGCAGCTCCCACCTTGGCTTCGGTTCCCATGCGACGATGACACTCGGCAACGGCGGCTCCCTGCAAGGCAACTGGCAGTGGAACGGCGATGGCTTGCTCGGCTTCTCAAGCGATGGCGACAGCACCAACACCATCAGCGGAAACCTCAACCTCCGGGCCGATGGCGGTTCCAGCCACACCTTCCACGTCGATGACGGTGCCTCCGCCACCGATCTCCAGATCGACGCCAACCTTTCCGACCAATGGCCGGAAGTGGACTGGGTGCCCGCCTCGGGGCTTACGAAATCCGGCACTGGAACCATGATCCTAACCGGCACCAACACCTACGACGGCAACACCGCCGTAAATGACGGCGCGCTTGAAGTCACCGCCGCCGGCAGCCTGCACTTCCGCCCCACCAGCAACGGAGCCACCAACTCGGTCTCGGGTTCCGCCACCGGTGCCCTGTCCTTCCTCGGCACCGTCGATCTCGACCTGCGCGCCGCGGTCGCCGCAGGCGGTAATGTCTGGAACCTGTTCAACCTCGCGAGTTTCACCAGCGCGGCTCCCACGCTCGATCCCGCCGGCGTCACCAGCACCCTCGGTGCCTTCGCAGAAGGTCCGACCGGCACCTGGGAACTCCCGGTCACCGGGGCCAAGTGGGTTTTCACCGAAGCCGACGGCAACCTCGCCTACGTCAACGCCGCCACCCCCTATGAAACCTGGGGCTCCACCTACGGCCTCGGAGCCGGCACCGAGGGTGGCGATCTCGACAACGACGGCGTGACCAACTTCGAGGAATTCGCCTTCGGCCTCATCCCCAACAGCGGCTCCTCGGTCAACCCGATCAGCAGCCCGCTCGACAAAACCAGCGGCCAGTTCGCCTATCAACGCCTGGCGGCCAGCGAACTGACCTATTCGGTCTGGTATTCCACCGACCTCTCCGGCTGGACCGAGGACACGGGCGCGATCGAAGGCACGCCAGCCGTCAACGGCGAAGTGGAAACCGTGCCCGTAACCATCAGCAACAGCCTGCTGGCCAACCCCAAACTCTTCATCCAGGTCCGCGCCGAGTGATTCCACCCCCGGGAGCGCCGGGCCCCAGACCGGCGTTCCCAATCCCCACCCCGCACATTTTAACGGGTAGGCAGGCACGCGAAATTCACTATCATCAACGCACATCAGATTCCGTTCAACCACCAAGAGACGCCAACACCATGAAATCCCGCCCCAATCCCTTCCTGCGCCTCTCCGCCACAGCCGCCGCCATCGCCTTCGCCGCCTTCGCCCATGCCGAAATCCTGAGCTTCGACGGCAACCAGGCCACCGGCGTCACCACCCATACCATCAATGCCACCGACTGGGCGGACTACGTGGGTGGTTCCGGCACTTTCAACAGCGCCAATGACTGGGGCCGCCTGTACTGGCGCGGGTCCGCCGGCGACGGGCAATACATGCACTTCAACCTGACTCCGCTGGCGGGGCTCACGGTGATCGCTCCGGCCACGGTCACGCTGCAGAACGGCAACGCCACCTGGGGCGGCGGCGTGGACGGCTCGTTTGTCGCCACGGTCAACGGCGCGTGGACGGCGGGCGGGGGGCAAGCCATCCCCGGCGCCACCGCGATCACCAATGCGGTCAACGCCACCGGAGGCTATGGCAACGGGGCTGCGGTCTCCTGGGGCATCGGTGCCACCACATTCCAGAGCATCGTGGACGACCCGGGGAGCTTCAACGGTCTCGCGGTGATCGGCGGTTCCGGCTCCCAACTCCACTTCAGCGGGCCGATGAACCCGTATCTAACCGTCAAAACCGGAACCATCTCATCCTATGCGGGAGTTATCACTGCTGACACCGGTTCCACGACCTGGAACTCCAGCAACTATGGCTTCGTCGCCTCCAACGCCTATTCACCGACCCTAAACACCCTCACCATCAGCGGCGAGCTGGCACCGGGCTCCGCGGGGGCCGGCACGGTGACCATCAACAACGGGGGCACGGTCGCCGTCAGCCAAGCCGGCGGATACAACTACTATCAGGCGCTCGACGGGACCACCATCAACGCCGGGGGCAAACTGACCAGCAACGGCCATTCCAACATGCAGGGCCTGACTTTGGCAGGTGGCGCGCTGGCAAGCACGGGCACCGACGGCACCTGGGGCGGATGGGGAATCAATGGCACCACCACCGTCACTGGCGGCGTCACCTCGACGATCAGTGCGCAGCAAGTCACCCTCAGCGGCGGTGTCTTCCAGGTGGATGCCGGTTCGACCCTTGATTTCACGGGATCCACCCGCGCCGGTTCGCTCACCAAGAACGGCGCGGGCACCATGAAATTCTCCGGCTGGCAAAGCTATACCGGCGGCACGACGATCAACAATGGCACGCTGGAAGTGGCAGGTCAGAACGGCGGCAATGGCTGGCTCCGCGGCGCGGTCACGGTGAATGCGGGTGGCACATTGAAGTTCACCGGCGGCGATGGCACCGGCTTCGGCTGGAACAGTCCGGTCACCAGCCTGGCCATCAACGGCGGCACATTTGACGCGGCCGGAGGCTCGCATGTCGGTTTCGGCGCATACATGACCATGGCTTTGAACAACGGCGGCACGATCTCGGGCAACGGGCAATGGAACGGCGACGGCCTCCTGGGGTTCAGTTCCTCGGGCGACAGCACCAACACCATGAACGGGTCATGGGTCCTGCGGGCGGACAATGGTGCCAACCACACCTTCAATGTCGCCGACGGCGCGGCGGCGGTCGATCTCCAAGTCAACGCCAATCTCAGCGACCAATACCCGGAAGTCTGGTGGGTTTCCGCGTCCGCCCTTGTCAAAACCGGAGCTGGCACCATGGTACTCGCGGGCAACAATACCTACAACGGCGCGACCGTCGTTTCCGCGGGCTGCCTGCTGGTTACCGGTGCGCTCGGCGAAACCGCAGTCAACGTAGGATCCAATGCGACGGTCGGCGGCTCGGGCACGATCGCCGGGACACTGTCGTTCGGCGTTGATTCGTTCTTTGATATATTCTCGGCCGTCGTTGGCAACGATCCGCTTGGCGTCAACGGTACCGTGTTGTTTGGCAGTGGCTTCGGCATCGACAACCTCACGGGCATCGACTGGGACTCGGTGGCTCCGGGAACCTACACGCTCATCAGCAGCACCCAGGACTTCTCCACCGCCGGCCTCGACAACTGGGAAAGCGGGGCTGCGGTCTCCGTGGGCACCATGGGCAAGAGCGCCTACTTCGAAAATGGCAGTCTGAAGCTAACCGTCGTCCCCGAGCCCGCCACCGCCCTTCTCGGCGGGATGTCCATGCTGATGCTGCTTCGCCGGAGACGGTGGTGATGGACGGCATCCGATCGCTATCGCGGGCATTCAGAATCGGCTCCGGGATCCCGGCACCGGATGTTGCTAGATACCCTTGTGACTCGCCGTTTCATGTGCGGTTTCGCTTGCGGCAAGCCGGACACTGCTGTGGAATGCCGTCACGCGCGCGTGTTTTCAAAGACCTTTCCGCCATCGCACCCGGCGCACCCGAATCATGAAATCTCCCGACACGACTCCGCGCCGCTTTCCTATCAAAGAGGGGATCTGGCTGGCTGTTCTGGTAGCCGGTATCCTCCGGCCGGCCATTGCGGCGGAACCGACGATTCCGCTCTCCCGTGAGTGGAAATTCGAACTGGATGCGAACAATGCCGGGGCAGGGGAGGGGTGGTTCCGCAGGGACCTCGCCGGCTCGATCCGACTGCCCGGAACCATCACCACCAACAAGCTCGGCAATCCTATCACAACCATCCGCCAGCAGATCTGGGGTGGCGATTTCACCGACAAGCCGGTTTGGCATCCGATGCTCCGTTACGACTACCGCGGCAACGCATGGTATCAAACAACCGTCGATATTCCGCAGGCTTGGGCGGGTCAGTCGGTCGAACTGCTTCTCGAGCGCGTCTGCTGGGTGTCCGAAGCGTGGCTTGACGGGAAATCGTCCGGCGCCATCGACACGCTCAGTGCGCCGCACCAACATAACTTTGGCGAAGTGACACCGGGCAAGCACCGCCTCACCCTGCGGATCGACAACCGCCAGCTCCATGACCTGGGCTGCAACACCCACGCCTATCACGAACAATCCTGCACCATCTACAACGGCGTGATCGGGAAAATCGAACTGCGCGCGATTTCACCCGTGTCTATCAAATCAAACCGGGTGTTTTCCGATGCACGCACCGGTGCGGTCGAGATGCGCCTCACACTAACCAATGCCACCGGCAAACCGCAGGAAACCAAACTCACCACAGCCATCCGCCCCGATGGTTCGGCTGACGCGCTCGCCAGCGAGTCCCGTTCCATCACCCTGTCGCCCGGCGAAACGAAACTAACGGTTCCGATCAGGCTGCCCGTCACCTCGGTGAAACTCTGGAGCGAATTCGAACGCCCGCTCTATCAGGCCGGGGTCGAAATCAAGAGCGCCGCCGGGAGCGCCATCCGCGAGGACCGTTTCGGCTTCCGCGAGTTCAGGGGCGAGGGGGCGCGTTTCACCATCAATGGCAAGCCGGTGCTCCTGCGCGGTGAGGCAAACAACGCACAGTTTCCTCTAACCGGCCACCCGCCGATGGACAAGTCCACCTGGCTGAAGATCTTCGGCTTGCTCAAGGACTTCGGCCTCAACCATTTCCGCTGCCATGCGTGGGTTCTGCCGGAGTCAGCCTTCGATGCCGCCGATGAACTCGGCATCTATGTGCAGGCCGAGCTTCCGAACGGCGAGGCCTCGGTGGCCACGGATTCCCCGGCCGGCTTGCAATGGCGGCGCGACGAGTTCGATCGCATCCTCGAGACCTACGGCAATCATCCGTCGTTTGTTCTGATGTCCGGCGGCAACGAGGCGAAGACTCCGAAGATCGACTTGCTCAAGGAACTTGCCCAACATGGAAAACAGACCGATCCGCGAAGGCTTTACGCGACGATATCCAATCCCGAAGCCAGCGGCATCAAAGACGAGGTGCCGGGCGATGATTTCGCGGTGGCCCACGGCAGCGCGGGTGGTCGCCGCCGCATGGAACCGTATTTCAATCGCGACAACCCGGAAACCATGGGCGACTACCGCGCCACCATGGTAGGCCGTCCGGTTCCGCAGATCAGCCACGAGACCGGACAATGGTATGTCTATCCGGATCTATCGGAAATCGACCGATACACCGGCGCGCTGCGTCCTGTCACTCTGGAACATTTCCGCGATCTCGCAAAACAGGAAGGCGTGCTGGCCCGGGTGCCGGACTTCGTCAACGCCACCGGCCGACTCTCGCTGGAACTCTACAAGGAGGAAATCGAGCGCTCGCTGCGCACGCCGGAGTATGGCGGCTTCCAGTTGTTGGGTTTGCAGGATTCCTTCGATCAGGGCGCGGCCTATGTGGGCATGGTCAACAGCTTCTTCCAGCCGAAACCATTTGTCACCGCGGAGAGATTCCGCGAATTCTGCGGCCCGCAAGTACCGCTGGCTCGCATGGCGAAGCGAGTCTGGACCAGCAACGAGTCGTTCACCGCCGATATTGAATTCGCCAACTACGGGCCCGCGCCGCTCACCAATGCGACGCTGGCCTGGCGCGTGATGGATGGGGAAAAACCGGTCGCGCAAGGCGCTTTGCCCGCCGTCACCCTGCCGAACACCGGGCTGACGCAGGTCGGCAAGGTTTCCCTCCCGCTATCTAACACAAAGAACGCCCGCCGTTTGCAGCTTGAAGTTGGCCTCCGTGGCGGAACATCCCGCAACCGCTGGAACTTCTGGGTCTATCCGAACACCGCGCCGTCCACCGATGCGCCCACCGATGTGCTGATCGCGAAAACGCTCGACGCCGCGGCCCAGGCGGCCTTGCGGAATGGCAGAAAGGTCGTGCTGCTGCCCGCGGGTTTCAACAGCCCCTACGGCACGGCGATGACGCCGCCGTTCTGGTCGCCGATCATGTTTGCCAACCAGAAACAGACCCTCGGCCTGCTCTGTGATCCCAAACACCCGGCACTGAAAAGTTTCCCCACCGATTTCCACAGCGACTGGCAGTGGTTCGAACTGTTGTCCCAGGCCTCCGCCATTCGCCTGAACGGCACGCCGGAGAGCTACCACCCCATCGTCCAGGCGATTGATCGTCCCGACCGCAATCACAAGTTGGCTTTGCTCTACGAAACCAAGGTGGGTCCCGGGAAATTGTTAGTCTGCACGCTCGACCTCAACCGTGACCTCGACAAGCGCCCGGTCGCCCGTCAACTCCGGGCAAGTTTGCTCGCCTACGCCGCCGGCCCTGATTTCAACCCCACCACCGAGATCCCGCTCGACGGCAATCTGCCCGCGTTCAGCCGGGAGTCCGCACTGGCTAGACTGGCTCCGAAAATGAGCGCCAGCACCGAGCACGAGAATTTCTGGGCCATCAACGCGGCCGACAACAATCCCGACACCTATTGGCATTCGAACTGGAATCCGCCGGAACCCGCGCTGCCCCACTCGCTCGTCATCGAACTCAAACAACCGCTTGCCGTCTGTGGTTTCATCTACACCCCGCGCAAGGACTGCGACCACGGCCGCATCGCCCGCTACCGCATCCACGCCAGCGACGATGGCAAGACTTGGAAACCCGTAGCCGAGGGCAACTGGGAGAACACCGACCGCCCCCAAACCGTGCGGCTTGATAGCCCGGCCACCGCGCGCTTTTTCAAACTGGAATCCCTGCAGGAAGTCCAGAACCGCAATTGGACCTCGGTCGCGGAGTTTGATGTGATCACGCGGTAAGCCAGCGGTCGCTCATCTGACACACTGATGGCCGGCCGCTTTTGAGGCGATGTTCGCGGGATGAGCCGGTGGCGGCACCGGAGGGCGGGGATACGGGGGGGCAGCCTCGGCAAGAGAACGCAGACTGATGCCGCCGGTGTTGTCCATGGTCAGCACATGCGGGATGGCGTCGCGTTGGATGGTGAAGCTGCCGGTATTGCCGCCGGGGCCCGATCCATGGCCGATGCTGCCGACCGTGGCATGCCTATCGAGCATGACCGAGGCGGAGTCCTGTGGCTCAACGCTTCATCCAGTGCCACAAGGCCTACGAAATGCTTCTCTAGATTGGTCCAGACCGGAGCCCGCTTCGTTGCCAATCCAGCCGACGTCCGGCCCGCTCATTTCGATGGTCACGGCGGGATTGCGGCAACACATCGCATCGTAGATCCGATCCCAGTCGAAGGGCATCGAGTAACATTCGTCCTTGAAGGCGAGAACCAGCCGGAACGAATCGATCTTTCCATAGCGGTCGGAGAGTTCGTTTGCCTGGTTCATGTAGTAATCGTTGTAGGCGGAAGAGCCGTAGCGTTTGTCGTGGCGGTTCCATGGCGAGAGATGGATGCCGACGCCGAGGCCGTAATTGCGGCAGGCTTTCACGAACTCGCCGACCACCTCGCCCTTGACACCGCGCCACTTGCTGAAGATCTGCAACTCCTGCTGGTGCCAGCGGAACTGCGAGGGCGTGGGTAGAGGCGGGAGAGGCTGCGGGGCATTCGCGGGCTGATAGATGGACGGCATGTCCTGCGCATGGAGCGGGGCCATGCCGAGACTGGCACTGGAGAACAAGATGGCGAGCAGTGTGGATGGATGTGACATGATGGGCGAATGGAGGTGAGGGTTCTTAGATCACTTCCGGGGCACCGTGAACACGTCCTGATAGAACTTCATGCCGCTCGCGTGGTCGGCAGGATCGTTGCTGCAGATGACAAGGATGTGGCGTTTCGGCGGGATGTTGAAGCTGACGTGCCGCCCGGGGGTGGGGATGGTCTTCGCACCGCTGTCCCGCGCGCCGGATTTCAGGAAATTGGACATGTTGAGGTATTTGTCACGGTCTACGCTGCCATTGGTCCCGAGGTGGATGGAATCCGCGGCGAATGACTGCGGCATGTCAAAATTCGTGGCCGCAGGTACGGTTCCCGGGTTGTGGACCAGGGTGTAGGATTTGCCGGAGGCGGCATAGGTGAAGGCGGTGAGGCCGGTGCCCGCGGACAGTGTCTTGATCGATTCGGCGGGGGCGGAGGAGGCCGGGCGCAGCTCGACGAGGCACCAGTTTGAGTCGCCCGGGGCATAGTCGCGGCGTTTGTCCCCGACTGCGGGCTCCTCCACAAATGTCGAGTTGGTGTTCGTCGATGAGTTTGAGAATGAGGTCGCGCTGCTTGTCGGAGCACTTCCAGCGGCGGTTCAGCGGAGTGGCGGAAGCACCGTTGGTGCCGTTGGCACCGTGCCGGGCGACGTTTGTGTTCTGACCGTGCGCGGACGGGGCATCGGCGGGCGTTACCATGCCGTAGGTGCCGGGCGGGACGAAGCCGGTGCGCTGAATTTGTTCGTCCACATTGCCTTGCGACCGGTCGTAGAAGGGGGCGGATTCGGCCGGGATCTCGGCGGTGGCGACCAGTTCGGTTTCAACCGACACGCTTAACTGGTGGGATGAGAACCCCGGAAGGCCGGGGCGTTTGCTGTGGTTGGCGATGACTCCGATGGCCATATTGATGCGCTTTGTTGGTTGGGGTGCTGGGGTTGGAAATGAAAAGGCCCGGCTGTTGTTGCCGGGCCTTGTCGGGGATTGCGGGGATGCGTCAGGTTCGGGCGGCGTCGTTGGGTTCCGGAAAGGACGGCTCCTCGCGGACGGCCCGGAGTTCCGGAAACGCGGTGGCGGGCGTTGCGGGCATGGCGAGCGACTGCCGGAGCAGCGTGTCGGCCAGGCGCGTCATCGGCATCCGGCGGCGTTGTCCCTCGCGGCAAAGCGCGCGGTCCACATCGTCGGACGCTACAACGACTGGGGCCCGCACGATTATCCAACCGACCTCGGATTCGTGCGGCGGGCGGAATCGTGCCGCGACATCACCGAGCCGATCCTCGTCAAGAAGCCATCGCCCATTCTCAAACGCAAATGGGAGCGCACCGCCCCTGACATCGGCGGATTTGCCGAGGGTGTCCAATAATCGTGCGAACTCACCGCAGGAATGGGCGAACAGACCGGCGATCATGAGGGACTCGACGATGCGGCCTGCACCTTTGGAGGTGGCTTGGAACGGTTCGCCGGGAGTCTCGGAGAAGCAGTTCAGGTTGAGGCATTCGTTCCAATCGGCGCGGTAGATGAGCGGCAGACCGTTGGGACCCAGGTTGTTGAGGGTGAACTTCCAAGAGCGGGAAAGATGATCCAACAACGGCGCGGCGAGGGTGTCGTAGTTTTCAAAGGGGACCGTCTCGACGAGGATGGCAAAGTCCCCGGTTTCCCGGAGGTAGCCGCCGGTGCCGAGAATGAGCCAGAGCGGGTCGTCGTTGAAGTTCGAGCAGTGTCCGAGCTGCCGCGCTTGGTGAGCCTCTGGTATTGGTCCTAGGCACCGCCATCGCGGCGTTGGGTGGCGGCGATATCCAGGCGACACCCTGACTTGATTGCGCCCGATATGCTTCGCTATATTGCCTCCTCATTCTCGGTGATTTCGTGGGATTCTTCCCTTTGTGGCCATCCAGGATTACAGTGTAACCTCCAAAGAATGGATACGGGGGACAACTTCGGCAACATGCCGACGTATCGATCCTGATGAAAAGACTCTTCTCGGCCGTATTTGTATCACTCCTTATCCAAGCGCCGCCACTTTTCTCGGCAGATTTTCATGTAAGCCCTGCGGGCAAAGACGGCAACCCCGGCACCTCCGGACAGCCGTTCCAAACGCTCCACGCCGCGCAGAAGGCGGTGCGAAAGGTCGCGGGACACGAGCCGGTGAATGTCATTGTGCGGGGCGGAGTTTATTATCTGCCGGAGGCGCTGGTTTTCACCCCCGAGGATTCCGGTAGCAAGACTGCGCCGGTGGTGTGGCAAGCGGCGAAGGGGGAAATGCCGATCATCAGCGGAGGGCAGGCGCTGAAGCTGGAGTGGCAAGCGTGGAAGGCCGGTATTTTCCAAGCAAAAGTCCCGGCGGGCCTGGACACCGACCAACTCTTCGTGAACGGAGAGAGGCAGATTCTGGCGCGTTACCCGAATTTCAATCCCAAGGAACGCATTTTCAACGGTTACGCGCCAGATGCGATCAGCTCCGGTCGCGCGAAAAATTGGAGCGACCCGGCAGGCGGCTTTTTTCATGCGATGCATCCAGCCCAATGGGGGGGCTTTAGCTACCTGATCACCGGCAAGGACGAGAAGGGCAACGTGACCTACGAAGGTGGCTGGCAAGGCAACCGGGCGCATAGTCCGCACGGAAAAATGCGGATGGTAGAGGGTATTTTCGAGGAACTCGACGCGCCCGGAGAGTGGTTCCTGGACAAGAAAACCAGCACGCTCTATTTTTACCCGCCTGCCGGGGTGGATCTGAAAACGGCTACGGTGGAATCTGTCCGCTTGGTTCATTTGGTGGAGTTTCGAGGCTCCGAGCAGAAACCGGTGAAGTTTATCCAACTGAACGGCTTCACTTTCCGCCATACGCTTCGAACCTTCATGCTGACGAAGGAGCCGCTCCTACGCAGCGACTGGACGATCTATCGCGGGGGAGCGGTCGTGTTCGATGGAGCCGAGGATTGTGCGTTGGAAAATAGTCAACTCGACCAGGTCGGCGGCAACGCGGTTTTTGTAAACAACTACAACCGACGGGTCGCCGTGCGCGGCTGTATAATCGGGAAATCAGGCGCCGGCGGCGTGATGGTTGTGGGCGATCCCAAGGCGGTGCGAAGCCCGCTGTTTGAGTATGCCCAGAAACAAAGCTTCGACACGGTGGATCTGACTCCCGGGCCCAAGACGAACAACTATCCGGCCGATTGTTTGGTGGAAGACTGTATCATCACCCTGGTCGGGCGCGTGGACAAGCAATCCACCGGAGTGGGCGTGGACATGGCGGCGCGCATCACCGTGCGTCATTGCAGCATCTACGACATGCCTCGCGCCGGCATCAATATCGGCGATGGCTGCTGGGGCGGCCACGTGATCGAGTTTTGCGATATTTTCGACACGGTGAAGGAGACGGGCGATCACGGTTCTTATAATTCCTGGGGCCGGGATCGGTATTGGAATCTTCAAGGCTGGAATCCGAAAACGCATGCGGAGGTGGCCTATCTTGACGTGGTCGAGCCCATCGTTCTCCGCAACAATCGCTGGCGTTGCGATCACGGTTGGGATGTCGATCTGGATGACGGTTCCTCCAACTATGAAATCTACAACAACCTGCTTCTCAACGGCGGGCTGAAGTTGCGCGAAGGCTACCGTCGGCGGGTCTGGAACAACATCGCGATCAACAACACGCTGCACCCGCATGTCTGGTATGAGGACAGCTCGGACGAGGTGACGAAGAACATCTGGATGGGCGCCTACCGCCCGGCGGGACGGATGCCGGGCAAATGGGGCAAGGAAGTGGATCGCAACTTCTTCACCACCTCCGAGGCGGACCGCACGAAGTTCGGCGGGCGTGGGTGCGACCTGAACTCAGTGTCCGGTGATCCTCAGTTTATGGACCCGGCGAAGGGCGATTTCCGCGTGAAAGACGGATCGCCGGCGCTGCAGGTGGGTTTTGTTAATTTTCCGATGGATCAATTCGGGGTGGTTTCGCCTGCGCTCAAAGCGAAGGTTCGCACCCCGGAAATACCGCAGATCACGGGTGTCCGGCTAACTGAGGGTTCTGCATTCCCAAAGCGAAGAAAATGAATAGCTTGCATGAAATTCTCGATGTCACGCATTTGAACTTTCGAGTGAGATTTTCCATACTCCGCGGCGATGAACTCCGGCTGCTATTGATTGCGGTCTGCACCTACCTGATGATTGCGATCCTCCACAAGCAGATCAAGCTGCCCGGCACACTCCACAGAACTTTGCAGATTTTGAGCGTCCATCCGTTCGAAAAAGTCACTCTAAATGAACTACTTATGGAAACCGAGCACAGAACCATGCATAACGCGAATCCTAATCAATTGATGTTCAATAACTTATAACCGGACACTTGTGACCGCAGATGAAGACATCTGCAACCGGGAGCCAAACGCTCAAAACCTCTTGGCAGGGCGCAGTCGTGAAGGAGCTTGAGGGCGAAGAATACTCCGCCTTTGGCACGGCCAAGGAAGACGGGGGCATTGTCCTGCTGGAACTGGCCGACGGATCTCCTGCGGCCCTCACAGGCCTCAAGGCGGGCGATGTCGTGCAGGCGGTCGGCGATAAGAAAGTGCATAACGTGGCGGATCTGGTTGCGGCGACAAAAGCCGCCGAAGACAAGGTCGTGACGGTCACCTACGTGCGTAACCAGACCAGACGGCAGACCGCTTTTAAGCTTTTTGCCGCTGACAAGGCCAATCCATCCAATCCCTGAACTGAGTTTGCCAGTGTAACGATAAAAGGCTTGGTAAATGAAAATGAAGCATTGTTCAGAACACTCCCGTTGAATCACTTATGCGATGTTTCAGAGACAAAACAGCTACCTGAAACTCTCCATCCACAATTCCCCAAAATCAATCAACAATCCTAACCAATGAGAAAAAGTAAAAGTTATTCCGCGCTGCTCGCCTGTGCAATCCTCCTGCCAATTTCCGTCGACTCGTCCAAAGCAAGCCCGGTCGATGCGCCCCCGCAAGGCCAAGCCCGCTACACGGACTCTTACGAGTCGCTCAAGAACTACACTGCCCCGGAATGGTTTGAAGATGCCAAAATTGGCTTTTGGGTCCACTGGGGGGTTTACTCGGTCCCGGCCTTTAAAGGCGACCATGCCGCCGAATGGTATGGGCGTTGGATGTATGCCACAGGCCAGAATGGCGAAAAGCGCGGCTTGGCGACAAACCGGCATCATGAGGAAACCTATGGGAACCCCGCCGTTTTTGGATACAAGGATTTCATCCCCATGTTCAAGGCGGAGAAATTCGACGCCAAGGAATGGGCTGATCTGTGCGTCCGGGGAGGGGCGAAATTCTTCTGCATGATGGGCGCTCACCACGACAATTTCGCCCTGTGGAACACGAAGTTCTCCCGGTTCAATTCCGTTCAGATGGGGCCGAAGCGTGACTTGGTCGGCGAAATAGAGAAGGCGGTGCGTGCCCGCGGTCTGAAGTTCGGCGTGTCCAACCACTCCGGCTGGAACCCGGTGTTTTTCCAGTATAATTTCCTCAACAAAGCCGACGCCATGGACCCGCAATGGCAGGATCTCTATGGCAACCCGGTGATCGAGGGAAAAAAAGTCAGGGCCAGCGAACGGGACTTGAACCGCTGGCTGGAACGCACCAAGGAGCTATGCGATCTTTACAAGCCTGACCTGTATTATTTCGATTGGGACATCAACGGAGCGGACTTCGAATCGCGCCGAATCGAATTTGCCGCCCATTATTACAACAAGGGCATCGAGTGGGGCGTTGGCCGTGCGGGAGCACCGGGCGTGGTGATGACTTATAAAAACAAGGCGTTTCCGGCTGGGTCTGCGGTGTTCGACCACGAGCGCGGGAAAGAGAACAAGATCAGCCCTATGGTCTGGCAGACCGACGACAGCATCTTTGATGGCCACAACTGGAGCTACGTGGAGAATACCCCGATCAAGCCAGCCAATACAATCATCGACGGACTGGTCGATATCGTGAGCAAGCGGGGGGTGTTGATGCTTTCATTCGGCCCCAAGGCCGATGGAACTTTTCCTGATGATCAAAAGCACTTGATGTTGGCGATCGGCGATTGGCTCAAAATCAACGGCGAGGCCATTTACGCTACCCGGCCGTGGATTACCTTTGGTGAAGGCTCCATCCGATTCACCCGCGACAAGTCAAAGCCAGTTCTGTACGCGACCTTGCTGGACTGGCCCAAGGACAAGGCCGTAAACATTCAAGCCCTCAACTCCACAGTCGTGGACAAGAGCGAAATTCAGAGCATCACCATGGTCGGGGTGACGGGCGAACTGGAGTGGGAGCAAGACGCAACCGCCCTGAAAGTCACAATGCCGAGCAAGAAACCGGGCTATGATCACGCATTCCCACTGAAGATCGTCTTCAAAACCTTGCCCGGGATCAAGAATCAGACTCAAGAAAAATAGTAGCAACTATGAAACGTTATATTAGAGTAAGCTTGCTCCTGGGAAGCATCGCGCTCGCCAACACGGGAAACGGCCAAGAGGCGCGACCAGTTGGTGGAAAAACATTCATCGACTACGTCAAGCCGATGCCAATAGTCGGAGGGCTATCGACGACTGTGTGGGGTGCGTCAGAGGTCGGCGCACGCGATCCCAAGAACGGATTGGAAGATGCCACGATGACAAAGTGGAACTATTGGGACGGCCAGATCCTGAAGGGCAAGGACGGAAAGTATCACATGTTCGCCAGTCGCTGGCCACAGGCCAAGGGGCACATGAATTGGTATGACTCCAAAGCGGTTCACGCGGTGAGCGAGAATCTGTTCGGGCCTTATGAGGATAAGGGGCTTCTCTGGCCGGACAACGAAGAGGGCAAGGGGCACAATGTCACGGCCCTTGTGCTCCCGGATGGACGCTACGCTGTGGTCATCAGTGAAACCCGGCCCGGCAACGTTTTTGTTTCCGATTCGCTGGATGGTCCGTGGACCTACCATGGCCAGATGGAAGTGGCGGACAACGAGTTCAAGCACCTCGGAGTGAAAAAGAATGGATTTATGTCCAACGTCTCGATCATCGTGCGGCCGGACGGAAACTTTCAGATCGTGTCCCGCTCGGGCGCGATTCTCATCAGCAAGAACGGAATTCTTGGTCCCTATGTCGTCCAAGGTCCGAGCATTTATCAGGTGATGCCTTGGCGGCAACCTCTGATAGGGTTGGAAGATCCCGTTCTTTGGTTCAGTGGCGGGTTGTATCACATCATTGTGAACAAGTATAACGAGCGCCGGGCGTATCACTTGACTTCCGTCGACGGTATCCGTGATTGGAAATACCGGGGCGTCGCCTATGATGCCACGACCGATTTCGCACGCTATTCGGATGGCACGGTGAATCATTGGCATAAATTGGAACGACCAGGCGTGGTGATCGAGAATGGCCATGTAGTGGCATTGACTCTAGCCGTAATGGACACTCCCAAAAACACGCAAAAGGGGAACAACGGTCATGGCAGCAAGGTCGTGGTGCTTCCCGTGGACGGGGCGGCTTTGGATCGCGATTTAGTCGGAAAATGACCTTTTACGAATTGAAAATATGGCGGCTGCAACACACTCCCTGATTTGGTGTCAGAATGAGAACGGCATGAAAAAGGCCGTCTTCGCCCTATTGTCTGCGGTGGTCGCTCTTGGCCTGCCGCTTGGTGCGCAGACCGCTGATACGGAAATCGATCGCGAAAGCAAACTGCGGTTTCCCGAAAGCGCGAATTCTGGGAAGTTGCCTGATTACATGGAGCGCGATCCCGAGCCGGACTACCGGCACGCATCGGCTGCGGCCTATCAGGCGTTTCGCGATATCAAATACGGCGTGCGCATCCACTGGGGACTTTACTCCTTGCTGCCAGCCGCAGCCGAGTCGTGGTCATTTTTGCCGATGAATAACGAGGAAAGGCAGGTCTATCAGGAGCGTTACCAGACCTGGAACCCGCAGGGGTTCAACGCGGAAGAGTGGATGGGTTTCTTTAATCGCGCCGGCTTCCGGAGCTTCGCCATCACGACCAAGCACCACGACGGCTTTTCCCTGTGGGATACCAAAACCCGCGTGCGGCAGCGCACCAACTGGACCGCACCCGGCGGCCCGGGAATCGAGTCGTGCGACCTCGCATACAGCATCATGGAAACACCATTCAAACGGGATGTGATCAAGGAGCTTTGTGATGCCGCACGGCGCCACGACATCAAAATCGACCTCTATTTCTCACACCCGGACTGGTATGATGCCGATTTTCGTCCCTGTGTCTGGCATCCGCTGCAAACCGGCAACGCCGGCAAGGGCAGCATCAAGGAATTGGAGAAGCGCCAGCGTCGTCCGGCGACCCTGCATCCGGACCGCACGCCCAAGGAAACCGCGCGCATGATCGCGCGTCACCGCGAGCAGCTTCGTGAACTGCTCACCAACTATGGCAAGATCGACATGGTGTGCCTCGACATGTGGCTCGACGCCGAGGTCTGGCCGGACCTGCGAGAAACCATCAAAGAGATGCGCCGTTTGCAGCCGGACGTGATGTTCCGCAATCGAGGAATCGGCAACTACGGCGATTATCACACACCGGAACGGGTCGTGCCCTCCGGCAAATCGGAACAGGAAATGCCGTGGATGGTCATTTACCCGTTGGGTCGGAATTTTTCCTGGGAAGGGGATGGCAGCAAATACAAAGGCGCCAAATGGGTTGTGCGCAACCTGGCCGATTCGGTGGCCAAGGGTGGGAATTTCATGGTCGGCATCGGGCCGGATGGCAATGGCCGCTTCCACCCCACGGCCATCCAGCAATTGGAAGAAGTCGGCGCGTGGCTGAAGGTGAATGGCGAGGGTATTTTTTCCACCCAGGCACGGCCCGGCGATCTGTGGCATGAAGGCGACGACGTTCGGTTCACCGAAAGCAAGGACCGCAAGACGGTTTATGCCATCCTGTTGAGGCGTCCGGACGCACCCGTGGACCTTAAAACCATTCAACCTGTGCCCGGCTCCAAAGTGACGCTGCTCGGCTATCAGGGCGAATTGAAATGGCAGACGGCCAGCGAAGGCGTGAGCATCGAATTCCCCTCCGCCGCTCCCGATGCGATCGCGCATGTCCTCAAAATTCAAGCGAGACAATGATGCTGGAACAATTCTGCCCGAGTGAATCCATTCCATATGTCAAAAACCACATCCGCCAGCAGGGAATCAACCTACCCGAACCAGTGGTGCGGGAACTTTTCATTGAACCGTAATTCGATCTTATAAACAGATGATGCCTCGATATTTCAGCCGATCAGTGCGCCTTCGCCCAGAGCTAAATTGCGGCTTCAAAACATTATTGCTGGTGGTATGGACGCTGTGCTCGTTGGGAGTTTTCCGAGTTTGTGCCGCCGATACATTTATCCACCCGGGAGGTTTGCACACTAGTGCAACGTTCCATTAGTTCGTGTGCATTTGTTTTTGATATGATTGAGTCAACTGGACGATGCGCCGCAGTTTCTCTGGACCTTTCGTCCAGACAAACGGGCCGCACGTCTTATTGTATTC
>JAFLEH010000018.1 GCA_017301995.1 Verrucomicrobiota bacterium | reverse complement strand
CGCAGCGCGGAGCCGATCGCCAGGACGTCGGCGAAGTGGGCGGGATCGTAGGCGATCACCGGAACTTCGCCGGATACCGCGGCCGGCACCCGGATGGAGACGGTTTCGGAGTCGGAATCGTAGTCTTCGAGGGTGATGCCGAGCTGGCCGGGTCGGTCATGGCGGAGCACCACGGATCCGCGCCTGCCCGAGAGCGAGCACAGCCAGGCGATGAGCCCGGACCGGTGGGTTTCCGGGATGACGGCTTCCGAGGTGTGATCGGCGGGAATGACCTGCCGGTAGTTCGGATAGGTCCCTTCGATGGCTTTCGCCAGCAGGGTGTGGGGTCCCGAACGGAACATCACCCGGACCACGTTTCCATCGGAGGTTTCCTGGCAGATGGCCGCGTCGCGGGTGGCGAAGTCCGGGTGGACGAGCACCCGGCGGCCGTGTTGGGCAGGATGAACGGGTGGACAGATGGATGGTCAGGGCCAAGCGAACGGAACTCGACATTCTCAATTTTGAACTTTACCAATCGACACCCTACCTTATCGCCAGACTTGGACGGGAGTCCTACACATCAATCGCAAGGCGCATGGGGGTCAGTGAACCGACGGTGAGCAGCAAGCGCAAGGCGCACGGGATACCTCAGTATTCATCGGGTGGATGAACTTCACCCCTCGCCCGGCAAGGATGCTCCCATCACCATCACTGGCCAGTTCGCAGAAGGGGGGCAAGGACAAAGTTGGAGCGACTACGGCTGGTTTCAAGATGGGTGGTGTGAGGGCACATATCTCGGGCCTTCATGTCGGCTCACACGGAGGAAAGGGCACGGCGTTGCGTACATTATTCCTCCACATGGACTACGAATCGAACCATGTCCGTCTACTCTAAGGTATGCATATCCGATAGAACCGCGAGGTTCCGGCAAACGGAGCTGTCTCCGTGCCATCGTCGGCCCAGTTTAGGGTTGCGTCGGCACCTATTAGACCATTCGGCACCGTGGTCCAGTTTCCATCAGCGAGGTTGCTTGTCCACTGGACGTGGTATGAACGTCCCACGGCTCCGAACCATGAAATGGTGACCCGACCCGTATGTGGATCCCTGCCGAATGATGTAATCTGGAAAGGTGGGCTATCCACAACCGTGAATTTCGCTCGTGCGCCAAGAACCCAAACAATTCCAACTGTCATTTGACCTTCAGGAGGAGGCAAGCGAACGGTGCATTGAGGGATAAGTTCAAAACTCTCTTTGAACCCGCCTGGAGGAGGAGTTATGACGAAACCCGATTCCACGCTCCATGTCGGGGCATTAGGGCCGTCGCTCAACATGGTCATTACATAAGGCACGTCGCCAGGGGCGCCATTGGGAGGCTCGACCAAGAAGTCTCTTTGCAACGCCCCCGAGCCTGGAAAGTAGTCCTTTGTCCACGCCCGCATGAGACGGATGCCAATGTCACTCTGAAGCTCCTTTCCCGGTGCTGCCGCGAGAGCACAGCTCACGCTCATATTCAGACCTGTGAACATCATCCAACTTCCGGAAATACACATGAATTTCCGGGTTTCTCCCCGTTGCAATAGATGAGAATTCATATCTGAACCTTCCTTTCTTGGCACAGGTGCTGAAAAATTCCCGGCAGCATCCAAGAATACGGGATTATCGATTACCTGTCCATTGAAGACAACCCCCGCCCCGGTTCCAATACCAAACCGAGTAGGATGATCCGGCGCGGTAACCACAAGGTCGGTTGGCGTGCCCGGCGGATATGGAAACGCCGCGTCCGGAGCGATGGAATAGGTCTTGTAGCGGCCGGATTGATCGGCGAGGAGAATGTAATTGAGTTTATAAGTGCCGACGCGTGTTCGGTCATCAACTAGGATTGAACCCTGAAATACGCCATCGCATAGGTCTCCAGAAACAAGGTTTTCGGGGCCGAGCTCTAGTTCGAGTCCAGTGCCGAAGTTGCTGACAAAAGACACCAATGCCCTCGTGATTGGAGCTCCGCCGCTCGACAGGTGGGCAGTGACCGTCACCGTTTGTCTCTCAAAACTAACGTCCACTGTTTTGGGATTGAAATCGATGCTCACGAGTTGCACGTTGGCGATGCCGGTGGTGTTGGTCGAGACGAAACTCGCCTTGATGACCTTGTTCTCATCCATCACGACGGAGAGCGGATTGGTCGTCCCGGTCGCGCTACCGATCCAACCGGAAAAAGCGGTCTCGAATCCCGGAGTTGGCGTGGCGGTGAGCACCACCACCGCACCTTTGGTGTAGCGTGCCAGATCTGGTTCGCGGGTAACCGATCCAAAACCCTCCGCCGAAGTCGCAAGAGTCAAATAGACGGTGAATGATTGATCCACGCAAGGAGCCGCACTGTAAACCTCGTTGCCCGATTGGATGGCCCGCACTGTGACGGTTCCAGCGTCGGTGATGGTCAATGTGTTCCCCGCCACCGTGGCCGGGCCGGACAGAACGGAGTAACTCACAGGCAAGCCCGAGCTGGCCGAGGCGCTCATGGCCAGCGGAGGAGTGCCGAGATTCAAGTCCGGCAGCGCGGCGAAATCGATGGTCTGGGTCGAGGGGGCTGGTGCAAACGAGGCTGAAACTGCGGGGTTTGCCGTTGTGATCGTGTAGCTCAGCGGATTGGCGTTTCCCGTGGCGACGCCACCCCAACCAACAAAGTAGTTCCCGTTGTCGGGCGTTGCCGTAAGCTTGACAGTCGAACCGTAGGTATAAAGCTCGTTCGCTGGAGAGATCTCGATGGAACCATTCCCATTCATTGTCGAGTTTAGTGTGGTTCCGAAGGTGGCTTGCGCCGACTTAGGCTGATCCGCAGTGACGGATATCATCGCGTTGGTGCCGGATGCAGCTCCTGACCAGAACATGAACCTCCATCCCGGATCGGGTATAGCCGTGATGGTCACCACATCGTTGGTCGAGGAAGGAGATGTGACCATTGTGCCGCCACCAGCGGCGCTCAACGTCAGTGGGTGCCTGATGTAGATAGTGACGGGTTCGCTCGCGGCAGTCCTGGAATCATCAAGATTCACCGCCAGCGCGCGAATCGTGGTTGTATTCCTGATGGTGAACCTGTCGTTGTAGGTCAGCGGCCCGCCGTTGAACGGAGTTGTGCCATCAGTGCTGTAGAATATCCTTGCGTTGCCGAAGCCGCTACAGAGCCCGATGTCTGCCTGTCCATCGCGGACGATGGCTCCGCGTGGAACGTAGGTGTTGCCCGCGAGAACACGGATCGGCAAGCCGACGATTCTTGTGATGGCTGCGCTATGGCTGTATCCCCCTGCCATCGTCGTCACACCGCCTAATTCTGGAGGTGTGGCAGCTCCCCAGAGTTCAGGTGTGCCATCGCTTCTCAAGACCATGGTATGGCCCCACCCAGCGGCGAGGGATATCGGACCAGCCAAACCTGCTTTAATTTCCAAATTGCCAGACGGGCAGAGTCCCCAAGTCACCACGGAACCGTCGCTCCTCAACGCAACGCTGTGTCGGGCGCCCGCGGCAATGGCTGTCACATCGCTCAATCCCATAGGAACATCCGCTTGACCAAAGGTATTGTCTCCCCATGCTTCAACCGTTCCATCCGCCTTCAACGCCACCGAATGATTGTAGCCTGCAACCACCGCGACAACGCCTTTCAGATCCTCGGGAACGCTGACCTGACCCGACCAGTTGGCACCCCATGCTACCACTGTTCCATCGCTTCTCAGCGCAAGCGTGTGACAATTGGAGGCCGAGATTGCAACAACGTTGCCCAAGCCTGGGGGCACCTCTGTTTCACCACTGACGTTCTGGCCCCACGCCACTACGGTGCCATCCTCCTTCAAGGCTGCCGCAAATCGATACCCGGCCGCAACAGCCAACACCCCGGTGAGATCTTCAGGAACCGTGATGACCCACCATTTCCCGTCGTAGTATCCGTTGTAGATGTCCCCCCAGGCAACCACCGTGCCATCGCTCTTCAAAGCCACGGTATTGAAAGAGCCCGCTGCAACACTTGTCACCCCGTTCAGGTTGGGAGGGACCGCGGTTTGACCGTAGGAGTTGTCTCCCCACGAAACAACGGAACCGGTCCCTAGGACCGGCATGATGGTCACCGTCGCTGGTGTGCTTGTCACAGTTCCCCAGGAATTGGTAACCATAACACTGTAACTGCCGGTATCGCTGGTCTTTGTCCTCGGGAGCAGAAGCAGCGGATGAGTCTGTCCCGCAATAGGCACGTCGTTAAAACACCATTGGTAGCTAAGGGGCTCTGTTCCCGTGGCGGCGACACCCAGAATCATGTTGCTTTCGGCCCAGTTCGATTGTGACCGTGGCGGTGCAACAATGCTTGGCGGAATCTGTGCCAAGACGTTCTGCAGCACCGCGACAAAAATGAGGCATAAGTACATCCACGGTCCCTTGTCCGTTTTCCGGCTTATCTCCATTGGCTACCTCCTCAACCACAAATCCTAGCTTTCGGGCGGAACCCGTAAAGTTAATTCCGCAAATCTGCTTGTTTCTGCGCAATTGTCTGGCCCACTTGATCCAGCGGAGTCGTCGTTCGGCATCTCAGAATCAAGGCGATGGTCGGTCACATCGTTTGAGAGGTCACCTCCAAGCCGACACGGGGCGGAACCAAAGCCCCCGCGCAGGCCCCGAGCGCGATGCCGAGGGCGTAGGCGGGCAGGTCCGGCCAATTGTAGGTGGAGCCGAGATTCAGCCGGCCGGATAAGGTGGCGCGCAGACCCTCGATCCACGGCGCATGGCAGAGCTGGGACAATTCCACGGCCCGTGAGAATCCGAGTGCCAGTAGTGCCAACCGGAGCGTC
Source organism: Verrucomicrobiota bacterium (assembly GCA_017301995.1). GTDB lineage: Bacteria > Verrucomicrobiota > Verrucomicrobiia > Verrucomicrobiales > Akkermansiaceae > Luteolibacter. Next base: position 135,041 of record JAFLEH010000018.1, on the reverse strand, counting down.
GGGCACCGGGGGAACAGGTAGCCGGGGCCCGCGAACACCATCAGCACCCAGCCGCCTGAACAAACCCGTTCCCGGCACGGGCGACGGACACACCGGAAGTACTGCTGCGGGCGGAACCGCGTCGGAGTGGCTGTTTCCGGGGGAACGTGGTGCGCAAGACCGTTGCCAATTGGCAACGCCCATACCTCCTGCTCGTCCATTGTCGGATGAAGTCGGTGATCGATTGATGGACGAGTTATCCATATTTGGGGACTGGTAGCGCACCCGGCATGGCCGCACATCTCCCGCCACCGTTGGCGGGCAACCCATGCGAAGAATGAGGTGCTACCGATCCCGTCCCCTCGGAACTCCTGGAAACAGGAGTCCCAAGGGGGGCTGATTAGCGGGGCTCGTGGTATTGAGGTGACCCGCCTTGCGCCGCGTGGCACAGGTGGCGTTCCCGGACCATCCGCAGGTCGGCTTCCCAGCCGGGTCGGATGCCGTCGAGCAGGCGCCGGATCACATCCTCGCCGAAGAACGCGATGAGATCGGCGGCGATCCGGCGTTTCAGGGTGAGCGCGGCGCTGTCCTTGAGGCCGCAGCGTTTCCCGGCCTCGCGCATCGTGCCTCCCTCCGCCAGTGCCAGAATGGCGGTGCGGTGGCGGGGCGGGTGGGCGGTTAGAAACGCCTGCCAGTCGAGGTTGCGGGCGGCCTCGTCGGCCGGGTCGGTCCCGTGATCGTCCGGGCCGAACGGACGGATCACATCGTGCAGCGTGCCGAATGTCATCTCGTCGACCTCCACTTCGGCGTCCAGCGTTTCGTGCCGCACCTTGCCGTCGATCAGGCAACCGGGTGAGCAAACATCGCTGCGGCCGCTGTAGTAGCTGCGACGTCCGGAGCGCGCGGCCTTCACCGCGTAATAGGTGGCATTGCCGGCGGTGATCGGATGCCCGGCCTGTTCGGCGGATTCCATCATCCGGGCAGCCATCAGGGTGGCGTCCTGGACGATTTCCTCGTCATCCTCGCTGCCGATCTTCGGGATGGTCCGTGCTGCTTTGCGCAAGCGCGGCACGACTTCGTTTACTAACATTTCATCGAGCATAGGGCTCATTGTTGGGGGTTCCTTTCGGTTGGTTGTTGGAAAGGCACCGTCAGGCAGGCCCCCACACGGGAGCCGGCCATGGCGGATGCCAGGGGCTCCCGTTTCCGCCGTGTGCGGACGCGGAGAGAGGGATGGATCGAAGAAATCCCGAACAGCGGGATGAAACGGAGGCACCCGGCCGGATGGCCGGGCCGGGTGGGTCACGGGGCTGCCGGACCGGGTTTCATCTGGAGGGAAGTACGAGCTAAATGGCATGCCGCCGGAAACACGAACGCCCGCGGCCCGATGGACCGCAGGCGCATGCCGACTGAATGAGGCGAGACGACGGGTCCCGCTCAGTCTGTTATGACACAGGAAAGCGAGGAATGGCGCTGGACGAGTTGGAACCTGACTACAACGATCTGTCCGTTCAGCCCAAGACGCTGACGCGCACCCGGCACATCAAGAATGTGCTGTGGCTTGCCGGCCGCGGGCCAGCGGAGGATGACGTACGCAGCGACGTCATGTTTGTGACGAGCGCTGTCGAGGATGAGGAGATGCAGAGCTCGAAGAAGTCGCTGTTCGGATAAGATCGATCCAGTTCGCATGGACTGAATCGGACGCCGCGGTGATTCTTTTCCGCAACGAGCAGAACCAGTGGTCGTTCCAGTTCCGCAAGGAGACTGAGGAAAGCGTGCGGGCGATCTCACAGGCAGAGCACGACCTGCGCAAGCAGGAAGGTCTGCCGACGTCCTACGAGCGTGAACTCAAGGCGACTAGGTACAAAATGGCCGGCAAGATCATTGCGACTGTGCTGGAGGACCCGGAGGTCAAACTCATCGGCCACCACTTCTCCGCGGATGCCGTGATGATCGAGCATTGGCTTGGTATCGACACCTACGGCCGCTGCATCATGGACACTGAGTTCGCGCAGCAGACTGTGGACGAATCCAGCGAGCTGGACCTGGAGCGCGGCATTGCCATGAAGTACACCACGCTCGGGTTCTATTCCCAGGATCTGATCGAGTGGAAGCGGGCCAACAAGAAGCTGTGCGAGAACGGATACGGGTATATTCCTGAGTCGATTATAGTCCCCTACGCTTGCTTGGCTTGGGACAGTAAAGTACAGCTCGGGGATGGTAGTTGGGAGTTGATACACAAGTTGGTGCAGGAGCGTTATACGGGCGACGTGATGGCGCTGGTAGACGGAAAAGTCAAACCGTGCAAGGTCACCAACTGGAAGAAGACGAAACGTCCAGGACAACGCTGGTATCGCGTGGTGGCTCCGGGCTTCTCAAGCAAATGATCGAGAAGTGGCCGCAACTGGTTGGCGCGGCAAGACAACTCGTGGACCACTGCCCGTCCGTCTGCGATTCATCGTGCCCGGACTGCCTCCAGCGATTCCGCAACGCCTTCTATCACCGCTTCCTCAACCGCCATGTGGCGAGCGGAATCCTGGAGGCCCATGGCCCGGAACTCTCGGTCGCCAATGCCATCCCCCCGCTCATGCCCGCAGTGAAAGGGGCCGGCGAGGAAATGCCCGTCAACGAAGCGGAAACCAGACTCCGCGATGCCATCCTCAAGGCGGGCCTGCCCGAGCCAGAGTGTCAGAAGTCCATCCCGCTGCCCAAGCCCTTCACCTCCACCACGCCGGACTTCTTCTACGAGGATCCGAAGGAGGTGACCGACGGCATCTGCATTTACCTCGACGGACTCAGCAAGCACCTCCACGGCAACCCGGCCACCAAACAACAGGATGATGCCATTCGCACCATACTCAGCGACAGGAACTTCGCCGTTCTCGCCATTCCTGCCTCCCACCTCAATGATCCGGAGGCTCTCGGAGCGTTCCTCTACTCCCTGGCCAGGAAATTGGTGGGAAAGGCGCAAGCGGAGACCATCCGCTCGAAGATCCTGGGGTGATCCGCCAAGTGCCGCGCGCCGGGCAAACCCGACGCGCGGCGGATGGCATCGCCGCCTGGGACTTACGGCCTGTAGCGGCTCGGGGTGCCCGGCCTCGTGATCTTGCGACGCCTGCCTCCACCGGAAGGATTGGGATGCCTCGGCAGTGGCGGTCTTGGGGAGAGGCCGCGAGCGCCTCCGTCTATCGGACCTTCGCCGATATGCTCCTTGAAATACGCCCGCATTTTATCTAACCGATCAATCACTCTCAAATCGACCCTAATAAGCCTAAAGCCGTTCTTGCGGGCAAATCTATCTTTACGCCGGTCGTAAATGATCGTCGACTTCTTATGCGCGCGATCCCGAGGATCGTAGTGGTGCGGACCATCGATCTCAACCAAGACGTTCAAACCGACCACCCTGATATCGAAGCACAGGAGCCTGCCGGAATCGCCAACCAGTCCCTCGAACGAAACCTGCCGTTCAACCTCATAACCAAGATCTCTCAAGGCCTTCTCGGCAATCGCCTCCCAGATCGAAGCCTGGCCAGGCTCAAGCCTGCCAAAGCCGGCTTCCGTGAGGATTTCGTCTGGGGTCACCGAGGCGAAATTCTCCAAATATCCCGGATAGCTGATGCCAAGTTCCTCCATGATCATCGTCATGTGGAGCGGGCACCCGGCATCTTTCACGATCTGGACGGCGGCCCGCTTGAACTCCTCCGCACTGCGAAACCGGAACCGGACATCAGATCTGACCCTGCCACCGACGTCTCTAACGATCTTCTCGTAATCGATACTCCAAAGGGTGGTGTGGTCGATGCCGGCTCCGGCGATGATCTCGCGGACGGTGGGGGTTGTCCCGTGCTCCGCCGCGAATGCCGTGACAAAATCGCGGACACGCGCGATGGTCTCCTTCGTGAACCTATCGTCGGCGGGTGCAAAATAGCCCAGTTCGCGGCAAAGGGTCGCTACCTTGATTCCGTAATGCTTGAGCTGCTTTTCGGATACAGGTTTGAAATATATATAGACCTCTTGCTGGAACACGTAACGCCCGCGTTTCCGGATGAACTCGGTGAGATCAGCCTTGAATTGGGGGATTTCCCCGTCCTCCAGTCGCTCCGATTTTCGTCGAACCAGATTCCACTGGTCCCAACATTTTGCACATAAATACGTGCTGATGTTTTTGTAGCTGGGTCGGGATTGGCATCCCCGGCACAAAATATCGTTATGGGGCTTTCCCATCGCTTCTGTTTTACTTTTACGCTTCATTTTGTTTGTAATTGCGGATTGTTCCGCCTTGAACTTTGCCAGAGGTTCCGCACTGATGGGGGAATGCCTCTAACTTCTTCCACTCGCTCGCTCACTCACATGACTTCGTTATTTCGTTCTTGATGGTTACATGAATTTTCTATTGGTTGATGTTATCGGTGTGATCGAGTTCCGCCAACTGGCCGACGAGTTCGCGAACGCGCTCCCACGAATCCGCCGCTTCCGCAACCTCCCGGAGGCGTCGTATCAGTGCCGCCCGCGGCGTCTCCCGCGGGGACCTCCGGCCTCGCTCCGCGCCCAACAGCCGCGCCACCACCGATGCAACCTCCCGTGCGGTCGGGGAATCGCCAGCCTCAAGGACGACTTGCCGCCAACCGTTGGCGCGTTCGTCCGGGGTTGCCAATCGGTTCAGCGCGCGTGAAACCGATTCACATCGGGGTAGTATCGGCCGCCCGCTCCCGTCCGCGGGAGGATCGCTTTCGCCCAACTCTTTCACGGTTAGATAGAAGCGGATCAACCGGTTTACCATGTTCCGCGGATGCCCCAACAGATCGTCGCAATACAAATTCCAAGACGAGTATCCACCAGCCTTCCACAGCTCCCCGTTGCGAATTTCAGCCAGCGCCTGACCTGCGGCCAGGGACGCCAGAAGACCGTTCCGGACGATGTGATCCAGCCGCACAAACCGATCCTCCGCAGTCTCAGCATCTTCCAGCGAATCCGGTGCCACAACAGCGGGCTCGTCCATCAGCTCGGCCTCAACCACCAATTCGCTCTCGCAACCGGAGTGAGTCACGGCACCATCTTTATCAATGGTCGAGCCCGAGCTTCCCGCACGGTAGTGTTCCCGGAGACTGATTCCGAGCGTATCCGGCAACGGAAGGACACACATGCTCAGATGGGCGTCTGACGTTTTAGGATAATCGGCCGAGGGAACGAGATTCAAGAAGACCGGCACCCCGTGCTCCTGGCAAAGGTTGCGGGTCGCATCCGTCGAAGCCGAGAGCAACTCAGCCAGTTCGGATGGAACATCGGCAACCACATGAAATCCGGGCCCGTTCCAGCCGCTCAATTCCGCCAGGTTGACATGCGGCAGAATCCGAATAGTCCTAAAAAGCGACGGAATTGCAAGAATCTCATCGATCGCGCGCTGGTTGTCCTCAGCCTTCCCCGAAGCCAGGCACACCACTGGTGCTACATTCGCAAAGCCGCTCCCCCAGCCATCGGGCAGGTGTCCGCAGGCATCGTTGAGAGGATCAGGCGGCGTGACGAATACCAACCGGTCAGCGGTTCTGACGGCATCCCAGAGTGCCTTCGCCTCCTCATCTTCCAAACCGGCGGCGAGGCTCAGCAACTCCGGCGCAAGCACCGCTTCGAATGCGCCTGCCGTTTCAAGCTCGTGCTGCATCCTTTCCACGCTTGCGATGAACTCCGTCAGAAGCGAATGATCGGCGATTGACTCCCCGGCGGAGGGTCTCACGGTCATGGTTTTCATATAACCGGATTGCATATCGTTTCTATCAATGTTGTGTTCCGTTGAGTTCATTTATGTTGTTGTTAGTGTCTGGCTCGGCAGTGCGGATGCGTGTCCGCCGGGGAACACGTCGGCGGCTGCCGGGTGGTGTTGGCGGTGAACCTCCGGGCGCCGGCATCGGTGCCTGTCTTGCTGGTGTGTTGCCTGTGTCGTCGGATCCGGGGCTGTTGCTCGCTGCGTTGAATTGGTTCATGGTCGAGGAGTGTTAGGTCAGTGTGTTGTCTAGGTCCTCCTTCCTGAAGCGCAGCACCCCGGTCGGCGAACGGCGTGGTTTTAAGTGCCCCGCCTTGATCCAGCGGCGCAGGGTCGGTATCGAGATCCCGAGATGCCGGGCGGCATCGGCGGTTCCGATCCATTCCGATGGTTTCTGGGGCGGGCGGTTGTCTAACATTTTTGCTTTGTTATTCATGGTTCTGGCCCGGTGGTTCACCGGGGCGGATCCACACCACACTCCTCCCGCAAACAGGCTGGATGCGCCGACACCCCATGCGCACGATGGGTTCGGGCCGCCGCGCAGTCGGGAGCAAGATCGGGGCCGGCCCGAACAGACCATCAGCACGATGGTTCCGGCGGCCCAATCAGTGGCCGCATGATGGAAACATTGGGTCCGGCTGCCTGCTCAAGATGGTCCTTCGATCCGCAACCAGCCGGGGCCGGACACAAGAAAAATCGTTCAAATACCGGATTTTTTTTCAGATCGTTCCCAAGCAGCCCCCTAAAGGAGCCGTCGTCACGCTTTCGGCGCCCCGCCGCGTCGGCGTGAAGCTCTTGTCGGGGACGACGGACTTGGTAGCCGACTCCCCATGGCTGCCCGCAGAATCTCAATACATCCTGCCACGGTCTCTTCATTGACTGTCTTGTCACGAACCGCGGGAGATCTCCGCCGTTGTTCTTCAACTGGCTCCTTCCGGCCGGTAATTTTACCGCTTTTCTTCAGAAGGCCGAAACTTCTTGAACTCGAACTCGATGATACTTCATCCAGATGGCGCAGAACCCTCACTCCTACGTCATCTCCCGTCCCCGCAATACCTTCGGTGGCGAGTGCCCTGAGGAAATTGAGGGTCTTCTCCATTGTTCGTTCATCGGCGAGAAACAAATCTTTTATCTTTCCCGCCTCCATCCTGAATTGGCTGATGGCAGCATTGATGTCGCTCTGGGTCAATAGACCGTCTGCATTTCCTTGTCGTTGCAAACACTTTGCAAAATGGCGCACACGCCTGTCCCACTTCGGCTTCTCGCGTATCTGCACCCCATCCGACATCCTTTGGGCACGTTCCCGCTCGTTGCATGCCTGTGCTTCCCGGATTCTCGTATACTCCGCTCCATGCCGCTCCCAGAATGGCGGGAAATGTTCCGCGATCCACGCAAGGCGCTTGGGAGAACTGACCGGCTTCTCCCCGGCCCAGTAGGTCTCGAAGTCCCGCTCGGCACGCTTCTTTACACCGTTCGGAACCTCGGAGTTCCCGGATTCGGGCGGGGGCCTGAAATTCAGCCGGTAATTCACTTCGGCAAGTATCGCAGTGTATCTTCTTCCAAATAGGTCATCGCGTGGCTGGATGCTTGAGGTGGTGATTGACAAGACCAATTGATCGGCTTCCGCCAGATTGACTCTCTGTTTGGGAGTTAGCATGGGTGACAACCCGAGAAATGTGATGAAGATATTCTTGAGGTGCTCGGAGGCGAAGCATGAGGGGATGTCAGCGACACAGATCAATGCGACATCCAGTGAGCACGGCAAGCTGGGCACGGGACGTCCGGCAAGGATGATAGCTTTTTCGATCGATGAACGGGGATTATCGCAATCAAAGACGCTCTCAGGGTCGTCTTGGCTGGATGCAATTCGTTCCAACTGGTCCTTCCAGGCCAGAGCTGGTCCGACAACCGGATCTGCTTTCAATCTGCCGCGTTCGGTTCGAAGCTGGCCCTTGTCTGGGACGAGCCGACTCAAAAGCACATCGATCGATCTAGCGTCCATGGTTCGCGCCAGTTCATATCGCCCGGATTCCAGCATCTCGCGCGACCTGAGGAGGATCTCTAAGGACAAAGCAATCGCCTGCTTGACGCCCTCCGGGCGAGTGGAGAGAAGGCTCGCTGCAAGACGAGCCACATCCATCGCATTCGGCAAGTCGAGATAGTTCGCAATCGCCTCCTGATCGCACAGATTTTCGTCGGGATAGGATAATGCCGCAGATTTAGTCCTCCCGCGGGAATCAATCAGCAAATCTTCGCACGTTAAGGTCTGTCTCTGGATGGTGCGCAACCATTCTTCTCGTTGTGGCTCTGGAATCGGGGGAACGCTCGGGACAAACTCAGTCGAAGGCAGATCGCTATTGCCTCCATCGTCAACGGGAGCACGGGAAGCATTGGCGCCGGTCTTAACCGCGGATTTTGCGGCTTTTCGCGGCTGTTTCCGGCCTTGGGTTCCTGTTCCCCCTTGCTGCTTGCTTGCCATGCGCGCGAGATTACACGGATCCGTCGGGGAGACAATTCACAAAGTGTCATCCGCCGTCATCCGCCGTCATCCGCCGTCATCCGCCGTCATCCGCCGTCATCCGCCGTCATCCGCCGTCATCCGCCGTCATCCGCGATCATCCGCTTCCGCGGATTCGGAACTCCTCATCCCTCACGCATCGGGCCTATTTGGCCCCACTCCCCAGCAATCCGGCGAAAGCTTTCGGAGTGACCGTCTTTTTCTTGTCCGCGTAGATTGCCGAAGTGATGCGGATGTCCGAGTGGCGCAAATACCGGCTTGCCTCGAAGATGCCGTGTTCCGCGGCGATGATACTCCCGATTTCCTTCCGCAGCGTGTGCAGCGGCTTGTCGCCTGCGACACCGTGCTCCCGCAGCCAGGCCAACAGACGTTTGAACACGGGGTCGCACCGGTAGGCGCGGGCCTTGTGCTGACTGCTGGGGCGCCCCTCGCTCACAATCACGAACAGATCCCGCGGACGCAAGGTCCGGTAGTCCCGGAATAGCGCGGTGGTATCGGCATCCAGATCGATCACCCCGGCGCTGTCCTCGCTTTTCAATTGATGGAACTCACTATGGTCCACTTTCAGAATCCTGTTCCCGAAATCGAACGCGCGCCAGAGCAGGTTGTCGATTTCCGACCGCCTCAGCCCGCAAACCAGCGCGAGAAGCAGAGCCTTGAACGCCTCCGGATCGGCCCCGGCCAATTGTTCCCTTGCCGCGGCCAGAAGCGCGTAGGGATCGAGCTTCGAAACATATCGCATGGACGGCGCTTTTTCCATCAGCACGCCTTCAAATGGCAGTGGTCCGGCCAGACTCAGCGACTGCTCCACGAACGGCAGGATTTTCTTCCCGAAGAGCGCCCTCGCATTGCGGACCAGACTGTTTACAGTCACGATCGTCCTTCGTTTCGCGAGAGGATCGGACTCGACTTCACGCAGCCGCCGGTTCTTCCACTCCATCACGTCCCTTGGAGTAACCGACCCAAGCTCCACGGCGTCCACTCGCCTTTGCCAAACGTTCGCATCCCCCCCCTTGGCGACATACTTCCGGTCGGAGGAAATGCCTTTGATTTCCGAAACGATTCGTCGGAATGCCTTCGTGTAACACTCAAGGCTCTGCCTTCTGGCGGTCGAGACAGCGGCAGCCGCCGCGATCAGATCTCCCACGGTGACAGCAGCCGCTTCGGGGATTTGCGGTTGTGGCCGGTAGAGCGCGAGTCCCGCCTGCCATCCATCCGTTGTGACTTTGGCATAGACCGTGGCCGCGCGTTTTGCCGCTTCCCGGTGATTGGCCGTATTCAGGCAAACCTGGGCGCGTTTCCCCTGATGGGAGAACCTGCAGGAATAGTCCGCCACACCGTGATCCTTGAAAAGCCGCTTGGGCACCAGCCAATAGCGGGCGTCGTTTTTCGAGAACCTATCAATCTTGGAATCTTCCGGCAGTTTTCCGGCAGTTTTCGCGCGCATGGATGACCTCGTCTGATCGGCTTTGATCGTGCTCATTCCATCATAACGCGCTCAAAAACCAATATCTTACAGTGATCAAACGTGGTCAAACACGATTATTCGTAACTCATTGAAAATCAATAAATCGGCAGACTGTAAATCTGCTGGCTAACGCCTACGCTGGTTCGAATCCAGCTCTGCCCACCATCTTGAAAATCAGAGATTTGGGGAGCCAAAAGAGGCTCCTTTCTTTGTTGGATGCTTTTTCCCGCTGTCAATCCGCTGTCATTTTTCGCTCTGACTCATGATCTGTGCCCTTGGGTTTGACGGATTTCCGTTTGGTTTCAGCGCTCCGCTTTTGTCCATCGGCGGGCAGGCTGCTGGCGTTCTGGTAAAGAATGACGACGCCCTTGGAACGGAGTGATCGCCCGATTTGCCGTGGTTGCGCTTCGCTCCCGCCCGATAGCTTCCTGTTACCTTCTCCCCGCGCCCGGCAGCGCGCGATGGACAGGCGGACCTGAATTGGGTAGTTTTTTGTACCCATGACATCTGTTGCCCGCTGGACCGGCCGGGCCGAGCGGGAGTATCGGTAGTGGCTCAGGCATCCCCGGCGCGGACTGAGACCTCCCACCGGCAAGGGGCACGGCGCCCCCCCCCGGCTCACCTACGGCAGGCGGTGATACTCCTCGCTATCAATAGGCCGGGAATTTCAGTTCCTCACAAGTTTCTGCTTTTCTCGCCACTTCCGTTAGACTGGAATGCCGGGGGAAAGAGCCACAGTCAATGCCTGCGCTTTTTCCAATTCCCTTCCACACAAGCGTGAAAGATCCAATGCCCAGTCCAACAAACGGTTCCGGCCTCCGCGACAACCACTCCCGTGGCTGCGTCGGGGGCTTTCTCCGGGAGCATAATGAACCTGCCCGGTAGTGCCCAGCGGTCCAAACCCAATGACCAATGACTGTTGACCATTGACCCGCACCATCCGTGCCTGCTCCGGTCTTCTGTCTTCTGTCTTACAGCGCACCGGTCTTCTGTCTTTTCCTCACCATCTCCAGCAGCGCCTCGTCCGCGGCCGTTTTCAGCCTCATGTCCACTCCCCGGTGCATCGACACCCCGGCAAGATCGTACCAACCGTCCTTCAAAGAGATCCCTTTGAGTTTCATCGCCGGCCCGGGTAGCAATGGTGGGTGGCAATTTCAAGGTGCAAGAACGTGAAATAAAGGGATTTTTGCACCCGCCCGTCAATTTTTCTTGCTATCGTCCGTGGCGTTGCTACTCTCGCGTCGCCGCGCCGAAAGCCTTGAAAACAAGGGAGTTGGCGCACCGGAGGCGACTCCGGAAAGGCGGAAAAGCCGCTGTAGCTCAGGGGTAGAGCAGCTCATTCGTAATGAGCAGGTCGTCGGTTCAAATCCGACCAGCGGCTCGGCTGCGCCTTGGCATGCCGGGGACAAACCATGGACCGGTCGCGTGAGCGCCAATTTGGACTGTTGCCTTTCCGGAACTGCGGGTTGCCCGTCCCGGTGGTCTTCAAAGCACCGGAGACATCCACCGGATGCGGTTGGTTTTCAAGCCCTCGCAGCCGCTTCTTCATCCACGATCCATGATCTTCAATCCACGATCTTCAATCCTGTCTCTTGAATTGCCGTCTGTAAGGCGGCCTACACCAGGTCCGCGTCACCCCCGGCTCAGTTCGTAACCGTCCTTGCCGTCTTTCATCTGCCATCCGGCGGCGGCCAGGGTGGCGCGGAGTTCGTCGGACTTTGCCCAGTTTTTGGCGAGGCGGAATTGCCAGCGCTCCTCGGCGAGGGCGCGGATGTCGGTGGGAACGTCGGCGTCAGCGGCTTCGTCCGGTTCGGGCAGGGTGAGTCCGAGGGCGCGGAGCACCCGGTTGAGTCCGGCGAGCGCCTTGGCGGCGTCCGATCCGGTTAGATCAGCGGCGTCGCGCAGGCCGGTGAAGATCCCGCCCAGCGCGCCCGGCGTGTTGAGATCGTTGCAAAGGCTGTCCCAGGCGTTCTGGAACGGCCCGAAGTCCACCGTTTCAAAGGTCGTCTCGGCGCCGATCCGCGAGGCCAACTGGCGCGCGGATCTGGCCATTTTCGAAAGCGCCTCGCGCGCGGCGGATAGAGAGTCGAGGGTGAAGTTGAGCGGCTTGCGGTAGTGCCCGCCGATCAGGACGTAGCGGACTTCCATCGGTGAAAACCCGCGCTCCCGGAGATCGTCCAGCGTGTGGAGATTACCTAACGATTTCGACATTTTTCCACCATCGACAAGCAGATGGGTGATGTGGAACCAATGGGCCGCGAAATGCCCGCCGCAGGAGCAGCGGCTCTGGGCGATCTCGTTCTCATGATGCGGGAAAATCAGGTCCACACCGCCGGAATGCAGGTCGAAATCCCCGCCGAGGTACTCCTTGATCATCGCCGAACACTCGAGATGCCAGCCTGGCCGTCCCTCGCCCCACGGCGATTTCCAGAAGTTCGCGCCATCCTCGGGGCGCCGGGCTTTCCACAGGACGAAGTCGGAAATACTATCTTTCTCGTATTCGTCGGCGTTGGCGCGGGTGTTCTGGGTTTTCCCGAGGTCGAGTTCGCGGGTGTCGAGGTGGGAAAGCCGGCCGTATTCGGGAAACGAGGCGATTTTGAAATAGACCGAGCCATCGGGCGCGGCGTAAGCGTGGCCTTTGGCGACGAGCGCCTCGACCATCGCGATCTGTTGGGGAATGTGGGCCACCGCGCTGGGCTCGATGTGCGGAGGAAGGCAGCCGAGTTTCGCGCAATCGGCGTGGAACTTGGCGGTCCATCCGGCGGTGAACTCCGTTAGGGAAACGCCGGCCTTCTGGGAATCGCGAATCGTTTTGTCGTCCACATCGGTGATATTGCGGACGTGCAGGGTGCGGGTGCCGCCGGTCTCCAGGGTGCGGCGGAACACGTCCTGAAGGACGAACGTGCGGAAATTCCCGATGTGCGCCGGCCCGTAAACGGTGGGGCCGCAGCAGTAAAACCGGAACGTCGTGCCATCGTGAGGCAGAAGTTCGCGGTCGGTCCGGGAGAGCGTGTCAAAGAGGCGCATGCGCCGGGTTTAGCCGCCACGCCGCCGACGGGCAAGCCCCGGATGCCGCCAAACCCGACTTTCCGCCTGACAACCCGCCGCGATCCCCGCTAATCTCCCCCGCCCCGCCGATCCATCCCATCCGCCCATGCCGTTTCCCGTCGAAGAAATCTCCGCCGACCTGCGCGCCGCCGTCCGCGCGGGGGCGAGGGTGTTGTTGAAAGCCCCCACCGGCTCCGGAAAGTCCACCATGGTGCCCGGCATGCTGGCGGACGCGGGCGTGGTGGGAAAGATCCTGGTCGTGGAACCCCGGCGGATGGCCGCACGGCTGCTCGCCGGATGGGTGTCGCGCCAGCGCGGGACCCAGGTGGGACAGGAAATCGGATATTCGGTTAGGTTCGACTCCCGCTACCGCGACGACACCCGGATCATCTATCTGACCGACGGGGTTTTCCAGCGCTGGCTTCAGGACGAACCGGAGCTTCCGGGGGTGGGCGCGGTGGTGTTTGATGAATTCCACGAACGGCGTCTCGCGGTGGACATCGCGCTGGCCCGCTGCCTCAATCTCCAAGACGGTCCGCGCCCGGATCTGCGGGTGCTGGTGATGTCCGCCACCCTGGAAACCGCGGGACTCGCGGAATACATGGATCCGGTGGTTAGACTGGAGGCCGGCGGCCGGCTCCATCCGGTGGAAATTCTCTATCGGCCCGAACGCGCCCCGGTGAACGACCGGCGCGGCGGACCTCCCCGCGAGATTCCCGTATGGGAGCGGATGGTGGAAGCGTGCCGCGAGGCCATCGCGATGCCGGATCCGGGCGATGTGCTGATGTTTCTGCCCGGGACCCACGAGATCCGGAAAACGATCGAATTGTTGGAAAGCGGATCCCTAACACGCGGATGGGACGTGATGCCGCTCTACAGCACGCTGCCGCCCGCGGCTCAGGAGGCGGCCATCACGCCCGGACCACGCCCGAAAATCATCGTGGCCACCAACGTGGCGGAAACCTCGATCACCATCGAAGGCGTGCGCACCGTGATCGACTCCGGCCTCGCCCGGATCGCGGCCTTCGAACCGCGCCGCGCCATCAACACGCTGCTGATCCGCAAGATTTCCCGCGCCGCCGCGGAACAACGCGCGGGCCGCGCCGGACGAACCGCTCCGGGGCGGTGTTTCCGGCTCTGGAGCCAGAACGATCACGCCCGCCGCGCGGAATTCGAAACTCCGGAAGTCCACCGCGTCGATCTATCCGAAGCGGCGCTGCTGCTGAAGACCTCCGGCGTCGTGGACTTGCGGGGCTTCCGCTGGCTGGACGCGCCGAAGGAGGACGCTCTCGTTAGAGCGGAGCACCTGCTCCACGATCTGGGCGCGCTGGACGCGGCGGGAAACCCGACCGCCGAGGGTTATCACATGGCAGCGCTGCCGTTGGAGCCGCGGTTTTCCCGCCTGATGCTGGCCGGCCACGAGCACGGCTGCGTCACGGAAACCGCGTTCATCGCCGCCGCGGTCCAGGGCGAGGGCGTTTTCGCGAACAAAAAAGGCGGAGTGAGTCGCAAGGACTTCCTGTTTTCCGACGACGGCAGCGACTTCGCGGGCGAATGGCGGGCCTTCGAGTCCGCGCGCGACATGGGGTTCGATCCGAAACGTTGCGCGCCGCTCGGCATCCTCGGACGCGGCGCGCGGGAGACCGCGCAAGGGTTCGACCGATTGTTAGGTCTGGCGACGCGTTTCCGCTGGGCGGTGCCGCCGGTGGATTTCGCCGCCCGGCGCGAAGCGGTGGCCAAGGCGATGCTCGCGGCGTTCAGCGACCAACTGGCGATCCGATTCAACCAAGGCACGCTGGCCTGCCGCCTCGTCGGCAACCGGCGCGGGAAACTCGACGAGGATTCCTGCGTCAAACAGGCCCCTGCGTTCGTCGCCTCCGAGATCACCGAGGTCGAGGCCCGCGAGGTCATTGTCCATCTCCGCCGCGCCACCGCCGTGGACCCGGAATGGCTGGCGGATCTGTTTCCCGACGATCTAGCCACCACCGAGTCCGCCGCGTGGGATTCCATGCGGAAACGCGTGGTCCAGCGCCGCGAAACGCGTTTCCGAGATCTGGTGTTGGAAACCCGCGAGTCCGACCACGGGGTGAACCTCGACCAAGCCGCGGATATTCTCGCCGCCGGAGTGCTGGCGGGCGATCTGACCTTGAAAAACTGGGATCACACGGTCGAGCAGTGGACCGCGCGGCTTTCGTTGTTAGCCGAACGCTGTCCCGAACTCGGCATGCCCGGTTGGTCGGACGAGGACCGGCAGGCGGCAATCGCCCAGATCGTCCACGGGGCGGTGAGCTACAAGGAAATCAAGGAGGCCAACGTCTGGCGGGTGTTGCGCGATTGGCTCAACCACGGCCAACGGACGGCGCTGGACGCCTACTGCCCGGAACGAATCACCCTTCCTAACGGCCAATCGGCCAAGGTCACCTACGGCGAGGGAGATCCGTTCATCGCGGTGCGCGTTTCGCATTTGTTCGGCGTTTGGGAAACACCCAACATCGCCAACGGCAGGGTGCCGCTGCTGGTCCACATCCTGACACCCGGCCACAAGCCGTGGCAGATGACCAAGGACCTCCGCAGTTTCTGGCAGACCGGCTATCCGCAGATGAAAAAGGAAGTGGCCGGACGCTATCCGCGCCACCCGTGGCCCGAGGACCCGAAGGCGTATTGGACGGAAAAGCCGAAGTAGCCGCTCGTGGTTAGACCTTCATCAGGTCCGCTTCTTTGGCGACGGCGAGTTCCTCGACCTTTTTCACATACTTGTCGGTCAGTTCCTGGACTTCCTTTTCGAAATCCTTCTGGCCGTCCTCGGTTAGAAGGTTGGAGGCTTTCAGTTTCTTGGCCGTGTCCATACCCTCCTTGCGCGCGGCGCGGACGCGGACCTTGGCTTCTTCCGCGAGTTGTTTGATGAGCTTCACCATCTCGCGGCGGCGTTCCTCGGAAAGCTCCGGGATCGGCACGCGGATCGATCTGTCGGCGGCGGCGGGATTGAGGCTCAGCTTGCTCTCGCGGATCGCGCGTTCGATGTCCCGTGTGGTGGAGGGATCGAACGGTTGGACCAGCAGCATGCGCGGCTCCGGCGAGGTGATCACCGCCAGGCTCTTGAGTTTCATCACGCTGCCGTAGGCATGGGCGTTGACGTCCAGATTCTCGATGAGCGCCGGGCTGGCCTTGCCGGTGCGCACGCCGGTGAACTCATGTTGGAGAAACTCGACGACCTTGTTCATGGCGTCTTCGACGTTGAATATCGCTTCTTCGGGGTCCATGGTTGGAATGGGTTGGGGGTTGGAGGAAAGGGATCACTGGCGGTCTTCGCCATGCACCAGGGTGCCCAATTGCTGGCCGCGCAGCGCGTTGGATAGATTGCCCTTGGGGCCCAGATCGAAAATGATGATCGGGATGTCGTTGTCCATGCAAAGGCTGAACGCCGTGGCATCCATCACGTTGAGCCGTTTTGACAGGCACTCCTGGAAGGTCACGGTCTCATAGCGGGTGGCGGTCGGGTCCTTGCGCGGATCGGCGGTGTACACGCCGTCCACCTGCGTGGCCTTGAGGATCACATCCGCGTCCATCTCGCTGGCGCGGAGGGCTGAGGTGGTGTCGGTGGAGAAAAACGGACTGCCCGTCCCGGCAGCGAAAATCACCACGTAGCCTTCGTCCAACAACCGCTCGGCCTTGCGGCGGATGAACGTTTCGGCCACGTTTTTCATTTCGATGGCCGACTGCACCACGCAACTGACGCCGTGATGCTGGAGCGCGCCTTCGAGCGCCAGGGCGTTCATCACCGTGGCGAGCATCCCCACGTAATCGGCCGTGGCACGGTCCATGCCGCGGGCCGACGCGCTCGCGCCGCGCCAGAAATTGCCGCCTCCCACGACGATCCCCAATTGAAGTCCCGCATCCACCGCCTCGCGGATTTCGCCAGCGATGCGATCCACGATTTCCGGAGAAATGTTATCGGTCGAACCGGGTTCGCGGAGGGCTTCTCCGCTGAGCTTCAGAATGGCACGTTTGAAAGGTCGGGGATCTCGGTTGGCGGTGGTCATAGGCGGTGGTAACTGCCGGAAGGATACCGGAACCGCCAACGGTGGAAAGAAAAAACCGCTCAACGCGAATCATCGCCGCCGGAAAGCGTGAATTCGGTCGCCAGTTCCTTGAGCGCCTTGTGTTCCTCTGTCACTCCATCGATCAGGATCTTCACCTTCAGGTCACCGGGTTGCATTTCCTGATAGGCTTCGAGGGTCTTTTTCACGGCCACCAACAGGACGCTCACCACCTGCCGCGGTGTCAGATCGACGCTTTCCGGAATCGCCAGATCCTTGACATTCAGGGTCACATCGAGGCCGGCTTCGGTTTTTTCCGCATTCAGACGGATTCCGCAGAGAACCGCCAGATTGGCCTCAGGGACCTGATAGTTCGGATTGTTGGACGGAATCGGGTGAGGAGTCCGGATCGCTTCCACCAGATCCTCGGGAAACGCGCCGGTCAACGCCATCGGGCGGGAACACACGGTGGCCTGGAGCGCCTCACCGATCTCATTGATGCCGCCATCCACATCGGTTCCCTGCAAACTGAGAGCCTCGAATACCGGCACCACGGATATGGTCGTGCCAAAAACCGGCGTTCCGGACAACAGCAAGACCGCGGCAACTTTCAGAAATCGTCTCGTCAACATGGGAGAACCCTACCGAAACATCGCGGAAACGCCAGACCAATCGTTTGCCTCCGATCCGCGGATAACGCGACCTCCCGATACGAGGCGAGATTTTTCGTTTCCATCGGCTCCGAACCTCCGCTATCACCACCGCGTGCTTACCGCCAGCCACCTCGATCAACTCGTCGCGCTAAAATCCCCGCTGCACCTCGCGCTGGGGTTCTTCGATGGCGTCCACATCGGACACCAGGCCGTCATCAGCCGCGCAGTCGAAGCGGCACGCTCCCAAGGCGGACTCTCGGGAGTTGTCACGTTCCATCCCCACCCCTGCCATCTCACCAATCCCGCGAACGCACCCGCCCCGCTGGTTGCCGACCTGGAACACAAGGCCGAACTCGTCGCCAGCCTCGGTGTGGACCTTTTTGTGCCGCTCAACTTCGACCTCGCGATGGCGAAGACACCCGCCGAGAGCTTCATCGACCATCTGGTCGCCGCCGGGGCGAAGACCATCGCCGTCGGGGACGACTGGCGCTTCGGGTGCGGCAGACTCGGGGACGTGGCGATGCTCCAGGCGCGTGGTGCCCTGGCCGGATTCAGCGTCATCCCGGTCCCCATGGTGACAATGGATGGCGAACGCGTGAGCAGCACCCGCATCCGGCAAGCCATCCGCGACGGGGCAATGGCATCCGCCGCCCGAATGCTGGGACGTCCCTACACGGTTCGGGGGAAGGTTGCACACGGCCGGAAACTGGCATCCCAGATCGGTTTTCCGACCGCCAATATCGATCCGGACGGAACACTCATGCCTCCGGACGGCGTCTGGACGGTGCTGGCGTCCCTCGGCGAGAGGAACAAGCTTCCGGGAATTGCCAACATCGGCCTCCGTCCGACCGTGGACGGCACACATCGCATCCTCGAAGTCCATCTGTTTGACTTCTCCGGCGACGTTTACGGCCAACCCTTGGAGGTCGAATTCCTAGAACACATCCGACCCGAAATCCGCTTCCAATCGATCACGGAACTCCGCGATCAGATCGCAAGGGATGTCGAATCGGCTCGCCAAAAACTCGCACGCTAACATGCAATGCATCCGGGGGGAAGCCGCAAGCGCGGATTTGGCTTTTGCAATTTCGAGCGCCCGCAGCGGTGCCCGCCATTTCCAACCAAACCGGAACTGCCGACAGGGTACGGGAATGGCGGGACCTCTGCGAATCAACGGCCGATCAGGACTTCTTCAGTACCCCTTCGGCCTTCTTGACGGTGGCGGGGGCGAGCTTGCCATCCACCCGCTTGGCACCTTCAAGCACACCCTTGATCGCGGCGAGCGCCACTTCGGCGGCTGCCAACGATTGTTTCTCTCCGCCATATTGCTTGTCGGAGAAATACTTGGTGAACGAGGTGCCGGCGCGGCTGATTGACAGTCTCCACCCTTGGAACGCTGCAGTTTCGTAGGTGAATCTGGTAAGGTTCTTTTTCGATTTCATATGCTACTTAGGTATGGGGTTCGTTGTTTTGGGGGGGACCCCCCCTGCGCCAACGAATAAACCGTTTTTTCGCCTTCCTATCAAGCAAATTCTTCGAAATCTGACATTTTTTATCGCCTAGGCATTCCGTCGGGGTCATTTTGTTGCAACAATCTACTGCAAGCCCCCGCAAGAACTCCCTGATATCTCCCCGCTAGAACGACACGCAAATCAGTCAAATGTTCTGATATTTAAGCAATTTTGACTAATTTGTTGACCATCCCGCATCGCCAAACATTCGGCCCTAAGAGTCGGTTTTCCGCATTTTCGTGAAAAAAAGCTTGGCAATCCCGTCCGGTTGGGGATTTACTCCGCGCCCCGCGAGCCAGCAACAACAAGCCGTAGGTCCTCCAAATCGCCCGTCGCACGGTGATCCGCTCGCTGGAGGGTAACCCGGCCAACCCCACGAATATGTCCACAGCAGTCACACTCGCTCGTTTCGAGCTACCCAACCGCCTCGTTCGCAACGAGGATACCGCCACCGATACCTTCGCCCAGTTCGTCGCCGAGCCCTTCGAGCGCGGATACGGCCATACCATCGGAAACTCCCTCCGCCGCGTGCTCCTCTCGTCCCTTGAGGGCGCGGCCATCACCTCCGTGCGCATCGCCGGCGCGCAGCACGAGTTTTCCAGCCTCCCCGGCGTGGTGGAAGATGTCACCGACATTGTTCTCAACCTCAAGAAGGTCAAATTCCGCCACCACGACAAGGATCCCCGCATCCTTTCCATCAAAGTGGAAAAAGAAGGCGTGGTCACCGCCGGAGACATCATCGAGGACCACATCTACGAGGTCGTCAACAAGGACCAGGTGATCTGCGTGCTCGACAAGAAGGTCAAGTTCGACTGCGAGTTCGAAGTCCGCGTCGGCCGCGGCTTCGCCATCGGTGATGAAAACAAACGGAAGGACCAACCGATCGGCGTGATCGCCATCGACTCGATCTACTCCCCCGTCACCCGCGTCAAATACGCCGTGGATACCACCCGCGTGGGCCAGATGACGGATTACGACAAGCTGACCCTCGACATTTGGACCGACGGCCGGATCACTCCGCAGGACGCGCTGCTCCAGGCATCCGCGATTCTCCGCCACCACCTCGACGTGTTCGTCAACTACGACGAGAACGCGGTTGGTTTCGAGGAAGCCCCGCCCGATGCCTCGGAAGAGAACGCCACGCTCAAGAAGCTGCTCAACATGTCGGTCAACGAGATCGAACTCTCGGTCCGCGCGGCCAACTGCCTCAACAACGCCAACATCACCACCGTGGGCCAGCTCGCGATGAAGACCGAGGCGGAAATGCTCAAATACCGCAACTTCGGCAAGAAGTCGCTCAACGAGATCAAGGACAAGCTCGTCGAGCTGGGTCTTGGCCTCGGCATGACCTTCGAACCGTCCCTGCTCGCCAGCGGCTCCAACGCCAACCGCGGACCGCGCCTGGGTGCCGAAGACGAAGCTCCCGTCGGACTCGCCGACCTGATCGCGCAGAACATCGACGACGACGAATAAATCCACCACCAACCTTCAAACACCAAGTTAGAAACGGAAGCACCCGATGAGACATCGCCGCAACACAACCAAACTCCAACGCAACGCCTCCCACCGCCGGGCGCTGATGGCCAACCTGGCCTGCAGCCTCATCGACCATGGGAAAATCAAGACCACCCTCGGCAAGGCCAAGGCCCTGCGCCCGGTGGCGGAAAAGCTGGTCACCCTTGCCAAGCGCAACGACCTGCATTCCCGCCGTCTGGCCATCGGTTTCCTCCACCAGAAGGAAATCGTGAAGAAGCTCTTCGCCGAAGTGGCCCCGGCCGCCAAAGACCGCCAGGGCGGTTATTGCCGGATCACCAAGCTCGGGCCCCGCATGTCCGATTCCGCTCCCATGGCGGTCATCGAATGGGTTGACCAAGCCGCCGCCGCCACCGAAGAAACGGTGACCGCCGAAGCTGCCGCCACCCCCGCGGAGTAACCCCGCCAACCTAACGGAATTACGACCGGGCCACGGGGATCCATTCTCCGTGGCCCGTTCATCGTTGAATCCCCCGGCCCACTAGAGATTTCAAATTCGAAATTTCAAATTTCAGATTCCCCATTTCAGCATTTCAGCATTTCAGCATTTCAGTTTTTCAGCATTTACCCCCATCAATGTCCACCGTAGCCATCGTAGGCCGACCCAACGTCGGCAAGTCCGCGATCTTCAACCGCCTGGCCGGCCGCAAGATCGCGATTGTCCACGACCAACCCGGCGTCACCCGCGACCGGATTGCCGCGCCGTGTGCCGCTACGGACCACCCGTGTACCCTGATCGACACCGGCGGCATCGGTGCGACGATTGACGACGGATTCGGCGAGCAGGTCACCATCGAGGCCGATGTGGCGATGGAAACCGCTGACCTGATTCTGTTCGTGGTGGATGCCCATGACGGGCTCACTCCGGTGGATCAGGCGCTTGCCCAGAAACTCCGCAAGGCCAAGCCGCCGGTTAGATTGGTGGTCAACAAGGTGGACGATGCCAAACACGAATCCGCGTTTTCGGAGTTCGCACGACTCGGGTTCGCTTCGCCGATTCTCATTTCCGCCGAACACGGCCGGAATTTCGGCGCGCTGTGCGAGGAAATGGACCGGGTACTAGCCCCGCTCGCCGCCGAGTCTGCCGATGAAGCGAGAGTCGCGGAGGAGTCCGGCATCCGCCTGGCGATCATCGGCAAACCCAATGCCGGCAAGTCCTCGCTGGTCAACGCGATCCTCGGCGACCGCCGCACCATCGTTTCCGAAATCGCGGGGACCACCCGCGACGCCGTCGATCTCCCCTACACCTTCAAGGGCGAGCGTTTCACCCTGATCGACACCGCCGGTCTCCGCCCCCGCGCCAAGCGCGACAACTCGGTGGAGGTGTTTTCCGCGATGCGCTCCGAAAAGGCCGTCCGCCGCGCCGATCTTTGCGTGCTGGTGATCGACCTCGCCTCGGGCATTTCCGCGCAGGACCGCAAGATCGCCCAACTGATCCTCGAGGAAAAGAAACCGTGCCTGATCGTGCTCAACAAGTTCGATCTCTATCATCCGGACACGCCGCTCAAGGCCCGGCTCGCGCATGCCACCGATCACGTCCGCCGGGAGTTGTTTTTCCTCTCCTACGCCCCGTTCGTCGCATGCTCCGCCAAGACCGGTTCGTCGGTGGACCAGGTGCTCAAGGAAGCGCTCAAAATCCGCGAGGGCGCGCGCGAAGTGCCCACCACCGGAGCGCTCAACCGCATTCTTCACGCGGCCTTCGAGCAGAATCCGCCGCCGGTGGACAGCAAGCTCCGCCGCCGGCTCAAGCTCTACTACGCCACCGCCGCCACCAACGCCAAATACCAGACCGTCCCGGTCCCCACCATCGTGCTGTTCGTGAACGACAAGCGCCTGATGTCCAACAGCTACGAGGCCTTCCTGTCCAACCGGATGCGCGAGGCCCACCCCGCCCCCGGCGTCCCCGTGGTTTTCTCGGTCCGCTCCCGAACCCGCCGCGAATGGACGCCGCCGGAAAAGCCCCAGGGGCACTGAACCTAACTCCCGAGAAAGGATAGATCCCTAAACACGTATTCCGCCCATGCGCACACTGGCCCTTCTGCTCGTTCTAACCGGAATCACCGCCGCCGCCCCGCGGCCGTGGAAGGATCCGGACGGGACCCGCTCGATCCAAGGGGAATTCGTTTCCCGCACGGACGACAAAGTGACCATCCGCCGAACCGACGGGAAGGTGTTCACGATGGCGCTCGACAAGCTTCACCCGGACGACCGCAAGTGGCTGGATGCCAACCATCCGTCGGCAGGCGCCAAACCGGCTAACAAACCTCCCGGCAACGCGGTTTTCGACAGCCTTTGCTTCGGCGACACCCGCCAGCAGGTCCTCGCCAAGCTCAAGGAGAGCAAGTTCGTCGAGATGACCGCCGACGAAACCTATCTGGGTCGCCTCGGTCTCAATGGCGTGTTCCGCACCCGCAAGGACGTGGGAGGCCTGCCGTGCATGCTCTATTTCGACTGGACCGAAGACGGCCACCTCAGCGAACTCTCGCTACAGACCCACGCGATGGGTGAATCGGCCTATGGAAGCAAGATCAAGAACTGCTGGACCGAGCTGATCAAGCTCCTCACCTCGCTCTACGGCAAGCCGGTCCAGGCCGCTCCCTATCCGGATTCCGCGCAGCTAACCGAAGGCGCGTTTCTCGCCAGCCACCTGTGGCGCTGGGAAGGCGGCGGCAGCATCCTGCTGGGCACCGCGCGGGATACCGACGGTTTCACCGCCGTGGTGCGCTTCACCCAGCGGGAAGTGGCCCCGGTACCGCTGCCCTGAGTCAGGGCAGGAACGAGCACACGTACTCGCAAATCCCCTCGCCCACCGTGATCGTGAATCCGCTGTTGGCCGGCACGTCGAACGCGCCGCCCGCGGTGATCTCCAACTTCTCCCCGGTGCCGTCCATCACGACACCGCAGGCCCCCGCCACGATCTCCATCCGCTCCGCCGCGGCCGTGCCGAAGTGGTACTCACCCGCCTGGATCAAACCGAGCGTCTTCTTGCTGCCATCGGGAAAATACACCGAGTGGGAAACCACCCGGCCGTCAAAATAGACGTTCGCTTTGGCATCGACGGAGACGTTTTCGAATTTCATGGTATCTGGATTGGTTGATTGGCAAATCCGGCCGCCGGTTCATCCCACGGCGCGGGACCGCAGGCTAGGCAACCCACCCGGCGCCTGTCAATATCCCTGATTCCGGACCCCATGCCGCGGCACGGCGGACTTGTCCCGAAATCCGAACTTCAAGGTGGTTTGGAAGCCCGGTTTCCCGCTGAACCGAGCGGACGCGAGATAGACTGGCGCGAAGCGGCAGACCCGAAGGGGGACCGCCGGAAGGCGGGATAAACCGCCGAAAACCGCCGAGTTCCCAGTGTTTCAGCGGTTGATAGCCGTCCGCTGCCAACAGGGGTCCAACGGTCTTTGGGAACCGTGCGAAAATCCGCCATGGATAACCCGTTTCCTCCGTTTGCACCTTGCCGAAACCGTGGTAGCTTCCCGGTACCGCCACGAAATGCGAACCCGCGTCGGTCGTCTGACGCGCGCCGTTTCCGGCAGGAACCATCCAATTGGAAAGGAGACGCCATGAACATCGGAACCCATGTGGACAAATGCCTTTCATTCATCCAGTGCGACCTCAGCGCCCACGGCAGCCACTGGCTCCCGGACCCGAACGTCCAACCGGCCATCAGCCTTTCGCGACAAACCGGTTGCGGCGTGAAAGAGGTGGCCGAAACGCTCGTCCGAATCCTTCCGGAGCGAGCCCCAAAAGACCGCGCCCCGTGGACGGTCTTCGACCGGAACCTCGTCGCACGGGTGATTGAAGATCACCGCCTGCCCCCGGAAGTCGCGAAATTCATGCCCGAAGACCGCGTTTCGGCCGTGCAGGACGCGATCGAGGAAATCCTCGGGCTCCACCCGAGTTCCCGCACGCTGCTGCAGAAGACCAGCGAAACCATCCGCCACCTCGCGGAACTCGGACACGTGATCCTGATCGGCCGGGGTGCCAATATCATCACCCGCGATCTGGCCAACACCTTCCATGTCCGCCTGATCGCTCCCATCGACGTCCGCGTTGGAAAAATCATGGAACGCAACGGCATCGACGCCAAAGCCGCCCGCGACGTCGTCCACAAGGGCGATCTGGCCCGCAACCGCTACATCAAGGACCACTTCCACGCCGACATCGACGATCCGCTGCTTTACGATCTGGTGATCAACACCGCGCGGCTCTCCGCCGCGGCCGTGGCTCGCGTGATCGCCGAGGCGGTGGGCCGCCAACCGCGCGAAGGCTAACGGAATCCGCGCGTTCTATCAAACCAACTCCGCCGGCGGAATGCGGCGGGCGCTTGCAAAACGTCCGCGGCCGGGCTAGAACGTCCGCCACATGGCATTCGAATTGGTCAGCGACTACCGTCCGCAGGGCGACCAGCGACAGGCGATCGACAAGCTCGCCAAGTCGCTCGCGGCCGGCAACCGGCACCAGACGTTGTTAGGTGTGACCGGCTCGGGCAAGACCTTCACCATGGCCAACCTGATCGCGCGCCACGGCCGCCCGGCGCTCATCCTCAGCCACAACAAAACCCTCGCGGCCCAGCTTTTCTCGGAGTTCAAGACGTTTTTTCCCCGCAACGCGGTCGAGTATTTCGTTTCCTACTTCGACTACTATCAGCCGGAAGCCTACATCGCCCGCAGCGACACCTACATCGAGAAAGATTCCTCCATCAACGACGAGATCGAGCGCCTCCGCCTCTCCGCGATGGGATCCGTGCTCACCCGCGACGACGTGATCGTGGTCGCCTCCGTTTCCTGCATCTACGGCCTCGGATCGCCGGACGATTACGAAAACATGATGGTACCCGTCCGCACCGGGCAGCAGCTCGACCGCGAGGCGTTTCTGGAATCCCTCGTCACGATGCTTTTCGAGCGCAACGACATCGCCTTCGGCCGCGGGAAATTCCGGGTCCGCGGCGATGTTGTGGAAGTCCATCCGGCCTATCTGGACACCACCGCGATCCGGGTGGAGTTTTTCGACGACACAATCGACCGCATCACCAGCATCAACACCCTAACCGGCGCGGTGATCGAGCGGCTGGACCACCACACGTTCTATCCGGCCAAGCAGTTCGTGACGCCGGCCGACAAGCTGCGCACCGCCACGGTGGCGATCCGGCGGGAAATGGAGGAGTCCGTGGCGGCCTTCGAGAAAAAAGGCAAACTGGTGGAGGCGCAGCGCATCAAGATGCGCACCGAATACGATCTGGAGATGATGCGGGAAATGGGATTCTGCCAGGGCATCGAGAACTACTCGCGCCACCTCGCCGGACGCGAGCCGGGGTCGCGGCCCAGCACACTGTTGGATTTCTTTCCCGGCGAATTCCTTCTTTTGATCGACGAAAGCCACGCCACCATCCCGCAGATCGGCGGCATGTTTGAGGGCGACCGCAGCCGCAAGACGGTGCTGGTTGAGCACGGATTCCGCCTGCCCAGCGCGCTGGACAACCGCCCGCTGCGCTTCGACGAATTCATGCGGATGACCCACCAGCGGGTCTATGTTTCCGCCACGCCGGGACCGTTCGAACTGCTCAACTCGCGCCCCGAGGTGAAAACCTTCGTTCCCGTCCAAACCAAGCTGGAGAACGGCCGGCCCGCGCCCGCCGCGATGCGCCGGCTACGGGTGGTTCCCAGCGGAAACGACGAGCCGGTGGAGGCGTTCGATCCTAACAAACGTGGCGTGCCGCTGGTGGTCGAACAGATCATCCGCCCCACCGGTCTGGTGGATCCCAAGGTCATCCTGCGCCCGTTGGCGGGGCAGATCGACGAAACGATCGAGCTCTGCCGCCAGCGGGTGGAGCGCAAGGAGCGGGTGCTGGTCACCACTCTAACCAAGAAAACCGCCGAAGACCTCAGCGAATACCTCCGCGGCACCGGATTGAAAGTGCGGTACCTCCATTCGGACATCGACGCCATCGAGCGCGTGGAGATTCTCCGGCAACTGCGGGCCGCCGGATTTGATATTCTGGTGGGCATCAACCTGCTCCGCGAGGGGCTGGATCTGCCCGAGGTTTCGCTGGTTTGCATCCTCGATGCCGACAAAGAGGGCTTCCTCCGCAACGAGACCTCGCTGATCCAGACCGCCGGACGCGCCGCGCGCCATCTCCACGGCGAGTGCGTGCTGTTCTGCGATGTGGTCACCGATTCCATCCAGCGCTTGTTGGACGTCACCGAGCACCGCCGCAGCCGCCAGATCGCGCACAACGAGGAGCACGGCATCACCCCGCAAAGCGTCAAACGCGCGGTCCAGCAAAGCCTCCACACGTTCGAGAAGGAACGCGAATACGCCGAGCATCTCAACGCCTCCATCGTGGCCGACAGCGAGGAAACCTACGACAAATTGCGCGTCATCGCCGAGCTGGAGGGGGAAATGCGCGAGGCCGCGTCGCGCCTCGAATTCGAGCGCGCCGCCCACCTGCGCGACCAGATCCAGGCCCTGAAAAACGACTCCCCGCCACCTCCCCCACCCGCCCCCGTGTCCTACGCCAAGGGCAAAGGCAAACGGAAACCCACCCCGTAGCCGCGCCCGTAAGAGCGTGCCCTTCCGTCTGCCCCCGGGCCACCTTCGCATGAAGGCGGCTACGGGCCGGCGCGTTTCGCGGTCCTCAGGGCGGTGGCGGCATAGAGCGCGACGGCGAGCCAGATGAGGGCGAAGGAAAGCAGTCTGGGGAGGGTCATGGGTTCGCCGTAGTAGCGCCAGCCGATGAGGAACTGGAGCGTGGGGCCGAGGAATTGGAGAATGCCGAGGGTGGTTAGACGGAGGCGCCGGGTGGCATGGCCGAAGCACAGCAGCGGCAGGACGGTGGCCAGTCCGGTGCCGGCCACCAGCAGGAATTGTCCGGGAGATCCGCCGAACGCGTTTCCCGGAGGTCCGCCGAGCGCCAGCCATGCGGCGGCCAGCGGGGCGAGCAGCGTGGTTTCCACGGTGAGTCCGGCCAGCGCTCCGAGTGGCGCGCGTTTCCTAACCACGGCGTAAAGCGCGAACGACAGGGCGAGGACCAGCGCCACCCACGGGAAATGCCCGACCGCCGGAATCTGGAGCAGCACTCCGGACAACGCGAGGGCGATGGCGGTGAGTTGGAGGCGGCTGTGGCGTTCGTGAAACCACAGGGTGCCGAAGAGCATGTTGAAAAACGGATTGAGATAATAGCCGAGCGAGGCCTCGATGATCCGTCCGTTGAGAGTGGCCCACACGTAGAGCAGCCAGTTTCCGGAAAGCAGCGCTCCGGATAGCAGATGCCAACCGGCCGTGCGGGGGTCGCGGAGTTTGCGGAACGTGCGCGACAGATCGCCGCTCCACGCAAGCAGCGGCACCAGCAGCACCAGCGACCAAACCGTCCGCTGCGCCACAATCGTGCCGGGCGGGAGAAAATCGAGCTGCTTCCAGTAAAGCGGCAGCACGCCCCACAGGAAAAACGCGGCCACGGCGGAAACAATGCCGGAGCGGGACGATTCGCGGGTGGGTGGCGTGGCGGACAAGGCGGCGGACTATGGTGGCATGCGCCGGAACTGGCAATCCCGCATCCGTCCGGGATCGGCGGAAACGCCGAATTGGACTGACAGGACGGCCGATCGGTGGCGTTATTGGGGCAGCAGGCCATGCCCGTGCCGAGTTTCCGATTCCATCGCGCCAACGCTCCGTCTGCCACGGCCGGACTCCGTCTGCCGTGGCTGGTTTCGTGCGCCGTGGCGGCGGCCTTGTCGTCGGGCTGCGAGAAACAGGAGCAAACGGTCCGCGAGGAACGTCCGGCGGCCGCGGCGGGGGAAACGGCGGGGATTTCCCGGCAGTTGGCGGTGGCGCGGCTGGCCCAGGCGCGGGAATGCCGTCGGGCAAACGCACTCGACGAGGCGCTGGCGTGGGCGGTTTCCGCGTGGCAGGCCGATCCGGGACTGGACGATGCGGCCCGCGAGACCGCGGATTTGTTGGCGAAATCGCGGTGGCCGATTCCGCTATGGGAGTTGGACCATGGCATCCCGGTGGACCGACTGGCATTCGCGGCTCCCGGCACGCTCTGGGTGGCCCTCGGCGAGCGCGGTTTGGACGATGCCTTCAACACGGTGGTCCGCTGGGACACGGGCGCGATGAAGATCGACGCGGTTCTGTTTCCCTCCCAAGGCGATGGCGTTTCAACGATGATCGCCGGCTCCAGGGAGCGCGCCCTGATTCTCCAGCGGGGCAGCGGAAAATCGCGGACGACACTGCTTTGCGACGGAAAAACGCTCAAGCCGCTCAAGGAACTCGGCGCGATCCCGCCGGAACTCACGCCTGAGGCGGTGGTGGCGACCTCGCCGGGCGGACTGATCTTCGCCCACCCGGAAGTGATGCCGGGCGATCCCACACGGCATGTCTGGCGCATCCGCGACGCGAGCACCGGAGAAATCGTCCGCAGTTCGGATCCGGTGGGCTCCGAAGTGGCGCGGCCGGTTTCCGCCTGGCTCGACGAACGGCAACTGCGGGTGCTGCTACGTGACGGGTCGGTGGCCGTGGTGCCGGTTAGCCCGGTGGAACCGGTGGTGGTGCATCGCCCGGCAACGCCGGCGGCCATCCTCCAGGCGCGGATCGGCGGAAACGGCCAAGTCGTTTTCGGCCTCTGGGCCACGGGCGAAGGTCAGCCCCCCCGCCGGAAGGTGGCGGAATTCGGTTTGGGAACGGCGACCGATTCGCCGACGGTGAGTTGGCGGGTTGGCAACGAAGCGGCGGATGCCTCGTGGTGGGAGTCGCCGTGGACGCGGGGGCTTTCCTGGTGGGACAGCCTGCTACGCGACCACGGGGTGGCCGAGGACCCGCCGATGGTCCGGATCACGGACGGGGCCGTCCGGTTTTCGGATGGAGTCCGCGCTCCGGTGCGGGGAACCGGCGAGCTAACCGCCGTGGCGTTTGGGCAGGACACGGTCATCACCGGCAACGCCGATGGCAGGGTGGCCTGCCACGGATGGCTGCCACAGGCGCGGCCCGGCGAAGGCGGAAAAGACCGCGCGAATCCGGCGCTGGCCGCGGATTTGTGCGCCTGGCTCACGGGTGTGCGGCTGGATCCCGAACAGGGAAAAGTCGTCACCGTTGATAGAGTCGGGCGGAATGCGTTGTTGGAAAAACTCGCTCCGCTGCGCTTGGCCGGAGTGGTTCCCGGCGTGGATCCGGACGGGATGGTCCAGGCCGGACGCACGCTATTGCCACGGCACGCGCCCTCGGCGGCGTGGCAGCCGCTGTGGGAGCGCCTCGCGCGGGCGGATGCCACCGGCCGCTCTTGGCCGCGCTGGCTAGAGCACGGCCAGGACCTCGGGGATTCGAGGTGGCACCAGGATCTATCCGAGGCGGTGGCCCTGCGGAACCGTCCCACCGAAATAAAGCCCGGCGATGATTCGCCATGGCTCGCCGAGCGGCGCATGCGGGAGGTCTTCGCGAGCGGTAACGAAGCGGCGGTATTCGCGGCTCTAACCGCTACCGGCGGAAACGGTCCGGCCATGGCCACCGGGCTGGCCCTGGCCTTGGAAACCAAGCACCCGGCGTGGATCCGCGAATGCCTCCGGGTGGCCGATTCCCCTCCCCCGTTTCTCCGCGTTCTGTCCGAATCGCGGGTCGCATGGTTGGAAAAACGCCCCGCCGATGCGCTCGCGCTGTGGCCCGACGAGTTTCCCGATCTGGCAAGAGTGCGGGCCTTGCAGGACTGGAACGGCTGGGAACAGGCGGACTTCGGGCCGGTTTACGCGACCCATCTCAAGGACCTGCGCGATGCCTTGCGGGTGTACGATGTCACCGCCGGCACCGATCCCGAAGATCGCGCCAAGCGAGCCGCCGCATTGTTGGATCCCGCCACCCGGATTGCGGTCGGCAGGCGCAGGCTGGCGGACCTCTGCCTCAAGGGCGCGCTGATGATGGCCGACAAATCCGAAAATCCGGAGTTGGTCCAACAAATCGCCAAACGCGGCCGCGACATGGGAGCCCCTCCCGAACCCTGCCTGCGGGTGGAAGCGCTCACCGAAACGCGGATGAAACACCACGCCGCCGCCCATCCGCTGTGGGTGAAACTCCTAACCGAATATCCGGTGGAAAACCACATTTCCGCCGACTACGCCGAGGCGGCCTACACCGCGATGGAGGTCGGCAATCCGGGGCAGGCGATGGAGATTCTAACCACCGGAATCAACCGCTTCGGCGACGATCCGGCGTTCGCCCTGCGCGCGGGCTGGATCGCTCTGCTGAGCGGCAACCACGGCCGGGCCTATCAATTCCTGCTGGCCGGCCTGCGGGTGGGCTTCACCGAGGAGGAGGAGGAGAACGCGTGTCTTTTGTTAGCCGTGGCGGCCTCGCTGGCCGGATTCCCCGAGGACGCGGCCACTCACTTCCTGCGGCTCGTCGAGATCGAACCGGAATGGGAGAAACCCGAAACCGCCGATACCCTGGATTGGCCTGATGGACTGAAAAACGCCATCCGGCAGTTGATCACCGGCGGCGGCCCGGTGATCGACCTGCCCGGAAATCCCACCGATCCCACCATGGAAGACCTCCCCACGGACCCGACCATGGAGGAACTGCCGGACGATCCGGAGGTGAGGAAATGACATGGTTGTTTGCGCCGCACCGCCGCAACCGCGTGAGAATGAAGGAAGAATGAGTGGAGCATCCGCAAGCGGTAATTCTCCGGCCCATTCTCCCGCGCTCTCCGCGAGAGCGAGCCACCTTTGCGGGGTGACCAAGGCTTGAATCACTTTCCGCCCTTGTCGGGGATTTCCTTGCGGAACAACCCGTCCAGATAGGCCGGCGAGAGAACTTCCGGGGTGATCACCGGATCCTTGCCGGGGACTAGCAGAACATTCACGGGGATGGCGGATCGGCCGAGTTCGCGCATTTTGGCATCGATCTCCGGGCTCGGATTGGTCTTGTCCGCGCGCAGCGCCACCACGCCCTTTTCCTTCATCAGGGCGACGACTTCGGGCGTGTAGGCGCGTTTCTTGTTCACCTGGCAGGTGAGGCACCACTTCGCGGTGAAGTCGATGTACACCGGTTTGCCCTCCTTGAGCAGCGCCTCCACGCGGGCCTGCGACCAGGGTTCCCATTCGAGCTTGGCCTTCACCGGAGGCAGTGTTAGAAAAACGCCGCCCAGCGCGAACGCGAGGGCGACCGCCGCTCCGGCTTGCCTGACGCCGGGTTTCCGGTGCGGCAGGCACCAGCGGCCATAGACCCAGGCCGCCACCGCGACTCCGGTTAGACCAAACACCGGCCCCAGCATGTTCTCCAGCTCGATCTGTCCCAGATAGACCCAAAGCAGATAGCCCGCGGTGGCGAACAGCAGGAACGACATTCCCTGTTTGAAACTCTCCATCCAGGCCCCCGGTCGCGGCAGCATTTCGACAAGTTGCGGAAACAGCGAAAGCAGCAGATACGGCAGCGAGAGCCCCAGCGCCATCGCGCCGAAGGCCAGGAAGAACTGCAGCGGCGGCAGCGCGATCGCCGCGCCGATGGCAGCGCCCAGAAATGGCGCGGAGCAGGGCGTGGCCACCACCGTGGCCAGCACGCCGGAGAAGAACGAACCTATCAGCCCCCCCTTGCTCTGCAGCGATCCGCCCACCGATGTGGCGGAGGTGCCGATCTCGAACAACCCGAACATGTTCAGCGCCAGCGTGAACATCAGCAGCATCAGTCCCATCACCACCCAAGGGTTCTGCAACTGATAACCCCAGTTGATTTCATCGCCACCCGCTTTTCTGGCGGCCTCGCGCGCGGCAAACAGAATCCCGCTCAGCACCCCGAACGACACCATCACCCCCAGCGTGAACAACAGCCCGTGCGCCACAATCTTCTTCCGGTCCTCGCCGGCCTGTTGGACGAAGCTCATGATCTTCAGCCCGATCACCGGAAACACGCAGGGCATCAGGTTGAGGATCAGCCCACCTAGCAACATTCCGCCCAGAACCAGCAGATAGCGCGAAAACGGCAGCGCGTCCGCCGCTTTGCTTCCCGTGGCCGATGCCGCACTCTCCTTGCCGATCGGCGTGTCCCCGATCATGACCGCCGCATAATCCGGCGCTCCCGGCTCTCCGCAGACGACGATGCCGGATAGGCTGTCGCCCTGCGGGATCGCCTCTTCCATCAGATTCTTGACGGCCCGTTTCAGGGTGATCTTCCAACCGGCACCATCCTTCTCCACCTTCCCGCCCGCGCTGATCGGTTGGAGGAATTTCTGATTGGGAATGAACTCGGTGGGCAAGGGAGCGGGCGTTTTCGCACCGTCTTTCGGCGTTAGAAGCAGGCTCACGTCGGCCGCTTGCGATGCCGAAAACGCCTCCACGGTCCAGACGCCATTCGCCACCGGCAATTTCGCCCGCGCGCGCTTGAAAAGCCCGGCTTGGGCCGGGTCGGCGTCCGCGGACTCCGCCACGGACAGGGTGAACTTGAAATCCTGGTTTTCGTTTTGACAGCTCTCCGAGCAAATCTGCCAGGTCGCCTTGGCGGTTAGTGTCACGGTTTCACCGGGTTTTGCGTTCGCCGGCGCGGTCACCTCCGCGAGCAACACCGGGGTTCCCTCGTAAACGAGGCTTTTCGCGCCATAACCGTCCTTGACGCCCGGCACCGGCCATTGGATCGGCCCGGCGGTGAACCCGGGCGGCAATTCCCATTTGATCTCCGGCGAAAGCTCGATGCCGCCCGAGTTCAGATAGTAGCTGTGCCACTTCTCGGGATGCTTGAGTTCCAGCGCGAAAGCCAGTGGTTTGCCCGGCACAAACGCCTTTGCCTCCGGCACCATCGCAGCCACGGTTTGGGTGCCCCCACCGTCCGAAAACGGATCGTACTGGGCGGAAACCGGCCCCGCGCACAGGGCGGACAAGCAAAGGGAAAGGAACAAACGGATCATGGTCAAAGTATTGCTGGGCACTTAGTAGAGGCTGGGACACCGGATTTCATCTAAAAAAATCCCGGAAA
This sequence comes from Verrucomicrobiota bacterium, assembly GCA_017301995.1. Classification (GTDB taxonomy): domain Bacteria; phylum Verrucomicrobiota; class Verrucomicrobiia; order Verrucomicrobiales; family Akkermansiaceae; genus Luteolibacter. The sequence continues at coordinate 101,579 of JAFLEH010000018.1, read as the reverse complement.
TGTTCCCAGCCGTTCCATCACCCCCCGATGAGGAACACATCCAAAAAGAACCACGCGATCATCAGCGCCCCGACCACGGCTTTCACGACAAGGCCGGCCAGCGTGCCTACCACCGACCCAACCCCCGAAACCACCGCAGGCTGGGTTTCCTTTCCCGCGAACATCACCTCGAACGCCACCGCGCCGATCAGAGGCCCCAGCACCAACCCGAACGGCAGGAAAAACATCCCCACCAGGGTACCTATCAGCGCCCCCACCGCTCCCCACCTGCTGCCCCCGAACCACCTCGAACCGGCGGCGCCGCTCACCATCTCAAAGATCTGGGAAACGGCCATCAGCGCGGCCAGAATCAGGAACGACCACCAATATAGGCCGGATCCCTCCGAACCTAACATCAAACGGTGCGCCACCGCGGCCACGAACAAAATCAGGTGCCCCGGCAATACCGGCAGCACACAACCCACCGCCCCGGCCACCAGCAAACAACCGGTCACCACCCAAGCCGCGCCAATGCCGACGCCGCCCCATCCGTCCCATGCCGTCAGTGTTTCCCACATGCGCGGAAACCAACACCATCCGCCCGAACTGTCAATCCGGAAGGAAACGTGAAAAGACCCCGGACGCGGCTGAAGGGGGAGCAACCGCGCGCCGGGGCCTGTTCTAACATGTTAGTCAAATCCGCCGGATCAGCGGCGGCGGCGCAACAGAAGCGCCAATCCACCGAGGGCTCCCAACACGGCGCCACTCACTTCCGGGACCATGAACACCATGTCCTGGCGGGTCGGACTGGTCGCAAACTGAATGTTCGCGGTCGGCAGGCTCGACAGGTTGTTCAGGTACTGCAGGCCACGCGTGGCGACATTGGACGACAAGGAGTTCTGGATCCGGACCGAACCGGAGGAGAAGGACGGACTGGAAACACCGTCACCCATGATCTCCCAGATCGCCCACTGCGCGCCTGCGGCATCCAACGCGGTCTGGCCGGAGGCGAGATAGCCACCCACCACCTTCGCGATAGACGCCGAATTCGGCAGCGCCGAGGTCGGTTGGATCGTGTAATGCACCGTCTCGCCCGAGTGGATCGTTTGGTTCGGATCCACGCAGAACGCGTCGGCATAGTCGAAGTTCATCACACCCGAATTCAGGGTTGTGTACGAACCTCCTCCATTGAACGAACCTGTCACCGAGACAGTCGGATTCACGTTATAGAAGACAGCGTCCAACGACTGGGCGGACGCCGCCATGGAACAGCAGACGAGAATGCCTGCAATTCTTGCAATTGCTTTTGTTTTCATGTTTTCGGGGGGAACGTCCGGAAACGCTCCGGACGGCGGTAATCCCAGCGCATCTAACTACGAAAATCAAGGCACTTCGGATTCCGTGATAATCAGCGCCGGACTTCCCCACAAAACCCACTTATTTTCAATGCTTTGTGACGAGCGAATTATAAAGCCATGCAAATAACCAATCAATCCGGAAACCTCGGTGATGTGACCTTTTCCGCGGTTCGCACCAATCTTTCCGTTAGAGATCGATCACGGACTCGGGACCGCCAAGCAGGCGCACGGGGCGTTCCGCCCTTGGCAGGTGAATCGCCACCCGGGTCCCCTCGCCCGCCTCGCTCTCGATGGAAATCTCGCCGCCATGCTCGCGGATGATGCGGCGCACGATCAGCAGGCCCAGACCGGATCCCGCCGACTTTGTGGTCCGATAGGGCTCGAAAATGGCTCCCATCGTTTCCGGCGAAATCCCGGAGCCGTTGTCCTCGATGACGATGCGGTGCTCGAAGTCATTGAAAGCGACGCGGATCGTGATTCTCCCATCGCCCGCCGGAAGCGCCTGATAGGCATTGCGCACCAGATTGTAGATGACCTGTTGGAACTGCACCCCGTCCACCAGCGCAAGCGGCATGGACGACGGAGCGTTCACCTCAACCGTGATATTGCGAGAACCCAACTCCGGCCCCAACAACGCCACCGAGGCATCCACCAGCTCCTTGAGATCCACCCGCTCGCGGCGGGGCACGGTCGGCCTAACCGCCTGGAGAAACTGCCGCAGGATCGCGTCAAGCCGGGAAATTTCCTCGCGTGCGGTGGCGAGATTCTCCTCCAGCGGTCCGCGGTCGCCGGGCGGCAGCTTGCGGAACTTGCGCCCTAGCAGTTGCAGATGGATATCCAGCGAGTTGAGCGGGTTGCCGATCTCATGGGCAACTCCCGCGGCAAGCAGCGTCAGCGCGTTGAGACGCTCCGATTCCATCGTTTCCTCGGCCTCGGCACGGGTGCGGGTGATGTCGCGCACCAGCATGACGAATCCCAGATTGCCATCGGTTCCGTCCTGTTCGCTGATCGGAGACAGATAGAAATTGAGCTGGCGGTTTTCCGGATAGAACACCTCCAGATCGCGGCTGACGGTCTTGCCCGGACGCCCGAGCGTTTCCCAATCGAGGCCGCGCACCTGGCTGGAAATCGAGGATCCCACCGCGCGTTCGGGATCGAGTCCGAAAAACCGGCACGCCGCGCCGTTCACGAAGCCGATCACTCCTTGCGGGTCGAGGATGATCACCCCCTCCCTCAGCGCTTCGAACACCTTTTCCAAAAAGCCCTTTTCCCGGATCAGACGGGTGACGATCTGCTGCACCTCCCCGGGCTCGACACGGTCGAGACGGGTCACGAGTTTCTCAAGGAAGGCGGATTTCACGGCGGGATTGTCAAATGGCGGAAGCCGTGGTATCCGGCGGCGCATGGATACGCTCATCGTTGTGCTTTGCACCTTCCCGGACGCCGCGACGGCGCGGCAGCTTGGCACGGAACTCGTCGGAAAGCAACTGGCGGCATGCGTCAATCTGCTCACCGGCGTGGAATCCATCTACCGCTGGCAAGGACAGATCGAAAACGCCACCGAAGTCCTCGCCCTGATCAAAACCACCCGCGCGGCCTACCCGGCGCTCGCCAAGGCCCTCGCATCCGGCCATCCCTACGAGGTACCGGAAATCGTCGCCCTGGCACCCGAGACCGTGGCGGACACCTATCTCGCCTGGGTTTGCGGGGAGATCCGCACGGCTTGCCCAGGTTAGATAATCCGCGATTCCGAACCATCACACCGCGGATCCACACGCTCCGGGTTTCAACGCGAACAGCAGAAACGGAGCGGGACGCAGAGTGCCCTCGGCTCCATGGCGGGACATCCGCCACCCGGAACCGCCAAGCCGGGCAAACCACTCTCCAACCGCCTCAGCTTCGATCACACCCGCCGCGTGTCCGGGATAGCACACCACCGACAATCCCCCACCCGGCCGCAACACCCGCGTGGCGGCCTCCAGCGCCGCCAAGGTCGTCTCCCTCTCGGTTGTCAGACCGTGATCGCCACCAGGGAGATAGCCCAAATTGAACATGACCAGCGACACCGATCCGGGCGGAGCATACGAATCCATCCCGACATGCGACTCCTGATAGAAAGCCACCCGCCCGAGCCAGCCCGCATCCTCCACCCGACGCCGCGCGGCTTCGATCGCCGCCGCCTGGACGTCGAAAGCCAGCACCCGGCCGGTTTCTCCGACCCGCTCCGCCAGCCATACCGTGTCATGGCCGTTGCCGGCGGTCGCATCGATCACCACGGCACCATTGCCTAACAACAAGCCGCCCAGTTCATGTGCGACCGCGGTGGGGCGCTGCGGATACCGGCTATCCGTTTCGCGGTTCACGGCGCGGGCGGCAGCAGTTCCTCGTTAGGGTCCCCCGCCTCCGGATCATGGCCCTTGGCGTAGGAAAACAGGTGCTTGTGCTGATACTCCTTGAATGCCGGCTGTTGTTCCTTCGGAAGGCGTTCCATGGCGGCCGCGTTGAACGCGCGGGCGATCTTGAGCATCAGATGGAGCGTCAACTGCCGCCCATGCCGGCCTTTCTGCACCTGTTTGTGATTCAACTGCTCGGTGGAAGCCTCCACCAAATCGTGGTTGCGGAGCTGCCACCGGTCCATCAGCCGGTCCAAAGGTTGCGGTCCATGTTCGCGCGTCGCGTCGGTCATGGGCCGACCCTACACCCCATTCCTTCTCCGGATCAGCCAAAAATCGCCCACCCGGCGGTTTTTCTTGAATCCCCCCCTCGCCCGCCCTACCTTCCGGCCGTCGCCAACACTCCCGGAGGGGTGGTAGAGTGGTCGATTGCGCCGGTCTTGAAAACCGGAGGGCCGCAAGGTCCCGTGGGTTCGAATCCCACCCCCTCCGCCAGCTTAAAACCCTTAAAATCAAGGGATTACAGCGAAAAACCTAGCGGAATGCGGGTTTCCCCAATGTGCGCCAAAACGCGCGGAAACGCACTGTTTCGGCGCGATTTGCAGTAACCTAGCAAAACATTGGGGCTCCTCATCCCTCCCGGAATCTCCGCCGCGCTTGCTGCGGTAGGTCTATATCCATTTGGTGGGATGCAGGAACAACCGGAGGAACGGAGGCGTGGAGATTCACCTGGAGTTTTTTCCGGAGGCGTAATTGACAGCGCGAAAACGGACCGGGCTGTTCTGATAGGTCACCCACATGGGTCTTCCATGATCGAATCCCACTTCGTAATAATAGGTACCTCCTGTGAAAAACGAGCCTTTGGTCGCAAGGTATTCGCGAATCTCGTAAGGGCCTTTGGCGGTACGGAAATCCACCGCACCAGCGTGAGCGAGGAACTCCCGATAGGATGTCCCGGAGGCAAGCAGGTACCCGTTGAGCTGCCTTGCTCGCGCGCGATCATCGCCGGTCATGGCGTATTCCGCGCCAGCGCAGATGCCACCCGCCACCAGAACGGGAGCGATAGGTGCCAGAATCACCGCCGAAGCCGCCGCCTCCGCGAGATTCCCTTCGGCTGCCGGGGTGGCCCCTATCCCAGACCGCCGCTGTTCCAAAACCCATGCGTGACAGAATTCCACGCCGTGCTCGAACGGCAGATCCACCGACTTGACGTGGTTCTCGACCATCCGCTCCCAATCATTGATCGCACCGGCCGGAAGCATGGCAAAAAGGCGCCCGTTTTCAAACACCACAGGCTGGGTCGCTTGATCAAGCGTGGCCAAATCGTACTTGCGGCCACCACGCACATAGGAAAACCGGACGGTTGCCGCGCCGCCGGATTTCACGGCTTCGTCCGCCGTCGCTCCCGCGGCCAGCGTCATGGGTGCCTTCGTGGTGGTCAGACCGCACCCGGCAAGCAGCAGGAACGAAATGAACCCCAATTTTAACACCCATCGAAACGAGGCTGTTGCCGTGAACAGCGGCACCTCCCCGCCCGGAGTTGCGATCACGGGCTTTCCGAGGCATCTTCCACCGGCGGCTAGCCCGCAGGAAGATGTTAGGGTATTCCCATTCGTCAGCGTGTTGCCTTTCATCGCCACAATCCACCGCTGAGGATATCGCTTCTTCACGTGCGGTAAACAAAAATCGTCCGACAGCCGCCCTGTCGCAGGAAAATCCTTACACCAGGTCTGCCGCCACGGAATGGGCCATCGTACAGGCCCGATCCCCCGAGGCAAACCGATTGCAGGAATTCCGTCCATCACCGCGGCGCATGACGCGTATCGAATTTCCCCCGCCTTTGGGTTTGAGTTTCCTGCGGAAGCCGCTACAGTGGCCGCCCGCACCTCCTCTCCGCCATGATTTCCCGTCTCGCCGCATTCCTTTTCGCCATTCTTCCGGTCGCAGCCCACGCCCAGGCGCCCGAAAGCGTCATGGTCGTCGAGGCCTACTCGGGCAAGATCCTTGTCGGCGCCAATTCCGCGGTCAAACGCCCGGTCGCCAGTCTCACCAAAATGGCCACCGCGGTCGTCGCCGTGGACTGGGCCACCGCCACCGGCACCGACATCAACCAATTCGTCCTCACCGCGCCGCAGACGGTCACGCTGGTGGGCGGGCCAAACCCGATGAACCTCCAACCGGGCGACACGCTGACCCTTCGCGACGCGCTCTACTCGGCCTTGCTCGGATCGGACAATCTGGCCGCGCTGACGATCGCCGACAACATCGGCCGCCAAATCCTGGCGAAACGCGGGAAGAACGGCGACCCGGTGGCGCTTTTCGTGGCGGAAATGAACAAGCTGGCGAAATTCTGCGGCATGACCCAGACGAAGTTCGTGAACCCGCACGGACTGGAGCGTCCGGGCGCGCAGGGATTTTCCACGGCGGTGGACATGGCCCGGCTGGGGGTCGTCACCATGCGCCGCAACGCGATCAATTTCATCGTCCGCCAGAAGGACCGTCGCATCAGCGTCACCGGTGCGGGCGGGGTCCGCAGTTTCCTGGTCCGCAATTCCAACGAACTCGTCGGCGAAGAGGGAATTCTCGGGATCAAAACCGGCACCACCACCGCCGCCGGTCCCTGTCTGGCCACCTGCATGGACAAGCAACCGCTCATCCGGACCAAACCCGATGGCACCAAGGGAGCCACCCCGCGCCGGCTGATCGTGGTGGTGCTCAACAGCCCCGACCGTTTCGGCCGCACCCGCACCTTGCTCGACCAGGGCTGGGCCGCCTACGACGCCTGGCTCGCCGCGGGCGCGCCCCTGAAGGACCCGAAACGGGAAATTCTATCCATTCCCAAAGAACCCTAACCAACACGTGCCTTCCGGCGCGGACGCCACCTAACATCATGTCCGATCCCCTGCTCCAACTTCTCAGCCGCAAGGCCCGCCTGTCCCACACCGAACTCGCCGAACTGCTCGCCCTGCCGCAGGACGAGGTCACCAAGCGCATCGCGGATTGGGAACAAGGCGGCACGATCCTCGGATACCACGCGGTCATCAACCCGGAAGCCTCCGGCGATCTATCGGTTTCGGCGTTCATCGAGGTGAAGGTCACCCCGGAACGCGGCGGCGGTTTTGATCGACTCGCGATGCGCATCTCGCGCTTCGACCAGGTGGTGTCGTGTTATCTGGCCAGCGGCGGCTACGATCTGATGGTAGTGGTGGAAGGCGGCGACCTCCGCGAGGTGGCGCGCTTCGTTTCCGAAAAACTCAGCACCCTGGAAGGCGTGATTTCCACCGCCACCCATTTCCGGCTCAAGACCTACAAGGAAAACGGATTCCTGTTCGCTTCCGAGGCCCACACCGAGCGGCTCGCGGTGTCCCCGTGACGGGCGGTTGTCCCGGCACAACCATTAAGCTAACAAACCAAATATCGCATGAAAAACCGCCGAACCCTCATCATCGCCGGGATCGGTGTGCTGCTCGCCGCAGTGCTGCTGACGCTGCCGCGCGGAGAACCCGGAAAGCCGGCCGAAACCGGGAAAAAGGCATCGGACAACCGCCCGTCCGCATCCTCCGGATCGCGTCCCGGCCGTCAGGATTCACGAGGCGGGTCGCCCTCCCAGGCGCGGGACGAACGCACGCTCTCCAGCCATAAGCCGGAGGATCTCGCACGATTCATTATTCCCCTAACCGAGGCACGGGATGTCACCTTCAAGGGCGCGGTCGGCGAGCTGATGCGCGCCTACAAGGACGCCTGCCACCTCACCCGCGCCCAGGCGCTGGCTCTGGAAATCGATCTCCCGGCCAACGCCAGCAATCGGATTTCGTTTTCCCTCGAAAATGTGCCCTTCCAAGCCGCGCTCGCCCACATCGCGGCGCTGGCGGGCTTCAGCGTGAACTCCGACGGCCTGAGCGTGACCTTCGCGCCGGCAGGCGATGACCGGGAAGTCCAGTCCGTGATTCGCGTCGTGCCGGGTTTCAACGCCGCTCTAACCGCAGAGCTTCAGCGCCTCGGAATCTCCCACGACGGCACCATCGCCGGCATGGCCGTCGCGGCCGGATTGATCGGAGACGGCAGTGATATCTCCCAAAAATTGACCACCTTGACATTCAACGGAACGGCCGCCGAAATGAACCGTTTGGAAACCCGGATCGCGTGTGTGGTCCGCCCGGTCCAAAGCAAGGCCAGCATGAAACTGATCCACTCCGACCGCCCGCTGGACATCGACCCCCGCACCGCCGAACCGGCGGAAATCCGGGAATTGTTGGAATCGCTCACCAACCAACCTGGCGTCAAAGTCACCGCGGCTCCGAGCATCATGATCAAAGACGCGCATCCGGGCGATATCGCACTCGTCTCGGGTGACAACACCAACTGGACCGGCACCAGGATCAGTCTCGAAGTCCAACACAGCGGGCTGGCGATCATCGCCAAGGACCGCGTCGAATACCGCCCCGAAACATCCGCCTCCTCAGGCATCCGGAATTCCGGCCAAGGAGTGTATCTATCAGGCGACCCGCAGATCTCGTTGGTCGGCGTCCGCGATGGCGACCACCTTTACCGCGTGATCACGCTCGAGGATATCGATGCCACGGGCGCTCCACTCGGCCAGGTTGCGACTCCGGTTCCCGGAAAACCCGGCTTTGTCACCAGCCCGCACAGCGGAAAGATCATCGACGTCCAGGGCATCCCCTCCGGCACGCTGGTGGCCGATCCCACGTTTCCCCAGGAGGAACGGAAATTCTTCCGGGTTCCGTAGCGTGGATCGGTCAGGGACGCATCCACAGATAGACCCAGCGTTCGGAAACCGCCTTGCCTTTGGCGTCCTGGATCTCGCAGGTCATATCGATCTGGCCGAGATCCTTGGGCGGTTCGATCACGAAGAACGCCCGGAGCACCTGCGGCATGTGAATGTCCTTGCTCCTGCCGAGCCCGGCCGGCACGGCGTCCACGTTCGGCATGCTCATGTCGGTTAGACCGGCGTGAATCAGCTTCACGCCCGGTTGGTTCAGAGTCACCACGGGCTTGAAACCGGTGATGTCGTCCCACTTCGGGTCGCCCACTTTCGGTTGTGCGGCCAGCGGTTTGGCGAAATCCACCACCATTAGCACCTGATCCGGGCGCTGCACCGGATTTCCGGACCGGGTGGCGCGTACGGTGAACAGCCCCGATGGCGCGGGATCCCGCTGCCACCGCAGGCGGTAGTGGAATCGGAACGGTTTGCCCGTCTCCGGACCCGGCTGGGGATCCCACACCAGGATCACATTGTCGCCGGTCTCGTCGATGGTCGGCATTTCTATCAAATGGAGGCGTCCCTGGTCGAATCCCGACACCGGTTCCACCGTGACGCTCGGCCGCTCGTGATAGCGCGCCTCCGGGTCCTCGTAGGATAGGAACGACCGATCACGCTGGAGCAGCGACCACGAGCGCGGCTTCTCCATCGTGAACACGCAGTGGCGGAAGCGGTCCTTGGTATGCTCCAGCGGGCGGTAATGCAGATTGCCGCTGGCGAGTTCCATCAGCAATCCGTCGCTGTCATGCACCTCGGGCCGGAAGTCATACGGTTTCGGATGGGTCCCCTCGCCGAACCAATACATCGAGGAAAACGGCGCCAGGCCCAACTGTTTCACCGGCCGCCGCAAGGTGATTTCCGCCTCGACGTCCATCACGGTTTCCTCGCCGGGAGTGATGGTGAATTGATAGGCACCCGCCACGCTTTCCCCATCCAACATCGCCCAGACCCTCATCGACTTCGCGTCCTTGGCCGGCCGTGCCAGATAGAACGCGGTGAAATCCGGAAACTCCTCCGGCACCCCCGGCAGACCGCTGTTGATCGAAAGCCCGCGCGCGGATAGACCGTAGGGCGCATGCGCCGGGATCGCGCGGAAATAGCTCGCCCCGAGGAAAACCAGAAACTCATCCATGTAATCGGCCGAGTTCAGATGGCAGCGCGCCCGCCACCCGGCATATCCCGGCGGCGGCGGCGTTCCGGGCGGCACCACCTGCTTGCCGTAGTCAAACAGGCCGCGGTCGAACGCCATCCGTTTCGCATCGCCATCCACCACCTCGAAAACCGACACCGATTTCTTCGCGGTCCATCCGGGATGGAAGAAATCGATGGAAAACGGACCCTTGGACTTCGCCCAGAGGCCGGATTCCATCTTGAATCGGATATCGCGGTGCTGGTCGTAGGTTAGATTGCTCCAGTAATCGGCCAATTTCCCGGAAGGTGCCACATAGGGTGCTGCAGCGACCGTCCGAGCTGATTCGCAAAGCTGCTCGAACGAAAACGGTGCGTCGGCGGCGAAAACCGGCGGAAGCGCGAGGATCAAAAGGGACGGAATGACGGTGTGCGGTCGGAAATTCATGGAACGTCGGGACGGTCTGCCCCGCGCAGCATGGACCGTGATGCCGCCAAACGCAAGCTCCCGCAAAACGGATGTTGCTCCGCCTGAACGCCGCTCTGACGTGCGGCTAGAAATCGAAAAACACCTGGGGACTTTCCCCCTCCGGCTTTTTCGTCCGACGCTTTGCGGACGGCTTCTGATCTTCCGCCTCGCGGTCGGCGAATTCCACGATATCGGGAGCCGGGGCCGGACTGGGCACACTTTCTTCGACCGCCGTCTCAACCGGGCCGGATTCCACAGGCTTCACCTTTACGGGTTCGTCGCGCAGGACCGGGGTCGGCGCGGGAATCGGAGCCGGTGCAGGCGCCTCGCCCTCCCGCAAACCCGCCGCCGCCCATTTCAGGAATCTGGCAACGGTCGTGTCCATATCCGGGGTGCCAGAGGCCCCATCCGAGACCCGTTCCAAGCTCTCCCGATGGGTCAGCATGTGGATCAGGCCACCGATCACGAAATGGATCCGCCAGACAACTTCCTCGTGGCTCAGGTGGGGCAAAGAACGGCCGAGAATCTGCCTCAAACGGTTGATTAAAACCGATAATTGAACCTCGATTTCCGGTGGCAATGCCCCGTGCATCCCGAAGATCCGACCGATGAGTTTGCAGTAGAGCATTTCGGAAAGCGGCGACTGCCGGATCTGCTCGACCAGCGGCAAAACGACCGCTTGAAGCGTTTCTTCAAGAGGAATCGTCTTTCCGGCCCATTTCCGTTCCAGCGCGTCCAATCGGGCCATGCGCGCCTCGTTTACCGGCGTGATGTAGCGGTGCATGACAACGGCCACCAACCCGTCACGGCTACCGAAATGATAGTTCACCGCCGCCACGTTTCCGCCGGCGGCCTGGGTGATGTCCCTAACGGAAACCACATCGAAACCCTTCTCCGCGAAGAGCTTTTCCGCCGCTTCGACCAATTTGAGTTTTGGTCCACTGTTGGGAACGATTGTTTGATGCATGCGCGCCCCGATTTTTCCCAAACTCTCCGCTGTGTCAAACAAATGATTCGGACAATCGCCAAACATGCGGAGAATCACCCATCCGGCCGGACCTGAAATGAAAGTTCGCCCGAGGGCGTATCCGGGTAATCGACCCGCCTTCCGCCATGCCAAGCCAAACCCGCCGGAACTTCCTCAAACTAACCGCCTCAGCCGCCGCCGCGCCGACCCTTCTTCCCGCGTTGGCGTCGGGCCAAGGCACCAACGTCCGTCCCGAAAGCCGCATCCGGATGGCCGCGATCGGCATCGGGCCGAGGGGACGTCTGGTGTTGAGTACGTTTCTCAAACAACCGGACGCGCGGTTTGTCGCCGTTTGCGACGTCCAGCCGGGCAATCTGAAGACCGCGAAGATGATGGTGGACCGCGCCCACGGAACCAGCGATTGCGCCACCACTGCGGACTTTCAGGAAATCCTAGCGCGGGATGACGTCGATGCCGTGCTGATCGCCACGGGCGACCGTTGGCACGGTGTGGCGTCGATGTTCGCCGCGCGGGCCGGGAAGGATATTTACTCGGAAAAACCGTGCGCCATCACCATGGCCGAGTGCCGGGAGCTGGATGAGACCGTCCGGCTCTATCAGCGGGTGTTCCAGGCGGGCACCCAGCGCCGTAACGTGGCGAATTTCAAACATGCCGTGGCGCTCGCCCAGAGTGGCAGGCTTGGAAGGATCCACACCGTCCACGCCTCGATTTACGCGCTCCGCGAGCTGTTCGAGTGGCTCCCGGCCGAACCCGAACCGCCCGATATCGACTGGGACCGCTGGTTGGGACCTGCTCCCTGGCGACCGTTCAATATGGCCTACCTGCGCGGCGGATGGCGCGGCCATCACGATTTCGATTCCGGCCGGACGCTGTTGGACTGGGGCGCGCACACGGTGGACCTTTGCCAGTGGGCGCTGGGGATGGACGGCACCACACCGGTCGAATACGTGCCGGAGGGAAACACCATCCGCGCGCGCTACGCGAACGGCGTGAAACTGGTGTTGCGCGAGGGCGGTTTCAACGGAGAAGGCCAATGGCAGGGGCTCGGAACCTGTCCGGTCCGCTTCGAGGGCGACGCCGGTTGGGTCGAGGCCGGCGACTCCGGCAAACTCGCCGCCCATCCGGCATCGTTGCTGGATGGAGCGCCGGGCCCGGAACGCGCGGGAACCGACCCCGACGAGCATGTCCGGGAGTTTCTCGATTGCGTGAAATCCCGCGCCGCGACCTCGTCGAATTCCGCCAACACCCGGAGCAGCCACGTCGCCTGCCACGCGGCCGCCATCGCCACCCGTCTCGGCCGGAAACTGACCTTCGATCCCGCCACCGAGTCGTTTGTGAACGACGACGAAGCCAACCGGCTCCGCGGACGTGCCCGCCGCTCGCCCTGGCATGCCTAACCCCCTATCCGAATGAATCCGGAACAATCCGCTCCCGCCGCCCTGATCGCCATCCTTGAGGCCAACGATCCGTCGTTTGAAACCAAGGCCCGCGCCTGCCGCCAACTCGCCCTAACCGGAGATGCCGCCGCCGTCCCCGTGCTCGCCGGTTTGCTGGCCGATGAAAAGCTCGGCGACTACGCCCGCAACGCGCTCGAAACCCTTCCGTGCCCCGAAGCCGGAGCGGCTCTGCGAAACGCCCTCCCCCGGCTCAAGGGTCGGCAGATGGCGGGAGTGGTCGATTCGCTCGGCATGCGGCGGGATCCGGCCGCCGTGGCGGATCTGGCCGCGATGGCCAACGATCCCGCGGCGGCGCTGGAGGCCGGTGTGCCGGGCGCGTTGGCCAAGATCGGAACCGACGAAGCCGTTGCCGCGCTCAAGCGGATTCTGGCAAGCCCCCACGCCGGGTTGCGAATGGCCTCCGTCCATGCCGCCCTCGCCGCCGCGCGGGATTTGTTAGCGTCCGGCCGAGGCTCCCACGCAGCCGAATTGCTGGCAGCCCTGCCCGGAAACGGACTGCCGGCCTATCTGACAGCGGCCGCCGAAGGACTGCGCGAGCGCGCTCGATTCGTCCCGCTGTTTGATGGAAAGACCCTAACCGGATGGGAAGGCGATCCCCAATGGTTCGCCGTCCGCGACGGGGCGATCATCGCCGGCAGCCTCGACCGTGCGATTCCGCACAACGAGTTTCTCTGCACCGCCGGCGAATACGGCGACTTCGAACTCCGGCTCCAGGTGCGGCTCACCGCCGCGCAAGGCAACGGCGGCATCCAGTTCCGCAGCAAGCGCGTCCCTAACAGCAGCGAGGTTTCCGGCTATCAGGCCGATGCCGCGGCCGGCTATTGGGGCGGCATCTACGACGAAAGCCGCCGGGCGAAATTCCTCGGCGAGCGCGTGGGACCCGAGGCGCTCGCCAAGGTCCTCAACCCCGGCGATTGGAACGACTACCGGATCCGCTGCGAAGGTCCGCGCGTCAGGCTCTGGCTCAACGGCCTGCTAACAACCGACTACACCGAAACCGACGCCAACATCCCCCGCACCGGCCGCATCGCCGTCCAAATCCACGCCGGCCCACCCACCGAAGCCAGCTACCGCAGGATCGGGATCGAAGTGCTCTAATCACCGTCCGACTCCCGGATTTCCGAGAAAATCTCACTGAAATCCGTGCCACTGCCGGCGCTGTTGCCACGAACCGGACGAAAAGGCGCCCGAAATGTTTCCGGCCCCTTGTTTGGTGACCGGTGAATGGGAGTTGGTGCGTGATGCGTTCACCATGATCCCGAGGCGCCTCCGGTCTCGGCGAACTCCCACAAGGTGGGATCTCCTACCATTTCATAGTCTTTGGCTCTTTGGATTTTGAGCCGTTCGGCGGCCTGGTGGAGGCATTGGGTGATGCGGGGCTCCTTCAGAATGGCATGGGTTGGGAAACCATGGCCGCGGCCGGGCGGTTTTCGGGGAGTTGGAAGTCGATCACGATCTGGACGCCAAGCCCCGGAAGGCGGACGCCGGCGGCTTCGGCACCCGCATGACCTGGGTCGCTGGTGGAATAGTAGGGTTGCATTTTTGCGTTGCCGATCAGGGCCAGCAGCGACATGCCCGGCGGAAGGTCGAGCGCGATGAAACTATCGAGCCCGGACCAATCCCGGCAGACGGCGAGTTGGTCGCGCAAAATGAAACGAACGATCAGGCCGGCGAGCGCGGGACGTTTTCCCTCTTCGACATTTTGCGCCGCAAGGTCGCGGGCGGCGGCGAGGCGGGCCTGGAAAAAGGTGTCGGCCTCCATCCAGTAATCTCCGGGCCGATCCTGCCGGAATCTCGGGTTTTCAACCAGGCGAATGAGCTTGCAGGGGCCATGCAGCCTCACGGTTTGGAATCCGCCGAGGAAGGTGGCGGCAAAACGTCCGGCCGAGGGAACCAGGTCCGGCGCGACGGGTTCGACATGAAGATTGGCTGGCATTGCGGCAAAGTTGTTAAATTCCATTGGTGACAAAAACTCCTTGCCACTCCGGGACACTCGCAAATCTTTCCCCGTACGCAAGGAAAATCCGACAATTGCCGCGGGTGGCAAGCGGGCGGTCAGCGCCGGATGAAATGCCAGCCGAAAAGGCCGAGGCTGAGCACCACCATCGCCCCCAGCGCGATGAGCATCCACGGGGTGTTTTTCGGAACCGTCACGGTGAATTCCGCGGTCTGGGCGTTGCGGGACGATCCGAATTTCGCTTTCACGGTGTAAACCCCGGGACTCAAATCGGAGAAATCCAGATTGTTTTCATCGCCGCCCCGCATCGTCACCGGCTGGTGGTCGGCACCGGTCACGGTGGTTCCGCGCCATTCCATGCCATCCATACCCGCGTGGCTGGCCTTGAGGGAAAGCGCGCGTTCTTTGGTCAGCACGATCTGATCGCTCTGGACCGGTTGGCCGCCCTGAACCGCCCAGATCGATATTTGCGGCAGCACCAGCCAAACGTCCTTCGAAAGCGACTCCGCGGTGGGCGGCAGCGGAAGCGACGCCGTGATCCGGATCGGCGCGTCGCCCGAAGCACCTTTCAAGATGTCCTCCAGTCCCACTTCGCCGGAGCCGCCCTTGACTGTCGCCTCGACCTTGGATTGGCCGCTTTGCACAAGCACCTTATGTGCTTCGGTCGGTGGCGGATCGAGTTTCAGGATGACCTTTTCCGATAGAAGCTCCTTCTGGAGGGGAAACTCAAACGGTTTTTCCGCCGTGGACGCATCGAGTGCCGGATCGTCCACCTTGAGTGTCGGTTTGAGGATTTCCAGCTCGGTGGTCGCATCCACGGACATGCCGATCGCCTGACCGGCGCTGATCGTGATCCTGAAACGCCCGGGCGCCAGGAACGCCTTGATCTCCGGCTTTTCAAGCAGCGAAGCCACTTCCAACCGGCCGCGGGCGAGGATGAAACTGCACGTTTCGGAAACCCGCTTTTCGGACTGATTCGCGAGATTCACCACCTTGATATCAAGGGGCGCATTCATGTCCAGTCCCTCGGTGGTGACCGAGAATCCCGGCGCGGGATCCGGCAGAATCCATCGCATCGCCCCGTCGCCGGAGAATTTCAGGCCACGTTTCACCATCGGCGAGTAGATTTTCACGTGCACCGGGTGTTTGGGCATCGGTGTGCCACGGTAGATGAACTCCCCGATCAGCAAGTCGGTGATTTTCTCCCGGAGGAACCGGATCGCACCGACGTCGGCGACGGAATACTTGCCCCGGAGAGGTTTGCCCGCCTCGTTTCCGTCGTAGTATTCGAGCGTTCCGCCGTGAACCGAGGCGTTGTCTTTTTTCAATGCCGCCATTTTGGCCGGATCCAGATACTCGTTCGCGTCTTTGTTCAGGCAGTCCTCGTTGAAATCCGAAATCACGACCAAATAGTAGGGCGTCTGCGAACCGGACTTGAGAAACGCCTCGGCCACCACCGCCTCGGCGAGCGCGATGTGGGTCGAGTTGTCCACCGAAGCGAACGGAACCGCCGGAGAGGCCAATTGTGCCGCAAGCTCGTCGGGAGTTCCCGACCGCGGTTGGCCCAACTGTGCCCGCAATTCCGCCACACGGGCGTAGTTTCCGAGCGGATTGATCACAAACTTCGCGGCCGTGGCGGCGATTGGCTGGCTCGGCCCGGACCCGGCATCCATCAGGCGCTCGAGATTCACCGTGGCGATCGGGTAGCCCGCGGACGGGGCCGCCTGGAATTTCCACTGTACCCTGGACATCTCGTCCACCTTGCCGGTCGCCAGTCCCGCCACCAGCTTGAGCGCGCTCTCCCGATTGGCCGGATCGACCGATTTGGAGGAATCCACGAGGACCACGATGTTTTTGCGCAACTCGTCGTCCGGGGCCGCCCCCGCGCCGGTTTGGGAAAAAAGTCCTGCGGCAAGCGCAAGCGTTAAGACGCGTGAAAAAAATCCTTGCATACCCGTTGCATTTTGATAGGAGAAGGGCAGATTTACTTGCGGTAAGAACACCTGTCAATGGCAAAGATCGAGAATAAGCATACCTGGGGCGTTAAAACGGCCGTCCGGCTACGGGCGGTTCACGCGAGTTTTCCGGACCTGAGCCCGGAGGACCGCAGCGGCTATCTGATGGACGAGATCGAATTTGCGCTTGAAGACGCCGCTTCAATTCCAGGCGAATCCCGCACCACGCTTCTTGAAACTTTGGAAGACTATTTTCCGGTTTTCAGCGAAGAAGCGGTGTCCCCCCCTCCCGCTCCGGCGGTCGAGCACGGCAGCGAACCGCTTTCCACCGCCGACCTCGTGGACCAACTTTGCGCCCGCGCGTCCGAACTCACCCAGGCCCAGATGCAGAAACTCGCCTCGCTCGTGGCCGACCTCGGAAACCACAATCTCGGAGCCAGCGTTCCCAAACCGGTCACCGACAAGCTGACCTTTCCCGCCACGGCCCCCGAGGTCGAGGATTTCTCCAAGAGCGTGGCCCAGCTATGGCAGGAACTGGGCGCGCCCGCCGGATCGGACGCCACCCTGCGCCTCAATCGCCTGCTCAAGATGCTGGGGATTCTATCCGGCGGATTCCGCGACATCTATCGGTTCGTCTGGCCTTACTGGAGCGAAATGGCCCCCCGCGAGATCAAGGCGCAGGTTGCCGCGGCCTACCCGAGCGGTCTCGAATCCGCGATCCTCTCGTTCGTCACAGGCGGCGAGGTGGGAGGCGGCGAATTCCATGCCGAGGTTGAGAAAACCAAGCGGATCCTCCTTTCGATCCTGTTCGGCGTCCGCAAGGGAGCCGATGAGTACGGGCGCCTCTATGAACGGAAATTCTCCCCCGAGGCGATCACCGACACGGTGGCGCTCGAGGAAAGCGCGTCGGACGTCAGCCGGATCCGCGAACTCGGCCGCAAGTGTTGGGACAAATACACCCAGGTGACCAAGCACCAGACCGCCGACGCCGTCCACGACGAAATCGTCCGCTCCATCGCCGAAGCCGCCTTCACCCGCCTCAAGCTCAGCAGTTCCTGATCCGGCATCCATCCAGTCATCCACAAAATCCCATCCCCATGTCCATCCCCCAAATCCACTGGCACGAAGGGTTGTTTCTGCAACCCCACCACCTGCAACGCATTCAGAAGCACACGCTCGACCAGTTCGGTACCGAGCGGCACCTGACGATGAATTTCGCCTATGGCGTGCTCGAGGCCAAGCTCTCGCTGGACGACCTCCAGAACCAGCGCCTCCGCTTTCAGAAACTCAAGGTGGTGATGCCCGGCGGCACCGTGCTTTCCTACCCGGAAAACACCGTCCTTCCCAGCCTGGACATCCGCGACGCCTTCGCGGCCAACCCCAAGGGGTTCAACGTTTATCTGGGACTGCCGCATTGGTTCGACGCCCGCAGCAACACCATCGAGGGCGAGATTTCCGTCGGCGCGCGGATCAAACAGCTCTATCGGGTGCCCCAACAGGTGCCGGAGGTCATGGACGAAAACACCGGCGAAAACCCGCAGCCGATGCAGTTCCGCCTCTACAACGCGATGCTGCTGCTGGATTCCGACGACGACAGCGACATCGAGAAAATCCCCCTGCTCCGGGTGATCCACGACGTGAGCCGCGAAGAACCGTTCCCACGGCTGGATCCCTCCTACGTCCACCCCTGCCTGTTGCTCAGCGCCTCCCCCACCCTGCGGGAAATGGTCCGCGAAATCACCGCGCAGATCGAGGCGGTCCGCGAGCAACTCGCCAATGTCGTCGCCCGCGGCGGCGAGTCCCACACCATCAGCCGTCTCCAGCTCGAACAAACGCTGCGGCTGCGCTGCCTCAACCGCTACGTCGCCCGCATGCCCGCGCTGCTCGCCATCGGCGAGGGCAACGCCAGCGTACCGCCGTTTGACGCCTATCAGGAATTGCAGACCCTGCTCGCCGACCTGATGGCGCTCTATCCGGAACGGCTGCCGTTCAACCTGATTCCCTACAAGCACGACAACCCCTATCCGTGTTTCAACGGAACCATCGCGCTGATCCGCAATTTCCTACACGGCTCGGTGGCTCCCAACTTCTGGGAAGTCAAATTCGAGCCCGGCAAGGACCCCGGCACCCGCGTGGCCAAGCTGGAGGGCAAACATTTCAACGAGCCCACCGCGTGGTTCCTCGGCATCAAGACCACCATCGAACCGAGCGCGCTGGTCGAATTGGTCGAGGATCTGGACCAGTTCAAACTGATGCCCGCCTCGTTCATGGAGCGCGCCATCCGCGGGATTTCGCTCAAGGAGGAACGTTTCCCGCCACTCGAACTGCCGGCGGAAAGCGGGCGGTATTATTTCCGCCTCAACGTCTCCCAAAGCCGCCGCGTTTGGGAGGAAGCCATGAAGGAACTCGAACTCGTCGTCCGCTGGAGCATGCAGCGCGAGGTGTTCGACATGCAGCTCAGCCTGTTCATGACCCTGTCCGGCGGCAAGTAAAATCTAGCAGAATCATATCATGGCCTGGGGTGGAAAGAAAAACGAAACGAAATCCGGACCGGATTCCGGCTGGGGCGGTGGCGACAATTTCTGGGGAGAGTCCGGATCCATGTCCGACTCCCCGCCCGCCGCGGCGCCTGCGGCGGCGGCTCCTTCGCAATACCTGCCCGCCTCTCCGCCCACCGCGAAACGGCCGCTGCTGGAACATCTCCAACCGCTATTCCTCTACGTTTGCGAGCAACACCGCCTCGCCAAAGAGCCGGGCAAAGCCGCGATCTCCTATGACGCGGTCAAACAGTCCGTGCTCGACAAAGTCGCCGCGATCGACCAAGCCGCACGCCACGATCCGGTGCTCCGCCAGCACCTCGACAAGCTCAAGGAGCCGATCCTCTGGTACCTCGATTGCACGTTCGGATCACCCGACAACGCGTTCGGATTCCGCCAGAAATGGAATGACAACCGGCTGGCCGACTACGGCGAGGACGGCAATCTGTCCGGCGATGACGCGTTCTTCGACGAGCTTGACAGGGAACTCGAGAACGACCCCAAGGACGAAAGCGCCAACGAGCGGCTCGCGTTCTATTACACGGCGCTCGGCCTCGGATTCACCGGCCGGTTTTTCAAGCGCGAGGAATCCCACCGAAGTTCGCTGAAATCCTATATGCAGCGCCTCTATCCGCGGGTGGCGAAATATATCGATACCGACGCCAGCGGCAAGATCACCCCGGAGTGCTACCGTTTCACGGACAAGCGCGATTTCGTGGCTCCCTCGCGCGACAAGCCGCTGATTTTCTTCACCGCCTTCCTGCTGCTTCTG
Source organism: Verrucomicrobiota bacterium (assembly GCA_017301995.1). Taxonomy (GTDB): domain Bacteria; phylum Verrucomicrobiota; class Verrucomicrobiia; order Verrucomicrobiales; family Akkermansiaceae; genus Luteolibacter. Next base: position 81,806 of record JAFLEH010000018.1, on the reverse strand, counting down.
GGCAGCCTGGTTTTCGGCTACATCTATTGGTACATGGAAAAGACCGCCCCGCTCCGCGAAGGCATCCAGCGCCTGCAACTGCCGCCCGGGAAGTAATCCTCCACCGAACCTTTTCCCCATGAAGCTTTTCTCCAAACTTCCCGCCTCTCTCAACGGCCTGCTGGTCGTGATGGGGGTATTGGCTCCGCTGCTGATGTTGGGCGCGGCCACCAATCCCCAGTTGATAGCGCTCTGGACCGGACTGTATATCGGCATTGGCGCGATCGCCGGCCTAGGCGTGTTCCTGTTCGAGCGCTCCCAGCGTTCCAAAGCCGAGGAATTCTCCAAAAGCGTGGAAACCAACGCGGCCAGCTCCGAAGGGGTCAAGGACCCCCAGAAGATCGCCCAGATGGATCACATGCGGAAGGAATTCCAGCGGGGCATCGATATCTATCGGAAACACGGCAAGAATCTATACAGCCTGCCGTGGTATGTGGTGGTCGGCGAATCCGAATCCGGAAAAACCGAAATGCTCCGCCGCAGCGAAATCGGCTTCCCCGACAAGCTGCAGGACCGCTGGCAGGGATCCGGCGGCACGCTATCGATGCATTGGTGGTTCACCAGCAAGGCCGTGATTCTCGACACGGCCGGTCGGCTGTTCGTCACCGAGGGCGCGGAAAACAGCCAGAACCAGTGGACCAGTTTCCTCCAGATGCTCAAAAAGAACCGCCCGGACTGCCCGATCAACGGGTTGATCCTGGTGATTCCCTCCAACCGGCTGCTCACCCATCCGAATCCGGAAATCGAGGCCACCCGCACTGCCGAACTCGACCGCAACGCCGGCCAGATCGCCCGCCAGATGGAAATCCTCCAGGCGGAACTCGGCGTTCGATTCCCGGTTTACATCCTGATCACCAAGATGGACAAGCTGAACGGTTTCCGCGAGTTCTTCGGCAAGATCGACAAACCGGAAGACCGCTACCAAATGCTCGGTTGGTCCAATCCCGCGCCGCTGGGAGCGCCGTTCGACCCGCAGTCGGTCGCGGAATACATGCGCTCGGTTTCCGACCGCCTCAACCGCCGCATGATGTCCGATCTCCGGAACGTCGAACCGGAAAACCCGCAGGGCCTGCGGATCGACGAAGTGGATGGGCTCTACGCCTTCCCCTCCTCGTTCGAGTCGATGAGCGGAAAACTCACCCGCTATCTGCGCCACATTTTCACCACCGACGAGTGGTCGGCCAAACCGCCGTTCCTCCGCGGAATCTACTTCACCTCGGCCCTCCAACAAGGGATGGTTCTCGACGAGGCGCTCGCCGCCGCCATGGGCGTGCCGTTCGAACGGATGGACAGCGCCACTGAGGACGATGGTCTATCACTTTCCCGCAACCGCACCTATTTTGTCAGGGACCTTTTCCTCGACAAGATCTTCAGCGAAAAGGGTCTGGTCACCACCGCCGGCAAGATCAAGTCGTCCATCAGCGGATGGAAACTCTGGATTCCGGCGCTGATTCTGCTCATGGTGGCGCTGTTCGGCGTTATCGGCCTCTGGGCGATGAAAAGCGACGACGAGGCCCGCAAGTGGACCCGCCTGTGGGCATCCGACAGCGGGGCCGAAAAGCATCGGATTCCACCTTTGGCCGTTTGCAAGGATGGCTCCCTGCGCGCCGCGAAGCCGGGCGATGCGGCGAATCTGTTGGAAGGGCTTGCCGACTTGGGGCCTAACGTCCAAGGAAAGCCCAGGTTCGGCTGGGTATTCGCGCCAGCCCAATTGGCCGACCGCGACATGGCCGCCAACCGCCAGCGGCTTTACGCGGAACTCACGGCCGAAACGCTGGGCCAGGTGGAGAGCGCGATTATCGCAAAACTCGCCGCCGATGCCTCCACGCCGGACGGACCCGGAAAATGGCAGAAAGAGGAATGGGAGGTGCTCCACACCCTCGTGCTTCTCCACTACGCGACCACTTGGGATCAGGGCAAGAAAACCATCGCTCTGCCCGATGCGGCGGAAACCACTTGGCCCACCGCCAAGCTGCTCAAAACGCTATTCACCTACGCCGGAATCAAGAACGACCGCAAAGGACCGCAGCCGCTTGAAGTCCTGCTGGACAATTCGATCTACTGCGCGCTGTCGCTTCCCAACAGCACGTTCCAGGCACGCCTGACCGCGCATCGCGGCGAGGAACTCGCCCAGTTGATCGCCAAGGTCCTGCCACGCGACCAATTGCAGCAGCAACAGCAGAATGTTTCCCGCCTGAACGAGTTCTTCCTCGACCTGAAACAAGCCAAACCCGGCGACATCGCGATCATCGACCGTCTGGCCGCCAACGCCGCCAAACTGCCGCAGTCGCCCCAATCCCAGTCCGGCGCCTCCGCGGATTCCAACAAACGCCTCGCGCCGGACCGGGAGTCCCTGCTGGCCGCGGTGATGGCTCAGGAATCCACCGCAAAACCGTTAGGCTATTCCGACCTCGACAGCGATGCGCTTTCTGCCGGGGCCAACGCGTTGCTCGCCAACAACTCGGCGCTGCTCAAGGACGTTGTCACCACCTTGGACTTGGTCAAGTCCAACCCCGGAGTCTCGCTCAACGCGTCCAATATCGACATTTTTGCCGGTGCCCCGCCCCCGGCGGCTCCGGATGGCGATGCGGAAGCGCTCAAGAAGGAGTCCGCCGCCATCACCGCGAAACTGTTGGAAATCAAACAGGCGTGGTTCAAGCAGGAATTCTTCCCGAAACGGCTGCATTCCTATCTCCGCCTCCCAATCGCCAAAGACGCCCCGGTCGGTTCCAACGAAGAGCTGCTCACTCTCTGGAAAATCTGCAACCTCGCCGAGAAGTGGGGCATCGAGACCCAGCGCGCCCGCCAACTCATCGCCGTGTTCACCTGTTTCTTCGAAACCGGCAAAATCACCTCGGCGGACATCCTGGGCACAATCCGCCCGTGCCAGATCACCTTGGTACGGCAAGCGAACATGAGCGTCGCCAAATACGTCGTAAAAGCCGACAACCAGCCGATCGCGGAATTCAATCTGATGGAAAGCGATTTGAAACCCGCGCCGGTCCGGATCGATCGATTGCTCACGTTCCACAAGGATTCCGCCGCGGACGGCAGTGTCCAGCCATGGGGACTTGTTTCGAAGATCGACCTCGGCCAGCAATACCCCTGGCGCCACACCACCCCTTCCGGAACCGCTTACGACCTCTCCATCAAGGATATGAGCCTCGACTCGCTCCGCCAGTGGCCCAAGGTCGCCGATTTCAAACCCAACCCCTAACCCCCAACCACCGCCATGCTCAACGAAGCAACGGACGCAGTCTTTCAGGAGACCAATAGCCGTCTGCATCTCGCGCTTTTCGGCAAGCACCCTTGCTGGAACGACCACATGGAGGACTACGGACTGCGCACACCATCGCTGATCGAATTCAAACGCCGTCTCTACTACGAGGGTGTCTCCGGACGGCTCGACTCCGGCGCGTGGCGCAATCTCAGCCCCGACCACCGCATCGAGGTGTTCGATCACGAACTGCTTTGGACAGGCCCCACCGGAGTGATCTTCGCCGTGCTCTGGCATTCCGCCGACGCCGGCGGGCGCGCCGCCTATCCGATGGTCGCGGCCGCGCATTTTCTGACATCCCGGTTGCCCGCGAAAGTAGGGCCGGTCTTCGAGGCGCTCCAACAAGTCGCCCAGGACTGCCGGGACGCGACCGACCGCGATGCCGTAGCCCGCGCCCAGGCCCGTGGGATCGAGCGCCTGATCCAAGCCGCGCGCAGCCTGGTGCCGATGTCCGCACAGTCGTGGAACCGCACCGACCGCGAGGACTTTGTGAGACACGGAGGCTTCGGCGCCGAGGGCGAAGGATTCTTCCGTCTGTTCTACGCTCTCACCGAATACCAGAATCTCAATCCGGCCAACCGCAACGTGTTCTGCTACCGTGTCACCGATGGAGGCGCGGATACCGAGTCCCTCAATCTCTGGCAAACCCTGATACGCTCGCAACTCGACTCAACCCAGCCCCTCCTCGCTTCACGCTGCCGGAGCCAGACCTGGCTCGACGTGATGGCCGGCGAGTTTCCCTCCGAGGAATTTTTCCGCCTCAAGGCATCGTCAGGGGAAATCCCGCTTGTCACCGAGATCCCCTACTCCGTTCCGGACGAACTCAAGGAGCAAACCCGGATGGTGCTGGAAAGCTTTCTGGACAACCCCGAGCTGATCCCCAAGCTGGACGGCTGCGGGTCAGATGGCCCCGGACAAAGCACCTTGGGCTCGCTCCTCGGACGGCTGTTCCGGTCGAAATCCTGAGTTTGCCACAAAATTCACTTGACTTCCCTCCCCTCCCACCTTTTATCTAACTTGCATAACCCGTGAGTGACCTTTCCATTATTCTCGCCCCCGTCAGCCAGGAGTCCCCGTGCGGAGACAACCTGTACGAGGACATGGGCTACGAAGTCCAGTTCGCTTCGCTCGTAAACGCCGGGCTCGGTATCGCGGCGGAATCGTTCGTCGAAGGCCAAAGCGCCACCTCGTCAACCCCCACCGGACGTTCCGCTTGGCTCCAGCTCGAAGAACAGATCGTCGATCTTTTCCGGCAGACCAAGCATCTCGACATGCTTTATCTGCTCGCCCTGACCGAAGGCCACCTCAACGGCCTCGCGGGATTGATCGATGGCATCGACTACACCAACAACCTGCTGGCCCGGCACTGGAATGACATCCATCCCGCGGAATCGGAAGCGGACTACGAGTTCCGCCAGGACTGTCTGAAGAAACTCGATACCCCGGCCTTCGCCGACAGCTTGGACGGCACGGTGATCGCCGATGGGAAACAGCTCGGAAAGTACACCCTCGGCCAGTGGCTTTCCGCCCAGCGCGACGATCCCGAAGCCGCCAAAACCATCGAGCAGGCCCGCATCGAAACCCTCAAGGACCAACCGTCGTTCTACGATGAGATCGCCTCGCGGCTCAACGAGTTGCAGGAGTCGATGGGACGCTTGGAACTCACCGTGAAGGACAATTTCGTCAGTTTCCGCGTCTCTTTCAAACCCCTCAAGGACAAACTCGCCGTCATCGCCGAAGTCATCAGCGGCTTCAGCGGCGTCGCCGTGGAGGGCATGGAACCCGCCTCCGGCAGCCAAAGCGCAGGCCAAGGATCGGGGGGCTCGGTTCCCGACCAGATCAACAGCCGAGAGGACGTGGTCAAAACCCTGGCCAAAATCATCCTCTACTACACCAAAAACGAGCCCACCAGTCCGGTACCCGCCATGCTCGAGCGCGCCCAGCGCGTTGCCACCATGAATTTCAGGGAAATCGTCCAGGAGTTCAACCTGACCGGCACCCCCTCCATCCAGGACGTCCTGGGATGGAAGCCCGAGGAAACCTCATTCTAACCAAACCAAACAACCACCATGCCAAAACCATCCAAAAGCTCGCAGAAACTCCTGCCCCGCAAACCGCGCGTCCAGATCGAATACGACGTGGAAGTCGGCGGAGCCCTCCGCAAAACCGAACTCCCCTGGGTCACCGGCGTCATGGCCGACCTTTCCGGCGACAACGCCGGAACCCTCAAGGACCTCAAGGACCGCAGTTTCGCCGAGGTGGACGCGGAAAACTTCAACTCCTACCTGAAGAGCCAGGCTCCGCGCGTGAACTTCGCCGTGGACAACCTGATCACCGGCGAAGGCCGCATGGGCGTGGACGTCACCTTCGAAAAGCTCGAGGATTTCACCCCGGACCAATTCGCCCGCAAAATCGGCGCCGATATCGAGGAAATCAAAATCCTCAAGGTCAAGGAGGGCCGCACCGAAACCTATCAGATCGCCCAGGACGGACCCATGTCCCAGCAACTCGGCGATTCCTGCGACTCGCTCGACAAACTGGCGTCCCCGGATTACATCGGCATGAAGCTCGGCGAAAAACCCGCCAACCTAGAGGTTGTCCTCATTCCGGACGCCAAGGATCCCAACAAATCGGTCCTCCGCGTCACCCGCAAGGGCCACCTCGCCAAGCTGCTTGACGCCCGCAACCAACTCAAGGAACTCCTCATCAAGGTGGACGGCAAAGCCGGTGTCCAAAAGGTGCTGGACGAAATGCTCGCCGACCCGTCGCTCATGCGTCAGATCGTTGACGAAAACGAATAATGCCCCCAATCCGACCTTCCCACATCCCATGAGCACGCAATCCCAAAGCGAAAAATCCCAGGCCCAGACCACCACGGAACAATCCAGTTCCCTCGACCGCCTTCTGTCGGTGGTGGACAAGCTGAAGCCCGCCAGCGACCAGGCGCGCAAGGAAATCCAAGGCGCCGTCACCACCCTTTTCGAGCACATCCTCGACGATTATGAGTCCATCTCCAAAGACTCCCCCGAGGTTCTCGACAAAATCGAGCGGGTGATCGCGGAAATCGACCGCCGCCTCACCTCCCAGATGAACCTGATCATCCACCACGAGAAGTTTCAGAAACTCGAGGGGAGCTGGCGCGGCCTTCATCACATGGTCGCCAACACCGAGACGAGCGATATGCTCAAAATCAAGGTGTTCAACGTCAGCAAGAGCGAACTCGTCCGCACCTTCAAAGGCAAGTCCGTCGCCGGCTGGGACCAGACCGATATCTTCAAGAAAATCTACGAAGAGGAATACGGCACACCGGGCGGCAAACCGTTCGGCGTGCTCATCGGCGACTACGAGTTCGGCCCCTCCGGCCAGGATGTTCAGGTCCTCCGGGGTATGTCCAAGGTCGCGTCCACCGCGCACGCCCCGTTCATCGCCTCCGCCGGAGCCGAATTGCTCGATATGCAAAGCTGGACGGAACTCAACAACCCGCGCGACCTGCGCAAGGCCATCGATACCAAAAACCACATGGCGTGGAACAGCCTCCGCGAGGATGAGGACTCCCGATACATCGGCCTAACCATGCCGCGGTTCCTGTCCCGCGTGCCTTACGGTTCGAAAACCGAGCCGCTCGACTCATTCGACTTCGAAGAGGACACCGACGGCAGCGACCACTCGAAATACTGCTGGTCCAACGCGGCCTACGCGTTCGGAGCCAACATCAACCGCGCCTTCTACGAAAGCGGCTGGACCACCCAGATCCGCGGCCTCGAAAGCGGCGGCATCGTCGAAAACCTGCCCTGCCACGTGTTCCCCACCGACGACGGCGGCCTCGACGCGAAATGCCCCACCGAAATCGCCATCACCGACCGCCGCGAAAAGGAACTCGCCGATATCGGCCTGATCCCGCTCTCGCACTACAAGAACACCGACTACTCGTGCTTCTTCGGCGCGCAATCGCTCAAGAAGGCCACCCAGTATCTGGATGCGGACGCCACCGCCAATGAGGCGCTGTCCTGCCGCCTTCCCTATCTGTTCGCGACCTGCCGTTTCGCCCACTATCTCAAATGCATGGTGCGCGACAAGGTGGGATCCTTCATGGAAGCGTCGGATATGCAGATCTGGCTCAACAAGTGGATCACCAGTTATGTCGTCGATGGCGGCGACGAAGTCGTCAAGGCCCAGAAGCCGCTCAAGGACGCGCGGGTCGAAGTCACCGACATCGAAGGCGATCCGGGCAACTACAGGGCGGTTTTCTATCTGCGGCCGCATTTCCAACTGGAAGGTCTCACCGCCTCCCTCCGCCTCGTTTCCACCATGAAACAGAAAGGCTGACCCTTTGTGCCGCGTGGCACAATAACCAGAACCCGAACCAACAACCAAACCAATAAACCACCATGGCATTTGACGCATACCTCAAGATCGACACGATCCCGGGCGAGTGTACCGACAAGGGACACGAGCAATGGATCCAACTCCTGGCCTTCAACCACGGAGTCGCCCAATCGCACGCCACCACCATCGGCGGCGGCGGTTCCCGCGGCGGTGTGGAACGCTGCGACCATCAGGATTTCACCATCGTGAAGTTCATCGACAAGTCCACTCCCAAGCTCAACCTGCACTGCTGCAACGGCAAGAACCTCAACAAGGTGAAGGTCGAAATCTGCCGGCAGTCGGACAGCAAGACCGCCTACATGACCTACGAGTTCGAAACCTGCCTGGTCCGCTCCGTGTCGATTTCCGGCACCCCCGGCGGATCCGGCAACGTTCCCACCGAGCAGGTGAATTTCTCGTACGCCAAGATCAACTGGAAGTACACCGAAATCGATCCCAAGACCAACCAGCCGAAGGGCAACACCCAGTCCTACTGGGATATGCTCACCAACACCGGCGGTTGATTTCCAATCCCTAACCACGCGAGCCATGGCCGCCCTATCAGACCTCAATCAACTGTTGCTGGAAGGGCGGCTCATGGCCGCCGTGGAAGCCTGCAAACTGGCAGTCAGAAGCCAACCTTCCAAACTTGAGCCGCGCGTCGCGCTTTACGAACTTTCCATCTTCCTCGCCGACTGGGATCGGTGCAAAAATCAGGTGGAGACGATCATGAGCCTTGGCGGAGACCCGATGCATTGGCTCGGCCACATGGCCAACATCCACGCCTCCGCCGCCCGGACCGCCTGTTGGCAGGGGCGCTCCCGCCCGCCCGTGTTAGGCGAATGCGACGAGGATGACCAGGCGATGTTCGACGCGCTCTGGCAAACGGTCGTCGCGGCGATCAGTGGAAACATGACACCGCTGGAGGAACACAACGCCGAGTTCGGCGGCATGGTTTTCGGACCCGGTCGGGCGAATGGCGTGCCGTTTGAGGAACTTTCCACCGTTGACTCCCGCCTGCCCGGCATTCTGGAGGTTTCCGATGGTGGCGACTACGCCTGGCTGTGGCTGGGAGCGGTTTCCCGCATCGAGATGCCCGGACGCGCCGCCAATCTATCCGAAGTCCCGTGGATTCCCTCGCGGGTATTCTTCACCAATGGCGAAGTCAAATCGCTGACGATTTTCGGTCTCTACCCCGGAACCGAGCTATCCACCAATCCGAAGGTCGTGCTGGGCCGGGAAACCGAGTGGGATGAGGCCAGCGAGTCGCTTTCGCTGGGCTCCGGCGGGCAGTTGTTCTACATCGACGACGCGCCGGTGCCGTTCCAACAGGTCCGGCTGATCGAATTCACCGTGGACGCCCAATCCGACGACGCGTCCGAACCCGCGACAGCAGAGTGAAAGGCGGAACCGTATTTCCCAGCGTTTTCGGCAGGCTCTTCAGCTCGGGAAGCAGCAACCCGCTCGCTTTCGGAATCTCGCTGAAAACCTATCGGAACCATGTTTTGCGGGACCTCAGGTGGCTGCTCAACGCCCGCTGCCATCCCCGCGCCGCGGCAATCCACCGCTATCGGCACGCGGCATCCTCCACCCTCAACTACGGCCTGCAGGACCGGGTGGGAACACTCGACTCCCAAATCGAACCGGAAGACGTGATCGAGGCGGTTAGAACAGCGATCATCCGCTTCGAACCCCGGATTGTTCCGGCCTCAATCCAGATTTCCATCATCGGCGGACCGCACACGTTCGACGTCGATTCGTTCGGCCTGGAAATCCATGGCGACCTGTGGGCCCAACCCGTCAACGAACCCCTAACTCTCCGCTCGCAATGGAGCGGAGTCGCCGGCCGCTGGCGGTTGGAGTGATTTTAGATCATGAACGAAAATTTCCTGAAACGATACGAAGAGGAGTTGGGGCATATTCGCGAACTCAGCGCGGACTTCGGCAACCAATACCCGAAGATCGCCGGCCGCCTCGGCATTTCGCGCGAGGGCTGCGACGATCCGTTCGTGGAGCGCATGATCGAGGGCTTCGCATTCCTCGCCGCCCGCGTCCGGACCAAACTCGACGCGGAATACAGCAATTTCTCCGAATCCCTGTTAGAGTCGGTTTATCCGCAGTTGCTGGGCCCGGTGCCGTCGATGGCCATCGTCGAATTGACGCCGGACGACAAGCTGGCCGGGCGCTTCGAATTGCCGCGCGGCAGCGCGCTCACCAGCCACCTCGGCAGTGATGAGGACACCCGCTGCGAATTCCGCACTGCCCACCCTGTCACCTTGCATCCGATCCGCATGGCGGGCACTGACAACGCCCGCTACCATTCGCGCGATATCGACACGCTGCGCGTGCCACCCTCGGTCGGGGCCAAAGCCGCCATCCGCCTCCGGATCACCCACGCCCAACCCGGAAAGCCGGTCAACAGCCTCGAGGATCTGAACGGTCTAACCCTCCACATCGCGGGCAACATGGATGCCGCCGGCGCCATCTACGAGGAGATCTGTTCTCACTGCACCCACGTGATGCTCCGGCCGCTTCAGACCGGAATGGCTCTGGTGTCCGGCAAAACCTTAGCCCTCGGCGGCGAGGAAATGCGCATTTCCCCGTTGGGCTTCGATCCCGGTGATTCGCTTCTTCCGGCCGACGCGCGCACGTTTGACGGTTATCGGCTGTTGCGCGAGTATTCCATTCTGCCGCAGCGCTTCATGTTCCTGAAGCTCGGCGGCAGCGGTTTCGCCGAGTTCACCTCAACCTGCGAAACCGACGGATTTGATATCATTTTCCTGTTGGATCGGGCGCGCGAGGAACTCGGGCGCTTCGTGGACAACCACCGGTTCAGACTTCACGCCACCCCGGCGATCAATCTCTTCCAACGCCGAGCGGACCAGATCCGGCTCACGGAGCGGTCGGACCAGGCGCATGTGGTGGTGGACAAGACCCGCCCGCTGGCCTACGAGGTCTATCAGATCATCGACGTCACCGGAACTGGCGAGCAACTGACCGGGCGCGTGCGTTTCCAACCGTTCTATCGCAAGGCGAACGACAAGTCCGCCGCCCTCAACTTCTTCACCGTCCACCGCGAGCGGCGCAAACTCACCCACCGCGAGGCACGCTTCGGCAGCCACTACGACTACACCGGCTCGGAAGTCTATCTGAATCTCGTGGACTCCGCGCAGCACCTCCGGAAATCCGAGATTACCGCGCTCTCGGTAACCGCGCTCTGCACCAACCGCCATATTCCACTGACGATCCCGATCAATCAGCACGCCTCGGATTTCTTCGTCGATGCCGGGGTTCCGGTTTCGTCGGTGAAATGCCTCATCTCACCCACGCAGCCTGTCCACTCGCCGGCAGAGGGTGCGATTTCATGGCGCCTCATCAGCCAGCTCTCGCTGAACTACCTTTCGCTCGTGGACAACGAACAGGGCGCCGCCGCCCTGCGCAGCATCCTTGAGCTCTACACGGAAAACACCCACGAGGATTCGCACCACTGGACCAAGGCGCTGGCAAGCGTCCATTCGCGTCCGGTCGTCAGGAGACATCTGGCGGCGGGCCCGGTATCGTTCATCCGGGGCCTGGAAGTCACCCTGACCCTCGACGATTCCAGGCTTGCGGGCCACAGCCCCTACACGCTCGGCGCGATGATGTCCCATTTCCTCGCGCGCTACGTCTCGGTCAATTCGTTCGTCGAAACGGTGGTGGAAACGACACGCCGTGGCGTGATCGGCCGCTGGTGCGGTCGCGAGGGATCCCAACACGTGCTCTAACATGGCTCAGGATCCCCATGCCGTCAGCTACCCGCTCAACCTGGAAAGCCAGGCGAAGTCGGAATTCTCCGCCAAGGAGGATTTCTTCCGGAAGGTCCGCACCGTGGACGCGCTCAATCCGAGCCTGCCCCGCACCGGATTCTCCGTTCAGCCCCGCGAGGAAAAACTGCGCTTCCGCCAGATTCCCCACCTGCATTTCGCACCGTCCACCATCGGCAAGGTCTCGTCCCAATTGGACGAATCCACCGACCGCGTGTTCGAGGAGGTGATGGTTTACTTCATGGGTCTGTTAGGAGTGAATGGCCCCCTGCCCGGCGTGGTATCGGATGTGGTGATCGCCCGCGCCAAGGGCGTCCCCCACCCGGACATGGAGGACCTTCACGGCACCGAGTCCGCGTTCCGCTCCGATGCCGGACCGGCGGCGTTCATCGACCTGTTCAACCACCGGTTCATTTCGTTTTTCTATCGGGCCGCCGTTTCATCCAACAAAGCCGTCGATTTCGACCGTCCGTGGGAGTCCCGCTTCCACACCTTCATCGGCAGTTTTCTCGGCCTTGGCATTCCGTCCACCCAGAACCGGATGGATATTCCGGACACCGCGGCGCTGTATTTCTCCGGCCACTATTCGTGCCCGACCCGCCACGCGGAAGGCCTGTGCGCCATGGTTTCGGATTTCACCGGCACCCGCGTAACCATCGAGGAAAACATCGGGCACTGGGTCGAGGTCCCGGCGACCAATCATACCAAGCTGGGCACAAACCGCCAGGCGGGACGCCTCGGGCAGGGAACCATGTTGGGATCGCGCTATTGGGACCGAACCATGAAATTCCGCCTCGTTCTCGGTCCGCTCGGATGGGACGAATTCCAGGACTATCCGCCAACCGGCATGCTCGTCAAAGCCCTCAAAAGCATGATTCTGCTCTACTGCGGCCGCGAGTTCATCTGCGAGATCAATCCCGTGCTCAAGAAGTCGGAAGTCCCGGATTGCATCCTCGGTGGAGGATCGCGGCTCGGGTTTTCCTCGTGGCTCAAAAGTTCCCCGCCCGCCGCGGATGCGGCGGATTACCGCCTTACCGTCATCTCCTAACAATCAACATATCATGAAACCGCAAACCCCGTCGTTCTACTTCAAAAAGCTCAATCCGGTTGCCTATGGCGCCATGGACCGCGCCACCGACCTGTGTACCAAACGCACCAACCCGGAACTCGAGGTCGCCCACTGGATCTTCGCCCTCAACGACAAGGACGACAACGATTACCACCAGATCGCCACCTATTTCGGGATGGAAAAGGCCCGCATCCAGGCGGATCTGGTAAAGGCGCTCGACTCACTCCCCCGCGGCGCCAGCAGGGTTTCCAGCCTATCCAAATTGCTGATCGACGCTCTCGAACTCGGCTGGGTCACCTGCTCGCTCGGCTTCGGCGAGTCGGTTTTGCGCAGCGGCCACGTGCTGATGGCCCTCGCGAAAAACAACACGCTGAAAACCTATCTGTGCGGGCTCTCGGCGGAGTTCCGGAAGATCAACGTCGATACCCTCGAACAGAATTTCATCGCCATCACCGATGGATCGGGCGAAGCCACCGCCAGCAAGTCCGCCGCCAATTCGGAGGTCGAACAAGCCTACAACGATACCGGAAAATCGGCGCTTGAACGGTTCTCCGTCGATCTAACTGAAAAGGCGCGCAAGGGCGAGATCGATCCCGTTCTTTGCCGCGACGACGAAGTCCGGCAGATCGTGGATATCCTGATGCGCCGCCGTCAGAACAATCCGTTGCTCGTCGGCGAGGCGGGTGTCGGCAAAACCGCGGTGGTCGAAGGATTCGCGATCAAGATCGCCAACGGCGACGTTCCGGACGCGCTCAAGGGCGTGGTGCTCCGCTGTCTCGACATCGGTCTGCTCCAGGCCGGCGCCAGCATGAAAGGCGAGTTCGAAGAACGCCTCCGCAATGTGATTGACGAGGTCCAGAAATCGCCCAAACCGGTGATTCTGTTCATCGACGAAGCCCACACGCTGATCGGCGCGGGTGGCGCCGAAGGTGTCGGTGACGCCGCCAATCTCCTCAAGCCCGCCCTCGCGCGCGGCACCCTCCGCACCGTGGCCGCCACCACATGGGCGGAATACAAGAAGCACATCGAGAAGGATCCGGCCCTGACGCGCCGCTTCCAACCGGTCAAGGTGGAGGAACCCACCGAGGACCAATGCTGTCTGATGCTCCGCGGCGTCGTGGATGTGTTGGAGAAACATCACAAGGTGGAAATCCGCCACAACGCGGTCACCGCCGCCGTGAAACTCTCCAGCCGCTACATCCCGGCCCGCCAACTCCCCGACAAGGCGATCAGCCTGTTGGACACGGCTTGCGCCCGCGTCGCCCTGAGCCAGAGCGCCGTGCCCGCGGAGGTCGAGCACAGCCGCGAGAAGATCATCCATCAGGAAATGGAACTCGCCATCCTCGAGCGCGAGGCGGTCGCCGGCCGGCCTAACCAGGAGGCCATCGACCACACCAACGCCGCTCTAACCGCCGAGCGCGCGAAACTGCCGGAGATCGAAAAACGCTGGCAGGATGAAAAGGACCTTCTGACCGCCATCCTGGAGGCACGCAACGCCGCGCGCGATGGCAGCGGGACCGCCGAGGCGGTCGTCGAATTGGAAACCAAACTCGCCGAGTTGCAGGGCGACTCCCCGCTCATGCTCACTTCCGTGGACGAAGGCGCCGTCGCCCAGATTGTCGCGGACTGGACCGGCGTGCCGGTCGGCCGCATGGTGCGCGATGAAATCGAGTCGGTGCTCAACCTCGCCCAGCGCCTCACCTCGCGTGTTGTGGGACAGGATCACGCCCTCGAGATGATCGCCAAGCGCATCATCACCTCGCGGGCCGGCATCGACAATCCGTCGAAACCGATCGGCGTCTTCATGCTGGCCGGCACCAGCGGTGTCGGCAAGACCGAGACCGCGCTCGCCCTTGCGGAAGCTCTCTACGGTGGCGAAGGCAACCTGATCACCATCAACATGAGCGAGTTCCAGGAAGCCCACACGGTTTCCACGCTCAAGGGAGCGCCTCCCGGATACGTCGGCTACGGCGAAGGCGGCGTTCTAACCGAGGCGGTGCGCCGCCGCCCCTACAGCGTGGTGCTCCTCGACGAAGTGGAAAAGGCCCATCACGATGTGCATGAGATCTTCTTCCAGGTGTTCGACAAGGGCAACATGGAGGACGGCGAGGGCCGCCACATCGACTTCAAGAACACCATCATCCTGCTGACAACCAACGCGGGCAGCGATCTGGTGATGAACCTGTGCAAGGACCCCGAACTGGTTCCGGATCCGGAGTCGCTCGCCGAAGCCCTGCGCAAACCACTGTTGGAGGTGTTCCCGCCCGCGCTGCTGGGCCGGTTGGTGACCATCCCCTACTATCCGCTCAACGACTCCACCATGCGCCTCATTATCCGCCTGCAGATGGACCGGATCAAGAAACGCATGGAAACCCAAAAGAAGATGCAGTTCATCTACGGCGAGGAGATCGTCGATCACATCCTCGCCCGCTGCAAGGAAGCCGAAAGCGGCGGCCGCGTGGTGGACGCCATCCTAACCAACACGATGCTCCCGGACATCGGCCGCAGCCTGTTGGAAGCCCTCTATCACGGCCAGGAGGTCAAACAGGTCACGGTCAAGCTCAAGGACGGAAACTTCGACTACGAATTCGCCTGACCACCGGAGCCCTCAGGCGCTCTGCAGGAGCGCCTGGAGGTTCTTTTTCGAAGCCTCGTGACCGGCGATCTCGCCCTGTTTGAAATAGTGGCGGGCCATCGCCGGGTCCTTGCGGATGCCGAATCCGATCGCGAAACACACGCCGAGATTGTTGGAGGCGGTGTAGTAGTTCTCGTTGCACTTTTTCGACCGGTTCCACGCATCCGCGAACAGTTGGAACGCCTTCTTCTCGTCGGATTCCAAACCGTGGCCTTGGGCGTAGCACTGGGCCAGCAGGTCGGTGGCGCGGTAGTGACCGTTGGCATGGCACCTTTCCAACAAGCGAATGCCCTCCGCCAGTCGTTCGGATAGGGATTTCTCCCGCAGGATCATCGCGGCCATGCGGTAGATGGTATCCCAGTCCTCCGCCTGATAGTGGTCGAGCGAAGCTTGATAGAACGCCAGCGCGCGCTCCGGTTCGGGTGCCACCCCTTCCCCGCCCTGCTCGTAGATCAGTGCGATAACACCGTAGCTCTCGGTCAGACCGGCGTCGGCCGCGGCACCCAGCCACGACAGCGCCTCGGCCGGTTGGTTTTTGGCCAGCCACTTGCCGAGCCGGAGTCCGGCCCGTTGGGACCCAAGGTTCGCCATGGCTTCCATGCCAGCCAGAAACTCGGTTTGGTTTCCCAGATCGTCGCCCGCGCCATCGGCGATGGCGTTGCCCCAGGCGACCACCCGCTCCCGCGGTTCGAAATCGCCGGGGATCACCAGCAGCATGCGAAGCGCGGCCATCCAATCGGCGGCGGCGATCAGCCGTTCCATCTCGCCCAGATAGTCGATCTCCGCCTTGGTTTCCGTGAGTTCCGCCTCGGGCTGCCGATAGGGCGGCTCAGTGGTCACCGCGACCGGTTTGGCGATCACCGTGTATGGGGTTTTCGGCGGCAACAACGGTCCTAGCAACTTCTCGCGCGCTCCGGCGATGTCGAATCCGAAGGGAAACGATTCCGGCTCCAGCAGTTTCGCGACGAGCGTTTTCCATTCCTTTTCCTTGTCGCCCAACTGCTTCCAGCTCGCATTGGGCACGCGCATCACGGCATCCACCGCGTCCACCGGTTTTTCCAGCGAGCACGCGAATTGATAGATCAGCATTCCCAGATCCTGGAAATCCCTGCGCTTGAGTTCCGCCCGGCGGGTTTCAGGCGTTTCCTTGAGATCCAACAGCGAGGCCGACGCCTCGATCACGCGGTTCGACGAAAATCCGGCGTTGTGCGTGGTGACCGCACCGTGCGGGATATTCACCGCCGGCTGATGGAGAAACGCGAGCGCGGCCCACAACTGGTCCACCACCCGGAACAGCACCGCGTGGCCGGGACTGACCTGCCGCTCGATCAAATGGTGCAGCGTGATCGGATAGAACGGTCTTACCTGATAGAGATGCTTGCGCATGATGCCGAAGGCCAGCACCGGATTGACCGGCCGTCCGGCCGCCATGGTGCCGACCTCCCAGCGCAGATGCATTTCCTGGAGCACCTGTTCGTCCCGCCCGGGATCCAGCGCCGCTCCCGCGCTTTGGGCTCCGGTCACGTAGGCCGTGGCATAGCGTCCGGTGTTCCAGCGCTGCGTTTCGAACGCCTTCGCCACGGCGGTCTCACCACCGCTCGAAGGTGTGAACCGGACCACGACCGGCGCGCCATCGGCGGTCTTGGCCTGAACCGACGCAACCGCCGTAGCCTGGGAGTTGAGCAGGAATTCCTCCGGCTCGTATCCCAAGGCCAGGCATATCTCCCTGATCCGGTCCTCGAACATGGTTAGCTTTCCCGCACCCAGCCGTTGGCTGTCAGCTTCACTGTGATCGGATTGGCGACGGGGCCTTTGGCCGGGTCGCTCTTGTCCAGCACCAGCGGGATCACGAGCATCCGGGAGTCGCTGCCCTGCGCGGGTGCGGCCAGTTCCGCCCACAGGACGATATTGTCCGCCGCCGGGATGCTGGGCACCTTGACCTCAAAGCGTCCGCCTTTTTTGAAGGTGTGGCTGCGAGCCGCGGCACCGGTGATGCGGGATTCGCGGTATTTCACCGGTCCATCGGCTTTCAGGCGCGCCGCGTTGCCGGCATCGGTGGAAATGACGTCGATATTGATCGATTCGATCTGGGCTACGGAAGCGTCATCGGCCACCAGGGTTAGTGAGAACTCCTCCTTTTTCACCGTGCGGTTCAGCGCCATGGCCATGGCCTCCTGCTGGGCTTTTTGCACATCGGCGGGCGTGCCGGCCGGACCTGGGTCGAACTTGCCCTGCGGAGTCTGAGGCGGCAGTGCCGGCCCCGGAGGCGGCGGGTTGCTTTTTCCACCGGCGCAAGCGCACACCAGGCAGCCAGCGGCAACCGAAAGGACGGATTGGTATGTGATTTTCATAACGCACACCAGTGTTAGGGCAATCGCGGAAATGTCAATCAAATTTTCCCGTGAATCGTCGCCCGGACTGCGGGAATGCCCCGGATCCGCTTCCCTCGGGCCCAAATGTTCCGAAATCCCCACGGTCCTGCTTGTCAATCCGGCCCCGGTGCCGTATCCATCGTTCGAACGTGACCATGATGGGCCAAAACGAATGGGAACTTGTGGACCTCGGCATGCCTGCCATGCCGGGGCTGTGTGTCGTGACCTTTCCCCAAAGGGACGGTTCGTTCCGGCCACGGATCGTTGCTCAACCCGCGGGTGCCGTTGCCTATGCGGCCGCCTGGAAAGATCAGTCCGGCGACGTGAAAGAGTGGCTGGATTTGTGGGTACAGGACGTTTCCTCATGGCGTATCGCGAATGACGGAGGCCACGCGTTTGTCACCAATCCGCTGCTGGACCGGCATTGGCAACGGTGGTGCGAGAGCCTGACCGAGGCCCACCCCTCGAAAGTCTTCCAAATTTCACTGGACCGCCACCCCGCGCCGGTGATCTGGCTCACAGCCGAGGGAAAGACCCGCCTCGACGAATCTCCGTGGCAACTGTGCACCGACGATACCCTGCTGCGTGCGAACCGCCTCGCGACCTACTCCGAGTCTCTCCACCGCTACCTTTGGAACGGCGACAGCAACGCCCCGCGCTTCCTCGCCCTCACCCCGCAAGCTCCGGAGGGACCTAACACCCAACCGGTGGCGGGTGTTTTTCCGGATGGCATCCCGATCAATCCCGGCGGGGCCCTCATGGCACTCACCCGCTCGTTCGCAATCCCACTCGGCGACTTCGTGGACATTCTATCCAACCGGGCGAACCCGCAGGACATCCGCGACGCGCTGCGGAGCCCCGCTTCGGGGCCCAACCGCCGCCTCGCCGAGCGTGCCAGCGTTTCCGGAAAGAACGCGGGATTCTTTTTCCAGAAGAACCAAACGGCGGGTCATTTGTGCGAACTGCTTCACCTGAAGCTTTCGGTGTGGCATGGTGCCATGATCGCCGTCTCCAACGCGATCCGGCATGCCGGCTGCCCGTTTCTCGGCCTCAATCCGGATTGTTTCGGTGTCACCCTCCCGGAACCGGAAACCTCGCTTCCATTCCTTTGGAGCCACCGGGTATCCCTGGAAGCGCCCGCCCAGTGCGTCACCTCGAAAGTGGGCGACGTTGGAGAACCTTGCTTCGTTCCAAGCCCCGACCTCAGGCAGTCGCTCTATCGCAGCCCCAGTGTGCTAACCGAAGTACGCGGGCTCGCGCGGGTTCGTGTGCGGAAAATCTCCGACCCCGATGATCATGGCCTGGTGGTGATGGACGGCACCCTGCTGAGCGAGGAGCCGCTGCATGCCGGCCGGCTCGATCTGTTGGAAATGGATTGGGTTCTGCCCAAGCTCGGACGCCTCCGGCTCTACGGACGCATCGAGGGAAAAGCGGAAACGCCCGGAGAATACCGCTTCTGCACCCTTCAGACAAAACTCCAACCCGACGTCCGCGAATGGCTGGATTCCGGCAAAGGCAGCCTAACATCCGACCGTGTCGAGTTTCATCTGCTTCCGCGGATCGGTACGCCATGTGACCTGTATTCGCTCGGCGTGATTGGCGCCCGCATCCTGTTCCAGCGACCGGACGGCACGGCCCCGGTGGTGGATGAGCTTCTCAGCCTGGCCCGCGCCTACCGGCAGCGATACAGCAACGCCAATTGGAGTACCGGCACCGCCTCGCTCCACGAATTCGTGAAAACCGGCGAAGCGGGACCTATCGACGAACGATTGGGCCCCCAATGGCTGCTTGCCGGGGAGGAGGTTTCGTCACTCGACGCGTTCCGCGAAATCCCCGCCGCCCTGTGGTGGTCCACCGTCGATTTCCTAACACGGATGTTCCCCGGTGAAGCGCTCGACTCGTTCTGCAAATCCAACGACGACTTCCAGCCGCGGGCGCCCCACGAGACCCTAACCGCCCCGATCGCGGCGCTGGAGGCGCTGCTGGTCCGCACCCGCGAACTGCTTTTCGGAAACCCGTCCGCCAACCGGGAGGTCCGCCAGATCATCCATCAGGCGAAATCCCGCCGCTAGCCGCCGGCCCGGTTGTATTCCTCCACCGCGTCAAACATCGCCACGATGTTTTCCGGGGGGACATCGGGAAGGATGTTGTGGATGGTGTTGAACACGAATCCGCCGCCAGGTGCGAAAACCCTGAGCCTTCCTAACACATCCTCGCGGACCTGTGCGGGCGTGCCGTGATTGAGTGTCTCGCGGGTATCCGCGCCGCCACCCCAGAAGGTGATGTCCCGGCCAAAGTCCTTTTTCAGGCGCTGCGCCTCCATGTCCCGGCACGCGGTCTGCACCGGGTTCACCACATCGAATCCGACCTCTATCAAGTCCGGCAGCAGCGAGTGGATCGACCCGCAGGAATGCAGGAACGTTTTCATCGTGGAATGCCGGTGAACGAACTCGCAAAGCCGCGTGTGATGCCGTTTGAAGAGGCTCCGATAGGTCGCCGGTGCCATGAACGGGCCGGTATCGGTGCCCAGATCGTCGCCAAACCGGCAAAGGTCCGCCACATCGCCCACCGCGGCGCAGACCTTCTCCAGCGTCCGCAGGTGGATCTCCATCAGGGATTCCAATAACCTTTCGACCTGCTCGGGCTCCGCCAGCAAATCCATCAGAAAATTGTCCATCCTCCGGAGGAAAGTGCCCCACTCGAACAGATTGCATCCCACCACCACCATAATCGCGCGGTCGGATGTGGCGCGCAGGGCAAGCGCCTCCTCCCGCAGCCGGGTCCAGAAATCCGGACGGCCCGCGTTGTCCCAGGGAGAATGGGCCAGCGCGGCCCAATGCACCTTGCCCATCGCCGCCGGCAACCCCGACATGTCCGCCGGATAGTCGTCCAACCAGGGAAAACAGGTCTGGTCGAAGAAGTTCATATCTTTCAGTTGCATCGCCAGTTCGGTGCCGTCGTCGGCAAGCGCTCTCCATCCGCCTTGGGGAGTCGCCTCGGGCCGGAACCACCGCGGATACTCCGCCGCGCTGCCATCAAACAAGGTCACCGGCCGCCAATCCCCGTCTTCCGCGTTGAACCTTCTTCCGAGGTCCACCACATCGATGCCGAACCGGTCAAGCACCGCATCCTCCGGCTGCGCGAGCTGTTGGACAACATCATACACCCGCGTCCGGCTGTCCGGGATCCCCAGGTGCCGGCTCAACCTTCCGTAGGCGATCGCCGAGATTCCGGATGAGGGCGTGGCTCCCATATCAACGGGCACCCGGTCGGGTTCCTGATGGGAGATTGCTGCTAGGATGCGTTCGCGCGAAGTCATGGTGGCTTTTGCTCAACGCCATGAGAGCATCTGCGATCCCATCCGGCAATGCAAAACCATCACCAACGGGCAAGAGCCAAGTTATCTTGCTCGGCTTATCCGGCGGGGCTCAGGATTGCGGCGAATCCGCGACCGCGATCCAGACTTCTTGCCAACACCCCCTCGCGATTCACCCGAGATGTTTCGATACCCACCTTGGTGGGCGTCGCGGCGGAGGGATCGTCGGCAAAGACCTCCATCCGATAGGTTCTTCCATGGGCAAGAAACACAAGTGGCACCTTGAAATCCCGCGGCGCATTGCCGGTTAGAGCGGCGATGAACCACACATCCCCCTTCCGCCGGGCCACCAGCGCGTGGGTTCCCGGAAAACCGTCCAGCCAGCGGGTTTCGTCCCACACCGTGGGCAGGAGCCGGAAGAAATCCATCTCAGGCACCTCGGCAATCACCGACGGAGCGCCCGCTTCCCCCTGCGGCCGATCATACCAAAACAAAAACTGCCACGGGCTGAAAACGAGCACGGACTTGGCCAACTGCGAACCGTGGGATCCCATCTTGGGGACACGCGGGGCGAAATAGCAATTCGTCTGATCCCCCGCTCCGGCCAGACAGCGGGTGAAAATCGTGTCCAGCACCGCGGCATTTCCCGGAGATTCCTCGTCGCCGCGGATTCCTTCCTGGGTCAGCAGATTCGGCCACGTCCGGGAAACACCGGTGGGCCGGTATTCGTCGTGGATGTCCACCATCAAACGATGCGCGGCACACTTTGCCACGGCCTGATGCAGCCACCGGGTATCAACCTGCGGTCCCACCTTCACGAACCCGAACTTGATGCCCGCGACGCCCCATTCCTGATAGATCGTCAGAATCCGATCGATCTGCCGGGAAAGCGCGATCTGGTTCACATATAAAATCACGCCGATCCCCTTCTGTCTCGCATATCCGATCGCCTCCCGCAAATCCAGCGGACCCCGCGAGCGCGCGGGATCAAGATCGACCCTGGAGGCATCCGATGCCGGATTGTTTTCCGGCCCATACCATCCGGCGTCGAACAGAATGTATTGCAATCCATGGGATGCGGCGAAATCCACGCACGCGCGGGCGCCAGCGGTGGTGAGCGTCATCTCCCGAATGACCTTGCCGGGTTTCACCCAGGAAAAATCGCCTGTCGGGGGATCGTTCAGGTTGAGCGCCAAGTCGTTGCCGGCAAGCAATTCCGCCGGTGAACCGGCAATCCGCACCACACGCCACGGCGTTGTCAGCGATCCCCGAAACCCGACTTTCCCGTCAAGCGCGGCCACCAACGTGTCGGCCCCGGATCTCACGAATTTCATGCGTGCGGCATCCGCCAATCCGGCCTCACCCAATGCAAGGAACCATTTCGAGCCCACTTCCGCCAGAACCGGACGATCCA
The DNA here is from genome assembly GCA_017301995.1 of Verrucomicrobiota bacterium. Taxonomy (GTDB): domain Bacteria; phylum Verrucomicrobiota; class Verrucomicrobiia; order Verrucomicrobiales; family Akkermansiaceae; genus Luteolibacter. Next base: position 59,516 of record JAFLEH010000018.1, on the reverse strand, counting down.
CCGCGCCCTTCACCGCCTCCAGCGGTTGCATGCTGATCGGGGATTGTGCCCGCGCGGATGTCCAGACCCGGGTCTTCGCGCCGAGAACAAATGTGGATCGGTCGGAGACCCACACCCCGTCTCCGGTTAGAACATATCTCCATGCAACCCCTTCGTCATATGCCCGAACCTGGAGTTTCATGGCTGGCACCTTCGGGTCGGGGTTGTTGATCGAAAACGTCACCTCGCTGAACCGATCAATGACTTCGGATCTCTCGCCGTGCGGGTTGTGCCATTTGTCATCGACCTTCCGTTCGTCCACCTTGGAAGCCGCGCCCTTGTTGCCGACCACGCCGGCACCCGCGACTTCCACTCCGAGTGAGCCGTGGACCAATCTTTCCCCACCTGCCAAGGCCACGGCATAGCCCAAGGCCTGGGAAGCAGGATCCCGCTCCAACACGAAGGCGAAGGCACCCGCGGGGCATCGGACGGATCCCACCGTCTCCGCCTGGGCGCCAAGCGCCAGCACGCATGCCAACCACGATACCAAACACCCTGTCCTACCGATCATAGGTGTGCTACGCGGATTGCGAGGCAGGTTTGTCACTCCCGATGCCGCCCGGTGACCCGTCGGAGCCCCCTTCAAGCGCGGCGCCGACGCAGGAATCCCATCAACTCGAGACCGCCTAGCAGAAACGCGCCGGGCTCGGGAACCACGGTCACCTTCAGGCTGCCGATCTCGAAAAACGCGGCCTTGCCATTGCCGAGGTCATAGGCGTTGGCAAATCCGACGTTCGCAAGGTTTGTGGTGGAAACCAAGGCTGTCCCGCCAATCAGCGTGTAGGTGCCGTTGTCTGCCGTGCTGTCCAGTCCGGCGATGTCGGCGATCGAGAACCCGCCGAAGGTGACCGCAGCGCCATTCACTGTTAGAGTCTGGGTGGTGCTGAATTGGAACTCCGCGCCGGCATCGAAATGGAGCGTTCCTCCCAAGGTTCCGCCGCCGCCAATGCGCGCGTCGGTTCCGACCGTGACCGCCGTGTTTCCGAGAGCCCCGCTCACCAACAGGGTTCCACCGGAAACCAAGGTGTCGCCCGTGTAGGTGCTGGTGCCGCCGAGGGTCTGCACGCCGCCGCCGGTTTTCGTTAGAGCAACCGTCCCGCCGGTGCCGCCGTTGTCGCGGATGGTTCCGGAATACGACGCGGTCGCGTCGCCGTCGCCAAGGGTCAGCGTGGAAACGGTGGCCGCGAGTTGGTTCTGGATCACGCCGCCGATGCCTGAGAGACCATTGATCGTTTCCGATTTCCCGTTCATGTCGAGAGTCCCGCCGTTGATCACCAGATCGCTCTTGCCCGTGCCATTGGCAATGTGGGTGTCGCTCGTGGTGTTGAGACGCACCGTGCCGCTGGTGAGCTTCCATGCTCCGGCGCTGGTGGAGGTTGTTTCGATTGAAACATATCCTGTGTTACTGGCTCCGATGTTCTCAAAGGTCCCGGAGAATCCGGACATATCACCTTTCAGGTTCACATTGACGGCACTGGTTTCAGTGCCACCATATCGGGTTAGGTTGGCTGAACCGGTGATTGGTCCCGTGAAGTCCCATATGGACGTTCCGGCAGCACCACGGGTGCCTATTCCGCTGTTAGCCGCGACTTCGACGGTCCGCGTGATCGTATAAGTGGTCGCGGCATTGCCATAGAGCGCCCCGCCTTTGAGGATTATCTTGTTGCTGGGAACACCCAGATTCGAAAGAACGTGCAGGTTACCGCTGAGTATGGTTACATCACCCGTGAAGTCGCTGTTCGCGGCGTTGTTAAGATAGACCCTGCCTGAAGTGGAGGGGGGTGTTATATTATTGATGTCCTTGATCACCACACCCCCAGCCGGCGTGCCGGTGATTTTCGCGCTAACGGTGGCGTCAAACTTGCCGGAAACCAAAGTGCCGCCCGAGGTGTCGATGGTTGGGACCGAATCACTGTAGCTGCCACTGAAAGAAATCGGCCCGGCAGCTGCGGCCCCAACGCTGTAGCCACTGGTCAGAAACCGGATTTGTCCAATGGCCGGAGTGGTGCTGAGAGTGATCGTGCCTGCGGTTCCACCCAAGACGGCAGTATTGCCATTGACCCAACTTCGAAGTGTGCCGGTAGCCGAACCGCTATGCCAGGTGTTTACGTTGCTCCAGGTGTTTACGGAAGTTGTTGTTCCACTGTTTCCGGTTCCGGAAGTGGCCCCATTCGCGTCCCAGTACAGGTCGGCCGCGAACGCGTTGGAAACGATCCCGGCGGCCAACGTCGGAATGAGGGAGGAAATGCGGAGGGCTTGGTGGGGCTTCATGGATTTTCGGTGGGATAAGGAAAGGTGATCCAAAGGGCCAATCCCCGAGGCTCATGGCGCATAAGCCGCATCCCGTGATTTTCGCGGATTTTTAGCGGAAATCGCGATGGACGCCCTCCGGAAGGGTACCGCCACTTTCCCGAAGCACCTCACCCTCTGCCCCACTTGGGCTTGGGCTTCTCCCGATAGGTGGAAGGCGGAAGTTCGTCATCGAACTCGGTACGATACCCGATGCCCCGCATCAGGGCGCTGATTTCCTTGGTTTCCTCGATCAATTCGCGCACCCGCTCGGGCGAAAGCCCCGGTTGTTTGAGGTCGGCTTTCACCCTTGCGTCGCGGCGTTGCAGGACTATCCCGGACAACATGGCCAAAGCGTGTTCGGCGGCTTGTAGTCCATCTTCCGGCATGCCTTCCAGATCATGGCTCTCCGTGGCGCTGAGCGCCATGCGATCCGCCTCCGGGAGCGTGGCGAGAAACGCGTTCACCGCCGCCGGAGATGATGCGTCCGGCCCCGCGGCGAGAATCCGCTCGACGAGCGGGATCCCCTCCAGCCATGGCATCGCCTCGTGGAGGCACTCGAACTGCTCCGCCAGAAAATGCTGGGCCGGACCGGATGAAAGCGCCAAATGGCAAAGAAATCCCACGACCCGGTGCAGAGCGGTGGGCAGAATCTCCCCGGCGGGATCGTCGCTCCTGACATCCTCAACCGACGCGGGCCGGGGCTTTTTGAGCGCCTTGGCCACCGCATCGCGCACGGCGCTCACCGCAAGCTGAAGGTGGGTGGCCACCACCTGGATCTGATGGTCGCGAGCGACCTCGTCGCTCATGGCAGCGAGCAGCCCCACGCATTCACCGGCCACGGCCCGGCGGTCGGCCGCGGACTCCATCCGCCCGTCGATCCTCGCCCTGCCGAGTTTGAAATCGAAGAAATCGCCCGCCTTTTCCAACAACCCGCGGAACGCGTCGGCTCCGTGGGAGCGGATGAACGAATCCGGATCATCGCCGGCGGGCATCTCGACGATTCTAGCCGACATCCCTTCCGCCACCAACTCGCGGAACACGCGTTCGGAAGCGGCGATCCCGGCCTTGTCGGCATCATAACATAACAGAACGCTCTGGGTGTAGCGCCGCAGCAGACGCGCGTGCTGCTGGGTGAATGCCGTGCCGAGCGGAGCCAGCGCGTGCTCGATGCCCTGCTCGTGGCAGACGATCGCGTCGATCTGCCCCTCACAGAGCAGCGCGCACTTTTCCTTGAGGATCGGTTTCTTCGCGCGGTCGAGCGCGAACAGCACGTTGGATTTCCTGAAAAGCGCGGTCTCCGGTGAGTTGACGTATTTTCCACTGTTCGGATCGTCGCGGAGCTGCCTGCCACTGAACGCAATCACATCGCCCAACTCGTTGCGGATGCAAAACATCAGCCTGTCGCGGAAACGGACGCGCAGCCCGGAGGTCGGCACGTTTTCCTCCCGCAGATAGCATATCCCGGAATCCACCAACTCGCGGCCGGTATAGTTCTTCGACTTCGCCCAGTCGAGGAACGCCCTCGGGTTTTCCGGCATCCAGCCGACCGTCCAGCGTTCCGCCATTTCCCGGCCGAATCCGCGCGACTTGAGATAATCCCGCGCGTGGCGGGCGTCCGGATCCTTGAGCAGCCGCTCGTGGAAAAACGCCGCCGCCTCGCGGTGCAGATCCATCAACCGACCGCGGATTTTGCGCGCCCGGTCGGCCTCGGGATCGGGGATTTCCTCCTCCACCACCATCCCCGCCCTCGCCGCCAACCGCCGGACGGCGTCGGAAAACGGCAGGTTTTCGTATTCCCGCACGAAGGTCAGCGCGTCGCCGCCCTTGCCGCAGCCGAAGCATTTGAACGTCTGCCGGTTCGGATTGACGGTGAACGACGGCGTCTTCTCGTGATGGAACGGGCAGCACGCCTTGTAGGCGATTCCGGCCTTTTTCAAGGGGATATACGAGCCGATCAGGTCCACGATGTTGGTCGCGGCCAGGATCTTTTCGATGCTTTCTTTTGAAATCTGGGACACGGATCGGCGGTCAAGGGCGGGCCCCAGTATGGCCCGCCAGCCTCCCGTGTGAAACCCCGAAAACCGGAAAAATTTTCCATCCGACGCACCTTAATGCTTGCCAAGCCCCCGGCGTCCGCCCAAAACTCCCGTCCCGCCGACCGGATTTCCCCGGCGTCCATGGAAAACGCGCGCTTAGCTCAGTGGTAGAGCACATCCTTCACACGGATGGGGTCGCAGGTTCGAACCCTGCAGCGCGCACCACTCATCCCCTAACCCATTTAGGCGATAATTCACTTAGAATCAATGGGTTCTGACCTATCGAATGAGTAGAATGCTGCTCATTTGAGTGGTTCTCAGGTGCACGGAAATGCATCAATATACCGGTTCTATTGCGGGGTTAACCGATTCGTGGAGATCGCTCTTGCCGGTGGACCTGATCATAATGTCAAACGGTAAGCTCGTGCATGATGCTACGACGCGGAGAAGATCGCTACGGTTACGAAAGGTGAAGGAAATTACGGGGTGAACGTGGCCCGCGCCTTTGGGAATAAGTGAAGGCAGCCGCCTTCGTGAGAAGGTGGATGGGAGTGGGCATGCGGGTGCCTGGGGATGCCACGCTCTCACGAGCGCGGCTACGGGGGGCGGCTGCGCCGCGGTTATTGGTTATTTGTTAGTGGTTATTAGGGAGGGCATGCGCTTTTCCACCATCCACGATCTTCTATCCCCTTCGCGATCTTGGCGGCTTGGCGGTGAATCTCTTCGGCAAGCGGGAGCCTGGGGAGCCACGCTCTCACGAGCGCGGCTACGGGGCCATTCGCGATACTCTGGCATCGCCGCTACAAGCATTTCTATCCCCTTGGCGATCTTGGCGGCTTGGCGGTGAAGTTTTCCGGCTGGGGGGAGGTTGATCCGCGGTGATGTGGGCGGGGACGCCCACGCTCCTTGAGATGGGGCGAGGCTAGCCCAGCCACGGGGGAAGCCACGCTCTCACGAGCGCGGCTACGGGGCGGATTAGGCTCCCCTTTTCGCTTTGGCGCGGAGGCCGATGATGATGATGATGCCGACGAACAGGAGGAACAGGCAGGCACCGATGCCAAGGGCGGTGAAGAAGCGGCCGGTGGCGGTGCGGACGTCGGAATCGGAGATGCGATCGGCTGGGGTTTCGCCCGGCTTGCGGACAAATACAACGGCTCCGTCGGCGGTGGTGACGGATGTCAGTTTGGCCATGGCCGGGCCGATCACCTTGTGGGTTTGGTAGCGTTCGGTGACGCGGTAGGGCGACATTTGTTCGATGAACTCGCGCGGGACGGCGACGCCGGGCACATCGATGGATGAGATTTGGAGGACCACCTCGCGGCCGAGCAGGCGCGGGGTGGCGGTCATGGTGGCATTGAGGTAGCGCGGATCGGAGGCGGTGATGCCGGGTTCGTCGCTGCGGGCCATGCGGGGTTTGCCGTTCATTTTGAACGAGATGGCGATCTTGAGCGCGCCGTTCTCCACGGCGGTGACGTGGAAGGTTTGGCGGAGTTCGGCGAGCGGCTCGTAGGCGGCGATGGCGAGGTTGATTTCCTCCGGGGTGAGGGTGAGGCGGACTTCGCCGTCCCCGGTCAGATCCTGGCGGAATTTCTCCAGTTTTTCCGCGAGGGCGTTGATCGCGGCCTCGTTCCCTTCGAGTTTGGCGAGGGGCACGGGTTTGGGGCTGGTGCCGGTGAATTTCTCGATCTCGTTGAACTGGCGGAAGAGGCCCCAGGTGGAAAACACCACAAGGAAAACCATCACCAGCAGCGCCAGGATGAGAATGATGCAGCCCGCGAACGGCGAACGGGCGTTGGCTCCGATGGGGTCGTTAGGCGCGGCCATGGTCGGCGGGCGGTTTGGGATCGGTGTCCGCGGGATCCGCGGGGTCGGCGGTTTTTTCCGGTTCGGGGATGTCCGGCAGGTCCACTTTCAGGCAGACGTCCGGTGGTCCGAACGGTTCGTAAGGATCCGCCTGATAGGGAGGATCGACCGGATGGTCGATAGGTGTGAGGTCGGGATATTCCGCCTGCCATCCGTGGTCGCCGGATTCCACGGTGGCTTCGGCGTCGGCGGGCGTGGCGTCGGATGGAGGATCGCGGTGATCGTCGTCGGAGGAGGAATCCTCGGGAGTTTCCTCGGTGGCCGGCAGACCTGCGGCGGCGCGGGATTTTCGCCATTCCTCGCGTTCGCGGGCCTCGGCTTCCTCGGCCTGACGTTCCTTGCGGGCGTGGAACCATGCCAGCCAGATGCAGATTTCGTAGAGCACCACCATCGGCAGCGCCATCAGGCTGAGGGTGAAAACGTCCGGCGTGGGGGTGAGGATGGCGGCGGCCACGAAAATCGCGACGATCGCGTAGGACCGGGTTTTCGACATGGTGTCGTAGGTCAGCAGGCCGAGTTTGACCAGCACCATGACCACCACCGGCAGTTCGAACGAGAGGCCGAAGAGCAGCGTGAACTGGGTGGCGAAGGTGATGTATTCGCCGATTCGCCAGTCGTTGGACACACCTAGTTTGGCGCTCCACTCGTAGAAGAAACCGAGCGCGCGGGGCAGCACCCCATAATAGGCGAAGAACACGCCGCCGAGGAACAGTCCGAAGCCGATCGCCAGCGACGGCCAAAGCACCTTTTTCTCATGGTTGTGGAGTCCGGGCAGGATGAACTGGAGGATGTACATCAGCAGCAGAGGAAACGACACCACGATCCCGGCGAAGAACGACAGTTTCATGGAAAGCATGAAGGTTTCCGTGGGGCGAAGGGCGGACATGAGCCGCAGGTTGCCGCGGTTGTCCACTTCCGGACTGGGGGATTTCTTCAGGAGTGCGGCGGCCTGTTTTTTCATGTCGCCGGAATCCGGCAACGCCTCGATGAACGCGGCACGCTTGGCCTCCGGCAGCGCGAGGCTGGCGCGGAGAATGGCCACGGATTCGGCGTGGAAACGGAGGTTGTCGTCGCCGAGGGCCTTGAAAAACGCGTCGCGGCGGGCGGCGTCCAGGCCGAGCACGGCGTGTTCGACGGACTTGGCGTGCTCCCAGGTGTCCAGATCGAGCGCTTTTGCCGCGCCGTCCTTCGGCGAGGGGAGCTTATCGATGATTTGGGCCTCCCATACCTGATCCACCGGGCGGCGGAGGACTTCCATGAGGCGCTCCTGAAACGTGAAGCACGCCAGCATCGCGATCAGGAGAGTGACCACCACTCGCGTGATCATGATCCGGAGATCCTCGAGGTGTTCGAGGAACGGCTTCTCGTGGTCGGGATTCACCGAATCCCTGAGTTGGAAGATTTTCTTGAGCAAATACATGCGCGGGGCGGGATTCAAGCCGGGGCGGAGCGATCCGGCAAGGCTAGATGCGCCGATTGGCGAAATCGGGCGATTCCGGCGTTGCGCGAACGGGCGATGTGCGCCATCTTCGCGCCGAAATGACCAAGTTGCTGTTCCCATTGCTTTTCCTCACGCACTTTTCCTCCGCGGCGGAGGTTGCCGTTTCGTGGCCGGTGGACGTGAACCGCCCCTGGACCGGCCCGGAAATCTGGGCAAATCCCGCGGAAGACTGGGTCGTGCGATCCGGACGGGCGGAAAACACCTTCCCCGGGGGCAACCGCAACCTGGCCGTGCTGACCGCCGAACTCACAAAGGAGGCCGAACCGTTCACCATCCGCTGCCGGATCGACCAGGTGTCCCCGGTTTCCCCGATGCCGGGATTTGCCGGGATCCAGGTCGGAATCACCGCTGGGTCGGGAGATTTCCGCGAAGCGGCGATTCTCGGGGCGGGCATGTTCGCGGGGGTGAAATCGGACGGCACGCTGTTCATCCACAAACAGGATTGCGCGGGAAAGAAGGTCCCCATGCCGTTGCGGTCGGTGACCCTCGACCTGAAAGGCGAACCCGCCGCGGACTCCACCTATAAGCTGGTGCTATCCGCGATGGACTCGTCCGGCCAATTGTTGGAGACGATGACCGCTCCGGTCCATGCGTCATGGCTGACCGGTCTGGTGGCGTTCGCCACGTCCACCCAGCCGATCCCGGACGCGGATGTAACCGCGCCCAAACCGCCGGAAGGCGCGCCTGCGAGCGCCCAGACCCGCGGCGGATCGCTGCGCGTCGCGTTCGACCGGTTGCTGATAGCGGGAAACAAGGTGGCGCACCATCCCGAGCGAGCGTTCGGTCCCATCCTGTGGGTCACCCAGGCTCCATCAAACGACGGATCGGTCCGTTTGTTGGTCCAGGCGGCTCCATTCGCTCGGACGGAAAAACACGACGTTTCGCTCGAAATCGATGGCCGCGCTTACCAGTCCGTCGCCCTCGAACCGGCGTCGCGCACCGCGCGTTTCGTGGTCCGCCGCCAGAACCTAACCGTCCAACACACCTACGCGGTGCGTCTGGGAGACTGTACGTTCAAAGGAACGATCCGGCCGATTCCGGGCGGACGCCCAGTGACGGTAGCGGCGCTGTCCTGCAATGACGCCACCGGTTTTCCCCACAATTTGCTTGTTGGAAATGTGGCCTCGCAGAAACCGGATCTGATCGCGTTTCTGGGCGACCAGATTTACGAAGGTGTGGGCGGCTACGGCCACGTGGTGGATCAGGCGCTGAACGACCGCGCGGTGGTGAGCTACCTCCGGAAATACGCCATGCACGGCTGGATTTGGCGGGAGGTGCTGCGCGAGCTTCCCAGCGTCACCATTCCCGACGACCACGATGTTTTCCACGGAAATCTCTGGGGCAACGGCGGCAAGAAGGCGGATGTCTCAAAGGGCTACGCCACAAGCGCCCAAGACTCGGGCGGATACAAAATGTCTCCGGATTTCGTCAACGTCGTCCACCTAACCCAAACCGGAAACCTCCCGATCCCGGCCGACCCGAATCCGTGCGACAACCAGATCTCCGTCTATTTCACCCAGTGGCAATACGGACCGCTGGACATGGCCATCGTGGCCGACCGCCAATTCAAATCCGCGCCGCGCGATCTGCTGCCCGACGCGAAAATCGAAAACGGATGGCCCAGGAATCCGGTCTGTTATACCGAGCCACCGGCCGATGTGCCGGAGGCGGAGATGTTAGGCAATCGGCAAGAAACGTTTCTCAGGCGTTGGGCGTCAAAACCCGATTCGGAAACACCGGTCCGCCTGGTCCTTTCCCAAACCCCGTGGGCCGCGCCACAGACGCTCCCGGCCGCAGTCCGCTCGGATTCCGATGTGCCGTCGATGAAGAACCTCAAGCCCGGCGAATACCCGCCCGATGACGAACCGAAGCCGGACTTCGATACCAACGGTTGGCCGCAGGGAAAGCGCGCGCTCGCGCTCGGGTTGGTTAGAAAAGCCGGAGCCCTCCATGTCACCGGCGACCAGCACCTCGGGTCCACCGGGCAATACGGGCTCAAAGCCTTCCGCGACGGCCCGTGGTGGGTTTCCACACCGGCCACCGCCAACCTCTGGCCCCGCCGCTGGATGCCCGCCACAAAAGGAGCCAACGCCCGTCCCGGCGATCCCCGCGAAACCGGCGATTTCACCGACGGCTTCGGCAACAGGATCACCATCGCCGCGGTGGCCAACCCCTACGATATCGACCGCGAGCCTGCCCGTCTCTACGACCGGGCGGTCGGCTATTGCATTCTAACCTGCGACCCCTCGTCCGGCCGCGTGACCATCGCCAACTGGCCCTACTGGGCCGCTCCCGGCAATCCGGATCCCGACAACCGGCCCTATCCGGGCTGGCCGATCACCATCAACCCGCGGACCGGAGAACGTTTCTAACATCCAACAGATCCTCCGCCATGCTCGACATCGACCTGATCAAAACCGACTTCCCGATCCTCGACCGCAAGGTCAACGGGTGCCCGCTCGTCTATCTGGACAACGCCGCCACCACCCAGAAACCGCGACCGGTGATGGACGCGTCCCGCTACTATTACGAGGCGCAGAATTCCAACATCCACCGTGGCACCCATTCGCTTGCCCGCCTGGCCACCTCCACCTTCGAGAAAGCGCGGATCACCATCGCCAGCCACCTGCACGCCGCCGCCCCGGAAGAAGTGATCTTCACCTCCGGCACCACGGACGGCATCAACCTGGTGGCCAACGTGCTTTCTCTGTCAGAAATGATCCGGGCGGGCGACGAGATCCTCGTTTCCACCCTCGAGCACCACTCTAACATCGTCCCCTGGCAGATGCTTTGCCAACGCACCGGAGCGGTGCTCAAGGTGATCCCTTGCCACGAGGACGGCACCCTCGACCTAGCGGCGTTCAAGACCCTGCTTGGCGCGCGCACCTCGGTTCTCGCGCTCACCTGGGTGTCAAACGCCTTCGGCACCGTCAATCCGGTGCGTGAAATGGTCGCAGCGGCCAAACAGGCGGGCGCGATGGTGCTGATAGACGCCGCCCAGGCCGCGCCGCACCTGCCGATCGACGTCCAATCGCTCGGAGCGGATTTCCTCGTGCTGTCCGGGCACAAGGTTTACGCTCCTACCGGAATCGGCGTGCTGTGGGGCAAGGCGTCGGTGCTCAACGGACTGCCGCCCTGGCGCGGTGGCGGAGAGATGATCAAGGAGGTGACCTTCGCCCGCACCACCTACAACAGCCTGCCGTTCAAGTTCGAGGCGGGCACTCCCAACATCGAAGGCGCCATCGCGCTCGCCGCGGCGCTCGATTACGTCAACGAGATCGGCCTCAGCCGCATCCACGAATGGGAGTGCCAACTCGCGCGCGCGGCCATCGAGGGACTTTCCTCGATCGCCGGCATCCGGATATACGGGCCCGCCGCTTCGTCGGGGATTGTCTCGTTCGGCGTGGAGGGTCTGCACCATTACGATCTGGGAACGCTGCTCGACCAGATGGGTGTCGCGGTTAGAACCGGGCATCACTGCTGCCAGCCGCTGATGGCGCGTTTCGGCATCACCGGCACCACCCGCGCGTCGTTCGCCCTCTACAACACCGAGGAAGACGTCGATACCTTCGTCAAGGCCACCCACAAGGTGGTCGGCATGCTCCGTTAGAAAAACCCGATGGCCTTCACCGAGATCGAGCGCGAGGATTTCCGCAACCTGTTGGCGGAGATTGGGGCGATGCGGATGCCCTTCGGCATGTTCGGCCCCGCGCACTATCCGCCGCGCGGCGTGCCGCTGGTGGATTTGCCGGTGGAGTATCTCGTCTGGTTCAAACAGCGCGGGTTTCCCAAAGGCCGGCTGGGCGAGCTGATGGCCCACGTTTGTGAAATCAAGGAGGTCGGCATGGATAGCGTTTTCGATCCTATCCGCCAGGCGAACGGCGGCCGCCACCCGCTGCGCGCGCGGAAACGGAAGTCGTTCGATTTCGAGTGATCAGAGCTGGTTTCCCAGCGCGTCGAGAAACGGCAGGCTTTCCCGATAGGCGCGGGCTTCGGTGATCCGGGCGGATTTTCCGAAGTCCGGCAGGAAGATCCGTTTTTCCAACAATCCGGTGAACCGGTCCGATGAGGACGCCACGTTCAGCTCGCGGTTAAGCCTCAGGCTGAGCGTGTCGAAGTTCGCGGAGCCGAACATCCCCCATCCGTCGATGAGGCAGGCTTTGAGATGGCACATCTTCGGATAGGAATAGAACCTGGCCCCCTCCCGGATCAGTCCATGCGCGCCGGTGAAGTTCACCGCGTGCATCAGCCCGGAATCGTTCGTTCCGGGAATGATCACCCGCACGTCCACCCCGCGCCGGACCGCGGCGGTTAGGTCGCCGAGGATCTCGTCGCCCGTCAGATAGGGAGTGTGGATCCACACTCTCCTGCGGGCCCCGGAGATCGCGAGATGCAGCGCCTGCGCGATGCTTTCCCGCTGGGTGGCAACGTCGGTGCGCAACACCCGGAGCGGGATCTGGTCCGCTGCGGTGCGGATCGTGGGAATCACTTTCCGGCTGGGAAACGCGTTCCTCAGCGTCCAGTTGCGCAGCCAATCCTCGCGCTGCCAGTGCCGTTTGAAGACATGCGCCAGTTGGAGCACCACCGGGCCTTCCAGTTTCATCATCGCGTCGTGCCACTCGCTGCGGTATTCGCGGCCGATGTTCATCCCGCCGATGAACGCCTGGCGGCCGTCAATGATGTGGATCTTGCAATGGTCCGCCAGGAAAAACGGGTTCATGTTGGCGCGGAATTCGATCTCCGACCCATCCCTCAGATAGTCCCCGATGAATGGCGGCGGATGGAATCCGGCAGGCTGCCGGGTCTCCGGATCGATCATGTGCGCCACCCGGGAGCCCATATTGTCGATCAGGATCCGCGTGGGGACCTCGCGGGATTTCCGTTTGAAAACATCGGCCACCGCGACCGCCCAATCGTCGTTGTCGAAGATGAAAACCTGCGAGTCCACACTCGAGCGCGCGCCTTCCACCGACCGGATGAACTCGGGAAAAAACTCGTTGCCGTCCACCAGCAGATCCACTTTTCCCCATGTCCGGGACGAGAGCTTCCGTTGGTCCAGATAGACCTCGAACGCCTCGCTGCCGGGTTCGGGGACTCCGGTCGGTGTGGGCATTCCGATCATGCGGATCACCCCGTCCATCTGCGAAAGCGTGCGGCGGGTGAGCATCCGTCCGCCGGCCACCGTCGAGCCCAAGGGATCCGCCAGCACCGCGCCCGCCGTGGCGCGCACCATCATCCGCCCATGGGCCACCGGCGGAAACTGCACGATTTCCCCTTCCGCGATGGTCCCGGATTTCTGGAAGTTGCACCCGGAGAGGGTCCCCGCAACGGCAACGGCCAGCAATGGATAGAGTCGCGACACGGGCGGAAAGGTGAGGTGATTGCGAAAACCGGGACGGCAAGGAAGGCGGGTGCTGCGGTTACGTGGCGGATCGGCCAATTCGATCAAAAACGCTCCAAATCCGCGCCGCCTGCCCCGGATCCGCAAAATCCGCGCAAAACCCGCAAAACCGTGCGGATTTCAAGAGGAAACACGCCGTCTTCGGCCGGTTTTCGCGCCGGACCACCGATTCCGCTGGAATATTCGCCGGCCGGCGGGCACCATCGCGCGCGTGAAGTCTTGCCTGAGCCTCCTGTTTGTTTTGCTGGTCCTGACCGTGGTGCTCGTCACCGGCGGGTCGCTGTTTTACCTGAGCATGACCAGCGAGTTCTCGCGCAAGGACGCGCCCGCGGCGGCCGCACCATCCGCCACCACTCCGGCGCCTGCGGCCCCGCGCGCGGTACCGGTCCCCTCACCCGCCCCGGCACCACGGTCTTCGCCGCTTCCACGCCCCGCCCCCGCACCCGCCAATCCGCGCTGAGCCACCGAGGTTTTTTCCACCAACCACCAACAACACACGCGCCATACACGACCCATGACGAAACCAACCCTCCTTGTTCTAGCCGCCGGAATGGGCTCCCGCTACGGGGGCCTCAAGCAGATGGACCCAATGGGTCCCAACGGCGAGACCGTGCTCGATTACTCGGTGTACGACGCCCTCCGCGCCGGTTTCGGCCGGGTGGTGTTCATCATCCGCGAGGACTTCGCCGAGGCGTTCAAACAAGGAGTGGGTTCCCGTTTCGCCGACCGCATCCAGGTGGACTACGCGTTCCAGCGGTTAGATGATCTGCCGGAGGGATTCACCGTCCCGGACGGCCGCGCCAAACCCTGGGGCACCGCCCACGCGGTCCGCGCCGCACGCGCGATCGTCAACGAGCCCTTCGCCGTCATCAATGCCGACGACTTCTACGGCCGCGACGCTTATGAGGTGGCCGCCCGTTTTCTAACCAACCCGCCGGCCGCGGACGGCAAGGCCCACTACGCGATGGTTGGCTATCCGCTGATCAACACGCTCTCCGACCACGGCGACGTGAACCGCGGCATCTGCGCCACCGACGCCGGCGGCCTTCTGACCGCCGTTGAGGAATACGTGAAAATCGAACGCGAACCCGACGGCGTGGTCCGCGGCAACGCGCTCGACGGCAGCCGCAATCCGGTGGCCGAAAACGGCCCGGTCTCGATGAACTTCTGGGCCTTCACCGCCGATTTCATGGGGCTGTTGGAAACCGAATTCACCGCCTTCCTGACGGCATACGGCCAACAGGAAAAATCCGAGTGCTACATCCCCACCGTGGTGGACGCGCTGATCCGCGCCAACACCGCCGACTGCCGGGTGCTCGACACCACCAGCCTGTGGTTCGGCGTCACCTATCCGGACGACAAACCCCACGTCGTCGCCTCCATCCGCGACCTCATCGCCGCCGGCGAATATCCGGAGAAACTGGCGTGAAAAACGGGAGTCATCGGGGGATTTGTTTGACTCCATGACTTGATGACTCCGGGACACCGTTACATTCCAACTGAAATTCAGCCATGCACAACATCCGAGAGATCGCTTCCAACTTCGACTTCCGCGCCGACTTCGTCCACGCCCACGGCTACGGGTCCGGCCACATCAATGACACCTACTGCGCTTGGTTCGACCAAGCCGGGCTGCGGGTGCGCTACGTGATCCAGCGGGTCAACCACAACGTGTTCAAGAAGCCCGTCGATCTGATGGAAAACGTGAAACGCGTGACCGATTTCTCGCTTGCCCAACTGTTGGAGGCCGGGAATCCCGAAGCGCGCCGCCGCACCCTCACGGTGATTCCCGCGAATGATGGCAAACCCTACGCCTTCGACCGCGACGGCAGCGTGTGGCGGGCCTATCCGTTCATCGAGCGCGCCCGCGGCTATGACGAACTGGAAACCAACGAGCAGGCCTATCAGGCGGCCCGCGCGTTCGGCGCCTTCCAAAACCTCGCAGCCGGTCTAACCGGGCCGCGGCTCCACGAGACGATCCCCAATTTCCACAACACCCCGAAGCGCCTCGAAGCACTCCAGGCCGCCATCGCGGAGAACGCCGCCGGCCGCAAATCCGAGGTGGCCGCGGAAATCGACTTCGTCCTCGCCCGCGCCGCCGATTGCTCGCGCGTCACCGACCTCATCGCCTCCGGCGAAATCCCCGAACGGGTCACCCACAACGACACCAAGCTCAACAACGTCCTGCTCGACGACGTCACCGCCGAAGGCGTTTGCGTGATCGACCTCGACACCACCATGCCGGGATCCGCGCTCTACGACTTCGGCGACATGGTCCGCACCGCCGCCCCCACCACCCGCGAGGACGACACGGACCTGGCCAAGCTCGACATCTGCCTGGACCGCTTCGAAGCGCTGGTCCGCGGCTATCTGTCCACCGCCACCTTCCTCAACACCGCGGAGCGCGCCAACCTCGCCTTCGCCGGGGTGTTGCTCACCCTCGAATGCGGCATCCGCTTCCTAACCGACTACCTCCAGGGTGACGTCTATTTCAAGATCAAGCGCCCCACCCACAACCTCGACCGCTGCCGCAACCAGTTCGCCTACGTCGCCGCCCAGGAAAAGAAAATGGCCCGCTTGGAGGAGATTGTGGGTAGGTACTGACCCGGTATCCCGGCCCCAATGCCGCCGTGTTGGCCGTCTCATCTGCGGCTCAGCCTCCGCGTTGTAGCGTTCGTATCTCTGCGCCACATCAGCAAGGACATCGCCATCGCTGATCATCTGATCGACCGTGTTGTCCATGTCCGTTACGGCCTGACGGTGGATGAGATCCGGTTTGTGGAATGGAAATGATCCGTCCCAGCAGCCCCGAACACGCCCGCAACCGCCGCTGACGCTTCCGCAATCGCGCCTGACACTCCCGCAATCGCCCCTGACGCTCCCGCAGCCACCCCTGACACGCCCGCAATCGCCCCTGACACGCCCGCAATCGCCCCTGACACGCCCGCAATCGCCCCTGACACGCCCGCAATCGCCCCTGACACGCCCGCAATCGCCCCTGACGTTCCCGCAATCGCGCCTGACACGCCCGCAACCTCCGCTGACGTTCCCGCAATTGCTGCTTACGCTCCCACAACCGTCGCTGACGCTCCCGCAACCGCCGCTGACACTCCCGCAGGCGAGTCCGACAATTCGCCATCTGGCAACGGCAAGGCCGCAATAACCGTTTTTTCCAGCAACATTCCAACAAAAACCACTTGCGAGGTTTCAGATAGAGCGTATTTTGCTGTCGTCCCCACAATTTCCAGGGACAACCGAACACCATGAACAACCGTTACACCAACCGTATCGACATGAGCCGGACCGTCATTGCCCTGCTGGACGATCCCACCCACCTGGCCGCGTGGCAGGGGCAGCCGCCCCTGCAATTCGGCACCAAAGCAGCGTCCCTCCGCACCGCCGTGGAATCGTTCGCCGCCACCGCCGCCCGGCAGTCGGCCGTCATCACCGGAGCCGCCCTCGACAAGGAGCGCAACGAGGCCCTGCTGGAGGATCTGGCCCACGAACTGGGCAGCCTGCTGGCCGACTATTTCCATGACGAAAACCGCGAGCAAGCCGCCGCCGCGGTGGATTTTCCCATCAGCGCCTGGCGCCGCCTGCGCGGGGAGCACCTGCTCAACCGCGCGAACCTGCTGGCCACCACCCTTGCCGGAGCGCTTTCGGCGGATGCGGCAGCCCTGGCCGGCTACGGCCTCACCCCGGATGACACCATCGCCCTTGCCGCCGCGATCGACGCCTACCGGGATTCCATCGCGCAACCTTCCGGAGCCATCGCGGAACGCAAGGCCCTCACCGGCTCGCTGGACGCCGCCTACCGCTCCGTGGCCGCCCTTTTGGAAAGCATGGACCGTCTGGTGCTGCGCTTCCGCGGCACCGACGGAGGCCGCGCCTTCGCCGCCGCCTGGCAGGCCGCCCGCATCCTCCGCGACTACGGCCACGGCCCCGCCACACCGCCCCCGGCCCCCGCGCCGGAGCCCGCGCCTCCTCAGCCCTGAACCAGATCCGAACCACCCCGGCCCCGCCCCCTCCGCCGCGAGGGGGCGGGGTTTTCGTTTCCGGTGCCGTGATTGAGCGGTTGTTTAGGAAATGCGAAGCATTCCGGAGTCCATCAAACGAGCTGGATACGCCTGAAAACACAAAGGTTTCGATAGAATCCCGGATTTTCCGCTTGCCAGATCCGGCGCGTTCCTATCAATTCGCGCTTGTCCGCTCCGGCGGACGGGGCCGTAGAAAGCTCCAGACCACTTGGCGACTGGCATCGGTCGCAACGATGCCGCCAAACCGACCCAAAAGGCCGGGGAGGCGGCGGCGCATGTCCAAGCCGACTCTCCGGAGGAGGCCAAAGGCCGTCGCGGTCGTCCAAGTGCGGCTTTCTAACTCCCCGACCACCGGAAAGGACACGAAACATCATCATCAATATGAAACCTCCCGTCCGATCCATGATGAAAAGCACGATACTTCCGCTTTTTGCGCTAGCCGGATGTTGTGCGGCGCAGGCGGCTTCCCCGCCCCCTTCCGGCGACACCCGCATCCCCGCCCCTCTCACCGTGGCGCCGTTCTCTCCGCCCGCGCCGCGTCCCGCACCCGCCCCGCCGGATTGCCGGATCGACGCCGCCACCGTCCACAAGACCACCGCCACGACCACTCTCACCCTCGCCCGTGGCGAGGCGTCCACCGCGCCCGACCTTCCGCCGCCGCCTCCCCCGCCGCCAAAAGCCGCCGATCCCAGACCTCTCACCCCGGAACAAATCGCCCGCAGGCTTTACGAACTGCGGCATACGTTCAACGTCGGCGCCACGATCATCGACCACCGCGTTTCCATCCTCCATTGGACCGATCCGGAAACCCGCGAATCCTATGAGGCCGTCTGCGGCTATGACATCGGCCTGCTGGCCGGCGTGGGCGAGTTCATCCGCAAAGGCGAGCGCTACCGCTTCATGCTCGTCCATTCCGAGGTGGACACCACCCGCGCCCCGCGCTGGGCGAAGTGGTGGGCCGACCGCATCCCGCAGGTTCCCGAAGGCGGCATCGTCATCCTGCGCGGCGACGCGGAAAGCCCCACCGGCACCGCCCCCGCCGTGGTGTTCGGCGAGGTGATCGCCGCCGAAAAGGAACGCCTCACCGTCTATCGGACAGCCCGCCGCGCCCACCACAAAGCCGCCGCCGAATGGGCGCGCGCCCATCCCGAGCCGCCCCGCGACGAAACGGTCATCCTGCGCCCGCACCGCGGCAGCCGCTATCTCGCCAACCCCACCCCGGAGAAAGGAGCGCAGAAATGAATATCCTATCCGTTTCCGCCACGCGCTTTTTCCATATATGCGCCGCCTCCGCCGCCTTAGTCATGGCGTCCGGCGGAGTGGCCGAGGCGCAATTGCCCCTCGGCCCCCAGGATCTGGAGATCGTATGTCCGCCATCCGGCGGACGCTTCCTGCGCTGGCAGCGCAAGGAGGGCCGCACCTACTTCGTTCAGGTCTCCGCCCAGGACGCCCCGCTGGCGAAGTGGACCTTCCTTCCCCTGATCGAATACGGCCCGGATGCGGAAGTGAGCTTCGAGATCACCGCCTCCGCCCCGTCCGCCTTCTTCCGGCTGAAATACACCGACATGCCCGTTCTTCCGGGCAGCACGCCTGATGATACCGATTTCGATGGCGACGGCATAAGCACGCATGATGAAATCTGGCTCACCCACACTGATCCGCTGAACGCTGACAGCGACGGCGACGGCATGGACGACGGATGGGAGGACAGCAACTATCTGGACCCCAACGACGCCACCGGCGACAACGGTTCCGGGGGCGATCCGGACCATGACGGCATCGGCAACCTGATCGAGTCCATTCTCGGCACCAAACCCCAGATGCACGATACGGACGGCGACGGGATTTCGGATGGAGGCGAGCAGGATATCGGAACCGATCCCCTGGACGATACCTCCCGTCCCGATGCGGAGTGGGTGGTCGTCACCGCCATCGCCGTTGAGAACGTCACAACCACCCGGAAGCGAACCGTAACCATCCCGGCCGGAAAGAGTTGCGTTCTGCCCGTGGTGCTGGTCAGCGACGAGTACCCCAACTACACCGGGACAACTTCCCAGTACAATGACATCGTCACCTGGCGGATCGCACCGGCGGGCGACCAGCCGCGCACCGGAACCCTGAATGTGAACTCCCGCCACGCCGAATGGGAAGTGGCGGATCTCGCTGGCATATCCTGCCACGGATTCGGCCCGGCCATCGTTGAGGACGGGCTTACCCTCACCGCGCCCGACGACGCGCCGCTCGAAGTGGAAATCGAGATAACATCCGCGAACATAGGCGACGGCGACCGCCCCAGCACCGTCATGGTGGGTGTCCTTCCCATCGAACCCATGGAGTTTTTCCCGGTGCTTCTGGATGGCGACGGCGACGAAATCACCGGTTCACAGAATCCCCGCACCGAACCCGGCCAGACCAACGGCATGGTGGAGGAAGACCCGGCGGAAAACCGCATCGCCCACCGTGAGATGCGCATGCGCATCGTGGACGGGTCCATTCTGCTGGGCCACACCCTCACCTGGAGCATGGAACCGCTATTCATGCCTCTCACCGGCGGTCCCGCCGTCTTCCGGGGAGACTGGGCGCACGCCGCGGAGGGCCACCGCGACCGGTTCGAATCCTCCGGCCACTACGGCGCGCACGGCTTCGTGAGAACCGGCCAGACCGGAGCCACCACCGTTCTCGGTTACGACATCCCCGCCGGTATGCTTTGCGGCTCCGCCATCCGTGCCAACCTCCCGCCCATCGGCTTCAACAAAGGCCGCCTGCGCGTCGCCATCCAAGGCATCGCCGGCACCCCCGCCAAAGTCGCGGACATCGAGGTGCCTCCGGTCATCGTCATCGATCCGGGGCACGGGGGTGCGCCTGAAGACAGCGAGCCTAATGGATCGAGCTGGAACAATGCAACCAGTTTCGGAATGAGTCCTCCGCTATCAGACGATCCACAAGGGGAGAATGAATCATGGGAACATTACTGCAACCGGGTGGGTAAATCCTTGGAGAAGAATCTTACTCTTCTCTGGGGAACAGAATTACGGACAAATCTGGAAAGCGCGATGTTCGATGCCGGGCATCACCATTACCGCGTTGTTATGACACGGACAAATGACAGCAATCCCTGGATCGGTCCTCGTGCACGGTTTGCCAATCTCAACGGCGCAGACGTGTTTTTCAGCATTCATTTTAATGCGAACGCAAGTCCGACTGTCCACGGTCCGGAAACCTGGATCGAACCTGCGGCCGATGGCAATATAAATTTTGCACCAGACCAAGCGTTTGCCGGACGTATCAATGATGTTCTGGATGCGCTGGTTCCAAATGCCCAACAGCCAGGAGAATCCGGCCATCGTGGAATCAAACCCGGTACCGTTTCTGGTGTTTATCGGGATTCCAGGCTCAGAAACGTTAGCGGTGCCCGTCCCTACTCAAGAGCATGCCTTGCAGAAATCGATTTTATAACTGCCGAAGCCGTGGAAAACAGCTTGGTTTCCGGGGCGGGTGCGGCGGTTGCCCGAGACACGATAATCTCTGGTCTGTCAGAAGCGATTATCGAAGATATAATGAACCAAGAATAGCCATTTGCATGAAACTTAGATCGCATTCAATCATCGCCATGGCGGCTATCATCGCTGCCGGGGGGATTTTGTTGGTGAAATGTCCATCAACCGACAACAGGCCGGCCGAAGATCGGAAAGCTGTCGAAGCATCCCCCCCTGTGGTGACAGCCGATTCCGGGCAGCGACCTCCCGACGGTTTGTCTGCCAAGCTACTTCCACCGCCGAAGGTGAAAATCCAACCGGTTCCGGGTGCCAATCAGGAAGGAAGGAAAGAAATCTGGAACGCCACTGGCGCTGGACATCCCAAAACCGTTCGTCTGTCCGGAGGTCAAAGCGTAACCTTGGATGTGCCGGACGGCACGCAAATCAATGCCGTTGAGGTCGATCCGGCGAAATCGCGGCTGCTTGTGCAGCACAATCACAAGATGGGCTTCCGTCTATACAATCTCGACGGCAAGAGCGTGGCGATCTTGCCCAAGTTTGATCAAGTCTTCGACCCGGGGCACTTTCATGGAGTATTGGAATGGAGGTGGCTAGACAGCGACCGTCTCGTGGCCTCGGCGACCACAGGTCCCGACTTGTCAAAACCCATCCCCCCAGCCCAAAATGGCCCGGTTCGCGAGGATTACTTCCCATTTGACATCAGATTCATCGTATATGACGTGGCTGGCGGGAGAATTAGGGAGCTGGAAATTCCCGGTCGTGCGCCCGGAAGGATCGTGCGTCTTGAAAGCATCACGCAGGACGGTCTTTTGGTATTGTCCGAAGCCGAGCGGGTCTTTCATCCCGGCGATGGATTACCGGTCGAGCCATCCGGCCCAAATGCATGGAAACCACTTGGCGCATTCCGTGTTCCCAATTGATCGTGGTCCAATCTCCATGGACGCAAAGGCCCTGCCAATCGGGAGAAGTAAAGGATCGGCGTGTGGATGCCATCAGGGCGCTTCCCGCGGCGCATGCCACGCGGGCCAGCGCCTATGCCGCCCTTTTGGCCGCGTCGCAGCCGGCGCGGAAATGACCTGCTTCCGGTGAATCCGCCGGGCTCGGTTGGGGGCACGATTTTTCCCGCGAATCCGCATTCCCCGCTTGCATTCCGGCGGGGGGCGGTTATCTATCAAACCAACCTCCGGGACATCGCCGACTATGAAAACGCTCCATGCCGTCACCGGCGCCTTGCTGGCGCTTGTTTTTCCGCTTTCCGCCGCTCCGCGGTTGCAGGTATCCACCCCGTCGCTCTGCCCCGAAAGCACGCTCCAGTTCATCTTCGATCTCCCGGTCACCCCGACCACCGAACTCGGCAAGCCGCTACCCAACACGCTGGTGTCGATCAAACCGGCGCTTCCCGGCAAACTGGTCTGGAAAGCGCAGAACATCGCGGAGTTGGTGCCGGAGCACTCGCCGGTCATGGGAGCCAGTTATGATTTCTCGGTCTCGAAAAACAGCCACCACCTTGACGGATCGGAGATTCCCGCAGGTGTCTTCGCCACCGCTGCCGCCGAGGGGTTCGAGCTGAAATCCGCCAGCACGCGGAACCGCTGGGCGTCGGACTACGAACCGGCCACAGCCCCATGGCAGTTGGTCTTCAATGATGAGGTTTCCGCCAATTCGGCGGCAAAGTACATCGCCTTCTTCTCGAAAACCGGCAAACGGATCCAAGCCACGCTGCGGACCCCAACCTTGGAGGAACTCGGATCAAACGCGTCGTATTTCCCGTCTTGGTCCGAACGCTCCCGCGAGAACCCGCAAACCGCCACCGCTGATGCGCCGAAAAAGCCCGACACCACACCTGTCGGCACCGTGCTCATCGCGACCCCGGCATCGCCGCTTCCGCCGCTGGGCGAGTGGGAACTCATCGTGGTCAACGGATGTCCCAACAAATCCGGAACCGCCAAACAGGAAAAGGACTCCCGCCACGGCATCGGCAAGATCGACCCGTTCGCCGTGACCTCCGCTGGGCCGAGGGTTTCCACCGTTTCGCCCCGCGAAATCGTCATCGGTTTCAGCCAGCACCTGCCGGACCCGCTGCCGAAGGATTTTCTACCCAAGTGCGTGACCGTCACGCCGCGCCCGGCCAAGCTAACCGTCGTGCGCGGTGATTCGTCGGTCACTCTCCGTGGCGATTTCTCCGCCAGCGATACCTATCAGCTCGGCATCCGGCCTCCTTTCGCGTCCTCCGTGGGACATCCGCTCGAAAAGGCGTTTTCCGAAAAGATCGTGTTCGAGCACCTGCCCGCCGAACTGGTTATGCCGAGCCGCGACCAAGCCCAGCTTGCTAACGGCACCCGCGCCTACCGGATGCGCACCGTCAATCTAACCAATGCAACGGTCCGCATCAAACAACTCGACCCCGCGGAAGCGCTCCGGACCTTCAAGGCGCTACGCACCCAACCGCCGCGCGAAAAGGCGGACGAGGATTCCGACGGACCGCCCAAGCCGGTTATCCTTCCCTTCGCCGATCTCCCCGGCAAGCCGGTTTTCGAACAGGAATTCCCGCTCGAAAACGCCATCGACACGGCAAATGAAATCAACCTCGATTGGAACCGCGTCCTTCCGGACAAATCCCGCAACGCCATCCTATTCGTGGAAGTCACCGGCGCGGTCCAACCGGCGCTGCGCAAGCCGGCATCGGTCACTTCCCAAGCCATCGTCCAGCTAACCGATATCGGCCTCGCATGGAAACTGTCCGCGGAAAGCGCCTTCATCTATGCGTTTTCCTGCACCACCGGCCAACCGCTGCCGGGTGTCAAACTTGAGGTCTCCGGCGAATCCGGCGACCTGCTGGCCGAGGCCGTCACCGATGCCTCGGGCTGCGCCACCGTTTCCCGCAAGTCCGCCGCGCGCCACCTCCGGGCAACCTTGGGAGATGACACTTATCTATCCGCTTTCACCTGCGACGACTCGCTCGCCACGGTGGAACTGTGGCGGTTCCCGGTCTATCAGACATGGCAGGACATCCCCGCCGCGGCCCGGCAGGCATTTCTCTTCACCGATCGCTCGCTCTATCGTCCCGGCGAAACCGTGCGCCTCAAGGGCATCGTCCGCAATCTGCGCGGCAACACGCTGGAGATGGATTCCCCAACATCCGCGCGGATGGTTGTGATCGATCCCACCGAAACCGAAATCCACAGCCAGCCGGTCACGATTTCGAAAAGCGGATCGTTCGATTTCACCTACAAGCTGCCCACCACCCAGACCGGCATCCATCTGTTCCGCCTCGAGTATCCGAAGGAGTTGGAAAAGGCGGAGAAATCCGAGGACTGGAACGAAAAGGAACAGCTCCGCAACTACGCGCGCTTCGAACACGAAGTGCGGGTGGAGGATTTCCGCCGCAACACCTTCGAGGTGACGCAAACCATCGCCCCGCCCGCGCCGGCCGCCTCCAAAGTGGACGCCGCCATCGACGCCCGATACTATCAGGGCCAACCGGTGGCAGCCGGCAAGGTGGCCTATCAGGTCCACGTCTCCGAACTCAATCCCTATCCGGAACGCTACCGCGACTTCCTGTTCGGTAACCACCGTTCCGAGGACTGGCAATACTGGTATCACTATTTCGGATGCCGGTGGGACCTCGATGGCGAATCCGACGAGGATGGCGGCGGCTATTCCCGCGAGGACTCGTCCAGCCAGGCGGAAACCACGCTCTCGGCGGACGGAAAGGCGTCGATGGAAATCGCGTTGCCGGAAAGCGCGTTCCCGGTCGGTCGCAGCGTCGTGGTTACCTCGGAAACCACCGATTCCAACAACCAGACTCTAACCGCCAAGGCGACCGCCACCGTCCATCCGGCGGACGTGTATGTGGGAGTCTCGCGCATCGACTCGCTGATCCGCGCCGGCGATCCCGTTCCGCTCAAACTCGTCGCGGTTGATCCGGACGGCAATCCGCTGAAGGGCGACGTGAAGGTCACCGCCACTCTGGCCCGCGAGGTGAACACCAGCGTCAAGGAGCAAACGCCGGACGGCGAGACCACCACCCAAAACCAAGTTCGCGAGGACGCCGTTTCCACCGCTGATCTAACCATCACTGCCGCGGCGTCCGCGCGCGATGGCCAGGCGCTCAC
Source organism: Verrucomicrobiota bacterium (assembly GCA_017301995.1). Classification (GTDB taxonomy): domain Bacteria; phylum Verrucomicrobiota; class Verrucomicrobiia; order Verrucomicrobiales; family Akkermansiaceae; genus Luteolibacter. The sequence continues at coordinate 34,735 of JAFLEH010000018.1, read as the reverse complement.
CATCACGCCACAGGCGACCGGGCGCCACTTCCTAACCGTCCGCGGCAAGGACGCCGCCGGCCGCGCGTTCGCCACCGTGACCTGTTTCCATGTATACGGCACCAAGGAGTATCCGTGGCTCTACGAGGACGGACTCCGGGTCAAGCTTGTGGCCGAGAAGTCCTCCTATCAGCCCGGCGAAACCGCCCGCCTGCTGGTGCTCTCGCCGATCGAGGGTACCGCGCTGGTCACCGTCGAGCGCGAAAAGGTGCTCCGTTCGTTCATGGTCACCCTCAAGGCCGACAAACCGGTCATCGAGGTGCCGATCACCGACGACGACGCGCCGTATGCCTGCGTTTCCGTGCTGATTGTCAAAGGCTTGGCGGATTCGAGCCGGAAGTTCAAGGAGCCGCAACTCCGGCTCGGGTATTGCGGGCTGAAGGTACCCAACACCCGCGACCGGCTGAAGGTCGAACTAACCGCCACCGGGCCGGATTCGTCTCTCACCAAGGACATTTCCACCTTCCGCCCCGGCGGCAAGGTGACATTCGGAGGAACGGTAACCTTCGCGGATGGCAAACCGGCCGCCAACGCCGAGGTGACGCTTTATGCCGAAGACGAAGGCACCCTGGCGGTGATGGGCTACCGGACGCCGGACCCGATGAAGCACTTCCACACCGTCCGCTACCTGCAGGTGGCCACCGGAACTTCTTTCGAGACTTTCCTCGCCGAAGATCCCGAAATGCAGATTCTATCCGAGAAGGGCTATGATGTCGGCGGCGGCGGAGAGCTTGGAAATCTGGCGGATCTGATCCGCAAGAACTTCGACCCGTGCGCCACCTGGGCACCCGCCCTAACCACCGACGCGCAGGGGCGCTTTTCCCATACCTGCACTCTGCCGGACACCCTCACCCGCTACCGGGTGATCGCCGTGGCCCACCACAAGGCCAGCCGCTTCGGCAACGCGGAGAGCGCGGTAATCGCCAACAAGCCGCTGATGCTCGAACCGAAAACCCCGCGGTTCGCCAACCAGGGCGACACCATCTCGCCCCGCCTGCTTGTCCAGAACGCGTCCGATTACACCGGCACCTGGCGCATCACCTATCGGGCCCATGCCGCCACCGGATCGCCGGTTTGCCGCGGTTTGGGTGAGGAATCGCAAACGGTCACCCTGGCACCCGGCGCGTCGGCGAACCTGGATTTCCCAAGTGTGCTGGAAAACACCGGCGAGGCGGTTTCCGAGTGGCACGCCGAACCGGTTTCCCTAACCAACACGCAACTCACCCCGGTGCTCGCCCGCTCTCTATCGGATTCAGTGCGCGCCCGCTATCCGGTCCACTATCCGGTCCCGCTGCTGCGCGAAAACCGGTTCGTCAAACTCGACCAGCCCGGCGCCGGCCGCAACCTCCTGGAAAACCTCGACCAATCGCTCCTCGAAGGGCGCGGCGAGCTGGAACTGGAGTTCTCCACCTCCCCGCTGGCGGATATCGGCGGATCGGTGGATTACCTGCTGCATTACCCGCACGGATGCGCCGAGCAAACGACCTCCTCGATGATGCCATGGTTCGCCGTCGAACCGCTCCGCACGGTCATTCCCGCGTTCGCCAAGGTTTCCAAGGAACAGACCGCGGAGGCCATTCAGGCCGGCGTGGACCGCTTGCTAACCATGCAACTCGCCAATGGCTCGTTCTCCTACTGGCCGGCCGCAAGCGATGCCAGCGACTGGACCTCCTCCTACGCCGGAATCGGGCTCATCCTCGCGAAGGAAAGCGGTGCCAGAGTTCCGGACGCGGCGATCGCCAAGCTCGCCAATTACCTAACCGAGAGATTGCGCAAGATGACATTCGCCAAAGACGTTTGGGAGTTCGACCACCACGCCCGCGACCTGTGGTTCCTCGCGCTCGCCGGAAAGCCGCAGGCGGCCTATCAGAACACCCTCCGCGACCGCCTCGGCAACCTGTCCCCCGACGGCCGCGCGTTTCTCGCCCTCGCCTTCGCCCAGTCGCGTAAGCCTGCCGATCTCGCCACGGCACGGAGCATCCTGGCCTCCAACAAACCGATCATGGTTTCCGACGATTGGTGGATGCCCTTCGGCACCGACAACGCCACCAAACTGCTGGCCTGGGCCACCATCGACGTCAACGCCCCGGAAACCATCGCGCTGCTGGACCGGTTGCTCAATGACCGCAATCCGTATGGCCACTGGAACAACACCTGGGCCAACGGCTGGGGCCTGCTGGCGATCACCCGCTATGCGAAACTCGAGAAAACCGCGCAAGCCTCCGCCAATCTAACCCTCCAAACCCCCGAAGGACCGCAGACCATCACGCTCGATCCGAAGTCGCCCACCGCGGCGCGCACGCTCGCGCTGGGCCCCGATCTCAAGGCGGTTCTTTCCAACGACCAACGCGCCTTTGTCCGCCTGCGTCTTGCCGCAAAGCCGGCCATCGCTCCGCTCAAACCAGTGGCCTCCAACGGCATGTCGATCGACCGTTTCTATGAAAAGGTCAACGCCGATGGATCCGTCTCCACGCTAACCGAACCAGCCGTCGGCGACCTGGTGAAGGTGACCCTGCGCGTGACCCTCGGCAGCGATGACACCCGCTACATCGTCATCGAGGACCCCTTGCCCGCCGTTTTCGAGGCGGTGAACAACGACTTCGCCTCCCAGCGCTCGATGATCGCTCCCGGCCAGGGTGATGGATCCTGGAATGTGAGCCACAAGGAACTCCGCGACGACCGTGCGGTGTTCTACCTGGACTACGTCAGCGCGAAAGGCACCTACTCGATCAGCTACCTCGCCCGCTGCACCCTGGCCGGCAACGCCATGGCCCCGCCCGCCAAGGTCGAGTCGATGTACGACCCCTCGAAAGTCGCCCTCTCCGCCTCCCGCAACATGGGGTCAGTCCTCGCACGGTAACATTTTCGTATTGATAGATCCGAGTGACGGGCCGCCTAGGATGCCTGTTACGGTCTCCACAAATCGCGGGTTGCCATTCGGGGGAATCGGTAGCATGTTTCCCGCCGCCGACATGATCGCCACCACCACCGCAGCCAACCGGCACGACGGACGCCTTTGGGCGTTCGCGTTCGGTCTCTCGCTGGCGGTGAACGCCCTGCTGGTGCTTGTGGCGGGCATTTCGATCCTCGAGCTGCGGAAGTTTCAGCCCACTCCCAAGCCGCAGCCCCCGCAGGCAGCGGATTCGGTGCGTTTCATCGCGCCGGAACTGGTTCAGGATAAAGAGTCCGTTCCGACGCCTGTGGTCGAGCCCGCACCGCCCGAGGAAGTGCCAAAAGGGTTCGCCCGCACCTCCGACGATCAGATTTCCGATCCTCCGGTCAACGCCTCGCGGATTGGAGAGCGGAATACCCGCGCCACCAGCGACGCCACGCCCGATCCCACCGCCCCCGCCCTACCGGCCCAGGCCGGCGTGGATCCGCTCTACAAGGGCCACATTGAGACCACGGAGAGCCGCTATCAGGACGGCGAGATCAAGCCGGATTCCCCGCTCGCTCCGGACCAGCCATCGCCCCCCATGCCGCCGCAACCCGAGCAGCCGCCGGCTCCCCCGGAGACCGCCATGCGCGGCGAAAAGACCGATACCCCCGGCACGGCGGAAAAACCGGTCCCACCTCCGCCTACCGAACGCCTTGCCACCAGTTCCCAGCCGGTGGACATTCCCGTTCCCAAGCCCGAACCCGATGTTCCCCCCGCCCCGCGCACGCTCGCACCTCCGGAAATGCCAAAGGAAGGCCAGCCGGACGCTCCTCCCAAAGCCGACGACATCAAGGAAACCAAGCCCGCCTCGCCGCCGAAGCCATCCACCGACCAACCGGCGTTCCGCGGCCACCAGCGGAAGACGGCACTTCGCGGATCGATCTCGCGCACCGGCCGCAGCGCGCTCGATGTGGAGGACTCGCCGCTCGGCCGCTACCAGGCCGCGATCAGTCGCGCGGTGGAGTTGGAATGGCAGCGAAACTGCGTCCGCTACCGGGATTTCATCACCCCCGGCTATCTATCCGTCCGGTTCTTCGTGGATGCCAAGGGAAACGTGAAGAGCGTCGATTTCGTAGGCACCATGCAGACCGGCCAGCAGCAGAAGGGTTTCACGCTCAACTCCATCCGCGACGCCGACATCCCGCCGATGCCGCCCGATCTCAGCCGGGATTTCAAGGACGAAAGCCTCGAACTGATTTTCAATTTCTATTTCTAACCTAACACCCGCCCGCCGCCCCGCATGCCCGCCATCACGCCCGACCTCGTCGCCGCCCTGCCGTCCCCGTCCGCCGCCGTCCAGACCGTCTGGTCGTTTTTTGAAAACGGCGGCTTGTTCATGATCCCGCTCGCACTCTGTTGCGTGATCGGCGTCATGGCGGCGCTTTTCAAGCTCCTCTCGCTGGCCCGCAACCGCGTGATCCCGCCCGACCTCGCCCGTGAGGTGGAGGCATTCGAACTGCGCCTCCGCGAAGGCGGTTCCGAGCGCGTGCTCCGGCAGTTCCAGGAAGGCCGGAGCACCCTCGCACGGCTGTGCTCGGTGGCCCTCAAGCACCGCGGCAAATCCCTAACGGAGATCACCCAGTCGGTGGAATCCGCCGCCCGCGAGGAAACCGTCCACCTCCACTCCGGAATCGGCGTGCTCGACGTGGTCATCACCGTGGCGCCGTTGTTAGGCCTGCTGGGAACGGCCTCGGGTCTGGTCGTCATCTTCGAGGGACTCGGCGAAACCACCGACCACGTGGCCATCGCCCGCGGCATCGCGGTGGCGCTCAACACCACGATATTCGGCCTGGCCATCGCCGTGCCCTGCGTGATTGCCCACAGCTATTTCCTGCGCCGCATCGAGATGCTGACCGCCCGCCTCGAAGGCCTGATGGGCGACCTCGTCCACGTGCTCAACAAGGAGACCGCGCCCCCCTCGGGTCCGGTCACGCCCCCCTCCGGTCCGGCCACGCCCATCCCGCCCGCGCCAACCTCCACCCCGCCCGCGCTCGCCTCTGCCAACTCCTGACGCGCGACCATGCATTTCCACCGCCCCGCCCGCAGCCGCAGCCAGGTGCCGATCGTGCCGATGATCGACATCCTGTTCATCCTGCTGATCTTCTTCATCGTTTCCACGCAGTTCAAAAAGCCCCGGAATGTGCTCAAAATCGAGCTTCCCACCGTGCGCGAGGTGCCCTCGGACAAGGTGGCCGACGCGCGCTCGGTGATTTCCGTCGATGCCTTCGGAACCGTCATGCTGGATGGGTTGAAAGTGCCGGAAGGCTTGCTGGAGTCCTACCTCGCCGCCTATCAGAAACAAAACCCCGGCCGCAAACTGGAGCTCGAGGCCGACCGCAAGCTCCCGCTTGAACAGCTTCTCACCGTTTGGGACGCCCTGATCAAAGCCGGCATCCCGATCAAGGATGTTCCCGCCCGCATCAAGTTGCCGGATGCGAAGTAGATGGTGCCCCCTCCGCTCCACCCGTGAAAATCCGGTCTTCCATCACCTACGGAGTGGTTTTTCTAATCGGATTCGCCGTCGCTTGGGGCATCCGAAGTCCCCGCGGCCCTGCGGCGGACGCTCATGAAAGATGGGTCTCCGCACCAACAAAACCTCGGACGGATAGAATCCCGCACCCGGCGGCAGCGGCCGGGACGCGGAATTCCCGGTTCGATGGGCTGCTCAAACAACTCGCCGACGCGCAATACCAAAAGGACAAGGAAGCCGAAGTGCTAGCTGGGATTGCCACCGCGGATTTCCTCCCGATGATCGAACGCATCGCGCGCGGAGCGGGTTTCACCGGGCTTGGCTACCGGGAGATGGAACAACTCGGCCGATTGCTCACCGCGTGGAGCGAGCGGGATCCCGAAGCCGCGCTGGTGTGGGCGGACGGAATCGAAAATCCCAAAGACCGGAAAGACCTGTTGGACAAGGTCATCGTCGCCGTCAGCAACAAGGACTGCGAGAAGGGGCTGGAACTCGTCCGCCGCTACTGCCTCACGGGTACCGGACGCTGGGAAATTCCCTATGAAATCCAGGGGAAACTCGTTTCAATGGATGCCGAGACGATGCTTCGCACGTTGGGCACCTTTGTTTCCTCCAACGGGACTTCCGGGACGGGTGGCAAGTTCTCCGAGGATTACGATTTCCGCAGGGCGCTGGACGGTCTCGCGGATCTTCATGAGACGCTGACATCCGGCAACCAGTCGCTGGCGGTCATTCCGGGAAACCTGCTCAAGGAATGGGCTCGCCGAGACCCGGAGGGCGCCCGGGCCTGGTGCATGTTGGGACGGACTGTGCCGTGCAATGATGTTTCCGAGTTCATGGACGGATTTTGCTCCAACGCCACGCCAGAGCAGGCGGCTGAGGCACTCGTGGATTTGACCAAACGTTCGCCCCAAACCCAGGTGCGTTACCAAAACGCTTGGGGAGTCTTGGGAGAACAGCAGAACGGGGAAACCATCGAACGCTTTATCGCTTTGATGCCCGGGGAACGGGAGGAAAAACTCGGGAACCTGCTCAAAGCCAGTACCCACTCCGCCGGAGGTCCGTATGACCGAAGCAAAGCACTGCTCGTCAAGCAAATGACCGCCGAAGAGCGGGTATCGGTGTTCGAAGACTGCTTCAGTTCAGGAGGATGCGACGCCAACAACCGCGAGATCTTCCAACCCATCCTCCGGCAACTCGGCCACGGTGACGATGAAATCCGGCGGATGCTGCCCGATCCTGCATCCCATCCGGAATAGACCACCAAGCCACCACCAAATGCGGCCCAGCCGCACCCGATTATCAACATCTTGTGACAATCAGGAAAGATCTTGACTAACACCCCCATTTTGGGGTTGCCACCCCCCGGTGATTTCCCTAGTTCCTCCGGTGTCGTCCAAGTGCGACGCGCGATTTTCCGCCCCGACACCGCCATTTTCCGACGCAACATGACTGCCAGACTCTTTCCGTTCATCGCCTCCGCCGCCGCGCTTCTGCTTGCCAGTTGCGGCAGTTCGGGCCTCGCCGTTCTACCCAAATCCGCCATTCGCAGCGGCGGCGGACTTTTCGCTCCGGCGGAAAGTTTCCCCATTGCCAAGCCGTCCGCCAAAACCCTCGCTTCGGCAGCCAGCAAGCAAAAGGACCGCCACGGCATGCCGGTGTACACCTACGCCGACCGTACCCGCCTCGTCCGCACCACCGCCTACACCTGCAGCGAGGCCGACCACCTGATCTTCGGCAGCAGCAACGCCACCGGCACCCCGCTCCGCTACACCAACCGCGTGCGCAGCGCCGCCGCCGATTGGTCGTTCTATCCGGTGGGAACGGTCTTCCGCATCTCCGGCTTGCCCTACCTTTACGTGGTGGACGATTACGGCTCCGCGCTGACCACCTCCGGCACGATCGATATCTACAAGCCCAACAAAGAGCTGATGAACATCTGGGGTCGCCGCGAGGTCGAAATCACGGTGGTTCAGTGGGGATCGTTCAACCGTAGCGCGGAAATTCTCAGCAAGCGGACCAAGTACGACCACTGCAACCGGATGCTGGCAAACCTGATCCGCCAGCGGCCCGATCTCGTCCGGTTTGCGAAACGGTAACACGCTTCGCGTCTTGTGGTATCAAGCTTGGCCGACGCTCGTCAGCGCGTGGTCCGGGATTCCGTGACACCTTTCCGCCACCTTCACACGATGGCGGCCACAGGATCCGAGGACGAATGCGGCCTTGAAATCGTCGGTTACCCCAGAAAGGAACTCAGCGAATTCAGCGGTACTCAGTGTTTCAGCGGTAAATCGAGCGTCCAAACTACCTCGAACCTCGGATTCGGGTTCAATCCACCAGGAGAACGGCCCGGTCGTCAGAACGCCTTATTTTCAATTCCATATTCGTGTCCATTCGCGTTCATTCGCGGTTTCTAGGGTTATCGGTTCGTCCGGCGTTTGGATCCTCCGCAGCCGCGCTCGTCAGCGCGTGGCGCCCGAAGCTCCGCCACGCCATCGCGGCACCTGCGGCTACAGCGATGCGGAGACGGGGACGCGGCCGTAACCGGCACCCAACCGTGAATAGGTCTCCTTCGTCCAAGAAAACGGGCTCCGGAATCAACCGGAGCCCGCCAGAATCCTGAGAGGGATCAGTATTGGTAGAGCAGATAGAAGTTGAACTGCCCGCCCTTGTCCGCGCGTTCGTCCGCTTGGAAAACCGGCACGGCATAATCGAGCGCCAGCGGCAGCGGGCTGATCGGCAGCTTGAGGCGCAAACCGAGGCCAACGTCGCCGTAGAGATCGCTCGGATCGAAATCCCAGCTATCCACGTTGACGAAGCCCATGTCGTAGAAGGCCGCCACGCGGACGGTTTCGATCACCGGCACGCTGTATTCGAGCGAAACATAACCGAGCGACTGGCCGCCAAGCACGTCGTTGGTCGCGGGATCGCGCGGCCCGATATCGCGGAACTCGAAACCGCGAAGGGTGCGACCGCCGCCAAGGAACATCCGTTCGAAGATCGGCACGTTGGAACCGTCCACGGACGCAAGCTCGCCGCTGATGGATAGAATCGAGTCCCACTTCAGGTTCCAGTATTTCTGGCCTTGGAGCGAGAAGGTGAATGTTTCCACATCGCCACCCAACCCGGTGACCGTCAGGCCGGCGTCGATCTTATGGCCGTCGCGCGGTTGGATCAGGCTGTCGCGGCTGTCATAGACATAGTTGAGCGCCACCGCGCTGCGGAGATAGTCGCCATCTTCGTTCCAGAACAGCGAGGCGGGCGGGGTATTGGATTCCACATCCACCGATACTTCCTCCAGCCGGTATTCGAGCTTGATCGAGCTGCGCTCGGTAAGCGGCTTGCGCAGATAGATCGAGCCACCGACGTTTTTCTGCTCATACCAATCGGAGAAATAGGTCGATTGGTTGTAGAACAGCTCGGTGCCGAGGGAGAGCTTGCGGTCGAGGAACCACGGTTCCACCAAGGTCATCGAGAAATCGGTGCGCTCGCTGCCGAGGCGGAGATTCATGCCGAACCGCTGGCCGCCGCCGGTGAAGTGCCAGGGATTGAAGAGGTCGAAGTTCGCCTGCTCCAGATTGAGGAAGCCCACGATGCTGTCGATCGAGCTGAAACCGAAGCCCACGCCCACGCTGCCGGTGGAGCGTTCTTCCACGAGGATATCCACGTCGCGGTAGCCGCCGCCGGCGGGGGTGCCGGTCACCTGGACATCGGAGAAGTAGTTCAGGTTGGTCAGGCGGGATTTGGTGGTTTCGAGTTCCACCGAGTTGAACCAATCGCCCGGTTGCAGGGTGCCTTCACGGCGGACCACCTTGTCCTTGGTCTTCACGTTGCCTTGGATGTTTACCTTGCCCACGCGGAAACGGGTGCCCTCGGTGACCCGATAGGTGATGGAAACCCGATTGGGGCCGGCATCGCGAATGTCCGGGGTGACCATGGCGTCGGCATAACCGCGGGATCCGTAGTAGCTGCGGATCATGGTGATGTCCGCGCGCATTTTCTTGGAGGAATAGGCGTCGCCGGCCAGCAGGGTCAGCGCCGGATAGAGTTCCTCGGACTTGAACACGGTCACACGGCCGAAACCGACGCCCGCCACGGTAAATTTCTCGCCTTCGTTGATCGGGATGACGATGTCCACGCGACCGTCGCCCACCGGCTCGCGGCGGATGCCGGGGCTGCTCACCTTCAGGTAACCCTTGCTGCGGTAATAATCCAGAATGGCGTCGAGGTCGCTGGCAAGCTGGTCGGATTCAAACCGTCCGGCCTTGGTCAGCCAGGAAAGCCAGTTTTTCGGCTTGGTCTTCATTTCCTTCTTCAGCTCGGCGGTGGTGAACGCGGTAACGCCTTCGAAGCGGATCTTGCGCACCTCGTTTTTCGATCCTTCGTTGATCACGAAAATCAGGTCGTCCTTGCCTGGCTGGCCGCTGGACTGGACCCGATGCTCCACCGTCACATCCGGATAGCCGTAACCCTGATAGTATTTCTCGATGCTGCGGCGCGCTTCCAACACCACTGCGTCGCTGATGATTCCGCGGCTCTTGAGTTTGCACTCCTTGGCCAGCTTTTCATCGGAGAAAACCGTATTGCCCACGAAGCCCACCGCGATGTACTCCGAGCGGGTGGTGATTTCGGCGATCAGCTTGACCTGCTCGCCGGCGTCTTCGGCCAGAATTCTCACGTCATCCACCAATCCGGACTCGAACAACGCCTTGACGTCAGCGTCCAGTTTTTCGGCCGCATACTTTGTGCCAGCCTTGGAGGACATGAGGTTCCGGATGCGCGCCTCATCCACCGTCTTCGTGGTGTTGTACTTGATTTCCACGGCGGAGATCGTCCTGCCTTCGAAATCCTGGGCCTTCAGGCCGCCGGCGAGGGACAGCACCGCACAAGACAGCAGGGCCACGGCTCGCGCCAGAAAACGGCTTGCCGGGGAAAATTGAGGTGTAATTTGCATCATATCGGGGTTGGGGTTGCGCCAGATAACCGTGGTTTCCCCTCCCCCGTCAAGGTCAAATCCTCCCCAATTCCTGAATTTCTTGCCCCCCGGCGAATCCTCCGCTACACCCGGCCCGTGCTTACGATTCACAAACTTACCAAAACCCTCGGCGGACGCACCCTGCTCCGCGAGGCTGAAATGTCCATCAACTGGGGCGAACGCGTCGCCCTCGTCGGCCCCAACGGCGCCGGCAAGTCCACCCTCTTCCGCATGATCCTCGGCGAAGACTCGCCCGACGAAGGCTCGATCGAGCGCGACGAATACGCGATCACCGGCTACCTGCCGCAGGAATCCGGCGAGCCGACCGATGAAACGATCATCGAGATCGCCATGGGCATCACCCCGGAAATGATCGGCCTGCTCCGCACCATGCGCGAATACGAGGCCAAGGGCGACCATTCCCACCCGGACTTCGCCAAGGCGCAGGACCAGTTCAACCACCTCAACGGCTATCAGTTGGAACCCAAGGCCAAGAAAATCCTCGCCGGCCTCGGGTTCAAACAGGAGGACTTCCACAAGCCCGCCCGCGAGTTTTCCGGCGGCTGGGTGATGCGCGCCCACCTCGCCCAACTGCTCGTCATGGAGCCGGACCTGCTCATGCTAGACGAGCCGACGAACCACCTCGACCTGCTCTCGCTGCTCTGGCTCCAGCGCTACCTGCTCAACTACTCGGGCGCCATCCTCATGATCTCGCATGACCGCGATTTCATGGATTCCATCATCGAAACCGTCATCGAGATCGACCCCGACGCTGCGAAGCTGATCTCTTACACCGGCAACTACTCGTCCTATTTGGTCCAGCGCGAACAACGCTACGAACAGCAACTCCAGGCCTATCGGAACCAGAACAAGGAGATCGAACACATCCAGGAGTTCATCGACCGCTTCCGCCAGGTGTCGTCCAAGGCCGCCCAGGTGCAGTCGCGCGTCAAACAGTTGGAAAAGCTCGAACGCATCGAGAAACCGCGCGCGCCGCGCAAGCCGTTCAAGTTCTCCTTCCCCCAGCCGGCACGCTCCAACCAGAAGGTCATGGAACTGATCAAGGCCGGGCAGTCCTACGGCAGCACACGGATCTATCAGAACCTCGACCTCACCATCGAGCGCGGCGACAAGATCGTCCTCGTGGGCCCCAATGGCGCCGGCAAGTCCACCCTGCTGAAGATCCTCGCCGGTCTCATCCCGATCGACTCCGGAAAACGGGAGCCCGGCTACGCCACCAAGCTCGGCTACTACTCACAGCACCGCTCCGAGGCGCTCAACGAAAACAACACCGTGCTGGAGGAGGTCATGGGCTGCTGCCCCACCCTGCGCGATGAGGACGCGCGCTCGATTCTCGGCACGTTCCTCTTCCGCCGCGCCGATGTGGAGAAACGCTGCGGCGTTCTATCAGGCGGAGAAAAATCCCGGCTCAATCTGGTGAAGTTCCTCGTCGATCCGCCCAACCTGCTGCTGATGGACGAGCCCACGACCCACCTCGACCTCCTATCCATCGACTCCCTGGTCCAAGCGCTCAAATCCTACGAGGGTACCCTCGTTTTCATCTCCCATGACGTCCATTTCATCCGGACCCTGGCCGAAACCACCCTCCACATCACCCGCAACCCCGGAGACCCCGCCGCCACCCTCACCCGCTACACCGGCGGCTACGACTACTTCCTCGAAAAATCCGGCCTCAACGACGACCGCTCCGCCGTAACCGCGTAGACCTTCGGAATTTCAGATTTCAGATTTCAGATTTTATCCCCATGCTAACCCTCCTGAAAATCCGCAACCTCGCGCTCGTCGATGAACTCGTCTGGGAACTGGGACCGGGGCTTGTTAGCGTCACCGGGGAAACGGGAGCCGGAAAATCGGTCATCGTCGGCGCGCTCAAGCTGGTGCTCGGCGGACGCGCGGAAAAATCCCTCATTCGCACCGGCGAGGACACCTGCACCGTGGAAGCGGTCTTCGAACTCCGCGATCCGGTGGAAATCGACGCCATCCTAACCGAGGGCGGGCTCGCTCCCGCCGAGGATGCCCAGCTCATCATCCGCCGGTCAATCGGCACCACCACCAACCGCCAATTCGTCAACGATTCACCGGTCACCCTCGCGCTGCTCAAACGCCTGGGCGAACACCTCGTGGACCTCCACGGCCCCCACGATCATCAGTCGCTTCTATCCACCGACCGCCAGCTCGCGATGCTCGACGCCTACGCCGGCGCCGAGAAATCCCACGCCGGCTACCGCGAACTCCACCGCGCCTGGCGCGCCAAGGCGGCCGAACTCGATGCCGTCCGCCACGCGGAACACGCGTCCGAACAGGAACTCGAACTGCTCCGCCACCAGGTCCGCGAGATCGACGACGCCAACCTAACTGCATCCGACGAGACCGACCTCGAGGAACGCTGGCGCCGCGCCACCAACGCCACCCGTCTCGTCGATGCGGCGGCGGCGGCAGCGGCGGCTCTGGCCGGTGAAGACGGCGTCCTCAGCCGCCTAACCGAACTTCAGCGCCACGTCCGCGATCTGGAGAAACTCGATCCCGCCATCCGCGACCGCATGGCTCCCCTGGAAACCGCGTGCGTCGAGCTTCAGGACCTCGAAAGCACCTTGGCCGATTACGCCGAGGAACTCGATACCGACCCCGCCGCCGCCGCCGCGCTGGAGGAGCGGATGAATCTGATCGAATCGCTCAAACGGAAATACGGCCCCTCCCTAGCCGACGTGCGCGCCCGCCGCAACGCCGCCGCCGCACGGCTGGACACCATCGAGAACCGCGGAGAGAAAATCGCCGCGTTGGAGGGCGAACTCGCCGCCGCCCGCGCGGCGCTGGACGCCGCCGCCAAATCCCTAACCGCCTCGCGCCGCAAGGCCGCACCCCGCCTTGCCAAAGAGATCGCGGGCCAACTCAAGGACCTCGGTTTCAAACAATCCGCCTTCGAGGTGGCCCTGGTTTCCCTATCCGAACCGGCTCCGCAGGGTCTCGAATCCGTCGAATTCCAATTCGGCCCCAACCCCGGCGAGCCGATGCTTCCGCTCCGCCAGATCGCCTCGTCCGGCGAAATCAGCCGCGTCATGCTCGCCATCAAGTCCGCGCTCGCCGAACAGGACGCCACCCCGCTGATGGTGTTCGATGAAATCGACGCCAACGTCGGCGGCGAGGTTGCCAAGGCCGTCGGCTTGAAAATGGCATCGCTCGGCACCCGCCACCAGGTGGTGGCCATCACCCACTTCCCGCAGGTCGCCGCCAGCGCCACCGAACACTTCGTGGTCGAAAAGGAAGTCGCCGGCGGACGCACCCGCTCGCGCCTGTTCCGCGTCCACGGCGAAAGCCGGATCGGCGAACTCGTCCGCATGTTGGGCGGCGGCGGCGCCCAAGCCCGCGCCATGGCCGCGGCCTTGCTGGATGGCGCGGAGTAAGGGAAACCCACTGCCCGGATTTCACGTGATCCCCGACCGCGGGAGGTTCACCGTCAAGCCGCCAGGTTCGCCAAAGGTACCGGGGCGATTCTAACGGAACGCCGACTTCAGTCGGCGTCGTGGCCTCCAACCGTGGCTGGGGCGTCTCCGCCCCAGTCCGTCGCCGGTGCGTCCCGCTCCGGCGGTCGGGCTCCCGCGCGCCCCTTCCGTCCGCCTTCCCACGAAGTCTGCTCCCCTTTCCCAACAACCCATAACAAACAACCCATAACGCCAAAGATAGCTGAACAAACATCCCATAACCCAATCCCCCTTGACACCCCGCCCCGGAACCGCTAGCACCCCCTCCATGAACTTGGCGCCACCCACACGTCCCCATCCCATCCGCCCGGGCGGACACGGCCGCATCACACCCGCTTCCCAATCGCGCACGCATCATAAACGCGTTATTTAGGGAAGTAATCCCACTGTTCGGCCGGACACGTTACACATCACCTGCCATGCAAGGAACTTCCTTTCTGACAATTTCGATGATCTTCAGTGCCCATTTGGTCGCCGGTGATCAGGTCGCAAATTCGGCTTGTGATGATGGGATTGTGGCGGTGGCTACGATTGATCCGAAGTTGGACAGCCCGCTTTTTCACGAGACGAAGACCTCCCTGAACTGGTGGATTGTGGAAAGCGAGTCTGGTTCCGTCGAGGACACGAATGATGGGGAGATAGGGCCGGACGATCTTGTCCGCATTGAGCACACATCCAGTTGCACTTCTACCCATCAGGGTGAGCATCTGATGGAGTTCTGTGAGGCCGTTCGAGATGGCGAGCTATTAAGGTTCGATCTGAGGGGTGGAATGCCCGCATACGCCGGCAGCCTCACCGTCACCATCGAACCAGATCTGGCGTTTCATTGCCACTTTTCTGCTGCCAATCCAGCACCAACACCACCGCAGCGCTGGAGGATCGCGAAAAAGGAACTTAGAGTGGAGAGCCGCGACTTTACGCCGGGGCGGCGTTTGCGAGGCTGGATTTCCGTGACTTTTGAGGAGACTGTTGGCGAAGGTGAACCGGAGACCTACAAGATTGAGGGCCACATCAAGCCTGTCATTCAGCATGGACAGGCAATTTCGACCACCGTGGAACGAAAAGCCGAACAACCCAACTCTGGGAAACCCGCTAACAACCCCGAGTCGAAATCGGAGGGTGGAGACCAACCCAAACCTGAAACGGAGGGGCGCTCCCGGTAGCGGGTTGCCAGATTTCATCGCCATACGGAAATGAAATACGGTCTCGAAATTGCTGACGCCTGGTTGCACGCGCATTCGAGCGCATGGAAAAGAGCCGGCCTGTTTTGGATATTCGTCACGTTTGTCGGCTGGGCCAGTTCCGCGCTATTCGGGTTGTATAATGGAATCGGCGATGATCTTCAACTTGGTGGCTTCACTTATGTGATTCTTGGGCCGGTGTCGCTTTGGTCTGTATTGACTGCTGCTGTCACTTGGATCAGAGTCACACATCGTGAATCAGCGGGAATACGCTCATTCCTACTGTTGGGAGTGTTGATATCCATCAATGGGTGGCTCATGGATCGAGATATGACGGCGTTGCAGATTATTTTGGCACACTTGACTGTAGTCATTCTTATCGGTCTGGCGTTTTTCTGGTGGCGGTCAGGCGGGGAATGCCTATGGAATCGTCCACGAGACTCATGAATGCCGACAAGACATCGTTCCCAATATCCTCCATGCTTAATCCGAAGCAATAGAGCAAGATCCTGGTCCAACTCAGCGGAATCAGTGGTTCTCAGTGTTTCAGCGGTTCATCGGGGCCACGTTTTATCCTTCAACCTCGGGCTTCGGCATAAAAGCTCTCAAGATGTCTGAGCGAGGATTTTCCTAGCCGCCAAGGTGGCTCGAGTCTGTATGGGCCGGTTCCAATCATCCAGAACCTCACCGTTTCACTTCCAGCCGCATGAACCGCTTCGGGTGGGCCGGATCGCCTTGTTGGATGGGATCGCCGACCTGAACCGTTTTGAGCGCGCCGGAGCCCGTCTCGCCGACGGTTGCTCCGGTGGGGATGCCGTTGAGTTCGCTGGTGAAGGCCGCGCCACCCGCGCTGCGGGCGATCTCGGTCCATGTGCCCGCGGCAAGGTTGTCGGTGCTCCACACGCTGAGGACCACATCGTTCGCGGCGGTGTTGCGGGTGAAAGTTAGGCTCAGTCGGCCGTTTTCGATGCTTCCCTGGGCGGCAAGCGCAGCATCGGCGGCATGGGGGTCGGAACCGGTGGCATACTCCAACAGGTTGGTCAGACCGTCGTGATCGGGGTCGGAGTTGTCCGCGGCGTCGCCGGTGTTCTCGGTAGTGCCGAATTCCCGCTGACGCCAGGTTTCGCCGGCCGAAAGGGCGCGGGCGCTTGCCTCGGCGGATCCGTCGCTTTCGCCCAGCGCATTCACGGCGGCCACAACATAGTAATAGGTGGAGCCGATGGCGAGTCCCGGATCGATGTGGGTGGTCGAGGTGATGCCGCTGGCGATGGTTTGATAGTCGCCGCCCGGGCCGGTTGCGCGTTTGACGGTGTAGCTGGTGGCGGAGGGCGAGGCGGACCAGTTCAGGACAATCTCCGATGCGCCGCCGATGGCGGTTAGATTGGCGGGCGGGACCGGTTCCAGGTCCACGGTGACCGACAGGGTTCCCGCGTTGGCGGAAAACGAGCACGCGTAGCCCGCGGGGATCGTTCCCACGGCGAAATTCGACGCGCTGATGCCGGTGGCGCCGGTGATGAGCGGATAGGTTCCGGGCGCGAATCCGGCGAAGACTGTTAGGTTGACGGTGACGATTCCGCCCGCCGAGAACGCGCCCATCACGGCGATCGTGTTAGGAGAAGCGCCGAGTCCCATTTCGACCACGCTGCCGTCCGCAAGCGAAAGTCCGCCGGCGAGGGTCAGAACACCGGCGCTGCCGGTGCCAGGTGCCACGATGCCGCCGCCGCTGACGCTGACCGGGCCGGTGATCGATCCCGTGCCGCTCAGGGTGCCGCCGTTGTTGACCACCGCGGCACCGGCGCCGGTCAGGCTGCCGTTGATCCGGAGTGTGCCGCCGTTCACCGTCGTGCCGCCCGAATAGGTGTTCGTGCCGAGCACGGTTAGGGTTCCTATCCCAACCTTGGCGAGGGCGAGCACCTTGGTGGCGCCATTGTTGAGGTTGCCCGCGATGGAGGTGTTGGTTCCGAGATGGCCGACCTGGAGGGTGGTCGTGCCGGTGGCGCTGTTGCCGCCGCGGATGTTGCCGCCGGCGCTGGAGAGCGATCCCATTTTCACCGTGTAATCGCCATTGAGCGCGAAGATCAATTCCCCCGCGGTGATGGTGTAGGCGGCGTCGGGACTGCCGGAGGCGGCGGAGTTGAACTGCGTGTTGTTGGAGCCCGCGCTATGGGTGAAGGTGCCTCCGAAACCCGAATGGTCGCCGGTTAGAATGATGGTATTCGCGGTGTCGTGAAGGATGGCGCCCGATCCGGAAACGGCGCTCGAACTCGTCTGGTTGTTGCCGTTGAAAGTCAGGGTGCCGCCGCTGTGGATGTTGATTGGACCGCTGTTGAGGGAGGAGGGAGTGGCCACCAGCTTGCCCGAGCTCACGAAGGTGCCACCGGTGTGGGTGTTAGCTCCGGATAGCGTGACTGTTCCCGGTCCGGCGGTCACAACCGAACCTGCGGACACCCCGTTGGCAATCACGCCGGTTAGAGCGAGACCCGCGGATCCGGAATGGAGAACGAGTTCGTTTCCGCCGCCCACGACCACGCCGGGGTTGTAGGTCCAGAGTCCGCCGCCCGCGTTCATCATGCCGCTGAGTGTCATGGTCGCGCCGGAATTCACCGTGTAGGTGGTGGCCGCCGTTCCGGTGTAACGCAAGGTCTTGGCCACGCGGCTGACGCCCATGTTCACGCTGGCACCGGATATATCATAGTTGATCGTGTTAGCCCCCGGAGACGCCCACAGCGCATTGGTCAACGGCGTTGCCGAAACATAAGGAACGATGCTTCCGCCGCTGACGGTTGCGAAGGTGAAACCGCCCGCCCCGTTGTTCGCCGCCGTGCCCGCGCTTTTCACAGCCGCCCACGGACCGATGATGCCGTCGGTTAGGGGAGGCGCGGCGGCCACGGTGCCGGTATGGGCGCTTCGGTCCACAAGCAGCGCGGATCCCGCTCCGCGGAAAAGGCTGCCACCAATGGCCAGCGTTCTGCCGGTGGCCACCTTCCATGTTTGCCCGGCTCCGAGTGTCAGGCCGGATGATATTGTTAGATCCTGGGTGGCCGCGCCCATGTCGATGCCGCCGCCGCCGAGGGTGAGTGTGTTGCCCGCGCCGATGCCGACCGCGCCACCGGTTCCTGCGACGGCAATGCCGCTCCACCTGAGGTTGGCCCCCGGTTGGACCGAGTTTGCTCCGCTAAGGCCGGTCCATCGGGCGATGTCGAACGCTCCGGGAGCGACATCGCCCACCCAGCTGCCGGGTTGGTTGAGAAGTGTCACGTTGTCCGCCTTGTTGATCGTGGCGGGCAGGTGAGGCGTGGCGATCGCCTCCGCGGCCGGCTGGCTCTCTCCGGTGGGGCTAACCGCGATGACCGAGTAGAAATAGGTGGTGCCGTTCGACACGGACCGGTCGTTGTAGCTGGTGGACACCAAATCGGTGGCCACGGTTTCATATGGTCCGCCGCTTTGGGTCGATCTCACGATGGTGTAGCTGACGGCTTCGGCGACGGTGTTCCACGCGAGCGACACTCCGCCGGGCATGGCGGCCGCCGCGAATCCGGTGGGCGCCGGCGGGGGCAGCGCACCGGCGGGCGCGTAATACAACCGCACGCCAGTCGGGTTCTGCACGAGGTGGAAGGTGCCGGTGGTGGATTGGTTGGACGCGTCGGTGCTAACCGATCCGAGCGCGAAAGATCCCGTCATTGCGGTGCATGTCAGGACTTGCCAGTGGTGGCTTTGCGTCCAGAAGGTATCAGAGAAATCCACCGCACCGCCGGGGCCGTTGAAGACAAGATCGAGTGCGGCGCCGCTGGCGACGGCGACCGCGGCGGCGGTTAGTTTTCCGGCGGTCGCGCTGTTAGCCGACAACGACCATCCCAACCGAGACCCACTGGCGAAGGTGGTGCTGCCTTTCACGTTTCCGGCTCCAGTTAGGGTGGCGCCATTCGCCACCGTGACGGCGCTGGCCGCGGCGGTGGAGCCGTTGACTTCCAGCGTTCCGGCGCTGACGGTGGTGACGCCGGTGTAGGTGTTCGCGCCGCCCAGCACCAAGGTTCCGGGGCCCGCTTTCACGCGCGCGCCGCTGCCGCTCACCACACCGCCGAACTCGGTGCGGGTGTTGTTCACGGTGAAGGTTTTCGCCAGGCTTCCGGCATTGGCCGCTCCGGTGAACAGCAGATTGCCGATTCCGTCGAAGGCGGTGTCCGCACTAACCGAAATGGGGTTGGCGATGGCGCGCGCGGTGGCGTCGGTTGATCGGACCGCGCCGCCCCGCAAGTCGAGTGTGCCGGTGCCAAAGGCGGCATTGTTTCCGATGGCCAGGGTTCCGGCGTAGAGAGTCGTCGTGCCGGTGTGGGTGTTGGCTCCGGAAAGCGTCCAGGTTCCCGTGCCGGATTTCACGAGCGATGTGGTGCCGCCGCCGTCGCCAATCACTCCCGCGACCTCGCCCGTGCCACCGGTGGACCCTTGTAGGGTTAGGGTCCTCGCGACGCTCGCGATCGAGGCGGTGTTGGCGGTGAGTTTCAATAATCCGCTACCGGATTGGTCAATGACCATGCCGGGTGTTCCGTAGCCTCCCTGGAAGGTGAAGGCGCGGTTGGAAACCTCCCCGGTGCCGGTGTAAACCAGGGTTCCGCCGAAGCCGCCGCCGCCCATGCCGACCCGGCTCATGGAGCCGAGCGCGTTCGCGATCGAGGGCACGCTCACCGTGCCTCCGCCTATGATGGATAGATTGCCGGTCATCGGATTGATGCCGGTGAGCGCGACCTTGCCGGTCCCGGTGATCCGCAATTCGGCCGCTCCTCCCACGCCGCTACCAACCGTCAGCGCGTTCGCGGAGTTGTTCGTCCATGTTTGATCGACACCAACGGTCAACCCGCCGCTTGTCTGAATGTTCGTCGCTCCGGCGGTGGCGGCGATTTCGATTCCGCTGCCACCGATAGTTAGGTTGTGGGTGCCGCCGATGCCAACCGCCGAAGAAGTCGCGACCGCAAGACCCTCGATGAAGAAGTCCGCGCCGAGTTGGGTATTGGAAGCGCCGCTCCCCCCCGGAGAGAAGTTCACCACGGTATTCGCGGCGGGCACTTGTCCGGAGTCGGTCGCGCCACCGGCCGTTGTTGACCAGTTGGTGTTTCCGGAGTTGTTAGTCTGCCAGGTGTTGTCCACATCGCCTTTCCAGTGTGCGGAAAACGGTGGCAGGGTGTTTCCCATCAGCATTGTGATCTGTGCCTCGCTCATGGCGGAATCGGCGATCACCACCTCGTCCAACCGGCCGTTGAAAAGCGGATCGGCGGACCACTGGCTCTTGCCGAGGTAGTTGTGCAGCGTGCCGGACAGAGCCGGATCGGACAGGGTACCCTGTGCCTGCTGCACGCCGTTCAGATAGATTTTGGCCGTGCCACTCTGTATCGTTACCGCCACATGCTGCCAACTCCCCGTGGGAAGCGCGGTGGTGCTGATCGTGCCGGTTGTGCCGGAGCCGTTCCGCAGTCCGACCCGCATCTCACCGCTGGCATTTGGCGACAGGTAGAAGAACTGGCTGGTGTCGTTGCCGAAGTCGAAGATCCGCTGGTTCGACGCGCCGCCGTCCCAGTTGACCCACGCGGCGAAGGTGAACGCGCTGGTGTTGGCGATCGAGGGCGGCAATTCCACATGATGGGTGGATCCGTCGAAATCGAGTGCCTGTCCCGACTGGCCGGCGGTGTAGGCCGGAACGCCGTGGCACACGCCGCGATTGTCGTATCCGGAGGTGTCCCGCGTGTTTCCATCCATGGGCAATCGGACCACCCCCCGTTTCACCGCGAGCGGGTAGTCTTCCTGGAGGTAGCCGATGGGCGACTGCTGGTCCCGATAGACCGCACCGGCGGGCGTTAGACCGGCGCTCCCGTCCCACTTCGCCTCCCAGGTCATGTTGCGCTGCCACTCGACGTTGCTATAGACCGCGTAGCGTTCGATCCATGGGGTGGAGTCCAACATGTCGATGAAGGAACCGATGGCGCTGGCGTTCTGCTCCGGGGTGGGGTCTCCGCAGGTCGTCCAGTTCGCGCCGTTGTTGAACTCCGTCACCCAGATCGGCTTCTGATAGCGGTCCCAGATTTCCTGGAGAAACGACTTGAACGATGCCGCGGATTGTCCGCACCGATAGAAATGGATGGTGATGTAATCCACCCGCACTCCGGCGGCGTTGGCCTTGTCCATGAAATCGAACAGCCACCATTTTCCCCCGTCGGTGCATGCCGGCGAGCCCACGCGCAGGCCGGTGGCGAGCAGTTCCGGCCATGCGGCGATGGCGGCGTCCCGCGAACCGTTGCCAAGGCTGGTGTAGGAATCCTCCACCGAGTTGTCCGGCTCATTGTAGCCGGAAAGATGGGTGATGTTCGTTTTGCCGGAGGGATACGACGGCCAATTCCGCTGCTGTCGGATCGGCACGTATTCCCAGTTGAGGGCGGAGTTCGTGTCGTTGTTCCAATTGTAATACCACGCCGCATTGAGCACGTCGGGCGAGACATCGCAGGAGCCTTTCTTGGAAACCCACCGCCACGGGAAGACGCGCACGAACTGGATCGCGTTGTCGAGGTTTGCTGGCAGACTCGCCAGGGTCAGATCGTGGTCCTGCGCGATGTAGACCTTGCTTGTTCCCGATCCGTTCGCCTGGGTGGCGAAGGTTGCCATATAGCCCCGCTTCAGCCTGAAGGAACTGATGTTGCGGTTCATCACCCCGAGTTCGCCGCTGGTGTCGTAGTAGGTGTAGAGGCTGTAGGATTTCGCATCGCCGCCGAATTTTGGGTCGGTGAAGGTTTGGAGCGGCTGGACGGAGTTGGTAAAAGGTATGATCACCGAGCCCATGCCATATTGCACCACTCGGACGTTGGTTCCGTGGGCCGCGGTGGCGCCATTGACCCTGATCTGGCCGAGATAGTCGTCGGCGGTGCTCGGGCGGAGCTTTTCAAACCACAGCCACGAATCCTCGGAATTGAGGTGGATTGTGCTGCCGCTGATCGGGTTGCCGGTTCCGGTGATGTGCAGTTCGGATTTGCCGGTCATGGTGACCGTGGTGTTGGTCAGCGTGGAATAGCTTTGCACGCTGTCGTCCACCGCCAGCGTCTGAGCATAAGCGTCGAGCGGCAGTAGGGCGAACACGAGAAACGCGTTGAAACGGTGAAACATGGGTTTGGTGGTTCGATGGGTGCCCCGCCAACACATCACTCGACGGGGCAAACGAGACTCCTGGA
The DNA here is from genome assembly GCA_017301995.1 of Verrucomicrobiota bacterium. Lineage (GTDB taxonomy): Bacteria > Verrucomicrobiota > Verrucomicrobiia > Verrucomicrobiales > Akkermansiaceae > Luteolibacter. The sequence goes on along the minus strand of JAFLEH010000018.1, from coordinate 12,424 downwards.
ATGGGGGCGGGACATACGTAGGAGATGACTGCTGCCAAATCAAGGGTGAAGTGTGGCCTTTCAGTTGCGGTGCTTCGCCGGGCTTCGCATGCGCCAGGCCAATTCCACAGAGATCCGGTCGCCGCTGGAGGCACCGCGGAAGCTTCAATTGTGGACTCACTCCTTGGTTTCGGAAATTCTCCGAGTATGGGAGCCTAGACTCGGTGAAGTTCCTTCCCCCGGTCAATCGTGAAAAACCGAATGGTCGTCTGTTTCGGGACGTTGCGCTTGCGCAGCAGATTCCGGATGATGTCAATGGAGCGATCCCCGTCATAGATTGCGAAATCCATATAACAGTTTTGTCTGCCGGTGGCTCCGCCCAGCGATATACCGGCGGCAGCGGATTCCAATGCCTCAATGATTTCATCCTCGATAACTCCCCGGCCGTTGACGGCTTCCCCTTGCGGAAAGAAAGAGGTCGGGACAGACACGAACACATAGTCCATTCCAACGCCGGGAAACGGGTGTTCACACGGTCCTTTGGCATCGAGATAGTCGCCAACCAGATCGAAAAATCGCGAGGTGCCCACCACCGTGTCACCCCTGGGCCAGGAATACTCCTCCGTTTTCAGTCGATAGTTGGAATAGGTTTCCGTGGGCGAAAACTTCTTCCATCCGTGATCCCGTTCGAGGTTTGCGATCCACTCCGGCAGTTCGGTGATGGGAATCGAGTTTTCCAGGTGCTCCCCGGTGAACTTGATCTCACCGATCCAGTTTTGGGTTCCGTGTTCTCCCAACAACTCATCGAGCGTGAGGAAAAGAGCCGACATGCAGGTCCCTTCCGGCAGTCGCTCGATGCTGGGGTGCCAGACGAAGATATCCAACTCCTCCCTCTCCTCGTTGACATTTGGTGTGACCCAGAATTCGATCGCATTGAACTCCTCCCCGCCATCGTCCAGTCGGAGGACGAATTTGCCACCATCCCATATACTCGGCTGGCGGGATGAGTGGAATACCCACCGGGCGAGTTTCGGCGCCTGTGAAACGCAGTATTCGGCTACGAACTGTTTGGCGAGAATCCCTTCGCCGGACAGCGTCAGAGAGTGACCGGGTCCGGATTCGCCCGGGCCGTAAACCCAAGCCATTCCACCGAGCCACTTGTCCACGGCCTCGGATGTCTCCGGTTGCATGTCGGCGCACCTATGCCCCTCTATCGCCGCGTCAATGCGATCGGCATTGGCGGCAAACCACTCCCAAAACTCTGCGACGCGCTGTTTCAGTGTGGGCTGCTGAGCTTTCGTTTTGGATTGGAAAAAGAACATGACCATCGCTAGCAGGCACCTGCCGCATTGGCAACATTTTCGGTAAAACAGCACACATTATCCGATCGAGGCGCTAGGGCTGCAATCAGAAGGTTCGGATCCCGCTTGCCAACCGCCCCCACCCGCTCCACACTCCGGTCTCTTTTCCCAACCTGACAGATCGATGTGGAACTGGTGGATCAATAGCGACTTGCGCGGCAAACTCATCTTCTGGGGGGCGTTCGGGCTGGCGTTGAACGGACTCATGGTCGTTTTCGACTACTGGATGCCCGTGATGTTCGTCGTTTCGATCGGCTTTCTGCTCATCGGGCTCTGCATGCGCCGGGATGATTCGACAGACATCTAGCAGCCGCCAGGCTGAGCAGCACCGAAGCCGCGAAGGCATAGGTCCCCGCGTGCAGCGCCACATAACTTCCGCCCGGCATGCCTTTCACCAACAAAACGGTGAGAGCCACCAGAAACACCTCGACCATTGCGTAGTGTGAAACGATCCGGAAAAACGCCAGCACCCGTTCCGGCAGCGCTCCGGCGGCGAACGATTCCCACCACAGAACGCACAGTTTCACCACCGGCAGCAGCAATGACAGCAATCCCAGCAATACGGCCAGCCCCTTCTCGCCACCGGACCAAAGCAACCCGATCCCGCCGACCAGCGTGAAGGTTTTCGTCTGGAAATCGTCAGCGGCCACCAGCTTCACCAGCGAGGTCCATTCGCCCGCTCCGGGAGTCACCGAAAACAGCGGCAGCGCCAGCCCGGCCCCAAATGTAGCACAAGCCGCCGCAACCAAGCCCGCACCGATCACCGCCCGTCGCGTCATTTTCCCTTCTCCGGTTGAAACCACTTCTTCACCGCGTCCGCCGCCTTGCCAGCCTTGTCGCCGATCTCGCCGGCAGCTTTGTTAGCGGCGTCCGTGGCCTCGCGGGCCACCCCGCTGGCCATCCCCGCCATCGCCACCGGCACCTCCTTGAGTTCCGCCACTCCGGTGACACGGTGGAACGCCGGCTTGGCGGATTCACCACCCGGTTCGGCCATCACGACGCGCAGCCGCAGAACCGGTCCGTCGGTTAGAATCTCGTTCACTCCGGGTTTCAGAGTAGCCCACGGAACCCGGAAGATCCCGGCAGGATCCGGACGCGCGGCATCATCATCGAACACCCCGATCTCCACGAAACCGTCCGCCTCGGGCCGCACCCGGCCCACCCGCCTAACAGACGCGGTATCGGCCTCGCCATGCAGGACTTGGGTGAGCTTCACCGCCACCGGCTCCCACTGGGCGATCAATCCGTTGTCCGCCGTCACCGTTTCCAGGATCCGCTGGTCCTGCCACACGATGACACCTTTCAGATCGGGCGCGCTTCCATCCGCGTCCCATCGCTCTCCAGTGGCGTTCAGCGGATTCACTTCGGCCTCGGAAAGCCAGATTTCATAGGTCTCGCCATAGCGCAGCGCCTCGCGCGACGGATCACCCCGCCACAACCGAATCCCCCACCACGCCAACGCGATCAGCGCGACAGGCACCATGACCAACAACCATCGGAATGCGGGCGGAAATTTCATGTTCGGACTCCGGAGTGCGCCCCGGTGCCAAGCAGCATGGCCCCATTCATGATTCTGTCAACCCTCCGGTCTAACACGAGTTTCACCGGTGTCCCTCATCTTCCGTGGGCCGCGTCCGCCACCAGGCGGCCAACAGACTGCCGATCAGGCAGTGATAGACCGCCGAGATCGCCGCGGGCACCGGGGCAAGCGCCAGTTGCGGAAAGTGCCGGGTTGCCAATGCCGCGCCCAACCCGCTGTTCTGCATCCCCACCTCGATGGAAATCGTCCGGCGCAGAGACTCCCTGCAGCCCGTCAGCCACGCGAACAGGTATCCGAGGAGAAATCCGAAAAAGTGCAGCAGGAACACCGAAACAAAAAGCGGCAAGGCCGACCGGGAAATCTCCGGCTTTTTCGCCGCCACCACGCAGCCTACGATCAGCACGATCACCGCCACACTCAACAGCGGGCCCGCCGAGTCAATCCAGGATCTAACCCTCTCCGGATGCCGCAACCTTCCCAGCCACGAGTTTGCCGCTACCCCGCACGCGAGCGGCAGCAGCACCACGATCAGCATCGACCGGAACAGCGCCAAAGCGTCCACCGGCATCCACGCTCCGGCGAGCCACCGGGTGAGCATCGGAGTGGCCACAATCGCCACAATCGTGGAACTCATCGTCAACAACACGCTCAGCGGCACATTCGCCCGCGCCAGATAGCAAATCACGTTGGACGCGGTGCCTCCCGGACAACATCCGACGAGGATCAGCCCGATCGCCAGGCCCGGTTCCAAATGGAACGCCTTCGCCACCGCCCACGCCGCCAGCGGCATGATCAGGAATTGCGCCGCCACGCCCAGCCCCACCAGTCCCGGTGTGCGCACGACCGCGGCGAAATCCGCCACCCGGAGCGTCAGTCCCATTCCAAGCATGATCACACCCAGCCCCACCTCGATATGGGGCCGAAACCATGTCCACGCGTCCGGCTGCCACCATGCCCAGCCGCAACCGAGCACCAGCCATAGGGGAAACGCGTTGGAGAACATAACGATTAGCCGCTTCATCCGGGACACCCTCCCAATCCGCCCCGCCCCCGTCAAGCGGCAAGCGCGTCCCGCACTTCTGGCATTGCCCCCGGCGGCGGGTTGCGCCATGATCGCCCCCGCACCATGCAGCGACCTCCCCGCAAATTCGTTCCCGTCCCGTTCGCCTATCACCAGGAAATCGACCTAACCGTCGATTCTCTGGCCAATCTCGGCTCGGGCGTTTGCCGCGCCGACGGATGGGTGGTTTTCGTGCCGTTCGTGCTTCCCGGCGAACGGATCCGCGCGCGGGTCTATCGGAATGACAAGAACTGCTCCCACGCCGATCTGGTGGAGGTGCTCGAACCCTCCCCGGACCGCGTCGCGCCGATCTGCCCGCTGTTCGGGGAATGCGGCGGATGCCAATACCAGCACCTCGCCTATCCGGCACAGCTCGCGTGGAAATCGCGGCAGGTCGGCGAGTTGCTCCAGCACATGGCCGGCATCAGCCACCCGGTGAATCCCTGCCTATCATCCAACCAAACGCGCAACTACCGGTCGAAGATCACCCCGCATTTCGGCGCGCCCGCGAACGGCGAACTGGGACCTATCGGATTTCTCGCGAATGGCCGCCGCTCGCAGCTCGTCGATGTCCCGCAATGCCCGATCGCGATGGACGATATCAACGCGGCGCTTCCCGCGGTTCGTGAAGGACTCCGGAAACGCGCGGCCTCGTTCAAACGCGGGGCCACCATTCTCCTGCGCGCCACCGGCGGCAGGGTGGAGACGGATCCCAACACCGTCGCGGAAGAAACCGTCGGCGACCTAACATTCAAGTTCCTCGCCGGGGATTTTTTCCAAAACAACCCGTTCATCCTGCCGGCGTTCACCGGTTATGTGGCCGCGCAGGCCGCCCAACCGGGAATCGACCATCTCGTTGACGCGTATTGCGGATCGGGGCTTTTCGCGCTCACCCTGGCCCGGCATTTCGAAAAGGTCGCGGGCGTCGAGGTTTCGGAAACATCCTGCGAATGGGCGCGCCGCAATGCCGCGGCCAACGGCATTGCGAACGCCGACTTTCTAACCGCTTCGGCGGAGGCGATCTTCGCCGGCATCGCGTTTCCGCCGGACCGCACCGCGGTGGTGATCGACCCGCCGCGCAAAGGCTGCACGCCGGAGTTTCTCGATCAGCTCGCCGCCTTCGGCCCGCGGCGCGTGGTCTATGTTTCCTGCGATCCGGCCACCCAGGTGCGCGATCTCAAACAACTCGGCACCGGTGGCTATCAGCTCGCCGAAGTCCAACCGTTCGATTTGTTCCCCCACACCCGGCATCTGGAATGTGTGATGACCCTCGACCGCAAATCGTGAGCGGCGATGCCGCCGCGAATCCCCCGTGCCCGTGGCTGCCGGAAACCGCCGCGCCGCTGGATCACAGGGTGACCCGCCGGCACGGGAAAATCCGCGGCGCCGCGTTCTATCAGGACGCGCTGGCATACGCGCAGTGGCTCTGGTGCTCCGGCAAGCCCGCCCAGGCGTTGCTCCAACTCAACAAAGCCTGGATGGCCGACCCTGCGCCTCCCGTTGCGATTCTGGATCTCCATCCCCCGCCCTATCGCGCGCTGGTGTGGCTGCTCCGGCGCGCGGAAGATGGGAGCCGCGGATTTCTGGGCAACCCGGTCCGCCATTTCCAACATCTCGCCACCCGCATGTCCGGACCCAATCCGGAGGCGCGGATCTGGCGGGCATGGGCAGGTTTCCATCTGGCCAGCCACACCCTGCGCACGCCGGCGTTTCCCCCGGACGGCGTCCAACTCGCCCGCACCGGATTGTGGGTGCCCGGATGGCGCCTCGCGCTCAACCATCTAACCCGAATCGGCTGGCCCGGCGAGGCGGATGAGGCGTCCCGCGCAATGGCGGATGCCACCGGATCCATTTTCTAACCTTCACTCCATGCCATGCCGGACATCCTGTTAGCCACGCTCAACGCCCGTTATATCCACACGGCGTTCGCGCTGCGCTGCCTCCACGCGAACCTCGGGGAACTTGCGGATCGGGCCGCCATCCGCGAGTTCGACATCAAACAACGTCCCGCCGACATCGCGGAAGCGCTTCTGGCGGAAAACCCGCGCGTTATCGGCCTTGGTGTCTATATCTGGAATATCGACCCCACCACCGAACTGGTGGAAATCCTCAAGCGCGTTTCGCCGGCCACCCGGATCGTTCTCGGCGGCCCGGAAGTGAGCCACGAGACCGCCGGACAGCGCATCGTCCAACTGGCGGACCACACCATCACCGGCGAGGCGGACACCGCGTTTGCCGATGCCTGCCGGAGTTTGTTAGCCGGAGTAACGCCGCCGAAAATCATCGCGGCCACTTTGCCCAACCTCGCGGAAATCGCGCTGCCGTACGGCGGTTACACCGACGACGACATCGCCCACCGCGTGATCTACGTGGAGGCGTCGAGGGGTTGTCCGTTTTCCTGCGAGTTCTGCCTTTCCTCGGTGGACCAGCCGGTGCGGATGTTTCCGCTCGGGCGGTTTCTGGCGGAAATGCAAACCCTCCTTGATAGAGGCGCGCGGGTCTTCAAGTTCCTCGACCGTACCTTCAACCTCGACCTCCGCGCCAGCATGGAAATCCTCCGATTTTTCCACGACCGCTGGCAGCCCGGCATGTTTCTCCACTTCGAAATGATCCCGGACCGGTTCCCCGCGGAATTGCGCGAGTGGATCGGCCGTTTCCCGGCGGGAGCGCTACAGTTCGAGGTCGGCATTCAGACGTTCAACCCGGAAGTGGCCGCGCGCATCAGCCGACGGCAGAACTACGGACGGTTAGAAGACAACCTGCGGTTTCTCAGGACCGAAACCGGAGTCCACATCCACGCCGACCTCATCCTCGGGTTGCCCGGCGAATCGCTGGAAAGCATCGCGGAGGGATTCGACCGCCTGTGGCGGTTAGGTCCGCAGGAGATCCAGGTGGGCATCCTCAAGCGCCTGCGCGGCACTCCGATCACGCGCCACGACGCGGAGTTCGGCATGGTTTACGCCCCGCGCGCGCCCTACGAGCTTCTGTGCGGCCGCGATCTCGATTATGCCGCGATGCAGCGGCTCAAGCGCTTCGCCCGCTACTGGGATCTAACCGCCAACAGCGGCCGCTTCGCGAAGGCGCTGCCGTTATTGTTGGAAAACCCGGCGGACGCCTCCCCGTTCCGCGCGTTCATGGCGTTTTCCGACCACCTTCACGCGCGCTACGCCCGGCAGCACGGGATCGCTCCCGAGGTGCTCGGCGAGCGGTTGTTGGAGATGCTGATAACCCGCGGAATCCCGGCGATGACCGCCCGCGACGCGCTGGCCGCCGACCACCTGGCCACCGGTTCGCGCCATCTCCCCGCCTACCTCGCTGGCACCACGCCGCGCGGCTCCAGTCCCGGTTCCGCAAGTGCCCGCAACCGCCGGCAACAGCGTCATGCGGAGGATTCACGGTCAAGTCCGCTCGATTCTTGAAATCGTGAATTCGATGATGTTTGGCCAAGTTTTGACTGACGTCCATGCGGAATGCGGCTTCGCCGATATGTCAGAGTTCGCTATGGCTCACGGGGCGTTCTCAGTCTTGCGTCTTGGGTCTTGCCGTCTTGGGTCTGAGGCGAAGCCTCCGCTAGATTGACCGGCCGCCAACCCGTCCGATTTTTCGGTTTACCCGGTCCCTCCGCCCTGCCAGCATCCCGCGCGTGCCGACCAATCCCAACCGCACTTCCGGAATCCTTCTCCCAGCCTTTTCCCCACGGCGGCGGGGCGATCTCGGCATCGGCGATACCAAGGCGCTCAAGGAATGGATCGACTGGGCCGCCGCTCACCAGGTGGGGTTTCTCCAACTTCTGCCGATCAACGAGCACGGAGCGGAGGAAAGCCCCTACAGCGCCATTTCGTCGGTGGCGCTCGACCCGATCTATCTGACCCTCGATCCCGGCGAAATTCCCGGCCTAACCGAAGATGATGTGGCCGCCGCCCGCGCCGACATCCGGGATGAAATCAACGCCCCGCTGGTCGATTATCCCGCCGTCCGCAGGGCGAAGCGCGGATTGTTGGAAACCGCGTGGGCACGCTGGCCGGACGCCGGCCCGATCTGGCAGGCGGAACTCGCGGAGTTCCAAAAGGCCGAATCCGACTGGCTGCCGGACTATCAGCTTTTCCGCTGGCTGATGGAGATCCACGGTGAGGATTTGACGTGGGACCGCTGGCCGGAAGCCTGCCGCACCCCGTCCGGAGCCCGCGCGTTTCTGGCCAAACAACGCGCGCTGGACGGGGAACTGACCGATTACCGGCTCGATTTCCACGCCTTCGTGCAGTGGCTCTGTTTCCGCCAGTGGCGGTCCGTCCGCTCCCACGCGGAATCGCGCGGCGTGAAACTGATGGGCGATATCCCGATCGGCATCAGTTGGCATTCCTGCGATGTGTTTTTCGAGCGCGATTCGTTCCACCTCGACTGGAGCGGCGGGTCTCCGCAGGAAAGCATGTTCCATCATGATATCTTCCTCCAAAGGTGGGGCCAGAACTGGGGCATCCCGCTCTATCGCTGGGACAAGATGGAGTCGGACGGTTTCCCATGGTGGAAACGGCGGATCCAACGGCATACCGAAGTGTTCCAACTGTTCCGGCTCGACCACATCCTCGGATTCTATCGGATCTACGCGTTCCCATGGCGGCCGGAGCGCAATGGCGAGTTCGCGGCGCTCGACCACCCGCAGGCCGCCGCCCTAACCGGCGGACGCCTGCCCCGCTGGTTCATGCGGCCCGACGACACCGCGGAAAACAAGGCGGCCAATCTGCTGGACGGCACCCCCCGCCTGCAGGCGGTGGCCGATGCCGCCGGCAGCGCGGAAATCATCGCCGAAGACCTCGGATGGGTGCCGGATTACGTCCGCCCGCATCTGGAGCGTCTCGGCATCGCAGGCTTCCGGATCCCGCATTGGGATTGCAACGAACACGGCCACCCGCTGCCCGGACATTTGTTTCCGGAGTGCAGCTTCGCCACCTACTCGACCCACGATCATGACCCGATCGGCGCGGTCTGGAATGGTTGCCATCAGGCACTCCATCACCACCCCGGTAGCCACGGCGCCGACCGCACCCTAACCATCCTATCCGAATTTGCGGGTATTCCCCGTCCGACCGGAGGCCATTGGTCCCGTTTCACCGATGGCATCCAGTGGCGGCTGTTCAAGTCCCTCTTCGCCTCCCGCTCGCGCTATGCCGTGCTCATGGTCACCGAACTGTTCGGCCTCGGCGACCGAATCAACTCCCCCGGCACCACCGGCGGCACCAACTGGCGATTCCGGCTGCCCTGGACACTATCGGAAATCGAAGCGCACCCCGAACTCCGGGCGACCGGCCACAAGCTCGCCTCGATCATTGGCATTACCCGCCGCGGGTGATCCGATCGCCCATTTTTCCGCAAATTTTGCGATTCCCCGCTTGGCAGCCGCCCATCGGCCGGATATACCTGCGCTCACCTATGAAACGCATCGTTCATCGTCTCGTTCTCGGCGCGGGCCTGCTCGCGATCACCGGGCAACTATCCGCCCAACCCATCGTCGCGGGCCACTATCCGGCCGGAGCCGAGGGGATCAAGGGCGCGTCCCTTCCCCCTCCCGGACTCTATTTCCGCGACTACACGTTCTTCTATACCGCCGACCGCTTCAAGAATGGTCCGCCCGAGTTTGATATTACCGCATGCCTCAACGCGCCGCGCCTGATCTGGATGACCGACTGGAAACTGTTCGGCGCGGACTACGGCATGGATGTGATCGTTCCGTTCGGTTATATGGATTGGGACGCGGGTGTTCCCGGTGCCACCGCCGGAGACAGTTACTTCGGTCTCGGCGATATCCAGATGGAACCCCTGCTGCTTTCCTGGCATCTGCCGCAAATGGACCTCGCCGCGGGCTACGCGGTTTGGGCGCCCACCGGCGATTTCAGCCCCGGCCGCCCGGATATGTTGGCCAAGGGATTCTGGTCGCACATGCTCACCTTCGGCGGTACCATCTATCTGGATTCGGAGAAATCCTGGGCGCTATCCCTCCTCAACCGCTACGAGTTCTGCCACGAACAGGAGCAAACCAATATCCGCCCCGGCCAGGTTTACACCTTGGAATTCGGCCTCAGCAAGGCGATCACCCCGACCCTCGACATCGGCATCGTCGGCTATTGGCAGCAGCAGACCACCGACGACAAGGGCGCGGCGGCCACTTCTACCAAAAACGACCGGAAACTGGGCCTTGGCGCGGAAGTTTCCGGCGTCTGCCCACTGACCGGCCTGCTCGCTTCGGCGCGCTACGCCTATGAATTCGATGCCGTGGACCGTCCCGAGGGTCACCTGTTCGCGCTCACGCTGACCAAACGGTTCTAACGATCATGAACGCGCATCCGATGCCCTCCGACATCGATCTGCCACCCGGAGTCCGGTTGGAGGCATGTCCGGAGCCGATGGTCCGCCTGGTGGTGGAAACGCCGCTTGCCTCCGGGCATCTCTATCTGCATGGCGCCCACGTTGCCCATTTCCAGCCGGCGGGCCACCACCAGACGCTCTTCATGAGCGCGCGCAGCCAATGGGCGCGGCACAAGCCGATCCGCGGCGGCATCCCGCTCTGCCTGCCGTGGTTTGGCGCGAATCCCGCCGATCCCTCCGCGCCCATGCATGGCATCGCCCGCCTAACCGAGTGGTCGCTGGTTTCAGCAACCGCCAACGCGGCCGGCGAAATCGTCGCCACCCTGGCCATGGATTCGGCCACCAACCCGCCCTACCCCTGCCCCCATCCGTTCAAAGCCATCTTCACCGCGGTCTTCGGCACCACGCTGACTGTTAGCCTGGAAATCGAAAACACCGGCGCCGACACCATGCCGGTTAGCGAGGCATTGCACACCTACCTCACCGTGGGTGATGTCCGCCAGGTTTCCATCCGCGGGCTGGCGGGGTGCTCGTTCTTCGACCGGCTCGACGACGCGCGGACCAAAACCGAGGGCGAGGCACCGATCACCATCACGGGCGAGACCGACCGCGTCTATCTCGATACGGACGCTGACGTTGTCGTTTCCGACCCGAGTCTCGGCCGCGAGATCACGGTTTCGAAACGCGGTTCCGCCAGCACGGTGGTGTGGAATCCGTGGATCGCAAAAGCCGCGGCCATGCCCGACTTCGGGGACGACGAATGGCCCGGCATGCTCTGCATCGAGACCGCCAACGCTCTGGGCAACGCCTATCAACTCGCCCCCGGCGCAAAGCACACGATCACCACCACGCTCGCCTGCGGGAAACTTTGATCCGCCCGCGGACTTGACATTTCCGCTAGGTTGCCGAAGCTAGCGGACCATGAGAGTCATTCTCCCCACGACCATCGCCGCCGCATGTCTCACCCTATCCTCTTGCGCGCCTTCCGGGCCGCCCGAGGATCCGGTCTATGGCGGCATCATCGAACAGAACCGCAAGGCAAACGCCGCCCAGAACGCGGTCGGTGACCTGATTCTCAAGGAAATCCCTCCCATGCCTTCCGGTACCAAGGTTGCCGCCAAGGAACCCGCGTTCCGCAGCCGCACCCTCGATCTGCCGGATGGCCGATGGAAGGTGGACTTCGGGGAGGACGCCATTCGCATCGTTACCGGAAAGGGCCGGAAATTCTCGTTGCCGTTCGCTTGGTACCCGGAGGAAGGCGGCGCCGACGCCGCATTCTGCTCGGCCTATCTGGACGGCGACACCACCTGGATCGTCCTCAATGGAAGCAGCGATCACTTCGACGAAGCCACCCGCATCCGCTTCGAACGGGGCATCATGAAAGAGGTGATCAAACACCGCATCCCCGGCCCCCTCGGCGGCCTTGTCCCACCCGAAGACCGGATCAAGTCACTGACATTCTGACTCCGGATCCGGCGAAAAGCCGCTCGCTCCCACGGAATGGAAGTAAGCGGGATACGTAGCGCCTTCTGAAGATTCCGGAGGGCCTATATCATAGGCGTCATAGTTTGCCCGCCTATGACAGCTATGAATGAATCCATTATGAAAACCGACCGGCGCGGTCGCCTGCGGTATACGCCCGAACAGAACACCATGGTTGATGCCTACCTGGCTGCCTACCTGGCCAGCGGCTTGAGCGCCCCGCGATTCGCCTCGCTTCACGGCGTGAACTATCAGAAAGTGTCATAGATCGGCAGACTATGACACGCATGAATCCGCCCTAGCAAATCCCAATGCACGGTGCTTGGGACCCCGCTTACGGATAAGAGGCTCTCGCAGTGCTGAAAAAATTTGCCGCAGCCAAGTCGCTCAAGTCGTCTTCCATGACTTGTATCAAGGAGCGTGAGAAATCCGGTCTATCGGTCCATCGGAGGCCCGCGGGTCCCGCGGCGTGCGCCGTGGTCCGGGTTGGCGCGCCCGCTGGCGTTCCTCCCTGAAAACAAAGCGCCCGGCACCGCGTTTCCGCGGTGCCGGGCTTATACCTGGCGACGACCTACTCTCACAGGACCTATCGTCCCACTACCATCGGCGCTGCGGCGTTTCACTTCCGGGTTCGGAATGGGA
>JAFLEH010000017.1 GCA_017301995.1 Verrucomicrobiota bacterium | reverse complement strand
GCGTGAATCCAAGGATATATCAACCACTGGCAAAAAAGTCGCAATCGCCATTTTCCAAAAACGAACCCAAGGCCTTGTCAAATCAAGGCTCAGGACGCACCGCGCCCAGTCTGTGGGACGGCAGTGACAAAAAATCTCAAGCCGCTCCGGCGAGACCCGTCACAGCCGCAACAGCGCGCCGGCGATGGTGAAGTAGATCAGCATCCCGGAAACGTCCACCATCGAGGCCAGCGACGGCGCGGAAACCACCGCGGGGTCCAGCTTGATCGCCCGCGCGAAGATCGGCAGCAAGGCACCGAGTGTCGTCGCGGATAGGACCTGGACCGTGGCCGCCACGGCCACCGTAGCCGCAAGCTGCAGAAAGCCGAAATGCGCGCCGGTGGACCCGGCAAGGTGGGGCAACAGCAGCGAAATGAACGCGGCCACCGCAATGCCCAGCGATAGCCCCAGAAACAGCCCGGTTTGCGCCTCTTTCCAAGCCACCCGCAGCGCGCTGCCCGCGCTGATTTCCCCCAATGCCATCGCCCGAACCACCATCGTCGCCGCCTGTCCGCCGGAGTTGCCGCCGGCAGCCACCACCATGGGCTGGAACAACGAAAGCATCCACGCTTGCTGCAGCACCCCGCTGAACCGGAACATCACGTAGCCGGACCCGATCGACACAAACGCCAGCCCTACCAGCCAGAAAACCCGGCGGCGGTATTGGTCCGTAGAGCTGGTGTTCAGATAGGCCACCTCCGATTGCTCACCGCTGATGGCCGCGAGTTTTTCGATGTCTTCGGTGGATTCTTCCTGGAGAATCTCGAGCGCGTCGTCGTAGGTGATTACGCCTAGCAAGTGATGGAACTCATCCACCACCGGAAGCACGATCAGGTCGTATTTGGATAAAACGCGGGCCGCCTCTTCCTGGTCGGCGGTGGCGAGGATGAACTCGGACGCCTCTTCCATGATCGTGCGGACGGGCGTGTCCCAGGTGTTGAACGCCAGGTCGCGCAGGCGCACCCGACCGACCAGCCGTCCCTGCTCATCCACCACGAAAATCCGCGCCAGCGTCTGGGTATCCTCGCGGTCGCGCCGCAGCACGGCCAGCGCCTGTTTCACCGTCATGTCCGCCGTGATCCGGCCGACCTGGGTGGTCATGCGTCCGCCCGCGGTATCCTCCTCGTATTTCAGCAGACTGCGGGTCAGTTCCTTGTCGCGCGGCCCCAGCAGGGCGAAAAACCGCCGCTGGGTTTCCTCGGAAACCACCTGGAACACGTCCACGCGGTCGTCGTCGGAAAGGTTTCCCAACAAAACCCGCAACTGTGCGGGCTTGAAATAGTTCAGCGCCTCCTCGATCAGCGGATAGGGCAGCTCGGCGATCACGTCGGTCGCCATTTCCGGGCCGATGCTGGTCAGCAGGCGCTCGCGCTGCTCCTCCTCCAGGTTTTCGTAGAGCGCCGCAAGGTCGGCGTAGTGGAGTTCCTCCGCCGCCACGCGCACGGCCTCGGCGTCCGCGGACTCCAACGCCCGCAGCAACTCATCGACCGGCAACTTTTCCTCGGCATCCTGCACGCGGGCAGCTTGCGCGGCCAAACCAAACCGCGCAAGCCCAATACTCGCCCACCCCCGACCTTGACACGCCCGCCCGCTCCCCTACCCTCGCCGCTCCCGCGCGCCGGTCCGTTTCAAATCTCAAATTTCAAATTTTCCCCCAACTGATGTCGTTTTCCTTCGATTCCCTGAACAAGGCCCAGCGCGAGGCGGTCGGCGCTCTCGACGGGCCGGTTCTGATCCTCGCCGGCGCGGGCACCGGCAAGACCCGCACGGTCACCTGCCGGATCGCGCACATGCTCGAGCGGAAAATCCCGCCCGCCGATATTCTCGCGGTCACCTTCACCAACAAGGCTGCCTCCGAAATGCGCGAGCGCATCGCCGGCATGGTCTCGAAAAAGGCCGCCGAGGCGATGACCGTCTGCACCTTCCACTCGCTCTGCGTGCGCATCCTGCGCGGCGGCATCGACAAGCTGGGCTACAAACGGAATTTCTCGATCTGCTCCCAGTCCGACCAAACCGGACTGATGAAACAACTGCTCGTCCGAAAGGGCGGCTCCGATGAAAAGGTCAAACCGGAAACCGTCATCGCCGCGATCTCCAAGGCGAAAAACCAGGGGGTTGATCCTTCCGAGATCGAGGACGATTTCTTCGCCACCCTCGGCACGGCCTATCAGAACGAACTGCGCGCCCAGAACGCGGTGGACTTCGACGACCTGCTGCTGCTGGCCGAACGGGTGCTGCGCGAGCACGCGGACGTCCGCGAGCATTTCCAACAACGTTTCCGGCGGGTCACCGTGGATGAGTTCCAGGACACCAACGCGTTGCAGATGAAACTGCTCCAACAGTTGGTGGCGGAGCCCTATCACGTCTGCGTGGTCGGCGACGACGACCAGTCGATCTACGGCTGGCGGGGTGCCGAATCGGCCAACATCCTGCAGTTCGAGCGGTTCTTCCCGAATCCGCGGGTCATCCGGCTCGAGGAAAACTACCGCTCCACCCGCGCGGTGCTCCACACGGCCAACAGCCTGATCAAGCACAATTTCGGCCGGCGCGAGAAGATCCTGCGCGCCACCCGCGTGGGCGGTGAGCCGGTGCGCATCGTGGCCATGCCCGGCGACGACGAGGAGGCGGAGTTCATCGCCGAGGAAATCCTGGGCGGCCGCGGCACCCCCGGCGTCCAGTGGGAGGACTTCGCCGTCCTTTTCCGCACCAACGGCCAAAGCCGCAAACTGGAACTCGCCCTGCGCGAACGGAAAATCCCCTACCGGATGGTCGGCGCGCAGAGTTTCTACGACCGCCGCGAGGTGCGCGATGTGCTCGCCTACGCCCAACTGCTCGCCGCCCCGGACGCCGACGTGCCGCTGCTGCGCGTGCTCAACGCCCCCCCCCGCGGGATCGGCCAAGCCACCGCCGTGCTCGCCACCGATTGGAGCCGCGAGCATCACGACAGCGTCTGGCACGCGCTCTGCGACCCACAGTTCACCTGGCAGCTAGGCACCAAGGCCCGCGAAAGCATCGAGTCGTTCGTCGCTCTCATCGCCGGCGCGAAGAACCGGATAGAAATCGCCGGAGAAAACCCCGCCGACGTGCTCCAACAACTCATCTCCGAAATCGAATACCTCCCGTGGATCGAGCGCGCCTGCAAGTCCGACTCCGAACGCCAGCAACGCGGCGAGGGCGTGTTCAGCGTGATCGAAAGCCTCCGCGCCCACACCGCCAAAGGCCGCTCGCTGCAAGCCTTCCTCGACGACTCCGCCCTCGCCTCCGACCGCGAGGACGAGGATCTGGAAAAAAAGGCCGGTGTCACCCTCATCACCTTGCACGCCTCCAAGGGCCTCGAGTTTCCCCGCGTCTATCTGGTAGGCCTGGAGGAGGGCTTCCTCCCGCACACCCGAAGCATCGCGGAAGGCACCAAGGACGAGGAACGCCGCCTGCTCTACGTGGGCATCACCCGCGCCCGCGACCAACTCACCATGACCTACTGCGCCACCCGCATCAAGTGGGGCCAGCAAACCTCCTGCCAGGCCAGCTCGTTCATCGGCGAACTCGACGACGAATACATCGTTTTCACCACCTTCGATGAAGTCATAGGCGCTCCGCCCAGCACCGACGAACTGGACGCCATGTTCGCCAACTTCCAGAAAATGTTGGACGAGATCTAACCGGAGCGTGCCTCGGCGGCCGCGCACGTCATGGCATGCCCACCCGCCCCCCGCCCGTGCGAAAACTGCCATTCATCGGGTCTTCTGGCGCGCCATCGCGGCATCAAGCGCCGCCCGATCCACCCGGATCTCCGGGTTTCTCCCGGTATCGGCCAGCAACGCTTTGGCAAGCACCTCAGAAAGCGGTCGCAGGATTTCGAAATGGTCCGCACCGGCTATTTCGAAATACTTCACACGGGAATTGCCTCCAAACGTCCGCAACATCCAGAGCGAGCCCACGTTCCCATCCTCCCCCTCTATCACAACGGTGGGCGGACGAATGATTCTGACAAACTTCGACGGCGAGCGTTGGTCGCACTCGGCCCTTTGATCCACGTCGAACGGCAGGTTCGACTGCCCGTAGAGACCGACATCGTGCACCGGCCCGAACGCGACCACGCCGCGCAACTCCGGCACCGCCGCGGCGACAACCAACGCCAAAGTCCCGCCCGTGCTGTGCCCTCCCAGATAGATCCTGGATCCGTCAACGAACGGCTGATCCCTCAGCCACGCGAATGCCGCCGCGACATCGTCCACCTCGCCGAGAAACGCCTCCTTGAAGCCGGGATTCTGGTTTCCACCCCGCAGTGACGGATACATCATCAGCAGCCCCGCCTCGCGGAACGCACTCGCCGATTGGTCGTTGTCGGGTGTTCCCCGCACCAGCATCGAGGGCGAAATGCTGTTGTCAAAGCCACCCACCAGCCAAATGATCGCCGGATGTTTTTTGCCATCTCCGGGGTCCTTGGAAACGTAGGCGGCCATCGCGCCAAGCGGTCCGGGATATTCCACCCGCACCATGCCGCTGGCGGCATCCGGTTCCCCCGCCGGAAAATCCTCCCGCAACTGCCTTGTTAGCTTCGTCTTGAAGGTCTTCCTCTCATTGAGAATCCGTCTGGAGACAACCTCGTCGGGATGCCCTTTCATCGCCCGCAGAAACCCGGGCGATGTCGCAGCCAACATGAAGAATCCAAGCCAAACGGCGATGAAAACATAACCTATGACCACACCGGCGGTGGCGAACCCCATCCCCTCAAGCCTACCCGCCGACCGCCGGATCCGACGCCGACATTGGTGCCCTATAACCACCCCGGCCACCGAAGGAAGCGCGAAAAACAAACCTCCGATGATGCTGAGAAGAAACGATACCAGCGCCATCCGGCACATCACCGGGCGGGGCGGAACCAACGGAAGCGGAGGAGGAAACGGATGGCTCATGCCTTCCAATAGCGGCATTCCCGCCAAGGCACCAGCACAATCGGCGGCAGGCGCGGATACAATCACCGGCCTATCCACCCGGTTTGCCCACGCCCACTCCGCCATATCGACAGGCCGGTTTACGCAAGGGAGCGACTGCCCGGAATCCGCGTTCGTTAGAGCTGTCCGCGGCCGACGGCCCGAAATCCGCAGGCCCATTTCGATCGGGGCCGAATCTGATGGGAAAACCGCTTGCCCGCCTGACGCCCGCCTCTTGTCATTCGCCTATTCCACCACCACGCTGCTCACCTCGCCATCGGATAGTTTCGTTAGAAGACGGGTTCCCGGGACGAGTCCTTGTGCCGAACGCAACGCCCGACCTAACGGGTCGAGTGTGAGTGAGAACCCTCGCTGGAATGCGGATTCCGGGCCCAGCGTGCGGAGCATTTCCCGTAGCCGGCCCAAGCGGAGTCCGTCACGGCCGAGGCGTTCATCGAGCGCATGAGCCAACCGCACCCGCTGGTGCCCCAGTGACTCCAGCCGCCGTTCCAGCACCCGCGCCGGCTGCTGGGATTGATGCCGTGTCCGCGCCGCTTCCAGTCCACGCGCTTTGGTTTCCAGCGACCGTTCGGCCGCCTGCGACAAGCGCCCGCGCAACGAGTCCACTTGAAGCATCGGCTCACGAAGCAGCTTTTCGCCATCGCGCTGGAGCACGCCGCGTTTCAATCCGGCCAACCGATCCGCGCCTTGCCGCAACGTCTGTGCCATCACCCGCTCAAGCCGGGTCCGCCACTGTCTCAGGCGCGCCATCAGTTCCGCACCATCCGGGGCCACCAACTCCGCCGCCGCGCTGGGCGTGGGTGCCCGCAGGTCCGCCACAAAATCCGCGATGGTAAAGTCGGTTTCATGTCCCACCGCCGAGACCACCGGAACCGGACAAGCAATGATCGCCCGTGCCACAACATCCTCGTTGAAACACCAAAGGTCCTCCAGTGATCCCCCGCCCCGCCCGACGATCAGCACATCGCAGGCCGGCCATCCGAAATCCGAGGCACGTCCCAGCCTCTCGATTGCCCGCGCGATTTCCATCTCCGCACCCTTTCCCTGCACCCGCACCGGCAGCAGCACCGTCCGGATCCACGGCGCGCGCCGTTCCATCACATTGAGAATGTCCCGGATCACCGCGCCGGTCTCCGAGGTCACGATCCCCACCACCCTCGGAAACGCCGGCAGCGGGCGTTTCCGCGCCGACTCAAACAGCCCCTCGGCCTGGAGTTTCCGCTTCAGTGCCTCAAACCGTGCCTGGAGATCGCCCATCCCGGCGGGCTCCACCTTGGAGACGATGATCTGGAGTTGCCCCCGCGCCTCATAGACGCTCGCCTCCGCGAACACCCGCACCAGCGCGCCATCCGACAGCGCCTGCGATCCCGCCTTGCGCACCGCACCGAACATCGCGCACTGGATCTGCGCGCCTTCGTCCTTAAGGGTGAAATACCAATGTCCACTCCCTTGTTTCCGCAGATTGGAGACCTCTCCCTCCACCCAAACCTCGCCGATCCCCGCCTCCAACAGCCCCCGAATCTTCCGCAACAACTGGGTCACGGATAGCGCCTTTGGCCCGCTCGGCCGCGATGTCATCGAAAACAGGTCCACACCCGGACTATGCGGTCCTCACGCCCGCTCCGCCAGCAAAATGCGACAAAGGGGGAACCATTCGGGGAGCACGGGGTTACAGGACCCTCGCGTCCGACCGATCAATCGGTTCCTCTAACCACCTTGACCTGCCGCGGCGCGTCGATCTCCGAGCGCACACCGCCGTCTGCGGAGCGTTCGTGGCGGACGCGGATCGGGCCATGCGGGGTCGGGTAGGTTCCCTCGGCCCATTCGAGATCTCCGAGTTGCGGGTCTATCCGAACCACCGAGCATCCGGGTTCGATCGGCCTGATTCCGAGCACCGTTTGGCTGAGAAACGCGGTGGGGCCGCTGGCCCATCCGTGGCAGAGGCTGTGACGGAAGCCTTTGTAGCAATAGGCGCCGTAGCCGCCGTGGACGTCCTTTTTGCCCGGTGCCGGCAGTTCGTCGATTCTGCCCGCGCCATCGACCCAATCGAGATCGAAGTCCTCCCAAAACGTGGTCGCTCCGAGATCGAGCATCGCACCCCAGTAGGTCCTCGCGAATTCCAGAGCGGTGGTGGTGTCGCCTGCCGCCGCAAGCGCCTGGAGCACGTAGTAACCGTAGAATGTCGATAGATGCCGTGCGCCGTCTTTCTTGAGAACATCGGTGGCAGTGGACTTCGCGTCGGCCATGCCGGCCAACACGAGCAGGGCCGCGCCGGATTTCGACCCGTTGGCGTTAGGAACCACCTTACGGCCGCGCGTGGCGGCATCGGCGCACAGTTCCGCCGTTTCCGCGTCGCCCAGCCGGGTCATCAGCCGCTGGCCGCTCTCCAGCGTCATCACCAGCAAAGCCTGCAATCCGGCGGTCACGCCTTGTTTGTTAGGAGAACTCGGCCAATCGAGAAACCGCATGCCGTCGATCCGTTCCCGCCCGTCCGGCCCCACCAGGGCCGCCAGCCGTTTCAGCAGGGCGGTCAGGTAAGGCTGCTGCCGTTTCAGATAGGCGAGGTCGCCCTGATGGAGCAGCAGGTCCTCATGAATGCGCACCCACCACATCGAGTAGCTGGAAATCCCGTTCATCCAATCGCTGACCGGTGTCACGTCGCGGGTGAGATCGAGCGACGCGGGGACCACCTCGTTGGCGCCGAATACCGCGTGGATGGTGCCCACTTCCGGATGCATGTCGCCGATCCAGACGAGCCGGTCGCGTTTGATGCCATCCCACAGGTATTCCTGCATGTTGAGATGGACGGTGTAGGCGCCGGTCTGCCAGATCCGGTTGAGCCGCTCGTCGTTGCAGCGGAACGAACCCACCTGCGGCAAATCGCGGATCTGGAGCATCGCCCTAACCTCGCTGAGTTCCACGGGCAGATCCGGATCGGCGTTGTCGATCCGCACGAACCGGAATCCGCTGGGACCCACCATCTTTTTCCCCAGCCACGGCAAGGCCACCACCTGGTCGCGCACCGCGTGGTCGTTGCCAGCGTTGGTCTCGCCCCCAAGTTCGGCCATCGCCTCGGCCACCGATTCGCCGAAGCGCACCCGCACTTTCCGGAGCTTGGCCTGGTCCTTGGTCATCGGGGTGAAAAGCTCCACATAGCCGTGCAGTTCCCTGCCGAAATCCAACAGAACGGCGCCGGAGTTCCCGAGCACGCATGCCGGACGCGGCGCGTTGAGCACCGCCTGTCCGGCCGATTTCTCCAGCAGTGACGCGGCGTGCTCCACTCCCTTCCCGCTCTGCCAGACCACGCGCACCGGGGCCACCGGGAAAACCGTTAGCGGCGAGCGCGTCAAGGCCGGGGTGTCCGCGGCAGCCGCGGAAACGGATAGAACGAGCGCGAGTGGCAGGACAATTTTGATAGATCGGGTCATGGTCACCACCGGATAAGCCGCGGCGGGACGGATTCTTTCAACGGGACCTGTCCGGGATGGACAAGACCCAAGACTTCAAGATACAAGATACAAGATAAGATAGCGCTTTCCATGGGCTGGTTCTATGGCGGCCACGCTCTCACGAGCGCGGCTACGGTGGGCGGATGCGCCGGGGGTTATTGGTTATTTGTTATTGGTTATTGGGGGCTTGCGCTTCGTCATCCACGATCCACGATCTTCAATCCACGATCTTTCTTGGCGAACTTGGCGGCTTGGCGGTGAAATTTTCCGGGATGGGAAGCACCTGGGAACGCCACGCTCTCACGAGCGCGGCTACGGGGAAGGAGCATCAGGTAGGCCGGTGGTGTCCTCGAAGCTGTTCTCGGCCGCCTGGAGAATCAGCCGCCAATCCTCGGACGAGTTCGCACGTCCCAGAAAGTGACCGAGCAGACGCAGCGTGACTTCCCTGGTGCGTCCCGCCTCGCTGTCGTTCGACGGCGTGGTTCCATCCGGTGGCGCGAGTCGGTCGATCATGGCGAAGGTTCGTTTCGTCAATTCATCGTCGTGATAAAGCTTCGTGGCACGAAACGCCATGGCCACGGCGCTGTCCCGCGGTTCATAGAGCAACCCCTCCCGGGTCTTTCCACAGGAGATAAACCCAAGATGCATCGTTCCCCAGCCACCCCGGTGAAACACATGATCGCACGGACGGCCAAAAACGCCCTCGTAATTCTGGCCGCCTCCGATAGGCGATACGGTCGTCCGGATGGTTAGCCCGAAGAACCGCTGTTCCGTGGCGTGCTTCGTGGCCAAGCACTTGGTGCATACGATGGAATATCCGTATTCCGACCAAGCGGCCACACCTATGATCGCAACGATAATGATCCCAAAAATCGCGAGTAGCGCGGCTTTCATGGCTTGGGTTTTAGGAGAAACGAAGAATGCGCGCAAGACAAGATGGCGCTTTCCATGGGCTGATTCTATGGCGGCCACGCTCTCACGAGCGCGGCTACGGGGGCGGATGCGCCGGGGGTTATTGGTTATTTGTTATTGGTTATTGGGGGCGTTGTGCCTCTTCATCCACGATCTTCAATCCTCGATCTTCTTTGCGAACTTGGCGGCTTGGCGGTGAATTTTCCGTGATGGGAAGCACCTGGGAACGCCACGCTCTCACGAGCGCGGCTACGGGGCTCGCTCCCTCGGGGCAGCGCTCCATGAAATCCCCGCGTGCAATCCGGTTGAAATGTGCGAAACTCGGGCTTCGTATGTTCCGAATGCGTCGTTTTCATCCCTGTTTGCTGCTTGTTTCCTCAGCCGTTTGCGCTGCGGCGGATCCGGCGTTTGACGCGGCCCGCGCCGTGTTGGAAACCCGGTGCCTCGAATGCCACACGGAAGGAAAATCCAAGGGCGGGCTGCTCATGACCACCCGCGAGGCGCTCGCGAAGGGCGGCGAAGGTGGTCCGGCCATCCTTGCCGACAAGCCGACGGATTCTCCGCTGCTCGCCCGCACCCGCCTGCCGGACGGTGATACCGATCTGATGCCGCCCGAAAAGCATGGGCCACGCTTGACCGCCGAGGAGACCGCCGCTCTCCAGACATGGATCGGCGCCAGCGCCCCCTGGCCCTCGGGTGAAACGCTCTCGCCGCGCAAAGCCACCGATCTTCCCCGCTGGGACGCGCCGCCGGACCCGCAAATCGCCATGATCGAGGCGTTTCCCAAAGCCGTCTCGCTGGAAACCGCCGCCGATGAACACCGCGTCGTCATCCTCGCCCGGTTCAAAGACGCGGCCACCCACAACATCACCGGTCTATCGAAAGTCTCCCTCGCCGATCCATCTCTCGCCAAGCTCGACGGCACCTTGCTCACCCCGCTCAAAGACGGCTCCACCAAGCTGCTCATCGAATACCGCGGCCTGAAAACCGAGGTACCCGTCACCGTCAAGGATGCCACCAAGCCGCGCCCGGTTTCCTTCCAACTGGACGTGATGCCCGTTCTGACCGCCGCCGGTTGCAACACCGGATCCTGCCACGGTTCCGCCCGCGGACAGGACGGATTCATGCTCTCGATCTACGCCTACGATCCCAAGGGCGACTTCGAACGGCTCACCACCCAGATTCCCGGACGCCGCATCAATCTGGCGGTTCCCGAGGATTCGCTCCTCCTAACCAAAGCAATCGGCGCGGTCCCGCACACCGGCGGCGCGCTGATGAAAAAAGACAGCCGGTTTTATGAAACCCTCCGCACCTGGATCGCCGATGGCGCGCGCTACGATCAGGGGGAAATCCCCCAGGCCACCGCCATCACCATCGAGCCTCCGCAGGTGGTCCTCGCCGGCCCGGACGTCACCGTGCCCTACACCGTCCGCGCCACCTACACCGACGGCTCCGACCGCGACGTCACCCGCCTCTCGGTGTTTTCCACCTCCAACGACAACTCGGTGACCATCCAGCGCGGCTCCAACATTGCCACCTCGAAGAATCGCGGCGAGGCGTTCCTGCTGGCGCGCTACCACACGCTCAACGAGGTCACCCAGGCCATCGTCATTCCCAAGGATCCGGCCTATCAGCGGCCCGAGTTTCCGGCGTTCAACTACATCGACCCGCTCGTCGCCGACAAGCTCAACAAGCTGCGCGTGCTGCCGTCCGGCCTGTGCGACGACGAGGCGTTCCTCCGGCGGGTCCATCTGGATCTGATAGGAGCGCTGCCCACCCCGGAGCGGCGCGCGGCTTTCCTAACCGACACCCGCCCCGACAAGCGGGCGCTGCTGGTGGACGAGTTGATCAACCGCAAGGAATTCACCGAAATGTGGGTGATGAAATGGGCGGAGCTGATGCAGATCCGCACCTTCAACAACGGCGCGCAGCAGGTCTCCTACAAGGCGGCGCTCAATTACTATCAATGGCTGCGCGAGCGCATCGCCGCCAACATGCCGTTCAACCAGCTCGTCCGCGAACTGCTGTCCGCCGAGGGCGGCACCTTCGCCAATCCGGCCACCAATTATTTCCAGATCGAGGAAAACGTCCTCAAGCTAACCGAAAACGTGGCCCAGGTGTTCATGGGCACCCGCATCCAGTGCGCGCAGTGCCACGACCATCCGTTCGATCGCTGGACCATGGGCGACTACTACAGCTTCGCCTCGTTCTTCGCCCAGGTGAAACGCAAACCCGCCGAGGATCCGCGCGAACGGATTGTTTTCGACGCCGACGGCGAGGTGCAGCATCCCGTCACCAAGCAGAACGCCGTGCCGAAGTACCTCGGCGGCCCGAAGCCCGACCTGGCCGGCACCCCGCGCCGCAAGGCCGTGGCCAACTGGCTCACCGCGCCGGACAACCCGTGGTTCGCCCGCAACGTGGCCAATATCGTCTGGGCGCACTTTCTCGGCGTGGGCATCGTCGATCCGGTGGACGACGTGCGCGTTTCCAACCCGCCGTCCAATCCGGAACTGCTCAACGCGCTCGCCGCGAAGTTCGTCGAATACAACTTCGACATGCGCAAGCTGGTCCGCGACATTTGCACGTCCCGGACCTATCAGCTATCCACCCGCACCAATCCGTCCAACGAAACCGACAGCCGGAATTTCTCCCACGCCATGATCCGCCGGGTCCGCGCGGAAGTGCTGCTGGACTGCATTTCCCAGGCCACCGCCACGCCCAACAAATTCAAGGGCCTGCCATCCGGCGCGCGCGCGGTGCAGATCGCCGACGGCAACACCACCAATTATTTCCTAACCACCTTCGGCCGCGCCACCCGCGCCACCGTCTGCTCCTGCGAGGTCAAGATGGAACCCAACCTGTCCCAGGCCCTCCACCTGCTCAACGGCGACAGCATCCACCAGCGGATCATCCAGGGAAAGGTGGTCCCCACACTGATCGAAGCGAAAAAATCTCCAACGGAAATCCTCGACACCCTCTATCTGACCGCCCTTTCCCGTCCACCCACGGACGACGAAAAGAAGCGCCTCGCGCCCGCTCTGGCGGAAGCCGCCGACCCGAAGAAATCCAGCGAGATCCTCGAGGACATCTTCTGGGCGCTGCTCAACTCGAAGGAGTTCATCTTCAATCACTGAACGCGTCCGCCAACAGGATTTCCAACTCCTCCCGGTCCACCGTGTCGAACGCGCCCTTGCGGAAGCTATCCACATCAAACACGGCCACCACCCGCCCGGCGGAGTCCTTCACCGGCACCACGATCTCGCTTTCCGACCGGCAGTCGCACGCGATGTGGCCGGGAAACGCGTGGACGTCCGGCACCACCTGGGTTTCGCCCGTGGCCCACGCCGTACCGCACACGCCGCGCCCCCAGCCGATCCGCCCGCAACCGGGGCTTCCCTGATAGGGACCGATCACCAGCCCGCCGCCGCTAACCCGGTAGAACCCGGTCCAGTCGAAATGCGGCATCATTCCGTGCAACACGGCGACGAATCCGGCCATCCGCGCCGTCCGGTCGGTCTCGCCGGCCAGCAATCCGGCCAATGCCAGCCGCGCATCGGCGTAAAGCCGGCGTTTTTCCTCGGTTTCTGGGATTTCGGCGCGCCCGTTCATGCCGCCATGCCTACTTTCCCGACCCGCCCGTGCCAAGCCCAACCGGCATTTTTTTCGTTTCCCTGAAACTGAGCAATGACAAACCGCCCGGCATCCCTACAATCCCCCCCGTGAGCTACCAGGTCTTTGCCAGAAAATACCGACCCAAGACGTTCGACGACGTTCTGGGCCAGGAGCATGTCGTCCGCACCCTCCGCAACGCGATCGCCCAAAAGCGGCTCGCCCACGCCTATCTGTTCGTAGGCCCCAGAGGCACCGGCAAAACCTCCACCGCGCGCATCCTCGCCAAAGCCCTCAACTGCCCGGGCGGCCCCATGATCGACTTCAACCCCGACGACGACGTCTGCATCGAAATCGCCGAAGGCCGGTCGCTCGACGTGTTGGAGATCGACGGAGCCTCCAACAATTCCGTGGACCAGATCCGCGAGTTGCGCGACTCGGTCCGCTTCGCCCCCACCCGCGGACAGTTCAAGATCTACTACATCGACGAGGTCCACATGCTTTCCAACGCGGCGTTCAACGCGCTTCTGAAGACCCTGGAGGAGCCGCCGCCGCATGTGAAGTTCATCTTCGCCACCACCGAGGCTAACAAGATCCTCCCGACCATCCTCTCCCGCTGCCAACGGTTCGACCTCCGGCCGATCCCCACCGAAACGATCGCCAAGCACCTGCTCCACATCGCCTCCGCCGAGGGAATCGCCCTCGACCAATCGGCCGCATGGGCGATCGCCAAAGGAGCCGACGGCGGCATGCGCGACGCCCAGTCGATGCTCGACCAACTGGTCGCCTTCTGCGGCGACACCATCACCGAGGCGAACGTGCTCGACGTGTTCGGTTTCACCTCCCGCGAAAAGGTCGCCGGTCTGGCGGCCACGCTGCTGGCCCGCGATACGCCGGCCGCGCTCGCCATCATCCACAAGGAAGCGGAAACCGGCCGCGACCTCTCACAGTTGCTAGGCGAGCTGATCGGCGCCCTCCGCGGCCTGCTCGTCGCCAAACTGGACCCTTCCGCCGATGGCGAGGGCATCCCGGAAAACCTCTGGGCCGAACTGATTCAGGCGGTGGCCAAATACCAACCGGACCGCATCCTCGCCACCATCGACGCCTTCGCCGACACCGAGGGCCGAATGAAATGGGCCACGAACAAGCGCCTCCATTTCGAACTCGGCATTATCAAGGCGATCCAGGTGCTCGGCGAAATGCGGATCACCGATGTGATCACCGTGCTCACCCGCGGCGCGGACTTCCTCCCCTCCGCGCCGACGGAAACCACGGACCGCGGACTTCAGTCCGCCCCCCCGCCTCCCGCTCCGGAGCCGGTTGCCCAAATCACCCCACCCGAACCGGAACCCGCGCCCGTTTTTACCCCGCCGCCTCCCCAGCCGGACCCCGAACCGCCCGCGCTCCTCAGCATCGAGGAAATCATCGCCCGCGCTCCGGACGAACCCATCCCCGCCCCGGAAACGGACCGTCCCGCTCCCGAACCCACCCCGGAACCCGCCCCCGCGACCGTCCAACCATCCCAGCCCGCCGTTGACGATTCCTTCTATCAAGATCCCCTGATCCAGGCCGCCCTCGTCCGCTTCGAAGGAAAAATCATCCGATAACTACACCGTATCCCCAGGCCCACGAGCCTGACCCCCGATAACAAATAACAAATAACCAATAACTTCCTCCCCCATGAACATGGCCAAACTGATGAAACAAGCCCAGCAAATGCAGGCCGGGCTTGCCGCCAAACAGGAACAGCTCGCGATGCAGACCGTCACCGCCTCCGCCGCCGGCGGCAAGGTCGAGGTCACCGCCACCTGCGCGGGCGATGTGCTGGCGCTCAAAATCGATCCGTCCGTGATCGACCCCTCGGACGCGGAGTTCCTCCAACAACTCGTTCTCAAGGCGGTTCAGGACGCCATCACCAAGGGCAAGGAAACCGCCGCCGCGGAGATGAAGAAACTCACCGGCGGACTCGGACTGCCCGGTTTCTGATCTATCCGGACCGATCCGGAATCGGACACTCTTCCCCCCACCCATCATGGACTACCGGCGCAAACTGAGCTTGCTGTTGGTCGGTGCCTCGCTCGCGCTGCATCTGGCCACGGTGTTCTGTTTCAGCCGCCAGCCCGGATGGTTCGCGGCGTTCACCGCGTTTCCGCTGTGGTTCTGGGGCGGGATCGGCCTCGCCATGTCGGCGACGGCGTTCTGCCTGCTCCACGCCCGGCTTTCCATGGTCCTATCCGCCATTTGGGCCATCACCATCCTCGTCGGGTCGGATGAGGCCGTGGCCATTGGAAACCTTGGGAAAGACGCTCCCCTGCCCGGACCCGCCATCCCCCACCACGGCCGCCCGGTCCTGCGCGTCGCCACGCTCAACTGCTCCCGGTTCAACTACGGCAACCCCGCCCTCGATCTCGCGCGCTGGCAGCCGGATATCGTCCTGCTCCAGGAGGCCTATCCCCATCAGGTCCGCCAGATCGCCGACGTGCTCTATCAACGCCGCGGCGACTACCGCAGCCACAACACCAACGGCATCGTCACCCGCTGGCGCATCGGCGACAAGGGCTACGTTTTCAGCGGACTGCGCGACCATCACGTCCCCGTCATCCTGCCGAGCGGCGCGAGCATCGAGGTCGTAAACGTCCACCTTTCCTCCGCCGCCACCGACCTCCGGCTCTGGCAGCCGTCCGCGTGGCGCATCCACCGCGAAAACCGCGCCACCCGCCGCGCCGAACTCGGTTCCGTGGTCCGGTTCCTCGATGCCACCTTCAACCTGCCCGAAACCCCGATCATCCTCGGCGGAGATTTCAATTCCGGTGCGAGCGACCCGGTCCACAACCTGCTCGTCCGCGATTTCACCGACGCCTTCGCCGCCGCCGGCACCGGCTGGGGCGACACCTATCAGCGCCGCGTTCCGATCCTCCGCATCGACCATATCTACGCCAACCGCCATTTCACCCCGATCCGCTGCCGCGCCGTCACCACCACCAGTTCCGACCACCGGATCGTCATCGCCGATTTTCTAACCGAAGCGCTGGCCAGATAGGGCCGCGGCCCGGGTTCGGGACGACAAGATACCGAATAGGGATTCTCACCTTGCCAACCGCTCCCGCGCCCGGCATGCTCATGTGACCACGCACCATGCCAGCCAAGAATTTCCACGTCCGCCAAGCCGCCGTCTCCGCCCTTCACGCCTGGGCCAAGGGGCAGGATTACGCGGATACGCTCGTTGACCGCCACGCCCACCGGCGGATGCTTTCCTCACCGGACCGGCACCTCCTCCAGGCGATTCTTTTCGGCGTGCTGCGGCATCGCAGGCTGTTGGACCACTGGATCGGCCAACTCCGGGAAGGCCGGCTGGATCCGGACACCCGCGACATTCTCCGCGTCGGGCTTTGCCAGATCCTGCTGTTGGGAATTCCCGATCACGCGGCGGTCAACGAGACCGTGGAATGCGCCAAGGCCAACGTCCGCAGCCTCATCAACGCCGTGCTGCGCCGCGCCATCGCAGGCCGCAAGCGGCTGTTCGAGGACCTCGAAGACCTCCCTCCCGCGGTGGTCCATTCGCATCCGGATTGGCTTTTCAACCGTTGGAAAGCCGCCTTCGGCAAAGCCGAAACCCTCGCCCTGATGGACTGGAACAACCAGCCGGCGGAGACGTTTTTCCGCATCAATCCGCTGTCCCCCCCGGAAGGGGAAATTCCGGGCACGCCGGTCGCCGACGCACCGGGATTCTATCAATCGGAGGGTCCGCTTCCCACCGATCTGCTCGCCGCAGGCGCCATCTACATCCAGGACCCGGCCACGCGGCACGCGGTCGATTTGCTGGATCCGCAGCCGGGCGAAGCCATCCTCGACGCCTGCGCCGCGCCGGGAGGCAAGGCGTTCCTCATCGCCGCCGCCCAAGGCGGGGCCGCCACCCTGACCTGCACCGATTCCAACCCCAAGCGGCTCCCCCGGCTAACCGAGAATCTCAGCCGCCTCCACGCCGGAACCGCCGTCGTCCGCGCCCACGATTGGACCAAACCCGCTCCCGAGGATTGGCTCGGCGCCTTCGACGGCATCCTCCTCGATGTGCCCTGCTCCAACACCGGGGTCATCCGCCGCCGCGTCGATGTGCGCTGGCGCCTCCAGGCTCCCGACATTGCCCGCATCGCGCAAACCCAGCGCGCCATCCTCGAAAACGCCCTGCCCTGCCTGAAACCCGACGGCCGCATCGTCTATTCCACCTGCTCGATCGAGGAAACCGAGAACCAACACGTCGTCGCCGGATTTCTCGCCGACCACCCGCGGCTCCGACTCACCGGAACCCGTCAGGCGCTGCCCTTCGCCGATCACACCGACGGCGCGTTTGCCGCCCGGTTGGAGTGGACCGGCGACCGCTGAAGATTTTTCCGAAATTTCCGGATTTTCCCCTTGCGGATCCCCCGGAATGCGTCATTGTTCGCGGGAACACTGTTCAAAACCATGCGCACGCTAACCAAACGCCAACAGGAAATCATCGAGTATCTCCGTCTCGCCCAGCGCAAGACCGGAATCATGCCGTCAACCCGTGAAATCCAACATTATTTCGGTTTCGCCAGCCAGACGGCCGCCATGAGCCACCTGCGTTCGCTCGAACGCAAGGGCGTCATCCAACGCCTCCCAGGAAAAGCCCGCGCCGTGGTTTTCCCGGAAGAACTCAACCGCGCGGAAATCGTCGATGTCCCGATCTACGGCCGCATCGCGGCAGGGATGGCCCAGGACACCGGCGCCCAAGAGCAGGAGGGTTGCATCTCCATCGACATCTCCACCCTCGGCATCCCGCGCCACGCCCGCACCTTCGCCCTGCGCGTCCGCGGCGACTCGATGATCAACGCCCACATCTGCAGCGGCGACACGGTCATCCTCGAGTTCCGCGAACCCCGCAAAGGTGACATCGTCGCCGCCCTCATCGACGGCGAAACCACCCTGAAACGCTATGTCGTCGAGAGCGGAAAACCCTATCTGAAAGCCGAAAACCCCGAGTTCCCCGACCTCATTCCCGCCCGCGAACTGATCATCCAAGGCGTCCTCGTCGCCCTCATCCGCCACGCCGCCTGATCCGCCTCCTTTGGTGGAAAATCCATGTAGCCGCCTTCGTGAGAAGATGGCCATTGCGGATGTGGCGCTTGTCGGTTACCAGCGCTCCGGCGGCATCTTCATGTAGCCGCCTTCGTGAGAAGGTGGCCGATGCGGATGCGGCGCTTGTCGGTTACCAGCGCTCCGGCGGCATCTTCATGTAGCCGCCTTCGTGAGAAGGTGCCGACTGCCCACCGGCAATACCCGTGTGTGGGATGGCGGCGGATCCACCAACAATTGGACCGAAGCCGCCAACTGGGTGGGCGATGTGGCCCCCCAACAGGGAGATGCGCTGGAGTTTCCCTCAAGTGCCACACGACTCACTCCTTTCAACGACTTCCCGAACGAGTCGGTCTTTGATCGGATCCGGTTCACCGGCAACGGCCCGTCGTTCCAGATCACCGGCAACGGCCCGTCGTTCCAGATCACCGGCAGCAACATCCGCCTGCACGACGGTGTCGAAATCTCCGGTCAACCGCTGACGAGCTTCGATACCGACAATCTTCTGCTCCAGGTCACCTGCCTTGCGGACCAGGACATTGTCAAACCCATGAGATCGGGAAAAGGAACACCGGTGAATGAGGTGCCATCCACGAGAAATGCCCGATTGCCGGTTTTCCAACCCTGTTTGCGTTCGGTCCCCCACCCTGCGGCCTTGACAAATCCCCCGGCCTGACGCCTAGTCACCGGGCTACGCGGAAATGTCCGCCCCATTGCCATGCCATCCAACTATTCCATCGAAGTCACCCTCCCCGACGGACGGACGATCGTTTGTGGTTCCCAAACCACCGTCGAGGACCTTCTTCCCGCCAGAACCGCTCCTAACGGGCAGCCCTATCTGGCCGCGCTGGTGAACAACGACATCTGCTCGCTTACGTTTCCGCTCCAGATCAATTGCGAGGTGAAATTCCTAACTCTCGAGGACCCTCACGGCGAGATGGTCTATCGGAAATCACTATCGTTCCTCATCGCCAAGGCCGCGCGCGATCTCTATCCGGAATGCGGGTTCGCGGTCGAACATTCCATCGGAAACGGCTATTACTGCACCTTCTCGCCGTGTCAGGACGAGGACGAAACCGAAGCGATGCTCCGGAAGATCGAGGCCCACATGCACGACATGATCCGCCGCGACATTCCCCTCACCCGCCGCAGCATCGGCTACGTCGAGGCCTGCGAAATGTTGGAATCCGCGCGGCAGACGGACAAACTCAATCTGCTGAGGTTCCGCAACCCGCCGCGGGTGGTGATGTTCTGCTGCGAGGATTTCAGCGACGTCGGCTACGGCGTGTTGGCGCCGTCCACCGGCTCGCTGGGGCATTTCAAGCTCGTGCCCTATGCCCAGGGATTGGTCCTCATCTTCCCGGAATGCCACGATGGAGTGGTCAAATTCCCCCAGTTTTTCAAACAACCCCACCTCCAGCGGATCTTCGAAGACCACAAGAACTGGGGCCGGATTCTCGACATCACCTGCATCGCCGATCTCAACCAGGCGGTCGCCGAAGGACGCCTCGCATCGGTCATCCATCTTTGCGAGGTGCTCCAGGAAAAGAAACTCGGCCAGATCGCCGACCAGATCGCCGCTCATAAAAAGCGTCCGAAGTTCGTTCTCATCGCGGGCCCCTCCTCGTCGGGCAAAACGACCTTTTCCAAACGGTTGGAGATCCACCTGCGGGTCAACGGGCTCAAGGCGGTTAGGTTGGAAGTGGACAACTACTTCAAAAACCGCGACCACACCCCGCGCGACGCCAGCGGGAAACTCGATTTCGAGCACATCGACGCCGTCGATCTCGAAATGTTCAACTCCCACCTGATCGCGCTTGAGGAGGGCCGCGAGGTGGAAATCCCCACTTTCAATTTCCAACAGGGACTCAAGGAGTTCCGCGGCAACCGTCTGCGTCTCAACGAGGGCGAAATCGTCATCCTCGAGGGGATCCACTGCCTCAACCCTCTGCTAACAGAACACGTCGCCGACGAGCACAAATTCAAAGTCTATCTGAGTGCCCTGACCCAGCTCACGCTCGATAACAACAACCGGATTTCCACCACCGATCTCCGTCTGCTCCGCCGGATGGTGCGCGACCACCGCACCCGCGGCCACTCGGCGCTGCGCACGCTCCAGATGTGGCGCAGTGTCCGCCAAGGCGAACAACGCTGGATCTTCCCGTTCCAAAAGGAGGCCGATGCCGCGTTCAATTCCGCCCTCGATTACGAGCCTGCCATCCTCAAGAGCTACGTCCGCCCGCTGCTCGCGGAGGTGAAACCTTCCGAACCCGAATACGCCGACGCGCGCAGGCTGTTGGAGTTTCTGGAGATCGTCAACCCGGCCCCGGCCGATCATGTTCCGCCCACCTCGCTGATCCGCGAGTTTGTGGGCGGCAGCGCGTTCGAATAGAGACCGCGCTCCACCGGTCACCATTTCAGCCGGGCCCGCAGACGGGCCCGAAGGATCATCGATCCGAACGAAAGCGAGGCCACGAGCAGCAGGAACACGAACACCGACCCATACTGCGCGCGCTGCGTGAACTCCGAAGCCGGAATCCGCGCGGCGAGCGTATAGATATGATAGGGCAACGCCTGCACCTGTGACGATAGGACGTCAAACGGATTGGCAAGCGCCTCCCACGGCAGGTCGTCCTTGGCCGCCACCGCCGCCGTGAACATGATCGGCGCGGTCTCACCAGCCACACGTCCCACCGCCAGCAATGACGATGTTAGAATACCCGGCAACGAAAACGGCAGCACGCATTTCCGGATCGTCTGCCAGCGGGTGGCACCCATTGCGAGCGCCGCGTCGCGGAACCCCTGCGGCACCGCCTTGAGCGACTCCTCGGACGCGGTGATCACCACCGGCAGAATCATGCAGGCGAGGGTCGCGCACCCGGCGATCAGCGAGGAATTCCACCCTTGGAAACTGACCACCCAGTCCCCGAAAAGCAGCGGAACGGTTAGGAGCGAGCGATCCAGCGGCGCGCGGGTGATCACCGGCACCGCCAGCACGAACACCGCGAAACCGAACAGGCCGAAAACAATCGACGGCACGCCCGCCAGATTCAGAATGGCCAGCCTGACCGCGTGGATGAACGGGCTTTGTTTGGCATATTCCGACAGATAGATCGCCGCGCTCACCCCGAAAAACAGCGCCAGAATGATTGATCCGAGCGTGAGAAGCACGGTCCCGGCGATCGGACCAACGATCCCGCCGCCCGAATACGAGAAGGTCTGCTCGTTGTAGATCGGCGAGTCCTCATGGGTCTTCACATACTCCGAATATGCGGCCGCCGGGAGTTGATGACGCACGCCTTCGGCGTCATAGAAAACATGCAGCGTTTCGTTTTTATCCAACAGGAATCCGAGATCCACAAACGGCGCCTCGGCCTTGAACAGAACCGGGGCGCCATCTTTGACGATCTTTCCGAACAGCAGCAGGGCCACCAGCACCACCGCATAGGTGGTGAGACCCAGGACGGATTTCACCACAAAGTCCTTCAGATGCCCTTTGGGCAGGCCCTTGCGGATGAGTGATTCGGGGTTGTGCATTTGAATCAGATAGGCGTGCGATTGAAAAACCGATGGGCGACCGCGTTGATCCCCAGCACCATGGCGAACAACAGGATCCCCACCACGAACAGCGCGCGGTAATGGACGCTGCCCAGGGGAACCTCACCCAACTCCTGGGCAATGATTCCGGTCAGCGTGTGAGCGGGTTGGAATACCGCGCCGGGACCACTGCTGAAATCCGGAATCTTGATCCGGTTGCCGGCCACCAGCAACACCACCATCGTTTCCCCGATCACCCGGCCCAAGCCTAGCAAAACAGCGGCTAGCATCCCGGAAAACGCGGCGGGAACGATCACCCGGAACGTCGTTTGGAATCTCGATGCGCCCAGCGCGTCGGATGCCTCCGAATAGGCGGCGGGAACGTTGTTCAGCGCGTCTTCGGATAGGGAGAATATCGTGGGAATGCTCATCAGCGCCAACAAACACCCGGCGGTGAACATGTTGAGCCGCTCTTCAATCGGAAATCCCGGCACCCATGCCAGCCAATCGTGCTGCGAAAACTCGCGCAGCACCGTGCCCAACACCAGGATGCCGATGAAGCCCAGCACCACCGAGGGAATCGCCTGAATGAACTCGATCACCGGCTTGATCACCGATTGCTCCAACCTCGACCCGAACTGGTTCACATAGACCGCGGATCCCACCCCCACCGGAATGGCGATCACCAAAGCGATCAGCGAGATCATCAGCGATCCGGCGAACAACGGCAGGATTCCGTAGAAATCCTGCCACTCGCCACCGGTCACCCAGTCTCGGCCGGTTAGGAATTTCACCACCGCTTCATGCGTGCGAACGGGCTCGTCGTGCCTCCAGGCCTCCAGACGCGCGGGAGCTTCATCCAATCCCGCCAGAAACACCGGAACCGCCTTGCGCGCAGCTCCTAACAAACGGTTCGCCTGAGCCTGTGAAAGCGACTCGGGGAGCTTCGCCAGCAGATCGGCGCAGCCGGACCTAACCGCCTTGTGGGCGGCCACACAATCCGGTTTCCGCGCCATGAGAGCCGCCATCGGTCCCTCGATGTCCGGTTTCTCCGCCAGCGCGGCCTCGGCATCCGCCGTCAGCCGATTGCGTTCTTCCGGATCCTTGGCGTTGGCCGCGGCCGCCAACAAGGTGCGCCGGTCCTTTTCGAGAATATCCGCCCGCTGGATGGCTTCCTTGGTCCCGGTCACGGACTCGGTCATTTCCATGACCAATCCGCCCAACCCCGATCCGGCACTCTCGACGCCATCGATCACTTCACGGAAAGCGGTGAGCGGCGCCGCGTATTTTTCGCGCGCGGCGGCGTATTCGGCCGCCGTTTCCGCCACCAACGGCGGGTCGTCGGTGGCGTTCGGCTCGCGGGTCGCGAGATGCTCCAGCAGCGCCCGCCGCTCTGTTTCCGTCAGGTGAGGCGCGGCCGGCAAGCCGCCCAGCGCCGCCTTGCGCGCCTCCTCGAACCGCTGCCGCAGCTTGTTCATCAGCGGGGCCTGGGGCTCCAATCCGGCATCCATGTTGGTCGTGATGAGATCGCGAGGACCGGAAACCTTGTCGCTGAATGCGTTATGGATCGCGAGCGCTTCCTGCATCCGCTTCAGTTCGCGGCCCGCAAGACCGTTGATTTCCGCCTGATAGGCCCGGTTGAGGACACTGACCAATTCCTCGTGTGCCGTTAGATTGCGGCGGGAAATGTCAACAAACTCAAGGCCGGCAATGCGGTAGGTTTCCAATTCACGGCGATAGCCGGGAAAGAACCCCAAGCCTTCCTTGAGCAGGAAAACGATAATCAGCACGAGAATGACGATTGTCAGCCCCGCGTTGGACGCGAAGAAAAACCGGATACCGCCCTCCAGGGAGACTCCCTGCTTGGCGTATCGGTGGGATTGCTTCCTTTGTTTCATCGCGATTTTGAAAATGGGTGCCGCCATGCACTTGACGGCACCCACTGTTTGGCAACCGAATACAATCTGTCAACAACCGGAATCAGAGATCCTTCACCGGAATGAAGCCAACCCGGCGGACAATCTCCTGGCCGGCGGCACTTTCGATGAACGCCATGAAAGCCGACGCCTCAGCCGTCGGTTTATCGGGGGCGTAGATGAAACAAGGGCGGGCATAGGCGTACTTCTTGGCGTTCGCGGCAACAGGCTCGACACCATCAACCGGCACCGCCTTGGTCCCCGAGGTCTTCGAGTAGGCGAGGCCCACATAGCCGATGCCGTTCTTGTTCTTCGCCACTTCCTGCGCGATTTGTTCGTTGCCCGCGAGCTTCTGCGAACTGGCCGGATAGTCGCGCCCTTTCATCGCGAGCTTCTGCCAGTCCTTGTAGGTGCCGGAGGAGGTGTTGCGGGTGTAGATCGAGATCGGCCCCGGCGCGCCGCCGACTTCCGACCAGTCCTTGATCTGGCCGGTGAAGATCTTGGCCACCTGGTCCTTGGTGAGCTTGGACACGGGCGAGTTCTTGTTCACAATCACACAGATCATGTCATAGCAAACCTGGTGTTCCTTGATGTAAACGCCCTTGGTGCGGCAGAAGGTGCGCTCGTCGTCCTTGACCTTGCGGGAGGACATGCCGAGTTGCGCGGTGCCATTGGCCAGCGCGGGAAACGCGGTGGTGGAACCTTCGGCCGCGATCTCGAACTTGACGCCCTTGTTCCCGGCCGCCTTGAAGGCTTCCGCGAGCTGGGGAA
The DNA here is from genome assembly GCA_017301995.1 of Verrucomicrobiota bacterium. Taxonomy (GTDB): domain Bacteria; phylum Verrucomicrobiota; class Verrucomicrobiia; order Verrucomicrobiales; family Akkermansiaceae; genus Luteolibacter. Next base: position 122,713 of record JAFLEH010000017.1, on the reverse strand, counting down.
CCAGCTTCGCACCGAGGGTGTCGGACCCTTTTAGGCTGAGGGTTTGGGCATGGGTGGTGGCGGCCAGCGCGGCCGTCGCGAACAGGGTGGTGATGAGATGTTTCATATTGGATGGTTGATGATGGATGATGGATTGGGGTTAGAAGAAGAAGCGCATGCCCGCAAAGGCGGTGTAGCCGTCGAAATCGCCGCTCGGACCGTTGCCGTCCATCGCGGAATATTCGATGCCGGTCATCAGCTTGAGCTTGTGGCCGTAGAGGTAGTAGTTGAGACCGAGGTAACCGGACAGATAGTTGTCACCCTTGTCGTCGCCGGGAATGACCGCCTCGTAGCGGCCCGGCAGGGAAAGCCCGTTGGCGCGGCTGCTGCTGGCGTATTGCAGGCGGCCCACAACCTGCAAGCCATCGTAGATGAAATAGGAGGGAATGATCGAGATACCGAAAACATCGGACTGCCCGACATCACCGTCGGCCCAGAGCATTTCGGTGGTTAGACCGAACCGTCCCTGCACGATGTCGTTGTTGAGCGAGACCGAGTTGGAGAACTTCGGCGAGGTTCTCGATCCGGAAGACCCGTTGCCATTGCCGGAAGCCGCTCCGGGATCGGTGTTGTGCATCAGGTGCAGCCCGACCACCGCGGAATCCCATCCCACGGCCTGGCTGTAGTCGTAGCCGATCTTGGCCAGAATGATCTCGCCGTTGTCGCTGGAGAGGCTGGTGAAGCCGCTGGCGCGTTCGTTCGAGTAGATGCCGAACTCGTAGAGCCAGTTCTCGGCGATGCCCTTGCCATTGACCCAGATGCCGGTCAATTCGCCGGGAAACAGGGCGTTGGCGAGCAACGAACGCTCGAAGGTCAGAATCTCCTTGGACGATATCTCCTGCTCCCGCGTGAACTTGGTCTTGGTTTTCCCGATGGAGAGGTTGAAGGCATCCGAAGGCGCGTAGGTGAGATAGAGGTCGTAAATCTGCTTGGCGAATCCGGGCAGGATGTCCGGACCGGTGCCGTCGTAGTCGAAGTTCGGATCGAGATCGAACTGGCCTTCCAGTTTGTATTGGTTGTACCACTTGGACTTGAAGCCGAAGCGGGCGCGCCGGACCTCGACGTCGTCACCAAGATATTTCTCGTCGTTGGCCCCGGCGTCCATGTCGTCGATGTCGTAATGATGGCCGGACTCGTTGACTTCCGCCCACTGGAGATGGGCGCGGCCCTGGAGGGCGAACTCCTGGAGGATCGGGTTGTTCTCGTCCTTATAGAGTGTGGCGAGCGACCAGATCTTGTCGTAGGTGGTGTCGCCGATGTAGGTGTTTCCGGTGACAAGACCGGAGGCCGGGACCTGTGCGTATGACAGGGTGGTGCCGCTGCCGAGCAGGGCCAGATATAGCAGTTCCTTTCGCATGTGCTGTGGTTGGGGTTGGTTGTGGCCGCCGCGTGGCGAACACACGGAAAGAAATGCATGGCGGATCGGCCAATGGGAAACCGGGTCATGTGACATGTTTGTCACATTCCGCAAGGTCCCTCTTGACCCGGCCCGGCCATCCGGGTTAGAAAACGCGCGACCCGAGACCGTTTTGTATGTTTGAGAATCCACTCCGATTTCCGTTTCGCCCAACGCTCCATGGCGCACTCCTCGCTTGTCTTTCATGGATGTTCCCGGCCGTATCGTCCGCCCGCACCTGGACCGATGTGGACGGCCGAAAGATCGAGGCGGAATTGCTGGAAATCGGGAAAGGCGAGGTGGTTCTCAAACTCGCCAACGGCAAGACCGCGAAGGTGTCTTACGCGCGCCTGAGCACCGCCGACAAGGCGTTCCTGATTGAGGAAGCGCTTAATCCGCGCCCGAAAGGAGCCGCGGCGGTCACCGGAAACACCGCGAAATGCAAGGGCTTCGAAGCATTCTGGCCATCGGCGGCCCAATGCAGTCTGGATTTGAAAATCGATGTCGTCTCCGAGGAGCCGGACAAACATCGTTTCATCTATCACAGCGCGCATTTCGAGTTCATTTGCAACGCCCAGTTGCGGCCAAAAGTCGTATCTGCATTCGCTTCCCTGTTCGAGGCGACCCACGAGTTTCTCCGGGTCCTGCCGCTCAACAACCGCCTAACCGCGACGCCCACCAAACTGCGGGTGGTGCTGTTCGACTCGATGGAGGGCTATCTCGCCGCCGGTGGACCTCCGGGATCGGCCGGGGTTTGCTCGGGCAGTGGCGCGCGCTCGATGATCCTCGTCCCGCTCGAAAGCCTCGGCGTGCGGAAGGTTCCGGGTAAAGACGAGTTCGGCGTGGACGCGAAGCAAACCAACACCGTACTCGCCCACGAACTGACCCACGCCCTGATGGAGGACGAGGTGAAGGCCGCATCCTGGTATATCGAGGGCTCGGCGGAGTATGTGCGGCTCACCCCATTCACCACCGGACGCTACCGGATCGCAGAAAACCGCGACGCGATCGTCGCCGGTGTCACCGGATATGGAAAGCGCAACGACGGCGGACGCGCCCTGGGCAAGAAGATCGACATGCCGCCGCTGAGCGAGTTCATGGAACAACCCTATCCGGCATTCGTCGCCAATCCGCAGTTCAATTACGGCATGGCAACCCTCCTCACCTACTACTTCTATCACCTCGACGGCCGGCGCGACGCCGCGCGGATCAAAGCCTATGTCCAGGCCCTCCAATCCGGCGAAGACGAACCGGACGCCCGCAAGAAACTGCTCGACGGCCGGGAATGGAGCCAGCTCGAAGCCGAATTCTCCGCCGCCATGAAATCCCTCGGCCTCACACTAAACTTCGGGTCCTGATTTCCACATGGGTTAGGCCTTTTTGGGAGCCTTGCGGGCGGTTTTTTTCTTGGGGGCCTTTTTGGCCGGTTTGGGGGCGGGGTCGGGCTCTTTGACGGTGGAGCTGGATTCTGAGTCGGTTTTGGAACGCTTAGGCGGGTATTTCCGCTCGGGGCGTTCCTCGAAGGCGAAGCCGAGTTTGCCGTCTTTGGGATCAAAGGTCAGGCGTGCGTCGAAGGGGCGCTTGGTGCGGTTGGAGATGAAGCCTTTGAGCAGATCGGTTTTTCCTTCCGCCAGCAGTTTGAAGAACTGGTCCTGCGGAAGCTCGCGCTGGAGAATCGCGCGGCCGACTCGGATGCCGGAGGATTCCTTTTTGGTCACCAACTCGGGAAGGTGATAGAACTTGTCCGTCGCGTAAACCTGGAGGGACCGACCATCGGTTAGGGTGGCGCTGCCGATGAGGTGCTCCTCGGTGAGTTCCGGAGCGGCCTCGCGCTCGGAGTTGTCGAACACGAATCCGACCTTGAACTTCGCGTCCAATTCGAGACCAGCCTCGAACGGTTTGTTGAACTTGGTCTTGAACCCGGAGAGCGGTCCGACGAACCGTTTGGTGAGAAGTTCCACGGCTTCTTCCTCGGAAAGCGCGCGACCGGCGACGTGCTTCTTCAGTTGGAACTTGCAGTCCGGCTGGCGGCATTCGTAGGTGGCGTCGGTCTGGCGCAGGGCGGGCGCGCCGCAAACGGGACAGGGTGCCTTCAGATCGGGAAACGGCTTGTTTTTGGCCTCCGCGGCGAGGTGCCTGGCCTTGGCGACGATGTCGTTGGTGTAGGAAATGATGTCGCGCATGAACACATCGCGGCTCAGTTGTCCGTGTTCCATCTGGCGGAGCTTGAACTCCCACTCTCCGGTTAGCATGGGTGAATGGAGCCCCTCGATATCCATTTGGCGCACCAGGGCGATCAGGCGCATGCCGCTGCCGGTGACGTGCAGGTCGCGGCCGTCGCGGGCGATGTATTTCTGGGCGATGAGGCCCTCGATGGTGGCCGCGCGTGTCGCCGGCGTGCCCAGTCCGCGTTCGGCCATGGCTTCGGCGAGCGCCTCGTCGTCGATCAGTTTTCCGGCACCTTCCATGGCGGAAAGGAGGGTGGCCTCGGTAAATCGTGCAGGCGGTTTGGTTTGTTCCGCGACCACTTCGATTTCCTTAACAGCGACGGTTTCCCCGGCGGTGACCGGGACCAGTTCGTCCTTGCCGGCTGCCACTCCCGGTTTGCGGCCATAGACCGCGAGCCATCCGGGTTTGACCAGCACGCGGCCCTCGGTCTTGAACGTATCGGTGACGGCGGGATGGGTGATCCGCGTGAGGCGGGTGGTCTGCTCGAACTCCGCGGACGGATAGAAAACGGCGATGAAACGCTTGACGATGAGGTCGTACACCCGCTGTTCGGTGTCGGTCAGCTTGCCGATTTTCCCGGTCGGGATGATCGCGAAGTGGTCGGAAACCTTCTTATCATCGAACACCCGGCGCGATTTCACCAGACGCGGCCCGTTCTCATCCTTGCCGGCGATGACCGCCGCTGCGAAACCGGCGACCGGAAGGTGGCTTTCCGCCAGTTCCTGCATGGTTTCGCGGACTTGGCCGGTGTAATCTTCCGGCAGATAGCGCGAGTCCGTTCGCGGATAGGTGATCATCTTGTGCTTTTCGTAAAGCGCTTGGGCGATCTGGAGGGTCACTTTGGCGGAAAACGGCGCTTCCCGCTGCAGGGTGGTGAGGTCGTACAATTGGGGAGCGATCTGCGACTGCGCGCGCTTTTCCTCGGTCGCGACGCCGGACTTCCCTTCGCAGCGGGCGAGGATGGTATCGGCCAGCTCGCGTTCCCAAATCCGCTCCGGTCGGCTGTGGGGATTGGCTTCGTCCTTTTTCCAGGATTCGTCGATCCACTTGCCCGGATAGTTTCCGGCCTTGGCACCGAAAAGCGCTTGTACTTCGAAATAATTCGCCGGGACGAACGCCTGGATCTCCGCCTCGCGGGCCGCGAGGATCGCCAGCGTGGGCGTTTGCACCCGACCGGCGGCGGTGATGTTGAAACCACCGTGCCGCGAGTTGAAACAGGTCAGCGCACGGGTCGCGTTGAGCCCGACCAGCCAGTCGGACTCCGACCGGCAGCGGGCGGCGTCGGCGAGCGCCTGCATTTCCGCGTCGGAGCGGAGGTGCTGCCAAGCGTCGAGGATCGCGTTGTTGGTCATCGACTGCATCCAGAGCCGCTGGACCGGTTTGGCGATGCCGCCGTAGTCGAGGATGTAGCGGAAAATGAGTTCCCCTTCCCGGCCGGCGTCGCAGGCGTTGACGATCCGGTCGATGTCCTTGCGCTTGGCGAGCTTGAGGATTTGTTTGAGGCGGGTTTCGGTGTCGGTGATCGGATCGAGGTCGAAATTGTCGGGGATGGCCGGCAAAACTTCGAATTTCCATGGCAGTTTCTTGCCGTTGGGCCCCATCGGCATCCGGAGTTCCACGAGATGGCCCACCGCCGAGGTGATCACCGCCTGGTCGTTTTCAAAATAGACATCCCGGCCGGTTCCCTGCTTTTCAAAGCGCCCCAGCGGCTTGGCAAGGGCACGGCTCAGGTCCGTCATGACGCTTGGTTTCTCGGCGATGATCAGTGTTTTTCCCATGGTGAAAGTCGGTCGGTGGCGCGGGTGGAGTGAGGGACTACGCCCTAAAACGCGAATTTGGCAAGCGGATTGTGGCCAAGATTTTCGTCGGCGGAGTTGGCAGTCCCCGAAAAACGGGGGCCTCGGGCCCTCCGGATGTGGGAATTCCGATAACAAAAATGTTACCGGGACCGGATTTCTTGACAGTTAGTACCTCCAAAGCGAACCGTACCCGTTCGCATGAGAAGAACGAAACATCCAATCCGGCTGCGCCCGGCAGTACGTGCGTCCCGGTCCCTGCTGATTGCGGCGGCCGTCGCGCTTGGACCAGTGGCATCTGGGGGGGTGGTGATCAACGAAATCGGGTACCACCCGGCATCGGAAAACACGGGCGAGGAGTTCATCGAGCTTTTCAATCCGGATGCGATCGCGGTGGATGCGGGAGGCTGGAAGTTCACCAGCGGGGTTGATTTCACGATTCCGAGCGGGACCCTGATTCCGGCCGGCGGCTATCTGGTGGTGGCGGCCGATGCCGAGGAGTTTTTGGCGGTCCACCCGGAAGTGACGTCCTTCGTCGCCGGTTGGACGGGTATTCTTTCGAACAGCTCGAACCGAATCCGGCTTGCCGACGCGCTCGGAAATGTGGTTGACGATGTTCGCTATGCCGACGATGGCGACTGGGGAATCCGCCGCAAAGACTGGTGGAGCAGCTACGGTCACAAAGGGCTAGCCTGGGACAGCGCCGCCGACGGCAAGAATGATCCGCCCCCCTACTCGAACGCGCCCGCGGACGTGCTTGGGAAAAACCGCTCCCTTGAGCTGATCAACCCCGACTTTGACAACTCAACCGGGCAGAACTGGGCCACCAGCGTTTCCGCCGGCGGCACCCCGGGCTCAGCCAACTCGGTTTCCGCGGCGGACATCGCTCCGGTGATCCTCGATGCCTCCCACTTTCCCGCCGTCCCGAAATCCACCGAACCGGTCTCCGTCACCGCCACGATCCTCGACGACCACGGAGCGGCGATCTCCGCGAGCGTCTTCTGGCGCACCGACGGCTCACCGTCGTTCACGGAAGTCGCGATGGCGGACGATGGCGAGCACGGCGACGGGCTTGCCGGCGACGGGGTGTTCGGGGCCAGCCTCCCCGTGCAACCGAACGGCACCATCGTGGAATTCTATCTGGCGGCGGGCGATGGTGCCCTCACCCGGACCTGGCCCGCGCCGGTGAGCGGGGATGACGCCAATCTGACCCCCGCCCAGTCGGCAAACTGTCTCTATCAGGCGGACGACACCGTTTACGCCGGATCGATGCCGATCTACCGCATCATCATGAAAGCGGCGGACAAAACCGAGCTTGCCGGAATCAACGCCAACGGGACCGGCGGCAGCCATCCCTATCCGTTTTACAGTGGCGAAACCAACGATCAGACGATGAGCCATGCGCGATTCAACGCCAGCTTCGTGGCGGTGGACGGCACCGGGACGTCCGTCCGGTATCGTGCGGGCGTCCGGAATCGCGGCAACGGGTCGCGTGACAACCAGCCGCAGGGACTCAATATCATGTTCCCCAATGACGACCCATGGTCCGGAATCTCCCAATTGAATCTCAACACCCAATACACGCCCAACCAGTTGTTCGGCGCCGCCCTGTTCGCCAAGTCCAATGTTCCCGCGCCCCAATCGCGCGCCGTTCAGGTGCGGTGGAACTCGGTCAACCCCGAGGCCGCCGGCGGATCTCCGTCCTACGGGTTCGTCGCGTGCAACGAGGCGTGGAATTCGGATCTCATCGACCGGCGTTTTCCCACCGATTCCTCGGGGAATCTCTACAAGTCGATGCGGATTTTCCAGGGAACCACCTCCGGAGGAACCTCGATTCCCAACGGCGGGGAACTGAACCACATCGTGCCCGGCCCGACCGAAACGAAGTCGCTCGTGGATTTGTATAAACTCAATTACAAGAAGCAAACCAACACCTCCGAGGACGATTGGACCGACCTGATCACCCTAACCGCCGCGTTGGCCAAGGGACACAGCGGAACGAACTACACCGATCCGGTCACTTGGGACGCGGACTACGCCGCTGCGGTTAGATCCGTGGCCGATGTTGAGGAGTGGATGCGATGGTTCGCGGTAAACACCATGGTGGACAATTGCGAAACCAACCTTTCCAACGGCGACGGCGACGATTTCAACTTCTATATCGGGGCGAACGATCCGCGCTGCAAGCTGATGCCATACGATTTGGACACCATCCTCGGTGGCGGCGACACCGCGGGCTCCGCTACTGCGAGCATCTACCGGATGCTCGCGCGCAATTCATCCACGAGTCCGAACGCGCCCACTCCGATGAACGCGTTCATCAAACACCCTGAATTCGCGCCTTTGTATTACGCCGCGCTCAAGGATCTGCTGGACGGTCCGTTCAAGCCATCCAACTTCGCCTCCCTGGCCCAACAAACCCTCGGCGGCTTGGTCAACCAGTCGGTCATCGAATCGATGAAAACCTTCAACAGCGGCCGCACCACCTACGTTGCATCGCAGATTCCCCTTGCGATTTCGGTGACCACCGCGCCTGCTGTTAGCAATGGCTACCCGCGATCCACCACGGCCACCACCACGCTCGGCGGGAAAGCGAACGCCATCACAACCCGGTCGGTGAAAGTCAATGGAACACCCGCGACCTGGACAGCTTTCGGCGCGACGTGGACCGCCACCGGAGTGAACCTAACCCCCGGCATCAACCGCGTCCTCATCCAGTCGTTCGACAGTGCCGGCACGGAAACCAGCCGCTCGTTGTACGATGTCTGGTATGACGACTCCACAGTGGCGACGGCATCCGGCACCTTGGCGTCCGATACCACTTGGACCGCGGCGGACGGTCCCTACTCGGTGACCTCCAGCCTAACCGTCCCCGCCGGGGTCACCCTCACCATCGAGCCGGGGACCACGGTGTACATGGGATCGGGGGTCAATCTAACGGTCGCCAACGGCGGCCGCATCATCGCCGAAGGCACGGTGGCCCAGCCGATCCGGTTCAGCCGGACGCCGGGAGCCACCACCACCTGGGGCGGCATCACGATCAATGGATCCACCTCGGGAAGTTCTCCCCTAACGGTCATCCGCAACACGTTCTTTGAGTTCAACGGTTCCACCGCGATCCATACCCAGTCGGGCGCAGAAGTGGAGCTTGAGGGGTTGTCGTTTGGCACCACATCGGTGCAGTATCTTTCGCTCGACGCGTCGTCGTTCGTCGTCCGCGACTGCCATTTCCCTGACTCGGCCGCCGGTTCCTATTTCGAAATGATCCATGGCACGGGAGGCATCAAGGCCGGCGGCCGGGGAATCTTCGCCCGCAACTATGTCGGCGTGGCTAACAGCGTATCCGGCGATTACAATGATTCGTTCGATTTCACCGGCGGCCAGCGCCCCGGTCCGATCCTCGAGGTCATCGATAACGTCTTCGCCGGCAGCGGCGACGATCTGATCGATCTGGATGGCACCGACACCTGGATCGAAGGCAACATCTTCATGCACGTCCACAAGAACGGATCGCCCGACTCGGCCTCCGCCATCAGCGGCGGCAGCGACAGCGGCGATGTCAGCCGCGTCACCATCATCGGCAACCTGTTTTTCGACATGGATCACGCGGCCACCGCGAAACAAGGGAACTATTACACGTTCATCAACAACACCGTGGTGCGGCAAACGATCAGCGGTGGCAACGACAGCGAAGGCGGGGTTTTCAATTTCGCCGACGATGGAACGACCGCCGGCGCGGGCATGTTCGCCGACTCCAACATTCTGGTGGATTGCACCCAGTTGTTGCGCAACTACGATGCAGGCCAGACCGCCGTCACGCTTTCAAACAACCTGATGCCGTTCAACTGGACCGGTCCCGGTGGCGGAAACTCGACGGCTCCCGCCCTGCTGGTCCACCAGCCAACCGTTGCCGAGGCGGCGTTCACCACCTGGGCTGCCGCGCAAGTGATGAAATCGTGGTTTGCGCTCCAACCGATCTCTCCCGCCATCGGCACGGGACCTAACGGATCAAACCTCGGCGGCGCGATACCGACCGGAGCTTCACTGCTCGCTGATGTGCCGCAGACAACCCATCTCACGACAATCAATGTCAGCGTGGGCGCACAACCGCCGCTATCCCCGCCTTGGTTGTCCGGATACACCCATTACCGCTGGCGGTTGGACGGCGGCGTGTGGAGCGCGGAGACCGCCATCGCCACGCCGATCACCATCGCGAATCTAACCGACGGCGCGCATCTGCTGGAAGTCGTCGGAAAAAACGACGGCGGCATCTGGCAGGATGACCCCGCGCTGGGCGCATCCGCCAGTCTGGCATCGTTCGCGTGGACGGTGGACACATCGATCATTCCCCCCGGCCCCGCACCGCTCGTCATTCTCAGCGAAGTTCTGGCCCGCAACAGCGAATCCTATCCGGTAGGCGGGGCATTTCCCGATGTCATCGAACTGTACAACGCGGGTGACGCGCCGGCCGATCTGTCCGGCTGGGGGCTTTCCGACGATACGGCGCTGCCCTATCGGTATTCGTTTCCACAAGGTACCACCTTGGCCGCAGGGGCCTATCTGGTGGTGCATGCCACCGGCACCCTCGGATTTCCGGAACCACGGACCGGTTTCGGGCTCGGCGACGAAGGAGAAGTCCTCACACTTTCAAGGCCCTTGGCGGAAGGGGGCGGCGTTGCGGACACCGTCACATTCGGCCATCAATTGTCCGATTACTCCATCGGACGCGTGGGACAATCCGGCGAGTGGGCGCTCTGCCTTCCGACGCCGGGTGCCGCCAATGCGGTCGCCGCGCACGATGGTCCCGGCGGTTTGAAAATCAACGAATGGCTGGCGTCGAGTGCAGTAACCAGCGCCACCGACTTCATCGAAATCTTCAACCCCGGAGCGCTCCCCGTGGATGCCGGCGAGTGCTATCTAACCGACAACCCCGGCGCGTGGCCGAACCGCCACCTCCTTGCTCCTCTCACTTTCGTGGGTGCCAGCGGCTATTGTCTGTTCAAGGCCGACGGCGATACCAATCAGGGCCCCGACCACCTTTCGTTCAAACTCGACGCCGCACAAGGCGAGGTCGGACTGTTGGATCCGGAGCTTGCCCTCTTGGATTCCGCGGTTTACGGTCCGCAGACAACGGATGTCTCACAGGGACGCACCCCGAATGGTGCCGCGGAGATCGCGTTTTTCAACCAACCGACCCCCGGAGGCCCCAACCCCGGCACCACGACTGCCAGCGGAACGACCACCGTGAATCTGATCCCGGTCAACGCGTCGTGGAAATACATGGCGAGCTCGAGTACCGCCTATCAAAGCACCTATCACACGGTGGAATTCGATGACTCGGCTTGGCCGTCGGGTGGCCAGTTGCTGCACTATGAAACGAGTTCGGTCACATCCGCATCCGGCTTCGCGAAGACCACGCAAATGGCGCGCGGATCCAACAACTATCCCTATCCGACCTACTATTTCCGACGGCCTTTCACCTACAACGGCCCCTCCACCGACATCGTTCTCAAGGCCACGACGATGGTGGATGACGCGGCACTCATCTATATCAACGGCCAGCTTGCGCAGAACATCCGCATGACGCTTCCCGTTTCCTATACCTCCACCGGCGGTGGCGCGGTCGGATCCGGCACCGAGGCGGCCGAGGAAGTCTGGGTTCTCCCCGCCAACCTTCTGGTCCAGGGCGACAACGTGATCGCCGTGGAAGTCCATCAGGTCAACAATACGAGTTCGGACGTCGTGATGGGCCTGAAACTGGATGTCGAGATCACCAGCACGCTGCCCGCCGCCCAGGTGGTCATCAACGAGGTGCTTGCGAAAAACGCGACGCTCACGAATCCCGATTCCTCGCTTGCCGGTTGGATCGAACTCCACAACCCGGATACTACCGAAGCGGACATCTCCGACATGAGCCTGTCTCAGTCGGTTGCCGCACCGCGCGCGTGGGTGGCACCCGCGGGCACCGTGATTCCAGCCGGCGGTCATCTCGTGATCCAGTGCGACCCTCTGCTGCCGGCATCGGCGGTGAACACCGGATTCTCCCTCGATCCCGTGGGCGGCAGCCTTCATCTGTTCCATGCGTCCGCAATCGGCGGCGGACTCCGGGATTCCGTCACTTGGGGAAACCAACTCGCCGATCTCTCCATCGGCCGAGTTCCCAACGGGAGCGGCGCCTTCTCCCTCAACATCCCGAGCCGTGGCGCGCTCAACATCGGCGCGGCGACCGGCTCCCCTCTCTCGGTCCGCGTCAACGAGTGGCTGGCCAGCCCCACAGCGGGTCCCGATTGGTTCGAACTGTTCAATACCGATCCGCTTCCGGTGGCGTTGGGAGGAAACTACCTAACTGACTCGCTGACGAACAAAACCAAACAGATCGTCACGCCGCTCACGTTCATTGGAGGCAACGGATGGCTGACGTTTGTGGCGGACGGCAACAGCACACTTCCGGGCCATGTGAACTTTGCCCTCAGTTCGGCGGGTGAGGCGCTCGGGTTGTTCTCGGCCGCCGGCTATCAATACACGGCCATCGGCTTCGGTGCGCAGGCGGCGGGCGTCAGCCAAGGCGCCTATCCGGATGGCACCAGCACGATCACCAACCTGGTCCCGACTCCGGGAGCGGCGAATGCGGTTCCCAATCCCGATGTTGACAGCGACGGATTGCCCGACGAGTGGGAGCTTGCCAATGGCCTCGATCCCAACAACCCCGCGGACGCGCTGGCGGATAGCGATGGAGACGGCTCCAATAACAAGTCCGAGTATCTGGCAGGCACGGATCCGCAGGACCCTGGCAGTCGGCTCGCCGCCACGCTCCAAACCACCGGCAGTGGCATGACGGTCCGGTTTATCGCCCAGCCCGGCCGCAGCTACACGGTGCAGTATTCCTCCACCCTCCAGACCGCCGATTGGCAGAAGCTCACCGACATCGCGCCCGTCGCGACCGCCACCGAGGTATCCGTCAATGACCCCGCCTCCGAGTCCGCTCCGGTCCGCTTCTATCGGGTTGTGACTCCCGCCCAACCCTAACACCGCTATGTCCCAGCACCCGATTCTTTCCGCAGGCATCATCCTGGCCGCCTCCGCGTCGGTCCTATCCGCCGCGATCACGGTCAGCGGCGTCGCCGACAAAACCAAATACACCGATTCCGCGGCTTTGACGGTCACGGCGGACCCGAATGCCGCGACGACCACCGCCACCCTTGATGGAGCTTCCATCGCCGTGGGCTCGGCCGTGCAGGTGACGGCGAAACACTATCACGAGTTGCGCGCGGAAAGCCGCGATGCGGGCGGAGCATTGATCGATTCCAAACTGATCCGTTTTTTGGTCAAAGACTCCGCGCGAGGAGGGTCCGAGGACGGCATACCGCCGCATACTCCCGCAAAATCCGTCGATGACGCGCCCAGCGCCTTCGCGGGCGGCACGCTGCGCGTCACCGTTCCGTCCGCGTGGCCTGTCGGGTTGCCGATTCCGGTGGCCACGACTCTGCGCGGAGACGATGGCGAGTCGATCTGGCTGAACGGCAAGGTCAAATTCGGAGCCTTCCCAACAAGGATCATCCAGATGCGCCGCGGATGGGGTTCGGGTGTGATGCCCGCGGCCGCCACACCGGGCGCCCTCCAGCTTGGCGCCACTCTCAACGGACTCGCTCACAACCCATCCGTGGTCATCGAAGGCTCGCCGGTTTTCACCGAAGTTTCCGGCACAATCTCGGCCAATACCGAGTGGCCCGCGAATTCGCGGATCCGCGTCGCCTCCACCCTAACCATCGCCGCCGGTGCGGCGCTCACGATCGGCGAGGGCGCCATCGTCCTGCTGTATTCGGGAAACGGCACCGCAGGCACTGCCGCGGAGATCGTTTCCAACGGATCCATCCTGTGCTACGGAACGGCGGCGAACCCGGTGGTCTTCGCACCGGACACCGCGACCGGCCGCTGGGGAGGGATCGAGCTTCCTGCCGCGACCTCCCTGTTGGAGGCCTCCCACACGATTTTCACCGGGGCCGGCGAGGATCCCACCTGGTTCACCACCCACAGCGGCTACTCCACCCATAAACAGGAGCAGGCGCTCTTCCTGATTTCGGGGAGCGGTTCGGGCACCGCCGTCGGCGCGCGATTGAGACTAACCGACTGCTATTGCTTCGAACTCGGCGGGCAGGAAATGAACAGCAAAACCAATACCGAAATCACCCTGACCCGCACCCTGATGCAGCGCGCCATCACCTGCGGCGAACTGAACGGCAGCAAGGTGACCATCGACCGCTCCGCCCTCATCGAGTTTCCCTCAGAAACATCCCCATTCGTGGACGCGGACAACGACGCGATCTATCTGACCAACGGCGAACTCGCGATCTCCAACACGGTTCTCGGTTTCACCAAGGATGACGGTGTGGATTCCGGCGGAAGCGGCGGCGACAATCCCTACACCTCGGCATCGGACGTCACACCGCTGGTTTTCACCAACAATTGGTTCGAGGGCACGTTCCACGAGGGCAACTCGCTTTCCGGAACGCGGAATGTCTCCCACACCGGATGCGTGTTTCTGAATTGCGGCCAAGGAGTGGAGGATGGCTACAGCTCCTCATCCACCGGCGACGGCCCCAACGCGGTGGTTGACGGTTGCCTGTTCGCGGGAAACATGGTCGCCGTCAGATGGGGTGACAATTACGGATCCGGATATTCCTACAACGGCTCGATGGAGGTGAAGAACTCCTTCCTGCTCAACAGCGGCTACCGCGACACCTTCAGTTACAACTGGCATCCCACCGCCGCCAACGCCTGGATCTATCAAACCAGCACGACCAACACGTTCGGACGCGCGTATTTCAACGTACAAGGCAACCATGTCACCCAACCCGACGCGCTGAACCACCCAGGCAACACCACCTGGAACCCGGCGGCACATGGGGCGCTCATCGAACCGTTCATGCCGGTGCCGGGATCGGCGGTCGGAGTGGCGATCAGCAGTTACGAGGCGGCGCAACCCGACACCTCCGCGTTTCCAGGCAGTTTCCTGGTGCGTCTGAGCACCTTCAGCAGCCGCGAGGTCGCCGTCGGGTGGTCGGTGATAGGCAAGACCATCCTCGACGGGCCCGATGTGGTGTTAGCCACGGGAACGCTCGCATTTTCTCCGGGGGAACTCTTCAAGACCATCACTCCGGTGGTGTCCGCGCCTCAGAATTACGCCATGCTGCGCGTGGCGCTTGGCAATCCGGTCAACGCCGAAGTCACCGGAGAGGCGTGGTACTTCAAGTCCTCGGTTGCCAGCGGCACCCTGATCGCCCGCGGATCCGGCGACTGGCGGTATCGCGAGGCCCGCAGCGATCCGCCGGCCGACTGGAAAGCCCTCGGATTCGATGACAGCAGTGCCAGCGCGACCGAATGGCTCCCCTGCACGCTTCCGGCAGGGTTCGCGGTGTCCGGGGTGACCTACGGCACCACCGTGGGCTACGGTTCCAGCAGTTCGGATAAGACGCGCACCTACTATTTCCGTAAGAAATTCACCATCGGGGATCCGGCGCAGGTTGATTCGCTGACATTCACGATCCGGCGCGACGATGGGGCGGTGGTTTGGCTGAATAACGACGCCACCGCCACCGTGGTTTCGGCGGACGGGACGTTCGCCGCCCCCTACAGCTACACTTCCCTTGCTCCCAACTCCACCACCACGGGTACCTATCATACGTTCCAGATTCCGGCTTCGAAACTCGTTGCCGGAGAAAATATCCTCGCGATCGAACTCCACCAGACATCAATCACGTCGAGCGATCTGTTGCTCGATTGCGACCTGAAGGCCTCCTACAAGGTGCCGCTCAAGCTCAATCTGACGGATGTGGGCGGAGCGATGGTCCTCCATTGGGAAGACGGCGGCGCGGTGCTCGAACAGAGCCAAGACCTCCAACAATGGACCCCGGTTCCGGGTGGAACCAGCCCGGTGCCCGTGGATGACGGATCGGCCGACCGAGCGTTCTTCCGGCTGAGAAAGTGATATCCCGGAAAGCGGCGCACCCTGCCTGCCGCCGCTTCCCGATTTTTGGGGTTGCCATAGGTGGTCCGGTTTCCATACCTTGCGCTTGTGAAGGCCATTTACCCCGCATTGTTCGTGGGCGCCGCGGCATGGTTTGTCGTGGCGCAAAACCCCGCTGGCGAGCAACCCCCGTCCGGCGCTCTGGAGAAAATCACCGCCGCGATCCCGGCAAAACCGTACGCGAAACCGGAGAAAACCCGCAAGGTGCTGGTTTTCTCCGTCACCAACGGCTTCCGCCACGCGTCGATCGCCACCGGCAAGGTCGCCCTAACCGAGATGGGCAAGCGCACCGGCGCCTTTGAAACGGTGATCAGCGACGACCTCGCCAACTTCGAGACCGACAAGCTGGCAAAGTTCGATGCGGTTTGCTTCCTGAGCACCACCAACGAGGTGTTCATGCCCCGCAAGGATGAACTCGCGAAGCTCACGCCCGAGCAACAAACCGCCGCCAAGGCCAAGGATGCCCGTCTGAAGGCCAACCTGATGGCGTTCGTCAAAAGCGGCAGGGGCTTCGTTGGCATCCACGCCGCAACCGACACCTTCTACGAGTGGCCGGAATACGGCAAAATGATCAACGGTTGCTTCGACGGACATCCTTGGACCGCCGGCACGCAGGTGAGCATCAAGGTGGAACCCGGACAGGAAAAACATCCGCTGGTTGCGATGATGGAAGGCAAAAATCTCGAGTTCAAGGAGGAGATCTATCAACTACGCGATCCCTACGACTCCAAGGCGGTTCACATGCTGCTGCGCCTTGATACCGAGAAAACCAACATGACGCTCCCCGGAATCAAGCGCAAGGACGGCGACTTCGGCGTGGCCTGGGCACGGAATTTCGAAAAGGGCCGCGTGTTCTATTGCTCCATCGGCCACAACCACGAGATGTATTGGAACCCGAAGGTCCTCGGCCACTACCTGGCCGGCATCCAGTGGGCGCTCGGCGACCTGAAAGCCGAGGTGACCAAGTAACCCCAGCCGTGCTCCGCGCTCGTCGCCGCGGAGCACGCCTGCTTCTTGTTGGCCACTGCGGGTTTCGGGGCGGGAATGTAGCCGCCTTCGTGAGAAGGTGGCCCGGTCGGACACGCGGGCACGTGCATCCAAACAAGATGCCTAACCGCTTGTTGCCCGCATGGCCAAAGGCGCGCTTGGCTTTAAAGTCATGCTTCGCGGGGATTCCAGTTCAGATGCGCCATCCCGTCGTGTCCGAAGCCAGCGCCGACCAAAACATACCTCCAATCGGTACGCTCTAGGACGGCGCAGCCTCGCCCACAATCCGTGATCGGCGATTCCGATTGGCGGCCGGCCTTACGGTGAGCAATGCGGTGTCATACGCCGACTTGTTGGGCTTGGCTGTCAGGGCTTGGCATGGGCCATGATCGGATCGAAGGCAATGTTGCGCACTCCAGCCTCATCGAGCTGCTGCTTGAGGCGGTCGGTAATCAGAATATGCAAAGTCGTATCCAACAGGAACATCTCTCCCTCTGGAATCATATCCTCAAAAATGGCAAGTTTCGTCGGCGCCGAGACTTTGTTGGGACGTCCGCACCTTGAGCAGATCCGGTCAGATCGACGCTCAATCGGCGGCAAAGTGCGCCTCTTGATAATCAGTAGAATCCAATCGCTACATTCAGGCATGGGAATCCCCACAAATGAGCCGGGGCACGACCGGCCGAGGAGTGCAGCGACTCTCGGCGATACCACAGGCGCCTCCGAGGCAGGCCACAGGAAATCGTTGTCAACAATCCTGGGAGGCGAAAACCGCGGAGGCATAAAACGCATCCCTGGCGTCAGGTCCATGATGCCAAGGTTTGCGAACCCGGGATACCGCCGAAGCGTGGACCGGATTTCCTCAAGCTCATCCGGTATGACGGGTCGGCGCTCGGTCAGTGCGCGCATCTTCCGAAGCTCGATCGGACACTGCAGGTCCAACAGATCACATCCGCCCCACGTTCCGCAACACTCCACACCGGGAAGCCCGAACGGAAACTTGATTGAACCGTTGTTGGCACGCTCCTCCCGGTCCGTGCGATAGTCGGGCTTCCTGATGCGCCAGAGTTTCATTATTTGCTCGATACTTGATTCCTCGTATGCCTAACCGGGGACGAGGCCTCGATTGTGGGTTGGGCTTGTGGCGGCCAGGGTGGTTGGAACTGGAGGCAGGGTAGTCGTTGGGAGAGACATCGTGCCGGGTGATTAAAGATTCGGCACCAGCAGCTTCCAGGAGCCATCAACCCTGATGAAGAACATCTCAGAGAATCCGTAGAAAAACGTCCACTTAATCTCCCCCGATTCAGGTGGATCGGTTCCTTGGGGAGGCCCGAGATAGACGAGTTTCCCCTGATCACAAGTCAGCATAACAATCTGCCTGCCGGCAAGCAACCGCAGTTTATCATGCGTCGTGCTCTGGAATACCAATTCGGACCTGGGCGGGATCTTCGTCCCAATCTCCTTCAACTGCCGCTGAAAGTTCGAGGCATGTTCTTGGGACCCGCTCCAAAGAACAACGTCACCCCGACCAAGTAGAGCCGTCGGTTCGAAGCCGTCGCTCTTCATCTCGGCACAAATGTTGTCATAGATTGTATAGATTGCCGCCTGATCCTCACTGGAAAGAGTCCCAAGCACGTCCGCGCTCTCCCAAGCCCATCGCCCGCTGATCGCCGCGTCAAACTCTATAGTCCCATTATCAGTTTTCCCGGAGGCTTCCTGGCGCTTCTCGGCGATCATCTGGGCCTCCGCATCGAAGATGCTGAGCCCTCGGAGCACGCGCAAGTCGTATCCGTTCTCCGGAACATCACCCTTGAGTTCTATGGTGTTCTTCCCATCAGCAAGAAAAAGTGTAAGGGCTTTGCCTCCGTTGGTCGGATTGCCGTTGACGAAAATGTCAACCTTGCCACCCGTCGAACCGGAGACAAAATAGATCCGCTCGTCAGTTTGCTGCTTTTCACAAGCAACTAGGAGGAAGGCAAATCCACTTGCGGCGATGCGAGCGAGCGCTTTTTTCATACAACAAAATTTTTCCGTAGCATGTCGGGAACTGATATCAGCACGGCTCCCCGGCAATGAGGCTGGCCGGAACCCATTGATCTGACAAGGATAATCTCGTCCGGCGTGCGACTATCAGGCGGGAGCGGTTGCGCCGCGATGTCTGCGCCCTTCATCCACGATCCACCATTTCCGATCTTCGTTCTTCTGGGCGAACTTCGCGTCTTGGCGGTGAAATTTTTTGGCTGGGCGCACCTGGGAAACCACGCTCTCACGAGCGCGGCTACGCGCGGAAGCTGCGGACGAACTAACTCACTTCCGGACGCGGGTCGCGGTCGAGCAGTTCGCGCATCGCGACCGCGGCCGGCTTGTCCTGATAGAGAATCGCGTGGACTCCGTCAATGATCGGGGTGCGGACGCCGAGTTTGCGGGCGGCGTCGTGGATGGATAGGGCGTTGGGAACTCCTTCCGCGACCATTCCGAGCGAGGCGACGGCTTCCTCCAGCGTCTTGCCGGTGCCGATGGCGTGGCCGACGCGATGGTTGCGGGAGTGCTCCGAGAAACAGGTGACGATGAGGTCCCCCACCCCGGATAGACCGGCGAAGGTTTCCGGGCGACCGCCGAGTGCGACTCCCAGTCGGGTCATTTCCGCCAGGGCGCGGGTGACCAGCGCGGCAACCGCGTTATCGCCCAATCCGAGACCGTGGGCCATGCCCGCGGCGATCGCATAGACGTTTTTCACCGCGCCGCCGAGTTCCACGCCGGGCACGTCGTCGCTGGTGTAAACCCGGAAATGGGGGAGCGTGAAAAGATCCTGCAGCGCCTGAGCGAGATCGGCGTCGCGCGAGGCCACCACCGCGCAGGTCACCATGTCGAGCGCGATCTCCTCGGCGTGGTTGGGGCCGGTTAGGACGCCGACCGGATTGGCGGGCAACACGTCGGTTAGAATCTGGCTGAGCCGCTCGCCCGTGTCGCGTTCGATGCCTTTGGCGCAGGAAAGCAATGGCGTTTCCGGAGGCAATCCTGCGGCGGCGAGTTTTCCGGCCTCGGCGCGCACGGCGGACGAGGGAACCGCCACTAGGATCAGCGGAAAGCCGACCGCCTCGCGGTGGTCGGAGGTGGCGCGGATGTGCTCGGGAAGCGCGACGTCGCGGAGGTATTTCGGGTTGCGGTGTTCGCGGTTGATGCCGGCCACCACGTCTTCCTCGATGGAGACGAGCAGGATGGATTCGAGTTTCGGCGCCAGCAGCTTCGCCAGGGCGGTGCCGAGTGAGCCTGCGCCGATAATGGCGGCGGAAGTGAAGGGTACTTTCATGGGAAGGAAAATCGGTTGGAAAGCCGGCCGGTCCGGTGGTTGGTTAGGCTTTGCGTTTGCGCTCGAACCGGTTTTCGGTTCCCGCCATCAAACGTCGGATGTTGGCGCGGTGCTTCCACACGCCCATCACGGCGATGGCGAGGGAAAGTCCGAACAGCGGCTTGTTCCACGTGCCGTCCTGAAGCCGTCCGTGGTGCCAGGAGCCGTAGAGGGTGAGCGCCGGCAGAGCCACCACCGCGATGATGCTGGCCACCGAAACATATCTCGTAGTTAGAAAAACCACCAGCCAGATGGCGACGAGGAGCACAATGGCGGCAGGCATCAGCGCGATAACAACCCCCGCCGAGGTGGCGATCCCCTTCCCGCCCTTGAAGCCGACCCACGGGGAATAATTGTGCCCGAGAATGGCGCAGAGCCCGGAAACCACCTGCAGGAGTTGCGCGGTGAACTGCTCCCCGGCGGGAAACTGATAGGCATGGGCCATCAGCGCGCCGACCCCCATTCCGACTGGCTGTCCGGTGAAGCGGATCAGGTTGATCGCGAGCAACGTGGGCACGAATCCCTTGAGGATATCCAGCGTCAGGCAGGCGATGCCGTATTTTTTACCTAACACCCGCAGCACGTTGGTGGCGCCGATGTTGCCGGAACCATGCTGGCGGATGTCCACGCCGCGCGCTTTGGAAATCAACAGCCCGAACGGAATCGAGCCCAACAGGAAAGCCAGCAACGGGCAGAGCCAGAGCATCATCGGCGCTTGGGGGCGAGGGATTATTCGGCGGAGGCGGACAGGATCACCACGTTTTCCACCGGCACATCGCCGTTGGGCATGGTGAGACGCTCGCCGGTCTGCGGGTGAAGCATGGTGAGAGCCTTCTCACCGGTGGCCACGCCCTTGATCGCGTCCACCACCTCCATGCCGGAAACCACCTTGCCGAACACCGCGTAGCCGCCATTGTTCGGGAAATTCAGCCCCGGATTGTCCTTCACGTTGATGAAAAACTGGGCGGTGGCACTGTTGGGATCCGCCGTGCGGGCCATCGCGATGGTTCCGCGGTCGTTTTTCAAGCCGTTGCGGCCCTCGTTGACGATGCCCTTGCCGGTGGATTTCTCAACCAGCTTGCCACCTTCCACGGCGAAACCGCCGCCCTGGATCATGAAGTCCGCGATCACCCGGTGGAAAACGGTGCCGTCGTAGTGCTTTTTGTTCACGTATTTGAGGAAATTCTCCACGGTGACCGGCGCTTTCTCGGCGTTGAGTTCGACCACGATGTCACCCTTGTTGGTCTTGAACCGGACCTTTTTCCCGGCGGCGGGCTTGGATTCCGTGGTGGTTGTTGCGGGTGCGGCGGGCTTTTCGGGCTGATCCTTGGTTTCCTGGCAGCAGGCGACAAACGGAAACAACAGTAGCGAAAGAATGGCGGAGCGACGTTTCATCGGCGGAATTCCTACCCCATCCCGCCCGAAACGCAAGCCGCATGTCACGATTATCGGATCACCCGCCGGTTCCTCCGGCAAGAGGAGCCAATCCGGTGTGGCGGTTCCAAAGCATCGCCTCCGGGTGGCTGCCAACCGCCTCACCCGCCACAAACGCCGCCAAGTCGGTGGGCAAACCAACCGTCCACTCGTGTTTCACACCGTTCCATTGGAACGCCAGCACCGAGGCGTGCAGGGCGTGCCGTGGTAGCCAAAGCCGTCGGGCAAGCTCGCCAGTCCAACCGGTCGCCATCCACTCGACGTATTCGTCACCGTTTCCCGAATAGATTTTGTCGCCCACGATGGGATGGCCGCCATGAGCCAAATGCACGCGGATCTGGTGCATTCTGCCGGATTCCGGGCGACACCTAACCACAGCGAATCTGCCTTCCGTCCTCGCAAAGCGCTCGACCACCCCGAACCGAGTCACGCAGTCCTTGCCCAACGGATGGACCATCTGCCGGACCCAAATCGACGACGGTCCCAACTCCCCGGCCCGCAAGATCGGCGCCGCACACTCCCATGCGTCCTGCTCCGGCCAGCCGTTGACGATCGCCAGGTATTCCTTTTCCACCTCCCGCCGGGTGAAAATGCCGCCCAGATCCCGCGCCGCCCTGGTATGCTTGGCGATCACCACCAGGCCGCTCGTTTCGCGATCCAGGCGGTTCACCACCGCGGGACACGCGCCGTTTTCCATCTCGTAGGCCAACAGCCACTCGACCCCGCCTAACAACGTCGGCTCCGGCTTGCGGTTCGCCGGGTGAACGATCAGCGGGGCCGGCTTGTCCACGACCAGCCAGTCCTCGCACTCTCCGACGACTCGGAAATTCACCACCACCTGCAAGCTCACCGCCGCAGCATCCGGCCGCTCCGGTCGCCGCGCAAGGCGCATATCGTCCTCATGAGATTTTTCTTGTCGTTGGCGGCTTTGTCTGGCAAAGACAAACGCATGACCACGCGCGACGAGGCGGTTGAGCAACTCAAAATGATCCGGATGACCATGGAGCGGGCCACGATCTTCAGGGCCTTGTCCGGGGAAACCGCCCTCATTGGAGGCGCGGCGGCATTGGCGGCGGCATGGTTTTCCGACAACAAAACCGGCTGGGCATGGGCGAATTGCTGGCTCGCCGGACTGGCCCTGGTGGTGGTTTTCAACCTCTTCCAAATCATCCGCGCCAGTGCCGCCCACGGCCGCTCGTTCTGGAGCGTGGGCCTCCGCACCGCCCTGCGGGGAGCGGCTCCGTCGATCATCGCGGGTGGGTTTCTCGGCCTGTTGTTCGTCCGTTCCGGCGACTCCGCGAACACTTACGCCGCAGCCGCCATCTGGATCCTCCACTACGGCATCGCCCTCCTCGCGATCCGCGAGTTCGCACCCCGCTCGATGGTCTGGCTCGGCTGGATTTTCGTGATCTTCGGCCTCTACAGCCTCGCCGAGATCACCCGCGTCAACCAGCTCACCTGCTACCTCATCAACCGGGTGACCCCCTCCCAACTCATGGCGATCGCCTTCGGCGGGTTCCACATCATTTACGGCGCCATCATCGTCACCACCAAAGAGCGTTCCCCCGATCCGGCATGATCGATTTCTCACAGTTGGACAAAATCATCCACGAGAAGGGCCGCCTCGCCATCATGACGCTGCTCGCCTCGCGGGCGGAGCCATGGGCATTCCAGGACATCAAGGCCCAACTCGACATGTCCGACGGCAACCTCATCACCCACCTCCGCACCCTCGAGAAGGCCGAATTCATCGAAGGCGAGAAACTCAGCGGCGACGGCCGCCCGCAAACGCTCTATCGGCTCACGCCCGGCGGACGCAAGGCTTTCCTCGACTACCTCGGCATTCTCGAACAGATCATCGGACTGAGAAAATAGCCCCGCGAAAATTTTCGAAATTTTTGCTTGGCGAAATCGTGCTTTGTGTTACAAAGCGAATGTCACCCCGGTCCGCGCTCCCCTTGGCCGGGGATTTTTAGAACCAAAAACTTTGCATTACAAAGCCATGATCGCAACCCTTGAAGAACCCCCGGCCGCAAGGCAAAAAACCACCCTGAATCTCCGCGTGGCCACCGTGTGTGGTATGGACCCTGAAACCCGCGCCGCTCTGGCGAAAATCGAGGACCTGGCTCGCGCGGGCGGGCGTGTCGCCGTGGCGGGCGTGTTGATGCCCGACGACGGAATTTCGGCGCGGTTGGCGTCGTTAGGGGTGGTCGAGGGCGTCTCTGAGCCGGACTTCTTCCGCTTCCGCCATGTGGTGCTTCCCTACACTGGAATATCACCCCGCGACCGCCACGATTGGAATGAAGCCGGCCATCCGCTGGTTGACCTGACGTCCCCGCATTTCCGCAGGGCGCAAGTGGCGCTCGGCCTACTGCGGATGGAGGGCGCGCAACCTCTGGTGATCGGCCGTCATGACGACCCGGAATCGCGCGCGCTGGCATCCGTGGCGACTGGCACCCGGATCCTTGAGGACACCACCGACACCGCGCGGCTGAGCTTCGAGCCGGCGTTCGGCGCGGTCTGCCAGACCACTCTGTCCCCCCGCAAGGTCGCGTGGCTGGTGGACCAACTCCGGATGCGCTACCGCGACGCGAGGGTCACCTTTCTCAACACCACCGCGCCGTCCATGTCGGCACGCGAATTGGCACTGGAAACCCTCCTTGCCACCGGCGACGCCGCCGTCATCGTCGGAAAACCCGGCGAAGCCTCTGCCGAAGCCCTCGCCGAAACCGCCATGCGGAAAGGGAAACCGGCGATCATCACGCCGGACGCCGCCAACCTCGACCTATCAGCCCTCGCGGGTGCCCGACGCCTCGTCCTGACCGCGGGCGCGTTCGCCCCGGATGCGGCCGTGCGCGCGGTCTATCAGACCATCAAGGGAACGGCCTGATCATCGGTAACCGCAGCGAACAAGGCATGTTATCAGCTATTTGGATAGATGGGGTTTCCATTCTCTCGCGTCCATTCGCGGTTCCCGGATAGGGCAGCCCGGAAACGGGCAACCGACCTAACACGCATGAATTTCGCGAATTTTCCGCTTGCATCGCCTAACGGGATCGGGTAAGCCATGCGCAACTCCCCCAGCTAATACCATGTTACAGGAATTCAAAAACTTCATCGCCCGCGGCAATGTGATCGATCTCGCAGTGGGTGTCGTCATCGGTGGCGCATTCGGCAAGCTCGTCGATGGCGTGGTCAACGGCATCATCATGCCTATCGTCACAATGATCAAAACCGCCACATTCGACAAGAACGCCATCTGGAACGGTGCGGCCAATCTCACCGATGGCGTCCTCAATTTCCTGCTGCTCGCGGCGGTCGTGTTCTTCGTGTTCGTCAAGCCGATGAACAGGCTCAAGGCGATGTCCGAGAAACCCGCCGCTCCCGCCGGGCCGCCGGAACCCACCGCCGAAGAGAAACTTCTCGGCGAGATCCGCGACCTGCTCAAGCAAAAGGCCTGATCAGTCCGCGGAAATTCTCCGATTCGGTGCTTGCGCGGCCAACCCGTGCCCCGTAAAGTGCCGCCCGCCGCCGGGATGGCGAAATTGGTAGACGCGCTTGATTTAGGTTCAAGTGGGGAGACCCGTGCAGGTTCGAGTCCTGTTCTCGGCACTTTTTCATGCTTCCGTCCGCTTGGGCGTTTCCGCTTGGGCATTTCCGCGCCGGGTGATCGTCCTGCTCCCGAAATGGCGCCGGATTTCCCGGTTCCCCGGTGATTTTCGGATTTCCCCGCGATTCCATCTTGCGCCAGGGGGGCCACCGCGCATACTCGCGCCCCCTTCCCCGCCACCAACAGCCCGCCCAACCTCCATGGTTCCGCCAACATCCCCTTCCGCACGCATCGCCAAGCGCAAACCACGCCGCACCTGGTCCTCGGAGCAATCCGCCGAACTCTATGGCATCGGCAAGTGGGGCCACGGGTTCTTCGGCGTGAACAAAAAAGGCCAGGTCACTGTGCGGCTCACGGACGAGGACGAACATGCCGAAGTGGCGCTGGAGGACGTCATCGAAGGTCTGCGCGACCGTGGCACCCATCTGCCCGTGCTGCTCCGCTTCCGGGATCTGCTCCACTCCCGGATCGCGGAAATCAACACCTCGTTCCGCAAGGCCATCCGCGAGCATGGCTATCGCGGCGACTACCGCGGTGTCTATCCGATCAAGGTGAACCAGCAGCGCCAGGTCATCGAGGAGATCGCCGAGTTCGGAAAAAAATACCACTACGGCCTGGAGGCAGGGTCCAAACCGGAATTGATCGCCGCCCTGGCCCACATGCACGACCCGGAGGCCTACATCATCTGCAACGGCTACAAGGACGAGGAGTTCATCGACCTGGCGCTCCACACCACCAAAATGGGCCTCAAAATCATGCTCGTGCTGGAAATGCCCACCGAACTCGAGCTGATCCTCGAACGCGCCAAAATCGTAGGCGTCCAACCGAATCTCGGCGTCCGAGTGCGCCTCTCCACCCGCGGCGCGGGCCATTGGCAGGACAGCGCCGGCGACAAGTCGGTGTTCGGTCTCAACGCCTCCCAGGTCATCGAGGTCGTGGATCGGTTGAAATCGCGCGACAGCCTCGGCTGTCTGAAAATGCTCCACTACCATCAGGGATCGCAGATTCCCAATATCGCCGCCATCCGCGAAGGCGCCACCGAGGCGGTCCGGATGTACTGCGACCTCGTCAAGGAAGGCGCGCCGATGGGCGTGCTGGACATCGGCGGCGGCATGGCGGTGGACTACGACGGTTCCCACACCAATTTCCATTCGTCCTGCAACTACTCGATTCCCGAATACTGCATGGACGTGGTGGAGGTCATCACCCAGATCTGCGACCGCGCCGGCGTGGAGCACCCCACCCTGGTTTCCGAAAGCGGCCGCGCGGTGGTGGCCTACTACTCGGTCCTCGTCTTCAACATCCTCGACGTGACCAGCGCCCAAACCAGCGACAGCGCGCCCGAAGTCCCGGAAAAGGCCTCACCCTACCTGCTGAACCTCGTGGAGGTCAACAAGGTGGTGTCCAAACGCAACCTCCAGGAATGCTTCAACGACGCCGTCTATTACCGCGACCAAATGCGCGCGCAGTTCTTCCACGGCGGAGCCACCCTGCGCGAACGCGGCCTGGCGGAGGCATGGTTCTGGCATATCCTAACACGCATCTCGAAACTCATCGCGGAACTCGACGACATCCCGGAAGACCTCCGAGAGCTGTCCTCCACCCTCGTCGATTTCTACTACGGAAACTTCAGCCTCTTCCAATCCCTGCCGGACTCCTGGGCGATCGACCAGTTGTTCCCCGTGATGCCCATCCACCGGCTCGACGAAAAACCGAGCAACCGCGCGGTGCTGGCCGACATCACCTGCGATTGCGACGGAAAGATCGACCGGTTCATCGAGAAGGAAGACGTGGCCAAGTTCCTCCCCCTCCACAACCCGAAACCGGATGAACCTTACTACGTGGCGGTCTTCCTCGTGGGAGCCTATCAGGAAACCCTCGGCGACCTCCACAATCTGCTGGGCGACACCAACGTCGTCGGCGTCCATCTGGAACGCGGCAAACCGGTTTACACCCACGAAGTCGAAGGCGACACCGTGGCGGACGTGCTCACCTACGTCGAATACGACCCCAAGGAACTCGTCACCCGCTTCCGCACCTTCGCCGAAAGCGCCGTCGTGGACGGCCGCATCACCCCCCGCGAACGCCGCGAGATCCTTGATATGTACCGCGCCGGATTGGCGGGATACACCTATTTCGAGAGCTGATGGGCCGGTCGCGCGCCGGAATGCAATGGACACACAGCCGTCCCACAGGATGGCTCAGATAAGCGTCGGTCTGGTTCTCCCCCGCGGCGATGCGCTCGCAAAAGCGCTGCTGGCGAACGGTGAGATGATGGGCGGCGGGCGGAGTGTCACGCACGGCGGTTCCACCGTGCCATGTCCCTCCCGGCCGCCGCAACGGGCGCATGGGGGGCCGCGCACCATGCCCGAAACAGGCCGCTTGCACCGTTCTGCCCTCGGCTGAAAACCGCTGACCGAATCGCGCGTATCGGCGGTTCTATGGGTTCGTTCCGTTTGCTTCCGCTTTTCGCGCTGTCCGGTGTGGTTGGGATGTCCGATGCCGCCGCCGGCGCGGCTGATGACAACCTCAAACTCTGGTTCAACCGACCGGCCACACGCTGGGAGGAGGAAGCCCTGCCGATCGGAAACGGTTCCATGGGGGCAATGCTTTTCGGCGGCGTTGAAGTGGAGCGCATCCAGTTCAACGAGGAGAGCCTGTGGATCGGCAACGAGGACGATACCGGAGCCTATCAGGATTTCGGGGAGATCCGGGTGACATTCGGAGGAACCAGGATGTTTTCCAACCCTAGCAACCATGCCACTCCGGCTAACCAAACCATCCGGGAAAGCGCGGATGGAAACCCGGAAACCAAGTGGTGCATGGAGCATGGCGGCCGGTTTCCGATCCTCTGGCAGGCCGACATGCCGGAAGGCGAACCGCCGATGACCTCCTACACCCTGACCTCCGCCGAGGATGTGCCGGACCGCGATCCCTCGGCGTGGAGGCTGTTGGGATCCGCGGACGGGACCAACTGGAAGACGCTCGACAAGCGAAAGGACATTCCCGTATGGCCGAAACGCCGATCACCCCAGACGTTCCGGTTCTCCAATACCACCGCCTATCGCCACTATCGCCTCGAGTTCCTCGCCACCCATGGGGCAACGCATTTTCAGATCGCCGAAATCGCGCTCGGGCCGCAAACCGGCTCACCGTCCGGGCCGGAGAATTACCGCCGCGAACTTGATCTCAACCGGGCCGTCCACCGCGTTTCATTCACCAAAGACGGCACGCGCTTCACCCGCGAGGCGTTCGCGAGCCACCCTGCCCAGGTGATCGTGGTCCGCTTCACCGCCGACCGTCCGGGCGCGCTCACCTGTGGCATCGCTCTAACCGACGCGCACGAGACATCCTATCCGTCCGCGCCACCTCCGTCGTATGGCGGGAAGAACCTAACTACCGCACCCGGCGATTTCGAGCGCGCCGCGTCCGCCACGCCGCCCGGTCTGACCATCCGCGGGAGGCTTCCCGGTTATACCTACGCCGGCGGCAGGTCTTGGCAGCCCCTCCACCGGGAAGCCCAACTCCGGGTCCTCCATGAAGGCGGCTCCGTTTCGGTGAAAAACGGCGCGCTCGCGGTTTCCATGGCGAACTCCCTCACCCTGCTGCTGACCGCGGACACCGACTATCTTCAGGACCGTTCGCGGAACTGGCGCGGTCCGCTGCCCGGCCCGGCGGTGGCTGCCCGGCTCAACGCCGCGGCCGGACGTCCCTATCAGGACTTGCTAGCCGAACACACCCGGGACTATCAGAAACTGTTCGGGCGGGTGACGCTCTCGTTAGGTGGCGGCGCGGCACCGGACACCCCCACCGACCGCAGGGTGGCGCGTTACAAGGCCACGCCCGACGACCGCGGGCTGGAGGAACTCATGTTCCAATACGGCCGTTACCTGCTGGTTTCCTCGTCGCGCGAAGGCGGGCTTCCCGCGAATTTGCAAGGGAAATGGAACAACCAAAACGATCCACCGTGGCGCTGCGACTACCACACTGACGTCAACGTCCAGATGAATTACTGGATGGCGGATGTCGCCAATCTCGGCGAGTGTTTCGAGCCCTACGCAAAATGGCTGAACTCCATCCGATCCGTGCGCGCCGAGGCCACCCGCAAGGAATTCAACACCCGCGGCTGGCTGGTGCGCGGCGAGTTGGGATTGTTCGGCGGATCCACGTGGAACTGGGTCCCGGGATGCAGCGCGTGGATGTTGCAGAACAGTTTCGACCACTTCGCCTTCACCCAGGATCGCGAATACCTGCGGAAATACGCCTATCCGGCGATGAAGGAGGTTTGCGAATACTGGCTCGACCGGCTCAAACCGCTCCCGGATGAAACCCTCGTGACGCCGCCCGGCCTCTCGCCGGAACATGGCCCGGTCGAGGAAGGAATCTCCTTCGACGTCCAACTCGTCTGGGACCTGTTCACCAACACGATCGAGGCCGCCAACGCGCTCGATACCGACCGAGAATTCCGCGAGCTGCTCGCGGCCAAGCGTGACAAACTGGTGAAACCCCGCATCGGGAAATGGGGACAATTGCAGGAATGGATGGTGGACCGCGATGATCCGCACAACGACCACCGCCACACCTCGCACCTGGTCGCGGTGTTTCCGGGCCGCCAGATTTCCCCATCCACCACGCCCGAACTGGCGAAAGCCGCGGCGGTCTCGCTGGATGCCCGGGGCGTGAAGGGCGACAGTTGCCGCGAATGGGCGTTCGCCTGGCGGATGTCCATCTGGGCGCGCCTCGCCAAGGGCGAGAAGGCCCACGCCATGTATCAGGGACTACTCCAGCACGGCATTCTGCCCAACCTCTACTGCAGCCACCCGCCGTTTCAGATAGACGGCAACCTCGGATGCGTCGCCGGAGTTTGTGAAATGCTCCTCCAAAGTCACGCCGGCGCCATCGACCTCCTCCCCGCCCTACCCGCAGCCTGGCCCGATGGCAACGTGACCGGCCTGCGCGCCCGCGGCGGCTTCGAGGTGGATCTCGCATGGTCGGGAGGCAAGCTGACCCGAACCACGATCCGGGCGGTCCCCGGTGGAAAAGCGACAATCCGCTACGGCGGAAAATCCACCACCCTCGAATCCGATCCCGGCGCCACGATCACCCTCAACGGCGACCTCGCGCCGACCGTTCGTTAGAAAAGAGGCGTTCCGCCGTTGGAATCTCCGGGGAAAATTCCACTGTTGCATCCGGCGCGGGGTAGGCTACACTGCGCAGGTCCGAATTGGCATGCGACGACGGCTGTTCCGGAAATCCCTGCGATTTACAAACATTCCCCGCCCTTCGCTCCGCTTCTATCCGACACCCCCAAAAACAACCACCAAACCGAAGTCCCATGAAACGCATCATCATGCCAATCGCCGCCGCACTCGCAGCCCTCGTGCTGCCGAGTTGCTTCCAACAGAACGTCACCATCACCCTGAACAAGGATGGCAGTGGCACCATCGTCGAGGAAACCGTCTTCGGCGCCCAAATGTCCGCCATGCTTGGCGGCTTGGGTGGCCTAGGCGGCGCCCAGGGCGGTGATGCCAAAGACCCGCTCAAGGAACTGACCTCCGAAGACAAGGCCAAGGAGCGCGCCACCAAACTCGGCGAAGGCGTCACCTTCGAAAAATCCGAAGCCATCGACGCCGATGGCAAGAAAGGCGCCCGCGTGACCTATCGCTTTGCCGACATCAACAAGCTGAAATACTCCGACGCCTCCGAGGCCATGGGCAAAGCGCTTGGCGACGCCGCCCCGCAACCGGAAGGCGACAAGGCCAAGGACAAGAAGCCGACCACCTTCAAATACGCCGACGGCGTGCTCACCATCACCAATCCCGACGAAGACGGCCCCGCCAAGGAAGGTGACAAAGAGGAAAACAAGGAAGACGCGCCTGAGGAAGCCGGTCCCGAAGCCGCCCAAGCCGAAGCGATGGCAAAAGCCATGATGGCCGACATGAAAATCAGCCTCAAGATGGTGTTCACCGCCGGCATTGCGGAAACCAACGCCACCCATGTGGACGGCGACACCGTCACCCTCGCCGAAATGGACATGGGCAAGGTGCTCAACACCCCCGGCGCATTCGCCAAAATGAAAGACGCCGGCAACGACAGCGCCAAGGCCATGGAAGCCCTCAAGGACGTCAAAGGCGTCAAGGTCGAAACCAAAAAGGAAATCACCGTCCGCGTGAAGTAATCCAACGCAGCGGAACAAATCACTCCAACCCGCGCGGGGCACCGACAAGGTCCCCGCGCTTTTTCGTGTTTCCCGGTTCGGAAAACCGACATATGCCGCTCCATCAGTCCCGCAGAAACTCCACCGCCGCCGCCCGGAACTCCGCGTCTCCCCTTCCCGGCCCCGGCGCGCGCTTTCCCGCCCACTCGTAGAATCTCCGGTGCGTCTCGTAAACCGGCTGTTTGACGCCCTTGTCATCGATCATCCAGAAACCGATCTGTTTCCCATCCGGACCGACCTCGTTGTTATAAATCTCCCAGTACAACACGAACGGACAACCCCACTCGATTCCGGCGCTCATCACACGGCGGGAAAGCCGGTCCACCTCCTCCGGGCTGTGCCTGACCGCCGGGAAACCGTATTCGCCAATGAAAACCCGCTTGCCGGCAATGCCCTGTTTCGCGGGAAGTTTCGCCTCGATGTAGTCCAGCGCACGCTTCAGCAGCGCGGGATCGCTCTGGGTGTCGTAGCAGGAATAGGAAACGAAATCGACGTTCGCTTTCGGGAGCACCCGGTTGGCCATGGCGGGCCGCCCTTCGTCCATCGCCAACCGGACGTGGTTCACTTCGGTATAGTGCCAGACGTCCACTTTCGCATGGGGCGTCTCGCGTTTCGCGTCGTCGATCGCGCACTGGCGGCAATTCAGCCACTCGATCATCCCGCCGACCGCTTCGGGAGTCACTTTGGCGTCGTTTTCCCCCGCCACGCTGCCGCGGAGGAGTCCATCGCCTTCCCAGTGCCCCAGATAGAACGTCTTGCCGCTTCCGGAATAGGTTTCCAGCAGACATTTCGCCAGATCGCGGATCTCGCGATACTCCGCTTCCCGCGCCGATGCCGGAAATCCCCCGCGCCACGCCTCGTGGGAATTGGAAAACGCGTGCGCCCACAACACGAAATGACCGAACGGCATGTCCAACACCCGCCGGTGCGAGGGCTCCCTCAGCGCGAGATCGGCCAAACTCCGAATCGACGGATCGGCTTTCCCCACATTTCCATCCGGACGAGCATACCGCGCGGAAAGCTCGAACTTGATCACGTTCGCGCCCATCTTCCGGATCGCTTCGGCGGTTTCCACCAGCCTGGTTTCCCCGCCGAACTGATAGGCCGGACTGAAGGTCTGGGTGCCGAGGATGGTATTGGACGGATCCACCCCGTCGGCGCGCGCTCCGGGAGCCGCAATCACCGCCGCGGCGATCCCGATGAACATGCCGATGATATCACGCATGGCAGGCTAACCGATCAGGCATAGATCTGCCGGTAATACTCGTCCGCCATGCGGTTGGAGTCGAAATACGGCGCCACGTCGCTCATCGAGCGGATCACCAGGCGGGTCCAGTCCTCCGGTTGGTCGTAATACATCGGCAGGATCCGCGTGGTTAGAGCATCATAGACGCCGAGTTGGTCGTGGCGGTCGCGATCCTCGGGGCTGAGTCCGGGATCGGCGGGTGGAACAATGAAGCAGTTCTCTCCATCGCGGGCGAACTCGCAGACCCAGCCGTCGAAGGTGGATAGATTGACCGAGCCATTCATGGCGGCGGTCATGCCCGAGGTGCCGGACGCCTCGCGGGTGACCACCGGATTGTTGAGCCAGATGTCCGAGCCGTTTTTCAGCAGGCGGGAAAGCGCGAGTTCGTAACCGACCAGCACCGCCGCGTTCGGCATTTCCCGGGTCAGGCGGATCAGATGGTTGAAGGTTTCGATCGCGCCGTAGTCGAACGGATAGGGCTTGCCGGCCCAGATCACCTGAATCGGGCGGGTGGTATCGCCAATGAGCGCGCGGAACCGCTCGAGATCGCGGGCGATGAGGTCGGGGCGCTTGTAACCGGCGAACCGGCGGGCCCAAACCAGGGTGAGCACATCGGGATTGAACAGCTTGCCGGTCTGGTCGGCCACGGTTTCGAACAACTCCTGTTTGAGTTCGCGTTTCCGTTCGCGCAGGGCCGCCGGATCGTTGGCGGCACGGGCTTTTTCCAACGGCTTGTCCGCCCAATATTTTTTGTTCTGGGCGTTGGTGATGTGAGTGATCCCGCAGATGTCCGGATAATCCTTCCACATCTGCCGGGAGACCTCGCCATGCAGTTTCGAAACCCCGTTCGCCTTGCGGCTGAGCCTCAGCGCGGCCAGCGAGTGGTTGAAAACATCCCCTTCCAGGCCGACGATCGTGCGGATCTCCTCCTCCGGCACGCTGCCGAAGAACGAGAAATCCCGCAACAGGCGGAAATCATGCTTCTCATTGCCCGCCTCCTCCGGCGTGTGGGTGGTGAAAACGAAGCGCTTTTTGACTTCCTCCACGCTCCGGGTTTTCTCGTAGATGCGGAAGGCCGCCGAAAGCCCGTGGGCCTCGTTGAGGTGCCAGACATCGGGATCCACTCCGAGTTCCTCCATCAGCCGCGCGCCGCCGGCACCCAACAGAATGTACTGCGCGATCCGGCGCAGATGGTCGTTGTCGTAAAGCCGGTGGGTCAGGGCGCGGGAAAGCTCGTCGTTTTCCTCGATGTCCGTGGTTAGGAAAAACATCGGCACGGTGCCGAAGGTCTCGCCGGGCAGGAACATCACCTTCACCCACACCGGATGGTTGTGGATCGGCACGGTGAAACGGATGCCCGTCTCGCGGAGAAACCCGAAATCCTTGCGCCGGAACTGGATCGCCAGCTCGCGGTTTTCGCCGCGGGCCTGGTTGTAGTAGCCGAAGGACCACAGAATCCCCACGCCGCAAAGGTTCTGGCGAAGATCGGCGGCCGACCTCATGTGGGAGCCGGCGAGGAATCCCAAGCCGCCGGAGTAGATCTTGAAGCTCTGGTCGATCGCGTATTCGCAGGAAAAATACACCGCGCTTTTGGAGTATTCCGGGGCGATCTCGTAGGTGTGGGCAAAGGGTTTGGGGAGGAACGATGAGGGCATGGGGCGTGAGTGGGATTCAATTGGCGTCAGCGCCTTCTCAGCAGAAGGCGTGCCTGCTAATGTGGCGGACCGAGAAATGGTTGCCCTTAAACCGTCCAGTCAAGCACAACTTTTCCGGATTGCCCGGAGATCATGGTTTCAAAACCTTTCGCAAACTCGGAATAGTGGTAGCGATGGGTGATCACCGGCGAAATATCCAGCCCCGCGCGGATCATGCTGCTCATCTTGTACCAGGTCTCGAACATTTCCCGACCGTAGATCCCCTTGAGAATCAATCCCTTGAAGATCACCTTGTCCCAGTCGATCGCCACCTTGTCCGGGAAAATCCCGAGCAGCGAAACCTTCGCGCCATTTGACGAATGCTCCAGAATATCGTGCATCCCGGACGGGTGGCCGGACATTTCCAGCGCCACGTCGAAGCCCTCTTTCATCCCGAGTTCGCGTTTCACCGCGTCGAGCGACTCGGTGGCGACGTTCACCGTCCGGGTGGCTCCCAGTTTGCGGGCGAGTTCGAGGCGGTAGGGGTTGACGTCAGTGACGACCACGTGGCGGGCGCCCGCGAACTTGCAGATGGCCGCGGCCATGCAGCCGATCGGGCCGGCGCCGGTGATGAGGACGTCCTCGGCGACCAGGCTCCAGGAGAGCGCGGTATGGACCGCATTGCCCAGCGGATCGAAGGTGGAAATCACCTCCTCGGGGATCGATGGATCCACCTTGTACACATTCCGATAGGGGATGGACAGATACTCGGCAAAGGCGCCGGGGCGGTTGACCCCCACGCCAAGGGTGTTCGGGCAGAGGTGCTGCCGGCCGGCCAGGCAATTGCGGCAGCGCCCGCAAACGATGTGGCCCTCGCCGGAAACCAATTCGCCCGGCTTGATGTCCGTGACCCCCGCGCCAACGGCCTCCACCACGCCGCAAAACTCGTGGCCCACGTGCATCGGCACGGGGATCGTCCGTTGCGCCCAGGCGTCCCATTTCCAAATGTGCACGTCCGTGCCGCAGATCGACGTTTTTCTAACCTTGATGAGCACGTCCATCGGCCCCACTTCGGGTTCCGGAACATCCTGCAGCCACAAACCGGGCTCCGACTTTGCCTTGACCAGCGCTTTCATAAATAAGTTGCGGCGCGAGCATGCACCACCATGAGCGGCTTTGGAAAGCAAGCAATTTCGGGACGGATTCTTTGGCGCAGCCCGAATTTCGTATGGGACCCACCTGATCCCGCCTCGCTATCCGGGTCCGGCATCGGACTCGCGGGCGAATCCCGCCCTTGCGCGGCTGTCTCCGCTGGGTTACAGCTTGCGCATGGACCTATCCGATTTCCGAAGGGAATACTCCGCCCGCGGCCTGCACCGGGCCGATCTCGCCGCCGATCCGGTGACGCAGTTCGCCGCGTGGTTCAGCCAGGCGAACGAGCTGGGCGTGCCCGAGCCCAACGCGATGAGCCTCGCCACCGTGGATGCGGTCGGCATGCCCTGCCAGCGAGCGGTGTTGCTGAAATACTTCGACGAATCCGGCTTCGTGTTTTTCACCAATTACGGCAGCCGCAAAGCCGCCCACATCGCCGCCAATCCGAATGTTTGCGCGATCTTCCCATGGATCACTTTGGAGCGACAGATCATCATCCAGGGGCACGCGGAAAAAATCTCGACCGCCGAATCGCTCCGCTATTTCGCCTCGAGGCCCCGCGAATCCCAGATCGGCGCCTGGGTTTCCAACCAAAGCGAGGTCATCACCTCCCGCAAGTTCCTCATGCAGAAGCTCGCCGAAATCCGTGAGAAATTCAGCCAGGGATCGATCCCCCTCCCCTCGTTCTGGGGTGGTTACCGGATCGTACCCACAGCCGTCGAATTCTGGCAGGGCGGCCCCGCCAGACTCCACGACCGGTTTCTCTATCAGCGGGAAAACGGCGGCTGGAAGATTGAACGCCTATCACCCTAACACCCACCGCCATGTTCCGCCCCCTCTTCGCCATCACCCCAGCGGTTCTCGCCGCGATCACGGTTTCCTCGTGCGCCTGGCTAACCGAAGATGATCCGCCCAAAGAGGATCCCAACACCCCGAAACTGGTAGGACGCATCGCGTCGTTTCCTCCGGATCGCAATTTCGTCCTCATCGAAAGCTACGGAAAGTGGACGGTTCCCGCCGGCACGATCCTTACCGTCCAGGGGCCCGGCGGACGCGGCGCCAACCTCGTCGCGACAGGTGAACACCTCAGACACCACGCCGCCGCGGATGTCCAGTCGGGCACTTTCGAAATCGGCGACGGCGTGTATGCCCGACCCTCTCCCCAAAAGGTTGATATTTCGCCTGAAACTCCAAAAAACTCGTCTGAAATTCCTGATAAGAATACCAAGGTATCATCAAACTGATGCGGAATTTCAGCATCCCATGGATTTTTTATATTCGTAACTCGCTCAAAACCAATGTTTTTTTGGTGATTTTAAAAAAACTTCAGTACCTGCGAACTTTTCTTCTTTACAGAATGGTCGAAGCGACTTACTTTCGCGCTGTCCCGACTGAAACTCTCGACGCTGTTTAAATTCAATCCCCCCTTTGCGGTCACCAGCCAGTAGCCAAGAAGGTGTTCTTAAACAACGGCGCGGGTTGCCTTACATGTCCCAACATGAACAAAACAACCAGCCATGAAACAATCCACACTTGGGTCCGCGGTGAAAGCCGATGCGGACCGCCTAGCCGACTTCGTTATTTTTACCCAACGGAGTTGCATCCTGAACCTGTCGTCTGAACTCAACAAAGGGAACATCTCCTTTCCGCAGTTCTTCCTGCTTGCCTATCTTTCCAGCGAGGAATATCTGACGATGTCGGATATCGCCAAGAAGATGGGCCATTCGACCGCCGCCGCAACCGGTTTGGTGGATCGCTTGGAGAAGCTCTCGTACGTTGAGCGCCTCCACGCCGCCGAGGACCGTCGCAAGATCATGGTTCGCATCACCGCCAAAGGTGTCGAACTGGTCTCCAAAATGCGCAAGGAAATCGCCAATGACCTGGCGGGCATGCTTGCCGAAATGGACGAGGACGAAGCGGAAACCGTCGAGCACACCAAGCGTGCCATCCAAGGCCGCGTGATCGCCTGAGATATCCGATTTCCGAGCACTCCTTGCTTGGCGAGTCCCCCTATCCTCCGTTATGCTGCCCCCGGCATGACGGAGGATCTCTCTTTTCTGGCACCCATCCGGCAGGCGCATCCCCGCGTCCGCGCGGCATGGGTGGGCCGTATTTCGGGCGTGGATACCGATGGCGACCGCGATCTGGCGATGCGGGCCCTGCGCCCTTGCCACGAGCGGGCGGTCTCGGACTTCGGCGGCCCCGGTGCCGTCTGGTGGCGTGCGGAGCAGGTCCATGGAAATGAAATCGCGGTGGTTCCCGGTGCGGATACCATGGGTGCCCCGGATGGGCTTCCGGTGGTTCCCGGCGTGGATGGCTTGGTCACCAACGCTTCCGGAGTGGTACTTGCGATCTACGTCGCCGATTGCGGGGCGATCTGGCTCGCGGATCGGAAAACCGGGGCCATCGGGCTGCTGCATTCCGGAAAAAAAGGCACCGAGGGCGATATTCTGGGGCGGGCATTGGACCGGATGGCCGCGGAATTCGGCACCGACCCGGCCGATGTGACCGCCGTTCTGGGACCCTGCATACGGCCGCCGCATTACGAAGTCGATTTCGCGGCACGGATCGCCGATCAGGCGAAACACGCCGGAATCTCGGACTTTTCCGACTGCGGCGAGGACACGGCTTCCGATCTTTCCAGGTTTTACAGTTATCGGCTTGAACAAGGGAAAACCGGGCGCATGATGGCGCTCATCACCAAGGACCCGCCGCCATGAATCCTCTCACCCTCCAAGCTCCCGCCAAACTGAACCTGTCGCTCCGAGTGCTCGGCAAGCGCCCCGACGGCTTCCACGACATCGACTCGCTGATGGTCAAACTGCCCGGCCTCTGCGACGAAGTGACGATCGCTCCGGCCGACGAATTCGCCTTTTCCTGCGATGACGCCGCGCTGCCAACGGACGAATCCAACCTCGTGGTCAAGGCCGCGCGGGCGTTCGGAGCCGCAACCGGTTTGCCACTGGCCTGCGGGATCTCGCTTGCCAAACGGATCCCCCACTCCGCCGGGCTGGGCGGTGGCAGCAGCGACGCGGCGGCCACATTGGTCGGCCTCGACCGGTTTTTCGGGACCGGCCTGGGCGATGGGGCGCTGTCGAAACTGGCGGCCTCGATTGGCAGCGACGTGCCGTTTTTCCTCCTACCCGGGGCCGCCCGCTCCACCGGACGCGGGGAAACGGTCGAGCCCGCCGACGCTCCCTCCGGCCTGCCGGTCGTGCTCCTGAAACCTTCGTTCGGGGTGGACACCGCGTGGGCGTATTCCCGCTGGCAAGGCGCGACGCCCCTGCCCGGCATCCGCTACGATTCGCAATCTCTCGGCGACCTCACCATCGTCAATGACCTCGAACTACCGGTCTTCGCCAAGTTCGTTTTCCTCGCGGAACTGAAAAACTGGCTGATGGAGCGCGCCGAAATCACCGCGGCCCTGATGTGCGGCTCCGGCTCGACCCTGTTCGGGATCCTGCGCGACCCCGCCGGCGCGGCCGACGTGATGGCCGCCGCACGCCACGAACTCGACCCTGTGATGTGGTCGTGGTCCGGAACCACCGGCAAATGACCCAGCCGGCGGATTTTTCCCGGCATTTTTCCACACGCCCGGTTTGACAAATGGCCCGGCACTCCGGTAGCCTCCGCGCCCCGGTTCGCCTACCGGCCCATCCATCATGAATATTGTCGTCGAGAAGCTTCCCAATTGCGCCGCCACCCTCCGTGTTGAAATCCCCGCCGATACGGTGGCAAAGGAGCGCGACTCCATCGTCCGCACCTACAGCAGCAATGCCCGCGTGCCCGGTTTCCGTCCCGGTAAAGCCCCCAAAGCCGTGGTCGAAAAACGCTATGCCAAGGAAATCCAAAGCGAACTCGTCGAAAATCTCGTTGATTCCGCGTTCCGTGACGCCATCAGGCAGGAAGACCTCCGGGTGCTCGATTTCGGCACCGTGAAAGACCTGACCTTCGGGCCCGATAACGCCTGCTCTTTCAACACCACCCTTACCCTCGCCCCGGAAATCACCCTGCCCGAGTACAAAGGGATCGCCGTCACCGCGCCACCCGCCGCCGTTCCCGATGAGGACCTCGCGGCACAACTCGAATCCCTTCGCGAACGGTTCGCCGATTTCACTCCCATCGAAGACCGCGCCGCGGATCTTGGCGACTACGCGGTGATCGACTACACCTCCACCGTCAACGGCCAGCCGACCGACGAGTTTCTCGGCAAATCCGCCGGCTATCTATCCGGACGCGAGGGCTTCTGGGTTCGGCTTGAGGACAAGTTCTTCCTTCCCGGTTTCGCCACGCAGGCGGTGGGCATGAACGTCGGCGACACCCGCGAGATTCCGGTCGCGCTGCCCGAGGACTATCCGGTCGCCGGGCTAGCCGGACAAACGCTGGTGCTTGCCACCACGCTCAAGGAACTCAAAACCTCCGTACTGCCGGAACTCAACGACGAGTTCGCCAGCCGCCTCGCCCCCGGCAAAACCATGGAGGAAATCACCACCATGATCCGCGAAAACCTCGCCTACGAACGCGAGCGCAAGATCAGCGACCACAAGGTCAATCAGATCGTCGAGTACCTAACCAGCAGAGTGGAATGTGACCTTCCCGAAAACCTCGTCACCGAAGAAACCCAGAGCCAGGCCGATTCCATGGTGGAACGCGGCGTGCGCGCCGGCATGAGCGAGGAGGAAATCACCGAACAGCAGAACGAAATCTTCGCCGTGGCCGGCCAGCAGGCGGTCAACAACCTCCGCACCAATTTCATCCTCCGGGAAATCGCTTCCGCGGAAAAACTCGTCGTCGAAGACAAGGAACTCATCTCCCACCTGATCCAGGTGGCCTCGTCGCGGAAAGTCGAGCCCAAGAAGTTCATCAAGGACATGCAGCGCGCCGGCCGGATCGAAGGCGTGCGCCAATCCATGCTGATCGGCAAGACGCTTGATTTTCTGCTCGAACATGCGACGGTCACGGAAGATTCCACCGCAGAACTCACCGCATGACCCCTATCACCTCATCCATGAGCACCACCGCCCCTCGCGCCAGCTACTACGTTCCGTTTGTTATCGAACAGGACGGTCGCGGCGAACGCTCGTTCGACATCTACTCGCGCCTCCTCAAGGACCGCATCGTCTTCATCGGAACGCCGATCGACGATTTCGTCGCCAACTCGGTCATCGCACAGTTGCTGTTCCTGCAAATGCAGGACCCGAAAAAGGACATCCACATCTATATCAACTCGCCGGGCGGCTCCGTCACGGCGGGCCTTGCGATCTACGACACGATGCAGTTCCTGACCTGCGATGTGAACACCTACTGCATCGGCATCGCCGCGT
Organism: Verrucomicrobiota bacterium; assembly: GCA_017301995.1. Taxonomy (GTDB): domain Bacteria; phylum Verrucomicrobiota; class Verrucomicrobiia; order Verrucomicrobiales; family Akkermansiaceae; genus Luteolibacter. The sequence continues at coordinate 82,276 of JAFLEH010000017.1, read as the reverse complement.
CGATGGGATCGGTGCTCCTAACCGCAGGCACCAAGGGCAAGCGCTTCTGCCTCCCGAACTCCCACGTGATGATCCACCAGGTGTCCGGCGGAGCCAGCGGCACCGCGTCGGACGTCGAACGGACCATCGGTTTCATGTTCAACCTCAAGAAACGCCTCAACGGCATTCTCGCCAAACACACCGGCAAGACCGTCGAACAGGTGGACCACGATTCCGACCGCGACAACTACATGACCGCCGAGGAATCCGTGGCCTACGGCCTCGTGGACAAGGTCCTCGAAAGCCGCAAACAACTCCCCGACGCGGTCTGACCGATCCCTCCAACGGACACTCGTCCCCAAGGTTTCAGCTTTTCAGCTTTTCAGCATTCACCCAAAAATGGCCCGCTCCTCGAATCTAACCATGTGCTCCTTTTGTGGCAAGAGCCACTCGGAGGTGAAGAAACTCATCGCCGGACCCGGGGTGTACATCTGCAACGAATGCATCGAGGTTTGCGGAAACATCCTGGAAAAGGAACTGGGCAACACCGCTTCCAAGGGCCGCACCGCCGCCGAGAAAGCCGGTTTCAAAGTCCCGGCCCCGGCGAAACTGCGCGACAAGCTGAATGATTTCGTGATCGGTCAGGAAAACGCCAAAAAGGTTCTGTCGGTGGCGGTTTACAACCACTATCTGCGCCTGCGGCAGGGCCAGGTCCAGTTGGGCGACGAGTTCAAGGATGTGGATATCGAAAAATCCAACATTCTGCTGTTGGGGCCCACCGGTTCGGGCAAAACCCTGCTCGCCCGCACCCTCGCGCGCATCCTCGACGTGCCGTTCTGCATCGTGGACGCCACCACCCTCACCGAAGCCGGCTACGTCGGCGAGGACGTGGAGAACATCATCCTCCGGCTGCTCCAGGCCTCGGACTTCGACGTCGCGCGCGCCGAACGCGGCATCATCTACGTCGATGAAATCGACAAGATCGGGCGCAAGACCGAGAATGTCTCGATCACCCGCGACGTTTCCGGCGAAGGGGTCCAACAGGCGCTTCTCAAGATCCTCGAAGGCACCCTCTGCAACGTGCCGCCCCAAGGCGGACGCAAACACCCCCAACAGGAGTACATCCAGGTCAACACGGAGAAGATCCTGTTCGTCTGCGGCGGCGCGTTCATCGGACTCGAAAACATCATCAAACGCCGGCTCGGCCGCAACACGCTCGGGTTCCACACCGGCGAGGACTCGATCAATCTCGATGATCCCACGGTAAACGTGCTCGACTTCGCCCAACCGGAAGACCTCCTCCATTTCGGGCTCATCCCGGAGTTCATCGGACGCCTGCCCGTCGTTTCCTCGCTCAGGAAACTCACCGAGGACGAGCTGATCCACATCCTAACCGATCCGCGCAACGCGCTGGTCAAGCAGTACGCCAAACAGCTCGCGATGAGCGGCGTCAAACTGGAAGTCACCCACGACGCGCTCCGCGCGCTCGCCGCTGAGGCCGTCAAACGCGGCACCGGCGCCCGCGCCCTGCGCTCGATCTTCGAACGCATGATGCTCGACGTGATGTTCGATGTCCCGTCCAACAACGACATCGAAACCGTCACGATCACCGAAAAGGTGGTCAACGGCTTGGAACAACCGGTCATCCGCCGCAAATCCGCCGGCGAAGACCCCGCGACGTCGGCGGCTTAACCCGAAATCCGAAGTTCAGGGAAGTTTGGACGCTCGATTTACCACTGAGAGACTGGGAACCACTGAGGAAACTGATTTTTTGGTGAAACATGGGAAAGCACCGATTGATGAATGGGAAGGATTTCCCAAAAATCAAAAATCACTTCAGTGGAATCAGTGATTTTCAGTTCCTCAGTAGAAAAAATGAATGCACGGGTTATGCCAACTTCCGATTTCGGGCTTAAGCGACATCGGACCGCCCGAGCCCTCCTGATTCTCGGTGTGATTGCGGTAGTCGCGGGACTGGTTGGCTCGCTGGTTCTCGAATTCCAGGCCCGCCGATGGGAGGCCAAGTGGCGGGCATTTCGGACGGAATGGGAGCGAAAGGGAGAGAATTTCGCGGTTTCCAAACCACCGAAGGCCGATGATCGGGAAGACGTCCTGAAGCACCCGTGGTTTGCCAACAATCCCGATCCGTCCGATGTCGTAATCGAACGGCTCTCGCCCGCTCGGATTGAGGGATACAACGATTGGGACATCGACGAGAACCGTCTGATGGCTCCCGAACTGGCAAAGGCCGTTCTGGACCACTATTCGGCCTCCGCCGACGACCTCGACGCGATCCGCGAGGCCGCGAAGCGCCCGTTTTGCCGCGTTTCCATCAATCTCGATCCGGACCATCCACCGCTAATTCCGGAACTGAAAACGCTCAGTGCGGTATCCGATGCCATCCAGGCTCACGCCTGCGCGGCACTGAGCGCCGGCGATTCCGATAGATTCGCCGGGGACATCGAACTGCTGCTGGACCTCGGCGCCAAACTCCGGGAGAATCCGTCTTTCCTGCCAATGGTGATCGGAGCCGGTTTCGAGGCGAAGGCGTTTCAATCGCTCAAGCAGTTCTCAAACTCTCCAGTCGGAGATGCCTCCATCCGCTCCCGACTGTTAACCGCGCTCGAATTCAGAAAACGCTCGCTGGGCGAGGAGTTGGCCGCGGTTCTCCGGCACGAGCGCAACCAATCGCTTCGGCTGATCGACCGGCTTCTGGAAAAACCAACTCCCCCACCCGAGGTAGCTCTGCCCAAGCTGAGATCCTCGGCCCGCGCGTTCGCCTCCCGCAACCGCCTGGCGTTGTGCGAAGATCTCCAACATCGGCTCCTTGCCCCCTCCGGCACCGTCCTAACCGCAATCACCGCCGCGGGCATCACGGACTACGAACAAACAGCCAAGGAGCGGTTCGCAAAGAACAAGCCTGACGAAGAATCCCTGGCTGCCACCTGTTTTCACGCATCTGTGGGCGTTCTTGACGCCACCCTGCGCCACGAAGATGCGAGAACCGAAATCCGCGCGGTGTTGGCGGCTACTCCACGATCACCGGAGTCCCCACGTTGACGTTCTCGAAGAACTTCTCCGCCATCTGGTGGGGCATCCGGACGCATCCGTGGGACGCGGCGTAGCCGGGGAGGAATCCGGTGTGCATGCCCACCGCGCCGTTGAAGCGCATGTAGTTGGGCATCGGCGCACCCACATATTCGGCACCCGGCGGAACCTTGTCTTTCCGCAGGTCCACATCGTCGTTCACGGTTTGTCCGGTGGTCTTGTCGCGGAAAATCCCGTAAACGGTGGAGCGGTGATCCTTGATCTTCTCGGTGATCTTGTAGGTGCCCTTCGGCGTTCCGTGGTCCTCGTCGCCACTGGAGATTCTGGACACTCCGACGAGCACCCCGCCCTTGTAAAAGAACGCCTTCTGCTGGGTGCGGTTGATCTTGATGAGCGGCTTGCCGGGCACGCCATCGCCGTCCCAGTAGGAGACGTCATCCGGAATCGCCGGCGGCTTGTGATAGGGTCCGCCTGACGCCTGACGCTTGACCGGTCCGCCCACGTCCGATAGGTAATCGTAGCCGGGCGGACGTGAATTGAAACAGGACGAAAGCGCCAAAACAGCGCCCCCGGCCAACAAAAACGCGATTGTTTGGATTCCCTGATATTTCATTTCGCGCGGCGAATTTACTCGCCTCTCCCCCTGCGGTCAAGCGTCCGGATTGGGGAAATTCGCCGGGGTCCCTCAGGGATCCTACACGAGAGACGACCGGACCGTTCACCTGATGGGATATCACCATCCGATCTTACCAACCCATTGATCCCGAATTCCGAAGTTGAAGGATAAAATGTGGCCCCGATGAACCGCTGAAGCGCTGAAACCGCTGTGATGGACCGTAAAAACCTGCCTTTGCGATGCTCTGGCATCGACGCTCACAGAGCACCGCTACAAGCACCTCATCGGCTCCGGGAACTCGCAAGTTACTCGGAAGGCTAGCGGTCAAATGGGGCCACACCAAAGCTTTCAGCATCGGAATTCGGGATACACGCGCATCCCATCGCCAGAACACGTCGGCCTTGGCCCCATGTTGAAAAACCATCCGTCTCCGGCGAGTATGGTCCCCATGCGTTTCCGTCTGGCGATTTTGATTTCCGCGCTCCCGATGTTGTCCTCCGCCGCGTCCGATTGGCACTGGGTGGAAGGCGAGAAACCCGCCGCCTCCGACGCCGTCCGGCATCCTTGGTGGTATGACAAGGTCAAAACCGATCTGCTTTCCGGAGGTGATTTCATTTCCCACTGGTCCGACGAGCGGGCCTGCGAACTGACCTATCGGATCGATGGCGTGGCCGATGGCCGCTACCATTTCTGGATCCGGGCCAATCCCATCCAATCCAAGCTCTCGTTCTCCATCAACGGCGCTCCGTTCAAGCCGGTCGATTTCACCCTCGGCCAAGCCGACACCGTGAACATCGCCGCAGATGACAAGCCCGACCTGAGGTTTCTGTGCTGGTGCAGCCCGGGTCAGGTCGGTATGAGATCCGGGCAAAACGAGATCCGGTTCCGCATGGAAAGCGAGAACCACCGGCACGGCATGTTGGATTGTTTCGCCCTAACCAAAGCACCGTTCCAGCCGTCCGGCAAACTCAAGCCCGGTGAAATACGCGACCATCAGGCGAAACTCGCCGCCGCCCAACAAGGTTGGGTCCCGTGGAACCCTCCGGCCGATCCGTTCAATCCGTCACCGATCGACCTACGGGCGCTCAACGAGAAGACCGCCGGCGAGTCAGGCAGGGTTCGCGTGGCCGACGGGCGCTTCGTGCTCGGATCGGGGAAACCGGTGCGCTTCTGGGCGGTCAATGGTCCGCCGGAAAATCTGCGCGGCGAGGACCTCAGGCGCTGTGCCCGGATGCTGGCAAAACACGGCGTCAACCTGGTCCGCGTCCACGGCGCCGTGTTTGACCGCCAGACCGGGCGGTTCAAACCCGAATCCGCGGAACGCATCCGCGCGGTGGTGGCCGCGATGAAAGCGGAGGGCATCTACACGCACGTGTCGATCTATTTCCCGCTGTGGTTCACGCCGGAACCCGGCCACCCGGCGCTGGACGGATACGATGGGAAATCCCACCCGTTCGCCGCGCTGTATTTCAACCCGGAGTTCCGCGCGCTCTATCGGTCATGGTGGCGCGATCTCCTAACTACACCGGGGCCGGACGGCAAGAAACTCACCGATGACACCGCGCTGATGGGTGCCGAATTGGTCAATGAGGATTCGTATTTCTTCTGGACCTTCGACGCGAAGAATCTGCCGGAAAAGCAGCTTGCGATGCTGGAAAAACGCTTCGCCACCTGGGCCGCCGGCCGCCATGGCGGAGTCGATGCCGCGATCAAGGCGTGGAACGGCATGAAACTGCCGCGCGATACGGCGGACCGGCTGGCATTCCGCCCGCTCTATCAGGTTTTCACCGATCGCACGCCGCGCGACAAGGACACCGCCGCGTTTCTCTTCGCGGAACAGCGGGCGTTCTATCAGGACGAAACCGCCCACCTGCGGTCGCTCGGATTCAAGGGTCTCGTCACCGCCTCCAACTGGATCACCGCCAACGACGTGATCCTCGGCCCGCTCGAACGGGCGAGCTACACGCCGGGGGATTTCATCGACCGCCACGGTTACTACGGCGGTTTGCTGGAAGGGCAGGACTCGGCCTGGTCGATCCGCGAGGGTCATGTGTTCACCCACCGCAGTGCGCTGGCCTTCGACCCGCCGGAACCCGGAAAACCGAGGGATTTCTCCCATCCGGCATTCGATCTGAAGATCAACGGCATGCCCTCGATGATTTCGGAAACCACCTTCCCCCGCCCCAACCGTTTCCGCACCGAGGCCCCGCTGATCTACGCGGCTTACGGCGCCCTGCAAGGAAGCGACGCGATCGTTCACTTCGCGCTCGATTCGGCGGAGTGGCATGTGAAACCGGGATTCTTCATGCAACCGTGGACCCTCATGAGTCCGGTGATGATGGGCCAATTTCCGGCCGCCGCCATGATCTATCGGTCGGGGTGGATCGACGAGGGCGCACTAATGGCCCGCGTGCCGCTTTCCCTAACCGACGCAACCGCGCTCAAGGGCTCGCCTTTCGGCCGGAACGCCAACCTCGACGCGCTTCGCGCCGCCGATGTTCCGCGCAATGGAGGCACCTCCGCCGTTGCTTCCATCGACCCGCGGATCCATCTGGTGGGCCGCACGCGGCTCGACCTAACCGACAAGCCGGGGGCCGCCGAGATCACCGATCTTTCGCGGTTCATCGACTCCAAGGCGCAGACCGTGACCAGCTCCAACCGCCAGTTGGTGTGGGACTACGGCAAGCGCCTGCTGCGGATTGATAGTCCGCGCGCCCAAGGCCTGGTGGGCGATCTGCGGGCCGCCGGAGACGCCAGGCTAACCGATGTTTCCATCCGCACCGGCCTGGACCTCGCGGCGGTGGTGCTGGTGAGTCTCGATGGAAAACCGCTGGCCCAATCCGGCAGGATGCTGCTTCAGGTCATGACCGAGGAGCAGCCCGCCGGATTCGGTGCGGATCCGCTGGACGGGGGGCGATTCCGCATCACCCGGCTCGGCCAGGATCCATGGTTCATCCGGGAAGCGGGTGGAACGGTCGGTCTGACACGTCCGGACGCGAACCGGCTGAAAGTCACCCCGCTCGATGCCAACGGCTATCCGCTCGAACCCGCCGGAAACGCCGCACGGATCACCCTCCGCCCTGACACCGCTTATTATCTCATCGCGCCCTAACCGCCCACCGCGCGTTGCCTCAACTGCCCGCAGCCGGCGGCCACATCGATCCCCCGGCGCTGGCGCAAGGTCGCCGGAATGCCGGCCGCGCGCAAAACCTGTTGGAACGCGAAACCCGCCCGGCTTGCGGCACCAGCGAACCCGTGGGTCGGATTGAGCGGGATCAGGTTGACGTGGGCGTCGATCCCGCGCAGCAACTCCACCAGGCGTTCCGCGGTTTCCGCCGAATCGTTGCGCCCGGCCACCAGCGTCCACTCGAAAAAGATCCGCCGTCCGGTGCTTGCGCCGTAGTGGCGGCACGCGTCCATCAGCTCGGATAGAGTCCATTTCCCCGCCACCGGCACCAGCGCGTGGCGCTCGGACTGGGTGGCGCCGTGCAAACTGACCGCCAGACGATACGGTTTCGGTTCCGTGGCCAGCCGCAGGATTCCCGGCACCACTCCCACCGTGCTGATGGAGATTTTCGATGGGCCGATCCCGATCCCCGCCGTATCGGAAACGGTATCAAGCGCGGCCATCACCGCATCGTAGTTGTGCAGCGGTTCGCCCATGCCCATCAGCACCAGATTGCGCAAGCGCTGGTTGGGAAACACCCGGCGGAACACCCGCCGCGCCAACAACACCTGGGCGATGATTTCTCCCGGCCGCAGATGACGCCGGAATCCCATCTGCCCCGTGGCGCAGAACACACAACCCATCGCACAGCCCGCCTGGGTGCTGACACACGCGGTGAGCCTGCCGTCGTAGCGCATCAGCACGGTTTCTATCATCTCACCGTCCCGCAAACGCAGGAGAAACTTGCGCGTCAGACCATCGCTGCTAACCGATTCGTCCGCCACTTCCGGTGCGTCCGGATAGAACCGTTTCCCCGGCCCGACATTCGACTCCACCCAGCGGCGCAGCGGTCCGGGAAACCCGGCAGCCGCCAGATCCGCAGCCTCAGGCTCGCGGTAAAGCGCCCGCCAGAACGGCTTGGCGTGAGCCCCGGCCACGCCGTCGGCCAGGAGTTCCTGCCTCAGCGCGGCAGGCCCCAAGTCATGGATCGAACGTGGCGCGGAGTCGGACATGTTTCGGTGAGTGGAACGCGCGCCCAGCCTGACACACCGGCCGGTGTTTTGCAACCGGAGGAAACGCGGACGCGCCGGGATCCGTGCTCCGGGCCTATCGCCTTACGGCCGTTTTCCACCGATCCGCCGGGACAGGAGGCTCAGAAACTCGCCGGTTTCCTCCACACCCATGCGACCGGCAAGCCACAAATAGGCCACTCCGGCGCAGGCCACGGTGCCGCCGAGGAAAACCACCCGACCCAACAACCGGGTGTGCTCCCAATCCGCCAGAATGGTGAACTTCGCCACACAGCACACCGCCGCAAGCCCAAACAGGGCAACCGCCAGGCGCCCTATCGAACCCAACAACGCGCGGGTTTCCAGTCCGTCGGCGAATTTCCCCATCCACAGATAGAGCAACGCGAAATTCACCGCCAGATTGAGCGCCGTACACCATGCCAGCGCCCGGTGATCCCATCCTAACACAAATACCGACACCGAGTTGAGCACCAGATTGAGCGTGATCGTGACTCCGGTGATCGTCAGCGGCACAAAGCGGCGGTCGATGGTGAAAAACGCGGGCTGCAGCACCTTCACCGCCGCGTAAAACACCAATCCGAAGGCGTAGGCCTGAAGCGCCCCGGCCGTCATCAGAGTGTCGTGGGCATTGAACATTCCGTGTTCGAAAATCACCGACACCATTTCCTTTCCTAACAACGCCAACCCGACCGCACAGGGGAGTGTTAGAAACAAGACCAGCCGCAGGCCCTTCGCCAGTGTCGTGCGAAACGCCGCCGTGATCCCCTCCGTCGCCAGGCGGGACAGCATGGGCAGGGTTACCGTCGCCACGGCCACCCCGAAGAGCCCGAGCGGTAACTGCTGCAACCGCTGGGCATACCCCAGCCACGCCGCCGCCGCCTCACCACCCGGCGTGTAGGAGGCGAAGATCGAATTGAGCAGCACATTCACCTGCGTGCCGCTGGCCGCCAGCACGGACGGCCACATCAGCCGTAGCACCCCGGCCACACCCTCGGTCCGCCAACCGAAGTCCGGCCAAAACCGGAACCCCACCTTGCGCAGGGCCGGCACCTGCACCAGCAACTGGAACGCACCCCCGATCAGCGTTCCCAGCGCGAATGCGGTTAGACTCCGCTCGCCCACCGGCCCATGGCCGAACGCCGGATCCATCAGCCATGCCAGCGCGATCCCCCCGGCGATGCAGCCGAGATTGAAAAACGCCGAGGCCACCGCCGGAATGAAGAACACCCGCTTGGCGTTGAGCATTCCCATCACCAGCGCGGTTAGAGAAACGATCAGGATGAACGGATACATCACCTGGGCCAGCCAGATGCACAGCCGGTAACTCTCCTCGTTTTTCCATCCGGGATTCAGCAAACGCACCAGCAGCGGAGCCAGCGCCACCCCGGCCAGCGCCACGAACACCATGAAAAAAAACGTCAGCGTCAGCATCTTCCGGGCCAATACCCACGCGGCTTCGTCGCCATCGGTCTTGATGGTTTTGCTAAAGGTGGTGACAAAAGCCGTGGATAGAGCCCCTTCGGCGAACAAATCCCTCAGCATGTTGGGCGTCCGGAAGGCCGCGGTGAATATCCCCGCGAACTTCGTCCCGAACCACCCGGCCAGCAATTGGTCCCTAACCAATCCCAGCACCCGGCTCATCAGAATGGCCACCGACACCACGCCGGTCGAGCGGGCCTGGGACTCCGGTTTTCCCGATTGTTCGCTCATGCGTCAAAAGTCGCCTGGCCGACCGGAGTCACGCTCCCGGCATCATGAAACCCAACAGCCCGATCAGCTTGGCGCGCAGTTCGTGCCTGCGCACGATGGCATCCACCAGACCGTGTTCCAACATGAATTCGGCCGTCTGGAAACCCGGCGGCAAATTCTGATGGGTGGTTTCCTTGACCACGCGGGGTCCCGCAAATCCGATCATGCACCGCGGCTCGGCAAGATTCACGTCGCCGATGGTCGCGAACGACGCGGTCACTCCGCCGGTGGTCGGGTGGGTCAGGATCGAAATGAACGGCAGCTTGGCCTCGGACAGCCGCGCCAGCGCCCCGCAGGTCTTGGCCATCTGCATCAGCGAGAGCATCCCCTCCTGCATCCGCGCGCCCGACGAAGCGGAAACGATGATCACCCCGCGCTTTTCGGCGATGGCCATTTCCACCGTGCGGGTGATCTTCTCTCCCACCACGGAACCCATCGACCCGGCGAAGTACTTGAAATCCATCACCGCGATGGCGGCGGGGTGCCCGCCGATGGCAAGCCGCCCGGTCACGACCGCGTCGTCCAGCCCGGTCTTGGTCCTGAGGTCGGCGGTTTTTTCCGCATAACCGTGAAACCCGAGCGGATTGGCGCTGACAAGACCCGCGTCCGTTTCCTCGAAACTCCCCGGATCGGCGATCAGGGTGATCCGATCGCGGGAATCCATCAGGAAATGGTTGTCGCAGTTCTGGCAGACGTAGAGATTCTGCTGGAGTTCGAGGGTGTGGATCATCGCCCCGCAATCGGGGCACTTGATCCAAAGGCCCTCCGGCAGGTCGTCCCGGCGGTCGCGCCGCTGGAGCAGTGGTTTGCTGAAAATTCCCATATTGGTGGTGGTTACGGATGGATAGGTGGTGAAAAACCGGGCCTTGCCGCCGCGGCGGGCAACGTAGCCGTTGACAAGCCATCCGACAACCCCCATTTACACCTCCGGGCCGTCGGAGCAAATTATTCTTCAGGATTCTTAAATAATTCTTTACATCCGCATCGGATTTTCATCAACCTCCCCCGGTTTCACCAAATATCCCCCACATGAAAGTCAAAAGTTTCGTCTGCGGTTCCGCCCTGCTCCTCGCCGTGTGGTTGGGGGTGACGTTCGTCCATGAGGAATCGCCGAAACAATACCCGAACCAGCGCCGCGCCGCGGCAAGCTCGCGGGTTCAGGAACCGAACACCCCTGCCGTGGTCGCGGAAAACGACCAATCCGGCGTGGCCGCTGCCCGGTAGCGCGGTCCCTCCGCGAATTTCAGGGTGGGAGGCGTTTTTCGGTTGCGTCCGGGGTGGCTTTTGGCAAGTTCCACCCATGGCACAGGAACCCAACATCTGCGATACCAAGCCCCTCGCTCTCGAAGTCGAAGCCGGAACCCACTGGTGGTGTTCCTGCGGCCGGGCGGCGCATCAGCCGTTTTGCGACGGCTCCCACAAAGGCACCGGCTTCCAACCCGTGAAGTTCGAAGTCGCCGAAAAAACCACCGTCTGGTGGTGCCAGTGCAAGCACACCGCCAATCCGCCGCTCTGCGACGGTGCCCACAAAAAACTGCGCGCGCAGGGCTGACCGGCCGATTATTTCCGCAGCCTCACGCAGGCATTCTCCAACACCTGGCGGACCGATGTTTCGGGCACCGTTGCCGCGAGGCGTTCCAGATCGGGTAGATCGGCGGGCGTTGCGATACCCGCCAGCGCCACGGCGGCGGCGTGCCGGGTATCCGGCGCGTTTTCCAGGTTGGCCAGCACTCCCCGCAGAACCGGACCCGCACCTACGGGACGCATCCGCCCCACCGCCCACGCGGCCCCCGCTCTCCAACACGGCGTCAGATCGTTGTGCAGGAAATGAACTCCGGGCCCCAGCGGATCGGGTCGGCCGGATGCCGCCTCCGCGAATCCGTCGGCCAGCGATTCCAACAAAACCGCCGCACCCGCGGGATCGCCGATCTGGCCGAGCGCGCGTGCCAGATAGAAGCACACCCAGTTTCTAACCGGCATACCGTTCACCACCGGAATTCCCGTGTCATAGACCCGCTGGATCGAAACGCCGCGCCCGCGATACCGTCGGAACGCCTCCGCCAAACGGGGAATGTCCTCCGACCGCCGCGTCGCCAGCGATAGAATCTGTGCCGCACGGACCTCGCGGTCGGGATGCCCCGCCCACGCCGCGTGGATTTCGCCGAGCGCCGCCAGCAACCCGGCATCAGGCTCCCGCGCGGACGCGTCTCCCAACACCTTGAAACAGGTTTCTATCAGGGATTCCCATCGCGGCGACCGCCGGATCACCCGTCCTACCAGGGTTTCGAAATCGTCATTGCCGGGAAGCAGCGCGCGGTCGGGATCGGTGGGGACCATCCGCACCAGCGCGGGCACCTGCCGATCAAGATCACGCCACTCTAGCAAATCCAACGCCTCAACCACCCGGGCGTGAACCGGCGCGGCATGGCACGCGATCAGCGCGTCGTGGTCGCCATACCATCGGCAGTGGTTCACATAGGGCGGAAGCTTGTCCAAGATACCGGCCAGCGCCGGTCCGGCCAGCGTGGCGGGGCAACGCCCGAGCGCCTCGGCGGCCGCTTCGGCTAGAAACAGATTGCCGGTTTCCGGATCGAGATTCGCGAGGATCGTTTCCGCCAAATCGGCCACGGCATCCGCGCCGCCGACCGCTCCGTAGGCACGGGTGATTTCCTGCAAAGCGCGCGGATTCACCGCTTCCTGCGAGTTGAAACGGGCTCCATCGCCGCGATGGCCGTGGTCCGCCCGCCACGCGGGCAGCGGATTCACCGCACGGGATGTTAGAAAGTGCTTCCGGACGGCGTCCGCGGCCGACGCCTCGCCGCAATGGCGCAGCGCCACCGCCGCGCGGCGCGAAACATCGCGATCCGCGGACACGAGTTCCCCCACCCTGTCCGCGATCCATTTGGGATCTCCGGGCAGAGCCCGCTCGGCACGCCACTTTGCGGCCAGACCGCGGCGCGGCTCCACCGGCGCGAAGCCATCGAAACCGGAAATCTCCATGCCGGTTAGATTGCCGACCGCCACCGCGGCGGCCTGCGCCACCAGCGGGTCTTCATCGGCGAGCGCGGCTAGCAATGGATCCAGCGAGTCGCGCGTGCCGCAAGCCGCCAGCGCGATTGCCGCTGTCACCCGGGATTCCCGGTCATCGGCTTCCAACAATCCAGCCAGCTCACCCGCCGCCCGAGGTTCGCGCCGCACCGCGATCTGCCGCGCGGCACCCTGGGCCAGCACGGGATCGGAACCGCCCAACCGCTCCAACAGAACCGATGTTTCCACGCTCCCGATCCCCGCGACCTCGCGGAAGCGGTCGAACTGCATCTCCATCAGCCCGGTAACGGCCGGGTTGTTGCCACGGAACCGCGGCGATCCGGCCGGTGCGGTGAGTTTCAGCGGGCGCGCGGTGGCGGCTTTCAGGAAACAGCCGCTCGCCGCCGGCACCTCCTGGCGCGGCTGGTGGCAGCCCACACAGCCGCGCGTTTCGCCGGGCCGCACATACATCCATGACATCTGGTTCAGCTCGCTGCGGCCCTCGCCATCCACGGCCTGCAACGCGATCGCCGTATCCGCCGGCACTTCCATCGCAAACGACCCGTCGTCCGCCAGCGGCACCGTACCCAACTCCACCACCTCGCTACCGGCATGCACCAGATAGGAATGCGACGACCGCAGCGTGAGCCCGTAACCCGCCAGCACCCGGATCGCACGTACATGCCCCCATCCGGCGGTGGTGTGCCGCGTGTTGCGCGCGTTCTGGCAATACAGGACGCCGGTTTGGCCGGGCTTCCGGAGATCCGGGGCCTTGGCGCGCCCCGCCAGCTTCGGCGGAAGTTCGCGAGGACCGAGAAACGCCGGTGAATGGATCGCCCCTCTATCGGATTGATAGAGGGAAACCGCCAGCGGCTCGGCCTCGTTGGGGTCGATCATCACAAGACCGCGGAACGGCCAGGATCCGCGCGGTTCGGCGGGTCCATCCGTCGGCACGGTGCAAACCAGACGGCCGTCCTGAGTGGCCGCGACATCCGCCGCCGCGATGTCGAACCGCCGCCACATTTCCGCCGGCTCGCCGGGGCTGGCCACCCTAACCGCCGAGCCGTCCACCCACGCCACGCGACCGTCGGGCATCGGCGCGGCGCTGCCGGCGTTGAACGCCCGCAGCCGGTTTCCGTATTCGGGTCCTTGGTCCAACCCAAACTCGGTTAGTCCGCCGCTGCCGTCCGGCCACACGGCATGAAACTGGGTCTCCACCTTGCCGCGGTCGAAAAAATTGTCGGTCCGGAGCAACAGCAAACGGCCGTCCGCCAGCATCTTGGGCTCGTTGTCGAATTGGAATGTATAGGTCAGCGGCTCGATCCTCCCGTTGGCATCCAGCGCGAACAAGGCCCGCGACGGCGGGTTGTGGTATTCCTCGAATGTCCCCGCGCGGGTGGAGGAGAACGCCACCCTTCCGTCCGGCAGCTCGCAGGGGTCGATGTCGTGAAACGGCCCGTCCGTTAGACGAACCGGGGTCCCGCCCGCCGCCGGGATCCGATAGATATGGAAAAACGCGTCGCCCTCGGCGGCCATCGGGAAATACACCTGGGTTCCATCGTAGGAAACCGAAGGCGGCCCCACCGCGCCACGTCCGGCGTCCCACAGCACGCGCGGCGGCACTCCGGGCTTCGCGGGACCCAACACCATCAGTTTCCGCCCCATCTTCACCGGCGCGGGCAGATCATGCTCCGGATAGGCACGGCCATGGTTCGGGTTGAAAATCGTCACCGACAGGCTGTCCGACTTGTCGCCGCTCTGGCGGTTGGGCCGATAGAGGCTGCAATCGTCCGCCACGAAGACCAGCGCGGCGGGCCATTTCTCATCCGCCAGCGGTTCGCGGAGAACCGGCGCGGGCGGACCTCTCGAGGCGCCACGGATCGCGGCGGTCCGGAGTTGGAGAAACCGGCCGGTTAGAGCCTGTCCCGGCACCGCCGGCTTGGCGATCTCCGCCGGAAAGCCGAGCGTTCGCCAGGGTGCCATGCCGTAGCCGCCCACCACATGCGCGGCCTGCCAGGCGGAATCGTCAAACTCCGGAGCCTTCCACCCCTCGCGCTCGGCGTCGCTGCATTTCCAAACCTCGCCGGTGGTCCAAAGTACCGTTTCGCCGCCCGCAAGCCGGACCTCCGCACGGACCAACAATCCCGCCGGACCAGGCACCGTGTTCACCGCTTCCACCGCGATCACATTGCGTCCCGCGCGCAATATGCCGGTTAGATCAAACCGCCGTGCCCGGCTCCACGAGTCCGGATTGTTATCGCACGCGCCCACGGCGGTCCCGTTCACATGGATTCTCCACAGATTGTCCGCAGTGATCGCCAGATCCGCTCCATCCACCCGCGTGCCTGCGGGAAGTTCGAACGCCCCACGGAAATAGGCCGCGCCGCCGGGAAAGTCGATCGATGCGGGCATCGGCTCGCGGGAATACCAAATCCACTTCGCCCCATCGAAACCGGCCGATCCGGATGCCGGACCGCAGGCCAGCAATCCGACCAAAGCCAACCCGATCCGGAAACATGGAAATCCGCACATGCCTTCCGCAACGTGACGGAGCCCTCCGCTCTTTCGGTCAACGGGCGGATTTGACCCTACGTGTTTGCGGAGGCATCCTATCCCACGAAGCATGCCCGCGCGGCTGGAATGGCGCGTCCCGTAGCCCCGCTCGTGAGAGCGTGGCATCCAGCTCCCACCTCTGTAGCGGCGCGTCTATGACCGTCGCTGACCTACCCCGAGGCCGAAACGCCAATGGGAAAGCCAATGATTAGGACTCCCGCATCCCATCGGCTCCGACGCTCGCAGAGCTCCGCTACATGCGTTCCTTTCGCAAACTGTAGCGGCGCGTCTATGACCGTCGCTGACCTGCCCCGAGGCCGAAGCGCCAAAGGGAAAGCCAATGATTAGGATTCCCGCATCCCACAGGCTCCGACGCTCGCCGAGCGCCGCTACACGCGTTCCATCAGCAAACTGTAGCGGCGCGTCTGTGACCGTCGCTGACTTGCCCCGAGGACGAAACGCCAAAGGAAAGGCCAATGATTAGGATTCCCACATCCCATCGGCTCCGACGCTCGCAGAGCGCCGCTACATGCGTTCCTTTCGCGCGGAGGCGGATGCGACCGTTAGATGGGTTCTCACGCCCCCGCGATCACCGATTTCAGCAAACCGATCATCGCATCGGCCGCCTGTTTTCCGGTGGCGAGCACTTCGTGGTGGTCCAACGGGGTGGCGGAAATACCGGCCGCCCAGTTGGTGAGGCAGGAAAACCCGGCCACCCGGAGACCCAGCGCGCGGGCCTGGATGGTTTCCAGCACCGTGCTCATACCGACGGCGTCCGCGCCCAGCGAGCGCAGCATCCGGACTTCGGCGGGCGTCTCATACTGGGGTCCGCGTAGGCCGGCATAGACCCCCTCGTGCAGGGTCATGCCGCGGGCGGCGGCCGCGCTCCTGAACTCCTGCCGCCACGCGGCGTCGTAGGCCACCGACAGGTCGATGAAATCGGCGCCCTTGAGCGGCGATGTTCCGGTTAGATTGAGGTGATCCGAGAGCATCATCCAGGTGCCGGGGGCAAAGTCCGGATTGAGCGTTCCGGCCGCGTTGGTTAGCATAACATTGCGGACGCCCTGTTCCGCCAGCCAGCGGATGCCGGAAGTGGCGGCGTCCGGGGCGTGTCCTTCGTAAAGATGGACCCGCCCCTTCATCAGCCACAGCGGGACGCCGTCGAGAGTTCCCAGCACGAACTTCCCGGCATGTCCGGGCACCGTGGACGCCGGCAGCCCGGCATCGGCGAACGGCACCTCGCGCAGGATTTCCACCGACTCGGCCAACGGACCAAGGCCGGAACCGAGCACAATCGCAATGTCGGGTTTCATGGCGGACACAGATCGTTAGACAACTCCGCCGCGGTTCATCAGGTCCTCGATTTCCTCCGCCTCGATCGGGATCTTGCCCATCAGGTCGAAGTTCGAGTCCTTGCCGATGACCACATCGTTCTCGATCCGGACGCCGAGTCCTTCCTCGCGGATGTAGATGCCGGGCTCGATGGTGAAAACCATGCCCTCCGCATACGGCTCATGCGGCGGACAAACGTCGTGGACGTCCAGCCCGAGGTGATGCGAAGTGCCGTGCATGAAATATTTCTTCACCAGCGGTTTGTCGGGCCCCTGCTCCTTGGCGGCCTTGGCATCGATCAGGCCGAGTCCGACGAGTTCGCCCTCCATCATCTCGACCACCTGCTGTTGGTATTCGATCGGGCGGATACCCGGGCGCAGGATGCCATTGGCCCCGCGCAGCACCCGCAGCACCGCATCATAGACCTGCCGCTGGCGCGGGGTGAACCGGCCGTTGACCGGAACCGTGCGGGTGAGATCGGATGCCCAACCGGCGTATTCGGCGGCCACATCCATCAGAACCATCTCGCCGTCGCGGCAGATTTGGTCGTTCTCGACGTAGTGCAGCACGCACGCGTTTTTTCCGGATCCGATGATCGGCCCGTAGGCGAATCCGCGCGACTTGCGGCGCACGAATTCATGCAGCAGTTCGGCCTCGATTTCCCACTCACCCACACCCGGTTTGATGAAGCCCAACACGCGGCGGAATCCGGCCTCCGTGATATCGCAGGCACGCTGGAGAATGGCGATCTCCTGCGGCTGTTTGGTGATGCGGAGCCGGTGCATCAGCGGCGCGAGGCGCTCGTAGCGGTGCAGCGGATAGCGGGCCTGGCATTCCCTGATGAACCGGTCGTTCGCCGTTTCCACCACCACCGCCGCCCGCAGGTGCTCGTTGGTCGCCAGATAGATATGGTCGGCCTGCGGCACCAGACGGTGCAGCCAGTTGGCGAAACTGTTGGACCACTCGATCCGCCCGATGCCGCTCACTCCGGTGGCGCCCTCCTTGGTCAGTTTCTCCCCTTCCCAGATCGCGATGAGTTCGCTGGTTTCCTTGACGAAAAGGATCTCGCGGTCCTTCGGGTCCACCGCGTCAGGCATCAGCACCAGCACCGTGTCCTCCTGGTCCACGCCGGTCAGATAGAACAGGTCGCTGTTCTGCTTGAAGGCCATCGTGCCGTCCGCATTGGTCGGATAGATGTCGTTGGCTTTAACAATCACGATGCTGTTCGGCTTGAGCAGGGCTTTGAGCCGCTCGCGGTTGCCGATGAACAATTGGGGGTCAATGGGGTCGTATCGCACGCGCCGATTCCACGCCCGCCACCGCGCGATTGCAATCCGGAAAACCCGCGGGGATATTTCCCTTGACAGCGCGGAGCGCGCATTTGTTCATTTGCGCACGTGATGACCGACCACGAGTCCGAATCCCAACCTCCCGAGACCAAGGGTCTGCTGCTCACTCCGCGGCAGGCGCTGAAGCAGTATTTCGGTTTCCAGGGATTTCTGGACGGCCAGGAGGAGGTGATCAACGAGATCGTGAGCGGCCGCGACGGCTTGGTCGTGATGCCCACGGGTGGTGGAAAATCGCTGTGTTTCCAGGTTCCCGCGCTGTGTTTCGGCGGGGTCACACTGGTGATTTCGCCGCTGATCGCGCTGATGAAAGATCAGGTGGACGCGCTCGCAGGCCGCGGGATTCCCGCCACGGTGATCAACTCCACCCTTTCGTGGCCGGAGCAAAAGGAACGCCTCGACGCGATCCGCCAAGGGCAATACAAGCTGGTTTATGTGGCCCCGGAACGGTTCCGCGCGGAAAGTTTCCTCAAGGCGCTCGCCGGGATCGAAATCTCGCTGTTCGCCGTGGACGAAGCCCACTGCCTGAGCCAATGGGGCCACGATTTCCGGCCGGATTATCTGCGCCTCGGGAAGGCGTTGGAAAAAATCGGCCACCCGCAATGCGTCGCCCTAACCGCCACGGCGACGCCGATCGTGCGCGAGGACATCACCAAGGTGCTGCGCCTCCGTCAGCCGTTCGAACGCGTGAGCGGATTCGCCCGGCCGAACCTCGCCCTAACCATCACGGCGGTGGACAATTCCCAACAGAAAGACGAACGCCTCCGTGCGGTCATCGCCGCCCACCGCACCGGGATCGTCTATTGCGCCACCCGCAAGAAAGTGGAGGCGGTTTCCGAAACCCTGGCAAGCTGGGGTGTGAAATGCGTGGCCTATCACGGCGGCATGACCGACCGCGAGCGCGACGCCGCCCAGAATGTGTTCATCCGCCGCGAGGCCGATGTGGCCGTGGCCACCAACGCGTTCGGCATGGGCATCGACCGCCCGGACGTGCGGTTCGTGATCCACTATGAAATCCCCGGCAGCGTGGAGGCCTACTATCAGGAAGCCGGACGCGCCGGACGCGACGGCGAGAGCGCGGTCTGCGAGCTGCTCTTCAACTACGCGGACACCCGCACGCAGGAGTTTTTCATCGAGGGGGCCAATCCCACCGCCGCCGTGATCCGCACGGTCTATCAATACCTGCTGAGCGAGGCCGACCGCGACTACGAGGTCCACCGGACGCTCGAGGAAATGGCCGACAACGCCGACGTGAAAAACTCCATGGCCATCGGCAGCGCGCTGACCGTGCTTGCCCGCGCGGGCTACATCGAGCGCTTCGACATTCCCGGAAAACGGATGCGCGGCACCCGCCTGCTCAAGCCGGACGTGCTGACCCGGCAACTCGACCTCGACGAGGAGGCGATCGAGGAAAAGGAACGCCGCGACCGCGAGAAACTCCGCTCCATGGTGGATCTTTGCTACGCCAAGACCTGCCGACAGCGGTGGATTCTGGGGTATTTCGGCGAGGAAGGCGCGGGAAACTGCGGAAACTGTGACGCCTGCCGCGAGGATGGCGGCGTTTCCCGCGATCTAACCGATGAAGAACGCCTGATCGTGCTCAAGGCGCTCAGCGGCGTGGCCCGGATGTCACGCCGCGGGCGGGACGGCTGGGAAGGCCGCTTCGGCCGCGGCCGGATCGTGCAGATGCTGGCGGGCAGCCGCTCGCAGGAGATTCTTTCCGCCGGGCTGGACCAGCTCAGCACCTACGGGATCCTCAAGGACCGCGGCACCGGGTTCCTCAACGCCCTGATGCGCTCCCTATCCGATGCCGGGCTGGTCCGCACCGAAACCGGCGAGTTTCCGCTGCTCACGCTCACCCCGCTGGGCGACCGCGTGATGCGCGGCGAAACCACCTGCCAGATCGTGTGGCCGGACGCCGACCCCAACCGCAAGGAGATCACCCTCAGGGACCACGGTTTCGACGAAATCCTGTTCTCCCGGCTGCGGGACCTCCGCACCAGAATCTCGAAACGCGAATCCGTGCCACCCTACGTGGTTTTCGGCAACAAAACCCTCGAAGCGCTCGTCCGCTACCGCCCGCGGACGGTCGAGGACGCCATGCAGGTGCCCGGAGTCGGCATGGCCAAGGCCCAGCGCTACCTGCCGCAATTTCTCCGCCTGATCGCCGACCGCCAGGAAAAACCCAAGCGCTGACGGTTTTCCGCTCGCCACCGGCCGCCGCCCGTGCTACCGGTGTTTCCAAGCAAACGAGCCATGGACTCTCCGACCGTCACCCTCATCACCATCCTGCGCGAACGCATCGAATCGTTGCGCACCGCCGGTAATCTCCAAGAAGCCCTCCATACCGCCAACGCGGCCGTGGACAAGGCCCAACAATCCCTAACCACCGATTACGATTCGATCGACGCGTTTTCGTCGGTCCTCGAAATCCGCGCCGAGATCCGCCGCGAACTGGGCAACCACGAGGCCGCTTGCGAGGATTACCGGCAGGCGATCGACCAGCTTGAGGAACGGCCCGACCGTCTCGCCCAACTCGGGCGTCTCCACGCGGGCCTGGGCGCCTCCCACGACGCGCTCGGCAACCGCCCGCGCGCCGCCACCCACTGGCGGGTCGCCATCCAGTGCTTCGAACTCTGCGATCCGCCCTATCTGCTCGATGTGGCGGCCCTTTCCAACAACCTCGGGTTCCTCGCGAAGGCGGAGAAAAACATCGACGAAGCCGAGACCCATTTCCTGCGCGCTCTGGAAATCCTCCACTCGCAACTCGGCCAGGAAAACGAGGAAACCGCGGCGGTTTCCAACAATCTCGGCGCGCTCTATCATGCGTCGCGCTACTTCGACCAAGCCCGCGAAATGCACATGATGGCGCTCGAAGCCAGGCGCAATCTGTTCGGCGAGGACCACCCGGACACCGCGCAATCCCACAACAATCTCGCGCTGGCCCTGTTGGAAACGGGCGACCGCACCTGGGCGCGCCGCCATTTCGAAAAAGCGCTCGCCGGATTCGAAGCCCTCGGCTCTGACTACTGCGAGGATCTCGAAGCCGTGGCGTCCAACTACTGCGGTTTCCTCCGCGAGGAGGGGGAAAACTCGCTCGCCGAAGTCGTCGCGGGACGAGTCAAGGAACACCTCGACCGCAAACGCCCCGCGCCGGCATCGGCGTGAGGAGAGCCTGAGAAATCGGAAGACGGGCATCCAGCCTGTCGCCGGCGTTTGCGCGAAACCCCGCCGTTCGAAGCGGTTTTTCGGAAATCCGAGGTCGAAGTTCTCATCACTGGTCCCACTGAAATGATTTTTGATAGAGGGGAATCGATCCCATTCATCAATCGGTGGTTCCCCATTTTCCTCCAAAAAATCAGTTTCCCCAGTGGATCTCAGTCTCTCTCTGGTAAATCGAGCGTCCGAATTACCCTGAACTTCGGATTTCGGGTTCAACTTCCCGAGTGAGCCATTTGTAAAAACCGGAAAATTTCCGAAATTTCCCCTTGCGCCCTGCTGTATGGGTGTTACCATACACTCGAACACGCGATGGCACCGCTGCATCTCCAGATCGATCCCCATTCCGGACTGCCGGTTTACCGGCAGTTGATGGATCAATTGCGGAGCTACATCGCGTCCGGCGCGCTGAAGGCGGGCGATCAGCTCCCCTCGATCCGCGAGTTGGCCAAGACGCTGGCAGTGAACCCGAGCACGGTGGTCAAGGCGTACGGCGAGCTTGAGCACTTGGGCGTGATCGAGTCGCAGCAAGGCCGGGGGGCATTTGTGGCCGAGCGCGCGCCCCGCTGGCCGGAAAGCCACCGCCGCGACCGCTTGGCCGCGCTGGCCGGACAATTGGCGCTGGAGGCCGCCCAGATGGGGGCTTCCGAAGATGAGATTCTCGATGCCCTGCGCACCGCCATCGACCGGCTGGCGCGTTCCCCCCACTCCAACCCATCCCAACCCGAATGAATGACCACGTGATCGAGGCCAGCGATCTGGCCAAAACCTTCCCCGGCGGCCGCGTGGCGGTCCACGGACTGGACTTAACCGTCCCGACCGGGGCCGTCTATGGCCTGATCGGCCGCAACGGCGCCGGCAAGACGACCACCCTGCGGATGCTGCTGGGCCTGCTCCGGCCCAACCGCGGCACGGCGCGGATTCTCGGCCAAGACCTCTGGCACGCGCCGCGCGCGGTCCGCCAACGGGTGGCCTACGTTTCCCAGGAACAGCAGCTCCCGTCCCACCAATGCGCCGCCCAACTCTGCCTCCACCTCGCGAAACTCCACGATCGCTGGGACCACCGCCTCGCCGGAAAAATCCTCGCCCGCTTCGGCATTCCGCCGGAAGCGCCGCTGTGGGCGCTCAGCGGCGGCGACCAGCGGAAAGTCGCCGTGGCGCTGGCCTTCGCCTCGCGGCCCGATGTGCTGGTTCTCGACGAACCCGCCGCCGGACTGGATCCCATCGCGCGCCGGCAGTTGATCGAGGAAATGGTGGAGTTTCTCGCGGATGGCGACGGCCGCACGGTGTTGTTCAGCACCCACATCATCGCCGATCTCGAACGCGTGGCCGACCAGATCGGCATCATGGACCGAGGCCGGATGGTGGCCGGAGGGAGCCTGGAAGGCCTCCAGTCCGACATGCGGCGCGTCCAGATCATCTTCGATGGCGGCTCGGTGCCCGCCGGATTCACCGTTCCCGGCATGGTCCGCTCGCGGGCCGAGGGACCCGTTCTAACCGCCCTGGTGCGGCTCAGCGGCGAGGATCCGCTGGCTGCCCTCCGCAACCAACCCGGACTCCGGATCAACGAGTTTCCGTTGGGGCTTGAGGACCTGTTCATCGAACTGCTGGACCGCCAGCCCGCCGACGACCCCGCCAATCCGTGGTGGATCTCCCCGGCCTAACATCCAACCGACCGCCTTTTCCCATGAATCCTCCATCCCCAAACCCCCGTCCGCCTGTCACCGATGCGTCCGCGTGGCTCGCCCTGTTGGAAAACGAATGGCGCCGGCACCGCCATGCCCTAACCGGCCTGCTGCTGTTCTGGATCATCGGTTTCTGGATCCTGCTGCTGCTCCCCCACCCCGCCTTCCACATGGTGGTCGGCCTGCTGTATTGCGTGCTGTTCGCCGGTCCCCAGGCCGGGGCGGATGTGATGGACGGGACCGAGGAATTCTCGTTCTCCCTGCCCACCGGACGCGGTCCGCTGTTTCTGGCGCGGATGACGCCCGGCCTTGCATTCATTCTGATCGTCGGCGGACTCGGCGGACTCGGCAGCGCCTTCGATCTCCCGCAGAAACTGTGGTCGCTGGTGTTCGACAGCGGCCTAACTGAACCATTCGCGCCCGTCCGCGACCGCTTCTGGTATCCGCTGGCGGTATGCATTCCGCTGGCGGTGTATGCGATCACGTTCTCGCTGGCGGCGCTGACCCGCACGCGGGGCTCGGTGGGCCTGGCGTGGCTGCCGGCAGCGCTTGCCACAGGTGCCATCATCGGCATCGCCACAATCATGGAAAACCTCCTTTGGCGGAATGCCAACACCCTGCTTCTTTGTCCGTTGCTGATTGCCACCGCAACCGTTGTTCTGGTCATCGGCCACCAACTCTACCTGCGCAAGGAAGCGACCAAAGCCGGAGGACAGGCCGCCGGAAGTTCGATATGGGGATGGTCGATGGTTGTCATTGCGATCTTGATTTTCGTGGTGGTGCTATCGGGCTTCTTCTTTAGGGCGCGTTTCGTTAAAGAGGCGCCCGCAATCCGAACCCAACAGATTCACGGCAACTAACAGGCTTTGCAACTCCCATTTGTCCCGAAGTCATAATTTGAAGCCACAAACCGGATTCGTTGACTTTGGTATCCCGATTCACCTAACACAAACTCCCGCCTCCATGATGAAATTCTCCTTCTTGTTCGTCATCGTTCTCCTCGTTCTGGCAGTCGTCCCGCTGGTGGCGTTGAAACGAGGCCCATTTGCCCGCCGGCCCGCCGCCGGAGATCTCCGCCATCCCGTGGTGCGGATCCTATGCGCCATCATGTTGCTCGCCATCCTCGGGGCCACCTCGTGGTTCACGTGGATCGACCAGACACAGAGGTATTACCAACCGGCGAACATCGTGGTTCCCACCAAACCCGCGCCGCCGCTATCCGGAACCGAACCGTTCGGGTTGATCGATCCGGGGCCGTGCAAGGTTATTCTAACCGTCTGCCTGCTCGATGAACCGACCCTCCAGCCGGTTTGGGCGTCCAGCGTCGTGAGCGACTGGCCGGTCTGCCGAGATCAGCCGATCCGTTTGAGCGGCGACTCGTTCCAAATCGACTTCGACGCCGAGTTCCGCATCTCCGGATTCCGGGCCTATCAGAACCGGGAGGATGTTCAGGTCCAGGGATCGTTCTCGATTCGCGGAAGCAACTGGAGCCGCAGCGGCGGATGGTCGGAATCCATCGGGAAGCTCCACCATGAGGGCATCTGGGCCGGATCCCCGTCGGCGCGCCATCCCATGAGCCTTGTGCCCCGCCACAACGGCAATCACGTCATCGTCTATCACATCGCTCGCGCCGCCGCGGATGATCCGCTGGGATCGGTCGCGGCCGACGAATGGCTCGCCGGTTTCCCAACGGGTCAGAAGACATCCGCCGATGGCCACGGGAGGAGCGGCGTCCGCTTTTCATCCGACACTTCGCCCGGCGTGAAGATGTTGGCATACACCGGTCCCGCCTCGTTTCTGCTGCTGCTCGCCGCGGCCTTCGGCGCCCAAAGTTTCCGCCGCCGCGGGATCGCGTTCACCGCCTTGTTAGCCGGTATGGTACTCTACGCCGGAACGCTGGACTACGCCATCATGCGCCGCCACGCCGCCCGCGCCGCGGACGAATCCCTCACCCTCACCCAACGCCATTCCGCCGCCATCCAGGCCGGCCAAACGTTCTTCCACCAACCCGCCGCGAGGAAATTGCTGGATACCGCCAAACAGCTCCCCGCGGAAGCGGAGCGATAATCCCGGAATCGGAAGTTGAAATGACCCGTGCATCCGTTATTACCACTGAGGAACTGAAAAGCACTGATTCCACTGAAGCGATATTTGATAGAGAGGGAATCGACCCCATTTCATCAATCTCCGCTTCCCCATTTTTCTCCGAAAAATCAGTTTCCTCAGTGGTTCTCAGTCTCTCAGTGGTAAATCGAGCGTCAAAACTACCTTGAACTTCGGATTTCGGGATAATCTCTATCACGAACCCCGCCAAAGGCCGCGGCCGGCTGCGCCGCGGTTGGCGGTTATCAGGTGGATTGTAGCCGCCTTCGTGAGAAGGTGGCCGGGCAGGGCGCGTGAACGCCTGGGAAGCCACGCTCTCACGGGCGCGGCCACCGCTTACCAATTCCGAATCCGGCTCAAGGCTCAACCGCGGGCAATACCACTTTCCCCTCCTCGCGGCCGGGACGCATATCGAGCACGTGAATCCTTGCCCCTTGCAGGTCTTCGGGCTCCAATTCGCCGTTTTCGATACTGCCCACAGGTTGGCCGTCTCGGGACCTCCACCGGAAATCAATCGTAGAGCGAATCCAGCGGGTCCCCAACCCGGTACCCTCCACCACCAACCCGGCACCCACATGCATTGATGAAAGCACGACCGCCTTGCGTCCGTTGCCGCTCACCAGAATCACTCCCAATTTGAGTCGCGTGGGCCACATCCACGGGGTGCTCGATCCCAAGCTATCATCCGTGGCACAGATCTCAAACGTCTTGATCTCAAAGCCGGACGCGTGCTGACGCACGGGATCCACTTTGAAAACCCCGCCCGCCGGCAGTTCCAATCGGCCGCCTGCGGCAAGTGGCACCGACCCAGCATAAGCGGGTCTGACAATTTCCCAATAGATCCGCCAATCCCCTCGTTTTAGATTGCCGAAATCTCCGTGGTCGATTTCGTGCATCCCAGATACCCATAACGATTTGGGACTCACTTTACTGATTCGCTCTCCCGGCAGTAAGCCACACTGTGCCTCCGATATTCCCGATAAAGCCCTGATTCCCACCCGACCGCTGAAAAACACACTCCCGCCAAAGTAATCCCCCGATCGTCCCAAATTCGCGCCCCCTCCATCCTGCACATCGACATTCACATATAACCTGAGAATCTCATCTTCCCGCACCCCGGAGACATCCAGCCAGTTCCACGGCACTTTGGCACCACCCTTCCTCGCCGCAATTTGGTTCAGCGGAGTCCGCCTGATCGTCACATCCGACGGAACCCGTTCCTCCAACACTCTCCTGGTGGCAGCGGGCTTCGCCGCGTTTGCGCGATACTCCAGCATCGGGACACAAAGCCCGGCAGCAGTCGCCACCGCAAGGGCGACCTTCCACCTCCTGTACCCTGCAGCCATCCACCAGGCCAGACAAAATCCCCCGGTCGCGATTGTCACTCCGCTATCGAACCGGCTCGTCCACAACGCGAACCGCAGCGGCAACGGCGCGGACTGCCAATGCCCCATCTCCGCCTGCCAGACATACACCGCCACCGGCACACCCAACATCAACCACGCCACCACAAACTTTCTTCGGGAACGGCCAGTTCCTAACACCACTCCGGTAGCGACCGCCACCGAACACAAGAGCAACAAGACGAAAACCACCCCTCCGACCGTCAACGAGCCGCTCCACCCGAGATTCCACCACCATCCCCTCGCCACGGCGACCAATCCGACCGCTAGCGGCACCACAAGCAGCCACACCGTCTGGCGGAGGAACACACGCCGTTCGCCACCCGGACGGGTTCGGTGAAAGGCTCGCTCGTCGAACGCGCCCGCGCCACGCACCATCTCCGCCACCGCGGCGGCCAACAGCAGGACACCAGCCACGCCCAACCACCACAGCGGCCCGTCACCGGCCACGCCGGTTAGTGCGACCGTCACCGCAAGCAGGATCACCGCGGCCAACCGGAAACAACCTATCAGTCGGGAAGTAAACATGATCATTCGGAAGTTGGCTGTTCATATTTTCCGCGCTTCGGGTTGAACACGAAACCGGATGGATCGCACGAAAGAAACCAGGATCGCACCTCGTCAAAATCCTGATAGCCCGCGAAATCCCGCTTCACCGAAGGAACGAAATAACGGGTAATCATCGGAATGAGCGCCGGATTGAGCCGCAGGTCGTCGTCGGGATCCTTCAAGCGCGCCGCCACCCACGCAGGTGCCTCCGGCCTTCCCACCGCCAACGCCAGATCGGGCAACTCCAGAGGATCGTCAATCCCGCGCGAATCGGTCCAGTTCCGCAGGATCCTCTCCACCTCCGCGTCCAACGCCTCCTTCCGCACCACGGTACCGCACAGCGCCCGATAGACCGAACCCAACGGCCGCATCCGGAAATAGTCCAGCCATTCGGCCTCCGTGAGACCGATTTTCGCCGGCACCCGCTCGATGATATCCGTCAGATCGATCCACGCCCCGCCACGCACCCATTTCGCGATCGCCGGAGCAATCTCCGGAAAGAATCCCCGGCGTAGCGCGATCCCCGCCACAAACGGATCCGTATGGGACTCCGGAACCGCCATCACCACTTCGCGGGTGATATGGCCGGCAATCATGCTCCTGAAATACCGCTTGGCCTCCGAGACCGACTCGAGGCGACACCATTGCCGCAAGGCCACCTCCGGATGTTTTGCGAGCATTTCTCTGATGGCTTCCGCATTTCTCGTGAAATGAACGGTCATTGTGCGAGCTTGCGGGTCACATTCCGTGAAAAACCGCCCAATCCACCGTGCCGCATCGTCGTCGGAACAATCCGCAGAGGGCACCGGATTCGCAGCCAGCCAATCCGTTCCCGACTCCGGTGGTTTCTTCAGAAAGTACACCTTCCCGTCAGTCGCATACACATTTGCACTGTCGAGCCACGGCGAAACGAACGCTTTCAAGGAAACCTCTTCCGGCGATTTCCACGAATGGGCGATCCGTTTCACGGTGCGTGGCCTTAGGACCAGCAGGCGGCAGTCGTGCTTGCTTCCGGAAACCAACGATTCCGGCGGCACCGGATTCCAGCGATTCCTGACCTGCCTTGCAAAATCCTCTGCCATTTGAAGAACCATAAGAACATTGCCGATCTCCAAATTCTCGACCCGGACGGACGAGACCGGGGAACCCGATCCCCACCCGTTCCGTTGGTGCGGCACGATCCTTCGGAGATCTTTATCTACGGAATCATATAAGTAAAAAGACTCCTTTTGATTTGGAAACATCCACTCGTCCCCGGCACCACCCAACCATGACAATCCGCGCACATGCCGGACGGTAAACCAACCCAATCGACCCCGGATCGACCAACTCTCGCAGGAATTCGAGACCGAAGCTCCGTCCTTAAACGGAATATCCGCCACCACCTCCCATGCCAATTGGGTCTCCACCGCGGTCACATCCGGCTTGACTGATAGGGTGTCGCCGTCAGCGTGAGGCATCCGGATACCCAGTGGCAATCTGTTGCGGGTGCCCGGCACTGCCCTTTGCCCTTCAATTGATTGAACATTTCCGGTCAAATACCGATGCAGCACACAGTTCAGCGCCGCGTCCGCCCCCTCTCCGTGCCAATCGTCATAAGAGTAGTAGCGCTCCGGTTCCGACCATCTCCGCTCGACCGCGTCGTCCACCGGGTCGGTCGGAACCGTGATCCTCAGCAGTTTCAGGGGTTGATCCCTTTGGTAGAAATCATATCTGCTTCCCGCTTCCGCCTCCACTTTCGCCAAGCTCACCACCACCGTTTCATCCATCGGCGGCGGGCGGAATCCGATCTCCAGTCCGCCGATCAAGCAGAGCCATGCGAACGGAGGAAACAGCCCGATCCGGGCCCACCAACCGAAGCGCCCCATACCAAGACCGATCCAACCCGCGAGTGCGAACAGGCCGCAACTGCCAAGCACCGCCACCGGCCACAGCGGCACGCCGGGAAACCACCATTCTCCGTATGCCCAGGCGGCGCCCACCAACGCCAGCGGCAGACCCACGACCAAACCTATCACGGCTTCGGGCCAGCGTTTCCACCACCAAAACGCGGGAAACGCCGCAGCCAATCCGGCGGTTCCTAACAAACACGCCTGTGCGGCACCCAACGCCACGATCCGGCCCGGCATCCCATGATAGATGGCCACCACCGCTTCCACCAGCATGAAGGGCAGCACCGAGATCAGCCACAACCCGGCGGCTTTCGAAAGCACCAATGCCAGCAGCGTGTGCGGCCGCGTTGCCAGAAAGCGCCTGCCCCGCAGCGGCGCGCCCTCCCACAAACTCGTCACCACCACCCACAGACTCAGCCCCATCTGGGCCAAACCGATCAGCCACCGCATCCGGTCGGATAGATCCCAGGCCCAGCGGGTATAGGCCCCCACCGAGAGCAAATGCGCGCCTATCAGCCAAGGCAGCACCCACGCCGCACGCCGGAATTCCGCCGCCACCCATGCCCGCCAGACCTTCATGACACGGCCTCCTTTCCGGCGCGTTCGTGTTTCGCCATCGCCACAAAAATCTCCCTCAGAGACATCGGCCGCGCCTCATACCGCGTCATCCCCGGAAACAGCTCCGCGCACCGCGCGCGGCTCGCCGCTTCGTCATACGCGGTGTCCACCAGCGACGCGCCACGGCCCCTCGGCTGGTAGTCCACCCACTCCGCCGGCAACGCGGACGCCATCCGGATTTCTTCGGCCGTGGTCACATCCACCAGCCTGAACCGCTCGCGCAGCGCGTCGGCATCGTCCTCCAGCCGCACCCGCCCTTCACCTAACAAAATTACCCGGTCGGCCACCCGCTCCACCTCTTCAATGTCGTGGGACGACATCCAAACGGTCCACCCTTCGGTTCCGGTCAGCTCCAGCAAACCGGCCAGAAACTCATCCCTAACCAGCGGATCCAGTCCGGAAAACGGCTCGTCCAGCACCACCAGACGTGGCCGGAACGCCACCGCGGAAACCAGCGCGGCCTTCATCCGCTGGCCTCTCGATAGCGAACCCATTTTGGTTTTCGGCGGAATATCGAAGTCCTTCAGCAATTTCCGCTCGAAGTCCCGATCCCACCGATCTCCGTAGAGCGGACGCAGATAATCCAGCATGCTGGTTAGACTCATCCACCCCGGGAACCGCTGGTTTTCCGACACATAACCGATGCGCCGCCAATGGTCGGCCGTTAGTTTGCGTGGATCGGCTCCCAGCACCTCGATGCGGCCGGAGTCGCGCTCCAACAGATTCATCGCGCACTGGATGGTGGTGGTTTTCCCCGCGCCGTTGGCACCCAAAAACGCCGTGACCCGGCCCTCCGGCACCGTGAGGCTCACCCCGCGCAGGGCCTCGGTCCTGCGGTATCGCTTGTGGAGATTTTCGATGGTAATCATGGCTGTGATTTCATTCGGAATCCGGTTGGTCGTTCAGGCGGGCCAGCAGTTCCCGGATTTCCTCCAGCCCCAGGTGCAGCGATCTCGCCTCTGTTAGAAACTTCCGCGCCGCAGGTTCCAACAACTCCATCCGGCGCTCCGGATCGGGCAATTGCGGCCGCTGCACCACCATTCCCACCCCCGGCCGACTCACCAGAAATCCCAGATCCTTCAACTCCTGCACCACCTTGAATGCCGTCGTCGGCGAAATCCTCAGTTCCATCGCCAGCCCCCGGACCGAAGGAAACAGATCACCCTCCCGCAATTCCCCGTCCGCCAACGCCCGGTGCGCGGCCCGAACCACCTGGTTCGACACCGGCTCCCCGTCACGAATCTGGATCCTGAATGGCAGCATCTCCGAATACCCAGCGCGCCTGGGTGTTTTTAGTGTTACACTTCACATGTAACACTGCAAGAAAAAATTTTCGGAAATTTTCGCTCAGCCGCGATTCCGAAGGTGACGGAGAAGAAATGGGAGGAGCATCGTAGCCGCCTTTGTGAGAAGGTGGCCTCGTGAGAAGGTGGCCGGGGAGGGCGCGTGAACGCCTGGGAAGCCACGCTCCCGCGAGCACGGCAACAGTGATTTCCATCTACGATCCACCATCTTCAATCATCTTCGCGCCCTTTGCGTCTTTGCGGTGAATTTCTTAGGCGGGGGTGGGATTGGAACGCCGGAGCGCGACGCACCGGCGACGGACTGGGGCGGGGACGCCCAAGCCACGCGGCCACGCTCTCACGAGCGCGGCTCTGGAGTTTGGTTCTTCCGAAGTTACGCGGTAGCGGAAAACAGCGTGCTGCAGAGGTTGGGTTCGGATTTATGCGGCTTCGTGTCGCCGTGGGCGCGGTTCATGAAGTCGTTTAAAATCCCGGGACGGATGGCCTTGGACCATAACTCGCGGCGCAGTTCGTTGATCAGATCCTGAGTGGAGGGGCGTTTTTTCTTTCCGGATTTGCGCCACTTGGCTTCCGGGATGACGGCGGGTTTGCCTCCTGGGCCATAGGCTTTGATCGCGGCGACGTGGAGCATGGCGTATGCGGCCACGGCGGTTGCCGGAATGTTCTCCACGGAGTTTTCGTTGCGCACCTGGGCCTGGCCGACTCCGAGGATGGTTTTCTCGTCGCGGTGGTTGATTTCGATGTCCCAGCGCCAGATGTATTCCTGAAGCAGGTCTTCAAGCGGCAGGTCCGGATCGGTGCAGATCAGATAGGCGGGCTGGGTGTAGAGTTTTCTGGCATCTTTGCGCGGGCGATAGCCGATCGGGCGGATCACCACGAGGCGAAGGTCCATTTCCCCGGCGGCGCGCCAGCGCACGGGCGCGAGGGCTTTGACTTCGAAATCGCGCCATTTGCCGCTGGCCCGCACCCGCACGGTGACCCAGGGGATGTCGGGATCCTGGCGGATTTGTTCGGGCGTGGGCAAGGCGTCTCCGTAGATGCGCCTGCGCCCGCGGACGGCCTGGGTGTCGGGTTTGGCGTTGAGTTTGGCGTCTTTGCGGATGCGGCCGATCAGGGTGGTGTTCGGGGGAAGATGGCGGAGCATGTTCTTGTTGGTATAACTTCCGTCCACCACGAGGCGCAGCGCGGGAGCCGTGCCTCCGTTTTCGGCGGCGCGGTCCGACTGGAGCCGGCAAAGGGCGTCCCTTGCCAGGGTGTTGAGATTGCGCTGTTTCATCCGTTCCTTGTAGAGTTCGACTTGTTCGGGCGAAGCGGTTTTGGCGGGCTTGCGGGGAGTGGAGGCGTCCAGGAAACCGATGGGAATCATGCGGACCTCGTGGTTTTCATCGGGGAGCGCCGCGCTGATCTGGATCCGGCGTTGCGCCCACACCAGGTTGAGATTGAAGGGCGGGCCGAGCGGATCCTTGCGGTAGGCGGCGCCGGGGATGGTTTTGCCGGTCTTGCGCAAGATGGTGTCGTCGAGCGAGACACACAGCGGACGCGAGGCCGGCGCGAGTGATTCGACCTCCTTGCGGACTTGGCCGAAGATGGCGTCTTCGTTGACCCGGTCTTTGGAATACAGCTGGTAATCGGCGCTCCAATCGCGGAATTGTCCCCCGAAGACGGTGATCAGTCCGGAGATGGTATGGCGTCCGGGACATATCAAGTGGGCCAGCAGGTGCTCGCGCAACCGCGTGACGCAGCCGGGAGTCGAGGAGGCGTCGTTTCCGCACAGCCGCCACAACTCCTCCCATTGGTTCAGGAGCGGCGAGTCGTTTTTTTTTCAATGGTCACCGGGGAGGGCGGCACCACCGGACGATGGGCGATGATGTTGGCCTTGTCCTCGATGATCCACTCGATGGTCTCGCCTTTTTGGAACTCCATGGCCTCGGCGACGGCGGTGGGGAAGTTGATGTAATACTGGTCGGCGCCCTTTTTGCGGCGGATGAGTTGGACTTTGGTTGGGTATCCCATGGCGGTGTGGTGGTTGATCGGCTTAAGCTCTAGCGCATATACTAGACCAAAATTCCCGAATGGCAACCGGAAATTTAAGTAAAATCGCGAAAAACTAGATCACCGATCTAGAAAGAACCAAACTCCAGGGCCACGCTCTCACGAGCGCGGCTACGCCCCCTCCCAAAAACCTTCTTGCTTCCCGGGCCCGGAGTTCCGATTCTCCGGGCATGCCCCTGCTTCTCGGCGTCAACATCGACCACATCGCAACCCTCCGGCAGGCGCGTTACGCGCATGCGCCGGAGGCTCACAATGCCGAACCGTCGCCGCTGGAGGCGGCGTTCGACGCCATGGCCGGCGGGGCCGACTCGCTGACGGTTCACGTGCGGGGCGACCGCCGCCACATGCAGGACGCGGATGCCTTCCGGATCCGCGCCGAGGTGCCGCTGCCGCTGAATTTCGAAATGGGCGTGACCCCGGAAATGTTGGACATCGCCCGCAGGCTCAAGCCGGATTTCGCCTGCCTGGTGCCTGAAACCCGGCAGGAAATCACCACCGAGGGCGGACTCGATGTGGTCGCGCGTTTTTCCTCCACCAAGGATGCGGTGACCGTCCTAACCGACGCCGGCATCAGGGTGAGCCTGTTCATCGACCCCGACCTACGCCAGGTGGACGCCGCGGTGGCCGCCGGGGCTCCGATGATCGAACTCCACACCGGATGTTTCGCCAACGCGCTGCCGGCCGCCCGGTCGGAGGAAACGGCGCGGCTTGCGGCCGCCGCCGCACACGCCCATGCGGCGGGGCTCCAGGTCAACGCCGGCCACGGGATCAACTACACCAACATCGCGGATGTCCTAACAATCCCTCATCTGGCCGAGCTGAACATCGGCCACAGCATCATCGCCCTGGCACTGCGCACCGGGCTAACCGAATCGGTGCGCCGGATGAAATCGCTGATGGCCGCCTATCCCGAACAGCCATGAACCTTCACGGCATCGGCATCGACGTGGTCGAGGTGGAGCGGATCGCCGCCAGCCTTGGGAAACTTGGCGACGCCTTCCTGAAACGGGTTTTCACCCCCGCCGAGCGCGACTACTGCATGGCCCACACCGATCCCGCGATCCACCTGGCCGCGCGGTTCGCCGCCAAAGAAGCCGTGGCCAAAGCGTTCGGCACGGGGATCGGGAAACACGCCGCTCTAACCGACATCGAGGTTTGC
Organism: Verrucomicrobiota bacterium; assembly: GCA_017301995.1. Lineage (GTDB taxonomy): Bacteria > Verrucomicrobiota > Verrucomicrobiia > Verrucomicrobiales > Akkermansiaceae > Luteolibacter. The sequence continues at coordinate 48,445 of JAFLEH010000017.1, read as the reverse complement.
CACACCGCGTCCGGCGCGCCGGAGATCGCGCTGCACGGCGCGGCGGCGGCCTACGCGGCGGAACACGGCATTTCCCGCGTGCTGGTGAGCCTCACCCACACCGCCCGCTACGCCGCGGCAAACGCGGTGGCGGTCGGATAGATGCGGGATCCGACACGGATCAGCGCATGCCGGCGAGCACGGATGTCAGATCGCTCACGCACTCCTGTCGCGCCTTGATTCCTTCGTGAGCCATCTTTTTATGATAGGGATTGAGTTCGTCCGGCTTGATCTGGCCCGCGGTCTGCTCGATCTGGAACTTCATGCTCGCCATCAGCGAGGCGATCTTTTTCTGGCGATCCACCTGCCCGAGCTTGACCCGGCCGGATTCGAGGCCGCTGTTGAAATCGATCAGCTCCTTCACGACCGGGACGTTCTTGTTTCTCTCGAAAATCTGCAAGGGTGTCCGGGTTCCGTAGCGCATCGGGTTGTAGCGGAGCCCCATCTGACCGCCCTCCAAACGGGCGAACGCGAAGCCCAACAGCGTCATTTCGTCATAGGCCGAGACCTTTCTTCCGTCGGAGAGGAATGCGGAAACCGCCATTTCCGTCCATTTCCGGTCCACGTTGACACGGCAGGCGAACCTCCGGACCTCGGCTTGGCGGGTGCCTTCCGCCCACATGTCACTGCGGCCGGCGGTCAGGTGGGTGACCACGCCCACCACTTTGCCGGTCTCCACCACCAGCACCGGACCGCCGCTGTTTCCCTGGATCACGCCCGCGTCGATTTCGATCTGGCTGCCGCTGCTGCCCAGAATCTGCCCCTGTTCCACGGCCACGACGCCGCCACCGCCGCCGTTGCCCAAAGCGGCGATCGCCGTGTTCAGCTCGGCGCCCTCGCCGGCTTTTGCGACTTCCAGGGTGTTTGCCACCTCCTCGTCGATGCGGATCCTCACCAGGTCCGCGTCCAAGGCGACCTCCATTTTGCCGAATTTCGTGAACTTCGTCCCGGCGGTGTTCTTGATGGTTAGACGGTTGTTGCCGGAAATCACGTGCGCCGCGGTGTAGAGATAGACCACCCCGTCGTCCTTCCCGAGAAAGCCACTGCCCACCGATTGGTCCCCTTCGATCAGCACCACCGCGTCGGCGACCGCCGACTTGACCTTCCCTTCGGCATCCAACAACCCGGCGGCCGCACCGGTCGCGGCCGGGGCTTTGCCCGCATTTTCCGGGCCGGCCGGCGGCGGCTTGGAGGCGGTGGCGGCAGGCCTCGCCGCCATCTGGTCCGCGCGCGATTTCAGCCGGTCGTAGTCCCGCTTCATGCTGTCAAATTGGTCGGCCTTCGCCTGCAACTGGCCGATCGTCCGGTTGAGCGTTTTGACTTCGTCCCGCAGTCCGGCCAATTCCCGCGGTGCGCCTTTTTCGATTTCCTTTTCGAGTTCGTCCGCCAGATCACGGTTTTCCGTTTCCAGCACTTTCACCGTCCGTTCCAGTTCCTTGATCTTTTCGGACTGTTTCTCGTCTTCCAAACATCCGGACGCGACCAATCCGGTCACGGCCACCGCCAGCATCATCGCTTTGCGCTTCATGGGGCCTTGCTAACAAGCACGACCGCCGCCGTCAAACCTATTTTCCGCGAAATCGTGCCGTCTCACGGCGCCACTGCCATTTTCCGGCGGAATTCGGGCTTGAAAGACTCCCCGGCCCCGTGGCACGCTCCCCCACCCCGCGCCACCCCGCGTTCCTCGGCCGCCCGGGACTCCGCCTTATGGACTATCAAGCGAAAATCGCCCGCAATGTGGCCGCGATCCCCCGCTCGGGGATCCGCGACTTCTTTGAACTCGTCCAAGGGCGCGAGGGCATCATCTCCCTCGGCGTCGGCGAGCCGGATTTCACCACCCCGTGGCATATCCGGGAGGCCGCCATCTACTCGCTGGAAAAAGGCCAGACCACCTACACCTCCAACCTCGGACTGCTCTCGCTGCGCAAATCCATCAGCCGCTACGTTTCGTCGTTTTTCGAGGTGGACTACGATCCCGCCCGCGAGGTGCTCGTCACTGTCGGCGTCTCGGAGGCCATCGACCTCGCCCTGCGCGCGCTGCTCAACCCCGGCGACGAGGTGGTTTTCCACGAACCCTGCTACGTTTCCTACAGCCCGAGCATCGCCCTCGCCCACGGCAAGTCCGTCGCCGTGGAAACCCACAAGGCCGACGCCTTTTCGCTCAAGCCCGAGGCGCTCGCCGCCGCCATCACGCCGCGCACCCGCGTGCTGATGCTCAATTTCCCCACCAATCCCACCGGTGCGGTCGCCAGCCTCGCCGATCTGGAGGGCATCGCCCGCCTCGCGATCCAGCACGACCTGATCGTCCTCACCGACGAAATCTACAGCGAGCTGAGATATGACGGAGAAAAACATATCTCGATCGCGTCGCTTCCGGGCATGCGGGAACGGACGATCCTGCTGCACGGGTTTTCCAAGGCCTTCGCGATGACCGGATTCCGGTTAGGTTATGCCTGCGCGCCGCAGCCGATCATCGAGGCGATGATGAAAATCCATCAATACGCGATGTTGTGCGCGCCGATCATGAGCCAGAACGCCGCGATCGAGGCGCTGGAACACGGCGCGCCCTCGATGCGGGCGATGCGCGACAGCTACCACCAGCGGCGCGATTTCCTGGTGAAACGGCTCAACGAAATCGGGTTGGACTGCCACACCCCCGGCGGCGCGTTCTACGTGTTTCCGGACATCCGCAAGACCGGCCGGGGCAGCAAGGAGTTCGCGCTCGGCCTGTTGGACGCGGAAGGCGTGGCCGCCGTGCCGGGAAGCGCGTTCGGCCCATCCGGCGAGGGCTTCCTCCGCTGCTGCTACGCCACCGCCCTAACCGACCTGCGGACCGCGATGGAGCGGATGGAGCGCTACGTCGGGAGCCTCTGAGCCATGAACCCGGCCCGTTCATCCTCCCCGACCGATCCAGCCCTGCTCACCCGCGCCCACGTGCTGCCGCTGGCGGTGTTCATGGGCTTCATGATCGCGCTCCAACTGCTGGCTTCGGCGGTCGGATGGAAACACCCGGACGCCCCGTGGTGGCGGCAGTCGCCGGCGCAAATCATCTATCCGATCCAAACGGTCGTGACCGCCATCCTGCTCGCCCGCTACTGGCGGGTGTTCCGTTTCGACTGGTCCTGGCGCTGGAGCCTCGTCGGCGTTGTCGCCGGGGCCGTGGGGATCGGTTTCTGGTTGCTTCCGACCACGTTGTACGACGCGCTCGGGCTAACCGGAACACCCGGCGGGTGGCTGGGATGGTTGGGAGTCCAGGCCCGGCGCGACGGTTTTGACCCCGGTCTTTTCCAACACCCGCTGGCCTACTGGGGATCACTGGGCATGCGGTTTTTCCGGGCTGCGGTGATCGTGGCCCTGGCGGAAGAGATCTTCTGGCGGGGCTTCCTGATGCGCTTCGTGTGCGATTGGGAAGGCGACTACTGGAAGCAGCCCTTCGGCCGGGCCGATTGGCGGTCCTACGCGATCGTCACCGGCGCGTTCATGCTCGCGCACGACCCGGTGGACTACGCCGGCGCCTTGGTTTACGGGTCCATCACCTACGGCCTCTGCGTGTGGAGCAAAAACCTCGGCGCCTGCGTGGTCATGCACGCCACCGCCAACCTCCTGATGGGCCTCTACGTCATGGCCTACGGCAAATACGGACTTTGGTAACGCTGAACACTGGCAACGGTGGGGCGTCGAGGCGGAACGGCGGATTAATGTTAGGAAATTCAGCAGACGAACACCTGCTGCTCTCCTAACCTCCATGCCCTCAACCAGACATCACACGGCTCCAGGGTTCTCAATTTCCAACCCCTGAACAAGCAAAGGCCATGAACAAATAGTCTCTGAGAGAAAAGTTGAACCTTATGGAACTTCTCCGCTCCGGTTGCGGTTCCATCGTCCCATTGAGGATCACCTAACCACCCGCGCGCCGCCGCCGGAGATTTGCTTCTCGACCTCCTTGCGGGTGGCCATCGAGGTATCGCCGGGTGTGGTGGACGCCAGCGCGCCATGGGCCGCACCGTATTCGACGGCTTTTTGCGCGTCGTTGAACTCGAGGAAACCGAACTGCAGGCCGGACGCGAACGAATCGCCGCCGCCCACGCGGTCGAGGATCTCCAGCTCGGGGAACTGCCGGCTTTCGTGGAACCGGCCGTCGTGCCAGAGGATGGCCGACCAATCGTTCTTGGTGGCGGTGATCACGCGGCGCAGCGTCGTGGCGGCCACCTTGAAGTTGGGGAACTCCTTCACCGCGGTTTCGATCATCCGCTTGAAGGCGTCGGTTTCGATCGCGGAAATGTTATGGTCCACGCCCTCTACCTCAAAGCCGAGCGAGGCGGTGAAATCCTCCTCGTTGCCGATCATCACGTCCACGTGGCGGGCGATCTCGCGGTTCACCTCGCGCGCTTTCTCCAGTCCGCCGATGGTTTTCCAAAGCGACGGGCGGTAGTTGAGGTCGTAGGAAACGATGGTGCCGTGTTTCTTGGCCGCCTTGACCGCCTCGATGGTGAGCGCCGCCGTAGTTTCGGATAGAGCGGCGAAAATCCCGCCGGTGTGGAACCAGCGCGCGCCGAGGGTGCCGAAAATGTGCTCGAAATCGAAATCGCCGGGTTTCAGTTGCGAGGCCGCCGTGTTGCCGCGGTCGGGATTGCCCACCGCGCCGCGGATGCCGAACCCGCGCTCGGTGAAATTCAGCCCGTTTCTAACCGTCCTGCCGATGCCGTCATCGCCACGCCATTGGATGAAATCGGTGGCCACGCCGCCCTGCATGATGAAGTCCTCAATCAGGTGGCCGATCTCGTTGTCCACCAGAGCGGTTAGAACCGCCGTCTTGCATCCGAAACATTTCCTGAGCCCGCGGGAGGTGTTGTATTCCCCGCCGCCTTCCCACGCGGCAAACGTGCGCGCGGTGCGGATGCGGCCCTCGCCGGGATCGAGGCGGAGCATGATTTCGCCGAGGGAGATTTGGTCGAACGCGCAGTCGGATTTCGGTTTGATGGTCAGGGACATGGCAGAGTGTGGTTTGGGGTTCGCTGCCCGCCTGAGGCGAGCAGGTGGCGGGTTAGCGCATGCGTCCAGCCATGTCAAGGGATGCGATCACCCAAATTCACCGCGGTTTCGGCTTGATCCGGCCCGCCCGAGCGGCCCTATTCATGGAGTCGCCGCCGCAAACCGTGCCAAACCGCCCGAAATCCAAATCCGGCCAGCTTTCCGACCTCATCCGCGCCCGCATCGCCGATGGGGAATGGCAAACTTCGCTCCCGTCCGAACGACGGCTGGCCGAGGAGTATTTCGTCAGCCGCACCACCTTGCGCGGCGCCCTGAAATCGCTGGCCGCCGAGGGGGTGATCGGCTCGCCCAGTTCCACCCGCAGCGGGCGGATGGTTGCCGCGCCCGCGAAAAGAACCAACCCGAATCCTGCCGCGGGCCAGGTGGTCATTCTAACCCCCAGCCTCCGCGAGAGCCCGCTGTTGTTGGAACACCTCGCGGTACTCCGCGAACTGTTGGGAAACCAGGGTACCCAGGTTCACGTTCGCGAAGCCGCCCGACTCGCCGAGGAATCCGACCCCACCGTTTCGCTCCGGCGCTGGGCAAAGGACGCGCCGCCCACCGTGTGGATCCTCCACAAAATGCCCCGCTCCGTCCAACAGGCCGCCGCCGGACTGAAACTGAAGGCCATCGTTTTCGGCACCGTGTTTCCCGGAATCGATCTGCCCCATGTGGACGTGGATTTCCGCGCCGTCGCGCGCCACGCCACCGGCCGCTGCCTCGCCCGAGGCCATCGGAAACTGGCGGTACTCGTCCACCGCACCCACCTCGCCGGTGACAGCGCCGTCATCGCCGCGGTCGGGGAGGAACTCGCCCGTGCCGGCGCCCCGCCGCCGGTCATCCTCAAGCACGATTTCAACCGGTCCCGCCTCATCGACACACTCGACCACCAGATCGTCCCGTCCGCCGGGCGGCCTGACGCGCTGCTCGTGGTGAACCAGCACCACATCCTAACAGCGCTACCCCATTTGCTCCACCGCGGCCTGCGCGTCCCGCGCGACCTATCAATCGTCTATCTGAGCAACGATCCGGCGGTCGAACGGCTCAGCCCGCTGCCCGAACGCTACGACCTCGGCGATCGCCTGCTGCGCCGCCTCGCCAAAGCCGCCCAGGAATCTCTCGCCGGCGGTCACCCGGCGTCCGCAGTCCTCCTGCCCAGGCTCCTCAAAGGAGAAACCTTGGCGTGAAACAATCCCATCCGGCAGGCCAAGCCCCCTCACGCTCCAATCCGCAGCCGGCAAAGCCGACATCTCCGCCCCAACGCTTTTCCCAGACAGATCCCCGCCATCGCGCGCGTATTCGAGAACGCATTTTCCGCAATTCCCTCCCCCATGCGACCGCTCAACCACGCCTTGCTCGCCCATCAGACCCGACGGCATTTCCTTTCCACCTGCACCACCGGGCTGGGAGCGATGTGGCTGGCCGCCACGACCGGGCGCGTCTGGGGATCGGGCGGACCGCTGGTGAAAGATCCCGCCCGGCCGCTGGCCCCGGCGTCTCCTCATTTTCCCGGCACCGCCAAGCGCGTGATCTATCTGCACATGGCCGGTTCGCCATCGCAGCACGAGCTTTTCGACTACAAACCGGAGTTGGAGAAATTCAACGGCAAGGAATGCCCCAAGGAGTTTCTCGAGGGCAAGCAGTTCGCCTTCATCCAGGGGATCCCGAAGATGTTAGGCCCGCAGTTCCCGTTCAAACAGCACGGCCAGTCCGGCGCGTGGGTTTCCGACCGGCTGCCCCATTTCAGCACGGTGGTGGACGACGTGTGCTTCATCAAGTCGATGCACACCGACCAGTTCAACCACGGTCCGGCGCAGTTGCTCGTCCACACCGGCAACCAGAACCTCGGCGCGGCATCCATCGGCGCCTGGGCCACCTACGGGCTCGGCACGGAAAACCAGAACCTACCCGGTTTCATCGTCCTGACGTCCGGCGGAAAGAACCCGGACGCCGGGAAATCCGTCTGGGGCTCGGGCTATCTGCCGTCGGTCTATCAGGGAGTCCAGTGCCGGTCGCAGGGCGAGCCGGTTCTCTATCTGGCCGACCCTCCGGGGATCTCCCCTCCGCTGCGCAGGCGCTCGCTCGACGCCCTCGACCGGCTCAACCAGCAGCTTGCCGGTGAAATGGGCGACCCGGAAACCCTGACGCGCATCGCCCAATATGAGATGGCCTTCCGGATGCAGACCCACGCCACCGAGGCCTTCAATTTGTCCAAGGAACCCGCGTCCATGCACCAGTTCTATGGCACCCAGCCGGGTAAGGAGTCGTTCGCCAACAACTGTCTGTTAGCCCGGCGCTTGGCCGAACGCGGAGTCCGCTACATCCAGCTTTTCCACTGGGGATGGGACACCCACGGCGACAACCAAGGCAATGCGCTCAACGGCGGGTTCACCGACCGCTGCAAGGAAGTGGATCAGCCGATGACCGCGCTGCTCAAGGATCTGAAACAGCGCGGATTGTTGGAGGACACGCTGGTCGTGTGGGGCGGCGAATTCGGCCGCACACCGATGCTCGAAAACCGCGGCGGAAACGACAATCCCTTCACCGGTCGCGACCACAACCCCGGCGCGTTCACCATCTGGCTCGCCGGCGGCGGCATCAAGGGCGGCCTTTCCTACGGCGAAACCGACCCCATCGGCTACGAGTCGGTCATCAACAAGGTGTCCCCGCACGACCTCCACGCCACCATGCTCCATCTGATGGGGTTCGATCACGAGCGGTTCACTTTCCCAGCCTCCGGCGTGCCCCTCCGGCTCTCCAACATCACCAAAGCCGGCACCCGTGTGGTTCGCGAGATCCTCGCGTGACGACACCGGGAGGGAGTGTCCGCCACAGCGGGCTAACAGGCCGACCCTTTCACCCCGATCCCCAGCAGCGTCTGGAATCCCGCGCCTGCGGATTCCTTGTCGGCCACCACGGTTTCCACGGATTCGAAGCCGGCCTTTTCCAGCATGCCCGCCAGATCGCATTCGGAAAACCCGAGCCAGTGGTCGGCGTAAAGCTCGCGGGCCTCTTCGAAACCGTGTTTGAGCAGGTCCAGCACGATCAGCCGTCCGCCGGGCTTCAGAATCCGGAATGCGGCATCAATCGCCGCCTGAGGATGCCCGGCATGGTGCAGTGCCTGACTGAGCACCGCGAGATCCAACTCGCCCTCGCCGATCGGCGGGTCCTCGATGTCGCCCACCCGGAATTCCAGGTTGGTCAGGCCGTGCCGCTCGGCAAGCGCCTGACCGAACTCGACCATTTTCGGGGAAATATCCACCGCGATCACCTTTTCCGCCCGCTGGGCGAGGAGTTGGGCCAAGGTGCCCTCTCCCGCTCCGAGATCGGCCACCACCCGGTAGTTGAGCACCTTGAGCAGGGACTCGGCGAGCGCTTTCCACGACCGGCCCGGCACGTAATCCTTGCCGAAACGGCCGGCCAATTCGTCGAAATACGCCCGCGCCACATCTTTCCGCTTGGCCAGCAGGTGCCCCAGTGCCGCGTCGTCGGCCGCGGTTTCCGGAAGTTCGGCCGCCGCATGCCGCGCCACCTCCATCAGGTCCGGCGGGGCTTGGTTTTTGTAGATATTGTGCTTCCCGCTGCGTTCGTCGGCCACCAGACCGGCGGTTTTGAGCTGGGAAAGCTGCGTGGATATCCGGCTCTGCCCCATGCCAAGCACCTCCTGCAATTCGGCCACGGACATCGCCTCGCGCTCCAATAGCCGCAAAATGCGCAGCCGGGTGGGATCAGCCAGAAGTTTCAGGGATTTTAGAATTGACATCGCGGGGCAAGCTTGTATCATCGTATCACGATTTGACGATACGAAAATCGCCGAGCGCAAAAATAGTCCAACTCCAACCCCAGACACACCACCAAATGAGCAAGTTCATCTTCTCCTCCGAATCCGTGGGCGAAGGCCATCCCGACAAGGTTGCCGACACCATTTCCGATGCCATCCTCGACGCCTGCCTAGCCGTCGATCCCAAGAGCCGCGTGGCTTGCGAGACCTTCGTGAAAAGCAACATCGTGGTCGTCGGCGGAGAAATCACCATCCCGAAAATCGGCCAGAAGCCCATCGGCTCGGTGATCAACGTGGAAAAGACCATCCGCGACGCCGTCCGCGGCATCGGTTACACCAATGACGACGACGTGTTCCACGCCGACCGGATTTTCATCAACAACTACCTGACCACCCAGTCCCCCGACATCGCCCAGGGCGTGGACGCCAAGAAGGCGGAAGGCAAAAAGACCTCCGAGCAAGGCGCCGGCGACCAAGGAATCATGTTCGGCTACGCCTGCGATGAAACGCCCGAGCTGATGCCCGCCCCCATCATGTACGCCCACCGCCTCGGCCGAGAGCTGACCCGCATCCGCAAGGCCGGCAAACTGGCCAAGTGGCTGCGCCCCGACGCCAAGTCCCAGGTTTCCGTGGAATACGTGGATGGCAAGCCCACCCGCATCGTCAACGTGGTGATCTCCACCCAACACGCCGCCGACGTTTCCCATGCGGAAATCGAAAAGTTCTGCATCGAGCAGGTCATCAAGAAGGTGCTGCCGAAGAATATGCTAACCGCGGACACCGAATATCTCATCAATCCGACCGGAAAATTCGTCGTCGGTGGCCCGCAGGGCGACTCCGGTCTAACCGGCCGCAAGATCATCGTGGACACCTACGGCGGCAGTGGCCGTCATGGTGGTGGCGCCTTCTCCGGCAAGGATCCGTCCAAAGTGGACCGCTCCGCCGCCTACATGGGCCGCTGGGTCGCGAAAAACGTCGTCGCCGCCGGCCTCGCCACCAAGTGCGAAATCCAGTTCGCCTACGCCATCGGCCATCCGCTTCCGGTTAGCGTCCACATCGACACCTTCGGCACCGGCACGGTTTCCGATGAAAAGATCCTCGCCGCCGTGCTCAAGGTGTTTTCCTTCAAGCCCGCCGACATCGTCAAGCAGCTCAAACTGCTCCGCCCGATCTATTCCAAGTCCACCAACTACGGCCACTTCGGAAAAGCGGACGCCGATCTCACATGGGAAGCCACGGATAAAGTCGCGGCCCTCAAGAAAGCGGTCGGCTGAATCGCCGGAGACAGAAGACGCAGAGACTGAAGACTGAAGGCTGGAAATGCATAACTTCGAGGAATTGGAAGTGTGGAAGCGCGCATCGCGGCTCGCGGTGGATGTGCTTGCGCTCGTGGAGCCGATCAAGCTCTACGGCCTGCGCGACCAGATGATCCGTTCGTGCATTTCCGTTCCCAGCAACATTGCGGAGGGAGCGGATCGCGATAGCGACCGCGAGTTCCGGCGGTTTCTTTCCATCGCGAAAGGTTCCGCGGGCGAACTCCGCACGCAGCTCTACATCGGCTTGCGGGCCAACCTTTTTGATGAGGTCCAGGTCCGCCCGCTGATCGCGGAAGTCAAGGAACTGTCCTCCATGATCGAAGGTCTGCGCAAGCGCCTCCGCTCCCCTCTGTTCAACACCCTCTTCGGATGGTTCTTCTAACTCCCACCCCTCACATACTCCCACCGGCGCAAGACAAGCCCCTGAACCAGCGACATCCTATCTTCTGTCTTCTGTCTCTGCGTCTTCTGTCTTCGCCCGCTTTTTCCAACATCTACCTAACCACCACATGACCACCGACTACAAAGTAAAAGACATCTCTCTCGCCGAATTCGGGCGAAAGGAAATCGAAATCGCCGAACATGAAATGCCCGGCCTGATGGCCACCCGCGACAAATACGGTCCGCAAAAGCCGCTGGCCGGCGTGCGCGTGACCGGGTCGCTGCACATGACCATCCAGACCGCCGTGCTCATCGAGACCCTCAAGGATCTCGGTGCCGACGTCCGCTGGGCCTCGTGCAACATCTTCTCCACCCAGGACCACGCCGCCGCGGCCATCGCCGCCACCGGCACGCCGGTTTTCGCCTGGAAGGGCGAAACGCTGGAGGAATACTGGGACTGCACCTGGCAGGCCATCGTTTTCCCCGGAAACAAGGGCCCGCAACTCATCGTGGACGATGGCGGCGACGTCACCCTGCTGATCCACAAGGGTTACGAAATGGAAAACGGCGACACCTGGGTGGACACACCGTCCGACAACCACGAGGTGAAAGTCATCAAGGACCTGCTCAAGAAGATCGCCAAGGAACAGCCCGGCATTTTCCATCAGATCGTGGCCGAACTGAAGGGCGTTTCCGAGGAGACCACCACCGGCGTTCACCGCCTCTATGAAATGGCCAAGGCCGGCAAGCTGCTGTTCCCCGCCATCAATGTGAACGACTCGGTCACCAAGAGCAAATTCGACAACCTCTACGGCTGCCGCCACTCCCTAACCGACGGAATTTTCCGCGCGATGGATGTGATGCTTTCCGGCAAGGTGGCCGTGGTTTGCGGCTACGGCGATGTCGGCAAGGGCTGCGCCCAGGCGCTCAAGGGCCAGGGTGCCCAGGTGATCGTCACCGAGATCGACCCCATCTGCGCCCTCCAGGCGGCGATGGAAGGCTACCGCGTGCTCACCATCGAGGACACCCTCGGCTGGGCGGACGTCTATGTCACCACCACCGGCAACAAGGACATCATCCGCCTCGAACACATGAAGGCGATGAAAGACCAGGCCATCGTTTGCAACATCGGCCACTTCGACAACGAGATCCAGGTGGACGCGCTCAACTCCGCCCCCGGCGTGGTGCGCACCAACATCAAGCCGCAGGTGGACCGCTACACCTTCCCCACCGGCAACAGCATCTACATGTTGGCGGAGGGCCGACTGGTGAACCTCGGCTGCGCCACCGGCCACCCGAGCTTCGTCATGTCCAACAGCTTCACCAACCAATGCCTCGCGCAGATGGAACTGTGGAGCACCAAGGACAGCCGCCCGATCGGCGTCACCGTCCTGCCCAAGCAGCTCGACGAGGAAGTCGCCCGCCTGCATCTGGCCAAGATCGGCGTGAAACTCACATCCCTGACCCAGGAGCAAGCCGACTACATCGGCGTGCCCGTTGGCGGCCCCTACAAGTCCGACCACTACCGCTATTGATCCAATGGGCGTGGGTTTCGATCCGTCCTAACCGCACAGCCTGACCCGGATGGGCCACGGGGATTCGCTCCCCGTGGCCCTTTCGCGTTTCCGGGATAGAGCCCAAAGCCCAGCGACCGCAGCGTTTCAACCGGGCGGGATCAGCGACCCTCCGCCCCGCTCACTTCACCGACCGCAAATCCGGACGAGCCGGCTGCGGAGACGGCTCGTGCCACTTCGTCCACAGCAGCCACACGCCGAAGGCCATCTGACCGCCGAGCACAATCACCACCACAGCCGCCACGATGATCGCTCGGGACGACAGTTTCGGCCGCCCGGAGGAATCCTCGGGATCGGGCGGCCTGGACTGCGGTTCCATTCGGAAAATCGGGTTGCGCCGCGCCGCCTATCAGGCGCGCTTCTTGCCCTCGAAGTGTTCTTCGATTTCCTCCAGCGTCTTGCCTTTGGTTTCCGGCAGGAAGAAGGCGGCGGTGATGAAATAGATCACCGTGCAGGCGGCAAACGCGAAGAACATCGTTCCGTAGCCGTATTTTCCAACCGTCGGCAGGAAGATAGCCGCGATGGTCGTGGAAACCGCCTGATTGATCAGCAACGCGATGCTCATGCCATTGGACCGGATCCGGGTGGGCATCAGCTCGGAAAGCGCGAGCCACACGCAGACGCCCGGACCCACGGCGAAGAATGCGATGAAGATGAAGATGCACACGGCGATGAGCCAACCGTTGGCGGAGCTGGGCACCGGGGTGATGAGGGCGTTATCGATCCTCAGGTCCGCGTTCTTGGACATCTCCAGGTCGGCGAACGGGTTCTTGAAGAAGGCGTCAACCTTGTTGGACGGCAAGCTGTCATTGCGGCTGATTTTCACCTTGGCACCGTCGGCATCCGAACGGACGACATTCGCGGCGGCCGTGAAATCTCCGGCGGTATAGATCACATTCATGGTAGCCGTTTCCGCAAACCCGGAAGCCCCGAGCAACGCTCGCTGGGTGTCCTTGTCAAACGGCACGATGAACTTCCGGTCGGCGACGATTCTGGCGCCGTCCACCTGATACTCACTGCGCCGGCTGTCCTGCGCGGTGGAGAGGAATGGGTATTTCAGGCTCCAGGTCGTGGTGGAAGCCTTGTAGCCCAGGTTCACCACCAGCCTGCCGTCCCTTACGGCTGCCCCGGTGACGAGGTTGTCCTCAATTCCGAACGAGAGCTTGGTCGCTTCGTCGCCGACGTAGCTGTATTCGACCTTCTCTCCCTTGCCGGCCTCGGAAAGCACCAACTGTCCCGTGGCGAGCGGCTTGGCGAACTCCAGTTCCACCGTGCTGCCGCTGGCAGTGGCCTTCGTCACATCCTTGCCGGCCACCGACAGGGTGATCTCCGGGGTCTTCACCAATTTCACGCTGGCCGACGCCACCGCCACCTTCACATCCTGGTAATCGGCCACCTTGGCTTGCGCGGTCTGCTTGCACTCGACCTGCTTGCTTTCGGTGCGGTTGAACAGGAAACCGACTGCGATGAGCGAGGCGATGATGCCGGCCGTGCCCAGCGAAAGCAGGAACTTGCGGCCCTTCTTGTCAACCAGGGCCACGCCCCCCATGGTCATGAGGAAATTGACCAGAGTCAGAATGACGTAGCCCAGGTGCGCCTGCTTGTCGTTCAAGCCCGCTTGAATGAGAATGGTGGCATTGTAGCCGATGATCGAGTTGATCCCGGTGGCCTGGTTGCAGGCCAGGATCACGCAGGCCAGCACGAACGGAATTACATATTTCCGGGCCAGCAGCGATTCCTTGATGCGCTCGCCGGTGGAAGTCACCTTGGAGGCCTCTTCCGCCGCGATTTTCTTCATTTCCGCGATTTCAAGGTCGGCATCTTCCGGCGTTCCCGAGCGGAGCAGCGCGGCACGGGCGGCGTCCACCTTGCCGCGCTTGAACAGCCACCGCGGCGATTCGGCGATCATCAGCGCGCCAGCGACATATACGATGCCGGGCAGAATGGAAATCCAGAAGATCCAGCGCCACGCGACATCCTTGGCCACGAAGAGCAGATTCGAGTCGCCGACTTTTTCGATGGTGTCAATCCAAAAGCTGAAACCGAGGGCGATCAGCGCCGCAATCACGATCCCTAGAGTCAGCAGCCACTGGAAAATCCCGGTGCCCTTGCCGCGGTTCGACGCGCCGAGGCATTCCGCCAGATACAGCGGGACGACCACCCCAACCAAGCCGGCGCTGACGCCTTGCAGCAACCGGCCAAGCACGATCGGCAGGAAACCGTGGGCCAGCGCGATCATCGGAATGCTCGCCACAAACAGCACCCCGCTGATGATCATCATCGGCTTGCGCCCCAACAGGTCGGAGAGCATTCCCGCGAAGAGGGTCGAAACCACGCTACCCAGCAGCACCGCCGCCACAATGATGGAAAGCTGGCCCGGATTGAGGCCGGAGGTGGCATCCAGATACGGCAGGGCACCCGCGATGATTCCGACGTCCACGCCATACAACAAGCCGCCCAATCCGGCGACAAATAGCAAAAACCGATTATACCCGACGTTGGAGGCTGACTGACTGTTCATAGATTGCACAAACCGTGTTCGGCGCGAGCCTACCGGCCACCAGCACCCCCGACAATCCCGAATTTCACAAATTTTCCCGACGAACGGGAAGGCCGCCCGGCAATCGAAGGTCCCGTGAATTTCCTGATTCCCGCCCGACCATGAAGCGTGTATTCCCCTCCCATGCAAACGCCCCACGCGGATCACAGCAACATCGTCCTCATCGGCTTCATGGGCTGCGGGAAATCCACGGTCGGCCGGGAGTTGCACACCATGATGGGCTACCCGCTGGTGGACACCGACGCGGTGATCGAGGAGTTCGCCGGGAAATCCATCAGCCGGATTTTTGCGGACGAGGGCGAGGAAACGTTCCGCGATCTCGAATCCCGTGTCATCCGGGAATTGGAGCATGACGGAGCATCCCCGCGGATCATCGCCACCGGCGGAGGCATCGTGGCTCGCGCGGAAAATCGCGAGGCGCTGCGCCAGCTCGGCTACGTCGTTTGGCTGAGGGCTCCGGTCCATGTGATCCTCAACCGCACCCGCCGCAACACCTCCCGGCCGCTGCTGCAAACCGATGACCCCGCCGACCGCGTCCGCACCCTGCTCGCCGAGCGGGAGCCGTGGTACCGCGAAACCTCCCACCTCCAGCTCGACACCGCCGGCCTAACCAGCCGGGAAATCGCCACCGGCATTCTGGAGAGCGCGCGCTATTTCTTTGGAACCCGGAAATCGAGTCCGCCATGCCCTCCGACGTAAAAGCGCTCGCCGCACGGCTCGGTTTCGACGATTGCCGGATCGCGGCCGCCACCCCCGCGCCGCATGCGGCGGAGTTCCGCCAATGGCTTTCCGACGGCTGCCACGCGGGCATGGCATGGCTGGAGCGGGATCCCGACCGCCGCTGCGATCCGCGGCAGGTCCTCCCCGGCTGCCGCTCCGTCATTTCGCTGGCGATGAACTACTTCCCCGGTTCTTCTCCGTTTCCAAACGATCATCCGGGTGGCTATCGGATCGCGAAATATGCCTGGAACGACGACTACCACGATCTGATCGACCGGAAACTGCGCGAGTTCGACGCCGCGCTCCGCGACGCGGGCGGCACGCAAAAGTGCTACACCGATACCGGCCCGGTGCTGGAGTGCGACTTCGCGGCCGCGTCGGGCCTCGGATGGAATGGCAAATCCACGGTGCAAATCCACCGCACGCTGGGCACCTGGTTTTTCCTGGCGGATATCCTGACAACCCTGGAATTCACGCCGGATCCGCCCGCCTCGGCGCATTGCGGGTCCTGTGTCCGCTGCATTTCCGCCTGCCCCACCGGAGCGATCACCGGGCCCCACCGGCTCGACGCGCGCCGGTGCGTTTCCTATCTAACCATCGAACACAAGGGACCGATCCCGGAGGAATTCCGCACCGCCATCGGCGACCGCATTTACGGCTGCGACGACTGCCTGGAAGCGTGCCCGTGGAACCGCTTCGCCGCGGTTTCCCGCGAAATGGCGTTCCATGCCCGGCCGGAGGTGTTCGCTCATCGGTTGCGGGACTTTCTGGCACTGGATGACGAGGCGTTCCGCTCGCTTTTCGCCCGCTCGCCGATCAAGCGGCTCAAGCGCCCGCGCTTCCTGCGCAACGTCTGCGTCGCCCTCGGCAACACCGGGACCGCCGATGATTTGCCAGCACTCCACACCGCTGCCGCGGATCCCGACCCGCTCGTTGCGGAACACGCGGACTGGGCGATCCGCCGGATCTCCCATCGGGTCGGTGGCGGATAGACGCCGCGCGATTCACCACCAATTCATCCCCGCTTCATCGTCCATTCACAGGCATCCGCCCAGTCTCTCCGCCGATGAAAGTCAAACTGATCCTGCCCTCGCTCACCGAAGCCCGCAGCCCGCTGTTCCGGCCTATCAAGTATTCGCTGTTTCCGCCGCTGGGTCTGGCAACCCTCGCGGCCTATCTGGATCCGGACGACGAGGTGACACTTCAGGACGAACACGTGGAAACCCTCGACCTAACCGACGAGCCGGATCTCGTCATCATCCAGGTTTACATCACAAACGCCTACCGCGCCTATCGCTATGCCGACCACTACCGGGCCAAGGGCGCGCACGTCTGCCTCGGCGGCCTGCACGTGACCTCGCTGCCGGATGAGGCGGCGATCCATGCCGACACGATTTTCACCGGTCCGGGCGAGGATACGTTTCCCGTGTTTCTCCGCGATTTTGCCGCCGGAAATCCCGCACGGCGCTACGATGCGCCGCTTGTCCGGTCCCTCGACCGCCTCCCGCCAATGCGCCGCGACCTGATCAGGCGCCCGCTCTATCTGGTCCCCAATTCGCTCATCGTCTCGCGCGGATGCCCGCACCACTGCGATTTCTGCTACAAGGACGCGTTCTTCGGCGCGGGCACCGGATTCTACGTCCGGCAGGTCGATTCGGTGCTGCGCGAGATCGAGTCGCTGCCCGGGAAGCACCTGTATTTCCTGGACGACCATCTATTCGGCCATCCCCGGTTCGCGGGAATGCTGTTCGACGCCATGGCGGGCATGGGCCGCGTGTTTCAGGGGGCGTCCACCGTCAGCGCGTTGCTCAAGCCGGGATTGTTGGAAAAGGCGGCGGCGGCCGGACTCCGCTCGGTTTTCGTCGGGTTTGAAAACCTCGATCCTAACAATCTTCGCGACCACGGCAAGGTCCAGAACCTCGGCCGCGACTACGCCACCGCGATCCGCCGCGCGCACGATCACGGCGTGATGGTGAACGGCTCGTTCGTCTTCGGCATGGACGAGGATGGTCCCGAGGTGTTCGATCGCACCAGCGACTGGGCGATCGAACACGGGGTGGAGACCGCGTCGTTCCACATCATGACGCCCTATCCGGGCACCGGTCTCTATCAGCGCATGGAAGAGCAGGGACGGCTCCTCCATCAGGATTGGGAGCGCTACGACACCCGCCACACGGTGTTCCGCCCCGCCCGACTCCGGCCGGAGGAGTTGGAGGAAGGCTACTGGCGCGCTTACGATCGGTTTTACGCCTGGAGCGCGATCCTCGAGGGCGCGCGCCACAAGCCCCTAACCGCCGCGGTCCGCCACCTGGCCTACGCGGGCGCGTGGAAGAAGTTCGAGTGGGTCTGGAGATCGCTGATCCGGATGAAACAGGTCACGCTAGGCCTACCGCTGCTGGAGAAGGCGCTGGGCCTCGGCGCCAAACCCGGACGATCGCCTATCAAACCGGCGTTTCCGATTGCCGCCGACAGGGCAACCCGCCATCATCCGGTTGCCTGAGCGTTCCTTCCCCTGTCAATGTCCCCATCGGTATTCATTCCGGCACTTGTCATCATCGCCGCGCTGCTGTGGTGGCTGTCCACACAGCCGCCGCTGGGCGCTCCACTGGTAATCCGCATCCGCGAGGGGAAGCCCATCACCACACGTGGAGGCATGTCCTCCCATTCGCTTGCGGATCTTGGGGAAATCCTGCGGGACCATCAGGCCACCCGCGGATTCATCGCGAAAAACGGAGACGGCCGCGTCGTATTCTCGCGCTCCATCCCGGAGTCCTGCCGCCAGCAGCTCCGCAACGTCCTGACAAACGGTTAGATACCCGCGATCTCGCCTTTCAGCACGCCCACGTAGGGCAGGTTCCGGTAGCGCCCCTGATAGTCCAGCCCGTACCCGACCACGAATTCATCGCCGATCCGGAAGCCGGTGTAGTCCACCTCCACCTCCTCCGAGCGTTCCTTGTCCTTGGCCAGCAGTACGCCGGTGTGGACGGCGGCGGCCCCCGCCTCCGTCAGGCGCTGTTTGACCGCGTGCAGAGTCCGGCCGGTATCGAGAATATCATCCAACAACAGAACGTGCCGGTCCTTGACCTCCGGAAACCTGCGGTCGAGAAAATCCACCTGCCCGGAACTGGAGGTGCCGCCGTGATAACTCGCGACATTCAGGCACTCGATCTCCAATGGCCGGGCCACCCGCCGCAGCAGGTCCGCCGCGAACACCAGCGCGCCTTTCAACAGGATGATCACCAGCAGCGTCCCTTCCGGAAAATCCCTCTCGATTTCCCCGGCAATCAGGTCCAGACGCTTTTCTATCACTTCTTCGGCGATCAGCACGCGCTCGATGTCGTCTCTCATGCCGCGATCCTGCCAAACCGACCCGCCGCCGCCAAGCGCAAACCACAATCGGGCTACCGGTCGTAGTGGAATTTGAAAACCTTCTCGCCTTCCTTGTAATAATCCAACCGATCCCGCGAATGGATTTCCAGAAACTCCCGATCCGTTTTCAACGCCTGGTTTTCGGTCGCGCAGGCGTCTTTCTCCGCGACCACCTCGGCCTCCCGCGCTTGGGTCTGGGCCAACTTCGCTTCCAATTCGTCCAATTTCCGCTTTTGCGGCACGCCGGTGGCAACCACCACAAATCCGGCCGAAAGCCCGAGCACCGCGAAAAACACCCGCGCCATGCCTCGGAGCACCCGGCCCCGGACTTCCAATCGGTGCGCTCGTTCCATTGCATGACTGCGTTTCGCCATCGGTCTGACGCAAAAACTGGGAAAAAACGGGGATTTGTCAAGAATTCTTAATCATAATGTGCGCCATCGCCGGAAGTTTCAGGACAACCGGTGTTCCATCCCCCAAAAACGGGGGCGTTTCGGCTTGCCAAAGCCCCCGGCAAGCCGCATGGACGCGGCCGACATCCCACACAGATGCTGCCCGCCCCGGAAATCATCCTGACTTTGTTGGTCATCTTTCTCACACTCATCGCGTTCCTGCGCGAATGGGCGGCTCCCGACGTGATCGCGCTGACGGTGCTCTGCCTGGTCGTCGCGCTCGGACTGGTCGGATTCCAGGAAATGACCGCGGTGTTCAAAAACGAAGCCCCGCTGACCATCGCCGCGCTGTTCGTCATCGGAGGCGCGCTCGAGAAATCCGGGGCCGTGGACCACATTGGTAACCTTCTGAAAAACCGGCTCTCGGGAAATCTGCGGGTCGCCATCCTCGCATTCTCGCTCCTGACTGCGTTTTTCAGCGCCTGGATGAACAATACCGCGATCGTCGCGATCCTGTTGCCGGTCACCCTCGGCTTCGCCCGCACCAAGGATATCCCGGCCTCCCGCCTGCTGATGCCGCTTTCCTACTGCTCGATCCTCGGCGGCTGCTGCACCCTCATCGGAACCTCCACGAACCTGCTCGTCAACGGCACTCTCCGCGATCTCGGCGAACCCCAAATGTCGATGTTCCAGCTCGCCCCCATCGGTATTCCGCTCGCTATCGCGGGCATCGGCTATCTGGTCATCTTCGGCCCCAAACTCATCCCGGCCCGGTCGTCCATCACCGGCAGCCTCGACATCGAAAGCCGCACCAGCCCGCTCTATCACCTTCTCATCGGCGCGAACTCGGAGCTTGTCGGCACCCGCCTTGCGGACTCCATTCTCGCCAAACGCGAGAGCGGCATCCACATCCTGGAAGTCCGCCGCGGCGGCGCGCGGCTGATGATTCCCCTCTCCGAAGTCACCATCCAGCTCAACGACCGCTTCCTTGTGGCCCTCCACCGCGGACGAGGCCGCGCGGTTCATCCGGAAACCCTGATCGCCGACCTCGGAGCCCAGTTGCTCGCCACTGTCGATGGCATCGTTTCCGAACTCGTCGTCCATGACGAATCCTCGCTGTTGGGTGAAACCCTCGCCCAAGCGGATTTCCGCCAACGCTACAATTCGGTGGTCCTCGCCGTCCATCGCGCCGGAGTCAACATCACCGAAAAAATCGTCAACCTCCCCCTCGAAACCGGCGACACCCTGTTGGTGATCACCGCCCGCACCAATCTCGACGCCATCCGGGCCACCCATGATTTCGTGCTAACCGATTTGCCCGATCTGGATCCCGCCGTGCCCGCGCCGGCCGCCAAGCGCCCGCCCCATCACATCGGCATCGCGTGGGGCACGCTCATCGGCGTGGTGCTCGTCGCCACCCTAACCGACGTGCTGCACCGCGCCGTGCCCGCGGTGCCCGCCATCCCGATCCACTACACCGCCCTGGTCGGCGCGCTGGTGCTTTTCTGGACCCGCATTCTCACCCCGCGCGAGGCCTACGAGAGCATCGACTGGCAGGTGCTCATCATGCTTTACGGGCTGTTGGGCCTGGGCATGGCGATGCAGAACACCCATACCGCCGAGTGGCTGGCGCACGGACTGGTGGACATCACGCAGAGATTCGTGAGTCCGGAAAACATGCCCACCGTCCTGTTGTGGGCGGTTTTCCTCCTGACCCTGCTTCTAACCGAGGTGCTTTCCAACAATGCCACCGCGGTGATGATGGTGCCCATCGTGATTCCTCTGGCGCACCACATGCAGGTCAACGCCTGGCCTTTCATCATCGGCGTCACCGTGGCGTCCTCCACCGCCTTCGCCCTGCCGATGGGCTATCAGACCCACATGATGATCTACGGTCCCGGCGGCTATCGCTTCTCCGATTTCCTCCGCGTCGGCATCCCTCTCAATATCATCTGCTGGGTCACCTCCTGTTCCCTGATTCCCCTCATCTGGCCGTTCTAACCGACAGTCGGCGCTGCCCCGGCTCCAGCGCGTCGGCGTCCCGATTTCCGCAATACCGGACGCGGTTTGTGCGTATCGTGGCGAAACCGACGTTTCCATGACCTTCCGTTTCCTGCTCCCGCTTTCCCTGATTCTTGGCGCGCCGGCCGCGCCGGCCGCCGGTCCCAACATCGTGCTCGCGTTCGCGGACGATTATGGGGCGTATGCGTCCTGTTACCGCGAACCGGGGCATCCGTCCATCAGCGACGCCGTTTCCACTCCGGCAATCGACCGGATCGCGCGGGAGGGTTCGCGCTGTTGGAATGCTTTCGTGAGCGCGTCGTCGTGCTCGCCCTCGCGTGCCGCCGTGGTCTCGGGCCGGCATTTTTTCCGCAACGGATCGCACTCGCAACTCCACACGCCGTGGGACGGCGACCGCTCCAACGACCCGTGGAAACCGGTGCGCGGATTCCCGCTTTGCCTACAGGACGCCGGCTATCGCATCGGGTGGTCGCACAAGATGCACATCGACGAGGACCGCATGGGCGGACCCCAGCGCAACTACAAGAAAGCCGGTGGCCGGATCAACAACTTCAGCGAGGTGATGATGGCCGCACCCGCCGCCGAACGTCCGGCGCTCAAGGCCGCCATTCTCGACGAGGTGCGCCGCAATCTGAGAGACTTCCTCGACGACCGCCGCGAAGGTCAGCCGTTTTTCTACTGGTTCAACCCCACCAACACCCACCGCACCTGGGTGCGCGGGTCCGGGAAGGAATTGTGGGGCATCGACCCCGATTCGCTGAAAGGAAAACTCCCGCCCTTTCTGCCCGACAACCCGGCCGTGCGCGAGGATGTGGCGGATTTTCTAGGCGAGGTGCAGGCGTTCGATGCCGCGGTGGGCGTGCTGACGGAAGAACTGGAGCGACGGGGAGAAATGGATCGCACGCTGTTTGTGGTGTCGGGCGACAACGGGATCCCCGGATTCCCCCGTGGAAAGACCAGCGTCTATGATTTCGGATCGCGCGTGCCGCTTGTGTTGCGCTGGCCCGGCGGAGTGAAAGCGGGCGGCTCGGTCAAGGCGCCCGTTTCCCTGGTGGATCTCGCGCCGACGTTTCTCGCGGCGGCCAATCTCCCGGCCGATGCCGATATGAACGGCCAAAACCTCCTGCCCGTTCTGAAGGGCGACGCTCCCGAATCCACCCTGCGCGGCCATGCCGTGATCGGGCGCGAAGTGCATTTTCATGCCGCGCGGGCCGGCAATCTCCCCTACCCCGTGCGCGCCTTGCGCACCGGCGGTTTCCTCTTCGTCCACAACTTCAAGCCGGACCGCAACCCGCTCGGCGATCCGCTGGCCGCCGCCGATCCCGCAGGCCCCAAGCCCGGCCCGCTGGCCAACAACACCGGATCCTGTTTCCCCGATCTGGACGCCAGTCCTACCAAAACCTGGCTCGTCGGCCACCGCGCCGATCCCGCCATCGCGGAAATCTGGGACATCGGATTCATGCCTCGTCCGGAGTTCGAGCTGTTCGATCTGGCCAAAGACCCCCACCAGATGAAGAACGTGGCCGATGATCCGGCATACGCGACCACACGCGCTGATCTGGCCGCCCGACTGGACCGTATCCTGCGCGAAAACGCCGACCCCCGGCTCGCCAACGACGCCTTCGACTCGCCGCCCTATCTGACCCGCGCCGCTCAGCGCGAGAAGCCATCGGTCAAGAAAGCCGATCACTGACCGGAGGCCCACCCCGCCATGGGTGTTAGATCGTTTTTCACTCCCGCGGGTTTGACGGGGGCGGCGCGAGCGGCCATGGTTGCGCCGCGATGGCCTTTGCCGATGTATTTCCCGGATTGATGAAACGCCCCACCCCGCTGATGGAGCGTTTCGGGCGCTTGCTCGCGGATCCGGGCGGCCCGTCGCTGGAATCCCTCGCGCGGCGCAGCCAGCAGCTCACCCGCCAGCGATTCGGCCGGACGATGCGGCTGTTCGCCCCGCTCTACCTTTCCAACGAGTGCGTGAACAACTGCTCCTACTGCGGGTTTTCCCGCGACGCGCCGATCCTCCGCACCACCCTCACCGTCGATCAGGTGGTCCGCGAGGCGCGGCACCTCCACGCACTCGGATTCCGCCACATCCTGCTCGTCGCTGGCGAGCACCCGAAATTCGTCTCGGAAGGCTACCTCCAGGACTGCCTCGACGCCCTGAAACCGTTCATCCCCACCCTCGCCATCGAGGTGGGCCCGATGGAGGACGACCAATACACGGAAATCGTCCGCCACGGCGCGGAAGGGCTGATCGCCTATCAGGAAACCTACCATCGCGGGACCTACGAAACCCTCCACACCGCCGGACCGAAGCGGAATTTCGACTGGCGGCTCAACTGCCCCGAACGCGCCTACGCCGGTGGATTCCGCAGGATCGGCATCGGCGCGTTGTTCGGATTGGCCGATTGGCGGCATGAGGCGCTCGCGCTCTGCGCCCATCTGGAATATCTCTACCGGCACTGCTGGAAAGCCCAGCTCACCGTGGCGTTTCCCCGGATGCGTCCCTACGCCGGAAACTATCAATACGAACCGGATCCGTCCCGGTTTCTTCCGGATCGGGCGTTGGTCCGGCTGATCGCCGCGTTCAGGGTCACTTTTCCCAATGTCGGCATCGTCGTTTCCACTCGCGAGCCGGCCCATTTCCGCGACGCGATCGCCAGCCTCGGCGTGACCCACATGTCGGCCGGCGCCCGCACCGAACCCGGCGGCTACACCGGTGCCGGGAACAGCGACCTCCACCTCACCATAAAAGGCCGCCGCGTCGAAATCACCGAAAAATCCGGTTGCGAGAAGGCCACCGAACAATTCCGCATCAACGACATCCGCAACGCCGACGAAGTGGCCCAATTCCTACGCCTGCAAGGACTCGACCCGGTTTGGAAGGATTGGGACGAGGCCATTCTCGCTCCGGAAGAAATGTTTCAATCAGCCGTTTAATTCACTTGCTTCCAACTATCATGTCACCGCTCGAAGCCCTGGTTGCGCTCAATCTTCTGCCGAAAATCGGCCCGGTCCGGGTGCGCCGGCTGCTGGACATTTTCGGATCCGCGTCGGCGATTCTTGAGGCACCCTTGGATCGCTTGCTGCGAGTGGACGGAGTCGGCGAGGAAACCGCCGGCATCCTTCGGTCGTGGCGGGACCACGCCGATCCGTCGTCGGAAATCGCGGAGGCCAAAGAGCGCGGGATTCGGCTGGTCACCCAGGACGACGCCGACTACCCGGCCCCTCTCCGGGACATCTATGATCGCCCGCTGCTGCTCTACGTCTGGGGCGAACTCGCGCCCCGCGACCGCCATGCCATCAGCGTGGTGGGATCGCGGCGGGCCACGACTTACGGCACCCATACCGCCAAGAAATTCTCCTACCAACTCGCCCAGGCCGGTTTCACCATCATTTCCGGGCTGGCGCGCGGCATCGACACCGCCGCCCACGAGGCCGCCGTGGCCGCCAACGGCCGGACCATCGCGGTGATCGGATCCGGTTTGGCGAAACTCTATCCGCCGGAGAATTTCGGCCTCGCGGAAAAGATCGCGGCCGGAAATGGCGCGGTGGTCTCGGAGTTTCCGCTCCATGCCGCACCAGACAAACAAACCTTCCCGATGCGCAACCGGATCGTCGCGGGATGGGCGCGGGCCTTGCTGGTCGTCGAATGCCCGGCGTGGTCGGGTTCGCTGATCACCGCCAACCTGGCCACCGAATATGGCAAGCCGGTTTTCGCCGTTCCCGGCCAAGTGGACAAGCCCACGTCCGCCGGTTGCCACCAACTGATCCGCGAGGGCGCGACCCTCGCCGCCGATCCCTCCCACATCCTCGACGACCTCGGCGAGCTGCCGTTCGAACGCCCCACCGCTTCCGCCGGACCGGCGGCCACGCCTGAATCGCTCCCCGAATTGCCCGAGGATGAGGCTGCCGTCTATGCCGCCGTAAGCGCCGACGAACTCCCGGTGGACCGGATCATCGAACGCTCCGGCCTGCCCGCCCACGTGGTCACCGCCACCCTGATGAAACTGGAAATGCGCCGGCTTGTCCGCGTCTTCCCCGGTTTCCGCTACGCGCGGAGATAGCCTGGCACCCAAACAACCTTCGTTGCCAAGGTGTTTTCAACCGAGGTTTCGTAGGCAACCCCGCCCTCACGGGCAGTCAGCGGCGGTCATCGACGCGCCGCCACCAGTTTTGATAGCGCCATCTTCTCGTCACGCGTCCGAATCGGCGCTGTGGTCGCGGAAGGCGATGGCGAAGATGACCGCGACTCCGAGCGCGATGCCCGCGGGCATCAGCCAGAACATTTGGGCGCCGGCCAGCCAGCCCTCGCGGGTTTCCGCCACCAGCTTGGTGCTGCCGGCCCACCAATCGAGCACCTTGTTGCCAACCAGCATGCCCGCGCCGTAGGTGAGCAATCCGATGAGCCCCTGGGCGCTCGCGCGGATCTCCTTGGGCGCCTTGCGGTCGGTGTAAAGCTGGCCGGTGACGAAGAAGAAGTCATAACAAATCCCGTGCAGCACGATGCCGAAAACGATCATGGCCGGAACCGACGGCATCATGCCGAACACCGCGTAGCGCAAGGTCCAGGCGAGCATGCCGACCAGCAGCATCCATTTCACCCCGAGCTTGCGGAAGAAGAACGGAACCAGCGCCATGAACACGATCTCGCTCACTTGGCCGAGCGCCATCACACCCGCGGTCTTGTCGCCGAACGCGGCGTTGCTGGCAAACGGATAGGTCATCGCGTAGTAGAACGCCAGCGGGATGCAGACGAGGAACGAACACACCGCGAACACCGCGAACGCCGGGTCCTTGAACAGTTGCAGCGCGTCCAGCCCCAACATTTTCCCGACGCTGATAGGCTGGCCCTTGCCATTGGGCGGCGTGGCCGGCAGCGAGAAACTATAAAGGCCGTAGATCAGGCTGACCGCGGCGGCCAGTTGCATCGGAAACGCGGTGGAGCCGGCATCGGTGATGCCCGGCAGCACCGGAAACTCCTTCAGCCCGAATAGCGATTCGGCAACCACCAGGCCGGCCACGATCCATCCGATCGTGCCCCAAAGGCGGATCTTCGGGAACTCGTCGCTGGCGTTGGCCACGTTATGGAAGGTGATCGTGTTGACCAGGGCCAGCGTGGGCATGTAGCAGAGGAAATACGCGAGCAACCAGACGAACAACTGATCGGGCGATCCGGTCACCTGCGAGCATTTCCACAACAGCCCCGCGCCTAGCAAATGCAGAATGCCGTTCACCCGCTCCGCGTTGAAAAAGCGGTCGGCCACCAGGCCCACGAACAACGGCGCGATCACGCCCGCCCAGTTGTGCGTCGAATAAATGTAGCCCACCACGTTCTGCCCGGCGAAGATTTTCCCGAGGTATCCGCCCAGCGGAACGAAGAACGATCCCCAAATGAAGAACTGGAGAAACATCATGATGGACAGTCGCAGCGTGACCGCTGGGGAGGATTGGGTTGGCATGGGCGCGAATACGGGTTGGCGGCGCGATTCTTTCACGGTCCGGCGGATTTTCCAACCGGTTTCGCTAGCGGCTTGCGGATCGTGGCGCGGTGTGTAGGATCGCCCGCGTGGCGCAGCAAAACGATGTCCGGGAAGTCCTCCAGTATATCCCCCAGTTCCGGGGGCGGGTGTTTCTTGTCCTGATCGAGGCCGGGCTGCTGCCGGAACCGGCGATCGCCGAAACCCTGTTGGATCTGGCGGTGCTCGAGGACCTCGGCGTCAAGCTGGTGCTCGGCGTGCTCGGCGGCGACCTCAAGGACCTCTACGACTGGACCCTCGAGTGCGAAATCATGTCCGCCCGCGTCTCGGTGCCGCTCAGCGACCCAGGCGCGGTTAGAGAAACGCTGGAGATCCTCGGCCGCGGCCAGTCGGCGGTGATCGACGCGTCCGCCACCGGCCCGCTGGATCCCACGGTGGTGGATTTCGCGCTCGGCGTGGGTGTGGCCAAGGTGATCGCACTGTTGGAGGACGACGTGCTGATTGACGGCGGACCCGCCCATGCGGTGCCCGCCAGCGACGTGGCGGATCTGATAGAAAAGTCCGAAGTCCAGGGCGCCGATCTCCTAACCGCGGCCGCCGCGGCCTGCGCGCGCGGGGTTCCCCGCGTCCATGTCCTCAACGGCCGCCGCCAGGGCGTGCTGGTGGACGAGCTGTTTTCCAACGAAGGCGTGGGCACCATGGTCCATGCCGACAGCTACCGCGAAATCCGCCCGCTGCGCGAGGAGGACATCCCGGAATTGCTGGGGATGATCGGCCGCGCGGTCCGCCGGACGAAACTGGTGGCCCGCACCTACGAGGACATCCAGGCCCGCATCGGCGATTACCGGGTGATGACCATCGACGGCAATGTGGTCGGCAGCGTGGCGCTGCACGGATACGAGGCGGAGGCCTGCGCGGAAGTGGCGTGTCTGCACGTCAAGCAGGCGCACGAAGGCCGCGGCTATGGCATCGAGTTGGTCCGCCACGCGGAGGAACTCGCCCGCGACCGCGGG
Source organism: Verrucomicrobiota bacterium (assembly GCA_017301995.1). Lineage (GTDB taxonomy): Bacteria > Verrucomicrobiota > Verrucomicrobiia > Verrucomicrobiales > Akkermansiaceae > Luteolibacter. Next base: position 20,767 of record JAFLEH010000017.1, on the reverse strand, counting down.
ATTCCGAGGGTCTTCGCCCTTACCAACCGGGCGGCGGATTTTTTCCAACACAAGCTCGGGTATTCGCCCGCCACGGTGGACGATCTTCCGCTGGCGCGGCGTCGCCAGTTCGAGGCCAGCGGGCGTGACTCGCTGGTGTTTTCGCACGTTCTATCAACATCCGGCAGCCCGTCATGAATCCGTTCCTCCGAGTTCTCGCCCCGCTCATTCTGTTAGCATATCAGTCCGCGCAGGCGATCGACGTCACGGTCACCGTCACCGGCGTGCGCAATGCCAAAGGCAAGATCGCCGCGCTCGCGTTTTCCAACAAGGAGGGCTTTCCCGACAAGCCCGACAAGGCGCTCGCCCAGGCCGTGACGGACGCCCGCAAGGGAACCGTCACCCTCACCCTGAAAGACCTACCCGCCGGCAAGCTCGCGATCACCGTGCTCCATGACGAGGACGCGAACGGCAAACTCAAGCGCTCGATCATCGGTCTGCCGCTGGAAGGCGTCGGCATGTCCGGCAAGCCCGAAGGGAAACTTCCGCCCACGTTCAACGATGCGGTGGAAACCTTCGCCAAGTCCGGCAAAGCGACCATCCCGATGAAATACTGGTAGGCGCCCGGGCGAAAGATCCGGCGCGGAACGGCCGTTTCGGTCCGCATGCCCACGCCCGCCGCTCTGGCAACCGCCCTCGCCCTAACCATCCCGCTCGCCGCCGCGCCCGCGCGCCCGGATGGCGACTGGGTGCTCTGGTATGACCAACCTGCGACCGCATGGGAGCAGGCGCTCCCGGTTGGCAACGGCCACCTCGGCGCGATGGTCCACGGCGGAGTGGACAAGGAAACGATCCAATTCAACGAACACACCGTGTGGACCGGAAAGCCGCGTTCCTATGCCCGCAAGGGCGCGGTGGATGTGCTGCCCGAACTGCGCGGCCTGCTGTGGAAAGGCAAACAGAAGGAAGCCGAAGACTTGGCCATGAAATCGTTCATGAGCGATCCCATCCGCCAGATGGCCTATCAACCGTGCGGCGATCTGCTGTTGGAAGGCCCTGCGGAGAGCGCATCCGGCTACCGCAGGTGGCTGGGCCTCGACAGCGGCATGGCAACCACCGAATGGACTTCGGACGGCGTCGTCCGCCGCCGCGAGACATTCGCCTCCCATCCCGACAACCTCATCGTCACCCGCCTAACCGCCGGGCGGAAGGGCGGTGTGAGCGCCACCGTCCGGCTTGCCACTCCGCACCGCGACCGCCATGTTTCCGTCAGCGGCGCCGACCTCGTTCTGGAAGGGCGGGTGGAGGATGGAGGAGTCTCGTTCCATGCCAGGGCGCGCGTGGTCGCGAAAGGCGGATCCGTGACCCGCGGGGCGGATTCGATCGCGGTGAAGGACGCCGATGAAATCGAGATCCGCCTAACCGCAGCGACCAACGTGAAGAACTGGCGCGATCTAACCGCCGACCCCGCCGCAATCGCCGAGGCGACCCTCGCGCGGTCGGCCGCGACGCCCTACGCGGCGCTTCTCCAGCGGCATCTCGGCGACCACCGGCGCCTGTTCCGCGCCGTTTCCCTGGATCTGGGGCGCACGCCGGCGGCCGATCTTCCCACCGACCGGCGGATCGCGGATTTCCGCAATGGCGGCGACCCTCATCTGGCGGGGCTGCTGTTCCAATACGGCCGCTACCTGCTGATCGGTTCGTCCCGCGAGGATGGACAACCCGCCAACCTGCAAGGCATCTGGAACGCCTCGCTCAAGCCGCCGTGGGACTCGAAATACACCTGCAACATCAATACCCAGATGAACTATTGGCCCGCCGAACCCACCGGGCTGGCGGATTGCCACAAGGCGTTGTTCAAGGCGCTAACCGAACTGCGCGAGTCCGGCACTCTAACCGCCAGGGAACACTACGGCGCGCGCGGATGGGTGCTGCACCACAACTTCGATCTCTGGCGCGGCACCGCGCCTATCAACCACTCCAACCACGGAATCTGGCCCACCGGCGGCGCATGGCTGAGCCTCCACCTGTGGGAGCACTACCTGTTCTCCGGCGACCAAGCCTTTCTCCGCGAGGCATGGCCGGTCATGCGCGATGCGGCGCGCTTCTTCACCGACTACCTAACTCCCGATCCGACCACTGGCATGCTGGTTTCCGGTCCGTCCAACAGCCCCGAGCAGGGCGGTCTGGTGATGGGTCCGACGATGGACCACCAGATCATCCGCGATCTGTTCAAAGCCTGCTCCCAAGCCGCCCGAATTCTCGGCACGGACGCCGAACTCGCGGCGGACCTCGACCGGCTGCGGCCACAGATCGCGCCCAACAAAATCGGCCGCCACGGCCAGCTCCAGGAATGGCTGGAGGACAAGGACAACCCGAAAAACACCCACCGCCACGTCTCGCATCTGTGGGGCGTTTTTCCCGGCTCCGACATCACCTGGAACGACGCCGAACTGTTCAAGGCCGCCCGCCAGTCGCTCGTTTTCCGGGGAGATGCCGCGACCGGTTGGTCTATGGGGTGGAAAACCAACCTGTGGGCGCGTTTCCTCGACGGTGACCACGCCTATCAGATCCTGTCCAACCTGCTGCAGCCGATCGGCCGCGCCAAGGGCCAGGGCGGACTCTATCCGAACTTGTTCGACGCGCATCCGCCATTCCAGATCGACGGCAATTTCGGCGCCACTTCGGGCATCTCCGAGATGCTGCTGCAGTCGCACGTCCCCGCCTCTGGGAATTCTCCGGTCCCTGCGTTTGTCATCCACATCCTCCCCGCGCTGCCCAAGGCGTGGCCGGACGGGTCGGCCAAGGGCCTGCGCGCCCGCGGTGGCATCACCACGGACATCGAGTGGCGCGGCGGCAAGCTTTCCAAGGCCACCCTGACACCCGCCACCGATGGCCCCGTCACCGTCCGGACCGGCTCCGGAACCCGTACGGTCCAGGGCAAAGCCGGCAAACCACTGGAAATCCGGGAGTAGCCGGAAAGCGGAAATCCCGCCCGCGTCGGGCAAGCCGCACATCGTGCCAAAAACCACGCACGTTTTCTGAAATTCCCGTTCCGCGTTGACGGCGCGGCGCGGGCATTCCAACAATCCTGCCGCAAGCCTCATTTACATTTACCTACCATGAAAGCTCCCATCACCGTCTCGATCACGGGTGCCGCCGGCCAAATCGGTTACGCCCTTCTTTTCCGCATCGCTTCCGGAGCCGTTTTCGGCCCCGACCAACCGGTCAACCTCCGGCTCATTGAAATCGAACCCGCCCTGCCCGCGCTGGATGGCGTGGTCATGGAACTCGACGACTGCGCGTTTCCGCTGCTCAACGAGGTGGTTCCGACCGCCGACCTCAACGAAGGTTTCCGCAACACCAACTGGGCGCTGCTCGTGGGTTCCGTGCCGCGCAAGGCCGGGATGGAACGCGGCGACCTGCTGGGGATCAACGGCAAAATCTTCACCGGCCAAGGGCAGGCGATCGCCCGCAACGCGGCCAAGGACGTGCGTGTCCTCGTCGTCGGCAACCCCTGCAACACCAACGCGCTGATCGCCATGTCCAACGCCGACGGCGTGCCGAACGACCGCTTCTTCGCGATGACCCGGCTGGACGAAAACCGAGCCAAGAGCCAACTTGCCCGCAAGGCCAGCGTCCATCAGAGCAAAGTCACCAACCTTTGCATCTGGGGCAACCACTCCGCCACCCAATACCCGGATTTCACCAACGCCAAAATCGGCGGACGCCCGGTGACCGACGTGATCTCCCATGTGGAATGGCTCAAGGGCGAGTTCATCACCACCGTGCAGCAGCGCGGAGCGGCCATCATCAAGGCCCGCGGCGCTTCTTCCGCCGCCTCCGCCGCCAACGCCGCCATCGACACCGTGATGAGCCTCCGCACCCCCACCCCGGCCGGCGACTGGCATTCCGTCGCGGTCTGCTCCGACGGTTCCTACGGCATCGAAAAAGGCCTGATCGCCTCCATGCCGATCCGCACCCTCGAGGACGGAAAATGGGAAGTTGTCCAAGGTCTCCCGATCGACGAATTCAGCCGTGGCAAGATCGACGCCTCGGTCAACGAACTCAAGGAAGAGCGCGAAGCCGTCAAGGGCCTGATTCCCGCCTAACCAGGCGCAAACCCAAAACGAAACCCCGCGTCCTCCAAGGGCGCGGGGTTTTCTTTTAGATGAACACCCGAATTCGGGTTGAGTGCTTACTCGGCGGCGTCCTCTTCCTTGGCGTCGCCTTCCGCCTTCTCCTTGGCGGCTTTCACCGCGGCGGCGATGGCTTCGCGGGAGTCCTCCGAGAGCTTGGTGAGGTCATATTCCACGACCTTGCCGTTGGCCAACTGGAACACCACCTTGGTGTCGTCGGCGGATTTCACGGCAGCCGTGATTTTCTGGCCCTGTGCGTTGGTCCAATCCCGGCTCGGAATCAGCGGACCGGTTGACGCGGCCGGAGTTTCAGCCGCCGCGCCACCGCCTTCGCGGAGGGCGCGTTTCACCGCCCGCTCGAAATCCTCGTCCGCGGGATTACCGTGGAAGACCAACTCGCCGGCGCGGTCGAATACGAAAATGTGGGGAATGCCGGTCACTTCGATCGGACCGTCCGCACCATCGGTGATGGTGTATTCGACCTTCGCCTTGGTGATAAGCGGCTCGATTTCGTCTTTCGAGCTGCCCTGGCTTTCGGCACCGATCATGACGAGGCCCTTTTCCTTGTTGCGCTTGTAAAGCTCCGCCAAATGCGGCAGCGAGGCGATGCACGGGGGGCAATGGGTTCCCCAGTTCTCGATCACCACCACTTTGCCTTTCATATCGGCCTTGGCGACCTTTTCGCCAAACAGCACTTTCCCGATTTTCCACTCGGAAAGCTTGTGGGTTTTCTCCGCCTTATCCTTGGGGGCGGCAGAAACGACTCCGGAACCCGCAAACTGGAAAACCAATCCGGAGACAACGATGGCAGCAAGATTTGTGAAACGCATACGCCCCACTATCGCCGCAAAATCCAATTATGTTTCAAAAATCTTCGGGAGGTTTCGCATTTTGCTACTTTCGAGGTTTCGACTCGATCCGGTTCGGCACCGGAATTCCGAACACGGCCGGCTTTTCCTGCCGCGAACGGTCGGCCGCAGGCGCGAGGCGGTCGAAAAACGCGGCGAATCCGAGGCTGCACTGCAAGCGCCGCTGGCTGCGGTCCAGCTTGGGATTCAGCTCGATCACCGTGCGGTTGTACGGCGCGGTTTTCTTCATCGCCGCCACCCGCGCCCGCGCCTCCTCGATGGTTAGAGCGGGATCCTTGACCACCGCCACCATCCGATCGAGATCCTCGCGGGTGATGTCCCCCCACAGTTTGCGCCACGTCTCCGGTTCCACCCGCACGGCCTGCGCGTTGACAAAGCGCTTCGTTTCCGGGGTTTCCTGATCCCAAAAGCCGACGATGAGCAGAAACGGCTCGTTGATGTCGAACTGCCGCAGCGCGTCTCCCATCCCCACCGGCATCCCGTATTTCGCGACCTTCGGATTGACCGGAATCCTCCCGTGATCTTTGTTAGCCTCCGCGGGAATATCCCATTTCTGGGTGTAGCCCTTCGGATTGTAGCCTTCGAAAAACGTCTCCCGCAGCCACCGCTCGAACACCAGACCGTGCGCCTGTTCCTCCGCCGCGCCAGCGGCAAGCGCCAACACCATCCCCGCGATCAAGCCGCACGACACACGAATCATGCCCGGAATCTATGCCGCATGGCCGGTGCCTGTCAATTCGATGGCGGGCAGCCCCGATCTAACCTACTTCCCGGTGTGTCTCCGCTCCGCCGAGCGGTTTTTCCGCATTCCTGATTTTTCGCTTTGACGAAACGACGCCCGGTTCTACCTTGTCCGTGTCCTACCGATCATGAAGTGTCCCCGTTGTGTGCAACGCATCCATCGTGCGGCGGCGTGCTGCCCGCACTGCGGGTTCGCGCTCGCCGAGGCGGACATGCGGTTCGGCGGCGATGACGTGCGCCTGTCCAGCCTGGCCGACACTGCCGGACTGCTGCCGCGGCGCGACCGCCAGCGGGTCGAGCGCGCGATGGAGCGGTTCAATCGGAAATTCCCCCAGCTTTTCATCGCGGTCTATACCGGCGCGCTCGGTGAGGTCGGCCAACTCCGGCAGTTCGGATTCTGGCTGCTCAACCGTGCGGCTTTCGATGATGTCCCGGTCGAGAAACCCAACGCCGCAGGAATCCTGCTGGTGATCGACGCCGAGTCGAAAGCCGCCGGTTTCACCTTTGGCTATCTGCTGGATCCGTTTCTGGAGGAAGGCGATACCTTCGACTGCCTCACCCGCGCCCATCCGCACTGGCTGGAAGGCAACCACGCCGATGGCATCGTCAAGGCGATTTCCCAACTCGCCCACGTGCTGCGCAAGCGCTGCCGGCAGGCGAAACGCGACCGCGAGCGCTTCGAGCGCAAGGTGCTGCCGCCGACCAAATTGGGCGACATGGTCCACCGCATCCGTTCCGGCCACCGGCCGCCCGGAGAAACCGAGCCGTCCCGCTCCAACGAGGAGGTGCCGCCGTGAAACGCACATTTCTGTTAGCCACGCTGATGCTATTGCCCGCGACAGTCCGCGCGGCCCGCAACGATCCGTCGCTGCCGTCCTGGAACGAGGAGGAACGCAAGCAACTGGAAGAATCCGGATGGGTGCCCGGCGCGCTGCTTCTTGCCGACGACCCGCCGCCTGAGGAACAAGCCAAACCCGAGGCCAATCCGCTGGACGCGGAAAAACCCACTCCCGAGGAAATCGCGGAGGCCGCCGCCGAGCCCACCACCGAAATCCCGGAAAAATTTCTCACCGCCTATTTCGACCAGCGCCCGGAGAATTTCCTCATCGATCCCCAGAATCTGCTGGATTTCCAGGACTCCCGTGATCGGGCGGCGTTTCTAACCAGCCATGCGGGCGATTCGGCGATCGACTTGTTCGTCTATGTGTTCGGCAAGGATCAGGAAATCCCCGGCGAGGTGCGCGAGGAGGAACTCATCGAACGATTCTTCGCCACCGGCCGGCCGGCGATGATCGTCTATTATTACATCGGCCAGCCGCAGCGGTCGATGGTCTATCTGAGTCCGTCGCTTACCGACACGGTGTCCGCGGCGGAGCAGCGCCGCGCGCTCACCAGTTCGGTGATGCAGGCGCTGGAAAAGACCGATCCCGCGGGACAACTGGAGGCGTTTGTGGTGCAGTTGGGGATCCGCATCTACTGGATGGAGCGCATGATCCACGGAGAGCCCTCGCCCGAGGAATCCACCGTGCGCCGGGCGACCGCCCATGCGGCCAAGAAGCTCAAACAAGGACCGTCACTCGGCGAGAGGATGGCCGGAGTGATGCCGCTGGTCCGCCCCTATCTCCTTCCCGCAGGCGGCCTGCTCGCCGCGCTGGGGATCGCCATCGCCGCCCTCTGGTGGTGGAAACGCCGCGCCACGTTCCGCTTGCCCGAACTCGAGGTGGAACCCAGGCTCGGCGGCGATCACGCGGCCGGGGTCGGCGCGGTGATCTCATTCGCCAGCCCCACCCTGCCGCCCGCCTCGCAGCGCCTGCAGGTGCCCGATTACCTCCGACCCTCGTGATTTTCCGCGCGCCACGGTTGCCGGAGAGACGGGAACCCGCTACGGTGACGCTTCCTCCCCGCCATGAAACGACTCATCGCCTGTGTTCTAGCAGCCGCCTTGCCGGGCCTCGCCGCCGCGGCTCCGGGCCGCCCTTACGTCAATGACAAGAAGGCCCCGGAAAACCGCAAGGATCTGGAGGCCATCCAGACGGCCCTAACCAGCGTGCTCGGGAAAGCCCGCGCCGCCACCGTCTGCATCGACCTCGGCCAAGGCAGCGGCAGCGGCGTGATCGTGTCGGAAGACGGGCTCATCCTAACCGCCGCGCACGTTTCGGGCGGCGTCCGCAAGGACGTCACCGTCATCATGGAGGACGGCAAGAAACTCAAGGCCGTCACCTTGGGCCTCAATTCGGAAACCGACGCCGCCATGATCCGCATCACGGAAGAGGGCAAATATCCGTTCATCGAGGTGGACCGCGAGGACACCGCGCGTCTCGGCGACTGGGTGTTTTCGTTAGGGCATTCGGGCGGATTCGACAAGGAGCGCGGATCAGTCGTCCGGCTCGGCCGCCTCGTGCGGATGGCGGAGTCCACCATCCAATCCGACTGCACGCTGATCGGCGGCGACTCGGGCGGTCCGCTGTTCGATCTCCAGGGGCGGCTGATCGGGATTCACTCGCGCGTCGGCCAGCAGCTTCAGGTCAACATGCACGTCCCCACCTCGGTGTTCGTGAAGAACTGGGACGCCCTGCTCAAGTCCGAGTTCGTCGGCGAAGGGCCGTTCGCCAAAAAGCCGGAAAAAGGCAAGGGATTCCTCGGTCTGGCCAGCGAAGCGCATCCGGACGGCGGCCTCAAGGTCACCAAGGTGGGCAAAGACACCCCCGCCGCGAAAGCCGATATCCGCGAGGGCGATATCCTGCTGAAACTCAACGGCACGGACCTCAAGACCCGCGAGCAACTCCAGGAAACACTGAAGGAAATGGCCGAGGGCGACCCGCTCGAATTCGCCGCCACCCGCGATGGCAAACCTCTAACCTTCAAACTCAAGCTCGGTGCACGCTAACCTTCTCTTCATCCCGCTGTTCGCCACGCTGGTCTGCGCCACCGGATCCCGCGCGCAGTCGCTGGAAAGCAATTTCCGCACCACCGGACCGGGCGTCACCGCCGCCTTCGAACCCCAGCGCCTCGTGATCCAACAATCGAGCGCCGTGGTCTATCAGGGACGCGACGAGATCGCCTATGGCGTGGTCATCTCCCCGGACGGCGATGTTCTAACCAAAGCAAGCGAGATCAAGGGGATCGACGCGGCGAAACTGGCGGTCACCATCGACCAGACGAAATACACCGCCGTGGAAATCGTCGGCATCGACCCGGTGTGGGATGTGGCCCACCTGAGGGTCAAAGCCAGCGGTCTCAAGCCGGTGGTTTACGCGCCCACCAGCGCCGTGCCGCAGGGCACCTGGGTGGTTGCCAACGGGGCCACCAGCCGCACCAAGCGCCGGGTGCTCGGCGGCATCGTCAGCGCGAAAATCCGGGAGATTCCCACCGCCGGCGGGGCCGCCCTCGGTGTCACCCTCGCCCAACCGAAGAAGAAATCGGACCCGCAACTGGTGATCGAGGAACTCAGCGAGAAAAGCGGTGCCAAGGAAGCCGGTCTCCAACCGGGCGACGAAATCACCGCCATCGAAGGCAAGCCGGTCAAGACCCGCGAGGACATCGCCAAGGCCCTCAAGGACCGCAAGGCGGGTGCCATCATCAAGGTCGGCTACCGCCGCAAAAACGAGAACCTAACTGCCGATGTGCGCCTGATGGCCCGCGAGGAAATGGCCGACCAAATGAGCCGCAACGACCAGATGAGCGGCGATTTTTCCGAACGCCGCAGCGGATTCCCCCGGATACTCCAGCATGATATCCTCGGGGCCAGCCGCAGCGTCGGTGGCCCGCTGTTGGACCTCGACGGCCGCTGCATCGGGATGAATATCGCCCGCGCCAACCGCTCGGAGAGTTTCGCCATTCCGGTGGAAGACCTCAAGGCCATCGCCGGCCGCATGCTCAACCACGCCAAGGACCGCGACGCCGAACCGGCCGCGCCCGCCCCGGATGCCCAACCGGCTCCGTCCATCGACTGATCCTATCCGATCCGGCGTCCGGCGGCTCAGCACCCCGGATATTCGCACACCCGTTCGAGCCGCACCCGATAGATCCGCGCGATTTCCTCGGCATCCGATTCCTGATAGATATCGCGGTAGTAGATCTCCCGCACGCCATAGGCGCACAGCGTCTGCATGCAGGCGGTGCACGGCATGGTGGTGGTGGCCACCAGTTTCACCTCGCCGCGGCGGAACAGACTGCAAAGGTTCACCTCCGCATGCAGCATGAATTTCTGCCGCGCCTCGCGGTCATCCCAAAACCCCGGCGGCGGATCGTATCCGGGCGCCAGTCCGTTGTAGGCCGTGCCGATCACCCGGTTGTCGAAATCCAGCGCCGCGGCGCCGACTTTCCGATACGGGTCCTCCGACCGCAAACTGGCCACATGGGCAAGCGCCATGGCATATTGGGGGATCGACAATCGCTCGGTGGACATGCGCGGAGGTTGCTTCTCCATGCTCCGCTTCGCAAGCCGAAAGCCCTGAACCCGAAACTTCGGATTTCGGGTTGAAATCTCCGCCGGAGAACGGATTTCCGAGCCCGTGGCATTCTGTATGAAACATGCCGCCCGGCATCCACGTTACCATCCGTCTCCCGGATTATCCGGATCCGTTCGTCCCCAACGCCTGTCTCCATGAAACCACTGACCTCCACGATTTTCCGCCACGCTTCCTCCGTCGGTCTCGCGCCGGCGCTCGCTCTATCCGTCGTCGCCGTTTCCCACCTCGCCGCCGCACCGGCCGAGGGGCCGTTCTCGCCTGATCGAGCGTCGCTGGAGAAACGCAATCCCGCGCCGGACTGGTTCCGCGACGCGAAATTCGGGATCTATTTCCACTGGGGCGTCTATTCGGTCCCGGCCTTCGGCAACGAATGGTATCCCTGCACCATGTACCAAAAGGGCAGCGGGGAAAACAAACACCACATCGCCACCTACGGCGACCCGGTGAAATTCGGCTACCACGATTTCATCCCGATGTTCAGGGCGGAGAAATTCGATGCCAACAAGTGGGCCGACCTGTTCGTCAAAGCCGGCGCGCGGTTCGCGGGACCGGTGGCGGAGCACCACGACAATTTCTCGATGTGGGACAGCAAGGTGACTCCCTGGAACGCCATGGCGATGGGACCCAAGCGCGACCTAACCGGCGAACTGGAGAAGGCCATCCGCGCCCGCGGCATGAAGTTCATCACCACCTTCCACCACGAACGGCCGGGCATCTGGGAGAAATCGCCCGGCCACTTCGACGGACACTACGCCGGAGTGAAAACCAACTACCCCGACGCGCTCAAAGATCCCAAGTTGCGCGGGTTCTACGGTGACGTTCCCCGCGAGCAATACCTCAAGCTCTGGCAGGACAAACTCACCGAAGTGATCGACCGCTACAAGCCGGACCTCATCTGGCACGACGCCTGGATGGAAACCATTCCGGCACCCACGATGAACGGCTATCTGGCCCACTATTTCAACCGGGCCTCCGAGTGGAAACGCGAGGTGGTTGTCACCGTCAAGGGCCTCGATCTGCCGCGGAGCATCGCCGTGGAGGATTTCGAAAAAGGCCGCGCCGATAACCTAACCGACTTCCCCTGGCTGACCGACGACACGATCAGCGACGGAAGCTGGTGCTACACCAACAACCTGCGGATCAAGCCCGCCGACGAGGTGATCGACACGCTGGTGGATATCGTCAGCAAAAACGGCCAACTCCTGCTGAACATCTCCCCCATGGCCGACGGCACCATCCCCGACAACCAGGTCGCGGTGCTCGGCGAGATCGGCAAATTCCTGCGAACCAACGGCGAGGCCATCTACAACACCCGCCCGTGGTTGACCTTCGGCGAAGGCCCCACCCGCATGGCCAAGGGCGGGCACTTCGTGGGCAGCGTGCGCTATGGCAACCGCGACATCCGCTACACCCGGTCGAAAGACGGCGCCACGGTCTATGCGACGGTGTTGGGTTGGCCCAACGGCCCGCTCACCCTCGGCCACGTCAAGGCGGAGGGCGCGGGGACCGTTTCATTGCTAGGCTGTGACCAAGGCGTCAAATGGACCGTCAATCCCTCCGGCCAACTGGTCATCACGCCTCCATCGCTCACGGAGGATGCCCGACCAGGCCGCCACGCGTTCTCGTTCCGCCTAACTGGATTCAGGCTTTCGCTGCATCCGGATGCCGCGTTCGACGGACCGCGGGCGATTCTGTTGGATGCCAACCGCGCCACACTCGACGGCGGAACAGTCCAGTTGGAGGAAAAGACCCAGGGGCGGAAAAGCATCGGATTCTGGGACAATCCGGAGGACTCCGCCCACTGGCTCGTCAGCGTGCCACAGGCAGGACGCTACCGTTTCCGGATCGAATACGCGACGATCAACAACGTCGGCATCACCCTCCGCACCGCAACCGGAAAAAGCGTGACCGCAAAGCTACCGGCCACCGGCGGATGGGAAAGCACCGCGGTGCTCGATCTCGGAGCGCTCGATTTCCCCGAGAAGGGAATCCATCACATTTCCCTCGTTCCGGCCGATCCCGCATCGTGGAAAGCGGTCAACGTGTGGTCCCTCAGCGCCGCACCCGCGGAGTAGCCGCTGACGATCCCCGTGTCCGGCCTAACGCGCCAGCAGTTCGACTTCGGATAGGCCGACGGTTCCGGTGCCGGTCCTGAAGGTGAAACGGAACATCTTGAAAGCCCCCGGCTTCGCGATGCGGAAGGGGACGGTCTCGCGGCGGTGGCGGAACGGGTTGGCGTCGCGCTTGTCCAGCACGGTCCATGAGGAACCGTTGTCGCTGCCCTCGAGCGTCCAGCCTGCCGGATCGGCCGGGGCGGAATGGGCGGTTAGAGTGTAGAACAGCGGCTTGGGCTTGTCCGCGCCGAAGGTGAGGGTGAGCGTCGGAGCCTCACCTTTGAGTTCGGCGCCGGTGGCGGAGTTGTTGTCAAACCACGCGCCCGGATCGGCGCCAGAAGATCCTTCGGCTTTGGCGCGGCCGGTGGTGTCGGCCATCGGTTTGGCGACTTGTCCGTCGTTCGTCAGCGACGGAGGACCGTCATCCGGACCGGTGCCCCAGGCGGACGGACGCTCGCCGAGTTTGTAATCCAGCGTCGCACCGGTTAGGAAGATCCCTGATCCGATGGACGTCCGGGTGTGGGGTTTTCCATCGACGGTGAGCGATTGCACGTAGATGTTGGACACGCTGTTGTCCGGAGCGTTGATCACCAGTGATTTTCCACCGGGCAGGCGGACGGTGGCTTTGGTGAACATCGGCGAGCCGACCACCAACTGGTTCGACCCCACCTGAAGCGGATAGAGTCCGAGCGCGTTGAAGATGAACCACGCGGACATTTCGCCGTTGTCCTCGTCGCCCGCGTAGCCCTGGCCGATTTCCGAGCCGCTGAACGAGCGGCGCAGCGCCTCGCGAACGATCTTCTGGCACTTCGCGGGGGCACCGGCCGCATTGTAAATGAACGGCACATGATGGCTCACCTGGTTGCTGACACCCCATTGGCCGAAGCGGGCGTCGCGGGCCTCCACTTCCTCGTGGATGGGGCCGGGAGAGGTTTCCGGCGTCGAGAAGAAGACATCCAGTTTCTTTTCCATTCCCTTCCGACCGCCATAAAGCGCCGCCAATCCGGCGGGATCGTGCGGGGCGTGGTAGCCGAAGTTCCATCCGTTGGTCTCGGTGTACGGACCGAACCATTTCGTCGGATCATAACTCTCCGGCTCTTGGGCGAAGCGGCCGTCGGCATGGCGCGACTGGAAATAACCGATCCGCGAATCAAACAGGTTCACATAGTTTTTCGAGCGGTCGAGATAATACTCCGCCTGCTCGCGAAGCGTGGCGCGGCGTGCATCGGGTGTCGCGGGATCCTCCGCCAGCGCGGCGGCCATGTTGCCGATCGCGAAGTCGTTGATGAACCCCTCGGTGGCCCATGAGACGCTCTCGCGCTCGGATGCCTGCGTAAACCCGAGGAACAGCGAGGTGGACAGCCCCTTGCGCCCGACGTCGCGGTTGTCGGACGGCGTGGAGGCGTTCTTCACCGCCGCATCGTAGGTACCCAACGGATCGGGCAGTTTCGCGCCGCGCAGATAGACATCGGCGAACGCCGCGTCGGAACTGGTGCCGGTCATGCAATCGGCGTAACCGGGCGAGGACCAGCGCGCGATCCATCCGCCGTCCCGGTATTGCTGGACGAATCCGTCCACCAACTCGCCCGCGATTTCCGGATAGAGCAGCGCGTAGGCCGGCCACGCCGTGCGGTAGGTGTCCCAGAAGCCGTTGTTCACGTACATTTTCCCGGCAACGATCTTCGCGCCGGTGCGCTCCGCGGTGCTGCGGCCCACGGGGCGGCTCACCGGGCTGGCGTATTGATAGTCCGGCTTCTCCGGCGTGCCGACATTCTCAAAGTGGACGTTCGGATAGGCATTCAGCCGATAGAGGCAACTGTAAAGCGTGACCAGATCGGTCTCGGACGCGCCTTCCACCCGAATCACACCCAGGCGGTCGTTCCATTGTTTCCGGGCCTCCTCGCGGATCTCGTCGAACCCGCGGCTCCCGGCCTCCATGGTTAGATTCTTCGCCGCCTGCTCCAGGCTGATCAGCGAGGTGGCGAGCCGCAGCGTCACCGATTTTCCGGAACCGGTGTTGAACGTCGCATATTTTGTTAGCGCCCGTCCGCCCGGAGCGGATCCGGCGGATTCCGGTTTCCTATCGAACGTGCCGGAAATGAACATCCTGCTCTGGCCCGCGCGGAATCCGGAGGTGTTGTCCACCCAACCGGTCACCGCGCCGGTGGCGGCGTCGATGTTGAACTCCCCGTCGCCGGTGGGCGCGTCGAGCACCACGCTGCCGGCCGCTCCGGTGAAGGTGAAGCGCATCAGCATCGCGCGGTTGGTAGGGGTCATCTCGGCTTTGAGGCCGTTGTCGAGATCCACTGCATAGTAGTCCGGCTGGGCGATCTCGCGATCATGACGGAACGTGACGGCGCGTTCGTGGGGATTGCCCGGCGGCGTATCACCGCCGGCAACGGCCATGACCGAGAACTGGTTGCGGTCGCCCATCCACGGGCTCGGCTGATGGGAAATCCCCAGGCCCTCGAAGCGCGTGCGGTTCAGCTCGTCGTTTCCGGCATGATAGGAATACTCGCGGGAACGGGCGAGCGCGTCGGTCACCGGCACGAGGAAATTGAACCCGTTGGGAACCGCGGTGATCGCCTCGTTCGATCCCCGCGAAAACGCGCCGGACGAATTCGTGCCGCGCCGCGTGTCCACATAATGGGTCAGGCTCGAACCATCGATCCGCGCGGGCCGGGCCACGATCCGGATGTCGTCGATCCACCCCTTGAATGCGGTGGCCTCGGTGGCGCGGTCGTTGTCATAGCAAAGCAGGATTCCGGTGATGGTTTTTCCTTCGGCGACCGATCCCACATCGACGCGCACATGGTTCCACTGGTTCGGATAGAGAATGTTTCCGGCACCCTGTCCGAGCGCGGTCGCCGGGGTGCGATAGGCGTCCAGCGGTTTCAGTCCGGACAACTGGGTGCCATCGGAGAAGCGCAGGTTCACCGCGACGTAGGTGGACGGATACTGGAGGTCGTTGGCGGTCAGTTCCGGGAAAATGTTATAGGAAAGCCGCGTCGTTTTCTCCACCGGAAGATTCACGTCGAAAAGCCGGTTCATCGCGTAGCCGCGGCCAGCGGCGGTGTGTTTGCCGCCGTATTGGAGGGATTTCAGGCCGGTGAATCCCACCTGCGGCTTCAGGTTGTAACCCGCCGCCGGTCCGCTCCCGACCACGGTGGTCATCGGCGAAAGCGAGGTCGCGCCGCTCGCGGCGGGTTGCAGGTCCCAGCCGCCCAATTGCAAGGTCCCCCCCGACTGGATCGCGGAAATTTCAAGGCGATACCGCGCGTAGGCCCTGGACGATTTCAGCTTGAAGGTCTTCGCAACGCCGCGCTCGCGGCTCCGCCACGACTGGCCGGTCTGCGTGTCCAACACCGTCCATAACTTGCCATCGTCGGAACCCGATACCTTCCAGTCCTTCGGATCGCGTTCCGGGTGGTCGTTCCCGGAGGTCATGCTGTATCCAACGGCCGCCGCCGGTTGGGAGAGTTCGTATTCCAGCCAGCCGGTCGATTGGAACGCCAGCCACTTCGAGTCCGGCGCGCCATCGGCCGCGCAATCCGCGCTTTCGTTAGGCGCGTTCTCGGCGCTGGCCGTGACCCTGGCGATCCGCTCCATCAGCGGATTCCTCGCCATGCCGGTCACGTTTTTCTGGAACGGCGTGTTTCGGGCGTCCTTCTCCACCCGGTTTTCATGCGCTTTCGCGCTTTCCCCATCTTCGAAGGATGACAGGAAATCCCCGGAAGGGGCGGCCAACGCGAAAGCACCGAGTCCTCCGGATAGAACAACGGACAGGAAAGGAATGCGGCTACCGATGGATTGGCGCGAAAGGCGGGTGCTCATGTGCGGTGACGATTGGTGTTGGGCGGACGGTGGAACTCCCCCACCCCGCTGTCCAGAACAATCGGAAACATCGGTTAGATCGGAAACCATCGGTGTCCCGCCTGGCCACACCGGGTTGGCCAAACCGGCAAAACATCCCCCAAGCGGTGGGAATGCGCCTACCCCATCATTCGTATTGACCGCCCGCCCTCGCCATGGCAACGATTCCGCCCGTGAAGAAGCATCTCCAATTCGGCATCATTCTGGTCCTCCTGCTGTGGCTGGTGGGCACGCTGGTTTTCCTGCGTCCCACCGAAACCCGGCTGACCGCCGCCGCCAAGCTCGTGCTCGAAGACCTCGATCAGGACGGTCGCCGCGACTATCCGAAAAACGCGTTTTCCCGCGTCACCGTGGAATTCAGCGGCCAGGAAGCGACCCTCCGCGGCATGGTCGCCACAAAAGAGGATCAGGCGAAGGCCGAGGAACTGATCAAGACCAAGGTGAAATCCGACGGCTGGCTCAACGCGCATCTCAACCCGGTCACCGCCGTCCACAACCTGATCGACGTCGATCCCAACCGCGCCGCGCGCCCGCTCCCGTGGTTCATCGTCACGATCTACGGTGGAAACCAGCGGATCGACGGCGTCATCGCCTCGCCGGACCAACGCGTGGAGTTGCTCGACCTACTTCCCAAGAAACTCCCGCAGCCAAAGGTGCCGATCAACAACCAAATCCAGGCCGAGGTATCCGCCATGCCGGTAACCGACTGGGCTGCAACCACCGCGAATTTCCCGGACCTAACCACGCACCCGAACGACCGCTCGCTCATCGTCATCGGCAAGGGCGACGGTGTCTGGACCCAATTGCCGCCGGAAACCTCCACGGAAGAACTATCCGCCAAACTCGGCCCCGCCGTGCCGGTCACCGACATCAACCGTGCCCTCGCCAAAATGCGCGCCTGGAAATATCCCACTCCCGAGGAAATCAAACGGCAGGAGGAGGCCAAAGCCGCCGCCGAAAAGGCCGCCGCCACTCCGCCGGTGCCAGCGCCGACTCCCGCTCCCACTCCGCCTGCGCCCGCTCCGGATCCAGCACCGGCTCCGGTGCCCGCGCCACAACCACCCGCGCCCGCGTCGGCACCCGCCCCGGTCCCCACTCCTGATCCCGCTCCCGCGAAGTAATCCATCGTCACCGTCCGGCAGCTCGCACGACCATTTTTCAAACAAGACTCTCCCATCCCTAACACACTAACATCCATGAACGCAGGCAACCTTTGGTTCTTCCTCAAAATCCTCCCGCTGCTGGTCTTCACCGCGGCGATTTTCGCGTATTTCGGCTGGTGGCTCCGCACCCGCTTCCATGCCCCGGTGGTCTCCTCCGCCAAGCCCGCCGCGCCGGACGACCTCCCCGCCCGGGAACGGGTGAAGAAGCTCGAGCACGCGCTGGCCAAATCGGAATCGGCCCAAAAGGAAATCAAACAGCAGATGGAGCACCTCCAGGCGAAGTCCATCAACAAGGCCGCCCACGAGAAGCTCGCCAAAGAGTTCTCCGATGCCCAGCACCGGCTAGAAGGCGACCAGAAACGCATCGCCGCCCTGGAAGCGGAACTCAGAAAATCCCGCGACACCCTCAACGCGCTCAACACCAAGGCCGCCGAGGCCAACAAGGGCCAGCGCGAAAAGACCTTCGCCCTCGAAAACGAACTATCCAAAGTCCGCGGCGAACTCGCGGCCATCCAGGCGCGCCCGGATAACACGCTCCAACTCCAGGGCGAGGTGGACCGTCTTCGCGAGTCTCTAACCAACGCGAACCGCGTGGTCGGCGAACTCCGCAAACAGGAAGCCGCGGCCGCCGCGGCCGTCGAAAAAGCCGAACGCAAACTCGCCGCCGCCCTCGCGAAACAGGAGTCCGCCACCCCGGAATCCGCGCCTCTATCCACCAAACTCGGCGCCGTCTTCCCGACCACTCCCGCCCCCGACCGCACCGCCGAAGCCAAGGCGGAGGTCGAACGCCTGCAACGCAAGCCCGTCTCGAACTTCGCCGCCGAACAGGAACGCCTCGCCGTCGAACACGCGGCCCAACTGGAAGCCGAAGTCTCCGCACCGGAACCCGAGCCCGCCCCCGAGCCCACTCCCGAGCCCGTGGCCGAGGAATCCGCCCCGGAACCGGAAGCTCCCGCCGCGCCGGCACCTGCCCCGGCGCAGCGTCCGGTGCAAGCGGACCTTTTCGCCGCCCCCGCCGCCCCGGAAAGCCCCGCTTCCTAACACACAATCCGCCCCGCGGCCTCCGGCTTTCAAATTTCTGATTTCGAATTTCAAATTTCGAATTTCTGATTTCGGATTTCAATTCCGACCCCCCAAAAATCACCTCCCGACTCCCTCCATTGGACTATTCCATCCTCATTTCCAAACGCCGTGACCGCTTCCGCGAGTTGGAGGAGGCCGTGGGCGATCCGGACCTATTCGCCGATCCGAAGCGCGCCACCGCCCTGCTGCGCGAGCATCGGCGATTGAAACAAACGTTGGAATTGTGGGACCGCCACGAGGATCTGGTCCGGCAGATCGCCGAAAACCAGGAACTCGCCAAGTCCGACGACCCCGATTTCGCCTCGATGGCGGCGGCCGAAATCCCGGCGCTCGAGGCCGAAGTCGCAAAACTGGCCGACGATATCCAATACGCGCTGCTCCCCGCCGACCCCAACGAGGACCGCAACGCGCTGGTGGAAATCCGCGCCGGCGCGGGCGGCGACGAGGCCTCGCTGTTCGCCGCCGAGCTGATGCGGCTCTATCAGCGCTTCGCCGAATCGCGCGGATGGAAATGCGAGCACCTCGAAAGCAGCCCGTCGGAAGTGGGCGGCTTCAAGGAAGTCATCCTCAAGGTCACCGGCGACGAGGTTTTCCGGTTTCTCAAATACGAATCCGGCGTCCACCGGGTCCAGCGCGTGCCCGCCACCGAGGCCCAGGGCCGCGTCCACACTTCCACCGTCACCGTAGCCGTGCTGCCTGAGGCCGAGGAAGTGGACGTGGAAATCCGCCAGGAGGATCTCCGGATCGAAGTCTGCCGCTCCGGCGGCGCGGGCGGCCAGCACGTCAACCGCACCGAATCCGCCGTCCAGATTTTCCACCTGCCCACCGGCACCTACGTCCGCTGCGAGGACGGCCGCTCCCAGATCAAAAACCGGGAAACCGCCATGCAGATCCTCCGCACCAAACTCTACGAGCAGAAACTCCGCTCGCAGCAGGAGGCCTATTCCTCGCACCGCCGGTCCCTCATCGGCTCCGGCGACCGCTCGGAAAAAATCCGCACCTACAATTTCCCCCAGTCGCGCGTCACCGACCACCGGATCGGTTACACCTCCCATAACATCACCGCCATCATGGCCGGAGAACTCGACGAGTTCACCCGCGAACTCCAAAAAGCCGAAATGGCCGAACGCATGGCCGAAGCCGAGGCGTGACCGGAACGGTCCGGGGCAATTGCCCGGCTTGGTCCGAGTGAATATGGCGACGAATCCGAAATGTGCATATGAAACTATTCCCATACAAAAAAGGCGGATCGTACGGCATCATTGACGCCAACGGGGCGATAGTCGAGGCATCAGGCAAATTCATGACTGTCGGCTACTTCCAAGGTGGATATGCCGCGATCACCGAGGCCGGCTCACGGAAAAACGGCATTTGGCATAACCACAATGTATCGTGGGTTCCTGAGAGCGTTTATTACCTGTTTGATGTTTCGGACGGATTGGCGCTTGCGTGTACCGAGGACAATATCGGAGGGTATGTCAACATGACGGGAGAACTGGTGATCGAGTGCAAGTACCATCGTGCAGGGGCCTTCAGAAGCGGCTTCGCTGTGGTTTCTAAAAGCACGACCGGCAAGTTCGGACTCATCAACAAGAACGACGAGCTTGTACTTGGATTCGATTTTGACCATATCAACGATTGGACGGCGAACGGAACCACGGCCTTGATTGGGGACACATGGTACCTCATTCGTCCGTCGCTCGAACTGCTGAAATTCGGTGAGGCGCACTTTCTCCATGCTCCTTCGTCTGATGGAATCTTGAGGTTCAAGAAGCGGGTCGGACGGAAAACCGTTTGTGGGTTTGTTGATTTGGACGGAGCACCCGCCGTTTCCGCAGAAACATACTCGGACACCCGCGCAATTGGCGGACGGTTTTGTGGTGTGAAGATCGGAAGAGAATTCGTTTTTGTTGATAGGTCAGAATATCACCACGCTGGGAAGCGATTCTCTGATGTTGGCTTTTTCCACTTCGGCATCTGTCCGGCAAGGGACCTGGAAAACCGGCGAAAATGGGGAGCCATCGATGAAAGTTTCGATTGGGTGATACCTCCCATCTTTGACGGATGCGAGCACATTCCACCGTTTACCTCTGATGGCGCGGAGATAAACGGCGACTTGATTCTTGTTTGGCGTGGGGATTTCGTTCTGAATAACGGGCCAATGGGTTATTTTGACTACCATGGAAATCCAATCTGGCCGCTATCCTCCTAGTGCAACGTTCGCGAAATAACTGTGCATTTGGCACAGTATCTGCTATGATCCAGTCATGGCCCGGATTTCCCAACCTCTATTGCTGACAACCGATCAAGCCCTTCATCTTGAATCACTGCTGC
>JAFLEH010000016.1 GCA_017301995.1 Verrucomicrobiota bacterium | reverse complement strand
GGCCGTGGCGGCCAGGGCGGCGGACGCGGTCCGCGCCGCGAGGAGCGCGCCGCTCCCACCGACTCCGAAGGCAACGAGCTTTCCGAAAAGGTCGTGTTCATCAACCGATGCGCCAAGGTCGTCAAGGGTGGCCGCCGTTTCAGCTTCTCCGCGCTCGTCGTTTCCGGCAACAAGCTGGGCCGCGTGGGTATCGGATTCGGCAAGGCCAACGAAGTTTCCGACGCGATCAAGAAAGCCGGCGAAAGCGCCAAGAAGGTGCTCAAGCCGATGTGCATCGTTGACGGCACCATTCCGCACGAAATCTACGCGGAATACGGTGGCGGCAAGGTTCTGCTCAAACCGGCGTCTCCCGGTACCGGCATCATCGCCGGCGGTGGCGTCCGCGCCGTCTGCGAGGCGGTGGGCATCCGCGACGTCCTCGCCAAATCCATGGGATCCTCCAACCACGCCAACGTGGTGAAGGCCACCCTCAAGGCGCTCTCCAAACTCCGCACCCGCGACCAAGTCCTCTCCGGCCGCGGCAAAAAGAAAAAGGAAAAGGCCATCTGAACTCCGTTCGAAGTTATTGGTTATTTGTTATTAGGCTCTTGCCTGGCAACCCGTGATCGGATTTTAACTGATAACTTATAACATTTAACCAATAACCACATTCAGCCCCATGAATCTCCACACCCTCTCTCCCAATCCCGGTGCCAAGCGCCGAGTGAAGCGCCTCGGTTGCGGCGAAAGCTCCGGCCACGGCAAGACCTCCTGCAAGGGCAACAAAGGCCAGAAAGCCCGCTCCGGCGGCGGCCCGCGTCCCGGTTTCGAAGGCGGCCAGATGCCGCTGCACCGCCGCCTTCCCAAGCGCGGTTTCAGCACGGCCAAGTTCCGCGACACGCCGGGCGTGGTCAACGTCGGCGATCTGGACGATCGTTTCGAAGCCGGTGCGACCATCGATGATGCCGCGCTGTTTGCCGCCGGCTTGCTCAACGGCCAGTATGACTACGTCAAGGTGCTCGGCACCGGCGAGGTCACCAAGGCCTTCACCCTCGTGGTGGACCGCGTCAGCGCTTCCGCCCGCGAGAAAATCGAAAAGGCAGGCGGATCCGTCCAGACACCCGCTTGAGCCGTTCCGAGACCGGTTTTCTGATTTTGCGGTGAGGAAGCGCTTGCGCGCTTCCTCGCCTTTCGTATAAGCCTCCCGCCCGTTTCCGATCCCACACGCCATGATTTCCGCCTTCGCCAACACCTGGAAAATCCCGGAACTCCGGGACCGCATTCTTTTCAGCCTCGCTCTCATCGTGATCATCCGCCTCGGCGTGCATATCACGCTGCCGGGAGTGGACGCCGGCGTGATCAAGGCCTGGATGGACAGCCTCCAGTCGAATGCCGATCCGACCAATCCGTCCGGCGGCATCACCGCGCTGCTTCAGGTGTTTTCCGGCGGTGGTCTGCAACAGGCGGGTATTTTCGCGCTGGGCATCATGCCCTACATTTCCGCGTCGATCGTGGTCCAGCTCATGACCGCCATCGTGCCGAAGCTTTCCAAGCTGGCCCGCGAGGACGGCGGCCGCCAGAAGATCACCCAGATCACCCGCTACCTCACCATCGGCATCGCGCTGGTTCAGGGGTTCTTCGTCACCAAGACCCTGATGAACCCAGGGAGCATCCCTTATATGTCCGGCGTTGAGAAGTTCGGTACGCTGGTGCCGGATCCGTCATGGTCGTGGATGGCGCTCACCGTGCTCACCATCGTCGCCGGAACCGTGCTCCTGATGTGGATCGGCGACCAGATGACCGAAAAAGGCATCGGCAACGGCACTTCGATCATCATCACGGTGAACATCATTTCCGCCCTGCCCGGCGCGTTGCTTCAGGCGTGGAATTTCTTCGTGAACCCCGCCGCCGGCGGAAACGCCTGGCGCGCCATCATGATGGTCGTGATGATCGCCCTGTTGCTGCTGGTCATTGCGGGCACCATCGCCATCACCCAGGCCCAGCGGCGGATCGCCGTCCATTATGCGAAGCGCAACGTCGGCCGCAAACAGTTCGGCGGCCAGACCCAGTATCTGCCGCTCAAGGTGAACTACTCTGGCGTGATGCCGATCATTTTCGCCACCGCGGTGCTCTCCCTGCCGCCGATTCTGCTCAGCCAGATCCCCGCCTTCCACGGCGAGGGTTCCATGGCCAACCTTTTCGGCCAAGGCTGGGCCACCAAGCTTTACGGTGAGTTCTCGCGCGGTGGCACTTGGTTCTACATCATGGGCGGCATTGGCATTTTCCTGTTCTCCTACTTCTGGGTGGCGATGATGTTCCAGCCCTCGCAGATCGCCGAGGACCTGAAGCGCAACGGCGGCTACGTCCCCGGCGTCCGCCCCGGAAAGCCCACCGCCGAGTTCCTCGATTTCACGATGACCCGCCTGACCTTCGCGGGGGCCATTTTCCTCACCCTGATTTTCATTCTGCCGGTTCTGACCGGAAAAATGGTCGGCCTCCCGCCGGGTTCGCTCGTCCTTCAGTTCTTCGGTGGTACCTCCCTGCTCATCATGGTGGGAGTGGTGCTCGACGTGATGCGCCAGGTTGAGACCCACCTCCTGCAAAAGCACTACGACGGATTCCTCCGCAAGGGCAAACTCCGCGGACGCTACGACCGGCTCGCCCAGAGCGGAGCCAGCGCCTCGCGCTCGGCCATCATCTATCTGTGGCTTGTGATCGCCGTGCTGGTGGTCATCGGAATGACCGTCTATATCGCCCAGAAGGCCCACGTGATCTGAATCCCAGCCCGATCCTCCGGTGGCACGTATCCCGCGCATCCCGATCAAGTCACCGCGTGAAATCGGTTTGATGCGGATCGCTGGCGCCACCGCCTCGGCCATCCTTCAGGAACTCGCCAAAATGGTCCGCCCCGGTGTCACCACCGGCGAGATCGACCAACAGGCCGCCGTGCTCATGCGCGACCACGACTGCCGCAGCGCGTTCCTCGGCTACCGCGGGTTTTCCCGCTACACCTGCATCTCGGTCAACGAGGAAATCGTTCACGGCATGGGCGGCACCCGCCGGATCATGCCGGGCGATATCGTCAGCATCGACGTCGGGGTGGTGAAAAACGGATTCATCGGCGACAACGCCACCACCGTGGCCGCCGGCGATGTCCCGGACTCCATCAAACGCCTGCTGGCGGTCACCGAACAATCGCTTTTCGAGGCCATTTCGCACGCCCGCGCCGGTGTGCGCCTTGCCGACCTCTGCGCCTCCGTGGAAGCCTATGTGGCGCCGCGCGGCTTCACCGTCGTCAAGGAGTTCGTGGGTCACGGCGTGGGCCGCAAGCTCCACGAGGAACCCCAGGTCCCCAATTTCCGCCCGTCGGGCAAATCCCCGGTTCTCATGCCCGGCATGACCCTCGCCATCGAACCGATGGTCAACGCGGGCGTCGCCGACATGCGCATCCTGGCTGATGGCTGGACCGCCGTCACCCTGGATGGCAAACCGTCCGCGCACTTCGAGCACACCGTTCTCGTCACCGCCGGCGACCCGGAAATCCTCACCTGGCGCCCGCGCGAGGCCCTGCCTGAAATGTTGGGCCTGCCGCCGCTGTAAGACTAGCCCTCCGCCGGGCCCGTTGCGGCGGATCCAACCTCCGACAGACCATGAAACGCATCCTCGCATTGCTGTTAGTCGCCGCTATCCACGCCGTGGCACAGAATTCCGCGCCGGTCGATACCGGTTCGCTCAAATCCCCGGTGAAACTCGCCTGCGTGGGTGACAGCATCACCCAGGGTGTGGGAGCCACGCCCGGCATGGCATGGCCCGACCAGATCGCCAAATTGTTGGGCGAGAAGTGGTCGGTGAAGAACTTCGGCGTCAGCGGCACCACCCTGCTCAAGGAGGGGGATCATCCCTATCAGAAAACCGACGCTTTCAAAAACGCCAAAGCGTTTCAGCCCGACGTGGTGGTGATTCTGTTGGGCACCAACGACACCAAGCCGCAGAACTGGAAGCTCAAGGACCGCTTCGTGCCGGATTACATCGATCTGATCACCCAATTCGCCAAGTTGCCGTCAAAGCCGCGGATCTTCATCTGCCATCCGCCCTACATCGCCGGCGATGGCAACTGGGGGATCAACGAACCCGTCACCAAGGAGGAAATCCCGCTGGTGGATGAGATCGCCCGCACCACCAAGGCCGGCATCATCGGCGTCCACGCCGCCACCGCAGGCAAAGACGCAATGATCCCCGACAAGGTCCACCCCAACAACGACGGCGCCGCCGTGATCGCCCGTGCGGTCTATCAGGCGCTCACCGGGAAGCCCGCGGCGGAAGATCGGAAATAGGCTGGACCGATGGACCGGGCCTGGTGAGCCACGCTCTCGCGAGCGCGGCTACGGATGGACCAGGGGAAAGAGCGAATCCCGTAGCCGCCTTCGTGAGAAGGTGGTCGTTCGGCTCACGCGGCCCCTGGAGGCCACGCTCCCGCGAGCGCGGCTGCATGGTCGCCGATGGAGCTTGGCAACGGGAACGGATCCGCTACCTTCGGGGTTGCGGGAGGTTTCCGGCCCGCAAACCGCCATGAAATCCGTATTGATAGAAACGCCGGTGCTGAAGTCCGTCTCCCATGCCGCCGCCGTGGCATTCGCCTTGTTGGTTCTAACGGTGCCCGCCGTGGCGGACACGCTTGAGGAGCTTTCAAAGCCGCAGGACGGGCGCTCGATGAGAGTCAGTTCGACGATGCGGATGGGCGAGGTCCGGCGGGGCGGGACCGAGCGCAAGCTGGACCCGAAGGCCGATCCGAAAGGGGACGCGGACGAGGCCAGCAACTGGGACAACCATCAGGTGGCTCCCGGAGCGACCCACGTTCTGATGGACGAGCGTGGACCCGGCGTGATCACCCACCTGTGGCTGACGTTTCTCGGTCCGGAGCCGCAGGATTGGGCACCCAAAGGCGCGGCCAATCACCAGGAAATGCTGCTGCGGATCTACTGGGACGGCCGGGAGCGGCCGGGAGTGGAGGCCCCGCTGGGCGATTTCTTCGCGAACTGCTTCGGCCAGCGCCGTGAGGTGATCAGCACCCCGGTCGTCGTCGAGGACGCGGACTCCTACAACTGCTACTGGCGCATGCCCTTCCGGAAATCGGCCCGGATAGAAATCGTCAACCAAAGCGACAAGCCGGTCTGTTTGCTCTATTACAACATCGACTGGATCAGGAAGGACACTATTCCGGACGATACGCCGTATTTCCACGCGCAATACCGCCAGGAATACCCCGTGGCGAAGGACCGGGACTACGTGGTGCTCGAAACCGCCGGCAAGGGGCACTACGTCGGCACCGTGCTCGCGGTCCGCACCCGGAGCCCGGCGTGGTTCGGAGAAGGTGATGAAAAAATATATATCGACGGCGAAGCCAAGCCTTCGATCTGGGGAACCGGAACGGAGGACTATTTTCTATCCGCATGGGGGCTGAAAGCGAAGAGCACCCCGACGTTCGGCGTGCCCTATTTCGACCAATGGGGCATCGTCGGCGGACACACCAGCGCCTATCGGTGGCACCTGTCCGATCCGCTGGTGTTCAACACCGGAATCAAGGTGACGTTCGAACACTTCGGCTGGATCTCGCCCGATGAGAATCCGGAGGGGAAAACCAACAGTTGGAACCCGCGCGAGGACGACTATTCGAGCGTGGCGTTCTGGTATCAAACCGGCGAGCCGACGTTTGCGGCCCGCGCGCCGCACGCGCGGGAACGCCGGTTGCCAAGCCTCGAACGGGTGACCGTCCGGGCCGCCGATTTCGCCGCGGGGGAGCACCATGGCACGGGCGAGGCGAGGACCCAGCAAGTGGCGGTCCACGATGCGCCCCATCTGCTCTACATGCCGCCCGCAGCCGAGGGCGCGTGGCTGGAAATCCCGGTGACCGTGGAAAAGAAGGAACCCCTGCGGCTGCTCCTCAACGTGACCAAAAGCTACGACTTCGGGATCTATCAGGCGTATTTCGACGGGGTCAGGGTCGGCGACCGTTTCGATCTCTTCAGTGAGAACATCGAGGTCGGGGAGGTGCATTTGTTGGACTTCTGGCCGGATCCGGGCAAGCACACGCTGCGGCTCGAATGCGTCGGCCGCAACCCGCGCTCGCAGGGATGCTATTGCGGAATCGAGTCGGTGCGCCTTCGCGAACGCCGCCCGAGGGTGGCGGAGTGGGCGCGCGACAAGGACCGCGACTGGCGAAAGGAACCGGTTCTCTATCGGTGATCCGAAAGTGGCACGGACAAACAATATTCCGGTTGGAGCGGAAATTCTGTTGACGCTATGGGGCCGATTGATAGGCTGCCGGAAACCTGATCGGCGAAGAAAGCGATTTCGAAGTCGATGATGGCTGTGGCGTGCATGCTTTGCGCCACGGAAAGCGGATATTAATATATAACATTTTATCAAATAAATAAATAAATATGGAACTGTATGTAAGCCGAGCGGGCGCCATTGAGGGGCCGTATCCGACCGAGAAGATCCAGGGCATGCTGAGGGACGGACTGTTGCAGCCGACCGACCTTGGGGCCGCGCCCGGCGCCGCGGATTGGAGTCCGCTTTCGCAACTGATCGATTGCGGGGTCGCGCGTCCCGTTTCCCTTGCCGTGCCGCCCCCGGTGCCGGCCGACGCGGGGGACCGCTATCTGGACCAGCCGTTTCTGGTGGACGGCAGGGTGCTTTCCGGCACCTACGGCAAGAGCGTCCGGCAGATCGTCGATGAAATCTCCCTCGGCGGCCGGTTTGTGGTCTATCAATATGCGATTTCGATTTTGGTGATGAGTTTCCGCAGAAGCTCGCCGATCACCTACATTCCGCCGGGCCAATCGAATGTTGGCGGTGCCTTCGGTTGGTCGCTCATTTCGATGTGTGTGGGTTGGTGGGGGATTCCGTGGGGGCCGATTTTCACGATCGGGGCGCTGTGGCGGAACTCGGGCGGGGGAGTGGACGTCACCGAGCCGATTCTGGCGCAGATCATCGGGCCGGCTCAGGCGGACGCGTTGATTCGCAGGCGCCCGAAGCACCGGAGCGGTGCGCTGTTGGCGATGCGGATGCTGATTTTCTCGCCGCTTTTGATTTTTCCGCTGCTGATCGTGCTGGTTTCGTCAAGTGCCACGAAGCGGGAAAAGGAGCGGGCGAAACAGCCCGGATACTCCGCGCTCAGGCAGGCCGAGAGTTTTGTGAGTCACCCGGGCGGCGTATCCGGCCGGGGCAACACCGCCGAAGCCACCAAGGCCGCTGAGTCGTGCGCCGGCATCATGAAGACTTTCAGATCCACCGCGATCGCCAGCAAGTCCGGGAAATCATCGGATGGAAACGGCATCACCGTGTGGTGTGAGGCCCATCCCGACCGCTGCCTGTTCATCATCGAGGTGCAGGACCTGCGGCGCTTCACCGACGAAGCGAAGGACGCTTTCGCCGAAGCCTCATGGCTTGCGGCCCAAATGTGCGCGCGAACGCTGGCTTTGGACTCGGATGCCGAACTCGCGATCGCGCTCAAGGGATCGGTGCTCTATGACCGGCAGATCACGGGCACGCCGGTGGCCGGGTTGGACATCGACGCCCCGGATTCGGAGGAAGTTTTGAAAAAAGCCATCAAATCGAAGAAAAAGGGCGGCGGTGTGCAGGACAACCTGATTCACTTCTTCGCGCCACCCGCTCCATGATGGCCGTGCGGATTCCATCATGAAGATTTGCGGTTGGAGTCACGTATTTGTCCGGGATGAAAGCCGACATCATCACATCCTTGGCGCTCGTCCTGCTGTCCCTTGCCGCGGTTAGGGGCGAAACGCCCGCGCCATTGCCGGAGATGCGGTGGGCGGACGAGTCGAGCGGCAAACCGTTTTCGAAGGACCCTTCGGTGATCCGTTTTGGCGATGCCTATCTGATGTATTACTCCTTGCCCGGCGCGCAAAACGGCGTGGGCGGATGGTCGGTCGGCATCGCGCGGAGCAAGGACCTAACCCATTGGGAAAAGGCGGGCACCCTGAAACCCGCGCAGGACTGCGACAAGAAGGGGCTGGCCGCTCCCGCCGCCTGGGTGCGCGGCGGCAAGGTGCATCTTTTCTATCAAACCTACGGCAACGGCCCCAAGGACGCGATCTGCCACGCGTGGTCCGAGGACGGCATCCATTTCACCCGCAACCCGGAAAATCCGGTGTTCGCGCCAACCGGCGACTGGACCGTGGGCCGTGCGATCGACGCGGAGGTCTATCCGGTGGGCGACCGGTTGTTTCTCTGGTTCGCCACCCGCGACCCGGCGATGAAGGTCCAGATGCAGGGTGTCGCTGCGGCGCCGCTCGACTCCGACTACGGGCGGAGCCAGTGGAAGCAGCTTTCCGACGGCCCGGTGCTCAAACCCGAACTGCCATGGGAAAAGAACTGCATCGAGGCCGCCTCCGTGATGCGGCGCGACGGCAAGCTCTGGATGTTCTACGCCGGCGGATACAACAACGAGCCCCAGCAGATCGGCGTGGCCTGGTCCACCGACGGCATCCGCTGGCAGCGCTTGTCCGACAAGCCGTTCCTCCCTAACGGGCCTCCCGGATCGTGGAATTCCTCGGAATCCGGACACCCCGGCGTGTTCAACGACACCGACGGCACCACCCACCTTTTCTATCAGGGAAACAACGACCGCGGAAAAACCTGGTACCTTTCAAGGGTGCGGGTCGTTTGGAAAGACGGCGTGCCGACGCTCGGGAAGTGAACCCATGTTCGTGTGGGTTGGTTCGAGGATCGCCCGTCCCCGGACGCGGTCACGGCGGGAGACGCCGATAGCCGCATCTCCGGCATATTCACTTGGC
Organism: Verrucomicrobiota bacterium; assembly: GCA_017301995.1. Taxonomy (GTDB): domain Bacteria; phylum Verrucomicrobiota; class Verrucomicrobiia; order Verrucomicrobiales; family Akkermansiaceae; genus Luteolibacter. The sequence goes on along the minus strand of JAFLEH010000016.1, from coordinate 141,189 downwards.
ATCCGGCGGTAGATGGCCCTAGCCTGCCGCCATGAACGAATTCACGCCACGCACCATCATCGAGCCGTTCCGGGTCCGCTCGGTCGAGCCGATCCACTTCACGACCGCGGACGAGCGCAGGGAGGCGCTCGAAGCCGCCGGTTTCAACCCGTTCCAGCTCCGCGCCGAGGACGTCCTGATCGACCTGCTGACCGACAGCGGCACGGGCGCGATGTCATCGCGCCAATGGGCCGGCATGATGGCCAGCGACGAATCCTACGCCGGCGCGGCTTCGTTTTACCGGTTCGAGGCGGCGGTGCGCGACATCACCGGTTTCAAGCACGTCATCCCCACCCACCAGGGCCGGGCGGCGGAGCATATCTTGTTCGGCACGCTGGCGAAAAAGGGCAACGTGGTTCTCAACAACACCCATTTCGACACCACCCGCGCGCATGTGGAGCACACCGGCGCCGAGGCGCGCGACCTGCTGATCCCCGAGGGCCGCGACCCCAAGTCGCCGCATCCGTTCAAGGGAAATATGGACCTCGTGGCGCTCGAATCGGCCATCCGCGAGATCGGCGCGCACCGCGTGCCGGCCATTCTCATCACCGTCACTAACAATTCCGGCGGCGGCCAGCCGGTCAGCATGGCCAACATCCGCGGCGTAAGCACCATCGCCCGGAAACACGGCATCCCGTTTTTCATCGACGCCTGCCGGTTCGCGGAAAACGCCTGGTTCATCCGGACCCGCGAGGAAGGCTATGCCGGAAAACTCCCGATCGACATCGCCCGTGAAATGTTCGCCCTGGCGGACGGTTGCACGATGAGCGCCAAGAAGGACGGCATGGCCAATATCGGCGGATTCCTCGCGCTCAACAACGACGCGCTCGCCACCCGCTGCCGCAATCTGGAGATTCTAACCGAAGGATTTCCCACCTACGGCGGCATGGCCGGCTACGACCTTGAGGCGATCGCCCACGGGCTTTACGAGGCGCTCCAGCCGGAATACCTCGAATACCGGATCGGCTCCATCGCCTACCTCGGGAGAAAACTGACGGACGCCGGCATTCCGATCATCGAACCCACCGGCGGCCACGCGGTCTATCTGGACGCGGGCGGAATCGCGCCGCACATTCCGCCGCTGGAATACCCGGCCTGGTCGGTCAACAACGCGCTCTATCTGACCGGCGGCGTGCGCGGGGTGGAGATCGGCACGGTGATGTTCGGATTGCAGCCGGACGGTACCGAGAAACCCGCCTCCCGCGAGTTGGTCCGGCTGGCGTTTCCGCGGCGGGTTTACACCCAAAGCCACGTCGATTACCTCGCCGAGGTGATCATCGAGGCCTGTTCCCGCGCCGCCGACCTAACCGGCTATCGGATTGTTTCCGAGTCTCCGGTGCTCCGCCATTTCACCGCCCGGCTCGAACCGATCACCTAACCGGATTTTCATGCCCCGCATCGCCATTCTATCCGACATCCACGCCAACGCACGCGCGCTGGCGGCCGTTCTGCACGCCGTGTCGAAGGCACGCGTGGGCCGGATCGTATTCGGCGGGGACATCGTCGGCTACGGGGCGAGTTCGGACGCCTGCGTGACCCGCGTGCGGGAGTCCGGCGGCGAATGCGTGATGGGCAATCACGACCGCTACACCCTGGACATACGGGCCGACCGCTCGGTGCTGCCGGCCCATCGCGAGTGGCGGAAAAACCCGGTATGGGCCGGGGTGGAGGAAGCCGCGCGGACGCTTTCCGAGGACAACGCCCGCTGGCTGGCGGATTTGCCCGCGCAACTCCCGCTGCCGGGCGGCACGCTCACCCATGCGGCGCTCCACCAGCCCGGAGAGTGGCCGTATTTGCGCAGTCTGCTAGACGCGCTGCCCACCCTCGACCGCCTGCGCGATTCGCCCGGCGGCGGGATCGGTTTTTTCGGCCACACTCATCGGCAGGAGATTTTCTATGATCCATCCGAACCCGTGACGCCCGAGCGGATCAGCACCACGAAAATCCATCTGCCCGAGGGTGTGGTTTGCGCGGTGCTCGTCGGTTCGGTCGGCCAGCCGCGGGACGGCGATTGGCGGGCCGGCTGGACGCTGTGGGATTCCGACACCCGTGTGGTGGAGTTCCGCCGCGTCGTCTATCCGGCATTGCAGGCGGCCCAGGACATCGTGGCCGCGGACCTGCCGGTGGAATCCGCGCTGCGCCTGCTGGATCCCGCCGCCGCGATGGAATTCCGGCGGATGGTCGGGCTTTAAGCCGGTGCCTATTCTTTTCCAGCCCCCCCCACGTCATTCGCGTCAAGCCATAGCCTCCAATTTGAGATTTGATATCAGGCCTTATGCGGCCGCAGACCTTCCACGGCTGCCACCCAAATGCCTCCCGATTTCCAACAAACCACCCGATCCTAACGGACCGCCGGCTTCAGCCGGCCCGACCGCAGGCCCTCCGCGGCTGCCACCCAAATGCCTCCCGATTCCAAACTAACCACCCAATTCTCAGACTCCCACCTGCAAATCCCTGGCGCTCCACAGCACGCCTTTGGCCGGAGCACCCGCCCCGCGCAAACCCCGAGCGCCATCCTTCCGCCGCCCGCCGAACCTCTCCCGGCATGCCTTGAAGATCTCATCCACAAACCCGCGGCTGCCCAACACGGCTCCATCCGTGAAATACCGGATCCGGTAGCGCACCACCTGCGAAAGCGGCAGATCGCTGCAACCGATGAGGCGTTTCATCTCCTTCTCCGCCACCGCCGGGGAGATCCCATTTCTCACTACCTTTTCCACCGTCTTTCCTTCCGCATCCTGCACCTCGCGGGTTTTTTCCTGACCATCCGCCAGCAACAGCATCCGGTATTCCTTCGAAACCCGGCCCGCCCAGTGCCGCGCGTCGGCCGACCAGCCCAAATGCGCTCCGAACGCCCTAACCAGCCCGGCCCGCGCCTTGGCTCCGGTGCCTTTCGCCCCGCCGCCCATCGCCTCGCCGTAGCTGCTCCACCGGTAGTCGGCCGGATCGGTCACCATCCCGGCGCGGACCGGGTTGAGGTCGATGTAGGCCGCCATCGCCCGCGCGGCCACGCCTTCCTCCACCAGCACGCTTTTGAAACGGCCTTCCCACAGCGTCCCGGTGCGCTGGTGGGTGGTGTTGAACCACTTGCTGAACCGCCCCAGCAAGGTCTTCATGTAGTGCCCCAGATCGTGCATCCGGTAGGTGAAGCGCTCATGCACCTCGCGGGCCAGGCCCTCGCCGGCCTGTCCTTCCGCGATGGCCTTGCGCACTTCGGCCAGCCGCTTTTCCACCTCCGCCACCTCGGAATCGGAATAGATCGCGCGCAGGCGTTTGAGCAGTTCCTCATCGGAAAGTCCGCCCTCCGGCATCGGCGGGACCTCCAGCAGGATGTGGAGGTGGTTGCACATGATGCAATAGGCCAGCACCCGGCAGCCGGAAAAGTTGATTCGGCTCAGCCCCACTGAGCCTCACCCCTTCGGGGTTGGTCGCTCCGCTCCCAGTCCAAACCGCCTACAAGCCTTCGGCGGTTTTCTCATACATCCGCATGAACGTGCGGAATTTCTCCTTTTCGACCACCCCGAACACGAAATCCCTTCCCATCACGCGGGTGACGCAGTGGTAGATCGAAGGTCGTTCGGCGGAGTCCTTCCAGGGAGCAAGCCAGCGCGCGCGTCTCATGGTGTTTCTGAGTGGTAAAACGTTGATAATGAACGGATTGAGGAACCGGAAAGGGATCAGAAAGCCCGGACGGGCCAAGCCCACCCCGTCCCCGGACCGGAAAATGGCACGAAACAGGGGGCCCTGCAAGTCGATATTTCGTCAGTGTCGGCGACTGAGCAAAAGTGGATTTAATTGTCTGAGCAAAAGTGGACAGATCTCCATGATCTTGGTGACGGTATTCGGCGAGGGTCTCAGGCCACTGAGATCGCCTTCCGATGGAGCCGGCGGAGCACAGCGGCCTCGGGCCAGCCAGCCCATATTGGGGCTCCGCCCCAAACCCCGGAGTTTATCGATTTGGAGCGAATGGCTACAAGGAAGGCGTCATTTCCGGCGGTTCGGCGAGAGAAAGTCAATACGAAGATGCCAGAGCAATCGGCCAGATGATGAAGAAATCCACTTTTGCTCGATTTAATTCTGTCCACTTTTGCTCAGCTCCCAACAGTCGATATTTCGTCTGTCACCTTATCATCACCTTATCATAACCTTATCAACATATGATGCGGCTGGCATCGAAACTCTTGGTGGCGTAGCGCCAGTTGAGGGCGGCGAGGAGGTCGGCGGTGGCCGGGGTGTTCATGGGACGCGGAACTTACCCGGCATCCGGATTCCCGCAACCGGGAAAATGCTGCGGTTTCACCCTTTCCACGCCCATTTTCCCGGTGGGGCGATCGATCCGCCCGGATGAAACACCGCGCCGGTGGCCATTTGGCGGCGATCCTCCCGTCCCTTGGCCACGCCGTCCACCCAGCACAGCACCCGCCGCAGGATGGCGTCCCAATCGGTCGAAAAATGCGCCAGCGCCGGCCGGTGCCAAGCCATCGCGTTTTCCATACTCTCGCAGATGATCGAAACATCCTCCGGGACCCGGATGTGGTGGCGATGCAGAAACGACAACAGCCCCACCGACGACGACGACGAATGCACTTGGATTGCCGTCGGCGGGGTCACCCGGAACAACTCCCGCAACCGGGCGTCCAGCCCGTCAGGGGTCGGTTCCCAGTCCGGCACGTTGAAGGGGCCGAAGGGGATCCCGTGGGTCTCGAATTCCTCCTTCAGGGTGCGTTCGATCGCGCTGAGGCTGGGCAACCGGCGCTCCCGCCCGCTGATCAGGGTGATCCGGCGGTGGCCCATCCCGATGAGATCCCGGAATACCGCCCGAAACGCCGGCAGCGGGTCGCGCGAGGCTCCCGCGATCGGCAAGCCTTTGATCCGCCCGCCGATCGCCAACGCCGGCACTTCTCCGGCGGCGAACCATTGCAGGATCTCGAGCGACCCGGCCGAGACCAGCCAGACATCGGCCGGGATCTGCTTGGCCATGCGGATGATCCGCGCCGGGTTATGGCCCAGTTCTTCCTGGGTCTTGGGTGTGAACACGCACACGTGGCCGGCCTCCTCCAGTCCGTGCCAGATCCCCATCAACAGGCGCTGGAAGGCACCGTTGACCTCGTGGGCGAGGCTTTCCCTCAGCAGCATGGCCACCCGCAATCCCTCGCGCCGCAGGGTTTTCTCCCGCACCTCCTCCACCACCGCCCGCGCCCGCCCCTCGCCCTGCGGCCGCAGGAAACCCTGCTGCTCCACCAACACCAGCGCCGTCCGCATCGTCTCCCGCGAAACCCCGAGTTCCTCCGCCAACCGGTTCACCCCAGGCAACACGCCGCGCCACCGCCCCCGCCCCAACTCCTCAATCAGGTGGGCGGCGGTCTGCTCGGCGGCGCTGCGGCGGCGGATCATCGGCACCCAGTGGACAACCTGCAACGCTTCCCGGCAAGCCCGAAGCGCCCAACTGGCCCATTTTTTCTCCCACTTGGCTCGAAATCTCCACTCGCAGCGGGGGAGGAAGGCCCTAATGTGCGGCTTTTCCACCGACCATTATCCCTTTTCCACAACTCTCGACCCGTCCAGCCATGAAGCTCCACGCATCGTTCGCAACCACCGCCATCTACCTATCGAGCCTCCTTGCCATGCCGGCCTCCATCCTCTACTGGGATGGCGGAACCGCCAACATCGGCACCAACGGAGACGGAATCAGTGCAGGCGGCACCGGCACCTGGAGCACAGCGATCGCCAACTGGGATGTTGGAGCGACCGCCCATGTCGCATGGGACAATACCGCCAACGCGAATGACACCGCTTACTTCGGTGGAGCTGCTGGAACGGTGACTCTTGGAACCGCGATCAGCGCCAATAGCTTGCTGTTCATGCACACATCCAGCACCTATACGCTGTCTGGATCGAACGCCCTTACCCTGAGTGGCACGGCACCAAGTATTTTCGCTCTCAACACCACGAATATCACATCCTCCTTCATCGGCTCGAATGGCCTGACCAAGTCAGGCGCAGGCCTGGTCGCCATCAAAACCGGCGCCGGTAACGCGAATCTAACCGGTGGTTTGACGGTGAATCAGGGGATTCTGGAACTGGACTTGAACTCCATGACTGCCGCCAATCCGTCCAACATGGTCGCGGCAGGCAACACCCTCGCCTTGAACAACGGTTATCTGAGGGTTAGGGCGAAAACCAGCGCCACGAATTCCCAGACATTCGGGGCTGTGAGTCTCACGGGATCAACCGGGATCAACATCACCCATCAATCCGGCACCGGCACCGTCAGCACGGTGACTCTCGGCACCATCACCCGGAACGCAGGAAGCACGTTGAGCTTCACCACTCCCACCAACGGAACATCCGGCGACTTCTACGTTCCCGTTGCAACCGACCTTGGCAACTGGGCCGTCATCAGCAGCCCGTCGAGCGGTCTCGGCAATGCCGCACCGATCAAGTATGCGACAGTTGATGGCACCGGCAAGGTCACGGCCTTGACCGGAACGGCAGTGACCACCGCCACCCTCGGCAATGACTCCGCAGCCAACTACGAAATCTCCGATCCGGGCGGCACCGCGCCCGCGACGGTTTCCGCAAACAGCATCCGCTACAGCGGTGCCGCGGGCACCAGCACGCTGGGAACGTCGTTCACCGCAAACAGCCTGATGAATGGCGGCCAGGGAACGGGCACCGGTCTGTGGACGATCGGCGCCACGGCCAACGCGGGGCTTGTCAACATTGGCTCTAACAATGAGTTGATTCTCCATCCCGGAGCGAATGGCGTGACCATTAACAGCAAGATCTCAGGGGCAGGTGCTGGCCTCACCATCAACTCCTATTACAACGGCACCAACGCAGGCGCGGTCACGCTGAACGGAACCAACGGCTATACGGGAAAAACTTATGTCAACGGCTCCAATTCCTTCACCACGAACGGCCATGTGGTCGGCAACACCTTTGCCGATGCCGGTTCAGCCTTCGGTGCGGGAGGCGAGCTGATCCTCAATGGTGCCACGCTCAAAACCACCCCCACGGCAGCCCAGTCGACCAGCCGCGCCATGACGTGGAACGGGAACTCGGGTTTTTACAGTGGAAGCACCTCCCAAAGTGTGACCTTTGCAGGAAACATCTCAGGCTCGGGCACTTTCAACATCGACCAGAATCCGGGCACGGGAGGCACACTGATCCTGAGTGGAAACAACGACTATTCCGGAGAAATCCTATTCCAGACCGACGGCAAGCTGACCGTTGCCGGAGCGGACGCGCTGAAGAACGCCACCCTCAATGTGAGTGGCCAGCGCATGGAACTCTCCTTCGCGGACAACAAAGCCTACAAGATCGCAGGACTCAAAGGTGGCTCGGTCGGACTGAACCTCGGCGCGACGGGCGGCGTCAATGTGACCATTGGCAGCAGCAACCCAAGCACCACCTTCACCGCTCCGCTCATGGGAAGCGTGGGGCTGATCAAAACGGGGGCCGGAACCCAGACGCTTGTGACGGCGGCCTACACTGGCCCCACCGTGGTCGAGCAAGGAACCCTGAAGCTGCAAAGCATGCAAGGCTTGGCATCAACCAGCCTGAGCCTCGCCAATGATGGCGCATCAGGCGCCTATAACGGAAAGAAATACATTTCTGTGACGGCAGCCGACACCACCAAGTATGCCGTGGGTCAAACATTGACCGTCAATGGCGCTGCCGATGAAATCATTCATATCGACTACACGGGGAAGCTCTACTTGAAGAACAGCAGCCTTACAGGACCCCAAACCGTAGTGATCAACGAGCTGAAAGGCTCTCTCGCCTCCACCACCATCGAGGTGAAATCCGGCGCTTATCTGGATGTTTCCGCACTCAACGGAGGTTTCACGCTGGGCGCCAGCCAGACGCTGACAGGCCGTGGCACCGTGACGGGCACGGTGGCGACGGGTGGAACATCCTCGGTGATCGCTCCCGGCGCCTCGCCGGGCGCCCTGGCGATGGGCGCGCTGGATCTAACCAACGGGGCCACGCTCAACTTTGAACTCGGATCCTCCTCGGACCTGCTCGCCATCGCCGGTGCCGTCACCGGCAGCGGTGCGAACGGAATGCTCTTCAACTTCTCGAATGCGGGAGGCATCAGCGGAAGCGCTCCTTACACGCTTTTCACCTTCAACTCCTCCACGGGCCTCGACTATGGCGATCTGGCCATCGGCACCAACACCACCGGACTGACACTCGATTCGTCGTTCGGCACCAACGGCTGGCTGATCAACAGCAACAGCCTGCAAGTCAAGTTCGTGCCCGAGCCGTCGGCCATCCTTCTCGGCGGACTCGGCATGCTCACCCTCGTCCGCCGCCGGCGTTGATCCTTCTCCTTTCAAACCAACCATCATCCATACTCCGTCCAACATCATGAAATTCCGCCCCTATCTCGGCTCATCCCTGTTTCTTGCCACGGCCGCCATCACCGCAGCCCAGTCCACCGACCTGACGATCACCCAATCCGTCGACAAGCCGAATCCGGTATTCGGCACCAATGTCAAATTCACCGTGATTGCCTACAATGACGGGGTGGACGATGCCACCGGCGTGTCCGTCACCGACCTGCTCCCCAACGGCTACGAGTTTGTTTCCGCGGCTCCCGAGTCGGGCACCTATGACCCGCTCACCGGCATCTGGACCATCGGCAACCTGAACAACGGAGGATCCAGCCTGATAGACATCACCGCCAAGGTCCTGCCCACGGGGATTTACAAGAACGACGCCACGGTGGCCGGCAACGAAACCGATCCGGCTCCGGCCAACAACACGGCCAGCGTCACACCCGTGCCCACTTGGAATGTTTTTTGGGATGGCGGAACCGCCGACATCGACCCGCTGGTGATCCCGCCCGATGGAACCAGCGCCGGCGGCACCGGCACCTGGAACACCACCCTCAAGAACTGGGATTCCGGGCCGAATGAAACCAACTACCTGGTGTGGAACAACACTCCGGGCTACACCGCCAATCTGGCCGGCACGGCCGGCACGGTCACGCTTGGCAGCAACATCAGCGCGGGCAAGCTGGTGATCAGCGGGGCCTACACGATCGCCACGGACATCAACACCCTCACGCTCAACGGCAGCGGCACCACGCTTTCGGGAAACAACACAATCACCATCAGCGGCACCGGTGCCGTCAAGCTCGGATCCTCTCAAACTTGGGATAACACGACGAATACCATGACCGTGTCCGCACCGGTCAGCACCGGTGCGAACCTGCTCACGCTCAACACCCGCGACAACAAGCTCGACGTCACCGGCAAGATCAGCGGCTCGGGCGGCCTGACGGTGAATTCGACTTACACCACCGCGATCGGACCTTCCAATGGCGGCACTCCGGCAAACCCCACGCTCAACAACACCAACGACTACACCGGCACCACGACGCTCAACGGCCACATCTGGCTGAACAGCGGTGGCTTGGGGGCGCTTGGCACCGACACTTCAGACGTCATCCTCAACAGCGGCGGATTCCGGCTCACCGGTGCGGGAACCATCACCCGGGGATTGAGCATCACCGGTTCCTGCGGCGCTTCGAAGATCAGCGGCGACACGATCATCAACGGCAAAATCACGGGCACCGGCAGCTTCACCGCATCCGCCAATTTCGGGACGGGTGCGCGGGTCGTTCTCGGAGCGGCAAACGATCACACCGGCGCAACCATCTCCGGGCCTGATGGAACCCTGCGTCTCGCCCATGTCGACGCGCTGCAGTCCTCGACGATGCGCTGGGCCGACAACAACGGGCGTTCCGTCTTCGACCTCGCGGCCAACAACCTCGCCTACAACATCGGGGGCCTCGGCAATGCGACGCTCAGCAACTTCAACAACAACCTCAATCTGGGAACCGGCCTCGCCTCCGGCGGCAGCGGCCTTGTTTCCTTTGGTGCCAACAACCAGTCCAACACCTATGTCGGAATGCTATCAGGTTCCGCGGGCTTCAGGAAAACCGGCAGCGGAACCCAGACCCTCATCGGCGCCAACACCTACACCGGTAAGACGGTGATAGCCCAAGGCACGCTGAAACTCGGCAAAGTTGCCGGTCAGACCGGGGTTTCCTGCACGACGGGAACCAGCGGCACAAATGTCAAACGACTCACCGTTCCCAGTTCCACCAACCTGTATATCGGCCAGGCCGTCAGTGGCGCTCTTATTCCCACAGGAGCCCGCATCACAAACATCAATTCCGCAACACAAGTCACGCTAGACCTCGGTCCGACAACCCCGGCAACCGCCACCACGGTGGGCTTTTCAGACATCCTGGGGTCCGTCGCCGCTAGCCCTGTGATCGATGTCCAGGCCGGTGCCACGCTCGATGTCACGAGCTATCCGTGGACCCTCGAATCGACCCAATCCCTCACCGGCAATGGCACGGTGCTAGGCAACGTCACTGCGGCAGGAACCATCTCCCCGGGTGCTTCCACCGGCACGCTCGCTTTTTCCAACGACCTGAAGGTGCAGGGTGTGCTCATCATTGAACACGATGGATCCGCCACGCCGAAAACCGATTCGATCAACGTGGCCGGCCAACTCGACATCTCCTCCGCAACGGTGGACTTCAACGACATCGGCGACGATCTAACCGGCTCGCCGGTCGTGATCGCGACCTACGGCAGCCTGGTCGGCACGGCATTCGCCACCGTCACGGACCTGCCATCCGGCTACACGCTCGACTACAATTTCAATGGCGAGAAAAAGATCGCACTGGTTTCCACCGGCGGAGGCACTCCCTTTAATACCTGGGCCACCAGCCCGCCGAACAACCTGACCGGCAACGACGCGCTGCCAGGCGGGGATCCGGACATGGACGGAGTGGAAAACATCATGGAATTCGCCCTCGGCGGCAACCCGAAGGATGGTTCCAACAACGGCATCTCGCTGGCCAAGGTCCAGGACGTGGGAGGCAGCCCGGCACTGACGCTGACCATCGCCACCCGCTCCGGCACCACCTTCAACACCGGCACCGGACCGCGCGTCGCCACCAAGGATGGCGTCACCTACACCATCGAAGGCGGCCAGAACCTCGGCGACTGGACCACCACCATCACCGAAGTCACGCCGGCACTCACCAGCGGACTGGATCCCGCGCCCGCGGGTTACGAATACCACACCTTCAAGACCGCCGGCCCGGTTTCCAGCACCGCGAAGGACTTCGTCCGCGTCAAAGTGGAAGGCCAGTAACACCCGCTTCCCCAGCCTCCGCCACGCTCCGTCGTGGCGGGGGCCATTGACCGGGAACTCCCGCCGCCGCATCTAACAAACATCCATCGGATTACCACCAACAACAGCTCATGCGTTTCCGCCCGTTTCTCTCCCTCGCCCTGATTCTTGGTCTCACGCCCTTTTCCATCGCCGCGGACAACGCCGCCACAACCGGCCCCGATCTGCCCGAAGCCGAGACCGGAAAACTCTATCAGGATGCCAAGTCCCAGCCGGCCGACAAGGCCCAGCGCCTTGCCAAAAATGCGGAACTGCTGGCAGCCGCCCGCAAGTGCCTTGCCGACCATCCGGAGGTTCCGGTCACCGCGACCTATCGCGAGATCCTCGTCCGCCGCATCATGCTGCCCGCCGCCGAGCGCATGTTCCGCGACGATCCGTCCGCCGCCAACCGCGAGCAGCTCCGCACGCTGGCTTCCGAGGTGGTCAAAAATCCGGTCACCGACGCCCACTTGATCGTGCGCGAGAAAGTCGCCGCCGCCACCACCCTGGCCAGGCTCGACATCTACTCCGGCGATGACAAGACCCCGGTGGACGCCGCCAAACACATCCGCGCCCTGATGGCGGCATTTCCGAAGGACGCGCCCGGCAAGAACGCCGCGGAGTTCGCCGGCCAGGCGATCGTGAATGCGACCGGGCTCGCCGTGCAAACCAAGGAGACCGCCCTCGCCGACGAACTCTGCAAGGAGATCGCCGCATCCTATCTGGCCACTTCCGGCGCGCTCGATGTGCTCGCCGCCGCCGGACACCCACCGGTTTTCGAAGGGGAAATGACCACTCTGGATGGCAAAACCCTGCGCTTTCCCGAGGATGCCAAAGGCAAGGTGGTGGTGCTGGATTTCTGGGCCACCTGGTGCGGTCCCTGCGTGGCGTCCCTGCCCCACATCCGTGAGATCCACGAGCAATACAAGGACCGCGGCGTGTGGTGTGTCGGCGTGAGTTGTGACAACCCCATGCCGAAGGAAACTCCGGAACAGAACAAACAAAAGGTCGCGGATTTCGTGAAGGCCAGGAACTGCCCGTGGACGCAGACCTACACCGGCGAGTGGCCCGCTGCCGCGGTGAAATACGGCGTAGGTTCCATTCCCACCGTCTTTGTCATCGGCAGGGACGGCAGGATTCTATCAGCTTCCGCCCGCGGCCGCGAAGCCCAGCTCATCGAACAGGCACTCGCCGCCCCCCAGGCCCCCTGATCCCACCCGGCCTCCATGTCACCCTGCGAACTCACACTTCCGTGGTGCGGCGACGCCGTCCTCTCGCTCATCGGAAACACGCCGCTCATTCCGATTCATTTCGAACCGGAAGGCGTGACGATCCACGCCAAGTGCGAGTTCCTGAATCCGAGCGGCAGCATCAAGGACCGGCTGGCACAAAGCATCGTGCTCGACGCCGAAAAACGCGGATTGTTAGGACCTGATTCGATCATCCTCGAATGCACCAGCGGCAACACCGGTATCGCGCTTGCGATGGTCGGCGCGGCCAAGGGTCACCGTGTCGCCATCCTGATGTCCGAGTCCGCCAGCATCGAACGGCGGCGGCTCATCCAACAGTTCGGAGCCGAAGTCATCCTGTTCGAAACGACCTCCGGCTATCAGACGGGCATCGACCTGTCCCGCCGGATGGCTGCCGGGGATTCCCGCTATTTCCTGCCCCGCCAGTTCGAGAATCCACTGAACGCCGCGGACCACGAACACACCACCGGCCTCGAAATCCTGCGTCAACTGCCGGAACGCATTGACGCCTTCGTCGCGGGTTACGGCACCGGCGGCACGCTCGCCGGTTGTGGCAAGGCGATCAAGGCGCGCTACCCGGAGGCGAGGGTCGTCGCCATGGAACCCGCCGAGGCCGCGCTGTTAGCCGGAGAAATGCCCTGCTGCCATGGCATCGAAGGCGTGACCGGCGGATTCATCCCTCCCCTGCTGCGCCAGGCGCCGCTGGATGGCGACATCAAGGTCAAAAGCTCCGAAGCCCTGGCGATGACGCGCCGGCTGAGTTCGCAGTTCGGACTCCTGGTAGGAACCTCCTCCGGAGCCAATGTGGCGGCGGCGCTCCGCGTGTCCCGCGAGCTTGGCCCCCGCGCCCGGGTCGTCACCATTCTCTGCGACCGCGCCGAACGCTACTTCAGCACCCGCCTTTTCAACAACGATCCCGACATCCACCCGATCTAACACATCGATTTATGAAAACACACATCCAATTGGCAGCGATCCTTCTCGCATTCTCCACCTGTGGCAGCACCCAACTCACCGCGGATGAAACTCCGTCGGCAAAACGCCCCGAGGCGGCGCCAACGCCACCTCGTTGGTCAGCTACGCCTACGACCACCTCTCCCGGCTCGTCGTGAGGACCACCACCACCGCCGCCACCCCGGACGCAGCCACCGTCACACGCTACCTCTACGACGGATGGAACCGCATCGCGGAATATTCTGGACAGGACATCAAGTAGACATACATTTGGGGCATGGATCTGAGCGGCAGCATGCAAGGCGCGGGCGGAGTCGGAGGACTCCTCGCTATGCGGGATGCTGACTCCGAATCCACCTACCATCCGGCCTACGACGGGAACGGCAACATCACCGAATACCTTTCCTCCCCAAGCGATGTGGAGGAGCACATCGAATACGATCCTTTTGGCGACCTCGCCGGCGGGACCGCTCCATCGGACCAGTTCACGCTCAGGTTCTCCACCAAACCGGTCGATCCGGTCACCGGACTCTACTACTACGGCTACAGATGGTATGGCCCGCTCACCGGCAGATGGCCGTCAAGGGACCCGATAGGGGGAAAAGGCGGGCCTAACCTTTATGGATTTGTCGGGAATGATGGGGTGAACCGGTGGGATGATACAGGACTGCGGGAACAAAGAGGGGAGCGCAAGGGAGACCATCAAAATCTCGAGCTGACGTTTCAGTCGGAGCGATTGGTGTTGGGGGAATGTGGGGCCTTTTCTTGGAGGATAATATGGCTGCCGACTCCCGCCGCTGGCAAGGTTGGTGGCCTCATCTTACAAGAAATGCGCATGTCTGGAAGTAAAGCCGATGGCACGCAACTTTTCAAGCCCATCCATTATTACGAAGACTGGAGAGTAAAGGAAAATTCCACCGACGTTGGAATCGCTATGGGCTTTGAAGAAGATCCCGGAGAGAGGTTTATTAGTCATCCAACTGACGCGTGGAGTGACGGGGTTGCTTCGGACAACGGAGGAATAGTGACACTGAAACCAGCCTACGATGGGACAGAAGGCAGCCAAACATACGAAGGCTGGGCACGCTATCGCGACCCCGTTGCCGAAGCCGATATTTTCAAAGAGCTTCCCGGTGAAGTGCCGAATGCACTAGACCTTCATTCCCGGTTTGGTTCCAAGGGCATGCCTTCATTTGCTGGAGCAAGAGAGTCTGGAATCGTTCACCGAAAGCTCAAAGTTTCGTGGTGTTGCACAACTGGTGTATCAAAGGAAAGCCGCCAAACCAAGGTCGACGAGGCATTGCCCGCTCGTTATGGACAAGACCAGCGACCGATTCCCTAATTCGTATGAATTTCACATTCCGCCTCCCTTGGATATATCCTTGCCGCAGAAGCTTTATGATCCGGGCCATCTCGCTCATTTTAATGGTAATGCTCAGCCTTGGCACCGGAATTGCTAACGATAAACCGGCCAAGCCGCTTGACGACTGGCTGGGCAAGCTTGTTGTTGCTGAAGAAGTCGACTTCGCTGAGGCGGTGAAGCGAAATAGAGTTCCAAAGGAGGTTTTTGGTAACAAGGGAAAGCTGGGCGAAATTCTCAAGCGCCATGGTTTGGCAAATCGACAAGCCATTTTGCAATCGTTTTCGAACAATTCTGTCTGTTATGTGTACCCCTTAAACGAGACGTATTACATCGCGCTATTTGGAACTACCACCGGCCCCACAGAAATGGAAAGTTCTATTGGAGGGGCATCGGTCATCCGGAGAATGTCACGGGATGATCTCGCCAACGGTCTTAGGCAGTTCTATGGCAAGGCGTTGATCTCAGATCCTAAAGTCAGATCTCCGATTCTCAAACTTTAGTGTGAAAGTGTGAAAGGTGTGAAAGGCCGAGCCCTCATCGCACCCGATTTGCCTCTGGCTATGCCGGTCAGTGCCTGCGGCAATCGTCCTATCGCCGCTAGCGCGGCTTTCCGCGTTCCAAATTGACATCGCAAATCAGGGGACAAACGACATCCCGCAACAAGATCACCAGGGGCTTCCCGCGCGAGGCGAAGGATGGAGCGTGAATATCCCGTGGCGGTGGAGTTGCGGCGGCAGGTGTGTTGCTTGAGGCGGGGGTTGGATCGGGTGGTTTGTTGCAAAATGGGGGCAATTTGGTGGCAGCTGAGGAGGGCCTGCGGCCGAGCAGACTGAAGTCTGTGCTCCGATCGTGGCGGGCGCGCGTTGGCATTCGCGGGTGGACCAGGCTTTCCGACAAAAATCCCCGCCTCCGCGAAAGCCTCTGCGTTCTCCGCGTGTCCGCGTTTCGTTTTGGCCGCACAAATCAGGGGACAAACGACATCCCGCAACAAGATCGCCAAGGGCTTCCCGCGCGAGGCGAAGGATGGAGCGTGAATATCCCGTGGCGGTGGAGTTGCGACGGCGGGTGTGTTGCTTGAGGCGGGGGTTGGATCGGGTGGTTTGTTGCAAAATGGGGGCAATTTGGTGGCAGCCGAGGAGGGCCTGCGGCCGAGCAGACTGAAGTCTGCGCTCCGATCGTGGCGGGCGCGCGTCGGGATTCGCGGGTGGAACAGGCTTTCCGACAAAAATCCCCACCTCCGCGAAAGCCTCTGCGTTCTCCGCGTTTCTGCGTTTCGTTTTGGCCGCAAATCAGTGGACATACGACATCTCGAAGAAGCGAGGATTCCGCGACTGGCGGGCCGGTTGGACACTGTGGGATTCCGACACCCGCGTGGTGGAGTTTCGCCGCATGGTCGGGCTTTAAGCCGCCGGACCCGAAAGACTTCACCCCTACCCGCCGTAACGCCCATCCCATGAACCGCCGTTCGTTTCTCATGACCACAGGACAAGCCGCCGCCGTCACCGCCGCCGCCAGCTCGCTGGCCACCCGTCTATCCGCCGCCGACGCCGCGGCGCCCGGGACCCGCATCAACCACTCGGTATGCAAGTGGTGCTACGGGCGCATCCCGTTGGAGGAATTCTGCGCCGCAGGAAAGGAAATGGGCCTCAAGTCGGTGGAACTCCTCGCGCCATCCGATTTTCCGACCCTCCGCAAATACGGCCTGACCTGCGCGATGGTTTCCAGCCCCACCGGCACCACTGCCACCGGCGTGAAAGTGGGCGGCATCACCCACGCGTTCAACCGGGTGGAGCACCACGACGCCCTCGTCGCCGCCTATGAGCCGTACCTCAAAGCCGCCGCGGACGTCGGCGCGGAGCGGGTCATCTGCTTCTCCGGCAACCGCGACGGCATGGACGACCAACAGGGACTCGAAAACTGCGTCACCGGCCTCAAGCGGCTGCTTCCGCTCGCGGAAAAGCTCAAGCTCAAGCTGGTGATGGAGCTGCTCAACAGCAAGGTCGATCACGGCGGCTACATGTGCGACCACTCGGCCTGGGGCGTGGAACTCTGCAAACGCCTCGACAGCGCGCACTTCGGACTGCTCTACGACATCTATCACATGCAGATCATGGAGGGCGACGTGATCCGCACCATCCGCGACAACCACCGCTGGTTCCTCCACTACCACACCGGCGGCGTTCCCGGCCGCAACGAGATCGACGAAACCCAGGAACTCCACTATCCGGCCATCATGCGCGCCATCGTCGATACCGGCTACACCGGCTTCGTCGGCCAGGAATTCATCCCGAAACGTCCCGACGCCCTCGCCAGCCTCCGCCAGGGCCTTTCCATTTGCTCGGTCTAGCGAAAAAAGCGCTGCCAGGGAATCCGCGGCAAGCCCGGACAAACTACCGTTGCTACGATCAAGTCCTGGCGGGGTTCGCCTGCCGGACCTCCGCGGCCCCTGACAGCGGCGGGATTCCATCCCCGATCCGCCGTGCTGGCAAGACTTTTCGGAGGACTTTTCGTCATCCGCAACCGGAAACCCGATTTGCAACCGTCGTTCCGCTCCTGCGAACATCCGAGGTTTCCATTTGCAAAAGTGAGGCGTCCCGTTGGGACATTGGAGTCGGAAACAGGCGGCGTTAGCGCATTCTGCGGCAGTGGCGTTCCACGGCAATGCGGCCCGTCACGTCTGAGAGGACATTGTCTTGCTTCGTTCCCTGCTCCGTGCGACGATTCGACCACTCCTGAGCAACTTGACACGAATTCAGAGGATAACCAAGGAAACCAAATTTCGTGCGAATCCGTGAAATTCGTGTCAAACAGGGACCGGGAGTGACCGCCCCGGGTTCGGGGCTTCTGAAGCTGTCCAATGTCATTTAACTGTTTTCTCGTAATCAACCCAAAAACCTATGCGACCCAAATTCGATAACAAGGAAGAGTATCTGATCGCGTATTATCGCCAGTATCGCGAGTCGGGAGATGTGTCCGGCGTGTTGCAGGACGTTGTGCTGGCGCTTGTGGCGGGCGGGCTTTTCGGGCTTGGCCTGTTCAGGGACGACGCATTATGGACGGCCATCGGTTTCGGGATCGTGGCGTATCGCATGCTCCGGGGGATGATTTCGGGGATCAGATACAATCGCACGCTGGCGCGGATCATCGAAAAGTATGAGGCCGCGTTGGCAGACGCTCCGGATCGCGACGAGCCCTAATTCCAGAGATCCTGATCCGGGGCCTTGTTTTCCGCTCCACTGCGTTTGCCGATCGGAAAATGGTTTGGCGCCATCGGGCCAAGAAGCCAGAGACCAGAGACCAGACACCAGAGACCAGAGACCAGAGACCAGAGACCAGAGACCAGAGACCAGAGACCAGAGACCAGAGACCAGAGACCAGAAAGAAAGCACCATTCATCGACGTGGCTGTCGCCGCGAATTGAGCCAAATCGTTTTCCGGCCGGATCAGGATGTCAGAACCCGAAATCCGAAATCGGAATGAATCGCGCATCCATTTTTTCCACTGAAAAACTGCGAACCACTGATACCACTGAAATGATTTTTGATACGGGGTGAAATCGATCCCAGTCATCAATCGGCGCTTCCCCATTTATCTCCAAAAAATCAGTTTTCTCAGTGGTTCTCAGTCTCTCAGTGGTAAGTCGAGTGTCCAAACTACGCCAAGCTTCGGATTTCCGGCTGAATTCCAAGAAACGGAATCTAACTGAAAATATGTGTGGACAGCCAACGGATTGCGCGCATGGCGCCACCCATCCTTGGGGTTAGGGAGCGGGCTTTCGCAACAGTTCCATAATCACCGTCACTCGTCCTCATCCTTCGCGCCCTTGACGCGGACTTTGCCGCGGAGTTTGGCTTCGATGAAGGCGTCGAGGTCGCCGTCCATGACGTCCTGGATGCTGCCGGATTCCTCGCCGGTGCGGAGGTCGATCACTTTCTGATAGGGTTGGAAAACGTAGGAGCGGATCTGGTTTCCCCATGCGACATCGCCTTTTTCCGAGTAGGAGCGTTCGGATTCGGCGCGTTGTTTGTCTTCCTCGATGGTGTAGAGTTTCGCCTTGAGGATTTCGAAGGCGAGTTCGCGGTTGGCGCCTTGGGAGCGTGCGTTGGTGGAGCGGATCAGGATGCCGGTGGGAAGGTGGCGCAGCAGCACCGCGGTTTCCACCTTGTTGACGTTCTGGCCGCCCTTGCCGCCGGAGCGGGTGGTGGTGATTTCGATGTCGGCCGGGTTGATCTCGATCTTGATTTCCTTGGAGATCTCCGGGGTGCAGTCGATGGCCGCGAAGGACGTGTGGCGCTTGGCCGCGGCGTCGAACGGCGAGATTCTAACAAGACGATGGACCCCGCGCTCGCATTTGAGGAAGCCGTAGGCGTATTCGCCGGAAATTTTGAGCGTGCAGGAGCGCAGGCCGGCCTGGTCGCCGTCTTCCCAGTCGAGCGTTTCCACGGAGAATCCGTGTTTTTCCGCCCATCGGCAATACATGCGGTGGAGCATTTGCGCCCAATCGCAAGCCTCGGTGCCGCCGGCGCCGGCCTGGATGACGATGAAGCAGTTGGACGAATCGCTCGGCTGGTTGAGCAGGGTTAGAAGCTCGTAGGCGCGGAGGTCGGTTTCGAGGGACTTGCAATTGTCGATCGTCTCGCGGGCGAGGTCGCCGTCGTCGAACTCCTTGGCGAGGGACAGGCCCTCCTCGATGTCGGCCATGCGGCTTTCCAGTTTGAGAAACGATTCGAGTTTCTTTTTGAGGCCGGCGGCTTTGGAACTGACGGACTTGGCGTGGTCCGGATCGTTCCAGAAATCGGGCGATCCCATCGCCTCCTCGAGGGTGGCGATTTCGTTTTCGAGGGCTGGGACGTCAAAGATACCTCCTGAGCTTCGAGAGCCGGCTTTTCAGGCCGGGGGTATCGAGCGCCAGGAGGTCGGCGGTGGGAAGTGAGGACATGGGGCGGGGGTTTTGGTGGATGGAGGGCGGGGTGTAAAGGCAAAAGCTGAAATCCGCGATGTGAAATCGCGGCCGTTGACGGCATGGCGTGGTGGCGCGAAGCCCCGGATATCCATGCGAGTGGCGCGGTCACTCGCACTCGAAAAGCTGGGCCAGCTTTTCGGATCCCTCGAGGGCCAGACCGAGGCGGTCCCGCAGGTAATCCTCCATCGCCTTGCGAACCTTGATTTTCAGAACGCCGCCCGTCATCCCGTATTCGAGTTCGACGGCTTGCTTTTGCAGGGGGCTGAGGTTGCGGTGCGGCCTGATTTTCAAAGTTACGATGGAGTTCCACTCCTCGTCGGGCCGTGGCAGATCCATGTGATCGCGGGTCCACTCGATTTCCGCGATGCGGGTGAGAGGAAAATCGCGGTAGTCGTCGTTACGCTCGCACCAGGCGCGGAGGTGCCAGCGCGACCCGTTGTGGCCCAGCGCATGGGGCCGGATGCGCCGCCACTCGTCCTTGCAGGTATCCTCGTTCACATAGCGCATGCGGATGCGGTAGCCGTTCATGATGGCGAGAAACGCCCGGCGGTCCACGGCTTCCTTGGCCTCGCGGACGGGCATGCGGATGATCGAAACGGCATCGCCGTACACCGCATGCTCGTGGGCCCCGCTCCATGCCCCGTGAGCGTCTTTGCTCAGAAAGAGCGCGGCCGCCTCGGCCAGATTCGGCTGGGAAATGATCCACTTCATCGAGTCGGTGGCCTCGTAGCGCTTTTGCCGCAGGTTGTATGTTAGAGCGGTGGGGTTCTGGTCCAGATAGGTTTGCATGTCCGACGATGCCTGTGCCATGGAAATGCCGAAGATCTCCACAAGATCGTTGCGATTGACGATTCCCTTCCACCACGCGCAGGTTTCGATGAAGCGGAGCCGTTGACGGGCCGCCCAGTATTGTTCGTGCGATTTCTTGGACATGATTGGGGAGGGGGGGGTGAACAAACGGGGGTATAATATACCAGGGGAGCCAAGGCAACCTGAAAAATCCCAGAGAAAATATGCGGGGAAAGCGCCGATACGAAACACCGCAAAAATTCTTTTCATCCCGCCTCGGATGGTGCAAACCGCGCATGTGACTATGTTGATGAAGCGCAGAACGATATTGAAACAGGTTGGTGCCGCGGTGGTGGGAGCCGTTGCCAACGTGGGACCCGCGATGGCCGAACCCGCATCCGCCGACGCGCCGTCCAGGCTGCCGGATGCGCTCGCACCCTATCTGCAGAATCCCGCCGCCGATGGCATGACCGTCTGCTTTCTGGCGCGCGGAGCTTCGGGCGTGCGGGTTTGTTGGGCGGTCGCCGGCGGCGGGCCTTCCGAGACGGACGCAACCGGCGTTCCCATTCCTGGCACACCATGGACCCGCTGGAGCGCGCGCATCGCGGGGCTGAAACCCGGCTCGGTGGTGTCCTACGAGGTTTTCTATCAAACGGACGGCGGGATTGTTAGGACGCCCGCGAACCGCTTCAAGACCCTTGATCCCGCCGCGCCCGGCGTCCGCTTCGCCGTGTTCAACGACATCCATGACCAACGCGCCACCATCACCGCGCTGTGTCGGCATTTCAAACCGGAGGATTGCGATTTTGTGGTGTTCAATGGTGACATGTTCAACGACCCGTCCGCCGCCGACGGCGCGCGGAAAGTGTTCGAGCTTTGGGACTTTTACATCCGTTTGTTAGGTGGAGGTTGCCGGCCGATCCTTTTCGTCCGCGGCAACCATGAAACGCGCGGTGGTTTCAAGGACCGGCTGAACCACCTCTTCCAATCGCCGGATCTGACACCCGACCAACCGCCCGCGGAGCAGCTCTGGCGCTTCGATCTAACCGCCGGCCCGGCGTATCTCGTGTTCATGGACACCGGCGAGGACGATGGCCCGGAAACCCCGGAAGACAGCTACAAGGCGCCGAAATTCTGGCAGGCATACCGCCGGCGCGATGCCGGATGGCTTCGTGATCGCCTTGCCGCGAAACCATGGGGAACACGGCCGTGGCGTATCTTTGTCAGCCACATCCCGTTGCACAATCCCGCGGGATGGTTCTCTATCGGTTCGCGCGACGCATGGCTTCCTCCCCTGCGTGAGGCGGGAATCTCGCTGATGCTCGCCGGTCACGATCACGCGTGGAAAGTACTCCCCGCGGGCAAGGAGTTTTCCATCGCTGGGAAAAGCGGCGCCACTGACAAGCCGGACTGCCCCGTGTTGATAGGCGGCGGGCCGTCGATGAAAGAGGGAACCGTGATTCTGGTCGATGCGACCCGTGACAAACTCACCGCACGGATGCTCGACGCTTCAGGCAAGCCGCTCCACGAATTCACCACCCCGTAGGCGCGGTTCCGCAGCCGCGCCCAGGCATCATTGGCCTCATCTTCCATATTGGCGGATGAAATCCTGGGGATTCACCCAGCGGTGCGGACCGTTGAAACTTTCCTGGCTCAGATAGCCGGTGGTCCAGCTAGGGCGTCGGCCCGCCGAGCGGACCCTGCCGTCCGGCAGGCGGTATTCGACCGTGAATTCGTTCACCGCCGTTACCACGGCTTTCACCGTTTCCGACTCCCTCGACGGCAACCGGAACTCCTCGCCGACGCGGTCGGGTACCAGATAGGCGGAGTTGTGGATTCCGAAATGCAGGTGCGCGAGGAACCCGCCGTTCTCCTGTGAGTAGGACATGCCCACCGAACCGATCTTCTGCCCTTTTCCAACCACATCGCCCACCTTCACGCGGACCAGCGCGCCGAGGTGCCCGTAAAGCGAGCAGAAACGCCCGCCTTTGGGGTCCTTGTGCTCGATCACGACCCATCCGCCCCACGATCTCTCGCCCATGCCGACGCGGCGGACCACTCCGTCTCCGATCGCCACCACGGTTTCGTAATCCTGATGCCACGCGACGTCATCCCCGACATGGTGCCTTCCCGCGAATGGTCCTCCGCCCGCCGGATCGATCAGGATGCCGAAGCTCTTGCGTTTCGGGTCGAAGTAGTCGCGCACCGGAGGAACCAGCGTGCGGGCCACCGGAAGATCGTTAGGTCCCGCGGTTTCCTCCGGATCATCCGGATAGCCCGCCAGCAATCTGCGGAGCCGGGTGAGCGCGTCTCCGCGCTCCGGATCGGATAGGTGATCGTTGTAGCGGTTGAACGGCTCGAACGGTTCCGCGTGTCGCAGCCGTTCGATCGCCAACCGCCGCGTGGCGGCGGTGGGATGGGCGGCGACGCAATCCGCAAGAACCCGATAGACGGATTCCGGGTTTCCGGAAGGCTCGGGCGTGCCGGCCGGGCCATCGCCGAAGCGGGCGGCGCGGTGCTTGATCGCGGCCGCGGCCTCGGTCATGGCGGCCAGGGCGTGGACATCGCGTTCGCGCGTCATCGCGTCGGTTAGAAACGGATAGTCCTGGGGAACACCCAGTCTGCAGAAATACTCCGCCGCCCTGCCGCGCACCACCGGATGGCCGGACCGCAACAGCCCGCGGACATGCGTGCGGGTGGCGGCCGCTTCGTCGATCTGGCTGATCAGCGCGGAGATTCCCGCCGCTTGGACTCCGGGTGCCTGCTGCCGGGCGAGGCGTCGCGCGCTATCCAACAGACCCGGCGACGCGTAACGCGGCAGAAACATCCCGACCGCGGGCAGCATGTCGGGGTGGTTCATGGCGTGCAGGATCCGCGCCTCTAGCGGCGACTCGGTTTCCGCCTGGATGAACGCGTTCTGGTATTCCCAGGTGATCCGCGCCGGGGTGTTGGGAAATCCGGGCACATGGGATTCGCCGGGCAGGTCGGCGGCCTGCTTGCGCAGCGGCCCTCGGGCGACCGGATTGGGAGGAATCGCCTGAAGCCCCCCCGTGAGCGCGAGCGCGCACACAAGCCACCGCCCGCCGGATAGGAGGCGCGGCGGCGGTCGTTTCGGGGCGTCGGGTTTCCGTCTCACCCGTCCACTAGAGCAGACGATTTTCTAACACGCAAGCGGCGGAAACGTAGCGCCGGGCGTGCATCAAGAACCCGGGCCGGTGATCGGGACCTGGTATGTTAGGTTGAAAGGACGCCACGCCACAGTCGGTATCGGCGTTTCATGAAGCGCACGCTTTTCACCCTCGCATGGATCGTTCTGCCCCTTGCCAACGCCGCGCCGGACGCGGAGGTGGCGGAGAAGACGCGGTTTCTGGAAAACGGCAAGGTGAAGATCGGCGTGGACCTCGGATCGGGTGGCGCGGTGTTCTGGTTTTCCGAGCTTCCCGATGGCAAGAACCTCCTCAACCACGCCGATCGCGGACGATTCATCCAACAATCGTATTACGGCAAGCCCGACGGATCGGTGTGGGCCAAGAAACCCTGGCGCTGGAATCCGGTGCAGGGCGGCGACTACAAAGGCCGCGCGGCGAAATTGCTGGAGGTGAAGGAAACCGCCGGGACGCTCTACGTGAGGAGCATCCCGGTGAACTGGGCGGGCGGCGAGGACGTGGAGGATTGCCGGATGGAACAGTGGATCGCCCTGCGCGAACAGGTGGCGTGCCTCCGTTTCCGCTTCAGCTACCGTGGCAAGGAGACCCATCCGGCGGTCCATCAGGAGCTGCCGGCGGTGTTCGCCGACTACGATCTAACCGATCTGGTGTATTACAAGGGCGACGCCCCGTGGCAGGACAAGCCGCTTTCCAAGGACCGGCCCGGCTGGCCGAACGAATCCCGCGCCACCGATGAAAACTGGGCCGGCTGGGTGGGTTCCGACGGCCGCGGCGTGGGCGTGCTGTTTCCCGGCACCGGACGGATCACCACCTACCGCCATCCCGGCCCCGCCGGGCCGAAGGGCGGGGGCTGCTCGTATTTCGCGCCGATCCGCACCATGGCGATCACGCCGGGGCTGGTGTTCGAGTATCCGGTTTATCTAACCATAGGAACCGCCGATGAAATGCGCGTGCGTTTCAAACCGCTGGCGGCCAAGCACCCGCAACCGGCGGGCGGGGAGAAGAAGTGAGATCCCGAATTTCCGACAATATTCCGTGGTTTGCGGCTTTTTGACCACGGATTGCACGGACGGGCACGGATGGCGCTCCACGCTTACCCTCGTCCTATCCGTGTACATCCGTGTTATCCGTGGTTTTCAAAATCTTAGGGATGGTCTTTTTTACCACGGATTGCACGGATAAGCACGGATGGCGTTCCGCGCCCCTCATTATCCTATCCGTGGTTTCGTGTTTCCTCTGTCGCGTAGGGCGCGGATCACAGTGGCGGCGGATCTTCGGGCAGCGGGGGGAGCGTGTCGTTGGGGTTGGGCGGGGGCAGCTCGGCCGGGAGTTCCGGAGGCATGCCGGGCGGGAGTTCGCCGGGCAATTCCGCGGGAGCGCCGGGAGGGAGTTCGCCGGGTTGTCCGGCGGGCATGCCGGGAGGCAGTTCCGCGCCTCTGGAGGGGTGAGTGGGATCCTGTTTTTTGTCGGAATCCTTCTTCGTGTCTTTCTTTTCCTTCTTTTTATCGGGATCGCCTTCGAGGGCTTTGGCGGTTTTTTTGGCCAGCCCTTTGCCGGCCCGGTAGCTGTGATCCACCACCGCGCCGGCCACCCGGAACGGAGCCTTGATCAACCCGCACGACGGGAGAAGCACTCCCGCCAGCCCAAGCATCGCGATCCATTTCCACCGGTTCATGACGAAAAGCCTAAACCCGGATGCCCCGGACGACAAGACGATTTCCATGCGCCTCCGCAGTGATCTAACGTCCTTCCATCTGCCCCGCGCCGCCGGCGCTCATGTGCTGGATCAGGCGCTCGTTGAATTGGTCGGCCATGTTGAAACCCAGCAGACGCAACTGTTGGTCGAGCGCGGCGATGGTGACCATGCGCGCGGTGTCGCGGCCGGGGCCGACCGGGATTTCCACCTGCTCCACGCGCTGGCCGAGGATTTCGTAGGTGTCCTTGGTCATGCCGCAGCGGTCCACCTCGTTGAGGTCGCCGCTCGGTTTGAGCAACACCACGAGGTCGAGCCGTTTTTCGGGTCGGATGGAGGTCAGCCCGTAGAGGTTGGCCACGTTGATGATGCCGATCCCGCGGATTTCCATGAACCCCCGCGACAAGGCGGGCGAGGATCCCACCAATTCGTCACCCACGTATTTGATCCTCACCATGTCGTCGGCGACCAATGAGGCTCCCCGCTCGATCAGACCGATCGCCGTTTCCGATTTTCCGGAGCCGCTGGCGCCTATCAGGAGCACGCCGATGCCGCGCATATCGACCATGCAGCCGTGGACGGTGACGCTCGGGGCGAATTCGTGTTCCAGCTTGATGGTGGCCGCGTTGAGGAAATTCATCGTGACCATGGAGGTGCCGAAAACCGGGATTTTGTGTTCGTTTGCCACTTCCAGGAGGTCGTCGCCCAGGTTGATGCCGCGGGCGACCACGATGCACGGGATGTCGCGGTCGCACATCCGGCGGAAACGGTCGGCGCGCATGCCCTCGGGCAGCTTGCGGAGGTAGGACATCTCCGAGTTGCCGAGCACCTGGACGCGTTTCGGCGCGAAGTAGGAGAAGAATCCGGCCAGTGCCAGACCGGGGCGGTTCATCGCGGGCTCGCTGATCGGCCGCTCGAAGCCCGCGTCGTTTCCCGTCAGCGTGAGACCCAATCCGGCGGCGTGGTTTTTGTAGAACTCACCCACGGATATCGAACTGATGGTTTTGACGCGATGCGGAGGCATGGCTTCGACTCAAGCAGTTCCGCCCCCCGATGGCACGCGAAAAACGCGGCGGGACGGGAAAACGCCGGGTTTTTTCTCGCCACCGGGCTGGCAGGGCGTAGAGTGGAGCCACCTCCGCCGATGGAACCGACAGCACCACGCCAGAACCGCCAGAGCGCCAGCGCCCGCAAGGCGCTGGAGGCGGAAATCGAGCGCGTCCGGCGGATGAGCATCGAGGATCGGATCAAGGCCGCGCTCTCCATGCGGAGCCGCTTCGAATGGCTCCGGCCGGAAGGAAAGGAGCGGCGGCCGTGAGGCATGCGTGGGATACCGTTTTCGCGTTTGGGATGTTCTGCCACGCGAATCGGAGCGCTGACTTCAGTCGGCGTGATCATGGAGCGGATGCTACATCAACGGTTCCTCCGTGAATTGCCATCCAAACAACCCATATGATCGGCATACGATCTAACTGACCCGATCAACTATGCCGTTTCACGCCTCCTTCACGGGGTCGGCTCGCAGCGCTTCGAGATCGGCCGCGGAAACGCAGCAGGGGTCGGCGGCGACCCAGTGGCCGGGGACGAGTTCGCGGAGGGAAAGGTCGGCGCCGATGGATTCCGGATAGAGCGGGTGGTTCATCCGGTGGCCGAAGGCGCTGCCGGGCGGTGGGTCGATGGGCGAGGGCACATCGCCTTCCAGCAGGGACCGCGAGGAACGGTGCCGCGGGTCGTGCGAGGGAATGGCGGCGAGCAGCGCCTTGGTGTAGGCGTGGCGCGGATCGCGGTAGATGGTTTCGGCGGGAGCCAGCTCCACGACTTTTCCGAGATACATCACCGCCACGCGGTCGCTGACGTGTTTGACCACGGATAGATCGTGGGCGATGAACAGATAGGCCAGGCCGAAATCCCGCTGGAGTTCCACTAACAGATTGAGGATCTGCGACTGGACCGAGACATCGAGCGCGGACACCGGTTCGTCGCAAACGATGAGCTTCGGCTTGAGGGCGAGCGCGCGGGCGATGCCGATCCGCTGGCGCTGGCCGCCGGAAAACTCGAACGG
Organism: Verrucomicrobiota bacterium; assembly: GCA_017301995.1. Classification (GTDB taxonomy): domain Bacteria; phylum Verrucomicrobiota; class Verrucomicrobiia; order Verrucomicrobiales; family Akkermansiaceae; genus Luteolibacter. The sequence continues at coordinate 113,704 of JAFLEH010000016.1, read as the reverse complement.
ATAGCGGTCGCCGGCGGATGCGGGGAGGCCCACCCGATCTAGCAAGGCATTCACGGTTTCCCGCCGCTCCTGGCGGTCGCCGAGGCCGTGGATGACCAGCGGCTCCTCGATGATCGAGCGGACGCTCATCCGCGGATCGAGCGACTCGGCGGGATCCTGGAAGACCATCTGGAACTCGCGCCGCAGCGGGCGCAGCGCCCGCTGGCTGAGCGCGGTGATGTCCCGTCCGCCGAATCGGATAGAGCCGGACACCGGTTTGAGCAGGCGGACGATGGCCTTGCCGAGGGTGGTTTTGCCGCAGCCGGACTCGCCCACCAGGCCGAGCGTTTCGCCGGGGTTGAGGGTGAGCGAAACGCCGTCCACCGCTCTAACCATGGCGACCGGGCGCGGAATCACCCCGCGCCGCACCGGGAAGTGGACGCGAAGATCGCCGGTTTCTAATAAATATGGATTCACGCGGAAGCGGGGGATTGGTAGCAAAGGGGGCAGGTTTCCACAAAATGTCCGGGGCTGACTTCCTCCAGCCGCGGGCGTTCGATGACAGCGGTCTGGCGGCGCTCCATCCGCTGGCAGAAGCGGCAGCCGTGGGTGTGTTCGTCGAGGCCGGCGACCATCCCGGGAATGGTGGGCAGGGTGGATTTCGACGGCGTGTCGAGGGTGGGAATCGAGCGCAGCAGCCCTTGGGTGTAGGCGTGCAGCGGTCGCTCGAAAAGCTCGTTCACCGGGGCACGCTCGACGACGCGTCCGGCATACATCACGACCACTTCATCGCACGTTTCCGCGATCACTCCGAGGTCGTGGGTGATGAGAATCACGGACATGCCCATTTCCTGTTGGAGATTCTTGATGAGGTCCAGAATCTGCGCTTGCACGGTGACGTCCAAAGCGGTGGTGGGTTCGTCGGCGATCACCAGCGAGGGCTTGCAGGCCAGCGCCAGGGCGATGACCACCCGCTGGCGCATGCCGCCGGAAAGCTGGTGCGGATAGTCCATCATCCGGCGTTCGGGGTCGGGAATGCGGACCCGCCGCATCATTTCCAGCGCGGACTCCCACGCCTCCCGGCGGGAAACCCGGCGGTGGATGCGAAACACCTCCGCCAACTGCCGCCCGATCCGGTGGACCGGATTGAGCGCGGTCATCGGCTCTTGGAAAATCACGCCGATCTCGCCGCCGCGCAGCTTGCACAGCTCGGCGGGCGTGGCAGTGGTTAGATCGCGCCCCTTGAACCAAACATGGCCGCCCAGAATCCGCCCGGACGGCTGAGGCAGCAGCCGCACGATCGACATGGCGGTCACGCTTTTCCCGCATCCTGACTCGCCCACGATGCCCACGGTTTTTCCGCGCGGGACGCTGAACGACACCTGATCGACCGCCCGCAGGATGCCGCGGTCGGTCTCAAACGAGGTGATGAGTTTGTCCACCTCCAGCAACGGAGCGTCGGGGGGCATGCGGGGTCGAGGGTGCATCCGCCGCGCCATCCGGGCAAGCGGAATGTGGGGGCGGGGAAGATACAAGAACCCAGAGACAAGAGCCAAGAGAAGAACGCGCTTGCCATTGGCGGGTTCCAGGGCCGTGCCGCTCTCACGAGCGTGGGGGCGGCTGCGCCTTGGGGTTATTGGTTATTGGTTATTGGTTATTGGGGGGGAACGTCGTAGCCGCCTTCGTGAGAAGGTGGCCGGGAGGGACAGACGGAGCCTGGAGGGCCACGCTCTCACGAGCGCGGCTACGGGGAGTGTGGCGGCGGCTACGGGGAGTGTGGCGGCGGTTACGGGGCGGCGGGCGGGCGGATCACCGGGGTGACTCCGGCGGGCCAAACGGTACCGGGGCCGGTTTCCAACAGGAGCTTGCCGTCTTTGATGCGAAGGTGGCCGTCGGGGCTGATCCACAGGTCTTTCACCGATCCATCCACGCATATGACGGGTGCATGCTTGTTGAAGAGTTTCGGGTTGCAGGTCCCCGGTGGTCCGTCCGGCATCAAAGGAGCCACCAACAAAGGGGCGGCATATGACTCGCTGGAAATCGCTTTGTTTCCATCCATCACATACCCCCAGCCCACCTCGCCGGGTTCCAGCGCGTGGCCGTTTTCCATCCGGTTGTCCGGCCTGTCCCGGCCGAACATACCCCTGATGAAAAACGGATCCTCCGATTTGACAAGTCCGGCCGCGATGAGTTGGCGGAGGTAGTCGTTGGAGTGTGGACCGGATAGAACATACGGATAGGGACTCTTCGGTCCCACGAGCTTGGCCGTTTCATCGTCAGGAAAGGAGCCGTATTCCATCTGGAATTCCATCATCGCATTTGAAAGGTTCCTGCCGGCCGCCGCGGCCGCCGCTTGGTTGCCTTTCTTTCTCATTCGCAACAAAGCCGGGGCGGCTACTGCCGCAAGCGACGCCACCACGATCAGCAACGTAACGACCACCGCCACCACGATGAGAATCACCGGAGCGGAGGACCTCTTGGGTGGAACCGGCGGAAGTCCCAGTGGTTGTCCCGGAGGAAGCGGAGGTGGTTCTGTCGTCATGGCGGATGCCAGTGTGCCAAGGCGGCCCGCCGCGTCAAGCGGGGATTGCGGCTTGCCATCCGGTTCGCAATGGTGCAGATCCTTCCGCGGGCGGATGAAATGCCCCCGAATACGTGATATGAAAATGTGGCCGCATGTACTAACGTTCGTGGCGCTCGCCCTCGGGGTTGACGCAGTTCCCCGCGTCTGGACGTCGTCGGACGGCAGGCGGATAGAGGCGGAGTTTGTGAAGGCGGAGAAGTCCGGCGTGACGGTGCGGTTGGCGGACGGGCGGCAGGTGGTGATTCCGCCCGGCCGTCTATCCGACGAGGACTGGTTGTATGCCGGAAAAATGGCGGAGGAGCAGGCCGCGAGGGCGGCCAAAGAGGCGTCCGACCGGGAGGCGGCGGCGAACGCCAAGTCCAACAAAGGACCGCTGACCTACGTGCTTTCCGGCGGATCGGAGAATTGGCCGGAAGACCGCCGGAAACGGATCGTCGAAGCGATGGACGCGGCCGTTTCCTTCATGAACCGCCATGGCGATTTCAAGAAACAGGTCACCGCCAACAACAGTCCCGGAACGCCCACCGCCGACGCCAACATCAGCGGATGGATCAACTGGGGAGGATCGATCAGCCGGCGCGTCGCCCTCCACGAGATCGGCCACACCCTTGGCATCGGCACCCATCCGGATTGGCAGAAAAACATCAAGGACGGCTTGTGGACCGGCAAGCACGCGCTCGCCCAACTGCGCGAGTTCGACGGGGCGGACGCGGAACTCCACGCCGACCGCATGCATTTCTGGCCATACGGTCTCAACTACGACAACGAATCGTCACCGGAAAAGGATCTGCGTTTCGTCAAAATGGTCGCCGCATTCCGCAAGGATCTCGGGATGCGTTAGGCCGATGGGAACACAATCCCGAAGTTCGAGGTTTGGGGCGGTTTGTCCCCCGGGTTTACCGCTGAAGCGCTGAGAATCACTGAGTCCGCTGATTTCCGTTTGAGCGGAAGCCGGCGCCGGAGGGCGAACCGGATGCGGGCAGGCTTATTGTGGATTCCATTCCAGCGGCTTCAGCGGTGCGACGGGCTCCCATCATGACCCAAACGACCGCCTTCGGGCGGAGCGGTTCAGAAGGCGTAGTCGAGTTCCACCGAGGCGCGGGTGGTGGTGGGGTTCTTGGCCCGGTTCTCGGATTCGAAATGCGCCACCTTGAGGATGGCCGTGAAGTGGTCGTCGAATTTTTTCGAGAGCACGGAGTCGATTTCCCATCCGAGGTCGGTGGATAGGGAATTGTCGCCGTAGGCGTGGAACGAGTTGGCCCATTTCATGCCCCAGCAGACCGGCAGGCTGTGGGTCAGATAGACGTCGGTGAGTCCGCCGTGCGTGCCCGCGGTGCGGGAAGCGACGAACGCGTCGGCGAAGCCGTTGAACGCGTGCAGCGTGGCCAGCGGGGTTTGGAAACCGGCGTCGAGAAACTCCACGCCGAGCGTGAGCGTCTGGCCGCCGAAAGCCTTGGTGGCGTTGGCGTGGACATACCATGCCTCGTCCGTGTTGAGCGGACCGGCGTCGTCCTGATAGGCGATCTCGCCGTAGAGCGTGATGCCCGCGACGTCGCCCTTGGCGCTCATTCCGTAGGTGTCGTTGTTCCAGCCGGCGACCTCCTCAAAATCCATCAGATAGATATAGCCGCCGAAGGTCACTCCCTGGATGCCGGTGTAGGAGGCGTTGAACAGATGGGTGTCGGATCCGATGTCCTGCACGTTCGGGTTGACGACGGGCGCGCCATCCGCGTCGCTGCCGAAAATGCGGTTCACCTGGTTGACGTAGGCGTAGTTCAGGGTCAGGCCGGCGATCGATTTGTTGGAAAGCGAGATCGCGTCGTAGGTCTGCTCGTTCTGGCGCCATCCGACGTTGCCGATGAACGCGGCGTTGTCGTAGATGATCCGCTGGCGGCCGATCCGGGCGAGGGTGTCGAAGCCGTTGTATTGGAGATAGGCCTGGTTGAGTTCGTTGGTCTCGGGATCGGCGATTAGCGAATTGCGGGCGTCAAACGGGTCCGCGCCGGGCGCACCGCCGTTGTAGTCGTCGATGAGCGCCTGCGAGAATTCGCCTTCCACCAGCGCGCTGAAGCCATTCCATTCCACGGTTTTCAGCCCGACCCGTTCCCGGGTGGTTAGAGCGTGGGACGGATCCTTGCCATCGATGTCCGCGAATTCGTAGCGGGCTCGGATGTCGAGGGTGGGGGTGATCCAGTAACCCGCGGCGGGCGCGAGCGGGGTTGCGAGGTCTGGTGATCCGGCCTGGAGCAGGCTGGCGCTGGATAACAACAGGATGGCTTTGCGTTTCATATCGGTTGGATTTCCGCCGCGCGGGGCGGGTGCCGGATGATCGGAAAAACCCCGCTGAAATCAAGAAAGATTATTCATGAATTATTTTTTTCTTGGAGTGGTAAGCGATGCGGGTAGTTTGCTGGCATGTTTCGTTATGGAAAGCTTGCACGGCAGGCGGTGTCCGCGGTCAGTTACGTAGCGGAGTGCCATGCCGTTGATGGGGTGGCGGTTTCGTCGGCGGAGGTGGGCAAAGCCCGCAAGATCCCGAAGGCGCTGGCGGCCAAGCTGCTCAGTGAGGCGGCTTCGGCGGGAATTCTCAAGGGCACCACAGGGCCGGGAGGCGGCTATCGTCTGGCGCGTCCGGCCGGGGAGATTTTCCTGATGGATGTGGTGGAATTGTTCGAGCGCCCGCTGTCGGAGAGTCCGTGTCCGTTCGGTCCGGGCTGGTGCGGCAAGGGCGAACCCTGTCCGCTGCACGACGATTTCGAGAAACTTGAGGGAAAATCGCGGGAGTTTCTGGAGGGAACCAGCTTCGCGGTGTTTCTCAAGAAGGACGGCGGGGCCGGTCCGACAAGCTAACTTCGGATCCCGTGGTCAGGGTTTCGGCACGGTTGCCTTTATTAGAACATCGGCCGCCGCCTGGTTGTTGAATTTGCGGGCGATGTCGAGGGCGGTGACGTTTTCCTTGGATTTGATGGAGGGGTCCACCTTGTGGTCGAGGAGGAGTTGGACGAGGGGTGCGCCGGCGCTGGCGGCGGCTTCGTGGAGCGGGGTGCCGCCGAGTTTGCTCAGGAGCATCGGGTCGGCCCCGCCGGCGAGGAGGAGTTTGGCGATTTCCAACTGGTTTTTGGCGGCGGCGTGGTGGAGGGGTGTCCAGCCGTCGCGGTCACCGAGGTTGGGATTGGCCTTGGCCTTGAGCAGGGCGGCAACGACAGTGGCGTTGCCGCGGTCCACGGCGAGGTGGAGGATGCTGCGTTGTGAGCTGTCCAGGCCGTCGGGTTTGGCTCCTGCGTCGAGCAGCGCGATGGCGATTTCGGTTTTGTTGCGGAGCACTGCCTGGGCGAGTGGCGAGCGGTTTTTGTCGCGGCCCTGGTTGGCGGACTCCGGGTTGGCGGCGAGGTGGAGTTTCACGTCGGCGAGGTCGCCTTTGGTGATGGCTTCGTCGATGGTCTGATAGGCCGGGGTGGCTTTGGCGGTGCTGGTGACGCCGCCGGCGGGCACCTCGGCGCCCGCGGTCCAGACGATGGCGTTGAGGACCAGCCTGCGGAAATCCGGATTGGCCCAGTGGCGGTGGAAATGGCCGCCGGTGAAGCCGAAGCCGCGCGATTTGTTGGGGTTTTCCACCACCCAGGCGAGCGTTTGCGGGGTGCCTTCGGCGAGTTCCTTGCGCACGGTGGGGTTTCCCGAGTAGGGGCCGTCCGCGCCGAGGGACGAGGCCGGCGGCAGCGCCTGGAGCAGGGGGATGGCGTCGGCGCGCAGCCGGAGATGATAGTAAAACTCTTCCTCCGCCTCGAACGGAGCCACGCCGGACGCCGCGGGGTGTTTGGATAGGATGGGGGAGGACATTTTCCAGATCGGATTGACCGACCATTCGGGGTCGAAGTGCCCGCCGATCAGGTCGTCCAACAATTTTGCGGTGTCCGCGGAATCGGGTTCCAGCGCCCAATGGATCACGGCGAGGCTTTTTCCGGCTTCGTACCGCTGGCGGAGTTCGCCGAGGTGGCCGATCGCCGGGTGGGCTTCCTTGCCGTCGCCGTAGATCACCACGGTATCGGCCGCGGCCACGGTGGCGGCATCGGCCGGCCAGCCCAGCGAAACCGTGGCCTTCACCGGCAACCCGCTGGCGTTGAGGTGTTCGGCGAGGAGCTTGCAGCCTTCGGGGTGCTCATGTTGGCCGGTGCCGTGGCTTTTCGGGCCGGCGATGAACAGGATCGATTTTTCCGCGGCAAACGATGCGGAGGCGAGGATCAGGCAGAGTGCGGTGGGGCGGATCATGCGGGGCGGAAATACGGACGGATGCGGGGAAATGTTGCGGCGGCGGCGGATTTTGTCGGGGTTTGAAAGAAGCGGTCCGCAAGGGTTGTATGGGTGGCTCCACCCGGAAGATGCCGGGGCATACCAATCCTCCAAACCACCCACACCAGATGAATAGCAGCATCAATCGTCGTTCGTTTCTCGGAACCAGCACCCTGATCGGAGCCGGAATGGCGGCCGCGCCCTTGTTCGCGGGCACGATCAACCAGGACACCAAAAAGGTCAAAGTGGGCCTCATCGGCTGCGGTGGCCGCGGCCGTGGCGCGCTGGGCGATTTCAAACAGGCGTGCTCGGTGCTGGGCATTGAGGTGGAGGTGACCGCCACCGGCGACGCGTTCAAGGAGGCGGCCGAAGGCGTGGGCAAGGGCAATGGCGTGCCGGCCGAGCGCTGCTTCGGCGGGTTCGACGCCTACAAGAAGGTCATCGCCACCGACTGCGATTTCGTCCTGAATGCCACGCCGCCGGCATTCCGGCCTCTGCATCTGGATGCAGCGGTGGAAGCGGGCAAACATTGTTTCATCGAAAAACCCGTGGCCGTGGACCCGGTGGGCGTCCGCGCCGTCATCGCCACTGGCGAAAAGGCCAAGGCCAAGGGATTGGCCATCGTCGCCGGCACCCAGCGCCGCCACCAGGCGGGATATCTCCGCAACAAGGCGCTCATCGAGGCCGGCGCGATCGGCCAGATCAAGGGCGGCGTGGTCCAGTGGAACGGCACCGTGCCGTGGATCAAAAAACGCAACGCCGGTGAATCCGAGGCGTCCTACATGGCCCGCAACTGGCTCAATTTCACCGAAATGTCCGGCGACCATATCGTGGAACAGCACGTCCACAACCTCGACGTCGCCGTGTGGTTCCTCGGCAAACTGCCGGTATCCGCGATCGGATTCGGCGGCCGCGCTCGCCGCGAAACGGGGAATATGTTCGACTTCTTCAGCATCGATCTCGACTTCGGCGACGGCGTCCACATCCATAGCCAATGCCGTCAGATTTCCGGAACCTATCAGGGGGTCGGCGAGTTCTTCACCGGCACCGAAGGCAACTGCTACGGCGGCGGCAAACTGACCGGCAAACAGGTCCAGATCGCCGAAATCAAGGTGGATCACGACAACGGCCAGGTGCAGGAGCACATCGACATGATCCGCAGCGTGATGGCCGGCAAGCCGCTCAACGAGGCGAAGTCCATCGCCGAATCCACGCTGGTGGCCATCATGGGCCGGATTTCCGCCTACACCGGCGACATTGTCCGCACCCGCGATTTGTTGGAGGACGCCAAATCGCCGTATTTCAATCTCACCTGCACGCCGACCGCGCTCGATTTCGAGTCCGGCAGCGTCAAGATGCCCGCCGAGGTGCCGCCCGTGCCGGGCCATTGATCCGTCAGGCAACCGATCATCCAACCACGACCCGCCATGATCACATCCCGTCGTTCGTTTCTCGGACTTTCGGCCGCCGGAGCCGCGGCCGCGGCGCTTCCAGGAGTGTCCGCCGCCGCCCCATCCGGTGACAAACCCAAGGCCGTTTTGCGTCTCTCCTGCCAGGAGGGCGTGGCACCGGGCCGGAATCTGGTCGAAAAACTCGATTTTCTGGAGGCCAACGGCTTCGAGGGAATCGAGCCCGGCGGGCGCGGATTGCCGGGGCGCGTGGACGAGTTCAAAAAGGCCCTCGAAGGCCGGAAAATCAAGGTCAGCGCGATCTGCGCCGGGTTTCAGGGCGTGCTGATTTCCGATGATGAAAACTCCCGCAAGCAGGCGGTGGACACGATCAAGGAGATTCTAACCGCCGCCGGCGCGCTGGGGTCCACCGGAATGATCGTGGTGCCCGCGTTTCACAATCAGACCAAGCTCGGCCACCAGGAGGGCCGCGAACTGCTGGTGAAACTGCTAGGCGATCTCGGCGCGCACGCCCAGGCGGCCGGCACACGCATTCTGTTGGAGCCGCTCAACCGCCAGGAATGCCACTTCCTCCGCCAGGTGGCCGATGCCGCGGCGATCTGCCGCGATGTGAACCATCCCGGCGTCGGTGTGATGGGCGATTTCTGGCACATGACCTGGGAGGAAACCAGCGACTTCGCGGCATTCGTTTCCGCGGGATCCTATCTGCACCACGTCCATTGCGCGAGCCGCAAGGAACGCAAGGTGCCCGGTGAGGACGAGGGCGACAACTATGTGGACGGCATGAAAGGCCTGAAATGGATCGGCTATCAGAATTATATCAGTTTGGAATGCGGATGCAAAGGCGACCGCGCCAAGGCGATCCCCGCCGCCGCCAAACTCCTCCGCGACCAATGGGCGGAGGCGTGAGCGGTTGGAGGGCAGGAGTGGAAACCGATCCGCCATGGCCGGAGAGGGATCTGTTGGCTGAAGGGCCGTCTCACGCCCGGATGGGCGAGGCGGGCGGACTCCGGTTCCTGGGGTGTTAGGTGGTCAGTCGGGATCCGGTGCCCGCCGTTCGAGCGCGGCCCGGATGTTGTCGTGGAATAACGCCACGATCAGCAGGGCCAACTGGGACTGGATCACCCATTTCCGCCAGCGGGAGTAATCACCGGTGACCGAATCCTTCAACTTGCCCACGATGGCTTTCGCCCGTTCTTCCCGGGCGAGGCCGCTGGTGTTAGGCACCTCGCTGGCAACGACATCCCTGACGTGCGCGGCCAGGCGGAGTGTGGCGTACACCTCGAAGCCCCACGTGGCCCCCAGCAGCATGAAAAAACCGATGGTGATGGCCGCCATGCGCTTGCGCACCCACGGCGATACCGTTTCGTAGGTCTCCACGATCAGGCCGCAGGATACCAGCAGCAGGAACGCGAAGCGGGGAAACGCCGTAGGCGTGCGCCAAAGCCAGAACAGAATCGCGGCGACCGCGAATGCCAGCACCGGCAGGCACCACAGCGCGGCCTTTCTCTCATTTTGCGGAACCGCATGCCGGCCCTCCCTGTCCAGCAAAAGCCCGAGCGTTGTCAGCGGCTGATGGGCCACGATCAGCATCATGGCGGCCCACAGGAAGACAAGGCCCAGCGAGCACGCCACATACAGCCACGGATAGCCGCGCCCCCATTTGAGCGCTTGAGGGGCGAGCAGAAACAACAGCCCCAGCCCCCAGAAACCCTTCCATCCGAAACGGGAAACATATAACATCATCCGCATATACGCCCCATACAGGAAACTCCGGAATTTCAGCGCCTGCACCAAGCCCTCCCTCGCTCCCTCGTTCTCCGCGTCGATCCTCAGCGCTTCGAGAAAATGCCGCTTCGCTTCCGCATGGCTTCCTCTGGCCAACAACGCGAATCCCCGCGCGACGTGGTTTTCCGCGTCCTCGGGGTCGCCCGCCAGCAGACGGGCGATTTCCGAATCCGCGGCCTCGTGGTCACCCAGCCGGCTCTTTGCCATGCCCAGATAGAACCGGCAAAGCTCGTTCTCCGGATCATGGCCGAGCCCCCGTGCCGCCGCGTCGGCCGCTTCCCGATAGCGGTCGTCCTCCATTTCGACGCGGGCCAGCAGCCCGTGGTGGTTCGCGTCCTCCGGATCGATGGCGATGGCGGCTTGGATGGAAACGCGGGCATCACGGGGCTTGTCGGCCTCTATCAGGACGCGGGCGAGCATGAAGTGGGCGTCGCCGTCCTCCGGATCCAGCGTGACCGACTGCCGGGCGGCATCGATGGCCTGGCGGTGTTTGCGCTGTTCCGTGAGTGTCCTGGCGAGCACCTGCCAGGCGACGGGGTCATCCATTTCTCCAGCCAAATGGAGGCGCGCCGCCTGCTCCGCCTCCTTGGGGCGGTTCATGGAGAGCAGCGTGAGCGCGTGGAAAAGGTGCGGCGACAAGGTGCCTCAGCTCTACCGGTTATTTCCTCCCCGCGCAAGTCCCGATGAACCGACCATGCGGTGGCAAACGCATTTTGATGATTTTCCGAAGATGCCACCTCAGCGGACCATCGCCGCGATGGAAGTCGCCTTGGTAAATTCTCCGGTTGGCGTGTGATCGGGCTTTGCGGTGGGGCTGGGCGGCGGTATAGCGGGCGGGTGCGGATGGGAGCGATCAGGAATGGCGGGCAGGGCACGGTTTTCACCGTGTTGTGGGTGGTGTTTTTCCTGCACGGGATGACGCCGGGGTTCTGGGTGCCGGCGCTGACGAACATCCTCAACGCGCGCGGGCTCGGCGGCTGGGTGCCGGCGGCGTTCATGGTGCCGCCGTTGTGCTCGCTGGTGTCACCGCTGTTAGGTGGGGCGCTGGCGGACCAGCGGATGTCGGCGGACCGGCTGTTCGCGTGGTCGGCGGTGGTGTGCGCCGGGTTTCTGGCGGCGGCGTTTGGCGCGCTGGAGGCCGGGTGGCATCCGCTGTGGTTCATTGTTTTGCTAGGCGGCTATTCGCTGTTCGCAGGGCCGGGATGGGGGCTTTTGGCGACGATTTCGCTGACCCATCTGGAGCATGGCGAGCGGAATTTCCCGTTGGTTAGGGTGGGGGCCACGGTCGGTTGGGTGGCGGCCGGGTTGTTGTGCGGTTATGTGCTGGCGGTGGACAACAGCCCGTGGGCCGGTCAAATCTCGGCGGTGGTGCGGCTGGCGGGCGGATTGTTGGGTTTTCTGCTACCCCACACGCCGCCGCTGGGCAGCGCCGGATCCTGGCGCAGTCGGCTGGGGCTGGATGCGTTCCAACTGCTGAAACAACGGGACCCCTGCGTGTTCTTCACGGTGACGATGCTGTTTTCCATCCCCTTGTCCGCGCTCTACATGTATGGGCCGGAGTTTCTGAAAGTGTTAGGCGACGAACATCCCACGGGAACGATGACGGTGGCCCAGGTGCTGGAGATCGGCGCGATGGTGGCGGTGGGCTGGGTGATGGCGCGCTACCGGGTGAAGACGGTGCTGCTGTGGGCGTTGGGCGTATCGGCGCTGCGTTTCTGGATGAGCGCGGTGTCGGGCGTGAATGGCGTGATCGGCTGGCACATCGCGGGGGTGGCGCTGCACGGGATTTGTTATACATTCTATTTCATCACGGCGCAGGTGTTTCTCGATAGGCGGGTGGACCCGGGGCTCAAGGGACAGGCGCAGGGGCTGTTGGTCATGGTTTCCAGCGGGTTGGGACCATTGGTGGGATCGTGGTTGTGCGGATGGCTGCGGATCCATTGCGTGACGGCGGACGGCTGCGGCTGGGATGTGTTCTGGACAGTGCTGGGAGTGATGATCGCGCTGTGTTTTGTGCTGTTTTGGCTGTTCTATCAGGGAAGAAAGGGAGAGGAGATCGCGAGTGCGGCGGATTGAGGGGGGTCGAGGCCGTTTTCGGGTGGCAGGATCTGCGGAAAATGGAAATTCTTGGGAAAATCCGTGATTTTTCGGCCGAGGATTTGCGGAGAATGCCCGGAATCGCGAAATATGAGCGGTTTTTCAGAGAATGCGCATTGGCAAGGTACAAAGGACTGCGGCAGAGTTAGCGCGCCTATGAAACATTTTAAGTCATTTTTCCTGACGACGGCTCTGACGCTCGCGAGTGCGGGTGGCGCGTTTGCGAGTGAGGCCGACCTGAAAATCCCCAAACTGAACGATGTGACGTTCCCGTCGCTGGCTGGGCTAAACGGCCACACGCTGATGCTGGTGGGCTTGGTGGTGTGCGTGCTGGGCGGGCTATACGGGCTGCTCCAATACAAGCAGACCAAAGCGCTCCAGGTTCACGCCAGCATGGCGAAGGTTTCCAACACGATTTGGGAGACCTGCAAAACCTATCTGTTCACCCAGGGCAAGTTCCTCGCCATCCTGTGGCTGTTGATCGCGGCCTGCATGGTGTACTACTTCGGTTTCCTAACCGAGCACAAGGATGAGGCGACCGGTCATGTCGCCAAGGGCATGGGCATGGGCAAGGTGTTCGTGATCCTGCTGGCCTCGGTCCTCGGGATTCTCGGCAGTTACGGCGTGGCCTGGTTTGGCATCCGGATCAACACGGTGTCCAACTCCCGCGCCGCGTTCTCCGCGCTCAAGGGCGACCCGCTCGCCACCCTCGGCATTCCGCTGCGCTCCGGCATGAGCGTGGGCCTGCTGCTGGTCTGCGTGGAGCTGTTCTTCATGATCTGCATCCTGATCTTCCTCCCGCAGGACCTCGTGGGTCCCTGTTTCATCGGCTTCGCCATCGGCGAATCGCTGGGCGCCTCCGTGCTCCGCATCTGCGGCGGCATCTTCACCAAGATCGCCGACATCGGGTCGGACCTGATGAAGATCGTTTTCAAACTTCCGGAAGACGACCCGAAGAACCCCGGCGTGATCGCCGACTGCACCGGTGACAACGCCGGCGACTCCGTTGGGCCGACGGCAGACGGATTCGAAACCTACGGCGTGACCGGTGTGGCGCTGATCGCCTTCCTCGCGCTGGCGCTGGCCAATGCCCAGGACGTTTGCGCGACCCTGATCGTGTGGCTGTTCGTCATGCGCACGCTGATGATCGTGACCTCGCTGGGGTCCTATCTGCTCAATGAAGTGCTGAGCAAGTCGATGTTCGGCGGCAAGAAGGACTTCGACTTCGAGGCGCCGCTCACCCACCTGGTGTGGATCACCTCGGCGGTGTCGATCGTCGTGACCTTCGTGGCCAGCTATCTGATGCTGGGGCCGTTCAAGATGAACGGAACCGCGCTGCCCAACCTGTGGTGGGTACTTTCCTGCATCATTTCCTGCGGCACCGTGGCCGGCGCGCTGATTCCGGAGTTCACCAAGGTGTTCACCTCCACCAACTCCCGCCACGTCAAGGAAGTCACCAACTGCTCCAAGCACGGCGGCGCCTCGCTCAACATCCTCTCCGGTTTCGTGGCCGGCAATTTCTCCGCCTTCTGGATGGGCCTGGTGATCATGGCGCTGATGTTCGGCGCGTGGCAGTTCTCGACCAACGCCGACCTGATGGCGATCATGCCCGAGCAGTTCAAGTTCGCCGCGCCGATCTTCGCCTTCGGCCTGGTGGCCTTCGGTTTCCTCGGCATGGGCCCCGTGACCATCGCGGTGGACTCCTACGGCCCGGTCACCGACAACGCGCAATCGGTTTACGAACTCAGTCAGATCGAGGCCAGGGACGGCATCGCCGCGGAAATTAGGAAGGACTTCGGCTTCGAGCCGGACTTCGAGAACGCCAAATATCAGCTCGAAAAGGGTGACGGCGCGGGCAACACCTTCAAGGCCACCGCCAAACCAGTGCTCATCGGAACCGCCGTCGTCGGCGCGACCACGATGGTGTTCGGCATCATCATGCTGTTGCAGAAGATGTATGAAGCCCAGGTGGCTTCCGGTGTCGCGGGCCCGTTCAAGCCGGTCATTGACGCCTTGAGCATCGTGCAGCCCGAAATCATCCTCGGCCTGATCATGGGCGGCTCGGTGATCTACTGGTTCACCGGCGCTTCCTGCCAGGCGGTCGTCACCGGTGCCTACCGCGCCGTGGTTTACATCAAGGAAAACATGAAACTCGACGCCACCACCGCGTCGGACAAGGACTCGAAGGAAGTCGTGGCGATCTGCACCAAATACGCGCAGAAGGGCATGTGGAACATCTTCATCGTGGTGTTCTGCTTCGCGCTGGCGCTGCCGTTCTTCAACGCCTACTACTTCATCGGCTATCTGATCGCCATCGCGTTCTTCGGGCTGTTCCAGGCCATCTTCATGGCCAACGCCGGCGGCGCATGGGACAACGCCAAGAAGATCGTCGAAGTGGACCTCCGTGAAAAAGGCACCGACCTGCATGCCGCCACCGTTGTCGGCGACACCGTGGGCGACCCCTTCAAGGACACCTCCTCCGTGGCGCTCAACCCGGTCATCAAGTTCACCACCCTCTTCGGTCTGCTGGCCGTTGAAATCGCGGTGTCGATGTCCAACCAAACCACCAAGAACATGATCGGCGGCACCTTCTTCCTGATCGCCCTGTTCTTCGTGTACCGCTCCTTCTACGGTATGCGGATCCCGGACGAGCAATAAACCGTCCCTAACACTCCCAAACCCAAACTCGAACAGGTCCCGGCCCCCGCGCCGGGGCCTGTTTCGTTTTCGGGGCGCTCCGGAAGGAGCTTCGGGCCTTGGTCTATCCGATCAAACGAGCCGTGGGGATGTCAGCCGTTCCGAGTGGATCCGGAATCGGCTTCCGTCAGTAGGAATGGCGCGGCAGTTGGTCCGCCAGCTCCGCCTGATAGGGGCGACCCTGTTTCCGGTCGATGATCCGGGTGGATCGTGGAAACGCCGATGGCTTGGCGGAGTCCGGTTCGGATAGGAGCGGACGGCCGTAAGCCAGCTCGGCATCGCCTTGGGCCGAGCGAACGGACAACGCGGCCGGATGTGCGGGATCGAGGTCCGCATCGATGATCCAATCGCCTGATTTCACCCGGCCTGCGGACGACTCCATCACCAGATCGGGTTCGGCATCGCCGCGCGACAACGCAATCACGGTTAGAACGCGGACGGTGGCGAGGCGGTCGGTGGAAGCGGTGAAATTCCAGACTTCGGGGATCGGCTCGGTCGGTTTGCGGCGGGCGATGGAAACATCCGGCGGAACCCGGTAGCCGGTGGTGACGGCGGAACGCAAAGGACCGCCCGAAGCCTGCGCCAGGCGCGCCTTGAAATTGTTGGTTCCGTCGGAGACGGTTAGGCCGTCGCCGGTGGGTTTCATTTCCAGCGGGCTGTGCAACAGCCACTCGAAGCGCACGGGGCGCGCGGCTTCGAGTTCGTCATAGATCACCAATGTGGACGGACGCAGCAGCGCCAGATGGCGGCGGAAGCGTTTCAGCGGAGTGGCCCCGAAGCCGTTCTCCGGGGTTTGGGCGATCGCGGCCTTGCGGAAATTATCGATCCACATCGGATCACCGCTGGGTCCCCGATAGGCGTTGGAGGCGTCGCCGAGGGAGTAAGCGATCCGCTCACTATCGGAGAACCGCGCAATCCAGCCGTAGCCATCCGGCGAGAACGGTTGGCCGATGCCATCGACGAGGATCGAGTTGGACGCCCGCGTGTGACGGTAGGACATCAGGTTGTGCGGATCGCAGAAATTGAAGTAATGCCCCGCCGCGCGGAACACCGGTTTGCCGCCGCAGTGGAGATTGAACGCGTTCTGATGGGCATGAGTGTGGCTCCCCGAACCGAACGGGTTTGATAGAAAGGAAACGGAAATCCGCGAGGGAGAACGCCGGACATCATCGAAGAAAACCGCCTCGCCGGTATCCTGAAAGAACGCGGCGTTGTCCATGACCGGAGGCGTGGGCGGTTCGGACACGCGACCACGCAACATGCGGTATTCCCTGAGCAGAAAGTCGGATCTCATGTTGCTCCCGGTGGCCTCGCATTCGCTCACATACCAGTTCGCGAGCGGCACCTTGTGCTCGCGGGCGAGAAAATCGGCGAATGCCACACGGGCCCGGAACGGCCGCGGGGTGTTCTCGTGCCCATCGCCGAAGCCGTCCGAAAGGGAATCCGGCGGCCATGTGTAAAAGAGGCCTTTTCCCGCCTCACGAAACCAGGGATGCGAATAGAAGTCGAACCCGGAGTAGGCGCCCAGGGTTGTCGGAACATCAAACAGCGTTAGAACCTCGGCATTGGCGTATGCAGTTCCGTAGAAGGAATTTCCGCCAAGGTTGAACCCGGTCGCCGGGCCGCGCGCGACCCAAAGTTCATAGTAATATTCCAAACGCCGCGCCGCTTCCGGCGAGCCATCGAACAGGACCAGATTGGCACGCAGGATCTGGCGGATGCAGTGTTGCCAGAAATGATTGTCGTAGATGTGGCATTCCTCGGCTCCCGCGTGTTTGCGAAACTCCCGCTCCATCAGCGCGGTCAGGCGTTTGTGATAGATTCCCCGGACCTCCTCGGACAAACGGTCTCCGCAATAGTCGAGCGCCAGGGCGATGCCATCCGCCCAGTCGGAGCGGCAGAAATCCCCGCCGCGTTCGACCCTTGCATCGTCGAAACGCGCGAGATGCGCCGCGAGCGCCGCGATCGCGCTCAGGCAGGCGGCATCGTTCGTTAGAATCCAGGCCTTGGAAAGCTGCTCGATCTGCAGGGCCGCCTGATCGATCGTCAGCGAATCGAGGTCGGCGGCGGCTTCCGCAAGCCGGGCGGTCGCCAGCGCGCCTTTCAACCGGTCCTGAAACGACCGGAACTCGGCATGTTCCGATGGCGAAGCACGGTCCGAGGACGCGGCGAGTCCGCGGAGATAGGGCATCGTGCGGGGATGGCCGGAGGGCACCCCCTTGAGAAAAACCGCCGCTGCCGGCGGATTGTAGCGGGCAAGATTCTCCGCGATCTCAAACCGCTGGGCCTCACTCCATGCCTGTGCTTTGCCGTCAACCGTCCACTGGTGCCGCCAATGCCACACGCCGGGTTCCAGCGCGCGATGGATGTTGAACATGGTCCACGGCCTGCCATCGGATAGAGTCGTTGCATCCGGGGGAAACGCCGGATCGCGGGAAAGCGCGAACCGCAAAATACCGCCGCCGCCCGGTTTGCCGGGGACAATCAGCGGAGGGGGATTCAGATAGACCTCATGCCCGGACCGCGGATAGGGAAGACTCCGGATCTTGTCATGCATGCGCGGAAGATCGCACGCCACCTCGCCGGAAGGCGGAACCGCGTCGCCCGCGGAGGCGAGCCGCAGCGCCAGTATCCAGGCGGCGATTCCATATCGGAGTGATGTTAGCGGATTCATCTGCCGAGCCATACGCCCAAGGAACGGGAAAACAATCGCACTCCCGCAAATTGGAAGACGCCCTTGCCCGGAAATCCGCAGGAGGCAAAGATAAGGTGACAGATTAAAAAAATCACAAATTGAGAGCAAAAGATGGCCCCACCACCTCCCGCATTGACACCGCGGGGCTTTTGCGTCCATTCTAACTCCATGCGCGAGCCCACTCCCGAAGCCATTGACGCGTTTATTGCCAAGTGGTCCCACTCCGGCGGCCACGAGCGCGGCTCCGGGCAATACTTCCTGCTCGATTTCTGCGACCTGCTCGGGCTTGAGAAACCCGCCGCGCCCTTGCCGGAAAACGCGCTGAACGCCTACACCTTCGAGCGCCGCGTGGAGCGCCGGAAACCCGATGGCACCTCGTCGCCCAACTGGATCGACCTTTACAAATCCGCCCATTTCGTCCTCGAAACCAAGCAGGGCGTGAACCCGCGCCGCGACAAGTCGGATCCCGACCAACCGCTGCTTCCGGACCTCGACACCACGCCGGCCAACACATCCCTCGGCCACGGCCAGCGCGGCTCCGCCACCTGGGATAAGTCGCTGGACCGCGCCCACTCGCAGGCGGAGCGTTATATCCACCTGCTGCCCGCCTCGGAGGGTCGCCCGCCTTTCATCATCGTCTGCGATGTGGGCCATTGTTTCGACATCTACGCCGAGTTCTCCGGCACCGGCGGCCAATACGAGGCTTTCCCCACGCCGCGGAAACGCCGTATCCACCTCAAGGATCTGCACGACCCGGAAATCCGCGAACTGTTCCGGAGAATCTGGACCGATCCCCATTCGCTCGATCCCTCGAAACACGCCGCCAAGGTCACCCGCAAGGTGGCCAGGACGCTGGCCGATCTCGCGAAGTCCCTCGAAAAGGACGGCCACGACCCGCAGGTGACCGCCGGATTCCTCCAGCGCTGCCTCTTCACCATGTTCGCCGAGGATGTGGAACTGTTGCCGAAAAACTCCTTCAAAAACCTGTTGGACAAATTCAGGACCGACTCCTCCGGCCTCGTCACCCTGCTCCGCGCCCTCTGGCGGGAAATGTCGGAAGGCCCGGCCATGTCGCTCGTCCTCCAATCCAAGATCCCGCATTTCAATGGCGGGCTTTTCAAGGACGCCACCGCGCTGCCGCTGCGGCCGGACCAGATCGCCTACCTCATCCACGCCGCAAATCAGGACTGGTCCGCCGTGGAACCCGCCATCTTCGGCACCTTGCTCGAACGCGCGCTGGATTCCAGGGAGCGCCACAAGCTCGGCGCCCACTACACGCCGCGAAGTTATGTGGAGCGCCTCGTCCGGCCCACCCTCATCGATCCGCTGCGCGCCGAGTGGGACGCCGTGAAGATCGCCGCCGCCCAGCTCGACGACAAGGGCAAAGCCAAGGAGGCCCGCGCCGCCGTGGAAGCCTTCCACAACAAACTCGCCGCAGTCCGCGTGCTCGATCCCGCCTGCGGCTCCGGAAATTTTCTCTACGTTGCCCTCGAACTCCTCAAACGCCTCGAAGCCGAAGTGCTCGACCTCTTCGAAAACCTCGGCGGCGACCGCAGGCTGGAAATGGACAAGGCCATCATCCGGCCCACCAACTTCCTCGGCATCGAACTCAATCCCCGCGCCGCCGCCATCGCCCAGCTCGTCCTCTGGATCGGCTACTTCCAATGGCACCAGCGCACCACCGGCAAGGCGGATACCAACGACCGCCCGCTCCTCCCCAAGGACAACACCATCGAATGCCGCGACGCCGTGCTCGCCTACGACGGGAAAATCCCCCGCCGCGATCCGGGCACCGGCGAAATCCTCACCATCTGGGACGGCCGCAGCACGAAACAGCACCCCGTCACCGGCAGGGAAGTCCCGGATGAAAGCGCGCGCACCGTGCTCTTCGATTACGTGAACCCCCGCCGCGCCGAATGGCCGCAGGCGGATTACATTGTTGGAAACCCGCCGTTTATTGGAAACAAGCGGATGCGCGATGCACTTGGCAGCGGTTATGTTGACGCCCTGAGAAACGCATGGAGATCGGCTAAACCAAACTCATGGGACTTCGTCATGTTCTGGTGGCACAATGCCGCTGAAATGGTAAGTGCTAAAAAGACGGCAATCTTTGGTTTGATCACAACGAACTCGATTCACCAGTCGTCGAACCGCGTGGTTCTTGAATCCGCCATGGGAGCGAAGAAGGGGTGTCACATCACGTATGCGATTCCGGATCATCCGTGGGTCGATTCTGCTGACGGTGCTGCGGTCAGGATCTCAATGACAGTCGCATCGTCTGGATTGGGCACGGGCCATCTGCAGAAAGTTGTCAATGAAGTGGAGGAGCCGGACGGTGAGCACATCGTTACTCTTACTTCAGAAACCGGCACGATTGGCCCTGATCTGAAAATTGGTGCTTCTACCACGGAAGCCATCCAACTTCGGTCCAATGACGACGTTTGCTTCCAAGGCATGAATCTTGTCGGCGAAGGTTTCCGCATTGGAAACGATGAGATTGAAGCTATGGCCTACACCATCGCCTCACTTCCGCCCTGCGTCCGCCCCTATCAGAAAGGGAGGGAACTCTTGCAGAACGGCGATTGCGGCTGGGTTCTCGACTGTTTCGGACTCACCGCAGACCAACTCGCCGAACACTATCCGCCTGTTTATCAACACTTGCTGGTCCACGTGAAACCCGAGCGAGACCACAACAAGCGGAAGAGCCGCAAGGACCGATGGTGGTTGTTTGGAGAGCCGGTTGGAAAGCTGCGCAAAGCACTTATTGGCCTTGATCGATACATCGCCACTGTGGAGACATCGAAGCACAAGCCATTTGTCTTCATTCCTGCTGCTACGATTCCTGATCACAAGCTTTACGCCATTGCTTCTGCCGATGCATGGCTCCTTGGTTGCCTTTCGGCAGCCCCCCATCAACTTTGGGCACTCCGTGCCGGGGGGCGACTTGGATTTGGGAACGATCCAACCTGGACTAATACCACCACTTTCAAGCCCTTCCCCTTCCCCGCGCTCGAAGAAGGCCCGCTCAAGCAGCGCATCCGGGACTTGGGCGAGCGGTTGGACGCGCACCGCAAGGCGCGGCAGGCGGCGCATCCCGAACTCACGCTCACCGGCATCTACAACGTCCTCGAAAAACTCCGCGCCGGGGAGGCGCTCAACGACAAGGAAAAGAAGATCCACGACCAAGGCCTCGTCACCATCCTCAAGCAGATCCACGATGATCTCGACCAAGCCGTGCTGGAAGCGTATGGGTGGGGCGACCTGGCCGTCGAGACGCAAGACACAAGACAAGAGCAAGCGCGGGAAGAGCTGCTGGGTCGTCTCGTGGCGCTCAATCACGAGCGCGCCGCCGAGGAAAAGCGCGGCCTCGTCCGCTGGCTCCGCCCGGAATACCAGAACCCGGGGCACGGCGGCCTTGCCGCGCCGACTTCACAGGACCTCCCCGGCACCGAGGCCGACTCTTCACTTGAAACTGAAAACTTGAAACTCGAAACCCTATCATGGCCGCAAGGTCTGTCAGAGCAAGTCTCCGCCATCCGGGCGCTCCTCCCCGCCAACGGGCCGGACCCCGCCGCCCTCGCCGGCCGCTTCGGCAAACGCACCAAAGCCCGCATCCAACAGATCCACGAAATCCTGGAAACCCTCCGGGCGCTGGGGAAGATGTGAACGATATTCCAAACCATGAAAACACTGCCATTACGCATCGCCATCATTCGCGTTACATGGATCTACCCTGAAACCGATGAAGTATATTTCTATCGCGATCTGGAGGGCTCAATCGAGCAATCAGCCGACAGGATTGGCTTTTGGCTTCGTTGCACCCACGGCGACGAGGATGATTTCACGGCCACTCTTTGGGAAATTGATGGCAAGCTCCGGTTGCGTTTTGACAGCAATGTTGGGCCGGAAGATCTATTGATGCGTAAGGCCGAGTCGCCCGGAGAGATCATTCTCTGCCATGAATCCTTGCGACAGGTAGTCTATTTTCACCTCACCCCCGCTTGACCCGTCAGCCCGTCTCCCATGCTGGATAATTTCCGCCTTGCCCATCAAATATGCCGAAAAGCTACGGCGAGAAACCGTATCATTCCCTCCCGGCATACCGCGAATCACGCGGAGCTTAAGCCGGGCGGAGATCGACTTCATGTAAATGGCCGCCCGCCAAGAATACCGACTTCAAAGCCGCGAATATGAGCGCCAACAAGACATCCGGAAAATCTGTCAAAAAGAAATTGGCGAATAAGGTGACCATCGAAAGCGGTCCCGCCACAAAACCTTCCGTGAAAAAGGCGAGGGCTAAATCCGGTGCCAAAAAGTCTCCTCTACTCGACGATGGTCCCATCAATCCGCGGCCGGCATTCCGCGAATTCAGTCTTGAAGACGAATGGTATGGCAGGCGCAGAATGCGCAGTCTTGGCAAGTGCATTAATTCTGCCAAGCATGCTCCCAACGCCTCCCACGAGATCTTCTCGACTTATCGTGCCGCCCTAGGCAACTCCAAAACCCAATGGTTCTCATGCAACAATCAAGCTGGGGACATCGTCCACAGGGAAAAGTATATCCAACCGACCCAGGAGCAGGCGGCACGCGATCTTTATACGATCGCTTATGATGCCACTGTACTCCTCGGCTTGTTGTTGGAACGAGAGCCCGAGCTTTGCAAGTTGATCGCTGCCACCAAACCCGCATGGCCCGTGGTGGCCGACCTAACGGAGAAGGACTGGCAGCGGCATGCGGCCGAGATGATCGACAGGCTGGGACTCGGGAGGGACATCAAAGGCTATCTGCTCGCGGCGCGCACCGCGGATCAGAACGTGATCCGGTGCTGGGCCACGGCGATCTATCAAACACTCTTCCAGACACGTTTCGACTTCAAACGCGCGATTGAAGAACCAAGCAAATACCGCACGACCGAAGGTTGTCCGGCTTGGGCGCGAAGAACCTTGGAGTTGCCACGCTTCACCAAAGCCAATTCGCGCTTGTGGGCCAAGCTCGGCGAGGAAATGCTTCTGGAGCAAGTTCCCGATTTTCTCGCATCGCCCGACTTGGTTGAGAAAAAGGGAAGTTGGACTCTGCGTGCCGAGAGAAGTTCACGTTCGGGCAAGGCATCCATCCGGGCGATCCACCGACAGGCGTTCGAGGATTTCGCAAAGGAGATGAAGAACATCGCCCCCGAACGTGAAATCTGGCGCGGCACCTGGTAGCGGAAGGCAACAGAGAAATCCACGTTGGATTTTCTGTTGCGGGATTTTCCTGCGGGTTCCTTTCCTGTACCCGTCGGTTGGGTAAACGCGGTATCAGATCCCCGCGTTCGCTTCCATCGTCGGCTTTCAAACCGCGATGGCTTCGGAAGCCCGCAATGGTCGGCCACCATCAACTCCGGGCGACGGGATCTCACGGTCGCAACCAAAACAGAATAGAACACGAATATGGCTAAACGCACCTATCCGCCGACGGCGGAACGTATCGGGATCTTCCTTGCCGCATGGCGGGAGATCGCCCCACAGGCAAGCTTCGCGGGCATGAATCTCGCGGAGTTTGAAACCCAAACCGCTTCGCTGGCGGAGCGCATCCAAAAGCTGCAGGCGCTGGATGCCCAGTATGCGGCGGAGTTGAAAGCCCGCGAAGAGGCGGACGTGGCCGCACGGGAGATCCTGCGGCTCGTGGCCCACGGGGTTCGGGGGAATCCGGCCTATGGCGAGGACAGCCAGCTTTACCGCGCCATGGGCTTCGTGCCCCTGAGCCAGCGGCAGAGCGGGCTTACCCGCAAGTCCGGGGCAGCCGCCGGTGCCCCCGCAGCCAATGGCGCTGCCTGATGCGTCGATCTTGCAGGACAACACATCAGACAGCACCGGCTGTGTAAACAGGCCCGCCCACCCGCAAAGGTGGGCGGGCTCTTTTTTATGCCCATATCCATCCCACCGCAATCCGGAATCCATACGAATCAGGCGTCCGCCACCAAGTATCCGGACTCCCCGGATAACTTCCCGGACTCCCCGGACAAATATCCGGACGCCTGAAACCCTCTCCCGGACGCCCCAAACCCATATCCGGACTCCTCCAACGCGTCGCGGGTCTCGCGCCGCAACCCTGCGGCACTCCCGCCGCGCATCCGCGGACTCCCGGCGCGGCCCACGGGACGCCGGATGCAACGACAGGGACTCCCTCGGCAGCGCCCATCCTCGGATCAGAACCATTCCGGGTGCCAAGGCCCGGCGATGGTCAGAAAATGTAAAATCCGCGCTTCCGAAATGGGCATGGAAATCAGAGGAACCCCCGATTACGTTTTCCAAGCCGCCGCTCCTGTGCCGGACGCCGGTCCCGGACTTGGAAACAAATCCGATTGCTAACCGAAATTGATACGATCGAGCGAATGGAACGTCTATCGAAAATCCCAATGTCAAAGCGGGTCGAATCGGCCCTGGAGGCGGCGATCAAGGCGGGCGAACTCGGGCCGCAGTTGCCTGGGATTCGGGATTTGGAATCCATGCTTGGGGTGAGCCGGACGTCCATCCAACCCGCATTGAACGCGCTGGTGGCCAAGGGAATGCTGGTTCAAGCCGGTCCTCGGCGGCGAATCCGGGTCGCGAATGATGTTGGAACCGGATCCGGGAAGGCTGCCGCGCGGAAGATTCTGATGTTGGAGTCCAGCAAACTCGGGAGCCGGATGATGATCTCCACCGTCATTGCCGCGAGCTTGGCCAACCGACCCGCCGCCAAGAATTGGATAATCGACCACCAGGTCATCAAAGCCGACCAGAGCCGCTCCAATGTCAAGCGCTGGCAGCGATTGCTGGACTCATCCGGAGCGGACGCGCTCATTGTGGTCGCCGGAACCCGGAATACCTTGGATTGGGCAAGCGGGTGCGGAGTTCCCGTTCTGGCTTTGGGTGGCGATACCTCGGGCTTTCCCATCCCCGCGGTCGGTTATGACTCCGACGCCATGGCGACGATGGCGCTGGATCGATTGTTGGCTACCGGCCATCGCGACATCTGCTTTCCGCTTGGAGTGCGCAGCCCCTCCTATGTCGGGGAAATGGAGCGGGCGATGATTGACGCGTTCGCCCGGCACGGTGTCGGGTTTCAACCCAAACTCCATTTTCCCCAGTGGCACAGCAATGTTCCTGAAGCCTGGCGGGAGGGTCTGCATTGGCGTTTTGGATCGAGGAGGCCTGACGCGCTGGTGTTGGCCAATGTGAGGGTCTATCAGACATGTCTCGGCGTTCTGATGGAACTCGGGCTGAAGGTGCCGGACGATCTCTCGCTCGTGGTGCTCGGCGAGCAATCCGAACTCACCTGGTTCCATCCGATCCCCGCTTCGTTCGATCTGGATCCGCTGAGGCTTGCCGATAAGATCGCAAGCTGGATCGACTCACCGAAGAACGAGCAAAGTTCATTCATCCTGCAACCCAAGTGGCTGGATGGTGGCAGCATTCGGGAAAGAAACAGCTAACTGGAGCTGCATGTTGGAGTGAAACTCATGTTCTGAGGATTTTTTGTACACAGAATTATTTCAATCTTTTTTTTGCCCGTGTCGTTTTGGGTGCTATACTGACAATTCACCTGTCGCTATCCGATAGGTATTCCCAACCAAGCGATGGCGCGATTTTCGACCAGCTCCAATTGTCCTGATCCAGCGCTCTCATTCCCCTTCGCTTTCCCTGCAAACCAACCGCTAACCAACAACCAATGAAAACCACACACCGAACTTGGCGCGCACTGCTCGTCACCACCCTGGCCCTTGGGGCCGCCTCGGCCTTCGCTCAGGAAGGCGCCAAAAAACCCAACGTCCTGGTCATCTGGGGCGACGACATCGGCACCTGGAACATCAGCCACAACAACCGCGGCATGATGGGCTATAAGACGCCGAACATTGACCGCATCGCCAAGGAAGGCGTCGGCTTCACGGATTACTACGCCCAGCAGTCCTGCACCGCCGGACGCGCCGCCTTCATTAGCGGCTCCGCCCCGGTCCGCTCCGGCATGACGAAAGTCGGCATGCCCGGTGCCAAGGAAGGCTGGCAGAAAACCGACGTGACCATGGCGACTGTGCTGAAAAGCCAGGGCTACGCCACCGGCCAGTTCGGCAAGAACCACCAGGGCGACCGCGACGAGCACTTGCCAACCATGCACGGTTTCGACGAGTTCCTCGGCAGCCTCTATCACCTCAATGCCGAGGAGGAGCCGGAAAACCGCGATTATCCGCGGGACATGAAGCTCGCGAATGGCAAGACCTTCCTCGAAACCTTTGGCCCGCGCGGCGTGCTCCACACTTGGGCGGATGGCAAAGGCGGCCAGAAAATCGAGAACCTCGGCCCGCTCACCAAGAAGCGCATGGAAACCATCGATGACGAGTCCGTGGCCGCCGCCAAGGACTTCATCACCCGCATGAACAAGGAGGGCAAACCCTTCTTCTGCTGGTGGAACGGCACGCGGATGCACTTCCGAACCCATGTGAAAAAGGAACACATCGGCCTTTCCGGCCAGGACGAATACAGCGACGGCATGGTGGAGCATGACATGCATGTGGGCGAGTTGCTCAAGCTCATTGACGACCTCGGCATCGCGGACAATACCATTGTGCAGTATTCCACCGACAACGGACCGCACTACAACACCTGGCCGGACGCCGGCACCACCCCGTTCCGCGGTGAGAAGAATTCGAACTGGGAGGGAGCCTTCCGCGTGCCCTGTTTCGTCAAATGGCCTAACCATTTTCCCGCCGGCACCACGCTCAACGGAATTGTTTCCCACGAAGACTGGCTTCCCACCTTTGCCGCCGCCGCCGGCGCGCCGGACATCAAGGAGAAGCTGCTCAAAGGCACGGAGCTGAATGGCCGCAGCTACAAGAACCACATCGACGGCTACAACCTACTCGACTACCTCAGCGGCAAGGCGAAGGAATCCCCGCGCAACGAGTTTATCTATCTGAACGACGCCGCCGAAGTCGTCGCCATCCGCGTCGGTGATTGGAAAGCCACCTATCTGGAAAACCGCGCCGAGCAGCTCGATGTCTGGCGCGAACCGTTCGTCCACCTGCGCCTGCCGTTGCTGTTCAACCTGCGCCGCGATCCCTTCGAGAAGTCACAGCATAACTCGAACACCTACCACGACTGGATGATCGACCGCGCCTTCGTGCTCGTTCCCCTGCAGGCAGTGGCCAGTAAGTTCCTCATGACCTTGAAGGAATTCCCGCCCAGCCAGAAGCCGGGTGACTGGAGCCTCGATTCGCTTGAAAAGCAGATCAAGGGCATGACCACCGCCGGCGAGTAAGTTAAATTGGCATGGCGGGGCGCTCCGGAGAATCGGCCGCCCCGCCATGCCCAGCACCTGACCATGGACAAGATCCTGATTTCCGCGGCTTTTGCCGCGATTCTTTTCGCGGGCCTGCTGGGCTGCCTGCGCTTGGGCTGGATGATCGGCCGGCGGCGATCCCGCGTGGCCGGAGATGACGCGCAGGCCGGATTAAGTGCCATTGATGGCTCGGTCTTCGGCCTGATGGGCCTTCTCGTTGCCTTCACCTTCACCGGAGCCGCGAACCGCTTCCATGAGCGGCGCGATCTGATCACCCAGCATGTCAATGCCATCGGCACCGCGTGGCTGCGACTCGACCTGCTGCCCGACGATGACCGCTCCATTGCCCGTGACGGTTTCCGTCGATATCTTGACACAGTGATGGAAACCACCCGGAATGCCTCCGATCGGCAAGCGGCCACGGCAGGCCTTGCCAGGCTCAACGCGATCCAACAGGAGATCTGGGATCATCTGGTGGCGGCGACGAAACGCGACCGCAGCCTGCCGCTCGCCCAGACCGTTCTGCCCCCGGCCAATGAAATGTTCGATCTCGGCAACAGCCGTCTTCTCGCGTCGCGCCAGCATCCGCCGGTCGCCGTCTTTGGCATGCTTGGCGTGCTCGTGTTGATCAGCGGGCTGTTGGCCGGTTTCGGCATGGCCAAGTCGGATCGCCAGAGTCCGCTGCATGTTGTCGGCTTCGCCGCCGTCATGGCGCTCTCCATTTATTTCATCCTCGACATCGAATACCCCCGCCTCGGACTGATCCGGATCGACGCGTTCGACCAGGCGTTGACCGAATTGCGCGCCACCATGGACTAGCGAGCCTGCGGCTCAGACAGAAGACTGCGAGACAGAAGACAGAAGACTTGAAAGTTGACCTGACGACAACGCATTCGCCTTTTCCAAGACACCAATTCCCCACCATGCAACACGCCCTCATCACCCACATCGCATCCGCCCTGCTGGCGGTTGGCGCCTCCGCCGCCGATCCACTGCCCTCATGGAACGACACTGCGCCGAAACAGGCACTCACTGCTTTCGTCGATAGAGTCACCAAGGAAGGCACAGCGGACTTCGTTCCGGTGCCGGAACGCATTGCGGTCTTCGACAATGACGGCACGCTGTGGAGCGAGCAACCGATGTATTTCCAGGCGTTTTTCATCTTCGATCGGATCAAGGCGCTCGCCCCTCAGCATCCGGAATGGAAGAACCAGGAACCGTTCGCTTCCGTGTTGAAAGGTGATATCAAAACCGCGCTTGCCGGAGGTGAGAAGGCCTTGTTGGAGATGGCCATGGCCACCCACGCGGGTATGACCACGGAGGAGTTCGAAAAGATTGTCAGCGACTGGATCAGCACCGCAAAGCATCCGAAGACCGGCAGGCTTTACACGGAGATGGTCTATCAGCCGATGCTCGAAGTTCTGGCCTACCTCCGCGCGAACGGCTTCAAGACCTTCATCGTCTCGGGCGGCGGCATCGAATTCATGCGGCCGTGGGCGGAAAAAGTCTATGGCGTGCCTCCCGAACAAGTCGTCGGCTCCAGCATCAAGACCAAATACGAAATCCGCGACGGTAAGCCGGTCATCGTCCGCTTGCCAGAGCTGAATTTCATCGACGACAAGGAAGGCAAACCCGTCGGCATCCAGCAGCACATCGGCCGCCGCCCCGTGATGGCTTTCGGAAATTCCGATGGCGACTTCCAGATGCTCGAATGGACCACCGGCGGCAACGGCCCCCGGTTCGGCATGATCATCCACCACACCGATACTGATCGCGAATGGGCCTATGACCGCGACAGCCACATCGGAAAGCTCGACAAGGGCCTTGATGAAGCATCGAAACGAGGCTGGACCGTGGCCGACATGAAGGCGGACTGGAAGACGATTTACCCCAAACAACCCCAATCACAACCATGAACCTGAAAAGCAAACTTGTCGCCGAGACATTCGGCACCTTCTGGCTCGTCTTCGGAGGCTGCGGCAGCGCGGTCTTGGCAGCCATGTTCCTCTCCGGCGGCGACTCGCCGGTCAACCTCGGCATCGGCTTCGTCGGCGTCTCGCTCGCCTTCGGCCTCACCGTGCTCACCATGGCCTATGCGATCGGCCACATTTCCGGATGTCATTTGAATCCGGCCGTCACCATCGGCCTGGCCACTGGCGGCCGTCATCCGAAGTCGGAGGTCTTGCCTTACATTGTCGCGCAGGTCATCGGGGGCATTGCCGGAGCGGGCGTGCTCTACCTCATCGCCAGCGGAAAGGGCGGCTTCTCAACCGAGGGCGGCTTCGCTTCAAACGGTTTCGGCGAGCACTCGCCCGGCGGGTATTCAATGACCGCCGCCTTTGTCGCCGAAGTGGTGCTTACCTTCTTTTTTCTTCTAATCATCCTCGGTGCCACCGACAAACGCGCTCCGCAGGGCTTCGCCCCGATTGCCATCGGCCTGGGACTCACCCTCATCCACCTGATCGGCATACCGGTGACCAATCTCTCGGTAAATCCCGCCCGCAGCACCGGCCCCGCACTCTTTGTCGGCGGCTGGGCGGTCCAACAGCTCTGGCTGTTCTGGGTCGCTCCCATCCTCGGCGCGGTTCTCGCGGGCGTCGTTTACCCCATCCTCTCCGGCGAGAGGGAATCCTGATCCACCGGAAAGGCATCACCCCCCTTGAAACGGCTTCTCGATCAACTGAAATCCGCATTGGTGACCGGGCTCCTCATCGTCCTGCCGGCCTGGCTTGCGGTGCTGCTGTTGATCAAGGTGCTGCTAAAGCTCGGGGTGCTGGTCAAGCCGCTAGCAGCCGAGATGCCACCGGGGGTCAATCATCCGCAGATCATCGCCGCCGCCGTCTTCATCCTGCTCTGCTTGTTGGTCGGCATTCTGGTCCACACCACCTTCGGCCGGCTGATCGGAAGGACGATCGGCGACAACATCTTCAACCGCGTCCCCGGGTACCAGTCGCTGCGCAACATCGCCCGGCAGTTCCACGACATGGATGCACGCGACGGATTCAAGCCCGCCTTGATCGAAGTGGAAGACGGCTGCCTCGCGCCCGCCTTCCTGATTGATATCCACGCGGATGGAAACAGCACCGTCTTCATGCCTTCCGTGCCCACCCCGATGGCGGGTTCGATCTTCATCACGCCGAGCGGCCGGGTTCATCCCATCGATGTCCCGGTGACCACGATGATGAAATGCATTTCCAAATGGGGAGCCGGTTCCGGCGAATTGCTGGCAGGGCTTGCCAGAAAGCCAAATCCAATCGCCTTGCGATCATGAGAATCAAATCACCGCAAACTCCAATCGCCAGCGGAGAGTTGCAGGAGTCTGCCCCGGTCGATTATGTCACTTGGACCGAGCAGGTCGCCGGTTTCGCCGGGCGCCTTTCGGGTGTCGCGGCCGCCGGTCCAACCGCTTTCGGCTGGACCGTTTCCGTTATTCCCTATCCATCACGCTAACCATCCCCTAACTCCATGTACCCGCCCCTCCGGCGCGCCGTGCGCGTCACCTGTCTGTTTGCCGCCCTGGCGGCCGTTTCCTGTTCCGCGCCGATCTCGTTCAGGAAGATCGTTTGCAAACCGCCTGCCGGTGAATTTGTCGTCTCCCCGCTGTCCGATGCGTTGCGCGAGTTGGAAGCGGGCAAAGCCGCCAAGGACCCGCTCGTGGCCAGCGGCCATTTCTATGACAGCGCCAGACTGGCCGGCCAGCATGCGCTCGCAGGTGAAAACGGCGCGCTGGGCATATACAATCAAGCGGTCGGCCTGCTGGTGGAACGGCTAGGCGAGGCAAATGCGCTGCCATGGGGCCGCACCATTGCCCTCGGCGCCGGCGGGCGCACCCTGCGGGGCAAATTGGAGCCAGGAGCACCGGCGCAGGATCGCCACTTTGTAAGCGTGGCCACTCTGGCCTTCAAAGGCAGTCTCGCCAACACCCAGGCCGCCCGAGAAGGGGTCGGCGCACCGTTGGTTGCGGTCTCGCCCGTGAATCCGGATTCCAGCAGCACCTTTGGTGCCAAACAACCGCACCAGGCGCTCACCGCCGTGCTGAGGTTCGAAAACGCGGCCACCGCCACCCTCGAACTCCATGACCCGCTCGAGACGGAACGGATCTCCATCGCCGGCCGCAATCCCGTGTTGGCTGCCAATTTCACCGCACCCATCAGTATGTTTCTCGCGCTCGCCCGTCCCGACAAGCTGGGCTTGACCCGCCTGCTTGATCCTCAAAAATACGCGGATACCGCCCGCCTCGTCCGACTCCAGAAATTCGACCCCAACCGGATTCCGGTGATCTTTGTCCATGGCCTCGATTCCACTCCTGTGACCTGGGCGCCCATGTATAACAACCTGATGCAGGATCCGGAAATACGGCGGCACTACCAATTCTGGGTCTTCAGTTATCCCAGCGGCTACCCGTATTTCTACTCGGCATCGCTTTTCAGAAACGAACTGATCCGCCTCAACAAGGTCTTTCCCGCCCATCGCGACATTGTGCTTGTCGGTCACAGCATGGGCGGAATCATCAGTCGACTGATGGTCACCGACGCGGGTGATACCATCTGGCGGGCGATGTTCGGGACCGCCCCGGCCGACACCAAAATCGCCGGAAAAAGCCGCAAGCTGCTCGAGGACTCATTGATCTTTCACAACCGCCCGGATATCCACCGGGTGGTTTTCTGCTCCGCGCCCCACCGCGGATCGCAGATGGCCAACCACTGGCTCACCCGCCAGTTCGCACGCCTCGTCCGGATCCCCACTTTCCTCACCGATACCCGTAATTTGGTCGCGTCCATCATCACGGCGGACGCGTCGTCCATCAAGCTCGACCGGGCGCCTAACAGCATTGACACGCTTTCTCCCGACAACCGCTTCGTACGAGAGATCAACAAACTGCCGATCGCGCCGGGAGTGATCTATCACTCGATTATCGGCGACCGCGGCAAAGGAGACGGCCCGGATTCCAGCGATGGTGTGGTGCCCTACTGGAGTTCCCATCTCGATGGTGCGGTCTCTGAGAAAATCGTCCCCTCCGGCCACAGCTCGCACCAGGATCCGGCGGCGTTCGAGGAGGTGCGCCGCATCTTGCGACTCAACCTCAATCACCGGAGCGAATGAGATTTTCGGCAATCGTCCAAGGGCCGCCGCCAAAATCAAAACCATCGCTGCCATCCGTCATGCATGTCCTCCCCCTGCGCCGATTCCGAAGCATCATGCGAAGTTGCTCAAAAACCACACTTGCCGCGATAGCGCTTGTCTTGAATGTCGGATGGGGAGTTCCGGTGTCCACACCCGGTCCGACAACCGATGGCAAAGCGGTTGGAGACCCTCACCTTGGGTGGAGTTGGCAAACCGGTTCGCATTCGTCTGCTGGGCGATGGAGGCGAATTGAAATTCGACTACCGTGACCAACAATTGTCAGTTTTTCTGCCAGCAACCCGCCGCACCCGGTTGGTGGATGTCGTGGAGGTTAGACTTGACTGAAACCCGAGGATGTGAACGCCCTGTCTGTGGATGTCTCCCGGTTTGCGTCAGCCCGTCGGTTGTTTCGGAATTCTAACGCCGGAAACCACCTTCTAACGCCCATGAAACCGCCCACTCCCATTTTCCGCTCAGGATTTCCCGGTCTTTGGTATGCCGCCGCATGGCTGATGGGAGCCTTCGCCCTTTCGGCAGGAGCTGAGACGCTTCACTGGAATGTCCGATCGAAATTCGGCATTTCCGTGCCGGGCATTCGGAAAGCCCTTCACGAAGCAAAGGACCACTTCGCCAAGGCTCCCGATGATAGGGTGATCCTGGAATTCGACGAGGGGTCTTTCCGTCTGGAGGATGAAAGTGCCGCCAAGGGCACGATCGATCTGAGCGGGATCAAACCCGGCCCGAAGGGCAGGCTGGTCCTTCAAGGCAAGGGCATCGACAAGACAACCCTCGTGTTCGGCGATAACAAGGACGCCATCTGGGGACGCGACGTCTATCGCGTGACGGTGGCCGACATGCACATTACCCGCGAGAAATACACTGTCAGCCAGGGGCTGGTCGTCTCGACCGCGCCGGGCAGGGTCGTGCTCGATATTCAGGAGGGCTTCCCAACACCGGCGGACATTTTCAACCCGCGGAGCGATCAGGGACGATACCTGCGCCGATACACGAACAGCCCGACGGACCCGCGGATTATTCAGGAGAACAACGATCAGATCCCATGGGTGCGGGCCAGTCACGTCGAGGGCCGGCGGTGGGAAATCGAACTGAAGAACAAAAAGGCCGTGGCGAACTATTCGAAAGGTCATTTGGTCGGGATCAAGTCGAAGCACGGCGGACAGGCGTATTGGCTGATGGGCGGATCGGACATCGTGTTTGAATCGGTCAAATGGACGCAGAAGACGCGGGGGGTGTTTCGGGGCGGCTGCGACAAGATCCAATTTCTGAATTGCATCACCGATCGTTCTCCGCCCATCCACGGTCAGACGCCGTGCCTGGCTTCACCCGAAGGCGGTCCGCAAATCGGCCAGCCGAACGATCCGCCGACCACCGGAAACCTCGTCAAAAATTGCCGGTTCATCGCGTCGGGCGATGATGCGGTGGCCTTTTTCAATGCGAGCGGCGAAATCAGCGGTTGTTTCAGCAGCGACGCGTTCTGTCGCGGCATTCTGGCGGCCAACAGCCCCGGCGCGGTACTGACTGGCAACACAATCGTTCGCTGTCCCGTCCAACAGAGCAAGGACTACCGGCTTCCGCCCACCCGGGGCGAATCCGGAGGTGACAAGTGATGTTCCCCGTAGCCGTGCGCCGCAACCGGATCTAAACCATCCACTGTGCGGATGGCCTGGCCGCCATGGCGGCCAATCCGACCACCGAGGTGCTGGACTTCTCCAAATCAGCTACCGGTTGGAACCTCCGCATTCAAACCACTGCCGCCGACAAGCTGACTTTCTTCCACGCCGCCGACGGTCGCACGGAAACCCATAACTTCAGACATCCTGATCCGGTCGGAAAATGATTTGGCACCATCGGGCCAAGAAGCCAGAGACCAGAATCCGGAAACCAGAAAGAAAGCACCATTCATCGACGTGGCTGTCGCCGCGAATTGTGCCAAACCATTTTCCGACCGGCAAACGCAGTGGAGCGGAAAACAAGGCCTCGGATCAGGATCTCTGAACTTCAATGCGGCGGGCGTTTATCTTCTGAAAATTCCAGCGAATTCCCCGAACCGAATTCGGACGCGGACTCAAAAATGCATTTTTTATACACAGAATTATTCGCCCAATTTTCTTTGCGGTCCCGGCTCCGTTAGCTAGCCTTACCTCTTTGCCTTATTGCCCTGTCAACAACGTTCAAATTGATCCGCCATCATGAAGACCGCCAGCATTCCGTTCCACAAAACCCTCCTCACCACCGCATTCTGTGCCGCCACGGTGCTTTCCGCATCCGGAGCTCAGATTCTCATGGTCAATTTCAGCAGTGCTACTGGAAACGACATGATCGCCGCCGATGCCACGGCACTCGGCGTGGATGCGTATCAGAATGTGCGGACGGGCTCCACCACCACTGGCGTGACCGCCACGATCAGTCTGGACGGGGTCACCGGAGGAGTCAGCTACGCGGACTATTACCAAGCGAACCAAAAGACCCAACTGGGCCAGCCTTATGCGACGCTTGTGGGAGCCAAGCTCATTACTGCCGGCACGGGCTCCGGCTCCAATTTGTCGGTTAGTATCGCCCTCGATCTTGGCACTTGGATGATGACCGGCGATTACGACAGTTACAAGGTCACTGTTTATTACGCCGGCCGAAGCGCCGGATCGGAGACTTTGATGACCGACCTTGATACGGACGTCCATTTCAGCGATGGAACTCTCACGCCGGACGATTCGGTGACCGTTGTGAAACGCGGCAGCGGCACCTACGCCGCATACTGGGGCGGCACTGGAGTCACCCATGAGTTCGCCGGTTCGAATCTGACGATCAAAATGGACTACCTTGGTGGAACCTCTACGGGCTTCCAAGCGGGTATTTCCGCCGTCAAGATCGAAGGGGTCCCGGAACCTGCCGCCGTCATGCTCGGTGGCTTGGGACTGCTCACCCTGTTCCGCCGCCGCCGCTGATTTTCCAAGTCCCGC
The DNA here is from genome assembly GCA_017301995.1 of Verrucomicrobiota bacterium. GTDB lineage: Bacteria > Verrucomicrobiota > Verrucomicrobiia > Verrucomicrobiales > Akkermansiaceae > Luteolibacter. The sequence continues at coordinate 78,772 of JAFLEH010000016.1, read as the reverse complement.
CGATCCATTAGAACCCATCCCCACTCCCGTGAATCACGCTGACAACCCGATCCGCGGAATCATCTCCGCGTCCGCGATTTTTGCCCTTACCGCTTGTTCCGCGTTTGCCAACAATGTGCTGATGGTCAATTTCAGCAGTGCTACTGGAAACGACATGACAGCCACTGACGCCACGGCACTCGGCGTCGATGCGTATCAGAATGTCCGGACGGGCACGACCGGCAATGGCACGACCGCCGCGATCAGTCTGGACAGCGTCACCGGAGGGGTCAGCTACGCCGACTATTACCAAGCGAACCAAAAGACCGCGCTGGGCCAGCCTTATGCGACATTTGTGGGAGCAAAACTCATCACCGCAGGCACGGGCGCAGGCTCCAATCGATCCGTAAGCATCGCCCTCGATCTCGGTGCTTGGATGACGGCAGGCGACTACACCAGTTACAAGGTCACAGTATACTATGCCGGACGCAGTGCGGCCGTCGAGACCTTGATGACCGATGCGACTCCTGATGTGCATTTCAGCGATGGAACTCTCACGCCAGACGATTCCGTGACCGTTGTGAAACGCGGCAGCGGCACCTACGCCGCATACTGGGGCGGCACTGGAGTCACCCATGAGTTCGTCGGTTCGAATCTGACGATCAACATGGACTACCTTGGTGGAACCTCCTCGGGCTTTCAAGCGGGTATTTCCGCAGTCAAGATCCAGGGATTTCCGATCCCTGAACCCCCTCAAGAACTCCTGTGGACCGGTGCCGCCAGCGGCGAATGGAGCAATGCCATCCTGGCCGGCACCAAGAACTGGAAGCTTGCCAGTGATGGCACGACTCCAAGCGACTTCGAAGATCTCGATACCGCCATTTTCAATGACACCCTGGCCACATTCACCACCACTGCCGTCAACATCAGCAACGGGGACGTCCAACCAGCGACTGTGAATTTCCTGAACGACACCAGCGCCCTCACGCTGACAGGCAGCAATGGCATCGCCGGCGCGGCGAATGTATCGGTATCAGGCGCTTCCGGCTTGCGAATCGAGAATGCGAACACCTTCACCGGGACAACCACCCACACCCTCGGCGAGCTTGTGATTGCCAATGAAAACGCGCTCCAGAACAGCGTGCTCACCACCACCTTTCCTGAGACCGTGAGTTTCGATGGCATCACCGCCGCCACGCTTGGCGCCCTTGCTGGGACTGGTGATCTCGTTTTGGAAAACGCCTCATCCGCAGCCCTCGCATTGACGCTCGGGAACGGCAACAAAAGCGGCACCCACAGCGGGGAAATCTCCGGTTCGGGATCGGTGATCAAAATCGGCACCGAAAGCCAGTCATTCAATTTCCTCAGCACCTACACCGGAGGCACCACGGTTGCCGCCGGGCCTGCCCATGCGACTGCCACCAACACCGCCGGAGCCATTCAAGTCGGAGTCAGCGGCGCGCTCGGCACCGGACCTGTCACCTTCACCAACACGGCCAGCACCTCCATCCTGCGATTTACGGCGGACAACGTGGAACTCCCCAACGCCATCACCCTTTCGTCGGCCGCTGGAATCACCAGCGAGATTACCGTGAACCAAAGCCAAACCGGCATCCTCAGCGGCAAGATTTCGGGTGGGGAGGCCACCAGCAATCTATTTGTTGATTCGTCGGTAACGAGCGCGAGCAGCGTGCTCAAGCTCACCAATCCGGACAATGATTTCGTCGTCTCGCGCATCCGGATGTGGCGCGGCAGCCTCGCCATCACCAGTGATGCAGCGCTCGGCAACGCTGACAATGACATCGAGATCGCCACGGAGTCCGCCAATGGAGCCCTGCGATTTGATGCGGACAACATCACCCTCAACGCCAATCGCTCGATCATTTTCTATGCGTCCACCGCTTCCGAACCGATCAACACCCAGGGGTTCACCGCCACCATCGCTGGTGACTTCAGCGGCCAAGGCACGTTCAGGAAACAGGGCACCGGCAAGCTGATCCTTACCGGAACGAACAATGCCACCGGCACCACCAGCATTGATGCCGGCACCATGGAAGTGAACGGCACCTTTGCCTCAGGCGGTGGCACTGTGACTGCCTCCGCGACGGGAACCCTCTCCGGCACCGGCACCATCAACCGTAGTGTCGTGATCAATGGCAAGCTCGCTCCGGGAGCATCGGTCGGCACTCTGACCACCACCGCCCCGCTTACCCTCGGCGCGGACTCCGGATACACTTGGGAAATCGCCGATTGGACCGGAACCGCGGGCACCGGATACGACACCGCAGCGGTGGACAGCCTCGTTGTCTCCGCCTCCAGCACCAACCCCGTGACCGTCGTCGTCACTCCGCAAAGCCTGGCGAATTTCTCGAATGCATCGAAGAGTTTCACCCTCGTTTCCACCGCCACCGGCATCACCGGATTCGCCGCCGATGCCTTCGTGGTGGACGCATCCGCCTTGCCAGCGGCCACTGGGACCTGGTCGGTCGAGGAAAGCGGAAACAATCTCAACCTCGTCTTTACCTTCGGCACCGCGACCCCCTTTGAAAGCTGGGCGACCACCAACATCACCACCATCGATCCGCTGGCCCCGGCCGGCTTCGATGATGACGCGGATGGCGACGGCATCGCCAACGGGCTCGAGTGGATTCTCGGTGGCGGCCCGCTCACCCAGGATGCCGCCAGTCTGCTGACCACCACCGCCACCGCTTCCGGCGGACTCATCCTGACCTTCGACCGCGCGGAGGACTCCATCGGCCAAGCCACGCTCACCGTGGAATGGGACACCGATCTCAGCGGCGGTTTTGCCAACAGCATTCCCATCGACACGGCCATCGCACCCAGTGGCGACAACCCAAGCGTCGCCATCGATACGGGTGCCACGCCGGATGCCGTCATCGTCACGATTCCCGCGGCCAATGCGGTAAATGGAAGGATCTTCGCCCGTCTGCGCGCGGTGCTTCCCTGAGCCCCGGCAACACCGCTTTAACAACCGTTCGTTTGCAAGCGGTCCATTTCCTCCGGGGTGTGGGCCGCTTTGCGCGTACCCAATTCTCAAATCCAGGCATGCGTAATTTCCTGAAACTCCCGATTTTCCCTGCCATGCTGTTTCCCGCATCCGCGCGGCACACTTCCCGGCATGCCGTCCCGGAACGTGCCTCCCGCTTTGGGTGTTTTTTATGCACAGAATTATCCGATGAATTTTCTTTACCTCCCTGTGTCCGGCGCCACACTCCCCACTTGTGTTAAGCAGGATCAAGAACCCACGTTGCGCCCTCGGCCATTAACCGCCCTCCGATCCGGTCTAACGGCTGTATCGGAAACATCAGCCCAATCGCAATTTCCAAGCAATCCGCAACATCGCCATCGTCCCGATATCAACCCGATCCATCCCCATGAAATCCCGCCATTCCATTCTCCTCGTATCCGTGGTCACGCTGACCTGCGGCATGTGTTCCTTGTTTGCGGCGACCCCGGTTTTCTCCGGTCCTTCCGGTGGAACCTGGAGCACCGCCGGCAACTGGACTCCCAGCGGTGTTCCGGCAGCAGCGGATACCGCCATGTTCACAAACGTTGCTGTCACCAATGTGCGGCTTGATGGAGCCACGGACAGGAGTTCCAATATGTCGTTCGGAAACGGCATCGGCTGCACGATCACGAATGACAGCGGCGACACTGCCAAACTCACCCACTCCTCGAAGACCATCACGGTTAGCGATGCCTTCAATTACGGGATCAATCTCACCAACGGCGGCGGCTCAGGTACAAGCGCCACCGGGGCCTTCGGCATCACCTCGACCACATTCAATATCGCGGCCGGTGGGAAACTCACCCTAGACGGGCGCTACTACGGCGCATCCGGTGCCGTCCGGACCATCACCAAAAGCACCGGGACCGGAACCCTCGAACTCACCGGCGATTTCACCACCACCTACCTGCAATGCTCCCTCTCCGCCGGGACCCTTGCGCTCAACGGCACCGGCGCGAATCCGCGCCTGATGGGCCTGGGCTCGGTTGGAGCATCCGGCACCCTGCGCTTCGATTCCGCGAATGCCAATCTGTTCACCGGAGCCACCTCGTACCACACCAACACCGGCATCCGGCTGATTTCCGGGCTGGTGGATCTCAATGGCAACAATGTGGCAACCACCCGGATCCAGGGAACCTCCGCCACGGGCGTCGTCACCAACAACGGCGCGGCGGATGCGACCCTCACCCTGGGCAACTTCGGCACCACGACGGGCCTAGCAACCACCATCACCAACCCCGTCTTCAACGGGATCATCCGGGACGGTGTCACCAACAAACTCGGCCTGACGATTACCGGCGGCGGTGGTTCGCTGCTCTCCCTGACTCTTGGGCAGACTCCGACATACACGGGAGATACGCTCATCACCAACGGTGCCACCCTCATCACTCCCGGTCTGGCCGCCGCGTCCCCTGTCACGGTCAATACCGGAGGCACTCTCATCATCGATGGTCCCCTCGCCAATACGGCGGGAATCACTGTCGCGGATGGGAACCTCGATATTCGCGGCACGTTTTCCTCCGGCGCTCTAACGGTTTCCGGTGGCACCCTGAAGTTCGCGCCCTCGGTGACATCCGCCCTGCCGGTCGCCTCGCTGAACCAAAGCGGCGGATCCATCAAACTGGAGGTGAACGGCGCGACGGCGGACAAGCTGACCAGTTCCGGAAACATGACGTTTTCGGGTGGCGATCTCACCGCGCAACTTCAGTCGGCGCCCGCGGGTCCCGTGGTTCTTGCGGAATACGGCGGTCTAACCGGAATGCCCGCGGTGACGGTTTCGCCGGACCTGGCCACCACCCGCCTAAGTTCGCCCGTGGTGGATGCCGTCACCGGCAACAAGGTCACCTTGTCCATGAGCGGCAGCGTTGCGGATCTGGTCTGGACGGGCGCCGCAAGCCTCGTTTGGGATCTGACGGGTGTGAATTGGAAGAACGGCGGCGCGGGCAGCGCGTTCTACAATCTGGACCGCGTGACATTTCCGGACGGACTTTCCGGCCGGACCATTGATCTGGCCGCCACCGTCACCCCCGGCAAGATGACGTTCACCAGCACCGGGACGAATGATTACACGGTCGATGGCGTAGGCGGCATTGCCGGAGTTGGAGAAGGACTGGTGAAAAACGGTGACGCCTGGCTGAATCTGGGCGGTATCAATACATTTACCGGACCTGTCCAGATCAACAGCGGCTTGCTCAAACTCACCACTCCCCAGGCGTTGGGTTTCACCTCCGGAGTCAGCGTCGCCTCAGATCCGAACCCCGCCCTCAGCGGACAACTCGATCTCAACGGGCAAAAACTGGTTGATGCGGGCCGCAGCTTCAATGCCACCATCGCCGGCGACGGACCCGACGGCACTGGTGCCATCATCAACAGCGGCGCGAGTCTCTACGCTTCAGGAGTCGGCAAGAGCGGACTGCGGAGGCTGACCCTCAGCGCCGATGCCTCGGTAGGATGCACCACCGCGACCTCGGACATGGATCTCGGCAGCGGGGGTGGCATCGATGGCGGAGGCTTTGTCCTAACCAAGCGGGGTGCGGGCGGTCTCTACCTCTTTGGCCCTCTCACCAATGGCTCGCTCGTCGCCGCTGAGGGGACCACCTATCTGGGATCGCTGCAGGCGGCGGGAAACAGCCTCACGATCAACGGCGGAGCCTTGGTCCGAACCAGCGTCGCAGGGACACTCAGCGTCAACGTCACCCTGAATGACAATGGAGCGCTGGAAAACTACCTTGGCGGTGATACCCTGTGCACCGGCACGTTCACCCTGAGCGGCACGCCGGTTTTGCAAACATCGAACACGTCGAGCCTCGTCATTGACTCGGCGCTCAACAATACCGGAGGTCTCAGAATCTCCGCTCCTACGGGGTCCGGAGTTGTACAGTTGCTAAAGAACAATACCATCGGGGGCACCGTGGCCATCACCGCGGCCGCACGCCTCCAGCTTGGCAACGGCGGGACGGCCGGGTCCGTCGGCAGCGCGGATGTGACCCTCGCCGGGGGCGGTCTGACCTCTCTAACCATCAACCGCTCGGATGATCTGACATTTTCCAACAATATCTCCGGTGCCGGGAGCTTCATCAAGCAAGGTTCCAATACCGTCCGTCTTACCGGAACCAGCAGCTACTCGAACGGAACCACGGTGAGTGCCGGAACCCTCTTGGTAAACACCGTCCAAACCGGTGCCGGCAATGTCGGCGTCGCGGCGGGAGCCACCCTCGGCGGCACCGGCGCCATGCCGGCGCAGGTTACCGTCACGGGCACCCTCGCCCCGGGGGATGCCGGCATCGGCACCTTCACCACCGGTGCGGCAGCGAAGACCACCACCATCAACGGCACCCTGCGCATCGAAACCAACGGCGCCGCATCACAAGCCACCGATGTGCTTGCCACTGCGGGTCCGCTGACCCTTGGTGCCGCCTCGATCTTGGATTTCGATTCCATCGGCGCGGCCCTGACCCAGCCCTATCATGTGATCGCATCCTACACGGGTACCCTGACGGGCACCTTCGCGACCACCACCGACCTTCCCGCGGGATACAAACTGGTTTACGGGTTCGACAACGGCAGCACCTCCACCAACATCGCCTTGGTCAAAGCCCCTTATGACTCATGGATCGCAACGTTCTATCCAGGTTCCTCCGATGCCGGACTGATCGGCCCATCCGCCGATCCGGATGGCGATGGGCAAAGCAACATCATGGAATTCGCCCTTGGGGGAATTCCTAACAACGGTGCCGCCAACGCGAGGATCTATCCGATAACCGCGGACAGCGGCGATGGCGGTGCCGAAAAGGAACTGCTTCTCACCATTGCCGTGCGGAACGGAACGCCCGCGTTTGCCGGAACGCCTTCTCCGGCTTCCGTGTTGGACGGCGTTACCTGCACCATCCAGGGAACCACCGATCTCTCCGCGTTCGGCGCTTCCGTTTCCGTGGTGGCTCCGGTAACCACCGGCCTGCCCGCGGCACCCGCCGGTTACGAATACCGCACCTTCAGTTTGGACGGTTCCAACGGCCTTCCCGCCAAGGGCTTCCTCCGCGTGCGGGTGACGCAATAGCCCTCGAAGAGAGCCGATGCCGGAAAACGGCTGGTCCACCGATCCCGTTGGCCAGGATGACCGCCACACAATACCTTATCCGACTCAGCCAACGCTCCTCACGGCCCGCATCCACATGGAATTTGTGAATTTCTTATACACAGAATTATCCGATGAATTTTCTGCTTGCGCTCCGCATCGGGTGTCATACGTTCCCCTCGAAACAAGTGACCGGCCTGTAGAGCCAATAAAAACCACCACCTCCCAATGAAAACTCCTTCCTACCTCAGTTTTGCGGTTGCGGCCATGCTCGCGGCATCCGCCCAGGGTGCCGTGCTTTGGACGACCACCTTCTCAGGCACGGTCAACAATGCCGGCAACGCATCGCGCGTCATCACCAATACGCCCAGCGGTTCGTTCACGGACACCCTTGCGACCACGACTTCCGCGCTCACCCGCAGCAGCACGGGCGGCAACTTCTTCCTTACCGGAACCGGCAACACCTTCGCGAACTACAACCCGAACCAGAATGTGGACAATGCCACGGGAGCCGGTTGGAACAGCATCTTCGATTTCGGAACCGGCACCCAGACGATCGAGTTGAGTGACGTGACCTTCAATATCTTCCGCTTCAACTCAAGCGGTGCCACCCAGGCCACGGACACTTTTCTCCGAAATGTGAACATCAGTGCCGAATACACGCTAAATGGAGGGACATCCTGGACGCCGCTGGCCGCGACCAAGCTTGTGAATCTCACCAATTCAAATACCACCACCGGAGTCAACATCGCCTTGAATTACGCTTTGGGCACGCCGGTGACCGTGGATCTGGCTACCGACGACTTCCGAATCCGCTATTCCGTGCTCAATGACAATGCCAACGTCGGAGCCTACAACGGTATCTCCAGCATGGTGTTCAACGGCGATGTCGTCCCGGAGCCATCCGCCGCCTTGCTCGGTGGTTTCGGTCTGCTTGGTCTGCTCCGCCGCCGCCGGAGTTGATCCGGGCCGAATCCGGGCGTATGGTTTCGACCGCGGGCGGTTTCGATGCCGTTCCGGGGTTTAAGATTTTTCCACCGACGATGAAACGATTTCTCGCCCTGCTTGTGGCAGCCACCGGCATCCTCCATGCCCAGACCAAGCCCAACATCATCTTCGTGCTCGTCGATGACATGGGCTGGGGGGATCTTGGGGTGACCTACCAGAATAGCCGCAACTTCGCCGCGAACCGCAATGCTCCGGCCTTTGCGACTCCGAATCTCGACGCGATGGCGGCGGAGGGCATCCAACTGCGCAGGCATTATTGTCCGGCTCCCGTATGCGCGCCATCCCGGGCCTCTTTGTTGCTCGGCGTGCACCAAGGCCACGCGAACGTGCGGGACAACCAGTTCGACAAGGCGCTGGAAGACAACCACACGCTCGGAACGGTCATGAAGGGGGCCGGCTACTCGACCGCGATGATCGGGAAATACGGATTGCAAGGGAGCGGACTTCCCGCCCCCGCGCGTCCGCAACTGCGGGGCTTCGATTACTTTTTCGGCTATCTCGAACACGGCGACGCCCATTATCATTATCCCAAGGAAACCGGGGCGAATGTATATGACGGCACCACCGACGTCGTCGCGAACCTGGACAAATGTTATTCCACGGACCTGATCGCCGCCCGTTCGAAGAAGTGGCTCATCGATCACCGTGCGGCGACTCCCGGCCAGCCGTTTTTCCTCTATCTGGCATTCACCGCGCCGCATGCCCGGCTGGACGTTCCCACCCAGGCCTATCCGGCCGGCAGGGGGGTCGCCGGCGGCATCCAATGGATCGGCACGCCCGGCAATATGATCAATACGGCCGGCGGCACGATCAATTCGTGGATCCACCCGGACTACGCCAGCGCCACCTACGACAATGACAACAACTCCGGCACCGCGGAGGTGGCATGGCCGGACTACGCCAAACGCCACGCCACCATGATCCGGCGGCTCGACGACGCGGTGGCGGATTTGCTTCAGACCCTCAAGGATCTGAATATCGACGGCAATACCCTTGTGGTCTTCACCTCCGACAACGGACCTCACAACGAAGCCGGGACTGGCGGATCGTTCACCTTCAATCCGACGTTTTTCGATTCCTTCGGGCCGATGGACGGGATCAAGCGCGACACCTGGGAAGGTGGCATGCGCGAGCCGACGATCGTTCGCTGGCCGGGCCAGATTCCCGCAGGTGCGATTTCGAATTCCCCTTCGCAGTTCCAGGATTGGATGCCCACATTGAGCGAAGCCGCGGGCGTGCCAGCTCCGGCACGGGCCGACGGCGTCTCGCTGATGCCGACCCTCAAGGGACTCAGCGGCCAGCGCGCGAGCATCATCTACGTGGAATACCAATACAGCGGCAGCACGCCGAGCTACACCGAGTTTGAAACATCGCGCCGCGGCGCCACTCGCGGACAAGAGCAGGTGATCCACCTCGATGGTTACAAGGGCATTCGCTACAACGTCGGCTCCAGCGCGGATGATTTCCGAATCTATGACACCCTGGCCGATGCCAAGGAAACCACCAACCTCGCGGGAACCAACCCGTATTTCACGGCACTCCAGCAGCGCATGAAGGATCGTGTGTTGCAGGTCCGGCGCTCCGGTGGCGGAGTCAGCCGCCCCTACGACACCGCCCAGGTGCCACCTGTCACCGTGACACCCGTCAAGCCGGGTCTGAAATACTCCGCCTATGAAGGGGTCTATCCGTGGGTTCCGGACTTCACCGGCAGCACGGCGTCCGCCAGCGGCGAAACCACCACCTTGACTCCCGCCGTCCGCACCCGCGACAATGATATCGGCCTCAGCTACCAAGGCTATCTACAGGTGCCCGCGGACGGAGATTACACTTTCTATCTCACCACGGACACCGGGGCCTTTGTCCGGCTCCACGACACCCAGTTGATCGATGCCGACTATGGCTACGCGGGTGGCACGGAGAAATCCTCCGGCACCATTCCGCTCAAGGCCGGACTCCATCCGATCCGCGTCCACTATCGCCACGCCGCCGCCGCGGGCCACACGCTCAGCCTGCAGTGGCAAGGACCCGGTATCGCCAAGCAAACCGTGCCCGCCGGAAATTTGCTCACGGAAGGCGCGGCGGAGCCAAGCCCGCCGACCGCCAACGACGACACGGCCACGACCGCCTATCAAACGAGCGCGCTGGTGGATGTGCTGGCCAATGACACCGATGACGGCACGCCGTCACCGCTCTCGATCGGAAGCATCGGCACGCCGAATTTCGGCACGGCCGTGCCGGAAGCCGGAAAAATCCGCTACACGCCGCCTGCCGGATTTTCCGGCGTGGCCACCTTCACCTATACGGCCAGCGATGGAGCCGACAGCGATACCGCCACGGTGACCGTCACGGTCGCAGTCCCGCCCGCGACCAAGGTCAATCTCTGGACCACCACGTTCACCGGCGCGGATGGAAGCAACCGGAATCCGGTCAACACCAACGGCGATTCCTCGTTCACCGACACCCTCATCGCCGACGACGCCAACCTGACGTTCCAGGACGCCAGCTTCAGTGGAACGGTTTTCATGCATTCGGGCAACATGGCTGCCGGCACCTACTACAGCCCTAGGACCAATGTGGACAACCCGGGCGCGACAGGCGGTCAGAACGGCGGCTGGTGGCAAAGCGAATTCCGCTACACCGGCGGCTCGCAGACCATCAATCTATCCGACGTGGTTTTCCGGATGGTCTGGTCCAACTCCAGCGGTAACCTCCAGGCCGGCGATTCAAGCGTCCGCGATATCACGTTGACCGCCGAATACAGCGTCAACGGAGGCACGAGCTGGACCGGCATATCGCCACCCCAGACCTACAATCTAACCGTCAATCCCGGCACGACCGCGGAACAGCACCAGAACCGGACCTTCACTTTCGGCACTCCGCTCGCGATCAGCCATGCCACCCAGGATCTCTGGTTGCGCGTGCGTGCCGAAAACGCGGGTGCGACGGCGGGAGCCTATGTCGATGTCCAGTCCATCACTTTCCAAGGAAACGTCCCTGGCCCGAGCGATGATTACGCGATCTGGTCGGCGCTTTTTCCCGCCGCCGACCTCACCCATCCCGCTGAGGATGCGGATCATGACGGACGGACCAACTTCGAGGAATACGCCTTCGGTCTCGATCCCACGGATGGTTCCAGTGTCTCGGCGGTCACCACGCCGGACCGGGCAACCGGCACCTTTAGCTACACCCGCCGCAAACAATCCCTCACCGTACTTGCCTATACCTACAAATCATCGACAACCCTCGGCGGATGGACGGCGTTCACCCCGCCGGCGCCCGTGGTTTCCAACAACGGTGATCCCGTGGAAACCATCACGGTAACGATTCCCAATTCCCTGCTAACCGAACCGAAGCTTTTCCTCCGCGTCGAAGCCACCGCGCCGTGAAAGCGAATCGAACATCCCGGATGATGATTCCGGCGGGCCACCCCCGCCTTGTCATCGGTTCCCGAGTTTGACAATCCAGCAACAACCCAATATGATCATGAGAAAAACCACAGCCATTGCCATTATCTTCGGCCTGTTGCAGTGCCGCGGACATGCTGATCTAATCGCGCACTACAACTTCGACAGCGTCACGGAATCCGGCGGTGTTTTCACCAGCGACGAAGTGACATCGGCCGGCACCAACTTCGCCACGGCCGGCATACGATCCCAGTTCATCCAGAGCTGCCGCCGCCTTGGCACGGGTTCGCTTCTGCTGGAAAACCGTGCCGGTTCGGATACGGCGGGGATCGTCGATGGCGCGCTATCGAACAACACCTTCAACTGGAGCGCCTCGGATGTCCGCACCATCGCGTTCTGGATGAAGGCCGCCGTGACCCAGACTGACGCGCAACCGACCATGGTCTCGTTCCGTTCCGCGGCCGGCACCGCCAACGGCCAGCGCTTCGATGTCCGGTTGGATGCGGGCAAGCTCCGGGTCGAGTTGCAGGGAGGAGGCTCCACTGCGACGAGCGCGGCATCGCTGAACGACAACAACTGGCACCATGTCGCGGTGGTGGTGCCGCTGGCCACATCCACTCTGGCGAACGTGAAGTACTACATCGACGGTCAGTTGATCGGCAATTTTTCAGGCACTGCCTCGATCAACACCGCCACCAGCCAGTTGCGGATGGGGGATTCCCTGCACGACAACAACCGCGACTTCACCGGTTCCCTGGATGATGTGCGCGTTTACAACGAGGCGCTCGGCGATGCCGCCGTGCTCGCCCTATACAACGACGGTGTGGCCAATCTTCCCGCGGTGCTCTGCTTCCGTGGATCGTCCGCAACCATCGTGGCCGGGCAGTCCGCCAACATCCTGTGGGAAGTCGATCCCGCCGCAAGCTCCGCTTCCGTCGACAATGGCATCGGCGATGTGCTCGCCCTCGGTACCCAGGGATCGGTGAGCGTCTCGCCGACCGTCACCACCACTTATATTCTAACCGTCCAACGCGGCGCCGAACAAGTGCTGCAGGAATTCACCATCGTCGTCAATCCGGCTCTGCCACTGGCGATCACGTCGGCGGTCTTTAACGGAACCGGCGGGTTTGTGGTAACCGTTGCCAATCTGATCCCCGGTCGCGATTACGAATTTGTCAGAACCGGCGATCCCGGTGATTTCGACCATGCCACAGGGACCGCGGTGTTGCTCCAGCCCTTCGTCGCCGCTGCGGAGACGCTCGTTTTGACGGATCCGAACCCTCCCGACGGCAAGGCCTTCTATCGCGTCCAGGCGGTTCAACCGTGAGGGCGGCGGTGGAAATCCAATCCGTATCTATCAGCAATTGATCCGGAGGCATTCCGGTTCACCTATCCGGCCGAGTCTTTCTCAAGCCGGTATTCGCTGGGCGACATTCCGGTTTCCCGTTTGAAAAAATTGCTGAACTTCGCCTGCTGGTCGTAGCCGCACAGGCGGGCGATGCGCTCGATGCTGAAAGTGGTGTGGCGCAAATGCGATTTGGCCTGTTCCACCCGGACGCGGCGGATTTCCTCTCCCGGCGTGCGGCCATACAATTCCGCGAAGCGCCGGGTGAACGCGCGCTGGGACAGCGGCACCAACTCCATCAGTTCGTTGACCGTGACGCCTTCGCAGGCGTGATCCTGAATCCACCGCCACGCGTGCCGGAAGAACGCGTCGGCACCCGCGTCGGGCTGAAGCGTGGAAGCACGCGCGATGACCGGGGAAGGCGGGACCAACACCGGATCAACGGCCGATCGCTCACCCGTCAACAGGCGAACCAGCAGGCGCAGCATTTCCCGCCCGACACTTTGGGCGAGAAGGGGAATGGTCGAAATCGAAGGCTCGCCCATGAGCGCCACCCGCAGATCTCCGGTGCCGAGCACGGCCAAATCCTGCGGCACCTTGAGGCCGGCTTCCGCCGCCAAGTCGCACACCAATCGGGCCAGGTGATCGTCCTCACACCAAACTCCCGCCGGCTTGGCAAGTTTGACCAGAAACGAGCGCAAACGGGCGCGCACCGCGGCCGGCACCGGGCGCACCGGGTCATCCATGCCGCGGAATTTTCCCATATCATGCCCCTGAAAGACCACTCCGGCCTCCTGGCAGCAGGTGGCGAACCACGTAAGAGGCGTCTCCGGCCGGGGGTCCTGCGCGGTTTCCCAGCCGATGTAGGCGGCGTGGCCGCACCCCAACCCCAACAAATGCTGCGCCGCCAACCGCGCGATGGCGGCGCCGTCGAAGACCGCATAGGGGATGCGCCCGTGCCAGCCGCTGTTGGCATTCACCACCTTGATGCCGGCTTCCAGCAGCCCGTTCACCCATGTATCCCGATGGTCCAGCCACACCAGGGCCCCGGCGAAATCCAGGGGCCGGTTGCGCAAGGGGTCGCGATCGCCGTCCCGGTAGCGGACCTCCACCAGCACGATCCTCGTATCGCTCAAGGCACCCTCGACAATTCCCTCTGCCAGCCGGTCGGAAAATTCCGAGCCGACCGGCAGGAGCAGCGCGATTCTGAGCTTGTCCTCGGGCATGGTCACGGGCACACGCTACGCCAGAAGGGGATAAATTGCGATCAGAAAATGTAAAATCGGTGCTTCCGAAATGGGCATGGCAATCCGGGGGCCGACTCGTGTAGGGTAATCGTTTCCCATCACGCATTCGGAGAAACCTCTCCGCCAACTCAGCCTATCTAACCTGAAGCCAACCCTAACTCATACCCCGCTATGAAATCCCGTCATCTGATCCATTCCAACATCCTCGCCATCGGCAGCGCCGCCTTGTTCTTTTCCGGTACCGCCGCCCACGCCGACAGCACCTGGAACGGCTCTGCGGCAAACAACTGGTCGCTCGCCACCAACTGGTCCGCTACCCCCGGCAGCGGTGACAACATCATCATTGCCAACACCACCACCGGGAATGCCATGGTGCTCGACGACGATTCCCACATCATCGGCAGCCTCACTTTTGGAGTGGCTCCCACCCCCCGGACGACCGCCTTCGCCCTTCGCACGCTTGCGGCGAACACGCTGACCCTGAACGGCGGTCTCACCGCCAACGGCAACTTCACTGGGGTAGGCCTCACCCTCAACGGCAATGTCACGATTGCCGCGAACCAAGACTGGACGATCGCTGGCTCGGTGGGATCCGTGACCAGCGACGCGGGCGTTTTCATCCGCGAGGCCACGAACTCGACCGGCACCTCGCCAAGCGTCAGCACCCTCACCCTTACCGAAAACCTCACCAAGAAAGGTGCGGGCCAACTGGTCGTCGCCGCGGCCAATGTCGCCGGGCCGGGGCATTTCATCGTGGAAGCGGGTGCTCTGAAGCTGAACGCCGGTGCCAGCCTGCCGCTCACGGTCGGCGGGCCGGGAAATATTACCGTCCGTAACGCCGCCCAGCTTTTCGTCTCGCGCAACTCAGGGACAATGGACATTTCCCGGGATCTGATCATGGAGGGAACCTCCACCCTGGTGCTTGGCGGAGGCGGAACCACCAACTCGTCCACCGTCGCTTCCAACATCGCCTGGAATGGAACGGCCAACACACTCAACCTGCAAAACACCGCCAACTCGTTCGTTTCCTCCGGAAGCTGGACCGGAACATCCGCTGTTACCAAGACCGGCACCGGCACCGTCACTTTGAATGGCCTCAACACCAGCTTCAACGGTTCCCTAACGGTGTCCGCCGGCCGCGTCAACCTCGATTCCAATCTGGGCGGTTCCGTCACTCTTGCCGCTGCCGGGGGCCTTGGTGGAGAAGGCACCGTCACCACCGCGCTCACCCTGAACGGCGGTGCGATCTATGCCAACCCCGCCACTCCCGCAAGTCTCGGGACGCTTGGCAGCCTCAGCCTCACCGGCACCAATACGGTCAACCTCACCGCGCCGGCAGCGCCCGGCCCGGTGAAGATTCTTGCCTACTCGACCCTCGCCGCGGGTGGCACCGCCAACCTCACGCTGCCTGGTGGCATGGGTGCCTACCGCGCGGGCACCGAGTTTACGGTCGGCGGTGGCGAGGTCAACCTGACGCTGGTCACTGGCGATGTGACTTGGACCGGTGCGGCCAGTGGAAATTGGAACTCGACCGATATCAACTGGAAAGAAGGCATCAACCCAACCACATTCTACAATCTCGACACCGTCACTTTCGACGAGACGGCGTCCGCCAACGCGTCCCTCACCACCAATCTCACCGCCGCCACCAACAACGATCTGGTCTTCACCGCCGTGGCCTCCGGCGTGGCCGGAGAGGCCGTTTCCATCGAATACGCGGATCCCTTTGTCGCCGACTCGCCGCTGTCCGTGACGGTTGACGGCTCGGCCATCACCGTCTCGCTGGGAACCAATTCATCCAATGCGCTCATCAGCACCGCCAGCGATGTCAAAGCCGCGATCGAGGCCAGCGGGGCCGCCAGCGCCCTTGTGACGGTCGCCCACGCCGCCTCCAACGACGGCAGCGGGCTGGTGGCGGCACTTTCCACATCCTCCCTGGCGATGAAGAATCCCGCGATCGTCATTCCCACGGGAGTCACCGTGAGCCCCGGCAAAATGACCTTTGATCACAGCGCCATCGACTACTCGATCGCGGGGCCGGGACTTATCGGCGGTTTCGGCAGCCTGACCAAGAGCGGCACCGGCATTCTCACCATTACCTCCGCCAACACCTTCGCTGGCGGCGCCACTCTCAACGCCGGCCGCCTCCGGGTTGGCAGCGCCACCGCCCTGGGCACCGGCGTCATCACCCTGGCTGGCGGTCAGTTGTCTTCCGATAGTACGACTGCCCGCACGCTGGCCAACGGCCTTGCCCTGAGCGGTTCCATCGTTCTAGGTGACGTCACCAACACCGGCGCGTTGACCATCAATGGCGCCGCCACGCTTCTTGGCAACACCACCATTGATGTTCCCACCGGTACCAGCATCGCGCACACGATCGGCGGCATCCTCACCGATGGCGCCGGCTCTTTCAGCCTGACCAAGGAAGGCTCCACCGGCATTCTCGTCCTCAATGGGGCCAACACTTATGACGGCGGTACCATCATCAACGGCGGACGCGTAAATGCTGGCTCGGTGAGTTCCTTCGGGACCGGCACGGTCACGGTGGCCGATGGAGCCCAAGCCTACATTGTCGGAGCGGGCACCTGCACCAATGCCTTCACCATCGGGGGCATCGGATTCAGTGAGACGGCCGGCAATCTCGGCGCCATCCAGTTGAAGGGCAATACCCTCAGCGGTCCCATCACCCTGGCAACCGATGCCCGCATCACCGCCTATGGCTCCACCGGCACCCTGACCGGCAACATCGGCGAAACCTCCCCGCTCACCCTCCTCGAACTGAGCAACTACAACACCGCCACGGACACGACCCTCACCCTTTCCGGCGCGAACACCTATAGCGGCGGAACCACCGTGAAGGGGGCCATCGTGGTGGCCAACAGCAACACCGCGTTCGGTACCGGAGCGATCACCATCCAGAGCAACGGCACTGTGGCCCGCACCACCCGCGTGCAACTCGGCACCAATGTGGTTCTGCCAGTGGCCAACGGCTTCACCCTGGATTCCGATGCGGCGACCGGGGTTTCCGCCATTACCAGCTACGCCGGTGACAATGCCACGGTTTCCACCGCCATCGTCAATGGCCCCGTGGAGATTCTGAAATCCGTCGGCGGCGGCGGGCATTTTGCCTCGACCAAGGGCTCGGCCTCGGTCTTGCGGATTATGGGTCCGGTGACTTCTCCCAACGGCGTGTCCGTGCTGGTCCGCCAGGGGACCGTGGAACTGGGCGGCGGCGGCAACTACACGGCGATTCAAGTGGTGGACGGCACGCTCAAACTGGCCGCCAACGATGGCATCGCCACCAACGCCACTCTCAGCGTCGGCACCAGCGGCACCGCGGGCGACACGGGCATCTTCGACCTCAACGGCTACAACCAAACGCTCGTCGGCTTGCTCAAAGGCGCGCGACCGGCATCCGTTCGAAACAATGGCGCTGGACCCGCCACACTGACCCTGAGCTCGGCGGCGGACTCCACCTACGGCGGCACTTTCGACGATGCCACCTCCGCGCTCAGTCTCGTCAAGTCCGGCGCGGGCACATTGACCCTGAGCGGTGCCTCGACCTCCTTCACCGGCAGCCTGTCGGTGACCGAGGGCGGGATCAATCTGCCCACCGGAGCCACCTTGGGCGGCACCGGTGCCACCGCCAGTTTCGACGCCAACACCACCCTCTCCGGCGAAGGCACCTTTGGTGGCAACCTGACCCTCAATGGTGCCGCTTTGAATGTCAACGGGAGCACGCCGCTCGGCGTGCTCGCCGCCGGCACTCTCAACACCACCGGCGGAGTCACCGTGAACTTGCAAAGCGTACCCACTACACCGGGACCGATCGAAGTTATTGCGTTTACCGGTGGCCTGACCGGCGCGTTCAGCAATTTCACCTTGGCGGGTGCTTCAAATTACCGCACGCCGGTGTTCAGTGTGGCCGCCAACGCGGTCAACCTCACCCTGGGCACGCCGGTGGATCTCACCTGGACCGGCACCGGCGGCAGCAACTGGGATATCAACACCACCAGCAATTGGAACAATCCGTCGCTGACACCCAGCACCTTCCTTTTCGCGGACAATGTCACCTTCGGCAACACCGGCGGCGGCACCATTGGCGTGCCAGCCAGTGTCAACGCCGGCAACCTGGTGATCAACAGCAATGACAACTGGTTGTTCCAAGGCGCGGGAACCGTGTCCGCAAGC
Organism: Verrucomicrobiota bacterium; assembly: GCA_017301995.1. Taxonomy (GTDB): domain Bacteria; phylum Verrucomicrobiota; class Verrucomicrobiia; order Verrucomicrobiales; family Akkermansiaceae; genus Luteolibacter. The sequence goes on along the minus strand of JAFLEH010000016.1, from coordinate 60,495 downwards.
ACCGTCACCAAGGATGGCAGCGGCAGCGCCACCTTCGAGTGCCCGGTCGAGTTCGCAGACATCACCCTAACCAACGGCGTGCTGCGCTTGTCTCCGCCCACCGGCGTCACCGCCGCCATCCCCGGCACGATCACCGGCGCGGGAACCCTGGCGAAAGGGGGCGAAGGCGTCCTTTCGATCCCGAGCGCCAACGCCGGATTCACCGGATCCATGGTGATTTCGAAAGGCGAGGTCGTGCCAGGAAACAACAACGCCTTCGGCACCGCCAAGGTCGTGTTCGGCGACGCCACCACCCTGCCGGCCGATGTGTGCACGCTCACGCTCAACACGGGTATCGCCCTCGCCACCCCGCAGGTGGAAATCAGTGACACCTGCACCGACGCCCGCATCACGGGCACCGGCGGTGCCATCACCGGCACCACGATCACCAAGAAAGGCACCGGCAGGCTCACCATCGGACACCCCACGGATCGCGCCACCGCCACCAACTATGTGACCGGCGGTTCCACCGTGGTCGTCGAAAAAGGCACGCTCGCGTTCAGTTCGGTCACCGCCCTGGCGACCGGCACCGCCATCACCCTCGGCAATGCCAACTCCGGCTCCGACGACACCGTGTTTGAGATCCCCTGCACCACGGCTGCTGCTGACCAAGTGATGATCGACGCCGCATTCACCCTTGGCACGCTGGACGGCGGGAGTACCTCCAAAGCCATTGTCCGCTTCGCCGGTAACGCCCCCACGAACCCCGGCAATCCGCGGATCAACGGCACCCTCAACCTCAACGGCCGTGATTTGGTCTTGGAGAATACCTCATTGATCGACAATCCAGCCACTAGCGGGCTCTACAACTTCGGCGCTCTGATCTCCGGGACCGGCAATGTTCGCATTCGCTGCGGCACGAACCCCGACGGTTCCTACAACGGCAAACCCCGCGCCCGACTTATCAACACCGCAAACACTTGGACCGGCGACCTCTATATCGAAACCGGGATGTTGCAAATCGGGAATGGCGGAGGCGGTTCTTACAACGCCATCCCCGACGCAGCCGTCGTGTATATGTCAGCCGGCACCAACTTGGGCATTGGCTCCAATGGGGATACCTTCCAAGGGCTCGTCGGCGGTGCCGCCACCGAAGCAGTGCCGTATGCAGCCGGGATCGCCGTCAATGCGAACGGGGGGAGTAGCTGGCGGATCACTTTGGCCACCGGTGCCGCCAGCACGGCTTCCTATGTGTTCGGCGGAACAATGGCCGACGGCGGCACCCGCGCCCTCGGCTTGACCAAAAGCGGCGGTGCCACCCAGACGCTCAACGGTGCCTGCACCCACACCGGCACCACCACGCTCAGCGGCGGCAAGTTGATCGTCAACAACACCTATGCCTCCGCGATCACCGTGGCCGCTGGCGCGACACTCGGGGGGACCATGACCTCCACCAACAGCATCACCGCCACCGCCGCCGCGGCCAGAATCGCTCCGGGCAACTCCACCGGCACCATGAGCGCCGCCAGCGCGAACCTCGCAACCGGTGGCATCCTCGACCTGGAAATCGACGACGCCTCAACACCCAAGTGCGACAAACTCGCCGTCACCGGCACGCTCAATGTGAGCAACGCCACGCTCAACCTGCTGCCGGTCGGCGTACCCACGGCACCGGTCTATGTGATCGCCTCCTACGGCACGCTCACCGGCACCTTCGGCACGGTCACTGGAAAGCCCTCGAACTACAACCTCGTTTACAACTACAACGACGGCGTGAGTTCCAATAACATCGCACTGGTGCTCAACGACCCCTATCTGGGCTGGCTCGCCGGCTATGGTGCCCTCACCGGTGCCAACCGCGCGCCCGGTGTGGACTTCGATGGCGACGGGTTGGACAACGGCATCGAGTTTGTCATCGGCTCCGATCCGACGGCATTCACGGGACCAGGCACCGCCGGTTTCCCGTCCGCGACCGTCACCGGCGGCAACCTGGTGTTCACCTTCAAACGCTCCACCGCCTCGAAGGCCTACGCCGTGACCGCCGAGACGAGCACGGATTTGGCCACCTGGCCACCCGCGAACGCCTATCTGATCCCGACCGTGGATGGCACCACCGGCGCGGTCACCGTGGCGGGTGAAAGCGTGACCGTGACCATCCCGATGGCCCCGGACGCGAAGAAATTCGCCCGCGTGAAGGCGGATATCCCGTTCACGCCGTAAGCTGATTCCCTGAGAGTTGCGGGACCGGGCCGGCAGGTTGCCCGGTTCTCGCAACCCGCATGGCCGTCCGCTCGTGCGGTGATCTCCCTCGTAAAGGACTGACCCGAATGGCAGGGGATCAAGCACTTTTCCGATCACGTCCCCGGTGTTGGATTTCGATGAAATTGGATCGGTTTTCGGGGAGGCTTTGATAGGGTTTCGGCCCGCGTTTGACGGCCCGTGGCTCGCGGCGGCAGGGGCGGATGTCGATGCGTCTGGTGGCGCGGATGCGTATGATGTGGGAGACGGCGGCTGTGCGTTTGCGCGGTTTACTGCCCGCCGAAGGGTGGAAAATGACCCGCGAGACTCAGGATCCGGAGGGAAAATCCCGCTTCCCGAAGGGGGGCTCCAATCCTGGCAGAGCAGTCGCGCGCCTGCCGATCCAGGGGCCGTCCGCCACCCAAGGACGGTCCGCCCCCCGATTTCCCGCATTTCTGCCTTTCTTTTTCCCCCATCCGCATGTATTTCCCCCGTCCCGTCCGCCAGCGCCGACGGTTTTCCCCCAAGTCCATGTCCACCGAGCTGACCCGAAATTTTTCCATCATCGCCCACATCGATCACGGGAAGACCACGCTCTCGGATCGGCTGTTGGAGATCACAAGCACCATTTCGGAACGGCAGAAACAGGACCAGCTTCTCGATTCGATGGATCTGGAGCGGGAAAAGGGCATCACCATCAAGAGCCACCCGGTGGCGATGGAGTACACCGCCAAGGACGGCAAAACCTACAAGCTCAACCTGCTGGACACGCCCGGCCACGTGGATTTCACCTACGAGGTTTCCCGCTCGCTGGCCGCCTGCGAGGGGGCCATCCTGATGGTGGACGCCGCCCAGGGCGTGGAAGCCCAGACCGTAGCCAACCTGCACCTGGCGATGAACCAGAATCTGACGGTCATTCCGGTGCTCAACAAGATCGATCTCCCGGCGGCGGACGTCAAGAAATGCAAGCGCCAGCTCGAAGAGGTGCTCTGCATTCCCGCCGAAGACTGCATCCCGGCATCGGCCAAAAACGGGATCGGCATCGAGGACATTCTGGAGGCGATCATCCAACGGGTGCCGGCCCCGAGCGAGAATCCGGACAAGCTCCTGCGTTGCTCGGTTTTCGACTCGGTCTATGACACCTACCGCGGCGTGGTTTCCTATGTCCGCGTCTTTTCCGGATCGGTGAAACGCGGCCAAAAGGTGAAACTGTTCGCCACCGACAACACCTACGAGGTCAAGGAAGTCGGCGTTTTCACCCCGAAAATGACCGCGCGCGCCGTGCTGCAGGCCGGCGACGTGGGCTATGTGATCGCCAACATGAAATCGGCCGCCGAAGTGAAGATCGGCGACACCATGACCGATGCGGTGAAGCCCTGCTCCGAACCCCTCCCCGGTTTCAAGGAGATCCAGCCGATGGTGTTTTCCGGGATCTATCCGGTGGACACCGCCGACTACGAGAACCTGAAAACGGCGATGGCCAAACTCCAGATCAACGATCCGGCGTTCACCTATCAGCAGGAAAGCTCCACCGCGCTTGGCTTCGGCTTCCGCTGCGGGTTCCTCGGGCTGCTCCACATGGAGATCATCCAGGAACGCCTGCGCCGGGAGTTCGACATGAACGTGATCTCGACCTATCCGTCCGTGATCTATCATGTGCGGCTGACCGACGGCACGGATACCGTGGTGGACAATCCCACCCTGTTTCCCGAACCGCAGACCATCGACATCATCGAGGAACCGATCGTCAATGTCTTCATCATGGTTCCCGGCGAATACATCGGAGACATGATGCAGTTGGTGATGGAAAAACGCGGCGAGGTCACCCACACCGAAACCATCGACGAAAACCGGGTGATGCTGTCTTGCGTGCTGCCTCTATCCGAAATATTGGTGGACTTCAACGACCGCCTCAAGTCGATGACCCGCGGCTACGGATCGATGGACTACGAGCACGCCGGCTACCGCGAGGCGAACATGGTGAAGATGGACATGCTCATCGCCGGCGATCCGGTGGAGGCGTTTTCCACCATCGTCCACCGCGACAAGGCGGAATCCTACGGCCGGGCGCTGGCGATGCGGCTCAAGGAAGTGATCCCGGCCCACCTTTTCGTGGTGGCCATCCAGGCCGCGGTGGGTGGCAAAATCGTCGCCCGCGAATCGATCTCCGCCATGCGCAAAAACGTGACCGCCAAGTGCTACGGCGGCGACATCACCCGCAAGCGCAAGCTGTTGGAGAAACAGAAGGAAGGGAAAAAGAAGATGAAACTCTTCGGCAAGGTGAACATCCCCCAGGACGCCTTCATCCGCGTGCTGAAGACGGGGGACTGAGGGATCTAACCACCGCATGCGGCCAGCGCGGCCGCGGCGGCCTTCCGAACGGCGGGCGAGGGGTCATCGCTCAGTTTCTCCAGTAGCGGGACCGCTCCCGCGGCTTGTTTTCCATGGATTTCGCAACCCACCGCAGCCCAATACCGCCGGACCGGAGAGGGGTCGGATAGATTCTTCGGGATTTCCGGAGAAAAATCCGCCGCCGTGGCGAGAAACGCGAGATCGACCAGTCCCGCATGATTGGTGGATGGTTGCGCGGCGTACCCGTTGATGGTGCCGGCCTTGACGAGTTCCTCCCACATTGGCTCCGGGATCACGCCGGTGTCGCGTGTGTCCAGCATGACTTGTTTCAGGCGCCCGCGCAGGGTGGCCAGACGGTCTGCATGCTCCGGTTTTGCCGCGAGATTATCGACCTCCCACGGATCGTTAGTTAGATCAAACAGCAGCTCGACCGGTCGTGGCGCCGACCACAGATCGCGATGGTAGCCGGTGAGTTTTCCGGCTTCATAGGCGGTCTTCCATGCCAGCCACGACGCTTGGCCGAGCGGGTAGTCGCTGTAGGGCGCGCCCGGATATTGCGGCGTGAAGCATCGGATGTATTTGAATTTGCCATCGGTGATCGCCCGGCGCATGCCGGGAATCCCGTCAAAGCGATCCCCAAACAGAAACTCTTCCGAACGCGGCCCCGCGCGATGAGGGCCGAGAAACGCGCGACCCTGCATCTGCGGCGGAGTGGCCACCCCGCATAGTGACAACACGGTGGGTGCCAGATCGACGAATGCCACCGGTTCATCCACCGCCCGCCCCGGTTCGAAGGGCGACAGGTGCCTCCACTTGGCCGGCACGCGGATGATCATCGGCACCCGCGTTCCCGTGTTTTCGAGATATCTTTTTCCTCGAGCCATCGCTCCGCCGTGATCGGCGTAGTAGAACACGATGGTGTTTTCCGCAAGACCATCGCGTTCCAGATCGTCGAGCAGTTTCCCGACCTGCCGGTCCAGCGCGGTCACGCAATCGTGATAGATCGCGGCATCCTCGCGCATTTCCGGAAGGTCGGGTTGGCAGGGCGGAATCGTCACGGACTTGGGATCGACCCTCGGGACTCCGGGGATGGTGCCCTGCTTGCGGTTTTTGCGGATCTGGGCGGGGAACAGGTTGCTCTCGTGTGTGATGGTTAGATTGAACACCGCCATGAACGGCTTCCCGGCCGGCCGGTTGCGGTAATGGGCTTTGTTGGAGCACTCGTCCCAGATGGCGGCATCGTTGCCTTTGAAGTTGTAGTCGGTCTTCGAATTGTTGGTACAATAGTAGCCGTGTTCCCGGAGGTAGGAAACGTAGGGACGGAACTTCGCCGGGATAGGATGCCTGCTGCGCATGTGCTGGGTGCCCTGGGTGACCGCGTAGGCACCGTTCAGGATCGTCGAACGCGCGACCGCGCACACCGGGGCGTTCGAATAAGCCCGCGTGAACCGCAGGCCTTCGGATGCCAATCGGTCGAGGCGTGGAGTGGACGCCTGGGTGTTTCCATAGCATCCGAGCCAGTGTGAGGCGTTGTCCTCGCTGGTGATCCACAGGATGTTGGGAAGCTCCGCGGCTCCACCGAACGCCAGGCAGCCGATCCAACAAACGAACGTCCGGATCAGGAAAGGCGCAATCTTTTTCATAACAATTCGACTATTTTTCAGGTTCCACAAACTCGTCCACGGCGCGGAAGTCGAGCCGCTGGGTGCGCGGGTTGATGAAAAAGAACACATACATCCGGATGTCCTTCTGGATTGGCCAGCGGGCGGTGCTGAGCGGACGGTCACCGTCCTTTTCCCGAACACCAAGTCCGATCTGGTAGTAGGGCCCCTCCGTGGAAGCCCCGGCGGGACGCAGGGTCTTTCCTTGGGCGGGATCGAGAACGAATTTTGCGGTGCCAACATAGCCGAGCACCGTCTTGTCGGCGTGATTGTAGAAATAGATGTCGCCCGGCGCGAAATCCTTGTTCTTCGCGGCGATCACCACCGTTTTGAAACCGCTCTCGGCGGAGGGAACCAGCAGCACGATGAATGAATCGCCTTGCTCCGGCAGCGTCACCGTGGCCAGCGAGACGTTCTTGGCCACCGACCACACGCTGAAAACCCGCTGCGGAGGGGTCTGCGGATCGGATAGATGATTTACCGGAACATCGAACGGCGCGGTCTTGGCGTCCTTGGCGGCGAGCGCCACCTGGCCGAGATCCTCCGGCATCCGTTCCGCAAGAAAACGGACGCTCACGCCGCTTTTGGTCCCGGCGGACTGCGCGAGAGCGACACCGAGAGTGGCGAACAGAACAAGCAGGAGGCGCGTCATGATAGGTGGGTTAGATTTCGTCCGCCGACAGCCAGCGGAACGAGATGATCCCGTATCGGCGGCCGAATGCAAGATTTTGTGGCTTCAGTGTGGTCACCACCGCTTCGGGTTTGTCCGTGGGATCGACGAACTGCCTGTCGCGTTCCACCACCGCCTCGCACCACGCGCGGGCGGTCACCTTGCCGCCGCGGTCAACCGCCTCGCCGTAGGCGCGGATGATGAAACTGTCCGACCTGGCGGCCAGGACCGGCGCGATGGGTGTTAGAATATCCGCCTGTTTCACCACTCCGGGCGCACCGTAGGAAAGCGGCCCGCGCTCGGCATCCGGAAACACGAATCGCGAGGCCCCGTAAACCGCACGTGACCCGGAGCTGAAGGCGCGATTGATTTTCACCGCGTCGGAGTCCAGCGCGCTCTGCACCGCGCCGGACCGCGCGAGTTTCTGGTCGCGGCCGACCCGGCGGTTCACGAAATCGGCGAGGCTTAGGAAGGGTCCGCGCTTGCGGACCTCCGCCACCAGCGCCTTGGCGAGTTGCCCGATCTCATCTTCGGTGAGTTCGCGGCGCCCTACCCATTGCGAGGGATCGCGGAGATCGGGATTGCCGCCTCCGTTCGCCACCAGGTTCTGCGGTTGGGCCAGACCGGTCACGGGCACCGTCGATGTGGACGCGCTTCCCGCGCTTTCTTTGCCGGTGGCGTCGCGAACGACGATCGGGCGGCCCTTGAGTCCGCCTAAAACCGCCTTCCATGCCTCCACCGAGGTCGAATTCACGTTGAACAAACCGTCCACCCTCAGATAGCTGGCAAGGTTCCTGATCCCGGTGTCGGTGGAGGTGCTGCCGGAGAAGAACGACGCCAGTAGTTTTGCCAGGTCCGCGCCGTCGGTATCCGGCAGGTAGCGGACGGTTGGCAGTTTGGCTTTTCCGTTGAAGAAATCGGACGCGACGGTTTTCTGATCCCTCGCCTTCGGATAGGACGGTGTGGCCTGCGGGGCGATGCCTGATAGAAACCAGTCGTCCCAAAGCGCCCGGTTGGCCAGATAGGAATGGTCCGCCAGCGGCCGGCCGCCAGGCAGGCTTCCCTCGGTTTTCGAAGGATCCATCATGGAAGGCGCCATCGAGTTGCCGATGGCATGGGAGATCTGCGGCAACATCGGCTCGCGGTCGTTGAGAATGGCGTATCCGGCGGTCGGACGGTGGATTTCGAAACCGTTGGCGAACGAATGCTGGAATGCCGCGAGCGAAACCAGCGGTTCGCGGGGGATCGAGTGGGTGCAAACCAATCCGGTGCCGTCCTGGGCGGTTAGACCGCCGCCGAAGAAACCCGAACCATCCGGGCTGAGGTCGAGACTGCGGTTGGCCCAGCTCACCAGCGGCTCGACACGGAACTCGTAGGGCAGGATATCCCGCTCCGACTGCGACATATCATAAAAGTCCACGTGATGGGCGCGGGGATTGAAGCGGGCCAGCGTGCGGGTTCCGGAATCGCTGCCGGCCTCGGTTTTGGCATCGTAGGCCAACATCATGAAAGGGGACTTGGTGGAGACCAACTGGCTGTATGTCAGGGGGCGCGCGTCCTTGGCGGTGATCGGCTTGAAGACCGACGGCAGGCGGTCGGCATAGAGTCTTTCGTTAGGTGGTTTGGTTCCCGCTTGGTTCGTCGCGCGGATTTCTCCGGGTTTCAGACGGCGGTTCCCGAAATCCCAGTCGATGAACATCCCGCCATATCCGAGGCTGGTCGGCAACTCGCCGCGGTCGGGCCCCACATAGACCTCATGATGGGTCAGCGAAAAATGGCGGGTGTGGGCGTTGCCTCCGGTGACCGAGTTTCCGCTCTGGCTGGTTTTGCCGGCGGTGAGCTTGTTCGGATAGGCTTCGTAGGTGATCCGGTCTCCCGCATTGAGATCGATGTTCGCGCCCGCCAGATCGCGCAAGGGCATGGCGAACCCGCCGCCGTAATTGAAGCCCTTCTTGGCAATGAGCGCGTTCTTCCCTCCCCCTCCGGCGGTCATCACGATCATGTCGCCGCTCTGGGAGAACTTGATCACTTCACCCGGTTTGAAGACCAGGGGACCATCCACGCTGCCCATTTGGATCGAGATGAAATTGAAGTCCTTGTTGTCACTGGTGGAGGATCCCGCGAGCGACGCGGCCAACGGCGCGCGCACCGACGTGCCGCCGTTCACGCTGACCGCGATGTCATACGGCACCTGCCAGTATTTCACGGTGATGAACGACCCGGTGGGAACGACCACGGGAATATCCAGCGGATTCCACATGGTGATGATCGGGTCCGCCACGACGTGCAGGCGGTTCTTCGCCACTCCGTTGACGGTGACGGGCAGGGCCTTGAACGACAGCACCAACTGATAGTTGATGATCGCGGGTTGTTTGAGGTGAAACTCGTCGTCCGTGGCGCAGACGGATGGCGATCCGGCAACGGCAAGATGCGGTGTTCTGGCATCCAGTTTTCCGCTCGTGGTGTAGTTATAAGTATTGGATCGGTTGATCTCCTTATATAAATTGTAGTAAATTCCCAGTTCGGGAAGGTTGATTCCGTTTTCCCGGTTCACCGTGTAGAGCGCCGTCTTCGGGATCGAGGTTACCGCCCTTTCGAGTTGGAGCGAGAGATCCTTGCGGAATCCGCCGGCGGTCACGTTGGTGAGCAGGCCGGTCGATGATGCGGTTAGATCGTGGAACAATGGCCGTGGGGCCGTGGGAGACGATGCCAGAAATTCGGATTCCTGCCAACTGACCACCTTCGGCAACCTGAGATCGCCCGCAGGCAATCCCGCGAACGGTTTCGTATCATCCGCCTTGGCGAATTCCACCGAGTTGCGGGCCGAGGATTGCTGCCCATGCCGGATCACACCCAGATCTCCCCCCTCGGCCGCCGCCGGGGTCGCCATGGAGGCTTTCACCCCTTGGTCTCCCACCCACCAGGCGAGTCGTCCGCCGGGTGCTCCGTCGCGCGCGATCGTCAGCGCGGGCACTTTCACCTCGTCCAAGGGTTCCGGGCCCAATGTGCCCTCGCCGACCAATTCCACCGCTTCGTCCGACGGCAGGCAGGCGTCGGGATACTCGGCTTTGGCGATCCGGTCCTCGTCGCCGGAAACCATCCATCCGAGAAATTGCGGGCTGGGCCGCGCGGCGGCGGTGGACGGCCATGCATGATAGACTCCGGTCCAATGGCGGTTGCCGCGAGCGGCGGACGTGTTGTCCCCGTCGCTGCCCTTGGCCCGCTGGTCGGCGGTCATGGTGATCCGCTGGTCGGGTCCGGTGGTCCGCTGAAGCTGCCCGAGCGCCAGCATCATCGCCAGCCGCGCGTTGGCGCGCGCCGTCCGCATGGCCTCGCCTTGGGTGGAGTTCCTCAGGCTAACCGAAGACAATCCTAACAACCCAACGGCAAGCAGGGTGAGCAAGACCATGAGCGCGAGCGTCACGGCGAGCGCGAACCCGCGCGGGCGGCGCAAGCGGCGGCGAGTGCGTGCGGCTTGAAACGGTAACATGGCTGGGCTATCGGGTTGTTTTGGGTTGTGCGCGGCGTCTCCTTCCCAACCGGGATGTAAACACTACGTGGACACAATCGCCCGCGGGCCTCGCCCTGGCAAGCACTCAATTGGGTGACAATTCTCCCTCGTTTACGGGATATTCCGCCGGCGTGCCGGTCGGTCAGGGAACCCGTGGAAACTTCGAGAAATCCGGGGGGCGCTTTTCGACGAACGCCTGTTTGCCTTCCTTGCCCTCTTCGCTCATGTAGTAGAGCAGGGTGGCGTTGCCCGCGAGATCCAGCAGGCCCATCTGGCCGTCGCAATCGGCATTGAGCGCGGCCTTGAGGCAACGCAGCGCCAGCGGGGAATGGGCGAGCATTTCGCGGCACCATTTGAGAGTTTCCGTTTCCAGCTCGGCCAGCGGCACCACGGTGTTGACGAGGCCCATTTCCAATGCCTGCGCGGCATCGTATTGGCGGCAAAGATACCAGATTTCGCGGGCTTTCTTCTGCCCCACGATCCGGGCCAGATAGGACGAACCGAGTCCGCCGTCGAACGATCCGACCTTCGGACCGGTCTGACCGAAACGGGCGTTGTCGGCCGCGATGGTTAGGTCGCAGACCACGTGCAGCACATGCCCGCCGCCGATCGCGTAACCGGCCACCATCGCCACCACCGGTTTGGGCAGCGAACGGATTTTTTTCTGCAAATCGAGCACGTTGAGCCGCGGCACGCCATCGTCGCCCACGTAGCCGGCGTGACCGCGGACCTTCTGGTCGCCGCCGGAGCAGAACGCCAGATCGCCCTCGCCGGTTAGGATGATCACGCCTACCGTAGGGTCCTCGTGGGCGAGATCGAACGCGCGTAGCAGTTCCATCACGGTTTTGGGCCGGAACGCGTTGCGCACTTCCGGGCGGTTGATCGTGATTTTGGCGATGGCTCCGTCGTCGGTGGTCTCGTAACGGATGTCTTCAAAGGGATGTCGTGTGGTCCACATGCGGGCGGATCATGCTGCCGATGCGGCCCTGGCGCAATCCCGGAATTCTCCGATACGCTGCCGCATTCAAATGTCCTCGCCCCGATGAAACCCGGAGGCCGGATTTCCGGAAAACACCACACAGCCGTCCAACACCGCGTCCGCAGCCACTTCGCAGCCCGCCCAGACCACCGAATCCCGGACCACCGCGCCCGAACGGACCACGCAGCCCGGTCCCACCGCGGATCGCTCCACCACGGCACCGGGCTCGATCACGGCTTGCGGGTGGATCAGCGGTGCCAGCGCGAGTTCGCGGTGGGCTTTCAGATAGGAATCGCGGTCGCCGAGGTCCAGCCAGTGGCCTTCGTCGATCACCACCGCGCCGAGGCGGTCCCGCGCGGCGAGTTCCAGAAACGCGTCCACCACCGAGATCTTTTCCCCTGCCGGCAAGCGATCCAACAACTCCCGTTCCGCGCAGTAGATCCCGCTGAAAACATGGGTCCCCGCCGCCCGGCCGAGCGCGTGGCGCAGGTCCATGCAGCGCGTGCCCGAGGCGTCCAAGGCCACCCGTTTGTCGCCGCCGCCCGACCTCAGCGCGAGTGTGGCGGGCAGGCCGGACGCCTTGTGCGCCGCGACCAACCGCTCCAGCGGCAGGGTCGAGAAAATGTCGCCATTGTGGACCAAAACCGGTCCGCCGTGCAGCCAGAGTCCGATGTTTTTCAGTCCTCCTCCGGTCTCTAGCAGGTCCGGCTCGTGAAACAGCGCGACTTCACGGCCCTGCCATGCCCTGAGTGTGGCCGGAAGACCGTTAACGCCGAAAACCGCGGGAGTTTCCGAACCCGGCGGATTGCCGAAACCATCCCAGGTTTCCGGCAGGTGATGCGTGTTGACGGCAAACCGCTCCGCCCCGGCGCGCGCGCAGGCCTCCAGCGCCCACTCGGCCAGCGGACGGTGAAACAACGGCACCAATGGCTTCGGCAGCCGCTTCGTCAGCGGCCGCAGCCTCGTGCCCAACCCGGCTCCCAATATGAACGCGCTCGTCACGCGCCAATCCATACCCACGCCGCCCGCCGGGCACAAGCGACAACCATTGACCGCCCACCCTCCGCGGCGCATGCTGCGCGCATGCCCGAGCTGCCAGAAGTCGAGACCACCCGCCGCGGGATCGAACCGCACGTCCTCCGCACCCGCGTCCGCGAGGTGATCGTCCGCCGCCGCGATCTGCGCCAGCCGGTTTCATCCGATCTATCCGAAATCGAGGGGCGTTCCATCGTGTCCGTGTCACGCCGCGCGAAATATCTGCTGCTGGGCGTGTCCGATGGCTCCCACGTTCTGATCCACCTCGGCATGTCCGGCAGCCTCCGTCTAAGCAAACCGGCCGACACGTGGAAAACCCACGACCACCTCGGAATCACGCTAGGAAACGGCAAACAGCTCCGGTTTCACGATCCGCGGCGGTTCGGTCTGGTTCTCCGTCTAAACGGTGATCCGGCCGCGCATCCGCTGCTCTGCGATCTGGGGCCCGAACCGTTGGAAGACGGGTTCACGCCGGAACACCTGAAGAGCGCCTGCTCCAACCGATCCGCGCCGATCAAGCAGGTCGTCATGGACAACCGCGTGGTGGTGGGCGTGGGCAATATCTACGCCGCGGAGGCGTTGTTTCTGGCCGGCATCCATCCGCTGGTTCCGGCCAATCGGCTCAGCCTGCCGAAGCTCCGCGCGCTAACCGATTCGATCCGCGCGATCCTAACCGCCGCGATCGATTCCGGCGGGACCACCCTGCGGGATTTTCTCAACTCCGATGGCGAACCGGGTTATTTCGCACAGCATCTTTACGTTTACGGCCGCGATGGTGAACCCTGCCGGCGCTGCGGCACCGCCATCCAACACCGCGTCTGCGGGCAGCGCGCCACCTGCTGGTGCCCGAAATGCCAGCGCCGGTGACTAACGGAGGGGCGGTGCTGCCGTCAGGTTTTCAAAACGTACATCCGCGGTCACTGGGCGGGCACGCCCAACGCGTCGAGGTCCGTGGTGATGGCTGCCATATCTTCCGCGGTGATCGCGAGATCGGCCGATGCGGCGGTTTCCCGGATGTGGTGGGCCTTGCGGGCTCCGGCGAGGACGTGGGTGACGCCCGGTTGGGCGAGGGTCCAGGCGAGGACCAATTGGGCGAGCGTGCAGTTGTATTTTTCGCACAACGGCTGCCAACCGGCGAGGAGATCGAGGATGCGGCGGCGATTGGCGGGGAGCAGCCAGGGAAACCAGCCGGCGTTGGCGCGGAACTCGCCTTCCTTGAATTCGTGGTCCATGCCGATCTTCCCGGTTAGAAGACCCTGTTCCAACGACATGTAGGTCAGGGTGGCGAGGTTGTGCTCACGGCAGCGCGGGAGAATGTCGCGCTCCGGGTCGCGCGAAAGCATCGAGTAGCGGAACTGGTGGCACACGATCGGTCCTGCGGCCGCATAGGCGTCAATCTCGTCCGGTGATAGATTGCACGCGCCGATCGCGAGGATCTTGCCCTGATCCTTGAGCCCGATGAGCGCCGCCATGGTGTCCTCGACCGGAGTTTGCTCCGGCGGCACGGCGGGCCAGTGGGTTTGATAGAGATCGATCCGGTCGGTGCCGAGATCGCGGAGCGAGCGTTCCACCTCGATGGCGATGGTGTCCGGCCGCAGCGAGCGATAGATTTCCTTGCCATTGAACGGGCAGAAATACGAACCGCGGGTATCATCCCACCACAGTCCGCATTTGGTGGCCAGAACCACCTCGTCGCGGCGGCCTTCCACGGCTTTGGCGATCAGCCGTTCGCTGTGTCCCCAACCGTAGGCGGGCGCGGTATCCAGCAGGTTGATCCCTGCATCGAGCGCGGCGCGGATGGCGCGAACCGCCTCGTCATCGTCAGCCGCGCCGCCCCAGACGTCGCCGCCACCGATCGCCCAAGCGCCAAACCCGATGACCGACGCGTTGATTCCAGAGTTTCCGATAGGGAGTTGTTTCATGGCATGATATGTGTATGATGTAATTTATCTTGATAAGGATATGAACTGAAAACGCCCATCGGCCTCTTGTCTCTGGTTTCTTGACTCTTGATTCTTGTCTTCTATCTTCCCGGCCGGTGCCAGAGCGACTGCCAGTATCTGCGGTCGGTGTCGTAGGGATCGACTTTCGCGTCGGCGGGCAGGTTTTCGGGGAGAATGCCGTAGCGTTTCATTTCGCGGATATAGGCCGGGCGGGGCTTGAAGTCCGGCATATCGAAGCGGGTGATGGTATCGAGGTCGTTCTTGCCGGCGGCGACCATGGCGAGGAGCGTCTGATAGGCCGGATCGTCCTTGTTGGGGATTACCGGCGCGGGATCATCGCCCTTCCGGCAGAGCTGGAGTCCGCCCGCCTCGCGGGACAGCGGGGCTAACAACAACAGCGATTTTTCCGGCCGGGTCAGGTTGAAAACGAGGTGTCTGCTGGTGACGAGCGCGGGGTTGGGGATTTTCGGTTGCCAGAACGAGGTTCCGCGTTCGTCGCACAGCGTGCGCGGCAGGGGAGGTGGTCCGCCCCCCTGGTGGCAGGACGAGCAGCGGCTGTCGATGATCCGCGCGCCGGCCTGGGTGGTGGGCCAGGCGTCGTCGGTGTGGAAGGGGGCGTTTTCCTGATAGCCGCCGATCATGCCGCAACCGAGCGAGGCGTAGGTGCCTGGATAGGTGGCGGCGGCCTCGATCCACAGGCGCAGGGTTTTGGCCTGCAGCGGGGTGACTTTCGCCCCGAAGTGCGAGCCATCCAACATTTTCAGCAGGCGGCTGGCGGAGGACCCGAGCGCGCGGGGCGGATAGTTGCTCTGCGGCCGGTTGCGGCCGTCGGAAAACAAGCCGGTGATGGTCATCATGAAATAGCTGTGGCTGAACATCGGGCCACGGTCGCCGGTTAGGATAAGTTTTCCCGCGTAGGGACCGCCCTGTTGGGTTTTCTCGTAGCCATGGCAGCCGGCGCAGGCCTGGTCGAGGATCGGTTGGATGTCGCGCGGGAAATCAAACACTTCGGGCACATCGGCGATCGGTTCGATCTTGCTGGCGGGGCGGCTGAGCGCGAGCAGTCCACCGGGGGGCAGGGTGGTGCGGGTGCGCTGCTCGTGGCAACCCACGCAACTGGTGACCTCCCCCGGCTGGACGGTTAGAAAACTCTGCATCCGCTTCACCGACAGGTCGTTTTCATCCAACGCCACGAAGAAGAAGCTGCGGAGTGCGGGAAGCTCCATGTAGGCCGATCCGTCCGGCTCCACCGGCACGGTGCCGACCACGCGTTCGAGGGTGAACGAACCGCCGTAGGTGAGCGGGTCCATGCCGCCGGTGTAGTTGATCGGTTTGGGCAGCGATTCCAGAATGAGCAGTTTGCGGATTTCGCCGGGCTTGACGCCGGCCATGTTGCGGCCTTCGAGGATATTGCCGAGGATGAGGCGTCCGGTGGCCTGTTTGCGATCCGTGCGCGGTGCGATAGGGGCCTCGCGTTGTCTAACCAACACGGGACGCGGTTCATGGATCCAGAAGCCGGCCTTGCGATCGGCCTCCGGCAGTTCGTAGAGAGCCTGCGCGGCACCCGAGCCGTTCATCGCAAGCAGTTGCGCGTCGCGGGCCGCCAGAAACGCGTCGTTGGAAAACGCCCAGGGATCGCGGAACGCGGCATCCTGGTTTACGATGCGGACCGCGGCCGGATCGTCCGGTCCCAACCGCGGGTTGAGCACGGTGAGGCGCCCCGCGTGCTCGCGGATGCCGTGGCCCGGTGAGAAGATGGCCACGATTTCATCGCCTCCCGGAATCGGTTTGGCGTCGATCATCACCGTGTCGGGCACGGTGTTTCCGAAATAGGGCATCTGGTTGGTGCCGTCCGGGTTGGCCGACCACAGGTGATGGTAATGAACCTGCGAGCGGTCGATGTATTCCCATCTCTGATAGATGATGCGTCCGTCGGGCAGCGTCCACGGCGTGTTATCGTGTTCCAGATTGGAGGAAATCGGATGGATATCGGTTCCGTCCGGCTTGCAGCGGTGAAGCGTGGCCACCTGGGTGAGCCAGCAATTCACCCAGCGTTTGCAGCGGCTGGAAACGAACACGATATCTCCGTCCGGCAGGGGGCTGGCCTCGAAGTCATCCCACGGCCCGTCGGTTAGCTGGCGGATGTCGCTGCCGTCGGTTTTGCAATCGTAGAGATGATAGTTGCCGCCGGTACCCTTGCGCCAGGAGAAGATGATCCGCGAGGCGTCGTGGCTGAGCACCGGATCGCGGACGCCGCCCTGGGGATCGTCGAGCAGCGTGGCGACCTGTCCGGTGGTGAGGTCGAGCTTGCACAGGCGTCCGCCGGGCAGATAGGCCGGACGGTTCTCATCCGGGCCGTAGTAGCTGAAGTTCGCATACCAATGGCCGTCGTGGCCCGGCTTGCGGACGGCGAAGACAATCTCGCGGACTTTCGGAGCACGGGCCAGCACGTCGCTGCGGATATCGGCTGGTGATAATCCGCACCCGGCCGCGAATCCGAGCAGTTGGATGGCGAGGGAACGCGGAATGGCCATGGCTGTGGAGGGTTAGAGCGATTTCAGATAGGCTTCGAGGTCGGCGATCTGTTCGGGCGTGAGGTGCTTGGTCGAACCGTGCTGGTCGCCCGCGTTCTTGGTGGTTAGAACATCCCGCAGTGTGGGCGCGCTTCCGTCGTGGAGGTAGGGCGGGGTGCGCCACCCTTCGGTGAGCGTCGGGGTGTCGAAGGTCTTTTGGCCGCGGTCGGTGGATCCGGTGGTGCCCACGTCGAACGAGTTGAGATTGGTAAACAGCGGGCCGGGATGGCATTGGGCGCAGCCGATCTTGCCGTCGTGATACAACGCCTCGCCGCGCTTCGCTGGGTCGGTTAGCGAGCCGTCCTCGTTGCGGAAGGGGCTGGTCACCGGGGTTAGGGATTTGAAGTAGGCGACGACCGCCTGGAGGTCCTCCGGTTTCGGCTCGGTAAAGAGGATGTGGATGAATCCGGCTTTGGCGGCCACCTCCATGCTTTCGCGCACGCCGAGCGACATCATCGGCGGGGTGCGGTCGCTCCACAGCATCGAGCGGGCGTTCTTCGGGTTGCCGAGGCCGTCGTTGAGGAGATCCCAGTTGAGTCCGTCGGCGCGGGCGTCCGGATGGCAACTCGCGCAGCTCAGCCAGCGCTGGAAGCAGCGGTTGGCGTCATGGAAAACGATCTCGCCCTTGCGCACGATGTCGGCCTCCGGTTGCGGGCCCACCGGCACCGAAACCGGCTGCGCCGCGTTGATGTCGGTTAGAACCACGTTGCCGGTGAAGTATCCGGCGATCGCCAGCGACTTTCCATCCGGGGAAACCGCGATGCCGCGCGGCCCCTGGGCGGGCAGGTTGATCCGGCGGATCAGGTTTCCCTTGTAGAGCGCCGCTAGGTCGGACATCAGCGATTCGGGGTTCTGCTTGAGCAGCGCGGGCAGTTTTTCCAAGTCGATCACCGCGACCTGATGCACGCCGGATAGAGTGACGAACAGGCGCAGCCCGGACGGATCCAGCGCCACGCCCCACGGATCGGCGGCACCATCCATCACCTGGTCCAACAGAACGGTGGCGATCGTTTTTCCGGCGGGCACATCGATGACGGTGAGCGCGTTGGTGATGACCCATCCGCGGTCGAGCTGGGTGGTGGGCAGGTTGAAGCGGCCCAACGTGTGGGCCACGTAGGCGGTGCGTCCGTCGCCGGAGATGGCGATGCCGCGGGTGTTGGTGGAGCCTAACGGAAGTCGGATGGCGGGCTTGGCCTGAAGGGTTTGCAGGTCGATCACCGAGATCTCGCTGGCGTGGTCGGGCGCATTGGCGGCGGTTGCGGGAATCAGGTTGGAAACGAGGGCGAGCGACTCGTCCGGAGTGATTGCGACGTAGGTGGGTTGGCGGCCGGTGGGGATTTCCGCCTTGGTGGCGCCTGATGGCAGGTCGATGACCGCAAGGCGGTCGCGGCCCCAATCGGCTGCGAGCAACAAGCCACGGCGATTCGCCATCGCGAGTCCGCGTGGAAATCGTCCGGTGTTGATGCGGCGGATCACGTTGCCGTTGGCGGAGTCGATTTCAGCGATGCGGCAGGTGCCGGATTCCGAGACCAGCAGCCGTTTTCCGTCGCCAGTCCAGGCCAGCCCGGACGGAGAACCCGCGAGATTCACGGTGCGGGTCGGTTTCCCGGTCGCGGGGTCGAGCAATACGACGGAAGGCGAGGTGGCATCGGTGGCCGCGAGGGTTTTCCCGTCGGGAGAATAAGCGGTGTCCGCAACCGAATGGTAGGCGGCCGTCGTCCGGCTGGCTAACAAAACAAACCCGGCGGCTGCCAGAGTGCCGGCGAACCGGCGGAAGATTGGGGCTGATTTTTTCACGCGATGGCCGATACCGCGGAAACGGACCGGTTCTTTCACGCACCGGCGATGGCGCCGGATCACGGGTCAGTCCGGATGCCGCTGCCGGTTTCGGTAGTCTTTCATAAACGCGCTCTGCACGCGGTTCACGCATGTGAACAACGCGCCGGTGCTCCAACCGAACATCAGGATTCCGATCACCGCTTCGACCGCTCCCATGGTGCGCCATTTGGCGGATGGAATCACATCGCCGTAGCCGACGGTGGAATAGCTTGTGGTGGAGTAATAGAACGCCGTTCCGAAATCCGCGAAGCATCCCTCCCATTGATAAACCGCCGCCCACACCAGAATCTGCGTCAGGTGCAACAGTAGCAGACCGAACACGATGCGGGTCAGCAGCCATCCGGCTCCCATCGGGGAGAACCGTTGGTCAAGACGCCGCAATGAGGCATTCAACAGCACCAAGCCCGCCACCATTCCCGCGCCGTGGATGAGGACGCAGGAGGCGACGAGAAGAAACAGCAGCAGGAAGACCATCATGGCGGGCGCCGTGCCGGTGCATTTCAGCGGAAGAAGCCGGCCAGGGCCTGCGCCACCGCGGCATCGATCCGGGAAGCGCGCGTTCCCGAGGAGGCTCCCTTGATCACATCGCCTTTGGCGAATCCGCGATAGACCAGTTTGTTGGTGCGGCTATCCACCACATCGACCACGATTCCCGCCTGGCGGAAGAAATCCGGGCGTCCGCTGGAAACGGCGCCACGGTTGTGGGCCACGGCGGCGATTTCCTCCGGGTTGCGGCCGTAGCCGAAGAAGTCGTCGTAGGTGGCGGTCATGCCGGGCTCCTGATAGATCACCATATAGGCCACCACCAGATCGGCGCCGCCTTTGCCGTAGGCGAGTCCTTTGGCGGAGAACTGCCTGGAAAGCGAGTTCTGGACCATGCCGTGGACCTGCCGTTCGGTGGCGTCGGTTATCGGAGACGACTGCGGGTCGCGCTGGATGAGGCGTGCGGAGGTGAAGCCCTTGCTCGTGCCTTTGGGCATGTCCACGCCGGGCGTGCAGGAAACGGCGGCCCCGGCGGCGAGCAGGATTGCCGCGCGGCGGATGACTTGGATGATACGGATGTTCATGGTGGTGTTTGTTGGAATGTGCGCGAGGCATACCCCCCGCACGGCAATCCGTCAATCGAGAATTAGGCGGGTGAAAACGATAAACTTCGAAGAGTGCTCCAAATTGCCCTTGCCCCGGAGTGCGTCCGGTGGTAGGCAGGCGGGCAACCACAGGTTCACACGGATCAATCCCAACCCCTCACCACCATGGACGTTCTTTCGATCTTCGCTCTCATCCTGCTGATTTTTGTCGTGCTCTGTCTGGCGTACGGCATGATCATCATTCATGACATTCCCTATCACATCGCGCTCAAGCGACAGCACCCGCACGCGGATGCGATCCATGTGGCCGGCTGGGTGAGCCTGTTCACACTGCACGCCATCTGGCCGTTCCTGTGGATCTGGGCTACGGTTTACACGCCGGAACGCGGCTATGGCACCGGCAAGGTTCCGCCAAACTCCGCGGATGGACTCGCAAAACGCGTCACCGAACTCGAAGAACGCCTCGCCGCCCTTGAATCCCGGAACTCCTGACACCCCAACCTAACCTAGCCATGGACTTTCTCCTCATCCTGACCTACACCGGCATCTGCATCGCCATTTTCAAGATTTTCAAGATCCGGGTCACCGGCATCAGCCTCCTAACAGCCGTGCTCGGCGGCGTTGGCATCATTGGTTTCCTGCTGCTGGCGATGAACTACAACCACCCGTTCTCCAAGGACGCGCGGTTTTACTTCAACACCACGCCGATCGTTCCCGCGGTGAGCGGCTTGGTCATCGAGGCCCCCGTTCAGGAGGCATCCAAGGTCAAGAAAGGCGATGTGCTTTTCAAAATCGATCCCACCCGTTTCCAAGCCGTGGTCGATCAGAAGAAAGCGGCCCTCGCGGAAGCCGAGCAGGGAGCCAAGCAGCTTGTGGCCTCCAGAATGACCGCGGAGTCGAGGCTTGCCGCCGCCCAGGCCGACGAGCAACGTGCGAAAGAAGCGTTCGAACGCGTCGATGGCCTGAACCGGCCGGGTGGCGCGGTCGTTTCCCAACAGGAAATCGACACCAAGCGCGGGCTCTATCTGACCGCCAAGGCGTCCTCCGAAGCGGCGCGGTCCGAAGTCGAGCGCGCCCGCTTGGCGGAAACCTCTCAAATCGATGGCGTAAACACCTCGGTGGCGCGGCTCCAGGCCGAACTGGCGGCCGCCGAGTTCGATCTCGAGCAAACCGTGGTGCGCGCGCCGAGCGACGGCACGGTGGAGCAGACGTTCCTGCGCAAGGGCACCATGGCCGCCGCGTTGCCGCTCCGTCCCGTGATGGTCTTCCGGCCCGAGGAACCGGCGATTTTCGCATCCGGATTCCTCCAGAACTGCGCCCAGCGGCTCACACCCGGCGATGAGGCGGAAGTGTCCTTTCCCGCCGTGCCGGGCCGGGTGTTCAAGGCCAAGGTGATTCGAATACAGGGGGCGATCGCCCAAGGTCAGGTACAGCCCACCGGCGCGCTGATTGACCCGGAGCAGATCAAAGGGCACGGCCGGGTGCTGGTCGCGTTTGAGTTCGAGGACGATCTATCGAAATTTCAGCTCGTGCCCGGAACCACGGGCGTGGTTGCCGTTTACACCAAGCATTTCCACCACATCGCGCTGATCCGCAAGGTGTTGCTTCGAATGGGAGCCTGGAAAAACTACCTGTTCAGCGACGGGCATTGAACCAGCGGTAAGCCGGGCGCCCAAACTACCTTGAACTTTGGATTTCGGGTTTGGGGTTCGTCCTGAGTGGAAACGGGGCGGGCCCGGAAGCGGGATTTTTCCCCGGTAACAAAAAAAATGCGGCCGTTTCGCATTTTGGGGTTGCCATGGGGGCTGGGGATGCTAATGGTTTGGCTATCTTGACTAAAAGACATCCCAAATCATCGCGTGGCGACGGTTGGGTGCCGACCGGTGGCGGGCCGGGTGGCACCGGGAAAACGCTCCCGCCGAACCAAGCTGTTCACCCCAACGAGGACCCGAGCGATCATGATCCGTCAAACCGAGGAACTGCAAACCGGACTATTTGAAGAGATCCCCCACACCAATGGCAACGCCGCCCGGCCCGCGAACGGCCGGGCCAAGCCGAAAGCGGTCGATTTCGGCCTGAAAGCGCCATCCCAGGTGGTAAAGAACTACGTGCTGGACACCAACGTGCTGCTGCACGACCCAGGGTCGATCGAGCAATTCAAGGAAAACCATCTGTGCATTCCGGTGGATGTCCTGGCCGAACTGGACCGGTTCAAAAGCGAGCAAAGCGAGCGCGGTGCCAACGCCCGTAGGGTCCACCGCCGCCTTACCGAGTTGTTTTCCTGCTCCGGAAAAGTCACCAGCGGGGTGAAAACAGCCGGCGGGGGCACCATCCGGATGGTCATCTACGATCCGGCTTCGGTTCCGAAAAACAGCGAGGCGCTCAACCGTTTCCACCGGATTTTCCCCGATCGCGAACGGGTGGATCACCGGATTCTGGCGGCTTGCCTGCTGCTGGCCCAGTACAACAGCGCGCCGGTGGTGCTGGTGACCAAGGATCTCAACATGCAGCTCAAGGCGCGGGCCGTTGGGATCGAGTGCCAGGACTATCTGAGTGACAAGGTTTCCCCCGGCGAGGTGTCCAACTACGAGGTGCGGCGCCTGGAAGTGGGCGTGGACGAACTGCAGCGGTTTGCGAGCTCCGGCCACCTCGATTTGCCCGCGGCACGCCGGGGCGACGTCCATGTGAACGAATATGTCCTGCTCGCGGCTGGCGAGCGGCAGACGATTCCCGCACGGTTTGCCGCCGATGGGGTGTTTGTCCGCCTCGATATTCCCGAATCGCTCAAAATCCCGGACGGTCAGGCGCTCAAGCCGCTCAATCTCGGCCAGCGGTGCCTGATCGACGCCCTGCTGAATCCTAACATTTCACTCGTCACCTGCTACGGGCACGCCGGCACCGGCAAGACGCTGGTCGCGGTGGCGGCCGGTCTCCACGAGATGTTCCGCCACCGCTACAACGGGATGACCGTGAGCCGACCGGTGGTGGCGATGGGCGAGCAACTCGGATTCCTACCCGGTTCGCTGGATGAAAAAATGCGCCCTTGGTTGCAACCGATCCACGACGCCCTCGAACTGCTGATGCGCCCGGCCATCCCGCTCGGCCCGCGCCGCAAGCAGCAGAAAAACCCGCAGAACCCGCCGCCTCCGGTAAAGAAACCCCACGAGCTGCTGATGGAGCAGGGCATCCTGGAAATCGAGGCGCTTTGTTATATCCGCGGCCGCTCGATCCCGAACCGCTTCTTCATCCTGGACGAAGCCCAGCAGCTCACCCCGCGCGAGGCCAAGACCATCGTCACCCGCATGTCGCGCGATTCCAAGCTGGTCATGGTCGGCGACCCCGCCCAGATCGACAACCCCTACGTGGACAGCCGGAGCAACGGCCTGGTTTACACCCGCAACCGGCTCAAGGGGCAGCCGTTCGTGGCGCACATCGCGCTCAATCGCGGCGAGCGGTCGGAGCTGGCCGAGGCCGGGGCCCAATTGATGTGAAACCGGACCGCGGACTTGACATTCCCGCGCGCCGGGCTATGACTCCCTCGCGATGCGTTTGAGCCGTCAACTCCTGATGTATGGTCTCGTCCTGCTGTCGTGCGGCTGCGGGATGATGCCGCGCCAGAGCTTGTGGCAAACCGCCGTCGCCAACCAGGCCGGCCAGTTGGGTTATCGGAACTGGATCGTGGTCGCCGAAGCGTCGTTTCCCGCCCAAAGCCGGGTCGGCATCCGCCAGGTGCCCGCGGACGTGGAAATCCCCGAGGCCCTCGATTATGTCCTGGCCACTTTGGAACAGACCCAACACGTCCGGCCGCAACTCTATCTGCCCCGCGAAATGCGCTCGGTGGAGAATGACTACGCTCCCGGCATCGAGCAGCACCGCAAGCGTCTAACCAACGCGCTGCACGGATACGAACCGACCGAGATCGACCAGCAGTCGCTGCTCACCCTGTTGGAAGACGCCAACCGAAGCTTCGACGTGCTGGTGGTCCGCACCACCACCGCACTGCCCTACACCTCGGTGTTCATCGAGCTGCAGCCGGGGTATTGGGATTCGGAGTCCGAAGCCCGGCTGCGGGAAAGAATTTCGCGCGAGCGCATGGAAAGGCTCGCCCGGCCGGGTCGTTAGATGCATGCTCCGCCCGTGACCACCAAGGAAAACGATATCCGCATCGAACGCGAAGCCGCTTGGATCGGCGACGCCGTGCTCTCCCTTTTCGCCCGCCAGTTCGTCCTCCGGGAACGCGGCGAAATGGACGGCGTCTGGTTCACCCGCCTGACTTCCAACGAGTTTCTATCCGCCCTCGGCAACCCCACCCGGGTCGAGGCGTCCATCGGACGAATCTACCGCGAACAAGGTCTCCAGGCCGCCTTCGACTGGATGGACGCCACCCTCGTCCCGCTGTTCCGGAAGCAGATCGCCAAGCCGGGAAGGCGGTAACTCCAAGGGTCGCACGCGCGCGCCGGTCGCACCGGAGACCAAGAAGCGTCCGTCGTCCGGGATATTACCCACAGGCATTGGTGGGTGGGAGCGGCGGCCACCCCGGGATTTTCCGAACGATCCGGCCCACGACCCGCGTATCCGCGCCCATGTTCAAGCTGCATTGCATCATTGGAGCCGCCACCGCGGGCGTGGCATTCGCGGGAAATCTATCGGACCTGCCGCATCCGCGGCTGTGGCTCCCGGCATCGGGCGAAGCGGCGCTCAAGCAACACCTGGCCACCGATCCATTGCAGGCGAAAATGCAGGATGCCGCGCTCGCCGAGGCCAACAGCGTGCTGAAAGCCCGCACCTGCCGCTACGAAATCCCCGACGGCAAGCGGCTGCTCGCCGAATCGCGCCTCGCGGTCCACAACGTGCTCTTCGCCGGTTGGGCGTGGCGCTGCGGAGCCGGTGACGCCTACCGCGCGCGGGTCATCGCCGAACTCGACGCGGCATGCGCCCTCAAGGACTGGAATCCCAAACACTTCCTCGATACCGCCGAGATGGCCACCGCCGTAGCGACCGGTTACGACTGGCTCTATCCGACCCTAACCGACGAACAGCGCGCCCGTTACGAACGGGCGATCATCGACAAGGCGCTCAAGCCCGCAAAAGGCGTCTATGACAAAGGCGACTGGTGGAGCAAGCCCGGCAACAACTGGTCGCAGGTCTGCGGCTCCGGCATCGCGCTGGCCGCCGCCGCGGTGGCCGGCCACGACGAAGGCCTGGCGGAACCGCTGTTTGAAAAAGGCCTGAAACTCGTCGAACAGTGCGGCCGCTTCTATCAACCCGACGGCATGTACCCGGAGGGCCCCGGCTACTGGCAATACGGCACCAGCTACCACGTCGCCCTGCTCGCGGCATGTCCGCCGCTGGGCCGGAGCATTTCCGAGGCGCCCGAGATTCGCATGGCGGGGGAATCGATCATGCACCTCACCAGCCCTAACCGTCTATCCTACAACTTCGCGGACGGCGGCAGCGGCCGGGCCGTGCCGTCGTCCGCCCAGTGTTGGATCGCCGGGCATTACCGCGACACGGTCCAGACCGCGCACGTCCGCGGATTGTTGGAGCGCGTGGCCGCCGGTGAGGGAAAAGGCCTGGCAAAAGACCGGTTTTTCCCCCTTGCGGTGCTGTGGTTGCCGCCATCGGCACCGTCCGCCAAGCTTCCCACCGCGGCGGTTTATGGCGGACAGCAGCCGATGGCATTGTTTCGCAGCGGATGGGAAGCGAACGATAGTTATCTGGCAATCAAAGGCGGCACGCCCGCCGCAAGCCATGGCCACATGGACGTGGGTTCGTTCGTCTATGACACCCGCGGCGAGCGCTGGTGCCACGACCTCGGCGCGGAAAACTACAACCTGCCCGGCTATTTCGGCAACAAGCGCTGGACATACTACCGGCTCCAAAACCGCTCCCACAACACACTGGAAATCGACGGAAAACTCCAGAACGCGAAATGCAAACCCTGCCCGGTCGCCAAATCCGATCTATCCGGAAAAACGGCGTCGGCCACGCTCGATCTAACCGCAGCCTATGCCGGTGCCGCCGCCAAGGTGCTCCGCAGCGCCGCTTTCGATCCCGCAACCGGCGTCGCGGTCATCGAGGACACCATCACCGCGCCCACCGGTGAAACCGTCTGGCGGATTTTCACCGACGCCACCGTCACCATCGCGGGCGATACGGTGAAACTCAGCAAGAAAAGCGGTGCGATCACCCTCAAACGCCTGTCGCCCGACGGCGTGTGGAGCACCGCCGACGCCAAGCCGCCCACCCCGGAGGAAAACCCCAACAAAGGATTCCGCGCGGTCTGTCTAACCGTCCCGAAGGCGGAAAACGTCACCATCCGGGTGGAGATCCGTCCGTGACGGCCACATGGATCCGGTTACAGTCGATTCAACCGCAAATCGCTCTGCCACCTCGCAAGCGCGCATCTGTTCATGATTGGGTGCCTCATAAGTTTCGTACGCTGGTGACAAACCGTTTTACAGCCTTCTAACAACAATGCGGACCGCATTGTACCGCTTCAGCCCGAAATCCGAAGTTGGAAGTTATCATCTGGTCTCATTTGGCCGCTGATGCCGCTGTAAAGGAGACTGCAATAATCAGCCTGAATCCGATTCACCCTCTGGAGTTGGCTTTCCGATCAAAGAATACTCAGTGAACTCAGCGGTTCTCAGTGATTCAGTGGTAATCCAAGCGTCCAAACTACCTTGAACCTCGGATCTCGGATTCCAGCTTCAGATAATCCAGTCCCAACATATATGCCTTTACCGCCTTGGGATTCGCACCTTCGATGGTCGCGGAAAATTCGTTGTCTCCTTCCCGCAGATCGAATTCGCCGAGGTCGGTTTCATCTCCCACGCGGACCTTGTCGTGATAGAAATCAATCGGCCCGCGGGCGGGTTTGCCATTGATCGAAAAACGGTGGATGCCGTAGTCGGGGGCGGATAGAAACCGCGCGCGGACCCGGAATTTCCCGGCCTTGGGCGCGGGAAGCGCCAGCGTGATGGTGTCACCGGGTTTCATGCCCGCGTGCCACCAGAGTTGGCTGCCGCCGCTGGTGCCGTCCCAATCCTGGGGATCGGCGGTTCCGGTCACTCGGATGATCCGCAGTTTTTCGCCCTCGATCGCGCCCGGCACACGCGGCACCTGCCACTCGGGCATCGGTCGGACGGTTAGGTCGCCGGATGAAGGCTCCTTGAAACCGTCGGTCGCGCCCGGCGCGGCATACCAGTAGGCGGTCACCGCCATGTTCACCTTGCACCGCTCGTGCCAGTGCCACAGTTCCATATCAAAGCGGAAGTCGCGCGCGAACGGGATCCGGTCGATGATGTGAAACCGGTTGACGCTGGTGCGGCCGTAGTTGCCCGGCCCGTCGCAGCGGGATTGCGAATGATAGGGATGGGTGAAAAGCCCAGGCCAGCACCAGGCGTAACCGTAGTAGTCCTCCGTCCCCGTGCCGAAGTGGCTCGGGAATTTCTCGCCATCCACATATATTTTCTCATCGCCCTCGCCCCACCATTCCTTGACCGGATTGTCGATCGCGAACGAGACGCCGGCGAACACGCCCTTGCCGGTTGCGGTCAGATAGTTCCAATCGATCATCGGGCGCGTGGGAACATCCCAACTGGCCCGCCACTTGGCGTGGAAATGCATCGACGCGGCGGTCCATTGATAGGGAGCGGTCTCGATCGCGCCCGATAGCTCCAACGGTTTGTTCCCGGTGTTGAGCAGGGTGATTTCAGCCTCGCGCCGGAACGGCATGAACCACGAGCAGCGCATCCGTCCGCCGCCTTCCATCGCGAGCGGAAGTGTGGAAAACGGATTGATCCCCGGCGCGCTGCCGAAAAAATCGCCCAAGGGAGCGACGACGGTCTCGGTTCCGTCAAAACGGATCCTGAGCAGCACCGCCCGCAGCGCGATGGTTAGATCATCCGCCTTCGGAGAGAGCGTGATGCCGCGGATCGCCATGCCACCGTCGAACCGCATGGAAAACGGCTGACCCGGAACCAGCGTCGTGGCTACCTTGCGCGATTCCCCGCCGGACGGCGTTGTCGTCAGATCCGGCCTCGGCAGCGCGGCGGCTTTGGCCGCATCGAATGTCTCGACGCTTGTCCCCTCCGGATAGGTCCGATAGTTCACATGATAATAGAATTTTCCCTGATCGCTGGTGATCTTGCAGTGGCGGGCGTAGGGGATTGGGAAATAAAGATTCCAGCCGCGGCTGTATTCGCCGGCGATCGGTTTCGGATAGCCAGGCACGGTTCCGCCCAACAGCTTATCCATCGGTGCCTCCAGCGCCGGCGTTCCGGCGCCATCCAGATAGATCCGCAGGGTGCCAGCGGGATTGGCGGACCAGATCCGCACCACGGCGCCGGGACCGTCGGCGTCCATCATCACGAACTCGTGGCGGCCCGCGTTTTCCTCTATCCGAAGGTATTGGCCGCAATCGCCGTTGGCGAACCAGTCTTGGGATGGCGATTTCGAGGCGCGGTCGTAGGAGGAGAACTGCCTGCAGGTGTAGGAGGGATCGGGAAACTCCGCCATTCCGGCCAGATTTGTCATCTCGCCGAGCAACGAGGCCGTGGTGACCGGCGGTGATGCGGCGATGGCATGGAAGGCGAAAATCGGAGCCACGGCGGCAAGCCATGACCCAACGCGGATCGGGGAGAGTCGATTCATAAGGTGGTTGTCGGGGGAAGATGAAGTCCCAACCCAAAGCGAACGGAGGACACGCCTTGCATCTTTCAAACCATGAAACCCGCGTATTCGATTGGAAGGGCCGGCGTTTGTCGGTCGTATCCGGAACCGATGCATACCGTCACCCGGCATTCGCCAATCTGTCGCTGGTTTCTCGCGTGGGCCCTCGTGCTCCCCGCGGTTGCGGATGATTGGGACATTCAGACCGGCGCGCTCCGGTCGGCAATCCGCGACCTAACCACCTCGTTTGCCGACGGGT
The DNA here is from genome assembly GCA_017301995.1 of Verrucomicrobiota bacterium. Classification (GTDB taxonomy): domain Bacteria; phylum Verrucomicrobiota; class Verrucomicrobiia; order Verrucomicrobiales; family Akkermansiaceae; genus Luteolibacter. The sequence continues at coordinate 31,692 of JAFLEH010000016.1, read as the reverse complement.
ATCCGGGCGGCGCGGGCTTTTCAACGCGTCTGGACGGTCTGCCGCGCGGTGATTTTGCGGCGCTCGACGCACTCAGGCGGGAGGCGTTGCTGGCCAACCCTCATCTCACGGCCCATCCGCTGGTGTTTGTCGTCCGTCCGCAATTCGCCCGCGACCATCACAATACCGAGACGTTTTTCCAGGTTGGCGAGATCAATACGGGTTCCTACCGGAGCGGCGGCCCGCTCAAACTGCTGGATGTGAAATCCGGATGCGCCCGAATCCTGCTAGACCCTGGTCCCGACGGGATGATCCGCGATCCGGAAGTGTCCTATGACGGCGCGCGCGTCGTCTTCGCATGGCGCAAGGGACGCGCCGAATCGGCACACATTTTCGAAATCCGGACCGATGGCAGCGGTTTGCGGCAGCTCACGACCTGCCGGGACGCCAACGACATCGACCCGGTCTATCTGCCGGATGGAGGGATCGCCTTCACTTCCACCCGCGATCCGAAATACTGCATGTGCAACCGTCACATCATGGGCAACCTGTTCCGGATGGATGCCGACGGATCCAACATCCATCAGATCGGCAAAAGCACCCTGCACGAGGGCCACGCGACCGTCTTGCCGGACGGGCGGCTGCTCTATGATCGGTGGGAGTATATTGATAGAAATTTCGGCGACGCCCAGGCGCTATGGACCGTCAATCCGGACGGCACCAACCACGCGATCCACTGGGGCAGCAATCTGTCCTCGCCGGGCGGGGTGATCGATGCCCGCGCGGTGCCCGGAACCGGTGATTGTCTGGCGGTGTTCGCGGCCTGCCACGACCGTCCGTGGGGCGCTCTGGCCCTGATCGACCGCAGCCTCGGCGTGGACTCGCCCGCGGCGGTGAAAATGACCTGGCCGTCCGGTGCGCGCGGGTTGATCGGCAAGGGCGGATGGGATTCCACCGTCGGCATGCCGGTGAAATACGAGGACCCCTATCCTCTATCCGCCTCCTATTATCTGGCGGTGCGCCAGATGCCCGGAAAGGGCGAGGAAACCGGAATCGTCCTGTTGGACCGGTTCGGCAACGAGGTGGTGGTCCACCACGAGTCGCCCGGCTGTTTCGATCCGATGCCTCTCGGTCCGCGCGCGGTTCCGCCGTTGATTCCCACGCGCCGGGATTTCCGCAGCGCCACGGGACGTTTCTATGTGATGAACATGGGGCTTGGCACCCATTTGCGCGGCGTGGAGCCCGGCGGGGTCAAGTACCTGCGGGTGATCGAATCCCCGGAAAAACGCGGATTCACCGGCCCCGCGTGGGGCGGCCAGGGACAACATGCGCCGGCGATGAATTGGCACAGCTTCGAGAACAAGCGGATACTCGGCACCGTGCCGGTGGAGGCGGACGGTTCGGTCTATGTCGAAGTCCCCGCAAACAGATATGTGTATTTTCAGGCGCTCGATGCTGACAAAAGAATGGTCCAGTCGATGCGCAGCGGCACCATCGTCCAGCCCGGTGAAATGCAGGGCTGCGTGGGATGCCATGAGTCGCGCGATGCAGGCGCGCCCGCGCTCCGCGATTCTCTGGCGCTGCGGCGTGGTCCGTCCAAGCTGGAAGGTTGGTTCGGTCCGCCGCGGGAGTTCGCGTTTCTATCCGAAGTGCAGCCGGTGTTCGACCGCCATTGCGTTTCATGCCATGATTTCGGCAAGGACGGCGGGCGGAAACTGCTGCTGGCGCGGGATCGCGAGATGGTCTTCAACGTGGCCTATACCGAGTTGTGGTCGAAGGGGTATCTCCATTGCGTGGGTGCGGGTCCGGCGGAGATCCAGGAGGCCAAATCATGGGGCAGCCATGCCAGCAAACTTCCCGCCTATCTTCGCCCGGCGCACCACAAGGTTTCTCTAACCGCGGAGGAAATCGAACGGGTGGAGACCTGGATCGATCTCAACGCCCCCTACTATCCGAAATACGAATCCGGGCAACCGGACGGTGTCGGGGGGCGCAGTCCGCTGACGTTGCCTGAAACCCGGCGGCTGAAGGAACTGAGCGGCGTCGATCTGCAGAGCACCGCCAACTTCCAACAGCACCGCGTGTGGGTGAGCTTCGATCGCCCCGACCTGAGTCCGTTGTTGGAGAAGACCGCACCTGGAGCGGCACGCGACGAGGCGTTGGCGATCATCCGTGCCGGTTCCAAACGCCTGAAGGACGCTCCGCGCGGAGACACCTTGGACTTCCGTGTGTCTCCCGCCGATGCGGCGCGCCAGGAGCGCGCGGCCCGGTTGGAGCAACGGGACTCCCAATTTCAGAGGGCCTTGCGGGATGGCCGCAAGACCCGTGACGCGGATATTCCCTAACCGGATCAGCGGCGGCGGCGCAGCAGCGCGAGCGCGCCCAGGCTGCCCAGCAGAATCGTGGACGTTTCCGGAATCACCACGAGCTTCAGGCTGCCGTTTTCGAAGTAGGCTTCCTTGGCGGGTGCAACAGTCACCTTTTGCCCGATACCGAAATTCCCGAGATTGGCGGGGTTCAGCGTGCCTGCCAGCAGTGTGTATTCACCCGCATCGATGGTGTTCCAGTCGATTCCCGAAAGGCTGGAGATTCCAAAGCCGGTGGAGGAGAAGGAAATGGTGCCGCCCACGCTCAACGCGTCGTTGGTGTCCACAATGGTCAAGGTGGACGCTCCATCGAGGATCAGGTTTCCTCCAATGGATCCGGTGCCACCCACCATGACACCTGAACCAACCGTGACGTCCGCAGTGGCGCTTCCCAAATCTCCGTTTACGAACAACGATCCGGCGGTCACCGCGAGGTCACCCGCGTATCCGGTACTTGCGCCGGTGAGAGTCAAAGTCCCGGAACCGGACCGGGTGATCGTGCCATCCCCGCTGATCGGTCCGGACAGAACCTGGTCGGCGGACGACGCGTAATCGAGGGACGCGCCGCTGGCGATGGAGATCGCGCCCGCGTAGCTTCCTTCGTTGAGCGATCCGCTGCCGCTGATCCGGAGGATGCCGCCGTTGATGTTGGTGGGGCCGTCGTACTTGTTGACTTGGGACAGAACCATCGTGCCACCGCCGGATTTGTTGAGCGGAGTGGTTTCAGTTCCCAGATAACCGTCCACCACGGCGTTGACGTTTAGGGTGGAATTGGAGACCACGTTGAAGGTCGGTGCCGTGCTGCCTTCGGTTCGAAGCTGTAGGGTGGACCCGGTGATGTTTATGTTTGAAGTGGTGCCAGCGACCGTCGTGATGGAGTTGCCGAAAAGGTTGATGGCGCCGCCGCTGGTGGTGTTGCCGTCGGTGGCCGCGATGGTGCCGCCATCCAGGATCGTGTCCCGGTTCAGGGTGTCGTGGAAGTTGCCCGTGGCCTTGGTCATGGTGCCGCGGATGGTGAGTCCGGCGCCGGAGGTGTAACCGGTGGCGTCGCCGGTGGAAAGGACCAGATTGGCCCCCGATTCCACGACGATGGCGCTACTGCCGATGGTACCGAGATCCCCTCCGGCGGCCAGGACGAGCGTGCCTTGGCTCACCGTGGTGGTGCCGGTGTAGGTGTTGACGGCGTTCATCTGCATGGTGCCCGTTCCCGTCTTCAGCAGGCTTCCCGTTCCGGTGTAATCGCCCGATCCGTTGCGTAGGATGTTGGACACGACCAAGTCGGAGGCGGAACTGGCGGTCGCGTCGGCGACGTTGAAGGTGATGGTCGATCCGCCGCGAAGGTGGTTGGCTTTGCCGTTGCCCGAGCTGATCGTCGAGGCCGAACCGCCGCCCACCGTCACCGTACCGAGGAACTCGTAGCCCTCGTAGTTGCCGCTGTCGGTGACGCTTTGGGTCAGGGTGCCGCCGTTCAGGGTGACGTTGCCCAAGATATTGAAACGGGTCGAGGTCAGGGTGCCACCGTTGACGACAATGGAAGGAAGCGTGGCGGCCGTCTTGCCGCCGCCGCCGAACTGGTTGTTGGCGCGGAAATCGAGCGTCGCACCTGAGCTGATGGTGATCGTGCGTCCGCCCGTAACCGCGCCCAGGTAGCCGGTGGAACCGCCACCCTGGGACGTGCCGGTGATGATGGTGCCCGCACCCACGGTCAGGTCACCGGTGAAAGCGTTGCCCGTGTTGTTCAATAGCATCGTGCCGGCACCGGTCTTGTTGATGCCTCCCGCGGCACCGCCGATCGATCCCTGCGCTCCCAGGATCATGCTCACCGTCAGGTCGGTGGCGCTGCTGCTGGTCACATCCGCAACGTTGAAATTCTGCACGCCCTGAAGGTGGATGCCACCGCTGCCGTTCATGGTGGCGGCTCCCGTGCCGGTGACGCTCACCGTAGCGGCGCCGGCGTCGGTGTTGGCCAACAGGGCATCGTAGTTGGTGAGAGCCCGGTTCGAGGTCCAGGTCGCCCCGTTGTTGAGGGTCACGTTCCCGAAGCGGGCGTCCATGCTCGTGTTCATCAACAAGGTGCCGCCGTTCACGGTGATCGTGCGGGTGTTCCCCATGGCGACCCCGTGCCCGCCGACGAAGATGTTGGTCGCTCCTAACTCAAGGGTCGCACCCGAGGCCACCGTGAGGGCCGAGGTGCTCAGGAGCGTTCCCGAAATGATCAGCTTGCCTCCATTCACGTTGGTCGGCCCCGAGAACGTGCTGGCCGAGGAAAGCCGCATCGTGCCCAGGCCCGCCTTGATGAAGGGCGCGGTGGTGAATCCGGAGTTGCTCGAAATCACCGAGGACACATCGAGGTCGATGCCGCTGCCGGTCGTGCCGCTGGCCACGGTGAAGGTCACCCCGCCGGTCTGGCGGATCTGGATTTTCGTCCCGCTGATGGTCGAGGTCGTGGCCGAGGCCAGCGTGTTGAGGGCCGAGCTGCCTTGGAAAAAATCGATGTTGGAATTGGCCACGCCGGTGATGGCGCCTCCGGTCATGTTGATGGTGGCGTTCCCTAACGTCTGGTTCGAGGCCGTGTTCACGTTCAACGTGCCGCCGACCAGGTTGATGGTGGCCAGGCGGTCCGAGCCGGTGTTGTAGCCCGTGGCGTCCCCCGTGCTCAGGCGCAGGGTGCCCCCCGTGTTCACCGTCACCGTGCCGCGGATGGTGCCGGAGCCGCCGCCGCCGCCTGTAAGGTCGAGGATTCCTCCGTTGACCGTGGTGCCACCGGTGTAGGTCTTCTGCGTGCTCAGGGTCAGCGTTCCGGTGTTGCTTTTGACGAGCGAACCGGCCCCGCTGAATGTGCCGGAGAGGGTCTGGTTGGCGGTGGAATTGAACTTGAGGATGCCGGAGTTGGAGATGGAGCCGGCGTAGGTGCCGGAATTGAGCTGGCCGGCCCCGCCGATCTCCACCGTGCCGGCGTTGATGGTGGTGTCGCCGCTGTAGGTGTTGACCGCTGTCAGCAACAGGGTGGTGTTGGCGTTCGACTTGTAAAGCCCGCCCGTGCCGGAAACGATCCCGCCGAAGGTGACGGTGGCGGCGGAAGCGGTGGTGCCGCCCACGTTGATCCAGCTTCCCTGGTTGTTGATGGTGCCGCCGAAGGTCAGTCCTCCGGTCCCGTTGAGATTGATGTTGAGCGGATCACCGGCGTCGCCGTCGCCCTCGACGTTGAGGTTGATGACGTGGGTCGCGCTCGATTCGTTTTGGATGTAGGCGTCGGCGCCGCCGTAGTCGTAAAACCTAACCGAGTTGCCGCCAAGCGTGCGCACGCTGGTGCTGGAGGACCCGAAGATCAACCCGTAGGCATTGTAGGTGCCCGCGTTGTTGGTCATCGTGAGCTGCGCGTCGTTGTTGAAGCGCAGGATACCGCCGGACGGCGGAATGTCCCAGAGATCGCTGCTGTTGGTGTTGTCCCACCAACGGGCTCCTCCCGCGCCCTGCGTCCAGTTGGCGTCCGGCGCATCGGATTTCCAATCGTATACCGTCTGCGAGTAGGCAAGTCCACCAAAGGCTAGATACGTGAGTGAAAGCAGGGTTTTCTTTTTCATGGTATATACAATGCGGGGGTGCGGACGGGGCGCACGCTATCCAAAACTGAGGGGACGTCAACCTAATTTGTGACAAAATCGTCAAACATTCCCGCTCCCCGCCCCCCTGACTTCACGCCCGCGGACCGTTGCCTGTTGACCCCGCCCCGCGGCACCTGTAGCGTCGCGGCATGGCAACGCTCGACGAATTGGTCGCCTTCATGGACCGCGAACTGAACCTGGCCGCGATTCCGGACTATCCGGGCGCGGTCAACGGCCTGCAATTGGCGAATGGCGGCGCGGTGGGACGGATCGTGACGGCGGTGGACGCCTCGCTCGCGGTGGTGGAAGCGGCGGCGGCCGGCGGACCGGGGCTTTTGTTGGTCCACCACGGGATGTTCTGGCAGGGCGCGCAGCCGGTGCGTGGGGCGTTTTACCGGAAACTCAAAACCGCGATGGACGCCGGGCTGGCGATTTACTCGGCCCACCTCCCGCTGGACGTCCATCCGGAATGGGGAAACAACATCTGCCTGGCGAGGGCGCTCGGCGTGATGGAAACCGGGCCGTTTCTCGATTGGAAAGGGTCCGCCATGGGTTTGCGGGGAACCTGGCACGGCACCCGAGACGAACTTCGCGAGCGGCTTTCCGCCGCGGTCGGCGGGCCGGTCCTGATGTGCTCCGGCGGACCGGAAACCATCCGCACGGTGGGCTTGGTCACTGGGGGAGCCGGCACCGAGGTGGCCGCCGCGGCCGCCGCCGGCGTGGACGCGTTCATTTCCGGAGAAGGCCCGCACTGGAGCTTTCCCCTCGCCGAAGAACTTGGCCTCAACGTGATGCTGGCCGGCCACTACGCCACCGAAACCTTCGGCGTGAAAGCCCTCGGCGCGGAACTGGCCCGCCGCTTTGGCCTGCCGTGGGATTTCATCGACCGTCCCACAGGACTCTAACTTCACACCCTCCGCCATGACGCCCGTCCCGCCCGGATACTCCATGCCCGCCGAATGGTCGCCGCAGGAAGCGGTCTGGCTGTCCTGGCCCGTCGCCGACCCCCGCCACTGGGGCGGAGCCAAACAGGAACTGATGTGGGGAAAATTCGCCGAAATCGCCGCCGCCATCACCCGCTTCGAAACGGTGCGGATCAACGCCCCTGCCGCCGACCACCGGCGCATCGCGGAGGCCTGCAACCGCGCCCGCGCGGTCCCGGAACGCGTCGAGCTGTTCGACCACCCGCACAACGACGTGTGGTGCCGCGACCACGGGCCGATCTTCGTCAGAAACGCGGCGGACGGATCCCTCGCGGTCACCGATTGGGAGTTCAACGCCTGGGGCGGCAAATTCCCGCCGTGGGACCTCGACAACACAATCCCAGCCCGCACCGCCGCCGCGCTGGGGCTGCCGCGCTTCGACGGCGGCATGATTCTCGAAGGCGGCGCGATCGAGGTGAATGGCGCGGGACATCTTCTGACCACCGAGGCGGTGCTGCTTAACCCCAACCGCAACCCCAGCCTGGACCGCACCGCGATCGAACAAAAACTCCGCGACGGCCTCGGCGTCCGCGAGATCCTCTGGCTGCGGCAGGGGATCGAAGGCGACGACACCGACGGCCACATCGACGACTTGGCCCGTTTCACGGACGAGCGGACGGTTCTCGCCTGCGTGGACCGCGACCGCGGATCGTCTAACCACGCGGTGCTGGCGGAAAACCTGGCGACGTTGAAGAACTTCCATGGCCCCGGCGGCCGACCGTTCGAGGTGGTGGAAATCCCGCTGCCCGCCGCGTGCGAGGTGCCCGGCTGGCGGCTGCCCGTGCTCCCGGCGTCCTACGTCAATTTCCTCATCGTCAACGGCGGCGTGCTGGTCCCCACCTTCCGCCAATCCCGCAACGACGACCGCGCGCTCGGCCTGATCCGCGAGATGTTTCCCGGCCGCGAGGTGGCGGGCATCGACTGCCTCGACCTCGTGGAGGAAGGCGGCACGCTCCACTGCATTTCCCAACAGCAGCCCGCCGTGTTACTCTGACAAATCCGGCCGGTTGGCGCGGGTCCGGGCGAGCGCCTGTTCGCGTTTCCACCGGGCGATGTTGCCATGATGGCCGGATAGAAGAATGTCGGGAACCGTCATCCCGCGGAAATCGATCGGCCGGGTATAGGCCGGCGCCTCCAGCAGCGCGGGATCGGAAAACGACTCGTCGAGCGGCGAGGCGTCGTCGCCCAGCGCGCCGGGCAGCAGCCGGATCACCGCGTCGCACACCACCGCGGCGGCCACCGCTCCGTTGGTTAGAACGTAGTCGCCTATCGAGAGTTCCAGATCCACCAGCGCCTCCACCACCCGGTGGTCCACGCCCTCGTAGTGGCCGCACAGGATCAGCAGGTGGCTGGCACCGGACAGCTCGCGGGCCAGCGCCTGCTTGAACGTCCGCCCCTGCGGGGTCATCAGCACCACCAGCGTGTCCTCACGGCGCAGCGCCTCCACCGCGGCGAACAGCGGCTCCGGCTTGAGCAGCATGCCCGGACCTCCCCCGCACGGCGTGTCGTCCACCCGACGGTGCTTGTCCGTGGACCAGTCCCGCAACTGATGGGCATGGACCTCCGCAACGCCCGCCTGCCGCGCGCGCTGGATCACCGAGTCGCTCAACGGCGCGAGCACGACCTCCGGAAACAGGGTGACCACATCGATCCGCATGCGCGCGACGATGGCAGATCCTCCCCACCCCCGCAACGCAAACGTTTCCGGATGTTCCCGCCCCGGCCGGAAAACCCACCGGCAAGATGCGAAGGGGATCGGAGATGGTGGATTGTGGATGGAAGGCGCGTTCCCGTAGCCGCGCTCGTGAGAGCGTGGCTTCCCAGGCTCCCCCCAGCCGAAAAAAATCACCGCCAAGACGCCAAGTCCGCGAAGGGGATGGAAGATCGTGGATCGTGGATAGAAGATCGTGGATGCCAGGCGCAGGGAGCCCCGCCCCCCAATAAACACTAACATACAACCCATAACCACCCCCCCTTGACAACCCGCCCCGGAACCGCTAGGAACGCCTCCATGAACCCGGCGCCACCCGCACGCCCCCATCCCGTCCGCCCGCATCATGCGCGCAGACATTCACCGGTTTTCCGGCATAACAATACTGTTAGCCAACAATGAAGGGCCAATTTTTGCATCATCTACTTTGGTATCCTCGCTATTCCCACTCCAAGCCTACCGCGACGATGCGGTGACATCACGTCATACATCCGCCTCAAATCACCATGCCCGCATCCAACCCATCACTGTTGAAGATCGTTTCAGACGGAGGCATTCTCATGGGGCCGTTTCTCATGGTCGCGCTTGCCTGGATCGTATTCGCGATCCGATACCTACTGAGCAAGAACAGGAGCCTGAGGTCGCTTATGCCGCAACTGCTGTTCCCGCCGGCTTTTTGTCTCCTGGCCGTTTCCCATTGGTTCCTCCATTCGAACGCGCGGTTCGAAGCGATGGAACTCTCGGGTTATCCCGATGTCATGCAGCAGATCCAGAACGGGCTCATCGTGACCCGCTCGGGGCTGGTGATCGCTGCCTTTGGTGGATTCTCGCTCGTTGGCTGCGGACTGATGTTCTTGCTGCCCACCACCGAGAAACGCGAAGACGTGCAAGGCGCCGATGGCAAGCGGAGATCCCCCGACAACTGATTTCCGGACCACATTCCAAACATCCGGCCGCCATCCCGGCCACCTTCTCACGAAATCGGCTGCATCCTTCTCCCCCAATAACCATATCCACATTCCCCCTTGACACCCCGGCTCGGGACCGCTAGGAACGCCCCCATGAAACTGGTGCCATCCGCACGCTCCCTTCCCGTCCGTCCGGGCGGCCCCGGCCGCATCATGCGCGCAGGTAGCCACCGGTTTTTCGGCGCCTCATAACTGTTAGCATGGAAATGAAGAGACGAAAAATCCTCATCACGGTTGGCGCGTTGCTCTGCATGTTTGCGTGGGTATCTGCTGGCTGGGCGTGGATGACTCACCTGGAGTGGAAGCGGACCGGAGCATACGCGCGGAATAGCCTTCCGATGAATCGAGTTGCACGCGATGGGACCGTGGGTGCTGCCTGCCTCACCGCGGTGACTGTTGGTCTTTCAATCTGGACTGGTCGGCGAAGCGGCAGCGAGATTCCCAAACGCTAACAAAGTCATGGATGTCAACGGCATATATGCCATTCAAATTCATTCCTTGACCACCGCAATGACGCGGTGACATCACATCAAACGTTCGGCTCAGGAAAGATGATTCGGTTAGGATATGTGCGTGTGAAACCAAATTGGATTTGCGCCTTGTGCTTTGGATGCTTGGTTGGCTGCTCAATGCAGTCAGCCCAAAACGGGGAGAACCGCCCGGAAGTTGGTCCGTGCGTGGTTCCGTCCGGACTATCCAGCAAAGACGGCGTGATAAGTGATAGAAGCGTGGAGGACCTTCTCGAGGGAACGGGGGCGAATCTCCATAAACCGTAGAGATCCGGTAGCTCCAAATGCACCGGAAATGGTGAAATTCGCCGGAACCCGGCCGGGGTTGGTGAAATCCGGGGTAGGGGAGGGGCTGTCCCCCACGTGGTGGAACAAGAAACCAGAGTCCAGAACCAAGATGGGAAAGACTCCGTCAGCCGGGATTGGCAGGCGGGGACTCATCGTTCCGCCTGCGGTCGGTTGCAGCCGCCTTTCCGGCTCACGACACCGCCCGCCGCCGACTCCCGCGACCGCCGCCCGCGGCAGGCCCGCCCGGAAATTCCGGGACTCCCGGCTTGCCGCCCGGCATTCTATCCGATCAACGGAAACCGGGTGCCTCTTGTGTTCCCGCCGGATCAGCGACATTCTCCTTGGCGGGGCCTTCGTGACAGGATTGAATCCGCCTGTGAACGGTCCGGATGGAATTGTAGCCTTCCATGTTGTTGTTCTACCAGCACAACGGCAGGTCATTGAACAAAACTGTTGGGCACGAGCGTAACACATGGTGGAGCGAGAAAACAAACGGTGGCATTGGGGGCGAGCGACGTTGGCCGCAGTGCTCGCGCTGTTGGTGGTGGCGATCATTCTCCCAAGCGCTGGGCGCCTTGTGATTGATCGTTCGGTTGACCCTCCGGCCTACCGGATGGTTTGGGGAGTGCGAGAGTGCTTTCCGGCATTTGCCATTCCGCTCGGGTCACTGGCATTCATATACGTGGGAATGTGGAAGAGATGGGCCATTGAAGGTGTTGGATGGTCCATTCTCATAGGGTTTATCGTGTTGGCGTTCTTCGCACACTGACCATGATGGGATTGCCCGAACAGACCGGATGCGGTGAACCCGGCGATGGCGCTCTGGTTGGCAATCGAAGATCAGTGGCGCCGGGTCACTGGTCTGGAGCGTTAGGCGTCGATCAACTTTATCAAATTTAACATATGGATACGACAGTCGCAAAACGGACTGATGAGGGCATTACCCGCTCAGGAGGCACCCGGATCAGAATCACCATCCGAATCGGGCACATTTATTCGATCTTGCTTCTCCTATTGGCGTTTGTCTCCGCGTTGCTTGTTTTGCGGCATCCCACCCCTCCCCCTCTCGGTGGCTTGATGCAGACATTTCTGTGTGTCGGATTAGTCGGCAGTATGGCATTTACCGTAATCCGGGAGCTCGCCGCACGCGTCCTCAAGCTTGAGGACGAACTGGACAAGCTAAAGCAAGAACTTCCCACAGTCCGACAAAGTCCAAATGACCGCAATGGCTAACGATCCGATGGATGCGACGGCGGGTGTGCTTTTCATCCGCGATCCGTGATCGGCGGTCGCCTTGGCGGGTTTGGCGGTGGATTTTCCGGCAGGGGCAGACATCCTGATCCGTTCGGAAAATGATTTGGCACAATTCGCGGCGGCAGCGACGTCGATGAATGGTGCTTTCTTTCTGGTTTCCGGTTTCTGGTCTCTGGCTTCTTGGCCCGATTGTGCCAAACCATTTTCCGACCGGCAAACGCAGTGGAGCGGAAAACAAGGCCTCGGATCAGGATCTCTGAGGGGAGGGGTGGTTCGGAATGACGCCGACTGAAGTCGGCGCTCCGTTAGAAAATCGCTTTCATACACGATCCTCGGTCTTCAATCTCCTCTTGGGAGGTGTTGGCGGTGAATTTCCCGGCAGGGAGGGATCAGGAAACGCCGGAGCGAGACGCTCCGGCGACGGACTGGCGCGGGGCGCGCCAGCCACGGGGCGCGGCTACGGGGGCGGGGTTCCAGGGGCATCTCCGGCTGCTGCCGCGGCGGCGGCTTCGCGGGCTGCCTTTTCCTTGGCTTCCTTTTCGGCTTTGGCCTTGGCTTCCTTGGCGGCGGCGGCGGCGGCCTTTTTCTCGGCGTCGGCCTTGCGGCGGGCGGCGACTTCGGCGGCCTGGGCGGGGCGGAGTTTGGCGTGGTAGTCGGTGGAGCGGGCGAGGCGTTCCTTGTGGAAGACGAGGCTGCCGAAGCGGTCGCCGGTGGCGATTTCGTATTCGCCGTCCATGTAGATGGAGTCGAAGGGGCAGACTTCGGCGCAGATGCCGCAGTTCATGCAGACGGAGACGTCGATGTCGAACACCTTGGGGCGTTTGAGGGCTTTGCCGTTTTCATCGCGGTCCATCACGATGTAGATGCACTGGGGCGGGCATTCCTTTTCGCAGATGGAGCAGGCGGTGCAGCGCAGGCCGGTGGCCGGATCCTCGCCATCATAGGCGAGGAAGGGAAAGTTGCGGAAATTGGGGCTGATGGCGACGCGTTCCTCGGGGTATTGGACGGTGGTCATCCGGTCCTTCCGATAGAAGCTCTGGGCCATGTTGGCTCCGGTGACGACGAGGCCTTTAATCAGGCCCATGCCAGGCAGCGACCATTCGGAAACGGGCGGCGGCGTGGCGGCGGGGGTGGTGGATTCGGTGGCGGCCATGGCGGATCGGTTAGCGGTCAACTTCTCCCAGTACGATATCGACGCTGCCCAGGATGAGGACGACGTCGGCGAGGTCGAGCCCGAGGCACATGTCCTCGAGGAGGGTGAGGTTGATGAAACTGGGCGGGCGGATGCGGTAGCGGTAGGGAGTGAAGGTGCCGTCGCTGATGAGGTGGAATCCGAGTTCGCCCTTGGGGCCCTCGATGGCGGCGTAGGCCTCGCCGGCGGGGGCCTTGAAGCCGCGGATCTTGGCCTTGGGGTGGATGTATTCGCCGGCGGGGAGCTGGTCGAGCGCCTGGTTGAGGATGGCGAGGCTCTCGCGCATTTCCAGGAAGCGGATCATGAAGCGGTCGTAGCAATCGCCTTTTTCGCCGATGGGGATGCGGAATTTGAAGCGGTCGTAGATGCCGTAGGGGCGGGCCTTGCGGAGGTCGTAGGCCACGCCGGCGGCGCGCAGCATGGGACCGGTGATGCCGCCGTTGACGAGGGTGGCGGCGGGCAGCGCGCCGATGTCCTGGGTGCGGGCGAGGAGGATTTCGTTTCCGATGAGGAATTTTTCCAGCTCATCGAGGAAAGCGGGGAAGGTGGCGAGGTATTTTTTGGCGCGGTCGGCCCAGCCGTCGGGGAGGTCGTTGCGGCAGCCGCCGAAGCGCATGAAATTGGACATCATCCGCGCGCCGGTGAGGTCCTCGAAGAGGTCGAGGATCAGTTCGCGTTCGCGGAAGGCATACATCAGGGCGGATCCCCACGCGCCCATGTCGCCCATGAAGAATCCGGCGAACGCGGTGTGGTTGATGAGGCGGGTCAGCTCCGCGGTGATGACGCGGATGTATTCGGCGCGTTCCGGCACCTCGATGCCGGCGAGTTTTTCCACCGCGTGGGCGTAGGCCCAGTTGTTGGTGAGCGGGCAGATGTAGTCGAGCCGGTCGGTGAACGGCATCGAGGAAAGATAGGTGGAGCCTTCCGCGATTTTCTCGTGGTTGCGGTGGAGGTAGCCGAAGACCGGCTTGAGGCTGACGACCGTTTCGCCGTCGAGCACGACGTTCATGCGGAACACGCCGTGGGTGGACGGGTGCTGGGGTCCTAACGAAACGTGGAGCAGTTGGTCGTCATCCAGTGCCGGATTGGCATTGGGGCTTGGCGGGAAGGAGATGGCGGAGTCCGGGATCACGGGGCGGCGGGGTAGTGGCGTTTGGCCTTTTCAAGCACTTCGTCGTGCGGCGTGGGCTCGTATTCGTAGTCATCCGGCGCCACGTAGTCCTTGCGCATCGGGTGGTCGGTGAACTCGTCCCACATCAGGATGCGGCGCAGGTCCGGATGGCCGGTGAAAACGATGCCGAAGAGATCGTAAACCTCGCGCTCCTGAAGCTCGGCGCTGCGATAGACCGCCACCACGGACGGGATGGCGACGTTTTCCGCGCGGTCGGCGGTGCGGCAGCGCAGCACCAGCGGGCCCTCGCGGCGGGTGGTGGAGTAGAGGTGATAGACGGTTTCCAGAAATCCGCAGGCGGGCGCGGCGGTTTCCTCCACCGGCACGGCCACGGCCTCCGCCTTGGCCGGATCCGGCCAGTCCACGCCGGTCAGATTGGTGAGGAGATCGAAGGCCAGCGCGGGGTCGTCGCGCAGGAACCGGCACACGGCGACGAGCGACTCCGGGGCGACGAGCAGCGAGTCCTGTCCTGAGGGGCCCGGGTTGCGGCGGTGTGCGGCCATGGCGTCCGGCAGGGCCTCGCGCAGGCGGGTGAGGATGGCGGAAACGTCGGGCGTCATTGGGTATCAGGGTCGCGGACGATGGTGGGCGGGCTCCACACGTCGGGGTTGAAGGCGGGTTGCAGGTCGTGCGGGCCGAACTCCGGCACCGGAAGCTGCGCGGCGCCCTTGGGGTCGGCGTGGCGGGCACGGTGCGGGCCCACGAGTTTTTCCCGGCCGATTTTCTCGCGCAGGGCGATCAGCCCGTTGAGCAGGGCTTCCGGCCGCGGCGGGCAGCCGGGGATGGAAATGTCCACCGGGATATAGCGGTCCACGCCTTTGAGCACGTTGTAGCCGTCCTTGAAGGGCCCGCCGGAAATCGCGCAGGCGCCCATGGCGATCACGTATTTCGGCTCGGCCATCTGGTTGTAGAGGCGGACGACCTGCGGGGCCATTTTCTTGGTGACGGTGCCCGCGACGATCATCAGGTCCGCCTGGCGCGGCGAGGGGCGGAACACCTCGGCTCCGAAGCGGGCCATGTCGTATTTGGCCATGGTGGCGGCGATCATCTCGATCGCGCAGCAGGCCAGGCCGAACTGGAGCGGCCACAGCGAGCTGGAGCGCCCCCAGTTGATCAGGCCCTCCAGCGAGGTGACATGCACCCCTTGGGATTTCAGCTCGTCCGCGAGTTTTTGATCGATCGCCATGCGTTTCGGTGGATGGAAAATGGGCAGTGCCGTCCGGAAACGGGGGCTTGGAGGCCTTGCGCGACCGGGTGCCCCGAGGGATAATCCCCGCCCGCCGTTCCCGTCAAGCGGGTAAACCGAAAAAACGGGTGGCCCGCGGGGCGATGGGGACGGCCGCCCCCGAATCCTTCCCGCGCGCCACGCACAGGCGGTGCCGATGGGGCGTGCTAAATCGCGCAGCCCAGCATCCTCATCGCGTGGCGCACCTTTTCCCAATCGGGCTCCTCCGGCGCGGCGGCAAGCGCGTTTGCGAGGGATCGCTCCCGCTGTTTCTGCACAAGGAAAAGATAGGGAATGTCGATCTTCACCCCCTTGAATGGATTGGCAAAGGCGATCTCGTGAATCCGATCCTGCATCGAGGCCATCAGCCTGTGATGGAACGACTCGACTTCACCAAGGAACCGCTCAACGGACATGCTGATCACGCCGGACGCCGCGGTCCAACGCGGGAACCCGTCGGCGACCGAATCTTCGTTATCCCACAGGACGTATATCTCATCCGAATGGCGCCAGAACCAAGTCTCCGGGCCATCAACCAGATAGCTGCTATCCAATTTGCGATAGCCCATCCACTGCAACACCAGCAGGTAGCATTGGGACATATCTTCGTCCCCTTCGTCCCAATCATCCGACTCTGCGATCTGGCGCAGGTTCTCCCGCCACGCCCGGTGGGACGCCACATCCGAGACAAGCCGATGAAAGTCGCTCGGAAGCTCCACGAGGACGTGTTGCAGCAAGTCGATGACATCCTCATACAGGCGGATGATCGGATAGTCCACCCAAGCGGTTGGATTCCATTCATCCGGAGAGGGAATTTCCCATTTGACGAGCATTTCCGGCGTGTATTGGAAAAGCCGCGCGATTCCGCAGTCGATGGAGAAACACCCGTCGGTCAACCCGAACCAGTGGAGGCACAGATCATCCGGTCCGTCCATACCGCCCCACGGCTGGACTTCGTGCAGAGGCCGGAGTTTGAAGTCAAATAGCGCCATGTCTGGAGTCAGGTTTCCCATGGTCATGACCCAGCTAATCGACCGTGTCGAGCGGATTTCCGGCGGGTCTGCGCGCGGTGGGTTGGTTAGGGCGGAACATCCGTTTTTGTTTTTCGCGGTCGCCGGCGTTGCGGACCACGGGGATGGGTTTGCCGGTGTTGATGTCGAGGCCGGTGACATACATCGCGGCGGAGGCGGTCATCGGCAGCGGGATGAAATCCTGGACCTGTTGGAGATTCCAGCGTTCGCGTTTGAGGAAATCCTCGACGACACCCATTTCCTTTTCGGTGCATCCGGGAAAGCTGGAGATGAAGTACGGCACGAGATATTGCTCTTTGCCCGCGGCGGCGCTCATTTCGTGGAATTGCTCCATGAAGGCGGGAAAATCCCCCGCGGGTTTGCGCATGCGGCGCAGCACGTCCGGATGGAGGTGTTCCGGCGCGACCTTCAGGTGCCCGGAAACGTGGTGGGTCACCAGTTCCTTCATGTATTCCGGCGTTCTAACCGCAACATCCATGCGGATGCCGGATTGGACGAACACGTGTTTCACGCCCGGCACCTGCCGCGCGCCGCGCAACATTTCCAGCCCGGGCGCGGGGTCGATGCCGAAGTGCGGGCAGATCGTGGGCCACAGGCAGCTCGGCCGGTGGCAGTTGTGGCAGGCCTCGGTGTGGCCGTTGCGCGCTCCATAGAGGTTGGCGGTGGGGCCGCCAAGATCGGAAACCGTGCCGCGGAAATCCTCGGAATCGGCCATCCGCCGCACTTCCTTGAGCACCGAATCCACGCTCCGGCTTGATAGAAATTTCCCCTGATGCAGACCGAGCCCGCAGAAGGTGCAGCCGCCCGCGCAGCCTCGCGAAACGATCACCGAGTCCTTGATCGTCGCGAACCCCGGAACCGGCTCCCGATAGGACGGATGGGCCAGGCGTTGGAACGGATATTCATATAACTCATCGAGTTCCGCGCCATCCACGGGCAGGGCGGGAGGCTCCATCCATACGGCGCGGCCGCCGTGCATCTGGACGAGACGTTTTCCCGAATAGGGTGTTTGTTGGGCCTCGGTGACGCGGGTCAGCTTGAGCAGCAGTTGTTTGTCCGCCTGCAATTCCTCCCACGACGGCAGCACCACGCACCCCGAGAAATCCGCGGCGGCGGTGGCTTTTCCGCCCAACAGCCGGGCGGTGCCGGGGATGCCGGTTAGATCCGGATTGCCGTCGCGCAGTCTCGCGGCGATGATCCGCACGGCACGCTCGCCCATGCCATAGACCAGCAGATCGGCCTTCGAATCGGTTAGGATGGAGGGGCGGAGCTTGTCCTCCCAGTAGTCGTAGTGGGCCACGCGGCGCATGCTGGCCTCCATGCCGCCGAGGATCACCGGCACGCCGGGAAACGCGCGGCGCGCGAGTTGGGAGTAAACGACGGCCGCGTGGTTAGGCCTGCGGCCGGGCGCGCCGCCTGGACTATAGACGTCCTGTTTCCGCTTGTGGCGGGCCGCGGTGTAGTTGGAAAGCATCGAGTCCAGATTGCCGGCGGTGACACCGGTGAACAATCTGGGCCGGCCCATCACCTGGATCGCGTCCGGCGATTTCCAATCCGGCTGCGCCACGATGCCCACCCGCAGGTCCATCGACTCCAGCACCCGCCCGATCATCGCCGCGCCGAACGACGGATGGTCCACGTAGGCATCGCCCGTGATGAGCAGCACGTCGAGTTCCTCCCAACCGCGCGCGTCCATCTCCGCGCGGGACATCGGGAGAAACCCGCGGGGATCCGGGCGCGTGGGGCGTGGGCGCGGTTTCATCGGCGGTTAGGCCAGGTCCATCACCAGCACCCGGGCCCAGCGGTCCTTGTGGGCCTCAATGAACGCGTGGTGGGCGGGATGGTCCTGATAGACAAACTGATCCTCCAGCGAGTTGAAATCCATTGTCAGCGCGTAGTCCCACGACTGGTCCACGACCGGGCGCAGTTCAACGACGGCCGGCACGGCCCAACGGCCGCCGGCCACCTCCGGGATTTCGAACAACGTCGCCAGTCCCGCCTCGAACTCCGCACGGGCGGCGGCGTCCTTGACCTCATCCTTCAGCCAGAAATACACGTGATGCTGCATGGCGGGAGTCTCCAACGGACCCTCCATGATAGCAAGCGGAAAGCAAATGCCGCTCAGCCCGCGGCGTGGACGTTTCCATACAGCTCCACGAGCGGAAGATCCGCTTCGATCTCCGGGAGCGCGATCACCGCCGCCGGATCATCATACCGCTCCATCGCGAACGCCCCATCGGTACCGCGGCGCCAGACGCTGACTCCGATCGATTCCGCCTCCACCAGCAGCAGCACTTTCAGCGAGGGAATCCGCATGTAGGTGTCAGCCTTTTCCCCGCGGTCGATCCGTCGGGTGGATTCGCTGGCAACCTCGATCACCACCACCGGGTGATCCTGGAAATGGTCGGACCGAGGATTCGGATGACAGACCACCATCACGTCCGGATAGTAGAAACGCGTGTGGCTTCCGAGATCGATGCGAACCTTCGTGTCGCTGTTGAAGGGCCGGCAAGGTTTGCCGCGTAGCTGGAAACCCAACGACAGCAGCGCGTTCACCGCGATTTCGTTGTGGCCGTTTGTGGCACCGGACATCGCATGGACCTCGCCGCCGATGTACTCGTGCTTCACCGGGCTGAGTTCCTCGCCGGTGAGATACTCCTCCACGCTGATGGGAGCGGGTTTTTGCAGTGCGGTCATGGGCGAATGAAAGCACACCCGAGCCTCCGGCGCAAGCCAAAAGCCGGAGGCACCCCAATTACTGTTAGGCCATCGCTCCGGCCTCTTATTTTTTCATGTTATCAATCCCGTAAGGCGCGCGTTGCGGGCGGGAGCGCAGGGCGTTGGCGGCCTCGTCGTTGACGAATTCCTCCTTGGCCGGATCCCAAGTGATTTTCCGGCCGAGCTTCATGGCGGCCCAGCCGATGATGCAGGCGCTGGTGGACCGGTGGGCGATCTCGGCGGTGGTCACGGCGGGCTTGCGGGTCTGCATGGCGGTGATCCAGTCGAGATGGTGGTCGCCCTTGGGGCTTTCGTGGAGGTGGATCTCCTTCTCACCGAGCGGAGTGCTGAGAATTTCCGGCTTGCTGGCCTGGAGCGCTTTGGCGGCGGCTCCCTTGGGCACCGGGTCGGATGCGGTCACGCGTTCCGCGCCGCGGGTGACGAAGATCCATCCGTCGCTGCCCTCGAAGCGGACGCCGTTGGGGAAGGTGTGGTCGATGATCATGGTCACGCCGTTCGCATAAGTCGCCTCGATGTGATAGGGACCGTGAACCGTCCAGAGGCCGGATTTCGGGAACTCGGCCTTGCCGGTGATCGAAACCGGGCCGGTGTGCTCGGTGTCCATGCCCCAGTGGGCGATGTCCACATGGTGGGATCCCCAACCGGTGATCATGCCCAGGCAGTAATCCTCGATCCGCAGCCAACCGGGGCGTTCGCCGTAGCGGGTCTTGATATCTTTCCCCTGCGGATGGGTGCGGTCCTTGGTGTAGGGTGCGTCCGGCGTGTAGCCCAGCCACATCGCGTAGTTGAAATTCGACGGCACCGGAATGACTTCGGTGCTGCCGCCGGAGGGGTCGCTGGGCAGGCCGATGCGGACGGTATGGAGCTTGCCGATGCGGCCGTTGCGGACCATTTCGCAAGCGATCCGGAACTGCGCGCCGGACCGTTGTTGGCTGCCAATCTGGAAGATCCGGTTCTTGGCCTTGATCACATCGCTCACCGCGCGGCCTTCCTTGAGGGTCATCGAAAGCGGCTTCTGCACGTAGATGTCCTTGCCCATCAGCGCGGCGGCGATCACCGGTTCGGCGTGCCAGTGGTCGGGCGTGCTGACGGAAACGGCGTCGATGTCCGGATGCTGCAGCGCCTTGCGGTAGTCGCCGTAGGTGCCGACGGTTAGAGAGACCTTTTTCTTCGCGTAGTGGCCCTCGATCATCGTCTTGGCATCGGTCACGCGCAGCGAGTCCAGGTCGCAGACGGCCACGAGCCGCGCGGCGTCCTGGCGGAGAATGCCGGGCATGTCCATGTCGCGGCCGATCCGGCCGCAGCCGATCTGGAGGATGTTGATTTTCTTGCTAGGCGCGTCCGCGCCGAGCACGCGGGCCGGGATGATGGTGGGAAATCCGATCGCGGCACCGGCGAGGCCGGCGGTGCGGAGGAATTGGCGGCGGTTGGGTTGGGTCGGGTTCATGGGGTTGGTTGGTTGGTGGATGATTGCGTCACTTTGCCATGCCGAGGGTCCAGAGGATGCCGCCCTGGATGTGCTTGCGGAAATGCGGGTCCGCGTAGGACGCTATATCGTGGCCGAGGGCGGTGTAGAAGCTGCGGCCTTTGCCGACCTCGTGGCACCAGGCGAGGGGAAAACGGTTGCCTTCGAATTTCAGCGCCCATTTTTCGCGTGGCGGGGTGGCGACGCTGGTGGTGTCCATTTCCAGAATGACGTGCAGGCCGGGAACGAGGTCGCAGAGGTAGCCTTCGTCCTTCCAGGTCCATGTGGCGGGAATTCCTTCCGCGGACGGATGTTTCGGATCGGCGACGACGACGGAGAATTTTTGGTTGGGCGTGTGCCATTTGAAGGTGCCGCCCAGAATCCGCTTGAAGTCCGGGTTTTTCCGTTCCGAGCCGGAAGCCGAGTGAATGCCGACGAATCCGCCGCCGTTTTCGACGTATTCGGTGAAGGCTTTGCTCTGCTCCGGGGTGGCAAACGCCTCGTTGTTGGAGTTGCAGAAAATGACCGCCTTGAACTTGGCCAGATTGTCCTTGGTGAACACGGCGGGATCATCGGACGATTCGCTCTTGATGCCCTTTTCCCCGCACAGTTCCTTCACCGCGGCGACGCTGGTGGCGATGTTGTCGTGGACGAAACCCGTGCCGTTGGTGACATGGTTGCGGGTGTAAATGAGCACGGCGGGCTCGGCCATGGCGGCCAGCGAACAAACGGCAAAACAGCCTGCCACCAGCGTGGCCGGACGGAAAACGGAGGATGGTTTCATATTGGGAGACGGATATTACGGCTCCGGATCGCGGAAAATATCACCTTCGGAGAAATCCTTCCTTCAGCCGGGCTTGTTCTCCGGGTGCGGGTGTGCTTGGCTGGCGCCGTGTTCGATTTCACACTGCCTCGATTTCTCCTGTTGCCGGGTTGTCTCGCGATCGGTTGCCTTGCCGCACGCGGCGGGGAGCCGGTCGTGCCCCCGCACACCACACTGCAGCCCGTCAAGCTCGCCAAGCAATCGCTGGCGGGCCGTCCGGTCCGCATCGCCGCGGATCCCCAGGGCGGATTTCTGATCGCCGAAGCGTCGGACGAGGAGACCTCCCAGGCCGAGAGGGCCATTCCATGGCTAACCGACGACCTCGCCTCGACGCTCCCCGGCCATCGCGGGAAACTGTTGGAGAAATGGAAGGACAACACTCCGCGCCCCCGCATCGGAATTCCGCTGCGGTTTCTTCGTTTCACCGATCCGGACGGAGATGGGGTTTTCGACGGGAAACCGCTCGCCGCAGAGCCGTTCAAACCCGCTCCGGAAGCGCCGTCCGCGGCGATCTGCTGCGTCGGGAAAACCGTCCTGCTCGCGGCATCGCCTAACGGCTGGGTCATCCCGACGCCCGATGGCAAGCCCACCCGGTTGTTGGACGGCTTCGGCCTGCACACGGTGACGGCCGGACATGGAACGCAGGGGCTGGCGTTAGGTCCGGACGGACGTCTCTACGGCGTCACCGGCGATCAGGGTTTCCATTTCACGGCGGCGGATGGTTCCGTCCGATCGCTGCCCGACCAAGGCTGCGCGTTCCGGATGGAAATGGACGGATCCGGTTTCGAGATCTATCATCGTGGTCTGAGAAACCCGCGAGGCATCGTGTTCGACGCTTCGGGAAACGCGTTCACCGTGGACGCGGGAAGCGCATCCGGCGATCCGCCGCGCCTGATCTATCTGGTCGAGGGCGGTGATTCGGGGTGGCGTCTCGGTTACTGGGCGCTCGCCGGACAGCGGGGTTCGCTCGAACTGCCGAAATCCCATCCCCAACCGTGGGACGCGGAGCGCTTGTGGGAGACCGCCGGAAAATCGGGCGCGGCCTATGGGGTCCCGCCGGTCGCCCATCTGGGAGGCAATCCGGTCGCGATCGCCGCCCATCCGGGAACGGGAGTGTTGGAAAGCGAGGCCGGCCGGATTCTGGTCTGCGATGATCGCGCGGATCCCTCCGTTTCGGGCATTCTATCGCTTTCGGTTGTGCCGGATGGCGCGGGCATGAAACTGGCCGACACCCGCCACCTCGCCACCGGTCTAACCGCAACTGACGCGGTCTTCACCTGGGACGGCCGCCTGCTCATCGCCGATGGTCCGGGAAAACGCCTGCTCACGCTGGACGCCGGCGAGCACACCTTCGAAGTTGCCGCCGCCAAAGAAGCCGCTTCGCTCGCCAGCCAGGACTTCGATGCCATGGACTCAAAGAAACTCGCCGGCTTGCTCAAACACGCGGACCTGAGGATCCGTCTGCTCTCCGAGGTGGCTCTCTCGCGCAAGCCCGACGCGCTGGCGAAGTTTGGCGAGGCGATCGCGTCCTCCAACCCCATCGAACGCCGGCACGGGATCTGGGGCACCGGCATCCTCGCCCGCTGCGGCCGGGGTGCGCCGCTTCCCGTCACCGACGGTTTCGCCGCCATTCCCGAACAAGAAACCCGCGTCAACGCCGCCAAGGCTCTGGTGCGCCTGCTGAAGCACACCGACGCCGAAGTCCGGGCGGAGGCCCTCCGGATGCTCGCGGACGGACCCAACCGGATGGCTCGCGAAGCCGATCCTCTCCACCCGGAATTGAACGCCAAACTCGGCCCGGTTCTCGCTCCTGAGGAGCTTCCGCTGGCCGCGTTGCTCGCCGACGAATCGCCGCGGGTGCGCTATTATGCCGCCATCGCCATCGGCAACCTGAAAGCCGCCGGGCTCTACGGGGCGGTCTGCGATTTTCTAACTGCAAACAACAATGCCGACCCGTATCTTCGCCATGCCGGAGCTTTCGCGCTGCAACACATGGTGACAAGTCCGCTCATGCTAACCGGTTTGGAAAACCACGCGTCACCCGCCGTCCGCCTGGGTGCCGCAATCGCGCTGCGCGGCATCGGCACCGCGGATGCGGCGGCGTTCATCAATGACAAGGATCAGGCGGTCGCCGAGGAATCGGTCCGCTCCGTGACGGACCTCGATCTGCCGGATTCGCGGCTGGTGGTCGGATTCCTGTTGGATGAACAACCGCTCCGCAAATGGTCGCCGTTCGCCTGGCGGCGGATTGTTCACAATGCCTTCCGCGCGGGCGGTCCGGAAAACGCCGCGCGTTTGCTGAAACTGGCCGGCAACCCGTCGGTGCCGGAGGATGTTCAGTTGGAAACCCTCCGGCTGTGCCTGCAATGGAAGGAACCCGCGCCGGTCAACTCCCTAACCGGGCGATGGTCGCCGCTGCCCGCGCGCGATCCGGCGGAGATGAAATCCTCCCTGACCGCCGAACTCGTCCGCCTCTCGAAAACCGGGAAACCGGTCCGTGATGAAGTGGAAAAGCTCGCCAAAGCCCACGAACTGAAGCTGCCCGATCCACCGTCGGCCACACCACCCGCTCCCGGAAAATGATCCCGATCACCAGCCGCCGCCATCCGTTTGTCGCGCGGTGCCGCGCGCTTGCCGCGGGCCGTGAAGCGGACCTCGTTCTGTTGGATGGCCCGCATCTGGTCGGCGAGGCGCTCGCTTCGGGGCTGCCCATCGTCGCGGCGGCCATCGCCCCCCGGATGGCGGGCGACCCGCTGTGTGGGAAGCTGGCCGAACTGGCACCCGAGGGCGCGGCGATCTATCAGGCCACGGCCGAGGTGATGGAAGCCGCCAGCCCCGCTCGCAGCCCGTCCGGGATGGTCGCCATCGCTCGTGTCAGGGAAGCGCCGCCCGCAGTTGTCCTCGCCGGAAATCTGGTGGTCGCCGCGGTGGGCGTGCAGGATCCCGGAAACGTCGGCGCCATCATCCGCGTGGCCGATGCGGCGGGCGCCACCGGCTTTGCCGCCACCGCTGGCTGCGCCGATCCGTTGGGCTGGAAGGCCCTGCGCGGGTCGATGGGCAGCGCGTTCCGCGTGCCGCTGGCCTCCGGCATGTCCGGCGACGCATTGGTTTCCGCCGCCCGTGCGGCCGGGTTGGAAATCATCGCCACCTGCCCGGCGGGCGGAACCGATCACGACGCGCTCGATCTAACCAAACCCTCGTTGTTTTTGCTAGGCGGCGAAGGCCCCGGCTTGCCCGCGGATCTCATCGCCGCCGCGGATGCCCGCGTGCGCATTCCCATGCGCGGGCCGGTGGAGTCGCTCAACGTCGCCGTGGCCACCGGCATCCTGCTCTTCGAAACCCGCCGCCAACGGAAGGCGATGGCGTGAGGTGGCAACCGGAAATCCGGCCCGGAATCCCTGAGTCGATCACCAAGCCGGAATCGGAAGGATCAGCGGCCCTGCTGGTTCCGCTGAATCTCTTCGCTTTGGCGACGCGCCTCTTCGGCTTGCCGGCGTTGGGCTTCCTCGGCCTGGCGGCGGGCATCTTCGGCCTGGCGGCGTTGGGCCTCCTCGGCTTGTCTGCGTGACTCCTCCTGCTGGCGGCGCGATTCTTCGGCGGCGCGTTGTCTTGCCTCTTCCATCTGGCGTTGCTGGGCCTCCTGTTGGGCACGGCGGGCTTCCTCCATCTGGCGTTGGCGGGCTTCCTCGGCTTGGCGCTGTTGGGCTTGCTGTTCGGCGCGTTGGCGTTGGGCCTCCATCTGCTGTTCCTGTTGGCGGCGTGCCATTTCGGCGGCGCGCTCGCGTTGGGCTTCGGCCTGCCGTTCCTGCTGGGCGCGGGCTTCAGCGGCCTGGCGTTGGCGGGCTTCCTCCTGCTGCTGCCGGACCATTTCGGCGGCCTGCTTGCGCTGCGCGTCCTCCTGTTGGGCCTGGCGATCGCGCATTTCGTTGGCCTGGCGCTGGCGGGCTTCCTCCTGTTGCTGGCGGACCATTTCGGCGGCCTGCTTGCGCTGGGCGTCGTCCTGCTGGGCCTGGCGGTCTCGCATTTCGTTGGCCTGGCGCTGGCGGGCTTCCTCCTGCTGCTGGCGGACCATTTCGGCGGCCTGCTTGCGCTGGGCGTCGTCCTGCTGGGCCTGGCGATCTCGCATTTCGTTGGCCTGCCGCTGGCGGGCTTCCTCCTGTTGTTGTTGTCGGAGCAACTCGGCGGCCTGCTGACGTTGGGATTCCTCCAACTTGGCGGCTTCCGCCTCGCGGCTGGCGGTGGCGTCGGGTGCGGGCTGCGCCGGCGTCCGGCGGTCGGGCCGCTGCGGACGGAATCCGTTTCTGTTGGGCTGCGGCGTGTCAGGCCGCGCCGGAGCGGCCGGCTGCTGGGCCACCTCGGCGGGCGCGGGTTGACGCCCGGTCGGCCGGGTCGGTTCAGGGGTGACCGGTGTCGGCGTGTTAGGCCGGGCCGGGCGGGAGCCGTTGCGATCCGGCGCCTGCGGGGCGGCAGGTTGGTTGGATGCCTCGCGTCTGGCGAGTTGTTCGGCCTGGTTCTGATTGGCGGCCAGTTCTTCCGCGCGGCGGCGGCTGAACGCGTCGCCGCCGCCGAGACGGGACACCTCGCGTTCGGCGCGCGTTTGTTCGATCTCGCGCTGGCGGCGGAATTGTTGGGCCACCTCCGTTGCGAGCGGCACCTGACGGTCCACCGCGGCGTCCGCGATTTCCTTCCGGATCCGCGTGGGCCGGAGCGACGCGTTCCAACCGGCACCCACATCCGGCGCGGCGATGAAAAGCCGGTTGTTTTCGGTGCGCGGGCGCATCGCGGTGGCGTCGTGCCCCGGACGGCGGCGGTGGTCGAGATTCAGCTCGAAATACGGCACCTGGCGGCCGACGGTGCGGCACACCTGTTGATAGCGCGGCCCGCCGACGAACACCCGATCGTGACGGCAGTAGATGTTGGTGATGTTCGTCGTATGCTGATAGAACGAGGCGTTCTGCGAATACGGCATGCAGAAACTCGAAATCGAATTGCAGAAATTGGACGACGAAACGAACACATACCACCCCGAGCCGATGCCGAACCGCGATTCCACGGTGTGGTCCCACCGGCAGTCCCGCCAACCCATCGTTTCAGGAGGCAGCGGGGCCCATCCGATGTGCGATCCGCTTTCGCGCCAGCAAACCCACGCGGGGGCCCATTGATCGCCCGGAACCCACACCCAGCCGACCCCGCGCAGCAGCGCCCAACGGCCGTAGTGATAGCAGGCCCAACCGAACGGCTCTTCGGACATCCAGGTCCAGCCGTAGTCGGTGCAAACCCAGCGGCCATCCCAGTAAGGCCGCCAACCCGGCGTGTGGACGACCGCCGGCTGCCAGACATACCCGTAATCCCGCGTGCCGAACCACGAGCCGTAGGCGGATAGGGAATCGTAAAACATGCCGTAGTCGGCCACCGGCAGCGCCTCGCGGCCGGGGCGGTCGAGGTCCGCCACCGGCTCGCGTCCGGCGAGTTCGAACTCGCGCGCGCCGAGCTGGGTGTCGCGGTAGTCGAGTTCGCGCTGCTTGTCGGTTAGGGAGGATTCGAGTTTTTCGAGAGTGCCCTGGCGTTTCGCGAGTTCGCGCTCGCGTTCCTCGAGGGCGGCCTGTTTGGCGGCGGCGTCCGCGGATTGCGCCTGCTCGATGGCGGCGCGTTCGTCGGCGATGCGCTGGCGTTCGCGTTCGATCGCGTCGCGCTCGCTGGCGAGCTGTTGTTCGGCGAGCTGGCGCTCGAGCTGTTGCTGCCGCTCGAGGGCGGCGCGGTTCTGCGCCTCGAGATCGGCGAGGCGCTGGGCGGTCGATTGGTCCGACTTGCGGCAACCGGTGGCGGTGATCAGGGCGAGGGTGGCAAGCGGCAGGATGGCCTGGTATTTCATAAACGGATGGGCTGGGTAGGGAGTCCGGCGGTTTCGACGGTGGGGACGGGCGTGCTATTCAGTCGGGTT
Source organism: Verrucomicrobiota bacterium (assembly GCA_017301995.1). GTDB lineage: Bacteria > Verrucomicrobiota > Verrucomicrobiia > Verrucomicrobiales > Akkermansiaceae > Luteolibacter. The sequence goes on along the minus strand of JAFLEH010000016.1, from coordinate 4,442 downwards.
TTAGGAAACTCGGAAAAATCACGGCGCGCCGAGCGTGGCGACCTCGTAATCGACCCGCGCAGGTCCGTGCGGGCCGCCGGCGATTTCCCGGCGGGTCACCTTGGTTCCCAACAAGCCTTCGAGCATTCTAACTTCCATGCCGATCGCGCGCGGGTAGCGCTCGAACACGGGGCGCAGCGGATGGTGGTATTCCTCGATCCGGAAACCGCGGGACGGATCGTATTTGCAGCGCGCGAAACATCCGGCGTGCTCGCGGAGACCGGCCAGCAAGGTGGCTTTTTCCACCAGCGAGCGCGCCTTGGCCAGGCGCGGCTGCCAGCGCTCGCGGAGCCGTTCGAAATATTGATAGATAAGCCGCTCCGGCGCGCTGTCGCCAAACAGCGCGCGCAACTGGTCCAGAATCTCCAGCGAAAACCCGACCCCGGCCTCGGGAAAAAGCCGATCGGCCCTGGGTGCGAGCCGATAGAAAACCTCCGGCCGGCCGATCTCGCGGCGCGGCGAACGCGTGCGCTCCAGATAGCCCCGCTTCACCAGATCCTCGCAATACTGCTTGGCGGACATATAACTCACCTTCAGACGCTCCGAAAGCTCGGTCACCGGAAGATGGCCGGACAGTTTCAGCTCCTCGATCACCGCGATCCACTGCGGCTTCACCAGGTCCTTGTAGCCCGGGAGAAACATGGGGTGTTAGGGAGTTTCCGGTTGGTCCGGTTGGTCCGGTTGGTCCGGTTGGTCCGGTTGGTCCGGTTGGTCCGGTTGGTCCGGTTGGTCCGGTTGGTCCGGTTGGTCCGGTTGGTCCGGTTGGTCGCCCGGTTCCGCCGGTCGGGTTTGGGACTCCAGAAACTCAACGACCTCCTGTTGGAGCGCGTCCACTTGGTCGAGCGGGACGTTGGGGTCTTTCACGATATAGACCTCGCCGGATTTCCGGTTTTCGTAGATGCGGAGGATGCCGGAGGGGGTGCGCTGGGTGTCGGTCTCGACGAGGATTTTCCGGCGTTCGAGCATCACCGCGAGGATGTAGCGGGTGTTTTCGGTGTGGTCGGCGTCCTCTTCCACGAGTCGGCGAAGGATTTCCTCCGGGTCTTCCTTTTCCGCTGGCGGAGCTTGGCCGCCGCCGGGCGGTTCGAAGCGGGTTTTCCACGAGGAAAACGGCGTTTCCTCCTCGGTGCCGCGGGCTTTCCAGGCATCCACGCAATAGTCGCGGCGGAGGTATCCGCTGGACTCCGGGTCGGGAAACAGGGCGGTCATGATCGGTTCGCCGGGGGCGAAGGGGCGGCCGGTGGCGGCGCATTCGCGGCCGCGCGAGCGGATGTGCCAGGATTCTATCAGGGCCATGGTGGGAGAGGGGTTAGGTGGATGGTTTGCACATGCGGCAGAGCTTCAGGTGGAGCGGTCTGCCGGTGATCCGGCTGCGGAACAGATAGAGACCTAACAGCGAAAACGCCAGGTTCGGCGCCCACGCGGCCGCGGCCGGGTTCATCAGGCCCCCCTCGCCGAAGCTCAGGACGACGTTGCTGGAAAGCAGCATCAGCACCGCGAGGACGATCGCCAGGAAAACATTGCCGCCCGGTCCGCGGCGGGAGAAATGGATCGAGAGCGGCGCGGCGAGGAGCACCGTCACGAGGCAGGTGAACGGCAGCGCCCAGCGGTAATGCCACTGGGTGAGATAGGGGGCCGCGGCGTTCTTGTGGGGCGAGCGCACCGGCTTGAGCGAGTTGGCGCGCAGCCACCCGTTGAGGTCTGGCACGCCCAGATAAGAAGCGGATAGACCGGGTTTGATCAGTTGCCACGGTGTTTCCGGCCATCCCCGCTCGACGAGCGGTCCGTCACGGGTCTCGAACACCGGCGGCTCGTCGTTCTGATAGGTGCAGAGGACCGGCTTTTCGAACGTCCACTCGCCGGTTTCCCGGCTCCAGCGGGCGCAGTCGGCGGTCAGGCGGGAGGCCATGCCGCCGCCGGGCAGGGTGTTGGTGATTTCGACTCCCAACAGCGGCTCGCCGAGTTCGTAGTGCTCGGGAAACGCCCCCACCATCCACAGGCGCCGGTTGTCGGCGTTGAAATACAGGACGTGTTTCGCCTCGGTGACGAGGATGCCGCGCGCGCGGTCGAGGATCTCCTTTTTCCGACCTTCGGCGCTGGGGGCCCAATGGTAGTTCAGGCCCAGGCAAAGCAGGCTGCACCAGAGGCCCGCGCCGACCAGCGGCAGCGCCACCCGGACCACGCTGCGACCGCTCTGGATCATCGCCACCACCTCGCGGTCGCGGGAAAGCTTGCCCAGCGTGTAGATCAGCGAGAGCAGCAGCGCATAGGGCAACAGCAGCACCACCACGGAGGGCGCGCGGGTCGCGTAGAAATACCACGCGGTCCCCGCCGGATCCGGGCTGGTCCGGAGATCACCCAGGTTGTCGGTTAGATCGATCAGCAGCCAGATCGTCATCAGCGCCGCGAAACAGATGAAGAATATCACGCCAAACTGGCGCGCCAGATAGCGGTCGAGCGTGCCGCCGACGCTGTAACCCGCCATGGCCAGCGCCGGGAGCAGGCAAATGCCGCCGAGCACCCACAACCGGGCATGATGGGCCGTGACATCCGAGTCGGGAAACCCGGTGAGCTGTTCGTTGATCGACCGCGTTTCCGCCGGCAACAGCCAGGCGCACAAGGCCACCCCCAGCAATGTCAGCACGAGGGTCAGCAGCAGTCGGAGCAGCAAGGGACGGGAAAAGGTCATGAAAAACCGTGTGCCCGGCAGCATGGAGCCGGGGTGGAGGCGTTGTCCAGCGGATTTCCCCGGAGCCTCAATCGCGCCGGCAAACCCCCTTGCGGGAGGGCTCGCGCACCGCGTCCAACAACAGCCGCGCGGCCGGGCTCCACGCTTGGCTGTCCGCCTCGGATATCGCCTCGGAAGCTTTCAGTTTGCTCCGGAAAAGCAGCATGTAGAGCCGTTTGATTTCCACCCGCGCCGCCGCATCGAAGCCGTTGCGCCTCAGCCCCACCGTGTTGAGGCCGGCGAGCCGGTTCAGTCCGTGAGCCACGCAGTAGGGCGGCACATCCTGGCTGAGCGACGCGTTTCCCTGCACCATCGCCAGATCGCCGATCCGGATGAACTGGTGATACCCGCCGCCGCCCCCCAGAAACGCCCGGTTTCCCAAGCGAACATGGCCGCCGAACATCACGTTGTTGGCCAGAATGTTGCCATCGCCAAGCTGGCAATCGTGCCCCAGATGGACGCCCGTCATCAGATAGTTTCCGGCTCCCAAAACCGTCCGGCCGCCCGGTTTCGACCCGCGGTGGATCGTCACGTATTCGCGGATCCGGTTGCCCGCGCCGATCCGCACGCCCGACGGCGTGTCCGGGTCAAACCCCAGGTCCTGCGGGTCCGCGCCGACCACGCTGCCCCAGCCGATCGAGCAACCGTCGCCCACCACCGTATCGCCGCGCACCCAGGCATGGCCGCCCACTTTCACCCCCGCGCCAAGCTCCACCGGCCCCTCGATCACGGCGAACGGGCCGATTTCAACATCCCCGGCAAGCCGGGCGTCGGGCGAAACAAGGGCGGTGGGATGGATGCTCATGAAACCTTGGGTTTTTGTCTGGCGCGGACCCTAGCGTCCGGCCATCCGCAATGCCAACCAAATCCGCCGGACCGCCAGGCCGCATGGATCGCTCCCGCCCCGGAAAGCACGGAAATTCCGCACCGCCCGCCGTTTCCGCGAAAAAAAGATTGCCAACCCCCACGGCCACCCCTAGGCTGCGCGCCCCGAGAGGTCTCCCTCATGCGCGGTTAGCTCAGTGGTAGAGCACTACCTTGACACGGTAGGGGTCACTGGTTCGAACCCAGTATCGCGCACCATCCTTATGGATATAAGGGAAAATCCACCAAAGACCCCGGATTTAGGCCATGTTAGGCAAAAGAGGGAGCGAAAATGGGAACAATTCCACCGACTTCCTTTCGGGGTTTTAGGCGAGCAAGCCGGTTCAAAGATCCATTGCGGCTCCGTTCTTCCGGAGCCATTCCTTGCGCTCGTGAAAATCGGGCATGACCTTGTCCACCTCGTTCCAAAATGCGTCGCTATGGTCGAGGTGGTGCAGGTGACACAATTCATGCACCACGATGTAATCCACAATTCTTGCGGGTGCCATCATGCACTTCCAGTGAAACGCCAGATTGCCGGACGGGGAGCACGAGGCCCAGCGGTGGCCGAGTTCCCTGACATCCAGCTTTCCAGGCCTTACTCCTGCCTTGGGAGCATAATATCCGATCCGCTGCCGCAGCCTTTCCAACCCTTTGTTGATATAGAAATCGCGAAACGCTTTCTTAGAACTTATCCGTAAATAATGATGGTTTTCCGCCAGCAGATCAGCGCGGCTGCCAGCGACAGGAGTCCCAAATAGGATTTCTCCGTCTTCTCAAAGCTCACCAGCAGCTTTCGCCAGCGGTTGAG
>JAFLEH010000015.1 GCA_017301995.1 Verrucomicrobiota bacterium | reverse complement strand
GGCGGCACAAGTCCCCGAATCTTCTCCCATAACTCATCCGATACCGTCCACGATTTGATCTGCGCCATGGCGGAAAAATGGCACGGCGCCCCGGAAAGTCAATATTTATTTACGGATAAGTTCTAAAACGCAAGGTGGTCCGGCACCGCCGGGGCCGCATAGGTAGCGCGGCACCGCCGGGGCCGCATGCGAATGGGATGAGAATGGGTGGTGCTTCGCGGTCAGTTATTCGCGGCGTCATTCTCATGCGCTCTCGGCGAGAGCGCGCCACCTTTGGGAGGAGAATGGAATGCAAGGTAGCGCGGCACCGCCGGGGCCGCATGCGAATGAGGTGCGAATGGACCGAGCTTCGCGGTCGGTCATTCGCCGGTTCATTCTCATGCTCTCTCGGCGAGAGCGCGCCACCTGCGTAACCAAACCACCTGGCCGGATGCCATTTTATTAGAGATTGCCTGCGGTTCCGGGTTGTGGCAGCCTCCGCCGCATGGCGAAGCCCTCCGACGACACCCATGTTCAAATCAAGGTTTTCCTTTACGGCATCCAACCGCAGATCTGGCGCAGATTGACCGTGCCGATGGATTTCACGTTCATCGCCCTGAGCGACGCGATCCAGGCCTCGATGGGTTGGGAAAACAAGCACCCCCACGAGTTCCGCCATGGAAAAACCAAGCGGCTGGTCGATGTGATCGGCCCCGTCGGGCTTCAGGACCAGACCATCGGCGAGTTCCAGGACGAAGCCATCCTAACCGTTTCCGAGTTCCTCGGCCGCCGCAAGCTGCCGGTCCGGATTCTCTACCGCTACGATTTCGCCGACGAATGGATCCATGAGATCGTGTTTGAAAAGCGCGTGCCGGGCGGCGCGACTCCGGTGATGATCGACGGCCAGCGAGCCTGTCCGCCGGAAGACGAGGGCGGCTCGTTCGCCTACATGCGCGCGCTCCACGGCGACGCCGAGTGGTATCGGCGCGGCTACGATCCCGAGGCCTTCGATATCGCCAAGGTGGATTTCGCGCCCAAGAAGAAGCGTAAGCGCTGACGATTGGCCCCGCCCCCCCGATCGGGGCGGATGATTTCCGAAGCGGCGCGTTGTCCGGCATGGTAAAGAGTCCGGGTGATCTCCCATTTCGCGATGCCACGCCGTCTGCTACCGCTCATCCTAACCGTCATTTCGCTCCGTGCGGAGGACGTCCGCTTTGGTCCGGCATTTTCTTCAGGAATGATGCTCCAGCGCGAGGCACCGGTTACCCTAACCGGATTGGGACCGGCCGGGGCATCGGTGAATGTGACTCTCGGCAAAACCCGCCTAACCACAATCGTGGCGCGAGACGGCACCTGGAAGGCCACATTCCCGCCCGTGGGGGCCGGAGGTCCCTATCCGTTGGAGATTTCCGATGGAAAATCCAGAGCGAGTCTGGATGATGTTCTCGCGGGAGACATCTGGGTTTGTTCCGGCCAATCCAACATGCAGATGGGGCTGGACGAGGCCATCGGCGTACCCGAAGCCATTGCCAACGGATCTTCCAACACCACCATCCGGCTTCTCAGCGTCCCCAAGGCGGGCGCGGACAAACCGCAGACGGAAACCGGCGCCACGTGGCGGAAATGCGACCCGGAATCCCTGCGGAAATTCTCCGCGGTGGCGTGGTTCTTCGCTGTCCACCTCCGGAAAAGCCCGCGGCTCGCGGAGGTGCCTATCGGAATCGTGGACAGCTCGTTCGGCGGCACCAGCATCGAGGCGTGGACACCGCCCGGGACCCTTCCCGACATGGCCGGGGATGATATCTGCGGCTCGATGTTCGGTATCCCTCCGGGAAGTCTGTTCAACCGGATGATCTCCCCCCTGACCGCATCCCCTATCAAAGGCGTGCTCTGGTATCAGGGCGAGGCCAACGCGGGCAAGCCGCTGGTCTATCCGAAATTACTATCAAACCTGGCCGACCGCTGGCGCGCCGCCTGGCGCCAGCCCGACCTGCCCTTCCTCATCGTGCAGCTCCCGGCGTTCGACGGCAGTATGGGCGGCCTCGATTTCGGATGGTTGCGCGAGGCCCAGGCCAAGGCGTGCTCGGCGACTACCCTGATGTGGTGTGCCGCAACCTATGACACCACCGACGGCAGCGACCTGCATCCGCGCGAAAAGGAGGAGGTCGGCCGGCGGCTGGCACTGCTCGCACGGCGCAATGTGTTTGGCGAAGATATCATCTCCGAGGGACCGAAGCCCACCTCGATGGATTTCGGTGACGGCCTCGCCAGCATCACCTTCGACCAACCGCCAAAAGCCGCCGCCGGGGGAACCATCACCGGTTTCGCGCTCGCCGGAGCCGATGGCGAGTTCCGTTTTGCCAAGGCCACCGCGGAAGGAAACCGGGTCACCCTGGTGGCCGATGGCATCGCGGATCCGAAGTTCGTGCGCTACGCGTGGGGCGGTTTGCCGAACGCCACTCTGACCAACGCTTCCGGTCTCGCCGCGCCGCCATTCCGCAACGACGCGTTTCCCCCGCGCTCGACGGTTTTCCAACCCTTGCCGGCTTTCCAGCGCGTCGAAACACCGCTCTATCAGCTCGAAACCGGCCGCTTCGGACGCATCGCCAGCCTGGTCGCGGATGGACGCCAGTTTCTATCCAACGAACCCAACGGCGGCGCGGGCATTCCCACGTTCTTCGGCCCGCGCAACCTGCCGCTGGTCCGCGCGACCGGTCCCAACCGGCTGGTTCTGTCCGACGCCTCCGCCGAGATCGAGATTGCGTGCCACGACGACACCATGGAATGGACACTGCGCAACCGGGGAAACGATCCCTATGACTTCCGCGTCATGCTCCATCCGCAGGTTCGGATCGAATCCGGCGCAGAAACCGTGACACTTACTCGTGAAAACGTCCGCCTAACCGTAAGAGGCGCGACAGCCTCCCCGGATGGCGGATGCGTGGAAACCAAGGTGCCGCCGCAGGGCGCGAGGACCCTCGCCTGGTCGATTGCGAAATAGCGTTCACTCGGACGGTTTGGAAACGATCACCGTTTCCGCGCTTTCGAGACCGAACGAGCCCGCCCTAACTATGATGCGCCCGGCTTGGTTGGTGGAGCGGACAAGCGCGGTGGCGATCCCCGCCTCGGCGGGCACCGGGTTCGCGCCAATCGAGGCATCGCCTATCAGCGTCCCCTCGCCTTCCACCGTGAATGTCACCGCGTTGTTGGCAAACGGATGGACCGTGCCGCGACCGTCGGTGATCTTCGCGTAAACGCGGATCCAGTCCGAGCCATCGGCGGTTAGATCGCGCCCGCAGGTGTCCGCCTCAAGCACGATCCTCCGCATCACGCCCGGCGCCCTGACGATGTGGTTGGCCACCACTTTGCCGCCGATCAGCCCCTCGGCCTTGTATTCGGCGGTTTGATAGTGATAGCCGGCTTCGGAATTGGCGGCGTTGTCATTGGTCATGTAGTAGGTGGTTTTCTCCGCGTTGGCCGCCTTGGCCTTGAAGGTGAACGGCGGATGGTCGAGCACGTAGCCCGCATCGGGCTTCTGAGTCGCCACAACCTTACCGCCTTCGGAAAACCGCACCTCCTCGCAGTTGGAAAACACGGTCACGCTGGCAGGCGAATAGCACGAGGCGTAGTTGGCCACGAACACCATCGGACCGCTGTCCACGCCGGGGACCGTCACCTCCGGCGGGCGCTGGCTCTGGAAGAAATAATAACCGAATTTCGGCAGCCGGAACAAATCCAGCGGCCCGCCGAAAAACGGCTGGTGATGATAGCCGCGGTAGCAATCGATGCCCGCCCACAGCCCGGCACCGGCGAGTTTGGTGGACGCGGGACCGCCGCCGGCGGCACGGAGCATGGCATCCAGTTTGACCGCATGGTTCACCGCCTGGGTAATCAGCGGGGTTTCGCCCCATCCGCGGGCAACGCGGACGCGGCCCTGTTGGTCGCTCCAGTTATCCACGCTGTCGCCCCACTCGCGGCCCCAGAACGGCTTGCCGGCCACCGGCTCGCGGCTCCAAGCCACATCCACAAACGCGCGCGCGTGCCCGATCTCCGGATCCCCAGCGGTGAAACATTGGTCGCCGGGAAGTTCCTCGTGGACGATCCCGTGCAACCGCCGGGCGTATGCTTCGGGGTATTGGGTTTCGTTAGGAAATGGCTCCCACAGGATCGCGCTGGCGTGATTGCGGTCGCGGCGAACCATCTCGCGGGCGTTTTGATAGGTCCGTTCCTGCCACAGCGGGCTTCCGAAGAACTGCCAGCCGGGATTGGAGACCACGCAGACGATGCCCAGTTCGTCGCAGGCGTCCATGAACGCCGGATCCTGCGGATAGTGGCTGCGGAAGCTGGTGAATCCCGCATCGCGCAGCTTCTTCGCGTCGCGGAAATGTTGGGAATTCGGCAACGCATAACCCACATGCGGATGGTCCTGATGGCGATTGAACCCCAACGCGCAGAATTTTCCTCCGTTGATGAACATCCCGTCCGGCCTGAACTCGATGTGGCGGATGCCGACCCTCGTCGAGCGCGCGTCCACCGGCCTATCACCGACGAGCACAGTGGTGCGCAACGTGTACAAATCGGGATGCAGCGGGTGCCAGAGCTTGGGATGCTGGACGGTTAGATCGAGCGCGACCGTCTGGCTGGCTCCCGGCTCAAGCGCCGCCTCGCCGCCGACCGTGGCGACCACGCCCCCCCCCGCATCCGCCAGTTCGTGGCGCAGCCCGGCCTTGCAGGAGCGGGTTCCGCCATTGGCGATCTCGGTCCGCACGCGGGCCACCGCCTTCGTTGCGGATACTTCCGGGAAAGAAATCAGGATGCCTCCGCCCGCAGGTTTGTTAGCGAGGATTTCATCGGTGATGTGGATCGGATCCATCACCTCCAGCCGCACATCACGGTAGAGCCCGCCGAAATAGGTGAAATCCAGCGTGTTCTGCGGCTTTCCGGGGGGCACTTCCGGATTGTCCGAGTTATCCAGCCGCACGACCAGTCCGTGCGCACGGCCGGGCGCCAGCATGCCAGTCAGATCGACCGCGAACGGCTGATAGCCCCCGAAATGGGTGGTGAGCTTCTTCCCGTCGAGCCACACATCCGCAACCTGCATCGCGCCCTCGAATTGGAGCAGGATCGTTTTGCCGGCCCATGCCGCGTCGGCGGAGATCGCCCTCCGATACCAGCACACGCCCTGATAGTTCCTGCCGCCGCTGGCGTTGACGGGTTCCAGCCGCACGGAATGCGGCAGGCACACCTTCTCCCACGGCACCCTTCCGGTTAGGGGATCGTCGATCGCACCCGCGGGCAACTTGAAGGACTCTCCACTGGCGAAAAGTTTCCACACCTTGGTCATGCCGGAAGGATTGCCATCCGGCCGCGGAAGATAGCGGAATCCCTCGAATGCGGTCGGGCGCCCGAGGTCGATGACAAGGCAGTGCGGCGGCGGAGCTTTCGATTTCCATGCCGAATGCCAAAACGTGTTAGAATCGCCGTCGATCGCGGCCTCGGGCGTGTTGCCTGCGGAAAGTTCGGCGCTGGAGGCGTAAAGGATCTTCCATGCGTCGCGCGGCAACGGCTTTTCCCGACCGTCCACCAGCGTGAAATCCGCGACCGACGCGTAGTCGCCGCCGTGGGAGGAACTGGCCATGAAACAGAGATAACGGGCGGTCACTTCCTTTATGCGGACGGTTTGGGCGGCGGTGCCGCGGGGAAACTCGCCGCGTGCGACCTCCAGCGCCGCCGGCGGGGAAAACGGCGGCGTTTCCTCGGGGCGATAGAACTCCCATCCCGGATTCAGATTCACCACGATCCGCGGCGAAGGACCCGCCTCCAGCGGGGAACCGGAGGCTAACATCAATACTGCGGGCAGCGCGCCGGACCGGAACGGAAGCCCTGAAACAAAACGGCACAAATGGAACATGATCGAGGTAACGCGAACCCTTGCCGCAATGTTTCATCCGGCAGAACTCGCGATCCATCACTCACCCGCATAGGCAGAGGAACAAGCCGGTCCAGTCAGCTTCGGGGGATTGCGGATGTGCCGGAAACACGAAACGGCCGCGCAAATCCTCTTGACACCCGGAGTCCGGTTGGCTAGGCCGTTTGCCACAAGTTACAACCACAAGCCATATGGGACCGATAGGAATGCAGGAACTCGTCTTGATCGTGATCGTTCTGATCGTGCTGACCGTGCCGGTGGTCATCGCTATCGCGCTTGCCGGATTTCTATCATCACGGCGCAAGTCCCGGCAACCTCCCCAACTTCCCCAGGCGCCGAAGGGAAATCCGGAGCGGTTGGCGGAACTCGATGACCTGCGCTCGCGGAACCTGATCACCGAAAGCGAGTATCAGGAATCGAGGAAACGGATCATCGACGAAATCTGAGGGGCGGAATTTCCGATAAACGCGCCGCCGGATCCCGTATAGTCAACCACCATGAAAACCGATTCCACCAGGCAGGTCCCGCCGTTTCAAATCTCCCGCCGCTCGTTTATCCGGCGTTGCTCCGCCGCCGCGGCGGCCACCGGGCTGCCGCTGTGGTTCGTGGAACGCGAAATCGCCCGCGCGGCCGAACCGCCGAGAAAATTGGGCCCGAACGACCGGCCGGGGATCGCTCTTATCGGCTGCGGTGGCATGGGCACCGGCGACGCGCGCAGCTCGATGGCGTTCGGCGAAATCGTCGCGGTGTGTGATGTGGACAAGGGTCATTTGGAGGGTGCGGTTAGAAACTTCACCAAGGACGGCAAGACGCCGGCGGCTTATGGCGACTTCCGGAAGCTGCTGGAAAACCCCGCGGTTGACATGATCATCAACGGCACGCCCGACCACTGGCACAGCCTGATCAACATCGGGGCGGCGCGGGCGAAGAAAGATATCTATTCCGAAAAACCCCTCACTCTGACGATCGACGAGGGCAAGCGGGTGGTGAAGGCCGTTAGGGAAAACAAGGTGGTGCTGCAAACCGGCACGCAGCAGCGCAGCAGCCAGCGGTTCCGCCTGGCCTGCGAACTGGTCCGCAACGGCCGGATCGGCAAACTCAAGGAGGTGACCGTGTGGTTGCCCGCCGGCCTGCGCGGCGGCCCGTTCGCGGTGCAGCCCGTTCCCGCCCAGCTCGACTGGGACTTCTGGCAGGGACAGGCGAAGCAGACGGCATACGTGCCCGAGCGTTGCCATGTGAAGTTCCGCAATTGGTATGATTACTCCGGCGGAACCATGACCGACTGGGGCGCGCATCACATGGACATCGGCTACTGGGCGGTCGGCCTGCCCGCTCCCACGTCGGTCGAAGGCAAGGCCCTAACCACCCCGGTTCCCGGAGGTTTCACCGCGATCAGCGATTACGAAGTGAAGTTCACCTATCCGAATGGTGTGGTTTTCAACGTCCGCACCACACCCGACGACAACCCCTTTGGCGGCGTCATCAAAAAGGACGGCCAGCGCAACGGCATCCGCTTCGAAGGCAGCGAGGGATGGATCTGGGTGAACCGCGACGAAATCACGGCCACCGACCGCGAGCTGCTCAGCAAACCCCTTCCGGATGGCGCGGAGCGGCTGTATGTGAGCAACGACCACCGGGGCAACCTGTTCGAATGCATGCGCACCAGGAAAGACCCTATCTGCGCGGTCGAAATCGGCCACCGCTCGGCATCGGTCTGCCATCTGGGCGCGATCGCCCTGCGCACCGGCAAGGCGCTGCAATGGGACCCCGAAAAAGAGTTGTTTGTCGGGGAACACGCGGCGGAGGCGAATTCCTATGTGGCCCGCGAAATGCGCAAGCCATACGACTACGGATTTGTTTCCTGACGGGTGGCAGGCCTCTGCGGTCCGTCCGGCGGATTGCGCATGACCGAGAACTCCCTGTGATCGACGGTTGGCGAGCGGCGATTTTCGATTCTTGAAGTGACGGCCGGCTCCATCAGATCAGTCCCAGACATACCGGTCATCGTATTCGATTCCGTATTTTGTGAGAAACGCGGGGTATTCTTCCTGAAACGTCTGCTATAGTGGCATTCCGCCAAACCTTGGAGCGCCTGGACAGCATCAACAGCCAACTGCGAACGCTGGCCGTCATCATCCTCCGCGCCGACGAGCGTCCCGGCTTGATCGGCCGGTGCCGCTACCCGAGTGAAAGCCAGTCGCTCCGGGAGGAACAAGCCACCATCGGACAGCCCGTGGCGCTGCGCATCCGCCGTTCCCAACTGGACGACGAGCTTCGGCAAGTCAATGCCGTGATCGGCGAACACCTGCGGGCGGCGATTGAAGCCGCCTCCGCCCACGCCATCACGGCCGCCGGGGGAGCGGAAGCCGCCTGTGTCTATCCGCTGGCTCTGCGGATCCAGGCAGACCTGACGCGGCATCGCGCCATTCCGCCCACCGCGAACGCTTCCGCCCGCCATGTCTTCCTCGGGCAGGCGTGGATGTCGATTGATGCGGCGATGGCGACCTTGCATGAAATCCGGTTCGCGGTGACAACAAATCCTCTACCATACCGACCGTGATAAGGTGGCGAAATCAGCGTCTCCCGCCCCTCTTTCCCCCGCGACTCCTTTTCTCCCGGTCTCCGACTCGCGCTTCGGCCCCTCATGCGCACCAACCGTGAAAAGCAATTTCCTAGCAGTGCATCACGGTGGCAATCCTACCCAAGGCCGGGGTTCTACCACGGGCCCGGACGTCGTCAAAGACATTATTCGACAACTGTTCTAACACATATCTGACAGCACCGTCCCTCCAGCCGAACACAGCATTCCATGCGCACCCTTTGCAGAATAATGCATAGGATTGCTCCTTGTCGCCTGCCTTTTGAACGGATACCATTGCGACTGATCCTATCATGGAAATCAACCTGCATATTGAGCAAGTATTACCCGTCCTGCGCCCCGGTCGACCCGCGCCAGGAGACCCGCGAGCCTGCAGGCCGTTGTTTTCCGGTGACGATTGCGAGGCTGTGCAGGTGTATTACGCCGTGGTCGGCGCCCACACCAACCGATACGTGACCTTGGAATTGCTCCACGAAGCCGGCATCGACATCGCCACACTCGAACAATACGCCGTCGATAACTGGGTTCGCGAGAATCAGACGCTTGATTGGCAGGATGTCTCGCCTGATGGGAACGGTCGGGTCATGGCTGCGCGCGGTTCCGAAACCATGGCCGGCATTCTGCTGTCTAAAGGCCACCTTAAGGGTATGCACCGCCATTTCGGCTCCGAAATGGTCTATCTGGTGATTCCCGATATTTTCACGGTTTTGTTGGCCCCGGACCCGATCCACGTGCTGCCGCTCGGAGCAGGCCTTTATGGGGATGCGGTTGCACTTTCGCGGGAATCCCCCGAATGCACGCCGACCGAATTTCTGCCTTGCGCGTTTGTTTCCCACAATGGATGTGTCTCGGGCACATGCGCATTGCAGCCTGGCGAGGCCAGCACCACCTGCCCTACCCGCGAGGAGGAGGACGCACAGGACCCATTGGGGGACTCCGAGATAGTCGTGAGCACGGTGATGGCCGCAATTTTGACTGCGGACGAACGCCTGCCCTCCGAGAGCACGATGGCCAAGGCCACCCAGCTCTTGGCTGAAATGGCCAGGACCAGGGGATTGGCCGGGGAATCCGCCCGCGGCATTATCAACAAGAATGGAGCACCCCTGAGTGAAGCCTTCAGGATGAGTTCCGGCCCTGAGATGGCCGTGGTCATGCTCGCATTCCATCTGGTGAGTGTGCGCGATTACCTGGGAGAAGGCCTCTATCAGGACTACGCCTCAACGCTGGTCGATCTGGCAAAATCCCTCTCGGAATTGGAACGCGGGCTGTTCGGACCTAAGGTTTCGGCCAAAAAGAAGGAAGCGCTTAATTGGATGGAGTCAGCGCTCTTCGCCCGAGAGGAAGAAGAATGATTCAGCCTTTCATTCGCAGGATGGCAGAGGATGTAGGCACCACAGCGGAGGACCGGATTGCGGTGAAACTCATTGCCATTGGCGTATTCCATCAGGGAGGCGAGCAACCCCTTCTCTCCCGCTCTCCGACCCGCACTTTAGTCCCTCATGCGCAACAACCCGGAAAACCAAAATCCGAGCAATCACGTTTGAGGGGGGGCGTTAATTCTTGCGGGTGTGTCGGTTGTTGACCACTCGCCTCCGCCGAACCGCTGGTCCTGCCACAAGATACAAGACGAAGAGAGCTTCGCGCGGATCGTGGGCAAAGACGCTCATCGAGCGACGCTGCGAAAGTGAAGGCGGAGGCTTTGCTGCGCCGCTTTCGCCCGAAGGGGCTCACCTGGGCATGTCTTGCCCGGCGACTGACTGCGCTCCGATCCGTCCACGCGGAGTGCGGTCGACTCCTCCGCCGACCGGTTTTTCCGAAGGTCTCCAACGTTACCGTGGCGTTTGAATTTTGCCGCGCTCAACAGTTCTCACCATCCCTGAAACGCCACGACCCCACCCCCGCTTTGCGAGGGTGGGGTCGTGGCGGAGCGGGAGGGATTCGAACCCTCGGTAACCTTTTGAGCTACGCTCCCTTAGCAAGGGAGTGCTTTCGACCACTCAGCCACCGCTCCGGAGGTGTGTGTCGGGGGAGGTTGAAACACGGGAGGGCGGGGGGCGTCAAGCCAAGTTTCGGGTTTCGGCCCGGAAATTTTCACGAAGCGGCGGTCCGGAGTCGTTTGGAAACAAAAACCCCGTCCGGCGGCGACCGGACGGGGTTGGTGTTAGATGCTGGGAAACGGAGCCGATCAGGCGGGTTCCGTTTTGGTTTCCTCGGCCGCGGGAGCGGCTTCGTCGGGAGTTTCGGAGGCGGATTCCACGGCCGCGACGGCCGGGACTTCTTCGTTGGCCTCGATGCCCGAAGTTTCCACGATGGTGGCGATTTCGCCGGAGTCACCGAGGGAATCGGCGGTCACCGGCGTGGCGGCCGCGGCGGCGGGTGCGGCTTCCGGGGCGGGGCGTTCGCGCGGGCGGCGTTCCTGGCGTTCGTCGCGTTCCTCACGGTCCTCGCGTTCGTCGAGGCCTTTGGATTTCGCGCCGGAGACGGTCATCGGACGGCCCATGAAGTGCTGGTCGTGGAGGACTTCCACGGCGCGTTTGGCCTCGTCCACGTGGAGCATTTCCACGAAGCCGTAGCCCTTGGACCGGTGGGTGGCGCGGTTATAGACGATTTCCACGTTGCGCACGCCGCCGATGCCCTTGAAGAGATCCTGGAGATCGCTTTCGGTGACATCATAGGACAGGTTGCCGACGTAAACGCGGGGGGATTCCACGCTGTTGCGGTCGCCGCCGCGGCGTTCGGGTCTGCGGTTTCCTTCCTGATCGCGGTTGCGTTCGCGGGCGGGCGAGGCACCGGCTTCGCCTTCGCCGGAACGCAGGTTGCGGGTGTTGGATTTCACCTTGGGCTCCTGCTGGGGCCGTGGGTCGGGCTGCTGGGCGGGGCGGCGTTCCGGGCGGGCGGGCTCTTTGTAGAGGCCCACCAGCTTGAGGAGTTTCTGCCACCAGGTCAGTTTGGCCGGGGCGTATTTGCGCGGCGGGGTGTTGCCGGGTTGGTTCGGGCGGCGGCCCTGGCCTTGGCCGCGGGTGTCGCGGCCGGGGCTGAACTCACGGCTTTGGTGTTGGTGCTGGCCGTGTTCGTTATGGCCGCCTTGGCCACGGCGGTTCTTGCCGCCGCGGTTGCGGCGGCGACGTTGCTGGTCTCCCTGATTCCGGGAGTTTGTAGGTGCGTTCGACATGTAGGTCTATGGGGTCGGGGTTGCGGGCGGTCACGGCGCGGTGGGCGTGTTTGCCCCGCGGCGCTGGAGCGGACCTGCGCGCGGACCGGAACCCTCCCGAATTTCCGGCTTTATGTTGCCGGGATGAGGATCCGCCGCGGTGCGGAAGTGACCTCATGGTGTATCTGGGAAGGGACCGGCTTGCGCCGCCGCCCGGTGTGGAGGGGCGCGCGAATCCCGGAATCCCGCCCGAACCGGTGGATTCCCCGCTGGCGGCGGGGTGGTCCGAATTGCGAAATCGCCGGATATGGCGGCGGAAATGGGAAACAGCCCGCCCGGCGCGGAGGCTAGGGGCATTTTCCCGCTTGGCAAGAACAGATCGGCCAATCCGGAGGATTTTCCGCCGAATTTCGGAAATTCTCCGCTTTACAAGCCGGAATCCCGCCCCTAGGCTCGCCGCCCCATGACCCTCGCTGCTATCCAATGGCTCCCCATCATCATCAATCTTCTGCTGGTGGTGTTCGTGCTTGTTTGCCTGCTGATGACCCTGCTGATCCTGATGCAGCGGCCCAAGCAGGAAGGCCTCGGCGCGGCTTTCGGCGCGAGTGTGACCGATCAGGTCTTCGGTGCCCGCACCACCAATGTCCTCCAGCGCGGCACGGTCTATCTGGCCTCCCTGTTCTTCCTAATCAGCCTCACTCTGGCGGTCCTCATGGGCATCCAGAACCGCCAGCGCGGCCTCACCAAGGACACCACGCCGAAGGCGGCGGAGAAAGCTGCCACCCCGGAAGCCCCCGCGCCCACCACCCCGCCGATCACTGTCAATCCGACGCCCGCTCCGGCTCCCACTCCCGCGCCTGCGCCTGGTCCGGCACCCGTCCCCGCTCCCGCGCCGACGGATGCGACTCCTCCTGCTCCTGCTCCTGCCCCGGCACCCGCATCGGCACCCGCTCCGGCGGATCCGGCCGCACCCGCTCCAACTCCGGAGCCGGCTCCGGCACCCGCGCCCGCCCCGGCTGGCGGCGAACAGCCCCCGAAACCCTGATTCGGGGAAATTTTTACGCGTCCGTGACGCTTTCCTGACGTGACGGAATCCCCCGACAACCCGTCGGCCGCCCCGGTGTGGGCGCGCGACGACGCATTTCCTCCCGCTCCATCCGGCTACGGCTGGACCGATGCAAAGGGCGGACGTCATCCCTGCGGATCGATGGACGAACTGGTCCGCCAAATCCGCGAAGCGCCCGGCGGGGCCGTGTTTTTGGCTTGGACACCCGACCATCCCCGGCTGCGTCTGCCCGAGGAAATCGCCGGGCTTGAGGAGCCGCTGGAAACCGCCCGGCACCGTCATTCGGAGGAGGATTGGGCCGCCGCAAACCAGCGGGTCCGGGTTTTGGCGGTGGTTTTCGCGGCGGCGGCGGCCTGGACGTTTCTCGCCGGGTTTTTCTTGGCGGGCCACCATGGCGTCCGGGGATTTTCCCTCCTCGCGCGTTGCGGTTTCCAAGCGATGCTGAAGTCACCCTACCTCGGACTGTTTCTCCTCGGTTTCGTGATTTTCGGATTCATCCCCTGGTATCAGGCCCGGAAATGCCGCGCGGAACTCACGCGCCGCACCGCAGCCGACGACCGCGCGATGGTGCCCGTGCTGCGGTTTGAGAGCTGGCTGGAACTCCAGTCCGCACCGGTGACGCGGATCATTCTCGGCCTTCTAACCGCAGTGTGGCTCGCCCAGTGGTGGGCGGATCGCGCGCTGTTTCTCGCCCACGATTCGGTCATGTCCGCCGGTCTGGTGAAACCGCTCTATCTGGACGGGCAACGCTGGCGCCTTTTCACCGCACCGATGCTCCACGGCGGACTGGTCCATTTCCTGATGAACGCGGCGGCCTTGCTCTATCTGGGCAAGCGGATGGAAACCCTGGCCCGCTGGCCCCACTTGCCGATGGTTTTCCTGTTCGCGGCCTGCGTGGGCGGAGAAGCCTCGGTCCGGTTCATCGCCGCACCTTCCGTGGGGGCATCCGGCGGGCTGATGGGATGGCTCGGATTCCTCATTGTTTTCGAAACGCTTCACGGCAAACTGGTCCCCCGCTCCGCCCGGCGGCGCCTGGTGGCGGGGGTCCTGCTCACCGCGCTGATCGGGGTGTTAGGCTACCGGTTCATCGACAACGCGGCGCATCTCGGCGGCTTGCTGGCCGGATTCGCCTACGCGTTCATCGTGTTTCCCAAGTCCACCTCACCCGCCCGGCCGGGAATGACCCTAACCGACCGTGCCGCCGGCATCATGGCCCTGGCCGTCATGGCCATCGCCACCGCGGCCGCGATCTTGAAAATCGTCGCGCTCTAACGGCCATCCTTTTCCGTCCCGCGTGCGGCGGCGGCCATGGCGCTCCGTCTCCGCCAGAGGTCGCGCGCCAGCCAGAAGGCCGCCAGCAAGCCCACCACTGTCCAGAACTCGAACGCCCGCGGCACCGCGCGCGCGACCGACGGCGGCAGATCCGCGATGGGCATTTGCGATGCGGCGGCGAAAACCGGCTGCGCCACCGGGGAAATCCCCAACACCCAGGCACCCAGCGGATAGAGCGCCTCGCTGATCACACACAGCACCGATCCGGCCATCAGCGGCACGATGCCCACCAAAATGAACGCCAGCCGCTGGGCCTGCGCGCCACGCGTTTCCAACAACGCCTGCAGCGCCAGTCCGCCTCCCAACACCAAGGCGAGGAAATACCCGAACACCGGAACCGGCAGCACCTGTCCCGGAAACCAACGCGACTCCACCAGCGCCCGCGTGAAGACAAACCAACCCACGGCCCCGGCCACTGCCATCAGCAGGGTGAACCACCACCCGCTGCCCGCATCCGAGAGCCATGGAATCCCCCGTTGCCCCAGCTTGCGCGCCCGACGCCATCCCTGGATCTGCCGGTCCACCGAAGGCGTGATGATCCCGGATATCAAAGCGAGCAGGGCCACCGTCACCGCACCATACACGCCGGATAGAACCACCGCCTCAGTCGGGTCGGGACGCCAACCCGCCGCGGCACGGTAAACTGGCCCGAACATGCGTCCGAACTCCCGGCTGGGAAACAGATTGCCCGGATCAATCAGCGGCAGCGCGTTGCCCAACAGCATGACCTGTGCCCACACGAATAACCCGGCCGCCCAGATTTTTCCCATCAAATGCGCCTCGGCCCGCTGCCATCTTCTCCGCAGCATGACCACGAATGTCAGAATTAGACTGCCCTGGGTGAACAACGTGAACACCCACTCGGAGAAATCCAAACCGAAGAACTTCACTACCGGAGCCAGCCGCTGCACCGTGCTGACCGCCGCGGCGGCATCCCTCGGCAGCAGGCCGGGAAGGCACTCGGAAAACACCGGACCCAGCGTGAAGTACTTGAAGAACACCAGCCCGAAATTGGCCAATTGCGGCACGATGGTGTAGAGCGCGAACACGATTCCGATCGAACACAGGAATGCCCAACGGCGGTTCCGCACCACCGTTCCGGCCACCAGCCCGGTTAGATGATAGACCATGGTCGAACTGAACAACACGGTGTAAAGCGGCAGCCACACGCGCCACGAGACCTCGCCCCGCCACAGACACCATACGGTGAACGGCAGACTCGCCAGAAACATCGCCCATTCCCTAACCGGAAGACCGAACAGATAGCCCAGCACTTTCGCCAACGGCGACATCGGCACCAACCGTTGATAGTCGATCACCCCTTCGTCGCGCTCCGCCACCATCCCCCCGGCCGCCTGCGCGGTGCCGATCAGGAACAGAATCAGCGATTGGATCACCAGCAACGCAATAACCGAAACGCGCGCCGCATCGACGCCGGACGCATCCGCGCGGCTTCCCACCGCCGCGAAAAAGGAAACGAAAAAGCCGGATCCCAAAACGGTCATCAGCAGCGAGATCACCAGCCCCCGGATTCTCAGCCGCGATTGGCAATACCGCCGGAAAATGGGATTGCCCAAGATGTCCAATGCCGCGTGGCGTGTCATGGGTTGTTGGATGTCGTCCGTTTTCATGCTTTCCGATTGTTTTCCGCCACTTCCACCAGGATGTCCTCGAAGGACGACCGTTTTTCCTCGAACGCGCGGAGTTTCCACCCCGCGCCGACGAGTCCGCCCACCAGCGCCGCCTGATCCTCGTCGCTGCCGGCGAATCCGAACACCACCCGTTCGCCCTCGACGCGCGTGTCGTGCACGCCGTGCCGCGCGGCAAGCCACGCGGCGGCCTCGGCCTGTTTACCTAACAGCGTAGCGGTGAGCATGCGGTCGGTGCTGCCGAGCTGCTGCCTGACTTCCTCGGCGGTTCCCGCGGCTAACAGCCTTCCCCGGTTCATCACGCACAGCGAGGTACACATCTCCGCCAGCTCGCTGAGAATGTGGGAACTCACGAAGACCGTGGCCCCTCCCGCCGCCAGGCGCCGCAGCGCGTTGCGCAAATCCCGGCGGGCCAGCGGATCCAGTCCGCTCGCCGGTTCGTCCAGAATCAGCACGCTGGGACGATGCAGCAGCGTCTTGGCCAGCACCACCCGCTGGGTTTGCCCGCGCGAAAGCTCCTTGCACCAACTGCCGCGCTGCTCGGTCAGGGCGACCTCCGCCAGGCATTCATCCACCCGCTCGCGCCGTGCCGCGCGGCTGCCCAAACCATAGGCGGCCGCATGGAAATCCAGAAACTCCCACACCTTCAGATCCGACGGCACCGGCGCCAGATCCGGCATATAACCGATGATCCGCCGCGCGGTTTCCACATCCTCCAACACGTCCACGCCATCGAGAAACACCTCGCCGTAGGTCGGTTCCATCAGCGTGGTCAGCACGCGGAAGGTGCTGGTTTTGCCGGCACCGTTAGGCCCTACCAAACCAAACACCTCGCCCGCCGGAACGGTTAGCGTGAGGTCGTCCACCGCAGTGAACGAACCGTAATCGACCCGCAGCGAACGCACGTCGATCGCCGCGGATTTTTTTGATAGAGGAGGAGAAGCGATCATGGGGCGGTCATTCGAGTTCATCCAGCGGGTTCCAGTCGGCGGGCAGCGTGAGTCCGAGCACGGCCGCGTCCTTGGCGGCCTCGTCGTAGCGGCGCTGGCGTTCGGCGTCATACGCGGCGCGTTGGTCGGGGCGCAGCACTTCCAACATCGCCTCACGCGGGTTAGCCACCGGCGTTCCAGTTAGGTCGCCGCCAATCCCCTCCAGTTTCATCGCCGGGTCGTAGTCGCCGGAAGAACGGGCGGCGATGCCGAAAATCTGATCCCGCTGGGCGTCATCGAGGCCCACCATGCCATCCAGCCTCGCCACCGCGCGGTCGGCCGTCTGCTGGACCCGCTCGGCCCGCTGCGCCATCCGGTCGGTCTTGAACTCGGCGAGCTTGTCGCCCGTTAGAGTGCGGCCCATGAACTCGTCCAGCCCGTCGTCGGGCCGCAGGTCGCGGGTGGCCTTCACGAGATCCTCAAGCCGGGTGCCCTCCTGGCCCACCATGTCGCTCCAGCGCTTGGCGTTTTCACTGGACTTCGCCTCGAACCAATCGGCGAGCGCGGCCTGCTGTTTGGGTGTTAGGTTGTATTTCCGCGCCAGCTCGCCGGTGAGCGACTCGATCGTTTTCTGCTGCTCGCGGACGCGCATCCGGTCCAACAACGGCGAAAGATCCCGCAGGAGCGGCTGGGTCATGCGGAAGATGTCATCCGGCGTCACCGGCCGACCGGCCCGGATGTCCTCGGCGATTTCGCGCAGTCCGTCGCGCACCGTGCGCCCCGGACGGGTCCGGGCGTTGGGATTATCCGCTTTAAGCGCGGCGATCTCGCGGTTCGCACGTTTCAGCTCGGCCTCCAATTGGTCCGCGCGTTCCTCAGCCGAACCCGGCGCGCCGGGCAGGCTTTTTCCGAACCAGACGACCGCCATGCCGCCCAGCCCCAATCCGATGGCGAATGGCAGCACCGCACGCAGTGACGATGGAATTGACATGCGCGCAGCTTAGCGTGGCCACCACCCGCTGGGAAATGAATTCCGGGTGAAAAATCCGTGCGATTTTCCACGCCGATCCTGCTTGACCGCTGGCGGGCCTCTGTCAGCATCGGTGCCGTTAGCTCAAACGAACCAACCCCATACGCCCATGTTCCGCCGCATCGCCAATATCTTCCGAGGCTTCCTGGGCCTCTTCGTTTCCGGCCTGGAAAAACGCAACCCCGAAGCGTTGCTCGAAGTGGAAAAGGAAAATCTCCGCAAACAGATCGCCCAGTTCAACCAAGGCCTCGCCGCCCACGCCGGACTATGTGAGAAGCTCATCGCGCAGGTGAAACGCCAGGAAAAGGTGGAAGCCGACCTCAAAGCCAAGGCCGCCGCCAACCTCCGCGCCGGCAACCAGCGCCTCGCCGGCGAGATCGCCCTCGAACTCCAGCGCATCCGCCAGGACCTCGCCGACAACCGCGCCCAACTCGTCGATGCCGAGGCCACCTACAAGGAACTCACCACCTCCCGCGATACCGCCATCAAGGCAGCCCGCGACAAGATGGAGAGCCTCCGCAAGGACCTCGACGACCTCAAGATGAAGAAGGCCCTCGCCGAAATGAACGAAATGGCCAGCGGCATGCTCACCCAGATCGGCGGCTCCGGCGATACGCTTGATAGACTCCACCAGATGGTCGAGGAGGAACACACCAAGGCCGCCGGCCGCGCCCGCGTCGCCAAGGACAGCATCGACACTACCCGCTTCAAGGAACAGAAGGCCGAACGCGAAGCCCTCGAGGACATCGCCCTCGCCGATCTCGCCGCCGAACTCGGCATGGCCGTCCCCGGCGCCACCACCGCCGCCCCGGCCGAAGTGAAAAAGGAAATGGCGCCGGAAGGGCAGTAGCCACAGACAAACCGCCATCACCATGAATGACATTGTTAGAGCCGCGAAGATCCTCGGCGCGTGCATGCTCATCGCGGCGGGGATGCTCGGGTATGCGATCGCGGAATCCATCCGAATGATTGGTCCAAATGGATCGGCGCTTCCCGTATTTGGAACACTGCTCGGCTTGTGCCTGCTTTTCACCGCATGGATCGAACGCAACCCGATCAGCTGGCTTGTTCTTCAATGGAAGCGCTGGCTGGAATACAACAACCCGCCACCACTCAGGCAGGAAACGCCATCCGCGGCCAGCAAGGACCAATCAGTCCAAGAATGTGGTTCCCAAATCGGCGATACCCCATCCCCGGATCGATAATTTCCGCGGTCGGTGTTCCCGTCCTAACAGAACAGAGGCTTCGACCAAACCGTCACGCATGTTTCATCTGAAAACCTCCCGCCCACATCGTCAACCCTTGGCGGACTTGGCGTCTTGGCGGTGAATCCATCCTATCTCCCATCTTCCATCCACAATCCACGATCCATCATCCCCCATGCCCCCCTGGTCCAAGGAAATCATCGACCTCTACGAATCCGGCGCGGCCTCGCAGTTCATTCTGCATGGCAACATCAGCGACCGGGTGCTGATCCCGAAATCCGCTGCCGGCCCGGAGCGGATGGGCAGCCTAACCGAATACCTGCGGGAAAGCCTGCTGGTGAAATTCGACGTGGTCCTGGCCTATGACCTCGGCAATGGCGCGCGGGTCGAGAAAGGCGGCGAAACCTTTGCCCAATGGCCGGCGTGGAAGGACAAGACGCTCCCCGTCGCGCCGCGCGAGGCGGTTCACGTGCTGTCGCACTATCTGCGTTACTGCGGCAACCTCGCCCGGCTCAAACCCGAACGTACGGTCCGCGTGGCCGTGCTCATCATCAACGCCCATCTGATCGTCCCGCCCGCCCAAGGGTCGGCCAATTACGAACTGAGCGCCACCGCCTCGCAGTTGCGCGACTGGGCCACCGATCCGCTCATCACCGGCGGGCATTGCGCGTCGTTTCTCCTAACCGAAAACCTCAACGACCTCCATCCGCTGCTTTCCAACAATCCGCAAAGCGCCCGGGTGGCGGTGCCGCTGCCCGGCAAGGACGCGCTCGGGCCCGCGCTAACCCACCTCGGCACGCTCTATCCGAAACCGCTTGCCCCGTTTGCCGCGGATCCGTCATCGATCGCCGCGGCCCTCGCCGGGGCCACACTGCATTCGATCGAAACCATGCTCCAGCTCCGCCAGCATGGCGGCGCGGAACTAACCCAGGCGGATCTGATTTCCATCAAAAAAGACCTCGTCGAAAAAGACGCCAATGGTCTAATCGAGTTTCTCAAACCCGACCGCACGCTCGACGACCTCCACGGCGTGGAAGCGATCAAAACCTGGCTGCGACAGGACATCGCCCTCTGGCAGCAAGGCGAACTCGCGGCCATGCCAATGGGCTATCTGTTCTGCGGCCCGGTGGGCACCGGCAAGACCTTCCTCGTCGAATGCCTGGCCGGCGAGGCCGGCGTGCCGGTGGTGAAGATGAAAAACTTCCGCGACCGTTGGGTCGGCAGCACCGAAGGCAATCTGGAGAAAATCTTCCGCCTGCTGGAAGCGCTCGGCCGCTGCATCGTATTCATCGACGAGGCCGACCAGGCGCTCGGCCGCCGCAACGCGGATTCCGGTGACTCCGGCGTTTCCGGCCGCATCTACGGCATGATGGCGGAGCAGATGAGCAACTCCCGCAACCGCGGCCGCATCCTTTGGGCGCTCGCCACCAGCCGCCCGGATCTGGTGGAAATCGACCTCAAACGCCCCGGCCGGATCGACGTGAAGATCCCGATTTTTCCCACTTCCAGTCCCGCCGAAAGCTACGCCCTCACCCGCGCGCTGTGCAAACGCAAGGGCCTGACACTCCCGGACGCCATGCCGGAGGCGGTCACGCCGCTCATGCCTTCGCTCCTAACCCCCGGCGCCGCCGAAGCGCTCGCGGTCAAAACCTTCCGCATCCTGAAAACCGGCACCGCCGACCCCGTCGCCGCCCTAACCGCCGCGCTCAGGGACTATCAGGCGCCCGTCCCGCTCGAAGTCATCGAGTCCCAAATCCGCCTCGCCATCGCCGAAGCCACCGACCTTTCGTTCGTTCCCGCCATGTGGCGGTCCTAACCACCACGGCATGCGCGAGTTGCTGCTCAACGAGGCGATCTATCAGCGGGTGATCGTGGAGATGATCCCCCGTGCGGAGAAGTTCCTGTGTATCGTCACGGCCGATATCAAGGACCTGCATGTCGTCCGCGGGAAACGGTCGGTGCCGCTGCTGGCGATCCTCGCGGAAATGGTGGAGGCCGGCATCGCGGTGCGCCTGGCGCACGCCAAGGAACCCGGGCCGCGGTTCCGCGAGGACTTCGACCGCTATCCGGTGCTGCGCCGGAGCGAATGGTTCGAACGCGCGCTCTGCCCGCGCCTCCACACCAAGGCGGTGATCGCGGACGGACGGGAGGCCTTCGTCGGTTCCCCCAATCTAACTGGCGCAGGCATGGGCGCCAAAAGCCCCGGCCGCAGGAATTTCGAAGCCGGCTTCCTAACCGACGAACCGGAGGACCTGCGCCAGCTCACCGACTGGGTGGACGGCCTGTTTCTGGGCGACCACTGCCAAGGCTGCCGCCTCCGCGACCGCTGCCCCGATCCGCTGGATAGGGATTGAAAGCGGGCCGGAAACCGCGGTCATTTGGCGGTTTCCATTCCGGTGCTTGACATCCCGTCGCGGCAATTCGAGGATCCGAATCATCGATACCGCCATGAAGAAGCAAACACGTTCCCTTTGGTTGCGCCTCCTCTGCCCCGTGCTCCTATTGGCACCCATGCTGGTCCGACCGGCGCTTGGTCAGAACGCCCCCGCACCCATGCCACCCGGAGACTCCGCCGTTCCGCGTCTGCCCGGCAAATTCGTGTGGGCGGATCTCGTCACCGACAATCTGGAATCCACGCGAAAGTTCTACGGCAAGCTGTTCGGTTGGTCGTTCCAACGCCATGGCGACTACCTGCTGGCGTTCAACCGGGGGCTCCCGGTTGCGGGCATGTTCCAGCGCCAGCGTCCGGCCAATCAGCCGCATGCCACACCGCGGTGGTTTGGCTACATCTCGGTGAACGATATCGACCACGCGCAGCGGGCCGCGCTCCGGGGCGGCGGGCGTCTGATCGCTGCACCGTTCGATGTTCCCGACCGCGGACGCCAAGCGGTGTTTGTCGATCCCGAAGGGGCGCTTTTCGGAATCATCCGGACGTCCGCGGGAGATCCGGGCGATGTGCCTGCCACACCCGGCGGTTGGGTTTGGCTGCAATATCTGAGCCGCGACGCACACCGGGCCGCGACCTTCTATCAAAGCGTCGGCGGCTATCAGATTGTCCGCGACAGCGGGCCCTACCGGACCAGTGATTTCATTCTGCGGAGCGGGGACCATTCGCGCGCCACGGTGCGCAACCTATCCGGAGTGAATCCCGCCGTCCGCCCCACATGGCTGCCGTTTCTGCGGGTGACCCGCCTCGCGGACACGATCGGCCAAGCCACCCGCTTCGGCGGCATGATTGTGGTGACACCCCGCCAGAACCTGCTGAACGGAAAGGCCGCCGTCATCGCAGACCCCACGGGCGCTCCGGTAGGACTGATCGAATGGACCAACTAACAATCCAGCGAATCCATGCAACCCAACTCCAAGGCCATGAAATCCCATCTCAACCGTCTGGCAAGCGCCGCTTCTGTCGCCCTCGCCGCGGCAGCGGTCTCCGGATGCGAAACCACCGGGACCAACAGCAGCTACCAAGGCTATGGCAGCATCCATGATCCGTGGTATTACGGCGACTATTATGACAATCCGGACCTGATCGTGCTGCCGCCGGGCGACAGGGTGGATCGCCCCCACCCGTCCCATCCGATCGCCAACCCGCCGTCGATGGCGCCAAGACCAATGCCCGCCATGCGCGGTGGCGGAGGACGGAGGCGTTAGCACCAACACCAGCAATCAGATCAACGGAACGGGCATTGTCATCGTACCTAACGGCAGTTATATGCTGTTCGGCCGCTTCAAGGTGACCGTCCCCTAACGAAATTGTCCGCGATAAGGGCGGCGCGGGGGACTTTCTCCCGCGCCGCTTTGCCCTTCTGAATAACTGTGAGTTCCTGGAGCCGATGAGGTGCTTGTAGCGGCGCTCTATGAGCGTCGATGCCAGTGTATCGCAAAGGCAAATTCGGACATCCTGATCCGGTCGGAAAGTGATTTGGCACAATTCGCGGCGACAGCCACGTCGATGGATGGTGCTTTCTTTCGGGTTTCTGGTGTGACCCGATGATCGTGGGTACGCCCTCCTGACGAGAAAAAATCGGTCAGCCCAAAATCCGAAATTGAAAGGCATCATGTGGTCTCATTTGACCGCTGAAGCGCTGAGTTCCGCTGAAGCCGCTGCAATGAAAACTACAAAAACCAACAGAAACCCGATTCACCATCAGGTGTCGCCTTTCTGATCAAACAAAACTCAGCGAAATCAGCGGCTTTCAGCGCTTCAGTGGTAATCCGAGCGTCCAAACTGTCCTGAACTTCGGATTTACGGGTTCAGTGCTCCACTTCGACGCGGGCGCCTTTCGGCTGGCCGATCTTTTCGAGGAGTTCACCGAACCAAGGCGTATCGATTTCGAACGGCTTGCCGCCCTTGATGCGGTCGAACTCGATGGCGCGGAGGCGGCAGCCGTTGTCCTCGTCGTGGCCGATCACGCCGCCTTCGCGGCGCAACGCGCACTCGACGGCGAGGTCCACGCAACTCTTGATAAGGCGTTGGTCCGCCAGGTTGGCGGCGGCGGCGCGGCTGTAGTAGCCGCTCTTCTGAACCAGGGTTTTCTCAGCTCCGATCTTGGCGGCGAATTCCTTGGCGAAGTAGTGGCCGGGGTTGATGGTGTCGAGTTTCACGTGACCGAATGCATCGCGGACGATGGTCTGGCCGGCGGCCTCCATCGCCTTGATGATGTCCTGCACGCCGGCGCCTTCGGAGATGAAAATGTTCACGTTGTCGTGTTCATCCATGACCTTCGCGAGGCGCGCGCCCTCGGCATCGAAGTCCACGGCCATTTCCGGGATGTAAACGGCGTGGACCGAAAACCGCTCCTTGGTCAGGCCCAGTTCGGGCACCCACGATTGGAAATCGAGTTTGTCCTGGTATTGTTTGGCGGTGGCGGCGGTCAGCCAGCCGCAGTTGCGGCCCATCACCTCGTGGACGATGAGCATCCGCGGGTTGGCGTTGTGCTCCGCCACGACGTTGGCGAAATTCCGCGCGCCGTGCTCGGCGGCGGTCAGCGCGCCGAGGCTCTGGCGGATCGGATAGACGTCGTTGTCGATGGTCTTCGGCAAACCGATTACGGTTAGGTTATACTTGTTTTTCTCAAGGAACGCCGCGAGGTCGGCGGCGGTGGTGTTGGTGTCGTCGCCACCGATGGTGTGGAGCACGTCCACGCCGTCCTTGACCATCTGGCGGGCGGCGACTTCCTGCGGATCCTCGCCTTCCTTGACCAGCCCGCGCTTGAGACAGTCCTTCACGTTGGTGAGCTTCACCCGGCTGTTGCCGATCGGGCTGCCGCCGTAGTTGTGGAGAATGTGGGCGTTGTCGCGCACCTCCTGGGTCACGGTGATGCTGTCGCCCAGCAGGAGGCCCTTGTAACCGCCGCGGTAGCAAATGATTTCGATGGACGGATCGATTTCGGTGTAGCGCTCGATGAGCGCGCCAATGGCGCTGGAAAGGCAGGGCGCGAGGCCACCGGCGGTGAGAATGGCGACTTTTTTCGGTTTCATGGGCGTGTTGCGATTGGGGTTCGGGATGGTTGGTTTCCCCCGGCGAACCACCCGTCCGCCGCGAAAAACCGGCGCGAATTAGCCCTGCCGCGCCCCGCTGGCAAGTCGTTTTTGGCGATTATTTGGCCGCCTCCAGATAATCGCGGCGCAATTTCGCGGCGGCGGCGGCGGACTGCGCGAGGCCGGGGGCGGAGGATTCCACGCCCGACCGGGACTTGAGGACTTCCGCTTCGAGGCGGCGGTGGTCGTCGCGGAGGCGGGCGATCACCGAGTCGATGGCGGAGAGAGTGGCGGCGATTTCCGCGCGGGTTTCGGGAGAGGACTTGTCCTGCGGGAGCGCCGCCAGTTTGCGGCGTTCGGAGCGTTTGGCATTGAGGCGTTCCGCGGCGGCGCCAAGCGCCTTGGCAGCGGTGGAAAACCCGTCGAAACGGGATTCCGCCTCCAGATTGGCGGCGGAAAGCGCGGTCTCGGCGCCGAGTGTTTTCGTTAGGATATCCGCCGCGCCCCAACGTTTGCGCGCGGCTTTCAGCGGCTCGATTTTCGCCGGATCGGGCGGTTGGGCCTTGGCGAGTTCGGCCAGTTGGGCATCCAACCGTTCGAGCCGGGCCGCCACGGTCGGCGGGTTGGACGGAAGTTCGCCCAACGGTTTTCCATCGGCGGTGTCGAACACCCGGATCGCGCCTTCGACGTCGGCTACAAACGCGCGTTTCCCCACGAAATCCAGCGCCACCGCGGTGGGCAGGGCGGGAAGGTTCTGGGCCAGATCGCGGGCGGGGTTGAAGTCCGGCTTCCAGAGTTTCGCTTTCATGTCGCGCCCGGCTGTTAGGGAGGTGCCATCGCGGCCGAAGGCGAACGCCGTGACTCCGCCGGGGTGGGCGTCGTTTTTCCGAACTTCGCCGCCGTTGTTCATTTCCCAATAGCGGACCGTGCCGTCGGCGGACGCGGTGGCCAGAATGTTGGAGTCCGCGCGGAACGCGATCCCGGTGATCCCCGCCTGATGGGCGCGCAGCGTGTGGAACTCGTTGCCCGAATCGCTTTCCCAAACCCACACGCCGCCGTTGCGGTCGCCGCTGGCTAACAAAACACCGTCCGGGCTGATATCCAGCGCGGTGATCCAGTCGGTGTGCTTTTTGATGGATTTCACCGGTTCGCCGGTCTCGACGCTCCACAGTTTCAGCAGGCGCGAGGGGCCGCCGGTGGCCACCAGGTCGAACCCCGGCCGGATATCCGCGGCGAGCACCGAGTCGAACTCCTTCCCGGCGGTTAGGAGGCGCGATCCGTTGGTCACGTCGAACACCACCGTGGTCCCGGATTTTCCCGCCACGCCGCCGCCCACGATCAACTGCCTGCCACCGGGCGCGAACGCGAGGGAAACCGGCTCGCCTTCCGGAAACGGCAGGATGCCCGCCAGTTCGAGCGCGGCGGTATCATATAACAACACCTGCCGCTGGCCGGTCACCGCCAGCAACGGCGCCCACGGCGACGACGCCAGCGCGTGAACCGAGGTGCCCCGCGCGGTGGCCACCACCGGCTCTAGCAAAACGTGGGCGGGCATCGGCGGCGGACCGTCGGGCTTGGCGCCGGGGTCGGATTTCAGCGCGGTGTCGAGTTTCGGCTTGGAGGGTTTCCGCGCGGAGGAGGTCGGATTTTCCAACAATCCGCCCGCGATCCAATCGCGGAGCAGCTTGGCCTGCGCGGCTGCCAGTTTGTCGCCCTGGGGCGGCATTTTCGGCTCGCGGGTGTGCTCGATCACGCCGACCAGCGACGATCCCGCGTCTCCGGGTTCGACGATTTTTCCGCCGGATCCGCCCTTGAGCGTGCCCGCGTAGGTGGATAGATCCAGCCCGCCCTTGGCCTTGTCCGGGTTGTGGCAATTCAGGCACGACTGTTGGAAAACCGGGAGGATGTGTTCGTCAAACGTCACCTTGTCCGCCGCTCCGGCGAGCGGGGACAGGGCGAGAACGAGCAAAGGAATACGACTCTTCACGGGAGAAATGGGCTGAAAAGCATGCTACGACCCGTGCGCCAGGGTTCTTGCGCGGGAAATCGACGGGATGGAAAATGGCTGTCGCGCGATTTCCGCTTGCCATCCGGGGGCTGCTTGCTAGAACCGGGAGGCACGGTGCGTTGGCGCATCGGGCTAAGGCGAGCATCCGGCCAAGGCATGTGAAAGCGCACGATCCAACAAAACCCGCGGGAACCCGGAAATCCGGGTGGCTCGCGGCATGCGCGGTTCTCGGTCTGGCGGCGGGATTCGCGGCTCGCCAACCGACGGGGCACAAGCCCGCCACAGACCCCTCCCCGCTCCGCCACGCCGCCTCCGGTCCGTCCGGTGTTGCCGCCGAACCACAGGCTCCTTCCACCCCCGCCAGTCCGGCCCGGCTGAAATCGTCGGACACGGTTGATAGTTTGTTAGCCGTCCGTGACCCGCAGGATCTCTATGCCCGCCTCGCGCTGTGGCAACTCGACGCCCCG
The DNA here is from genome assembly GCA_017301995.1 of Verrucomicrobiota bacterium. GTDB lineage: Bacteria > Verrucomicrobiota > Verrucomicrobiia > Verrucomicrobiales > Akkermansiaceae > Luteolibacter. The sequence goes on along the minus strand of JAFLEH010000015.1, from coordinate 127,307 downwards.
GTCGCGGATCTGGCGGCGTTCTGGGACGGATACCTGCGGCTCGACAAGACCCAGCGCGACACCGAAGTGATCGATCTGTTATTCTCCCAATGGACCCGCACGGACCCGGCCGGGGCGATCGCGGCGGCCAAGGGCAGCGGCCACGAGGGCATTCCGTGGTGGGCCTGGGCGATCAACGATCCAACCGCCGCCGTGGCCGCCGCCCGCAGCGCGCCAAAAGAGATGGCCGGCTTCGTGATGCGGGCGATCGGGCAGTTTCATCCCGAGATGGCGCTGCGGGTGCTGGAGGAAAACCCCGGATTCGACCAATGGAACGGCATCGAGGGCATCATCCGCGGCCTGGCGCGCACCGATCCGCTGGCCGCGCTCGATTTCCAACTCGCGCACGATCAGGTGTGGGACATCAAGGCGATCGAAGCCCTCGCCCGCGACAATCCGCATCTGGCGCTCGAATGGCTGCGCAAACACCCTATCACAGGGCCGATGTCGGACTACCACGAGGGTACCTTCCTGCGCACCCTGAGGCGTGAGAACCCGGAAGTGTTAGCCGAACTCGCCGCCTCCCTTCCGGCCGGGGAAATGAAACGGAAATTCGAAAAAGAGGCGTTCGATTATCTGGCGGAAACCAACCCGGACGAGGCGCTCAAACAGGCCCGCACGGCAACCTCCCCACGCCTCCAGGCCGAACGCTTGGCCATGGTCGGCGCCAAACTGGCCGGCGAGGACCCCCAGGCCGCCCTGGCGATCTATTCAGAGATTTTCAAAGTCCTTCCCAACGCCGCCAACCGGATGCTCTGGGTCCAAACCCCGAATGGCGGCAGCGGTTCCGGAGGCCCCATCGACGGACTCCAACCGCTGGTTGACGCGCTGGTCGCCGCCGATCCCTTGGCCGCCCTGACCGCAATTCCGGAGACAGACGGGGGCGGGGATGCCAGCCGTCGGCACGAACTCGTGGCGGAAACCTGGGCACGGCAGGATATCGACGGCTTCGCCGGCTGGGTGGAAGCGCAGCCGCCAGGAGCCCAAAATGACAAATATATATCGATCGCTTCCCACTCTTTCGCCCAACGCGGCCAATACGAGGACTCCATCGGGTGGCTGATGCGAATTTCAGATGAAGCCCGGCGTTGGCCAGTTGTCCGGAACTCGTTCATCGACTGGTCCTATTTAGACCCGGACGCCTCCCGGAAATGGCTGGAGCATGCCGATCTGCCGGAGGATACCCTCAATTCCATCCGTTCCACCATCAACCGTTCGTCGCCCTCCGCAGAATGAAATCCCCATCCCATCCTATCATGGCAGCGCTGGTCTTCGCCGTTGGCGCGGTGGCGGGATGGGCAATCCGCGGGCCGCATCCAGCCACTCCGGAATCCGCGTCGGGAACCGCTCCCGTCCGCTCTCCCAACCGGGAGGTTCGCCGGCCCGGCAAAACCGTGATGCCCGAAGACGTGCGCCGCCTGCTCGCGCCGATCCACGCCGCTCGCACGCCGGAGGATCGCCTCCGCGCGACCATCGAGCTTGCGCAAAACCTCCCGGTCGGCGAACTGCGGCGCTGGTATCAGTCCGATTGGTTTGACTTCAACAGCGGGATGGAAAGCAACGTGTTTTACAAGATCACCCGCGCGCGCTGGTTGGCGGAGGATCCCGAAGGTCTGATGGATTGGTCGCTGTTCCGCAACTCGGAGAAGACCTTCGAGGTGGCCAAACGCTGGGCGGAGGTGGACCCTCATGCGGCGCTTGCGTTTCTGAAAAGCCGGCGCGACCCGAGAGAGCGAGGTCGCTTGCTCGAACCCATCGCCGGGCCGCTAGCCAAGGTGGATCCGGCCGCGGTGCTGGAGTTGGCGACTGAATCGTTCACACGCTCGCCATACGCCAGCAACATGCAGGCTTCCACGATGTTGGCCGCTCTGGCGGATGCGTCACCGGCGGCACTGGAACGCGAACTGGGCAAACTGCCCTTTCCCCTGCGCAAGATGGCCATTGCCGGACTCGATGCCGCATTGCTGAAACGCGATCCCGCCGCCGGCATCGCGGCGCTGCGCGACGAACCGGATGGTCTGAAACGGTTCAAGAGCGCGCTTTCCAACAATTCGGAATCGCTCAAGGGCTTGCTCGCGGATCCGGACTCCCTGCCGCCCGGATGGTTTGCGGCGGCGGCATCCGAAAATCCCTATCAGCTCGTTAGAGACGATCCGGAAAGATGGATCCATGAGGAACTCGGCGTCCTGGGGTTCAGCAAGCAACAGGCGGACAATCTAGCCAACCAGGCGATCTCACTGCTTGCCTCGAAGGATCCGGAGCGGGCGTTCGAATTGCTGGATGATGGATCGCTCACACCCGCGCAACGGATGAATCTGATCAAACGGGCGACGGAACATTTGGCCAACGACGACCCCGACGATGCAAAACGCTGGATCGCCCGCCTCACCGACCCCAAGGAAATTGATGCGGCGAACGCCGCCCTCGAAAGCACACGGAACCAAAATCCTCCCAAAACGGCAACCCCGGCCGAATGGCTAACCCAACTGGCCTCCAGGGACGCGAACTGGATATCTTCCTACACCGATCCAGTCGGCAAATGGGACCGGGATCAGATCACCGCCGCGATGGGAGAGTTTTCCAAGCTGCCGGAGGAAACCAAGACGGCCTGCGCCAACAAGCTCGTGTCTCACGGTAGTGACGAGGTTCCTCCCTCGCTTCAGGCCACCGCGATTTCATGGATGTTAGAACATCCGCAGCCCGATGATTCGAATAACACCGTGCGCCCGGGAGACGCTCTTATCTTCGCCAGCAAACTGGCCTCCACCTGGTGCCGGCAGGATCCGGCCGCCGCCAGCCAATGGGTCCGCAGCCTTCCCGCCGGCGACGCCCGCCTCTGGGCCGCGAAGAATCTGGCCCTCCAGTGGGCCGAATACGAGCCGCAGGCCGCCCGCCAGTGGGCCGCCTCCCTCCCCGCGGACGAGCGGTCGGCGGTGATCCAACATCTCGACACCGGCGGGGAAACCGGACATTGAGCGGCAGCGCGTTGGTTTCCAACGGAGGACCTTCTCCAAACGCGGTCTTGCGTTATCCGCGGACCCGTGGTTTCCTTGCTTCCGCTCATGCACCTTCGTCTTTCCGATCAAGAACTTGCCACCCTGGTTGAAATGGTCAGCCTGGCATCCATGGTCGCGTCCTGGAACCAGAAGGAATCCGCGGACACCCAGATCGCCAACTACGAATCCCTCGAGGACAAGATCCTCGAGCGCGCGGCCCACGCCGGGCTGGGCAACTGGATCGAATACGACCAGGAAAAACAACGGTACCGCCTCAAAAACGAGGTGGAGGAGGGACTCTTCTGCCACGAGTGCTACGACGAGTTCCGCAATGAGAGCTTCTGGGAGGAGCTGGCCGTCCGGCTGTCCGACCGCGACCTCGCGAGGGCGATCGGGCTCAAGGCGTGGGAAAAGCTCACCGAGGAACAACGGCGCGACCGCACCGCCGCTTGGGAGAAACGCTATTGGGAGGAATTCACCAAGTACGGCATCGACCGTGTGGCGGTGATCAGCCCGCATCAGGAGGGCTGAAACCATGCCGCGCCACGTCCGAGCCGTGGTTTTGCTTTTCGTCCTGGCCGGCGGCGCGCGGGGGATGGAAATTCGCGACTACTCGGCCTCGCGCCACAACCGTTTCACCGGGTTTCCGGAGAATCCGGTTTGGAACGACGCGGCGTGGTTTGACAGTCGGAAGTTCACCGGAGTGGGCTGGTGCCCGGCGGACGATACCAACAAGCGGCAGTTCGCGCTGGTTTCGCCGCAGCACATCGTGTGCGTCACCCACTACGCGCCGGGCGCCGGTTCGGTCATCCGCTTTCTCAATGCCGATGGTCTAACCGTCGAACGCACCGTGGACTCTTCCACCGCCATCCAAAACGATCTCGGCCAGAACACCGACCTTTCCCTGGCGAAATTCACCACCCCGCTCGCCGTGGGAGACAAGGTGGACGCATTCCCCTATCTGGATCTGGCCGATGAGAACGCCTATCTCAACACCCGTCTAACCGTCTTCGGCTGGCAGGCCAAAGCCGCGCGGGGATTCATCGCCGCGTTCGACGATCTCGAAGGAGACGGCCTCAATCTAACCCGCGCGTTGCGCTTCGATTACCCGATCGACTACGGCTGGCAGGACGATTGCTATCTCCAGAGCGGGGATTCCGGCAGCCCGTCATTCGCCTCGGTGGACGGATCGCCCGCGTTGGTGTCCGTCCACACGGCCATCGACACCATCACCGGATACCGGCGGAACTACGATACGTTTGTCTGCCACTACATCGCGAAACTCAATCTCCTGATGGCTGCCGACGGCTATCAGATGACGCCGACCGCCCCGCCGCCGACCTCGCTCGCGACCGCGGTGGTCAGGACTCCCGAGCCCTGGCGGCAGGCGATGCCCGCCACCTGCCGGCTCGACCTAACCAACACGGGTGCCTCCGTAGCGACGAATCCCAACGCGGTGCTCCGGTTCACGCCCGCACAATCGCCCGACACGCTGGACGCGCCGGGGTGGACCGTCACCAATGGCGCGGCCGGGGAGTTTCTGCTTCACCGCGCGAACCTGCCTGCCGGGGAAACGAGTTCCCTAACCGCCACGTGGCCGCAAACCGGCATCGCGGGCCAATTGCCGATCCGCCTCGATTGTTGGGCCGATGGCATCGCGGTCCGCAGTTATGATTTCACCACCGGGCTGATTCCGTCGTATGAGGCATGGGCGGACGGCCTGGCGCAACCCGCCGCGGATGCCGATGGCGACGGTGACGGACTCCCAAATCTGTTGGAATATGTTTTTGGCGGTGATCCGGCGGTCGCGTCCCGTTTCCAACCGGGCGGCGTGCCGCTGCAGCCGCAAGTATCGGCGGTTTCGGGCACCGTTTCGGTGGATTTCCCGGTTCGCGAGGACGCGGAGGACCGCGGCATCACCTATGTGGTCGAGTTTTCCACCACGCTGGAAAACGGATCGTGGTCGGCCGATCCGCCGCCGGGATTCTCGGTCGAAGAGGAAACCTACACGCCCGATTCGCCCGGCTTCGTGCGCCGCACCGTGACGTTCGATGCCACTGCCCCACGGAGATTCTGCCGGGTGCGGGTGGAACTGGACGAGGACGGATAGAGCACCGGCTATCGGACCCGTTTGTTTTGATAGGTGAGGGAGAATGCCGTCACCCCCCAGCACGCCAGCACCGTTCCCAACAGAACCACGGCGCAATAGCGGATCGTATCCACCTCCACGCCATCGTCCCCATCCGCGGGCGCGGCGTCGCCGGATTTCTTCTTCCCGGCAAACGGCAGCGGCTTCTTCAGAGCGAGGAAAATGTTCCGATACTCGGTGTTCCGATAGTCCTGGCGGAAGGTTTCGGCCTCACGGACCATCAGGTCGATCCGGTCGTTGACAAAATACTCGGACGCGGGTTTTGCGGACGGATCATCCGGCCAGACCTTGATGGTTTCCACTTCCATTTTTCCGCCGGACTTGGCAAGGCGAACGATCCGGTTGATCAGGTCTCCGGCATCACGGGCGTTGGTGGCTCCAGCGGCCAACAAGCGGCGCACCCCCTGTTTGAGCAACTCGAAACGCTCCAGATCCTTCGCGGCCGGTTTCACCCCGGTGTCATTCTCCTGCTCGATGAACGAGTCAACGCGACGCTGCAACCGGATGCGCTCCACCTCGAACGGATTGCGCGTGGCCTGGGTGACGATCATTCCCTCGTAGGCGTAGCGCAGCGGCATCACCAGCGCGGGCACCGGCGAACCGCCGCGCTCCCGGTTGAGTCCCACGTTTTCGAACAACCCGCGGTTCATTTCCCGATAGGGCACCAGCGCTCCGGCCAACAGCATCTGCGGCACCAGAAGCAGCGGCACCGCCGTCAGCGCGGCGCGCTCGGTCTTCACCAGCGCGGAAACCACCAGTGCCATCGCCGTCCCGGTTAGACCGGTGAGCGTCATCCACAGCCAGTGTTCCATCACCATTCCGTATATCTCCAGAAAATAACCTCCCACCAGCACATAAATGAGACATTGCGCGGCGGCAACCACGCCCAGCGCCGCGAACTTGGCGGCCACATAAGACACCGCGCTTTGCTGGCAGTTGCGCTCCCGCCGCAGGATCGGCCGGTCGCGGAGAATCTCGGTCGCCGAGTTGGTTAGACCGAGGAACATCGCCACCGTCGCGCTCAAAAACAGATAGGCAGGGATATGAAGCGCCGTCGAAAACGCATACTCGCCGGATGGCGACGACCGAAGGGTGATCGACACCAGCGCCGCCAAAACCGGGGCCTCGATGGTTAGGCTGTAGATGGTGCCGCGGTTGCGGACCTTGGAAAGAAGGGACCGCAGGAAATGGGTCGCGAACACCGCCAGCACCCGGCGGATCCGCCGCTCGGGTTTCAACGGCACCGGCAGACCCGCCACCGGACTGGCCCCGGTCAGCCGCGACACCGGCCCCGGATCCGGCTGCAAGGACCGGGTGAGCGCCACGCTCTCGAAACGTTCCTGCCAGAACACCGGCGGAAACCGCCGCGCCGCACCCGCGCTGAAACTTCCGCCGATCGCGCTGAGCGGCGTCTCCATCACGTCGAACACGAAGTCCGCCCCCAGCGCCGTGCCGCCCTGCAATCCCGGATGGACGATACCCAACTCGACACAAGCCTCGCGGAAATACTCCACCAATCCGGCAGGCGTTCCGAAATACGGCACGCACCCGCCGCTATCCAACAGAAGGACCTTGTCAAACAGCCGCAACACCATCGCGCCCGGCCGGTGCAGCGAGGCGATCACGATTTTTTCCCGCGAGAGCGACCGCAACGTTTCCGCGACATGCTCGGAATCCTTGGATGACAACCCGGAGATCGGCTCGTCAAACAGAAACACTTCCGCCCGCGATCCGAGGTCGAGGCCGAGATTCAGCCGGCTGCGTTCCCCGCCGGAAAGCGCCTTGTCGCCCGGCGATCCGACACGCCTGCGGGCGATGGCCTGCAGGCCGAGTTCCGCCAGCGCGCTGTCCACCCGCCGCTCGTGCTCGGCCAGGCTCAGTCCCGGCCTGCGGATGGTCACCGCGTGGCGCAGATGCTCGCGAACGGTGAGTTGCGGATTGAGCGCGTCCTCCTGCGGCATGTAGGCGATGAACGGCACCAGCCGGTCGCGGTGTTCATATAACTGAACGCCGTTGAGTTCCACCTTGCCGGCGGACGGCTTCAACTGCCCGGATAGAATCGAAAGCAGGGTGCTCTTGCCGCTTCCGCTTGGGCCGATAATACATAACATTTCGCCGCGCCGGACCTCGAAGCCGATCTGGTCGAGCGCCCGCGCGCCGGGCGCGAAATCATGCACCAGATCCTCCACCACCAGCGACTCGATCTGGGTGCGCTCTTCATCAAGAAACCCCTCGCGGAACCGGCACCTGACCGCCTGGCTGCCGGACAGCCGGATCAGCGCGCCGTCCTTCAGCACCGCCTGGCCGCGAACCGCGTGTCCGTCCACGGTCACCGGCCCCTCGGCCTCGCGGACCTCCAGCAGACCCTCCGCCTTTTCCGCATCGTAATGGATGAACAGGACGCACCGCGGGGCCAGCATGCTACCTAACAACAAGTCACCGCTTTTCAGCGCCTCGGGGTCGTTGGACACCAGATATTCCTGACGGTCGCCCGCCAGCCGGAACCTCCGCCCGGACTGCGCGGCACGCCGCCGCAGTTCGTTGATCGAGCAACCCACGCCGTCCACATCGCCCAACCGCTCGTGGTTGCGGCAGCGGAAACGGTCGCCCCGGCGCAGCGGGCCGCGGCTTCCGGCGTGAAGACGGGTGTCCTTGAGCGCCTCCACTTCGGCGTCCAGCCCGAACGCCACCCGAACCGCGCTGGCGCGGCTCCGCATCCGCTCGGCCACCAATCCGCCGGCGGTGCTCTCCAGATAGACCGCCGGCTTGGTGCCGGTGCGCTTCACGTTGAGGAAAAACATCAGGTCCTCGTGGCTGAGCGTCCACCCCGGCACCACCAGCGGCTGGCGCTCACGCACCCGCAGGAAGGCGCCCGTTTCCAACGACCTTCCCCGCACCCACAGCGGCGCGCGCCCGGTGTTTCTAACCAACACGAGATCTCCGGCCCGATAAACCCGGAACTCCTGCCCCGCATCCACCGCCAGCGGCGGCAAAACGACCTCCGCCCCCTCTCCGCCGAACACCAGCCGCTCGAACGGCAGCGTCTCATCGCCATCCTCCCGGCCACCGCGCATTTCCCCCAGAATCGCCGCCCCGTAGTCGGGCCGCCCTAACCGCCGCATGAACACGTCGAACGCCGCCCAACCGCGGTCGGTCCTTCCGGACGCGTCCACCAGCGTGAAAAGCTGCAAACCCACCGAGAGCTTGGCGGCGTCGTCCAAGGTTTCCTTAAGCTCGGCGGAGACGGCCTGCAACGGCTGCGGACTCCTAACCGCCCTTTGCAGGCGCCGGCGCAGCCACCCGTGATCCACCTCCGGAAACGCGCTGCGCAACAAATCGAGAATCAGCTCGGCCTCCCCCGGACTCAGCCGGTCGTCCAGCGTCGCAAACGCAGCGAACGCATCCACCAGTGCCCCCACATGGGCGTCCGCGCCCGGACGCAGCGCCCGCAACCGGGCGATCCCCGGAATCACGCGCAGCCACCGCCACTGCACCCAATGCAGCGGATCAAACTTCGGCAATCGGTCTTTCCAGTGCCACTCCACGCACCCATCCATGCCAGACCGCCGCCCCTCCGGCAAGGTTTTCCCGAAACGATGCCGTCCGCCCGTCAAAACCGCGCTTGCCACCGAAGGGGTGCCGGATAACCTTGCGCCCGTCATGCGAATCCATACCCCCCGCTTCGGCCGCCGCGCCTTTCTCCGCCAGTTAGGCGGCGGCGCTCTCGCGTACACCCTGCCATGGCAGGCCTACGCCGAAGACGACGACCTCGTCACCATCTCGATTTTCAACACCACCGACCTCCACGGCCACATCGTGCCCACCCAGACCTATGCCGACAAGGACGGCAAGGTGGTGACCGATGTCGGCGGCCTGGCCCGCTGCGCCACCCAGATCCAGGCGTGGAAAGCGGAGAACCCGAACCACATGGTCCTCGATATCGGTGATATCTATCAAGGAACGCATGTCTCCCTGAGCACCCGCGGACAATTGATGATGCGCCTGCTCAACGGCATGAACTACGACGCGTGGGTCATCGGCAACCACGAGTTCGACTGGGGCCCGGAACCGCTTGCGGACGCGGTGAAAGTGTCCACCCCGGCGGTGTTGGGTTCGAATGCGAAAATCGACGGGGTTTACGCCAACATGCTCAAGGACAAGACCCACCCGCTGGCGAAGATCAAACCCTATCTGATCAAGGAGATCGCCGGATTCAGGATCGGTATCATCGGCTCGATCACCCCCGGCCTGCCGGCATGGTCCGCACCGAGATTGTTAGGCGGATTCGAAGCGGCGCCTCCGATCCGTTCGGTGCTCTACGCGCTGTCCCGGATGAAAAAAGAGAGGGTGGACGCCGTGATCGTGGCCGCCCACATGGGCCTCAAAGGCATCGGAGTTCCCGATGATTTCGCCAACCGCATCACCGAAATCGCCAACGAGGTCGAAGGCGTCCACGCGATCATCGCCGGCCACACCCACAAGGAAATCCCCTCCCACAAGATCGGCGAGGTCGCCTACACCCAGGCGGGATATTACGGCATCCAGTGCGGCCGCACCGACCTGGTGTTCTCGAAATCATCGCGCAAGCTGATAGCCATCAACACCTCCACCAAACTGATGGACAAGTCCGTCGCGCAGGACCCCGCGATCCTCTCGGCCTCGGCCAAGGACCGCCAGACCTCCGACGCCGAATGGGCGCGCGCCATCGGCGAGCTGAAACAGGATCTAACCAAGGACTCGGTCCCCGGCAAACCCGCCCAGACGCTGCTGCTGCTCACCCGCGCCATCCGCCACGCGCTCGAAGAACGCAAGGTGCCCGTCGATGGCGTGCTCCACGGGAATTTCCTCGAAACCGGCATCGCGGCGGGCCGCAAGACGATCGCCGACGCTTGGGAGGTGGTGCCGTATGAAAACCATCTGTGTACCGCAGGATTCACCCGCGAGGACCTGCTGGCCGTACTAACCGAGGTGTTCAACTCGAAAATGTCCACCCACAATCTGGATGGCTTCAAGGTGACCGCCACCAAATCCGGCCGCAAATGGCAAGCCACCGACATCACCCTGCCCGATGGCAAACCGCTCGATCCGGAGCGCCGATACCGGATCGCCCTCAACAGCTACGACGCCCAATCCGGCGGCCGCCGCTACGAGATCCTCAACAAAATCGCCACCTCGGCGGAGGCCAAACAGGAGTTCTTCCCGGTCCAGTCCCGCGAGGCGCTCATCGGTTTCTTCACCGCCAGAAAATCCATCAGCCACGCGGACCTCGGTATCGAGCGATAGATTCAAGAGACAAGAGACAAGATCAGCCTGATCTGAGGCTCAACGAGCACCCAACCCGGCATCGTCCCCGGAATCCGAAACAAGCCCCGCCCTCTGGTCTCTGGTCTCTGGTCTCTGGTCTCTGGTCTCTTGATTCTTGATTCTTGATTCTTGCCTCAAAAAATTCCCGCTTGCTCCCCGCGGCGCGGCGGGTTACTCTGCCCGCAACCATGAAAACCGCGCTACGCCGTGCCCTTGCAGCCGGGTTGCTTCTGGCAACCGCCACCCTCGTCCACGCCCAACAAACGGCCCGGAAGCCCGCGGATATCCCCTGGGAAAATCCGAAAATGGTCCGCGTCCAGGTCGAGTTCATCGACCTGGCCCACGAGCAGCTCACCGCGCTCATGTTCGGCGAACGCAAGTCCACCGACGACACCGAACTCCGCAAACAGGTTGGCGAACTCGTCGCGCAAAACAAGGCGACCGTCGTGGAAACCATGATCTGCCTGGCAACCAGCGGCCAGAAGGCCACCACGGAGTCGATCAAGGAATTCATCTACGCCACCGAATACGAACCGGCCGAATTGCCCAACAACATCCAGACCGGCGCCTCCGGCGACAAAGCGGCACCCGTGGAGGGACTCGCCACCGGTCCCACACCCTCCGCATGGGACACCCGGAACACCGGCTCCACGCTCGAGGTGGAGCCAGCCGTCGCCGCCGATGGCAAATCCGTGTCCCTCCGTTTCGTCCCGGAAATCGTCTATCATCTGGGAGAACATGTTTGGTCGGAGTGGCGCGATTTCCGTGGCAATGCGGACATCAAAATGCCCATGTTCTACACCCTGCGCCTCAACTCCGCCGTCACTACCCTGGCCGGCCAGCCGCTGCTCGTCGCCGCGCTCTCTCCCAAAGGCCAGGACGGCACCCCCGACCGCACCCGCAAGGTTATGGTCTTTGTCCGCTGCGACGTGCTCGGAGTGCCCGCAAAATGACGAAACCCGGAAATTCCGAACCCACAACCGGAGGCGAAGCCGGAGATGGACCGCAGGTCAAATCACACGGATGAACACGGATAGGAGAATGGGAAGCGCGAAGCGCCATCCGTGCATATCCGTAAAATCCGTGGCTTAAAACACCAAAACCCAAAGATTTGAAGCCACGGATGACACGGATGAACACGGATAGGAGAATGGGAAGCGCGGAGCGCCATCCGTGCATATCCGTAAAATCCGTGGCTTAAAACACCAAAACCCAAAGATTTGAAACCACGAATCACACGGATGAACACGAATAGGAGAATGGGAAGCGCGGAGCGCCATCCGTGCATATCCGTGAGATCCGTGGTTCAAAACACCAAACCACAAAGATTTGAAGCCACGGATGACACGGATGAACACGGATAGAAAAATGAAATTCGCATGTGCTAGTTCAATCCCCGGATCTGTCGGATCGGTGCTTTCTTGCATCGCCCTCTTGCTCGGGTCTCCGCAATCCCGCGCGGACGAACCGGTGCCACAGAACATCCGGGTGCTGGTCAGCATGGTGGAAGTCAGCCACACCGACCTGACTTCCCTGCTCTCGAACCCGACCGCATCCGGCGCGGAGATTTTCACCGCGGCCAACGCCCTCGTGAAATCCGGCCGGGCCAAAACCGTGGATTCCGCCGTCTTAACCACCCGCAATGGACAAGCGACAGAAATCACGACGGTCAAAGAAATGACCTATGTCACTGAATATGAGCCACCCCAACTGGTCAGTGATCCACCACTTTCACCCCTCGAAAACAGGGCATGGCTTCGCGGACAAGGCGATCCTCCGCTGGTCGTCTATGACAGCACCCCCAGTTGCTGGGACACCCGCAACGTCGGCCTAACCATCTCAGCGGTGCCGACCCTTTCGCCAGACGCCAGATCAGTCACATTGGCGTTCATTCCCGAGTGGGTCGAGCACCACGGCGACCGTCTCATCAGAGCCGTCCCCGGCCCCTATTTCAACTTTGATATCAAAATGCCGGACTTCCGCACCCTGCGTTGCAACACCCAATTCACCATCCCCACCGGAGCCTTCGAGCTGGTCAGCGTGCTCACTCCGATGAACCAAGCCCCAGTCCCCGCTCCCGTCACCAAAGTCCTCCTGTTCGTCCGCTGCGAGGTCCCGGGAGCGCCCGCGAAGTGACGAGGCCCCGAAAATTAAAAACCACGGATCACACGGATGAACACGGATAAGAGAATGAAAAGCGCGGAGCGCCATCCGTGTCTATCCGTGAAATTTGACCTCCGGTCCATCTCCGGCTTCGCCTCCGGTTGTGGTCAGAAACCCATGAACCGAATCGCCACCGTCCTCGCCATCCTAACATCCTTTTGCCTCGCGCAACAGGATCCGTTTGGTGATGGCCGCGATCCAGGAAACCCTGTCGAACGCGATCCCTTCGCCGACCCCGGGCCGCCGAAGGATCCCGGGCCGTTTGTTCCACCTTCCAACATCCGGGTCCTTCTCCAATCCATCGAGATTTCCCGCACCGATCTAACCGCCATGATGGCGGACGCCTCTTCCGGTGCCGTCCTTCACACCAGAGCGATGAAATTGGTGGAAAAGCAGTCGGCGATGATTGTGGATTCGGCGGTTTTCACCTTCCAATCCGGACACCGAACTTTATCAGAGTCCATCCGGGAGTTTGTCTTTCCGATGGGTTTCTCGGAGAATGAAATTCCCAATCGGATTCCGGAAATGGCGGCATCCGACAGGGCGTCGCGCCGCATATCATGGTGGATCTGGAGCAGCAAGAACGCGCGCAAACTCGCCATGCAGTGTTGGTGGACTATGAACGTCGGCAATTTCCATCAATTGGAGGCGCACATAGGGGATGGCGCGCGCACGTTGGAACTTTGGGGGGCGGTGGAAAACTCGACACTTACGGGAATGAACTTCATAAAGTCACACCGTACCGACCAGGGAGATGATTCCATCCGCATGCCGCAGTTCGAGAAGCGCCGGGCAAACCTGAGCCTATCTCTCAGTCCCGGTGTCTGGCAACTTGCCGCCGTTCTCGATCCCCTGCCCCGTCCACCCGCCCCCGCGCTGGCCACCAAAGTCCTCCTGTTCATCCGCTGCGAGGTGCCGGGGGCGCCCGCAAAGTGACGAGGCTCCGAACATTCCAAGCCATGGATGAACACGGATAGGAGAATGGCAAGCGCGGAGCGCCATCCGTGCGCATCCGTGAAATCCGTGGTTTAAAACACCAAATCACAAAGTTTTGAAGCCACGGATGACACGGATAAACACGGATAAGAGAATGAAAAATAAGTGCGAAGCGCCATCCGTGGTCAAAGTGCCACGAACCCATGAAATCCCCATATAGCCGATAATTCATATCCTTACGGAAGTCATTGGGAAGGCACGCGTATGCCTCCTATCCGCCTTCCGTCACCCGTGCGGGGATGGGTGGCGGCATGGCGGGCATGCCGGATAGAAGCGGCGGAGCTGGCTGGTCGAGATAGGCCGAGCCGACGGACGCCTCGGCGAGCACGCGTTCGGACATCTGGAGGGAGCTGGAAACGGTGCTGATCTGGACCGCCAGATCGGTGGTGTCGCGCAGGGTCATACCCACCTCGCAGAGTTGGTTGATCTGCTGTTCGGTCTTGTCGATTTCCGCGCAGACCAGTTCGTGGTTTTCACCGGCTTTCCGGTGGTTTTCAAGGCGGTCGCGGATGGTGTCGCAACGTTCCCGGATGGTGGTGACCAGACGGCCCTCGATGCCTTCGCCGTTGCGGGCGAGCGCGTCTTTCAGTTGGGCCTCGGCGCGTTCGAGTTCAGCTTCGATATCGGCGCGGCTGGTGGTGGCTAGGAAACGGTCCAGCCCGGCTTTCTGATGGAGCAGTTTGAGAAACAACCAGAGCATTTGGTCGAGCGCCTCGCCTCCCGAACCGGGGGACACCAACGCGCCCGCCTTGGCCTCCATCGTGCGGCGGAGATCCAGCAAGGCGGCGCAGCGTTTCCGCAACGCCTCGAAACGATCCCGGTCCGGTTTGCCGAGAAACCCGATCATTTGTTGGAACTGCGCCACACCAGCCGCCACCGCCGGATCCTTGCCACCGCCGGACTGCGCGCGCAGGACCGCCTGGAAGCGCGGATTCATGCCGAGAAACCCCAGATAGGCCAGTTCCAACCCACCGACGATCGCCAGCACCGGCAGGGCCAGCGGACCGCTGAGCGCGGCGAAACCCATCCCCGCCCCCAGACCCAACAGATTCCACCGCCACGCCGCCGCGCGCTTCAGACTGGCCAGCAATCCTTCCTGGGCACTCATGCGGATGGTTCGTTGGATGAGGAACGGCCCGCCTGGTCGAGCAGGTTGCGGATATGGCGGACGGACTCCTGGAACGCCGGAACCGCCTGCATTTCCACGCTTTTGCGGTCCGGCGGAGTCACCGCCACCTGGTTGACGATGGTGCCCGGAGAGGCGCTGAAAACATAGATGCGGTCGCCGAGGAAAACCGCCTCGCCCACATCATGGGTGATGAAAAACACGGTGGCCTCGAGTTCCTTCCACAGCGCGACCAACAAATCCTGCATGTTCTGCCGGGTTGTCGGATCCAGCGCGCCGAACGGCTCGTCCATCAGAATGATCCGCGGCCCGAGAATCAGCGTCCGCGCGATGGCCACCCGCTGGTTCATGCCGCCGCTGAGCTGATGGGGAAATTTGCCGGCATCTTTTTTCGGATCGAGGCCCACCTTGCCGATCCACTCGCGGGCGCGTTCGAGCCGCTCTTTTTCCGGAACGTGCGAGCATTCCAATCCAAACGCGACATTGTCCAACACCGTGCGGTGCGGGAAGTTCGCGTAGTCCTGGAACACGAACCCGCGGTCCGGCCCCGGGGCGGAGACCGGTTGCTCATCCACCAGTACCTTGCCCGTGGTGGCGGGAAACTGCGGTGCCAGCCCGGCGATGAGGCGCAGCACCGTGCTTTTTCCGCAGCCGCTAGGGCCGAGAATGCCGACAAACTCGCCTATCCCCGGCTTGTCCTCCACATGGAAGGTCACATCACGGATCGCCGTGAACGCCTTGGACGTCCCGGGGTGATAGGTTTTCGTCACCGAGTCGAACTCCACGATCCGCCGCAACCGGCCGTCGTCCGGCAGGCTTTGCAATTCGCAGGGTGCGGCTCCCGCCGTTTCTTCAATCCTGGCCATGTTTCAGATAGGGAAACGCCTGACGCTGGACCATGAGGATCATACGGTCGATCCCCCATGCCAGCAACGCGATGATGATCAGGCACAGATAGACATGTTCGCGCGGTCCCTGCCGCTGGCTGGTGATGATCAGCGCGCCCAGCCCACGTTTGGCGTTGATCACTTCCGCCAGCATAATGTAACCGAATGCCAGGCCGAACAGCAACCGCAGGCTGTTCACCACGTCCGGCATCGCCATCGGCACCACCACCTTGCGCAACACCTGATGGCTCAGCAGCGGAAACCACAGGCCGAAACCTAACACAAACCCGGCCAGCGCGCGGATCCAGAAGCCGGCGGTGGCGGCCTCCGACGCGAGCGTCACGCTTTCCTTCAGCCATGACCAGCCGACCGAGGCGAGCAGCGCGTAGACCGCGGCGATCCCGGCGGCCAGCCTCAGTCCCTTGGTCCAATTGTGCCGCGCTCCCAGCGTGTAGGCGGTTTCCAGAAAGCGATCCGGCACCGAGCGTGCCGCGGAGGTCGTGTCGAACAACACGAACGCCACCGCGGCGAGGAAAATGAACATCACCTTCTGCAACTCCCCGAGGCCGAACCACACCAAAGTCAGGGCGATCAATGCCGCGATCGGCACGTTGCGGCCGAAAATCCCGAACGGCTTGAAAAACGCCCCCACCCGCGGATAGCTGCCGGAAAGCAAGCCCAGCGGCACACCGATCGCGGCGGCGATGACAAACCCGCCGCAAACGCGCAGCAGGCTGGTCAGGGCGCTGATGGATAGACCGCGTTCCCACAACTCAGGGAACGATCCGAACGTTTCGGCGGGACTTGGCAGCGTGTAGGGATCCACCCAGCGCTTGACCGGATCACCCAGCGTCACCAGCCACCACAATCCCAGAACCGTTAGAATGCCGACAAGGCCGAACACCCAGCCCTCGAGGACCGGCGGCTCGTCCCGCAGCGTGCGGAACTTGCGCCACCACGAGGTGTCGATCCGCAGGGGCGACTGGTTGGTGGGCGGTAGATGCGGCATGGCGGATTACTCGGGATTTTCGAGCGCGATCACCTTGATTTCCACACGCCGGTTCTTGGCATGATTTCCCGGGTCGGCGGAGTCGAACGGACGGGTCCACCCCATGCCCTCGGCCACGAACTGGTTGGGGTTGAAATTCGGGAACTTCTTCATCAGTTCGGTCTTCACCGCGTTGGCGCGGTTTCCGGAAAGCTCCTTGACCATCTGTTCGGCCACCTGGCCTTTCATCGACGCGTCGGTGTGGCCCTCGATGACGATGTTGGCGGCGCCGTATTGGCCAGCCAGCTTGCCAACCTCCTCTAGAACGGCGTCCACGTTGGGATCGTAGAGTTTCTCGATGTCCTTCCCGCCCTCGCGGATGGTGACTTTTTTCCGCAGATCCCACGAGTTCGGGGAGAACACGATCGTCACCACCTTGGTTAGAATCTCGCTGCCCTCGGCCTTGACGGTGGAAACGGTCTTCGGAGCGAAGTTGATCTGGTATTCGTTGCGGCTGGACTTGAACGGCTCCTCATCGGCGATCTTCTGCAGGATCGAAAAATCCGCCACCTGGTCGAAGGGAACCGCCTGCTTGATCCGGTTCATTTTCCGATAGAGCATGTAGGCGGTGTTCCAGGTGCGCTCGAAGTTCGCCGGGTTGTTCTGGTTCATGAAAAACTCGCGGTTTTCGGCGTAGTTGGTCGAGTGGGCGTCCGCCAGCATCCCGGCGGTGTCGTTTTCCGGAATGCTGTAGAGCTTGGACATCAGCGCGGCGGCCTCCTTCTTGCCGGCGTCGGTCTTCATTTTCTCCATCCCCTCGAAGATGCCGCGCACGAGGCCCTCGCAGATGTCCGGATGGTCCCGGGCGAAGTCGGCGCGGGCGAACCACACGTCGGCGATCAGTTTGTTAGCAGTGGCGGTGCTAACCAGCATGTGGTTGGCGGGAATCTCGGTCAGATTATAAATGTCCGGCGCCCACGACACGCAGGCGGCCAGCGATTTGTCCGCATTGAACGCGGCGGCGGCCTGGAAGGCGTCCTCGGTGTAAACAAACTCCACTTCGGCCGGCTGGACGCCGCCGTTGACCAGCGCGTTGAGCAGGAAATACTCGGACGGGGAATTCTGCGCGAGCGCGACTTTTTTGCCTCGAAGGTCGGCGATGGTCGGATGCTGCGGGTCCTTGGAGGCACTGCGGCGGATCACGATGCCGTCGCCGCCGTTGGAGAAGTCCACCTGCTGATAGACGCGCGGCATGATCCGCGGGTCCTTCTTCAGCTCGTCCATGAACAGCGGCATCATATCAAGGGTGGCCCATCCGATGTGGACGTTGCCGGAGGCGTAGGCGTCGCGCATGGCGACCGGATTGTCGATGAGCACCAGTTCCACCTTGAATGGCTCGCCACCGGGGGTGGTCCAGGTTTTGCCGGCGGCGCCTCCGCCGTTTTGCAGGATGATCGGCGCCCAACCGGCCCACACGTTTAGGGCGAACTTGACGGTACGCTCCTGCAACGGCTGATAGGCGCTGGTGTCCTTGAGCGGCGGCAGTTTCTCGCTCGGCTTGAAGGTGTATTCCTTCACCGTGGTCGGCACGTTCGGATCGGGAGCCTCGGTGCCGCTGGCCTGGCGGAGGTCGTCGGCGGTAATGATCTCCGGCTTGTCGGCTTTCTCCGGCGGGAACAGCACCTTGCGGAAGCCATAGCCCAGCAGGGTGATGACAACCAGGCCGAGGACGATGAAAAACAGCGGTTTGGGACGTGCGGAATCACTCATGGCAATGGAGATGGGGTTGTGCCGCGAAGGCGTCCCGAAACTGGCCAAACCGCCCCGCTCTGTCAAGAACCACCTCGCGTTCTGGAAAGATTCCGGAATTTTGGAATCGCGAACGAACGCCGGCACGGGCAGTTAGATCCCCGCTTTTCCCAATTTGCTCCGTATCCCCCCGATTTAGTCCGGCTCCGACACCCTTCCATTTCGTCAATGGGAAACCTTCACCCGCAGGAAACCTCTGCCCGCAGGGAACACCCCCGCAACCGGGGTGACGGTCACCACCCTGAGGCTGGCTCCCGAGTCCGAAACCGTGCCAAGGCCATTGATCGGCACCGTGGCGGCCCCTCCGGTGGAACGTGCGATGTCGATCCATGAACCCGCCGCAAGCGTGGCGGACGCCTGGACCGTGTAGGTGATGTCCGTCCGGCTCGCGTCGCAGCGGAAAGCGATCGCGCGCTGGCCGCCACCCAACGGCGGCATGATCGGTTGGATAGACGGGCTGGCAGCCTTGGGATCGCCGGCGAAGGCATACTCTAGCAGGTTTGCCAAGCCGTCTTTGTCGTAGTCATAACTGTCCGCTCCGATGCCCGAGTTGTCCGCGTTGCCAAAATGGCTGAGACGCCAGGCAAGCAACGGACTGGCCGCGGTGCCGCCTGCCAGACCGATGTCAAACGACCCCTCATCCGCGTCGTTGCTGATCACGTGAAGCGAGGCGAGACGCGCGCCGGAAGCGCCCGGCGCAAATGTGACCGTGAATGAAATGGCGGTACCCGGCACCAGCACCGTGGTCGCCGGCTGGGTGATGGTGAAGTCGGCGGCGTTGGCCCCGTCAAGATCGCCGTGCACGCCCGTTAGAGCGGCGGTTCCCGCGTTGCGGATGGTGAAAACCCGCGAGGTGGCGGCGCTGCCGAAATCCACTCCGGACGCGCCGTCCACCAACGGAGTCCCGGCCTGATCCTCCACCACGATTTCCGCCGCCAGAGGACCCACATAACGGGCGACCGCCACATCGGTGTTCGTCCCGTTGAAAGCCTCGCCGGCCAACACGATCCCGCCAGCGCTTTGCAGCGCGATTCCATAGGCCCGGTCAGGACCGGCGCCGAATCTCGTAACTAACCGGCCGGTCACACCAAACGAACTGTCCGCCGCCCCATCGGGAAGCAGCCGGATGCCACCGAAAAAATCGGTGTTTCCCTGGCTGTTGGCATATCCGGCGACGATGATCGCCCCGTCGTTCTGCACCGCCACGGCGCGCCCGTGGTTGGCGGCATTGCTGATCGCATAAGTGCCGATGCCGCCGGATCCGAACGTGGCGTCCAGCGCTCCGTTCGCCGTGTAGCGCACCACCGCAATCGACGATCCGCCGGAGACGGAATCGCCTACCGCGATGATCCTGCCATCGTTTTGTTCCGCGAGATCATAACATATGTCTTCCATGGTTCCACCACCAACCGGAGTGGCAACCTTACCGCTTGTTCCGAACGTGGTATCGAGCGCCCCATTCTCCTGATAGCGGATCAACCCGAAGTCGTAGCCGCGGGTGGAAGTGCTCACCCGTCCGGCAACGATGATCTTGCCATCGCTCTGCATCAGGGCGGCTTCCGCGTAGTCGAAGGTGTTAGTTCCAAAATCCGTGACGACCTTTCCCGTGGTGCCGAACGAAGTGTCAAGCGAGCCGTTGGCGTTGAGGCGGACCACCCCGAAATTGATATCCGCCGCGCCAGCCACCACGATCTTGCCATCGCCCCGGACGAAGATCCCCTTCGGAAAGTCATTGTTGGAAGCAAGTGACACCACAACGATGCCGCCCGTGCCGAAAGACGGATCCGGCGTGCCGTTGGCCAAATAGCGGACAACTCCGAAATCGTAGGCGCCGCCATTGCTTACCTCACCCGCGACGAGGATTTTGCCATCGGTTTGCAGAGCCACACAGCGACCGTAGTCCCGGAAGGTTCCCACCGCCGTGGTCACGATCCCTCCGGCGCCAAACGAAGAGTCCGGCAAGCCGTCCGCTAGATAACGGATCACGGCGAAATCCTCAACGCCCCCAATCTGGGTGAAGCCCGCGACGACCACCTTGCCGTCCGGTTGCACCACCACCGCTTGTGCCGAGTCGTTTCCGGTGCCAACGGCAGTGGTCACTTTGCCATCTCCGCCGAACGACGGATCGGGATCGCCGGGATTCAACTCGTCCACTATCGTTAGAGAACATCCAAGGGTGGAAGCCCGCCCGTCCGCACCGGTAACCCGCACCGTGAAGTTGGCGTTGACCACCGACGACGGCGTGCCGACCAGCATCCCGGGTCCGCTCAAGGTTAGACCGGCGGGCAGGACTCCCGAATCCACGCTCCACGTGTAGGGCGGAGTCCCTCCGGTTGCCGTGAATGCCAGATTGTAGGGCGTATTGACCATCCCCGGCGGCAGCGGCGAGGTGGTGGTGATCGTGGGAGGAACCTTGCCCGACCCTGTTAGGAAAAGATCAAACGATCCCTCGTTCACGTCGTTGCTGGCCACGTGCAGGGTGGCGCTCCTGGTGCCCTCGGCGGTCGGCAGGAATGACAGCGCGACGGTGGCGGTGGCGCCCGGCGCGAGCGTCATCGACGCCGGTTGGCTTATCAGGTAGTCCCCGGCCGCCGGACCGTCGATCGAGACGAACAATCCGGTTAGGTTCGCCGATCCCGTGTTGCGGATGGTCACGTCCCGATAGATCCGCGGACCGGTGCCAACCGTGGTGTCTCCGAAATCCACCGTTCCCGATCCGTCCGCCAGGGGGGACCCCTCAGGGAATTCGATATCAATCTCCGGCACCGGGTTTCCTAACAGTCTGACAACGGCGACGTCGAGATTGTCTCCGTTGTGGGTACTTCCGGCCACCACCAGGTTGCCATCGCTCTGTAGCGCGACACCGTTTGCCGAGTCCGCTCCGGTGCCCACGGCCACAATCGCCTGGCCGGCCCCGCAAAACTCCGGATCGACCGATCCGTTGGCGAGATACCGCACCACGGCGAAGTCACCCGCGCTTCCCACCGCTTCGCCCGCGGCCACGATTTTGCCATCCGGTTGGACGAGCATCGCGTTGGCGGCAGAGGCTCCCGAACCGAGCGCGGTCACCACCGTTCCCCCAACGCCGAATCCTCCATCCAGTCCCCCCGTCGTGTTGTAGCGCGCAAGCGCGAACTTGTGGACTCCCGCCTCCACCGCGTAACCAGCCGCCACGATTTTTCCGTCGGACTGGACCGCGATCGCATGCGCCCGATCTTCCGTGCCGCCAATGTTGGTGGAAACCGCTCCAGTGCCGTTGAAAGAGGTGTCGGCAGATCCGGCCGAGGCCAAACGCACGATGGCGAACGACTCGACCCCACTGCTGATCACCTTCGCATATCCTCCCACGACGACTTTGACACCGCTCATCGCAACACTCATCCCGTATTCATGGGTCAGCGTGGTACCGAGCGTGACCTTTCCATCTCCGGAAAACGCGGTGTCCAAAACTCCGGTATCCAGGTAGCGGGCCACGGCCATGTCGGTCGTTGTGCCAACCTGCGCATAGCCGGCCACCACGATCCTGCCGTCCGACTGGATGGTTAGAGCGCGGGCATAGTCATTGCCCGTGCCTATGGGCGTGGTAACCCTGCCCAAGGTTCCAAAGGTATAATCGAGGCTCCCGTCGGTTAGATAACGGACCACCGCGAAATCGTAGTTGGTGCCGTTGTGGGTGCTGCCGGCCACCAGCACCTTGCCGTCGCTTTGCACGGCGATCGCCCGGCCATAGTCCTCTCCGCTGCCAACGGATGTCGCGTGAAGCCCTCCGAAATACGGATCCGAAGCGCCGAAGTTCTGAAACCGTCCGATCAGAAAATCGTTGTTCGCTCCATTCCAGGTGTGGCCCGCCACCAGGATCTTGCCATCGGATTGGATCGCCACCGCGTTGGCGATATCATCGCCGGTCCCGGCTCCGAGAGCGGTGACGCCTCCGGTGCCGAAAGTGTTGTCCAGCCCCGCGGGCTCCGCATCCGACAAAACAACCGCAGCGAGCAAGCATGACGCGCCCGTGGCCAAACGGCGCTTGAGAGGGATTATGTCCGTTAGGTACGGATGGCGGAACACCATCGGATTCGCGGCGGTAGGAGTGGTTTTCATGTTCTGGATCCTTTCCGGGCTTCAGGAACCCGAGTAACGCACAACCGAAGAAACTGGGAAAGGAGGCCCAATCGTCCACGGATTGGCCCTTTTCCCTTCCCCTTGCTGCCGTAGGTTGATCCCATTTCCTACCATTGCCAAGCAAAATTTGCGGATTCCGGGAAGCGAATTGAGGAGCCCGTGGAATCTGCCGACCGATTTCATTCATGGTCCAACCGTCTGTTCCCTGAACTCGTGCATTTGAGAACCGCCAACTCCGAGGTGATGGTCGGCCACCATCCGGAGGGAATGGAAACGATTTCGGCAACACGCGAAACATGGCGGATAGATTTGCGGAAATTCCCGTATGGCGCTAGGGTCCGCTCGCACCCATGGCCCGGTTTTTCCCAGTATTGATGATTTGTCTGCTCCCGCTGTTTTTCCAATCGGCGATGGCAGCGGCGCACCATCCGGATCCGGCCTATCCGGATTTGGGCGGCGGGATGAGCCAGTACGCCGCGTTCCCGCGTCCGTTGCCGACCTATCCGGCGGTGGATGGCGGCGCATGGGAGGTGATCAAGGCCCGGGCGGCGGCGGAACCGTTCAACGTGGCGGCCACGGTGATTTTCGTGCTCGCCATTATTCACACGTTCGCCTGCGGTTGGTTTACCCGCCTGGCCCATCGCTTCGAGCATTTGCATCAGGAAGAGCTGAAATCCCGGGAGGCTCCGGATGACGAGCACCCGGATGCTGTGCCGGAAGTCTCTTTCTTGGGCACCCTGTTTCATTTCCTCGGCGAGGTGGAGGCGGTGTTCGGGCTGTGGATGATCGCGCTGGTGGCCGCCGCCACGCACTATTACAGTTGGACGGATTTCAAAATGTATGTCGGCCAGGACTGCCAGTTCACCGAGCCGTTGTTCGTCGTGGTGATCATGGCGATCGCCGCCAGCAGGCCAGTGCTGCGGTTCGCGGAATGGGTGCTGTCGCTGGCAGCCGGCTTGGGGAAAGGCAGCCCGGCCGCGTGGTGGCTCAGTGTTCTAACCGTGGCACCGGTGCTCGGTTCGTTCATCACCGAGCCGGCCGCGATGACGATCGGCGCATTGTTGCTGGGAAAGCGGTTTTACGCCTGCCATCCCTCGCCACGGCTGGCCTACGCCACGCTCGGGCTGTTGTTCGTCAACATCTCGGTAGGCGGCACTCTAACCAGCTTTGCAGCGCCGCCGGTGCTGATGGTGGCCGGAAAATGGGGCTGGGACACGCCGTTCATGATGGCCCAGTTCGGATGGAAATCGCTCATCGGGATCGGCTTGGCGAGCGCGGGCTACTGGCTGGTTTTCCGCAAGGATCTCGCGTCGCTTTCCGCGCCACTGGCAAACCGGACGGCCTCCGCCGGTCCCGGAAACTGGGAGGACCGGGAAACTCCCGTGCCCTGGTGGGTCACGGCGACCCATCTCGCGTTTCTCGGTTGGACGGTGTATGCCACCCACTATCCGGTGCTGTTCATCGGCGGTTTCCTGTTTTTCATGGCCTTCGTGATGGCCACGCTGCACCACCAGAACACCATCGCCCTGCGCGGGCCGATGCTGGTCGGGTTCTTCCTCGCGGGGCTGGTGGTCCACGGCGGCTGCCAGGCATGGTGGATCGAGCCGGTGATCCTCGGGCTGCATGACAAAACCCTGATGTTCGGCGCCACGGTCCTAACCGCCTTCAACGACAACGCCGCGATCACCTATCTGGCGTCGCAGGTGGCCGGAATCAGCCCCGAGGCGAAATACGCGGTGGTGGCCGGCGCGGTGGCGGGCGGCGGCCTAACCGTGATTGCGAACGCGCCGAATCCGGCGGGGCAGAGTTTGTTGGGGAAATTTTTCAAAGACGGCATTTCCCCGCTGCGGCTCGCGCTGGGCGCGCTGGTGCCCACGC
The DNA here is from genome assembly GCA_017301995.1 of Verrucomicrobiota bacterium. Classification (GTDB taxonomy): domain Bacteria; phylum Verrucomicrobiota; class Verrucomicrobiia; order Verrucomicrobiales; family Akkermansiaceae; genus Luteolibacter. The sequence continues at coordinate 102,853 of JAFLEH010000015.1, read as the reverse complement.
TTGTGGTCTATCTGTGCCTGATGCTGCTGCCCGGAATACCGGCCAAACCGGAACCCCCGCAGCCCGCGGAGGAGCGCATCGATCACACCACCGCGCCGTAGAGCGAGAAGCCGGTGGTCTCGGCGATGGCAATGTCCACCAACTCCCCGGTCATCCGGCCCGCGTCGCCCTCGAAAATGGTGATCTTGTTCTGGGACGTCCGGCCGGTCAGACGCGCGGCATTGGTCTTGGAGGTCCCCTCGCAAAGCACCCGCTGGACCGTGCCGACCAGCGCCCGGTTCTTTTCCACCGCGATCCGGTTGACCACGGCTAACAACCGTTGGTTGCGTTCCTCCTTTTCCGTTTCCGGCAACTGTCCGTCCATTTCGGCGGCGGGCGTGTTGCGGCGCTGTGAGTAGCGGAACACGAACGCGTTGTCGAACCGCAAGCGCTCAACCACAGCCATCGTATCCAAGAAATCCTCCTCGGTTTCCCCCGGAAATCCGACAATGATGTCGGTGGTGATCGCCAGATCGGGCCGCGCGGCGGCCATCGCCTCACAGATGGAGACAAACTTTTCGGTTTTGTAGGGCCGCCGCATCGCCTGAAGGATCCGGTCGGAGCCGCTCTGCATCGGAAAATGGATGTGCGAGCACAGTTTCGGCAGATAGGTGAACGCCCTAACCAGATCCTCGCGGTAACCGATCGGGTGCGGCGAGGTGAACCGGATCCGCTCGATGCCCGGCACTTCGTGAACCGCTTCCAACAGTCTGACAAACGGCGATTTCCCATCCACCCGCGGAAACTCGGTGCGCCCATACAGGTTGACGATCTGGCCTAGCAAAGTCACTTCCCTGACACCCCCGTCGGCCAGGCGGCGGACCTCCTCGACGATCTCGCCTATCGGCCGGCCGCGCTCCTTGCCGCGGGTGTCCGGCACGATACAGAACGAGCAGCGCATGTTGCAGCCCTGCATGATCGAGACGAACGCGGTGGCCTGGCGCTCCTTCGGCAGGTGGTCGCGGATGGTGTTTTGCGAACCTTCCTCCTCCGCGATGTCGCACACCGTACCGCCCTTGAGCGCGAGTGCGGGATCATCCATCCGGGCCTCCAGACGCCGCCGCAGGATCGTGTCCACATATTCGAACACCCGGTGGTATTTCTGCGTGCCCACCACCACGTCGAGCCGCGGAATTCTGGAAAAAAGCTCTTCGCCGCGCGATTGGGCCATGCAGCCCATGAAACCTAACACCACATGCGGCCGATGGCGGTTGCGCGCGCCCAGCATGCCCATTTTCCCGAGCGCCTTCTGCTCGGCCTGGTCGCGGACCGAACAGGTGTTGATCAGGATCGCGTCCGCCTCGCTTTCGTCGGCGGTCACGGTGTAGCCGCCCTCCAAGAACATCCGCACGACCTGTTCGGAGTCGCGCTCGTTCATCTGGCATCCGTAGGTTCTGACGTGTACTTTGGGCATGGCTCAATTCGGAAGGAGGCGGAACCATGCCCGCGGAATCCGGGAATTCAAGCGCCGGATGAGTGCGTTAGACACCCACGGGCCGGAAAATGAGAGTGGCGCGGATCACGCCAGCGTGAGCCGGGAATCGGACGCCAGCTTTTCGCTCAGTTCCGACCACCCGTCCGGCACCTGGTTGTTGAAGCAATGCAGGTAAACCGTAAGCAGTTTGGGATCGAACAGCCCGATCAGGCGGTCGATGGTTTCGTTCAGGCGGTCGGCATCCAGTTTCTTCGGCAGGTCGCCAACGACCGAGCCCTTGCCGTCGTGGGGAATGCCCATGCCGTCGCAGAACATCGCCAGCAGCGATTGCTGTCCGGCCATGAGGAACGCCTGGAGGAGATGTTCGCCGATGGTGTCGCACGCGTTGAGTTTGAGCGTTTTGTGGATCCACGCGTATTGGTCCGGCATGGTTTTCTGCTGGATGAACACCGGGCGCAGCTTGCGGTTCGAGGCGAGCGTGGCAACGGCGCTCTTGTACACGTTGCGGTCGTTGGCACGGAACCAATCGAGCATCTGTGTGACAATGGCGGGATCTACGGCGGCGTAAATTTCGTGGGCTTTCACGGTAGGGAAATGGTCGGTGGGCGCGCAGTTAAACCGCCAAGACATGGGCTGACAAGAACGAAGACAAAAAAAACACCCGGACCGCGAACGGCCCGGGTGAATGAATCCGGAAAACGGAAAACGGGGTGCCTCAGGGAGCGGCGGGGGCGGCAGCCGACGCGGCGGCGGCTTCTTCACCGGACCCCTGTTTGCCAATGTGGGCGATGACCACCTCGGAACCGTGAGTCGGTTTCACGCCGGCGGGGAAAGTCACCTCGCCGATGTGGAGGGAATCGCCTTCGCCAAGGTGGGTGACGTCGAACGACAGCGCCTCGGGCAGATCGTTCGGGAGGCAGATGATTTCGACGGTGTGGAGGTACAACTCGAGCAAACCGCCCGCCTTGACGCCAACGGCCTCTCCAGTGAGATGGACGGGAACGTGCGCGGTGATCGGCGTGTTTTCGTCGATCGCGAGGAAGTCCGCATGCAGTGCCTTGCCGGAGAGCGGGTCGTGATGAACGGCCTGGAGGAACGCCAGACGTGTGCCGGCGCCTTCCACATCCAGGTTGACCACGATGTTTTCCGAGGTGCTCCCGGCAAGCATTTCGGCAAAAGCCTTGGCGTCCACCTTGAGGTTCTGGTTTTCGGTGCCGCGTCCGTAAATCACGGACGGCAGCCAGCCTTCGCGGCGCATTTGGTTGAGCCTGCCGGAACCGGTTCGGGCCCGCAGGGCGGCTTTCAAGGATAGTTTCTTGGCCATATCAGGAATCGTTGGAATGAGTGGGAAGGTACCCGTCCGGCATCGGACTCGGGGGCGCACGGTTTAGCCGCCCGAAGCCCGCTTGTCAAAAAAATGTTTTTGAAAACGAGCGGAACGGCCGCTTTTTCCGGTTCAAACCTCAAATAGGGAGGTGACCGATTGCCCGTCACTGATGCGCCGGATCGCCTCGGCGAGCAGCGGAGCCACGCTCACCGCGCGCACTTTGGGTCCGGTCGCGTAGGGTACCGAGTCGGTGGTGATGATTTCCTCGATCTCGGAATTCTGGAGCCGATCACGGCCGATATCGCCCAGAACCGCGTGCGAAACCGCCGCGAACACCCTCAATGCACCGTTTCGTTTGAGAATTTCGGCGGCCGCCTTGAGCGTTCCGGCGGTTTCGGTCATGTCGTCAACAAGCACCACATCCCGTCCTTCGACCTCACCGATCACGTTCATGGCCTCCACGCGGGTGGCGCTCACCCGATGTTTCGCCACGATCGCCAACTCGGCTCCCAGCGCCTCGGCATAGGCGCGGGCCATTTTCACCCCACCCACGTCCGGCGACACCACCGTGAGATTCGTCGCGTCCGGATGGCGGTCACGAAGGTAGCCGATCAGGGCCGGCTTCGCATACAGATGATCCACCGGAATGTCGAAAAAACCCTGGATCTGCGGCGCGTGAAGATCCATGGTGAGCACCCGGCTAACCCCGGCGGCGGTGAGCAGATTGGCCACCAGTTTCGCCGTGATCGGCACCCGCGGCTGGTCCTTGCGGTCCTGCCGGGCATAACCGAAAAACGGAATCACGGCCGTAATCCGCTCCGCGCTCGCACGCCGGGCGGCATCCACCATGATCAAAAGCTCCATCAGATTGTGGTTGGTGGGCGGACAGGTCGGCTGGATGATGAAAACGTCGGCACCGCGGACGTTCTCGTTGATTTTCACAAAGGTCTCACCATCCGGAAACGCCGTCACATGCACGTCGGCAAGCGGTTCTCCTACATTCTCGGCAATACGCTCTGCAAGCGCGCGGTGGGCGGTTCCGGTGATCAGTTTCATGGTGGGGTCGGGGGACGGATTGTTGACAGTTTCCTCCGGATCGGCAACACTTTGCTCGCCGCCAAATCCAATATCGGGCGTTTTCCGCCCACGCACCTATGGAAAAATCTTCTATCCCAACTTCAGGCCGTCACCCCGGATGCGAGGCATCGGCAGGGATCGGCCACTGGCTAACCATCGGAATCTCGGTTGCCATCCTGGTTTTCTTCTACGCGTGGCTGCCTCGCTATGGCGGAGGGCGGACCGCTTCGGCATTCGGTTGGCTCTACTCCGCCTGGAACCCGGAAACCGACTACGAGCACGGAATCATTTTCCCGTTTCTCATCGCCGGGCTGATCATTTACCAACTCAAGGCCATCAGGGCTTCGATCACCGAAGGTTCCGCATGGGGACTGGTTGTCGTGCTGCTGGGCGCCCTGTTCTACGTGGTGGCCTATCGGACACTCCAGCCGCGGGTTGCGATCGGCGCGCTCCCGTTTCTCCTATGGGGGGCCGCGTTGTTTCTGTGGGGTTGGCGGGCGGCAAGGCTCATCGCGTTCCCGCTGTTTTTCCTGTGGATGTCCATTCCACTGCCGGGTTTCCAGCAAGCCACCGTCGGCCTCCAGCATCTCTCCGCCCAGCTCGCACACTATGGCTCAGCGCTGTTCGGTGTGGAGACCGTCGTGAAAGGCACCGACATTGTCCCGGTGAACGGAAATTGGAAAGCGATGAGCATCGCCGGCGGTTGCAGCGGAATCCGCTCCCTGATGGCGCTCCTGATGATCTCCGCCGCGTGGGCCTATGTGGCCAAGGTCTCACTGTGGAAAAAAGCCATCCTGTTTTTCGCAGCCGTGCCCCTTGCGATCCTCGGCAACGCCCTGCGCCTCACCTCGATCTTCGTCATCGCCCAGTACGGGAATCCGGATTGGGCCCGGGGAACCTGGCACGATTGGTCAGGACTGGCGCTTTTCTATCCGATCTCGCTGTTCCTCCTGCTCTGCCTTCATTCCGTGCTTGAAGGCGGCATTCCCTGGAAGTCCGCAAAGCGCCGCCAGATCCGCCGGACCGTCGTCACCACCGCCGATCCCAATCCTTTCCAGCCCAAGTCATGAAGATCCCACACATTGCCCTCCCGCTCATCATGGCCGTCGGCCTCGGCTCGGTCTTCGTCCTGCCGAAAGCCGGAAGCACCGCCCAATCCGCCATCCGGATGGCCTTGCCGGAATCCTTGAACGACTGGCACCTGTTGAAAACCGAGCCATCCCAAAAGGAAATTGACATCCTCGGGCCCGAAACCGATTTCTCCAAAGCGGATTGCCTCTGCGCCCGCCCCGGGGAATACCAGCAGGACGGTCGTCCCACGCCCGACCTCATCAACCTCTCGATCGTTCTTTCCGGAAGCGATCTCAACACCTCGATCCACCGCCCCGAGCGCTGCCTTCCGGCGCAAAACCACACCATTCTTTCGTCCACCGTCGTTCCGCTAAAGCTCTCCAACGGCAGGACCGTCTCCGTCCGCCGCCTGAAAACCACCCAGACAATCCCAAACCCCGAAGACCGCAGCCTGGACAAAGAATTCAACGGGGTCACCTACTACTTTTTCGTCGGCCATGACCGCATCGAGTACGATCACAACATGCGCACCCTGGCCGACATGAAAGACCGGCTCCTGCGCGGCATGGACCAGCGCTGGGCCTACGTCTCCGCGTCCATGTGGTACGGAAAGATCCCATGGATCGAAAAACCGGTCCCCGAAGCCGAAGCCGACGCGAAACTGAGCGGCTTCCTAACCGACCTGGCGGAACGGCAAATCGACTGGGAACAGGTCAAATAGCGGTCAGTCCGCGAACGGCTTGATTTCCTTCGGCTCGACCTTTCCCGCCCTGAGCGTGGCGATGTTCCGCTGGATCTCGGCCAGCAAGGCCTTGCGCTGCTCGGGGCTGATGCCAGGAACCGGAACATAGCCGGACCGATGGAAACGCTCCAGAGCCCGCTCGAACAAATACAACGCCTCCCCGGGCTTGCGCGACTTCCACAAGCGGTCGGCTTCCAGGTACAACAGGCGACTCGCCCGGAGGTGGGCGGCGAAGCCGCCCGGCACACCGCTCGCCCTTTCGTAGGCCTTGTATGCGTCTCTGGAATCGCCCGCCATCTCCAGCATCACCCCGAGGGACTCATGGATCGAAACAATCCGTGGCCGGTCACCCCCCCAGTTCATACACAACTCGACGGATTTGTCGATGGCAAAAGCGGCCGACTTCATGCTCGCCACGGCACCCCCGATATCCCCGCTCTCGTAGAGACGGTTCGCCTTTCGTTGAAAGTGCTCCGCAGCGGAACGATACCCATTGAACACATGCTCCATTCGGCCCTGCAAACGAATACCCAGATCGAACTCCCTCTCCGCCCGCTCGTCGTCGCCCAGCAAGCTGCTGAGACTCGCATTGATCAATACCGGCGCGGGCTCATACGGATTCGCCCGATACGCCTTGTCGTAGCTCCCACGGGCCTCCTTCATGAGATCGCGTCCGCGTTCGGAATCGGAGGTTTCAAACGCGAGCAACTGGCAAGTTTTGCCCAACCAGACATGCAAATCATATTGGGGCCATATTTCACAGGCGGCACGGAATCGGACGACGCCCTCCTCATACCGTTTCGCCATCTCGCCATAAGCCACAGGCCAAACCACCCGGCATACCCGCGTCCCCAACACACCACCGGGGAGTCCCGCCGCGATGACCAGGGAGCCCAACAACCCCATTCCAACCGTCCCAAATATCCGACGCCCTCCGGTCCCTCCACTTCCTCCCTGATGGCACGCGAACCCCACGCAACATCCCAACAACATCATGGAAGGCATCAGATGAAACAAAAACGAGAAATTCGATTGCGCCAGCATGCCGGCCGCGGCCGCCAGCCCGCCGACTCTCCATCCTCCTCCAACCCGCAATATCTCGGGTCCATCGATCACCAGCAGCGCGACCAGAGCCCGGACCGCGACAGCGCCAAAAAATGCCACCAATAGCAATCCTCCCACAATGCCATATCCGGTTACCGCCTCCAGCAGCTCGTTATGCACCATATCGGGTCTTCCACCCAAGTATCCATAATCCTTGATGTCCCACTCCTGATAGCATTCCCAACTGAAACTGCGGCTGCCGCCTCCCACCCACGGATGCCGTGCCACGCAGGATACCGCAACCGCCGCCACGTGCAGGCGCCCCGAATTGTCCATCAGTTTGTCGTAATCCGCCTCGCCAAAACGGCTTTCCTGAGCAAATCCCCAGCCCCACCAGAGAAATGCGGCCGCGACGATACCCATCAGAGGAATGGCAACCACCCCAACCGCGAACCAACGGCAATTCTCGCGCTTCGCCTGCACCAGAACCAGCACCATGAAGACCGCCAGCCCGACCGCGCCACCCACCATGCCACCCCGGGACCTCATCAGAATGACCGCCACCATCCCGGCGAGGGCAATCACCCCCAACAACGACCGCCCAACCCAACCGCCCTTGCCAAATACCGCTAGAGCTCCGGTCACCAGCGAACAGCCGATCAGAAAATGCGCTCCCTCGCTGTAACTCCCGAAAAAGCCTCCCGGCAACGGATTGTCCACCTTCCCAAACTGAATCCGGAACCCTGGAAACTTCATCTGCACCACCACCAGCACCACACTCGCGAGCACCAATATCGCCAGCCCCCATTCCAACACCCGTCCGGCACGCGGATTTCCATCCAACGCCCTTACCACCACAAACGCACCCACCGCCCCCAGCATGAGCAGCACGTCCGCCATGCCGTAATCCGCCACCGGTGACGAAAACGCCCGCCACCCGAACCAACCGACACTCGCCATTCCTAACCAAACGAGCCATCCCGGTGTTCCATCACCGCCTCTGCGGACCAGACTCCACACAGCAGGCAAACACGCGACCGCCAGCGCAAGCAACGCCGGCCCCCAAGCCCACATCTCCAACAAAGGACCGAACACCACCGCCAACAATAAGGCGATTACCAAAGCGATTGCTGCGATTATTGCCGACATCGGGAATCCCCCTCCATTTTAATCTTCCGCCGCTCCGTTGGCACCCCCACTCCGCACCGCAACCACCCCGGACTTCATCGCCCGGCCAATGACTCCCAATCCGGCCTTCCATTCATAGATCTCCACACCCGCCGCATCGGCCAATTCACTCAAACGGCCCATCGCTCCGGCTGGAAGCTCGGTCATCGTCACCAATACAGCCTCCACACGATGCCGCACAACCAATTCTTTGAACTCGTCCAGCGATCCAAGCACGGGAAACCCCCGGATGACCCGGCCCTTGAGTTCCTTCTTGTCATCAATGAAACCGACAAACGAAAATTCCGCCCAATCCGCCCCCTTGTGAATACCCAGACTGAATACAAACAACTCGCCAAGATTTCCCGCCCCATAAAGGAGAGTCCGCTTTGTCATCCGGTCCGACGAAGGGTGTCGCCGGTGCCCGGCCACCACCGCGCTCTCCCGCAGCACGATTCCAAAGCACCGTGGCACCAACAAACCGATGGTCGCCACTCCGGCGCCCACCAGATGGGTCAGCGCGACCCGGTAGCTGATGTCATGGAAGAAAACCGACAAAAACCCGAAACTCAGCAGCAGACCGCAACCAAGCCACCCGGCCCAACTTACGAAATCCGCCACCCCAGCCCGCGCCCAATGCCGCGAATGCGCTCCCCCAAACCGCAAACCCAACAAACCGCACGCGACAAACGTCGAGATCATCACCACCTGAAGACGCAGTGGCAGCCCCCACGCGCCCACTCTGCCCACCAACCACATGGCAAACCAAACCCCGGCAACCAGCATCGCCATATCATAAAAGAAATACCCGATCGCCACCACCCCGCTTTTCATCGGCCGAAAAAGAATCGCCCGCATTCCCTCACGACTCTCCACCAATTCAATCCGGGCGATGAACCGCAAGCCAAGCAACCCGGTTACAATCATCCCCAGAATCGAAAACGCCAGATAACTCGTCCCCGCCAGCACCGGCAAAAGCGCGATCAGAGAAAGCAACAACGCGATCCCGTAGATCAACAGAGCCACCTGCCTCTGTCCGAATCCTTTGGAAAGCAAGCGGTGATGCAAATGATCCTTGTCAGCCCCGAATATCCGCGGCACCCTCCCCTCGCCTTCGTATGCCAGCTTCCGGGCGCTCCGGCGCCAGATCGCCAGCATCACATCAAACAAAGGAACCCCGGCAACCAACAACGGAAGTAGCACGCCGGCAACCACCGCCCGCCTACCCACCGTAAGCGTCCCCGCAGTCGCAATCAGATAGCCGATCAACATCGACCCGGCATCCCCCAGAAATACCTTCGCGGGATGGAAATTGAACCGGAGAAAGGCCAGCAACGCGATCCCCATGACGGCGAGAATCAGCGCGTCCCCCTTCGACGGACCGACCAAAGACAGCAGACCGAGAATCCCGGTGGCGATGAACCCGAGCCCTCCGCAGAGACCATCCATTCCATCTATCAAATTGAACGCGTTCACCAGCGCCACCACCCAAATCACAAAAATCCCGTAGTCCACCCACCACGGAACCTGGAATCCCATGAAGCCCCCGAAATCCCGCTGCGTGCTGACAAAAACAAGCGTGGCGGCCAGCACCTCGGCCCCCAGTTTCCACCACGCCGAAAGATCGTGCCGGTCATCCACCACCCCCGTCACGACCAGCACCAATGCCCCCGCCAGCAGCCACCACAACTGGTCGCCCGCCGCAAGAAAACTCGGAAACCTCCCCAGCAACCCCACCCCACACAACATCCCGATCCCCGCCAGCAAAGCGAGAAACACCGCTACCCCCCCCACCCTCGGCACGGCCTTGGTATGAATCCGCCGTTCCCCGGGCAAGTCCATCAACCCCAAAACGGGCGCAAGCCGGATCATCAGCCTGACCATTAGGTCAGCCACCACACATGTTGCCAGCAAAACAACGATAATCAGAAAATACGATTCCATTCTTTACCTCGTGGCCTCCGCCACTGTTTCCGCACCGCTTTTAGCCGTATTATACCCCGGTTCAATCTCCAATTCGGAAAACCAACCGGAATCGGATTCTACCTTGCCCCCTTGCCACCAAACACGGTTGGCACCGTCCGGAGCAGCAATTTCACATCCAACCACAACGACCAGTTGTCGATGTAGCGGAGATCCAGCTCCACCCAGTCCTCGAAATCCGCGATCCGGTTGCGACCGGACACCTGCCAAATGCAGGTCATGCCGGGCTTCATGCTCATCCGACGGCGGTGCGCCGATTGCTCGATCGCTTCCACCTCATAAAGCGGCAGCGGCCGTGGCCCAACCAAGCTCATCTCGCCCCTCAACACATTCACCAACTGCGGCAACTCATCAATCGAATACCGCCGCAACCAGCCGCCAAAACGGAAAATCCGCGGATCATCCTTCATTTTGAACGCCGGTCCCGTCATTTCGTTTCCCTTCCGCTCCTTCAAATCGGCCAACCGATCCTCGGCGTTCACGTCCATCGTCCGGAATTTCCACATCCGGAACGGCCGGCCATACCGTCCCGCGCGCATTTGCCGGAAAAACACCGGTCCGGGACTGCTCAGCCGAATCCCCACCCATACAACCACCCACAACCACGATGTTGTGGCCAGCAGCAGCGCCGCGCCCACCCGGTCCATGACCTCCTTGAGCAGAAAGGACCACGACAGGTCCGGCGTCGAGCGCAGCACGAACATCGCCTGATCACCCACGAAATCAAACGTCGGCCGCGCGATCCGCGTCCTTAGGAAACTCGCCGCCACCCAAGCTTCAACCCCTTGCACCTCGCAAATCTCGATCGCCTCGGACACCCTGCCGAAATCCGCGGTCTTCACGGCAAACAACACACGCCCCACCCCTTCGCGGGTAAGCATCCTCCTGAACTCGTCCAAATCCCCGTTCCGCATATCGAACCTTCCCACGACGTTCCAATATAGCCGCGTCGCGTCGTCAATTCCCTTCCACCAGTCTTCGATTTCCTCAGGAACGCCCGCCAGCACCACTGGTTCCCGCCCCAACCCGCGCCGCGCCCGCGACCGCGACCAATGCGCCACCGCCATGTCACGCGCCAGAATCAGGCCCGCTGCCAGCCCCACCCCCATCGCCAGCACCAAGCGGCTCGAGGTTTGCAACTGAAACAACACCGCCAGCACCAACACCAGGAAAAACACCACCGCCAAACCCAGCACCAGCTTTGGCAGCGAACGCCCGAGACGGTGCTGCATCGGCTGGTCATAGAACGCAAGCTTCCTCAAAACCACCGGAGTCGCAGGCACGATCACAAAAAGCAGCCAATAAATATCGGTCAATCCCTCGATATTGTAGCCCACCACGTCCACCCCGAACGGAGCCATCGACACCTTGATCAACCCCAGCGTCGGCTCCCGCAATAGGCTCGCAACCCAAAACGAAAACAGGATTGCGACTCCGTCCATGACCTGAAAGGCCCGGATGGCAAATCGATCGGTTAGACTGTGGGTAACCATATTTCCAAAAGGTTGGGCGGTTTAGCCGAAACGGCTGAGCGAATGTACACAAAAGGTAGGGCGGCCTCGCCGAGGCCGCCGAGCGGATGAAAAAGCGAACGAACCAGCCGAAATCAAACCGCCAACGTCATCCCTTCGTCTCCCCCGTTCCCCCCCATCCTCCGGCCCTCTCATCGAGAGGGCCCTACCCGCATCCACGACCGAACCCGCCCCAAGGCAGGGCGGCCTCGCCGAGGCCGCAGAGCGGATGAAAAAGCGAACGAACCAACCGAAATCAAACCGCCATCGCCATCCCTTCGCCTCCCCCGTTCTCCCCCCATCCTCCGGCCCTCTCATCGAGAGGGCCCTACCTGGCCCTGCCATTTCCCCAGTCTCCCATTCCACCCATCCCGCACGGCACACCACACCAATGGCAACCTCTTGACCCCGTCGAATGACGCCACCGCCGCCGCGTAGGCCGCCGCCATCTTAACGGCCCCAACTCCCCCATGCTGCATACGTTTGAGCCACACCATATTCCGCACCTTGTAGTAAAGCTTCCAATCCGCCAGACCCCGCTCGAAAAACAAATGCTTCCCGAAGATGCTCCATTTCACCAAATCCACGGGTCCCGGATGGTCCAATACCGCTCCTTGCCATCCCTCAAACGAAAACCCCGCCTTCTCAATCCGCCACGGATATTCCTCATCCTCCCCGCGGATGAACAGTTCCCCGTTGACCGGTCCGACCTCATCCCTAACCTCCTTGGACACCAGCGCCCCGGTCCACATTCCCCGGGTCACAAGACGCTCACCTCCCGGCAAGTCATCCATTTGCCAAGCCAACCTCCATCCCCCGTCCGCATCGGCGACCTGAAGCGGCCAGGTGAACTTCCCGGTCTTCGGATCGACTTGCAGCGAATGGCGCACCACCCGCGAATCCCAAACACCATCCGACAATACTTCCAAAGCATCCGGCCTCGGCCACGAATCATCATCCAGAATCCAGACCGCATCCGCCCCCAACCCGAACGCCAGGTCCATCGCCTCCTCCACCCCGCCCGCATTGCCCCGGTTCCGAACCATCCGGTGGACGATCAGCCGGAATGGCAAATCCTCCAACCCTTCCAATCTAGCCACCGTGTCATCGTCAGAAACATTGTCCGCCACCACAACCCACTCCGGCGGCCGCGTCTGTGCCGCCAGCGCCCGCACGCAAGCCGCCGCAGTATCCGAGCGGTTCATCGTCGCGAAGACGGCCGCGATTCGCAATTGCTTTTCGATTGCTTTCATCTGTCGTACCTTTCGCCGATGCGCTTCCCGGTGTTTCGGTTGCCTGCGGCCCGGTGTTTCAGTGTTTCGGTTGCGGCTACGCCGCTCGGTGTGTCAGTAAAGAACTGCGAATGGTCGGTGCGGAGCGACCGGTTCATTCTCTCTTACCGAAACACTGACCGCGCAGCGGCACCGAAACACCGAAACACCGAAACACCGAAACACCGAAACACCGAAACACCGAAACACCGGGCCGCGCATCGGCGCCGAAACCCTAGAAGCAGAAGGTCTCGTAACAATTGATCATGCTGCCAAGTTGTTTTCCTATGATTGAAGCCTGATCTTGAAGGTGCGATAACTGCTCTGCTCCGAGATAATCACATGCCTCGGCCGATGCCAACCAATGAAGGGTCTCCTGAAGCTCGCCATCCGCGTCCGTAAGTTTGGACAAGAAATGGGCAGGGTAACGACGTTTCGCCCACGCTTCTGATAGATTGGCCCCAATCGAACGCGATGAGCGACGGATCTGATCCGTCAAGGAATAAGTCTCTTCCTTTGGAAACCTCTTCGAAATCCGGAATATCTCCTGTTGTAGCAAAAATGCCGCCTTATAGACGTCCAGTTCCCTTACGCCATTGACTTTGTTCATGCTCTTATTGTGTCGGTTGCCGACGGCCTGGTGCTTCGGTTGCCTGCGGCGCGGTGTTTCGGTTGCGGCGCCGCCGCTCGGTGTGTCAGTGATACAATGCGAATGGTCCGTGCGGAGCAACCGATTCATTCTCCCACCGAAACACCGAAACACCGAAACACCGAAACACCGAAACACCGAAACACCGAAACACCGAAACACCGAAACACCGAAACACCGAAACACCGAAACACCGATTCACCGATTCACCGATTCACCGTTTCACCGATTCACCGATTCACCGTTTCACCGATTCACCGTTTCACCGTTTCACCGTTTCACCCCCAGCACCGCATCCACAAGCTGCGCTTCCTGCGCTTCCCAGCAATACTTCCGCCGGATGGCATCGGTGATATTGTCCCAGCACCGTTCTTCGGCAATTCTGCGTACCGCCCCTTCGAAGGATGCGGGAGTCAAGTCCGCCACGCAGGCACCGACCCGGTTGCCTTCGATCACCTTGCGCAAGCCCGGATAGTCGTTGGCAATCACCGCCATCCCGCTCATCAGGTAATCATAAACCTTGTTCGGAGCGCAATAATAATTGTTAAGATTTGTATTCTTATAGAGAGCGATTCCAATGTGATAAGAACGAAGTAGTTCCGGGATATCGTGATACGCGACGGCAGGGAGAATCCTTATGTTTGGCGCCGGTCGCGCTCCATAGCGCCGCTCGAGATCGGCCATCACCTCCGGCGTGGCGAAGCCGACAAGATCCAACTCGATCACCCCCTCCATTGCCATCCCCGCGGCAATCAACTCGTGGGTGTAGCGGTCACCGCCCAGCGCCCCAAGATAGATTACCTTCAGCGGCCCATCGGAAGGAGCCACCCGCGCTTCTCCCACATGGTAATCTGGGAAGTTCTCCACAACCAATTGCGGCTTGTCTTTGCGTCCGTATGTACGCTTGAAATACTCCATGCGGTTCGCCTCGGCGTGAAAGATCCCGTCGCATGCCTTCAGAACCATGGTCTGCAACGGATTCCACACCATGCGGCGCACCCTGCTGTTCATGCTCTCCAGATAAAGCTCGTTGCTGTCGAAGATCAGACGAATCCCAGGCCGGAACCACTTCGCGACGACACCGGCCAGCGCGCAATCAAGCCCGACACAAACCACCGCCTGCGGCGCCAGATCCGCAATCCTCCTTCCCGCTCGCCAGGCATACCGCAACTGATGGAGGAAATAGCGCACCTTGCCCTTGAAACAAGGAACCCGCAGCACCTCGATCGGAAAGTCGTAATCCTCCTCCCGGGGCCTTCTCTCGCCGATCTCGCCAAGCACCAAGCGGCACGCGACACCCGCCCCACGGAGGGTCGCAATCTCCTTCCTGAGCCGGCCCCGGAAATCGAGCGTGCCCACAAACGCGAACACCACGAGGCTACCCGGTCGCCCGGATCCCGGAACTTCACTTGCTGTTGCCATCTTCGGCTCTGGTACGTTGTGATGGAATAGAAGTCTTCTAGCGAGCCTTCGGCTCAGACAGAAGATCGCTCCGCTCCAAGACAGAAGACAGAAGACTTGAAACTCGACCTAGCAGCACCATATTCACCAGATCAGGAATCCGGCCAGTGATGGTTGACCGCAATCCCGCTTGCCAGCTTGCTCGTCGCCCCAGGCAAACGACAGGCTGGAAGCCCGTCGGCCGAGATGACAGGCACGGATTCCTATCCTCCGGTTACCCGAACCGCATCGGGCGGGCTGCCCGCTCGCGCCCCGCCCCCGGCAGCCACTCTCCGCAGAACTCCTACGAACCCGTCCTTCCAGTTGCCGACCCCGGCATTCTCGATCAGCCAGCGGCGGCCGCGTTCGCCCATCGCCCGCCGCCCATCCCGGCCGATGGCCTCCATGCGGGCGACAGCGCTGGCAAGCTGACCGACATCACCGGGGGAGTGCAGAAATCCGGTATCCCCTTCCCGGACGGTTTCGGCCATGCCTCCGGCCCCGGACGATATGACCGGACACCCGACGGCAAAAGCTTCATAGATAATCAAGCCGAGGGGCTCCCACCAAATGGAAGGCGCAAGCAACGCACGGCAGGCCGCTGTCAGATCGCGCTTCCGGACGCCCGAAACAAAACCGGCATACTCGATTTGTCGGTTTTCTCCGGCGGCGCGCCGGACGGCTTCCTCCATCGGGCCTTCCCCCGCTATCACCAATTTAGGGCACCGGCGGCCCGATATGTCGGCCAGTCTGGTCCAGGCGGCAAGCAAGGTTCCAACCCCTTTTTCTTCGCAGAGCCGGCCGAGATACAGATAATATTCGTCTTCGGGGAAGTTGCTGGCCGCGGTGCCTCCCGCCCAGCAATGCCGCAGCGACGTCAGCCGCTCGGCTGGAATGCCCGCAGCGGCAAACTTGCCAAGCATGAACTGCGAAATCGCTAGCCAGGCCTTGACGGCATCGAGAGCGCCCGAACGGCGCAACCGCGCAAGATGCCAAGCGAGAATCGCGGTCTTGACGCGCGAACCGTTCCAAGCGCCCGCCAGGATTTCAGGCAACGGATTGCCGTGCAGTGCCGCCTCGTTCACCTTCTGGCCGACCCACAGCGTGCCGGACGGGCTGAAGGGGCGGAAATTATGGAGATATTGCAGCACCGGCAGACCCAGCCTGAGCGCCTCGTCGTAAAGCCCCAAGGATGCTACCGGAATGAGATTGTGGAACAGAAGTACATCGGGACGCAGGTCCGAAACGCACTCCCTCAGCCGTTGGCGCGCCTCCGGATTGTCCCCCATCAGGCGAATCTGGCGCAACTTCGAGGGCGCTCCCGCCCCCAGCCAATCCTCGCTACGGAAGCGTAGGTCGTGGATGACGACCTCGGGGGCCGCCAGGCCCGGCAACATGTCCGCCCACAGCTCCTCACCCCCTTTTTGCCGGTATTCGTTGAAAACCTGCAGGACGGTCATGATGATCGAGCCGTAACCGACAACTTATTGTCCAAGCGCGGAGGCAGGTGGGGCTACAAATGCCGCTGACCCGCAAACACCCAGATGATATCCCGCGTGAACCATCCATGGCAAAATCCTCTCAGGGTAAGCGCTCAACAGAGCACCTCTCGCATTTTTGCCATAGATGCGGGAGCTATGGCTCCTATGCGATACGGGCTTCCGCGGTCCGGAGGGCGGTGGAACGGGCCTTGATCCATTCGCACGGCAGCAGGGCGGCGAGTTGCTCCGGCGGCGGGTTGTGCGTCAGCTTTTCAAAGACCCACTCGAAGTAGGCGAACGGGTCGGCACCGTGGCGGCGCACCTGCTCGACGAAGGTGTAGATGACCGCGCTGCGCCAACCGGTGTGCTCCCCGCCGATGAACATCCAATTCTTGTGTCCGAGCTTGGTGGGCCGGATGGCGTTTTCGGTCCGGTTGTTGTCGAAGCGGATCTGGCCGTCCAGGAAGCAGGGTTCGAGGTGGGGCAGTTGTTCGATGGCGTAGTGGAGGGCTTTGTAAAAGCCGCTGCCTGGGGTGATGCCGCGGAAGCGGATCACCCGCCGCACGAGCTTGCGAAGATGGTCGTAGGGTTTCCTCGATTCGAGCCAGCGGACGCGCTGGCGGTCAAGCGGGTGGGCGTCCCGGGCGTCCATCCGTTTTTCGACCTGGTAGATTTCGCCGATAAGCAGCAGGACGCGCGCGCCGATGCGCGGAAATTCCGAGCGGGTTTCCTTGAACTTGCGTGCGATGTGGGCAAGGCAGGACACGGGAACGAGGACCTGGTCAGGGTGGCGGTTGATAAAGGTGCGGTAGGCGCGCAGGCCGTCGCTCTGAAGATACCCGTGGAACGGGGTGTCGCCCTCCTCTCCAATGAGAATGTTGTCCATGCAGGTGTTGGCGCGGCTTGTGTGCCAGTCGAAAAGCACCCCGTGTTCGTCATGGTGATAGACCCAGAAGTAGCCCGACGCGGTTTTTCCGCTGCCGGGCTCGAGACATCGGACCGGAGTCTCATCGACCCTGATGTAATCGGAGCGGCGGATACGTGCGGCGATGAGTTGGTGGAGCGGCAGGAGGCGCTCGGCGAGATGGTCGTGCCAGGAGCACATGAGGTTGCGGGTCAGCTCGATGCCGTGGCCGGCCTTGAGCTTCCACTGCTCGCGGTAGAAGGTGCTGTGATAGCAGAACTTCCGGGTGAGCAGATAGGCTCCGAGCGAAGGCGTCAGCACGCTGCCGGGGAGCAGGCAGGGAGCCAGCGGGGCGGTGACGGGAACCGCGTCGATCCCGTCTTTGCGCACATGGGTGAGGCGCCTGATGATTTCAAGGGTGAAGGCGGACGGCTTGACATGAAGACGCTCGCTGACCTCTTCACCCAACAAGCGGAACTCGCCGGGGGCGGCGAGCACGTCCGGGTGGACGATCTCGCGCACGACGGTGGGCAGGCCCTTGAGGGACTCGCTGAGTTTGTTGGAGCGCCGCGCGCGGGGCTTGGAGATCTCAGCCGCCGGTCCTGGGTCCGCGGGAGCGGCGGCTTCGGCTTTTTTCGCCTCTTCGCCAAGGAACTCCATGAGGAGCTGGTGGTGGTCCATCTTCTCGCTTCTGGGACCGTAGAGGCGTTTGAGCAGGGCGGCGACGATACCTTTCTGGATGGCGAGTTCCGCTTCGAGGGAAGCGACTTTCGCGGTCAGCAGGGCAATCTGTTCTTCGGGCGTCTTGATGTTTCCGCGTATAGCAGAACGCGTGCCATGATATGGCGGGGAAGTTATATTTATTGAAGTTCATACCAAGGCCGTTGCAAGCCGTCGCGCAGGTCGATGCCGTCGGTGAGCATGGCCAGGGCGGTGGGCTTGAGCACGAGCTTGCGCCGCTGCCCGCCGATGTCCCTGGGCCAACTGAAAGTGCCCTTTTCGAGCCGCTTGGCCACCACCCAGTATCCGGTGCCGTCGAAATAGAGGATCTTGATGAGGCGGCGGGATTTGTTGGTGAAAAGGAAGGCCGCGCCGCTGAGCGGATCGAGCGCGAGGTGGTTGCGCACCAGAGCGGAGAGCGTGTTGAAGCTCTTGCGCATGTCACAGGGTTCGAGGGCGACATAGACCTTGAGGTTGCCGTTGAAGGTAAGCATGGCGGCGGGTTTCAGGAAAGGTGTTGGAGCAGCGCGGCAAGCAAGCGGACTTGCACGGCATCCGAGACGCGGGCAACCGCGCCGCCGGGGGCCCGGATCTCAAGCGCTGACGGCTCGGCGGACGATGCCACCTCGGCAATGAGGAAGGTCGGATTGGTCTTCCCGGCGGCAAGCTGCCTGCCACGCCTGTGGGACGAGACCCACGCGGCCAGTGTCGGATACTTCACTCCGCACTGGCGGGCGAAGTCGGGGCCGCTCAGGCTGCTGGATTCATAGGCGGCGAGAACCTCCCGCTTGAACTCGTCGGTATAGCGGACGCGCCCGCTGCGGTCGGACTTGATGATGATGCCGGTGGATGGGTCGGAGTTGGTTTGCATAGGAGGCCATCCTACGCACAAAACGCCGATGCAGGATAGTGGGGTTCTGTTGACCGCTTACCTCTCAGGTCGGTTACCCGCGTTTCCTCGTCCGGCGCCACCCCAAGGGGATCCTCCTCGCGAATGACAACAAAGACCTTTATCACCTTTGGAGATTTTGGGGCTTCGGGATACTGTACAAAGCCTACTTGAGATTAAAGTCACAGGCCCTAGCGCGATCCAAAATCATGCTCAAGCGCCCCTTCAAGCTCAAGATTGGCTTCTCAACAAAGGTCCACGAGAGATACGCAATCACAAAGGTCACAATGACGACCACAACATAGAGATATGGATCCTTCTTGTACCCGAGCCCGAGCAAAGTCTGCACGACAAGCATGTGGAATAGGTAGGTACTGTACGAAAGATCTAGCTTTCTAATGATTTTCAGCTTGGTGTACGAGAATGCCATACTGAACATTGCAAGCGCAAGCAGAACGATCTGAACAGCCGTTGTAGGAGCAAGTTTTGCGAGATAACTCTCAGTTCCTCCCAGCAGGCAGTGCAGGCCAAAACAATACGCAAGATAGATGCCTAGATATCCAGTTCCTTTGCCAACAATAAATGTTTTCACCTTAGCCCAATATAGACGCATAAAGATCCCAATTCCAAAAATCCAAAAATACGGGAAAACAGATATTCCAATCAGCCTTTGGAACTTTCCGCTCGAGTAGTACTCATAAGATAGCTGACTTGACATCGCCAAGGATATGGCGACGAATGCCAGTAGTGCCGTGTTTCTAAAGCGGCTACCTTTATTGACTGTTGCAAGGAGAGCCGGAATTAGCAAATAGAAGCTGAGTTCTACAGTTAGTGTCCAAAGAACGCCGCTCGGATACGCGCCAAAGAAGCCACTAAACTGATACATGGACGAAGGCTCAATACCTATTACGGCCGATGCAATGCCGCTGGACGCGGTAAGTACATACACTACAAAATAGATCCCGTATCTAAAAATCGAGACACCGTTCTCCGACATGTTGTCCCCGATCAACATGGCGACCTCAAGAACCAAAATATTGACAAGCAGCGCTGGATATATGCGCAACACTCTTTTCAAGTAAAAGTCACGGAGTGTTGCCGAATTCATATAAGAATCCGTAATAAGAAATCCAGATGCCATAAAGAACAAAGGCACACCGGGAAAAAGTTTCATTACTGTATGGAACAAGCCACCTGTTGGTAATTCCAGCCAATGACATGAATGCCCATAAACTACCTGAAGCGCAAAGAGCAATCTGAAGAGATTGAGATGGTTGTTACGGTCTATTAGGGCTTTTTCCATAGGACACTATTTTTACTGAAGTTAACAATTCGCGTGGAACATCTGTAACCTATAGACAATGGTCCGGCAGACGGTTGATTCGTCAAGAGAAACCGTTCCTACCAATGTCCATACACCTCAATGCCCGTTGGTGACACCTGCCCAAATGTTGCTCAGGCGGGCGTTGCCGATGATGAGCTTCAACACCCGCCATGAAGTGTTGTCGATCGAATAGTCGGCCGCAATCGCCGGATACGGGCCCCGCATCTCGAACTCCCTGACAACCAGTTCGATGCTCTGCAGGATCACCTCCGAGTCAAAACCGGACAGAATGATTGTCCCGGCGTCCTGCGCCTCGGGGCGCTCCATGCTTTGACGGAGACTGATGGCCGGGAAGGAGAGAATGGACGACTCCTCGCTAATGGTTCCCGAGTCGGAAACCACGCATTTGGCGTGCCGCTGCAGGTGAACATAATCGATGAACCCGAACGGCTTCATGAAGCGGATGAGGGAATTTGGCTTGTAGTCCGCCAACGCCTCAACCCGCTTGCGAGTCCGTGGATGGGTGGATACGATTACCGGTAGTCCATAGGTCTCGGCCAGACGATTCAGAACGGCGAGGATTCTCTCAAGGTTGTCCGGTTGATCGACATTCTCTTCACGGTGGGTCGAGATTAGAAAGTACCCACCCGGTTCCAGGTTCAACTGCTGAAGGGCCGTGGATTTGTCAATCTTCGGTCGGTAGTGATCGAGAACCTCCTTCATCGGGCTTCCGGTCAGGTAGATCCGACGGTGAGGGATCCCCTCGGAGATCAAATGCCGGCGGGCGTGCTCCGCATAGACCAGGTTGAAATCGGCCAGGTGGTCGATAATCCTGCGGTTGGTCTCCTCTGGAACATTCTGATCGAAACACCGGTTCCCCGCTTCCATGTGGAAGATCGGAATATGGAGGCGCTTCGCCATGTAGGCGGACAGGCACGAGTTGGTGTCTCCCAGCACAAGCAGCGCGTCCGGCCGCTCCTTGCGAAGCACCTCCTCGCTCTTCCGGATAATGTCACCAACCGAGGCTCCCAATGTGGATACGTCCACATTCAGGAAGTAGTCCGGCTTCCTCAGTTCCAGCTCCTGCCAGAAGATCTCATTCAATTCGTAGTCATAGTTCTGGCCGGTATGAACAATCACCTGGTTCAGATGCTGATCGAGCAGCGCCATTGTGCGCGACAGCCTTATGATCTCGGGCCGGGTGCCGACGACGGTTACGATTTTCAGCTTGCTTTTGGATTCTGTCATGACTTTGTTGGGTATTTAGACGGTTTCAAAATAAGTGTCGGGATCCGATGGATCATAGTGCTCACTGATCCAGAAGATCGTGAACAGGTCCTCATTCCCGATATTGGTGATGTTGTGGGCGTGCCAGATCGGCATGTCCACATAGGACGGTGAGCCACCGTCTAGTTCGAAGCTCATGATCTGATCGGTCCCGAGCCGCCGTAGCTCGATGCGGGCCTTTCCCCTGATCACCGCAAACCGCTCGGCTTTGCGGATGTGGTAGTGGTTGCCGCGCGTGACACCCGGAACCGTAGTGGAGAAAGAAACCTGTCCGCCAGTCTTAAGTTTGACGGTCTCAACAAAGCTCCCTCTGGCATCCGTGTGCAACTTCAATGGAACCGGATATAGAGCTTTGTGATCAATGTAGCACACAAACGTGTTGAACAGATCCCGTTCGAACGGATCTGAAAGATCGGGGAAGACACCTCGGTCAAAGTAGTCCTCCTTGAACCCACTGAGCTTCGAGAGCAGTTCGGTGACACGGATCGTCGCCTGATGGGGAACCTGCACTCGTTCGACACAATCTCCCCCTGCGGCAGCCTGTCCAATCATTTCCAGAATGGCCCTTACCAAGTCCCCCACGTAGATCAGGTTGATCTCCCCGTCCACATCGATTCGCGGTTGTTCCCCATGGGTAAGTTGATGGCAGAATGTCGCAACCACCGAGTTGTAATAGGGATGTCCGAACGGTCCAAATACGTTGGGAATGACGAGTCCCGTGAATCGAGCGCCAGCACGCCGGGCCCACTGCTCGAACAGCTCGCGTCCCTCCCGCTTCGATTTGCCGTAGAGGTTGTCCCGCTCCTCCTGTGTGGACGATGAAAACAGGATGTGGGGCTTGGCACCGGTCTTCTCGCATGCCCCAATTACCTGGTTTACCAAGCGGAGGTTCGTTTCATAGAGCGTCTGCGGGTCATTGTGCCGGTTCATCGCTGCCAAGTGAACGATCACATCGCATTCTGAGACGAATTCTTCGAGTCTGACCTGGTCGGCGAAAAAGGCATCATCAAACGGAACCCGCTCGTATTCTTCGGGGAAATGGGCCAGCGTATTGAACAAATGGGTTCCAACAAACCCGGCCTGGCCGGTTATACCTATTTTTTTCATCAGTTTGATCGGTGAATGTGTCATGGAGATGGTAGGGCGTGGCGGCCCTGCTGCGCCCACTTTGGCTGGGCCTGGGTTTGCGGCTGAGCCATCGGCTGAACCAGTCGCTTCCGTCATCCGGCTGACAAGTCGGCGGACCGAGGCCGGATCCACCCTACCCAAGCAACATGCCGGCTCCCGCAAAGTAGCCGGGATCCCAGCGATAGTCATCGTTTTTCGTTTCCTCCAGAGTCCTGTCCGTGAAAACCACCATCGTAGAGTCAGCCTCAAGCGCCCGGAAGCCGTTGGCATGACCCGGCGCCACAACCAGAATGCCACTTTGATCGGCGGTCAGAATCGTCATGGACACCGGCAGTTCAGCCGATGGTCTTTCCCAGTCGTCGATCTCAACCCAGGAAACCACAAACGTTCCCGAGGTAACGAAGAAATACTTGGTCTCCAGTCGATGACCCTGCCATGCCCGCACAATTCCCGTATCCGGATGGGTGATTGCGTAGAACCGCCTTACACCCGCAAAATCGAACTCGTTCACATAGCGTATCGTGCCGCGATGATCGGCGTGACTTCCTCCGGGAATGAGCATGAGGGGCAGGTGAGCCAGTGTTTCGGTGTTTCAGTGAACCGCTGTTTCAGTGAACCGGTGTTTCAGTTGGAGAATGGAACAGTAGCTTGGCGCTCTTCTTTCGCTTGACGATTTGCAGAGAGAGAAATGTGCGAAACGCACCGACCTTCTCGCATGACCGAAACACTGGTTCACCGAAACACCGGTAGACCGGCCATCACGGCTCATAAATGTGCCCAATGTCCTCTCCCAGGATATCAGCCCGGATCATCGGTAGCTTCAATAACAGATCCTTCATTCCCGCCACATCGAGCCGATGTGTGTTGTGAGAGGTGTAATCCTCGGATTGCGAAACATTGGTCTCACCTTCGGTAAAGAACTTGCCATAGTTGAGGTCCCGGGTGTCCGCGGGAATCCGGAAATAGCCGCCAAGATCCTCTGCCATGGCCATTTCCTCGCGGTTCACCAGCGTCTCGTAAAGCTTCTCACCGTGCCTGGTCCCGATCACGGCAACCGGATTGCTCGCATTGTAGAGTTCCTTCAGAGCGAGTGCCAAAACCTCGACGGTCGCCGCCGGTGCCTTCTGCACGAACATATCGCCATTATTGGCATTGCTGAATGCGAACCAAACCAGTTCCACCGCGTCATCCAAGGTCATCATGAACCGGGTCATGGATGGATCGGTAATGCTCAGGGGCTTCCCCGCCTTGATTTGCTCGACGAACAGCGGTATGACCGATCCCCGAGAGGCCATCACATTGCCATAACGGGTGCCACAGAATGTCGTGCCAGTGCCATTGAGATTGCGGCTCTTCGCCACCATGATCTTCTCGCTCAGCGCTTTGCTCATCCCCATTGCGTTGATCGGATAGACGGCTTTGTCGGTACTCAACACCACCACCGATTTGATCCCGTGCCGCATCGCGCTTTCCAACACGTTCTCGCATCCGGTGACATTGGTATGCACCGCCTCCATCGGAAAGAACTCGCACGACGGCACCTGCTTGAGTGCCGCTGCCTGGAACACGAAGTCCACGCCGCGCATCGCCGTATCGACCGAGCGCTGGTCGCGCGTGTTTCCAATGTAGTATTTGATCTTCTCGTTCCGATAGAAGCGGCGCATGTCATCCTGCTTCTTCTCATCCCTGCTAAGGATCCGGATTTCGCCGAAGGAATCGTCTCCCAGGAAACGGCGCAAGACCGCGTTGCCGAACGAGCCTGTTCCGCCCGTGATTAATAAGGTACGTTGTTTCATAGCTGTTTGCAATTGCGTTTGTTGGTGGAAAGTCAAATACACTGATCCGCCCAGCGGGTTCGGCGGCTATCCGATTCCGAAAATCCGCAGATAGGCCGCACACTGGCTCTCCCAAGAATACCTCCTGCGCAACGAGGGGGTGATGTTGTTGGCGATCCTATGATCGACTATCCGGGTGATGGCATCGCGGATGTTCTCCGGCGTCACCGATGAAATGCACACCCCGGCGTTGTTCTTCTCCACGATATCAACCACTCCGGGAAAGTCATTCGAAATTACGGGCATCCCCATCTGGATGTAATCGTAGATCTTGGTTGGAGCACAGTAATAATTGTTCAGATTCGTATTTTGGTAGAATGCGAACCCCACATCGTATTCTGCAAGGTTCTCATGAACCCTCGACGCAGCCACCGGCGGGAGAATCCGAACATTCCGGCGTGGGTTTTCATCGCATAGCCGTTGCAGAACCTGCTCGTATTTTTTCTCACCAAATCCGATAATGTCCAGTGTAATGCCATCATCGCGCAGCCCCGCAAATGCCTCAATAAGTTCCTCGATATGCCTATCCGGTATCAGCAAGCCGAAATAGACGAAGCGGCGGGTCTCTGACGGTCTCTCGGGGCAGCATTCCCGGTAATAGGGCAAGTTCTCCAGCAAGAACGAATTCGCTCTGCTCGGATACCGTTGTTCAAAGTACTCCAAACGGTGCCGTTCCGCATGCATGACAACGTCCGCATGCTTGAGGGCAAACCATTGAAACCGCCCGAACACCAGCTTTTTGACTCCCGATAGCATTTCCAAGGTGAGTTCATTGCTGTCAAAAACAAATTTCACCGACTTCGCGTTGCGCTTGGCAATGGCACCGCCCAACGCATTGCTCAAACCACAACAAACGACAGCATCAGGCGCCTCAGCGGCTATTACCTTTGCGGCAAAAAAGTTGAATTTCAAGACGGTGGCTATTGTCAGGATCTTTGACTTCTCAAAGATCACCCGATAGGGCGTCACCCGGAACGCATACTCGGAATAGTCCGGCATCGCGGCTTCCGACCATCCATGAATCAGCGAGCATTCGGCTCCGGCCTCCTGCAGGGCCCTGATCTGCTTGAACATCCGCTGCCGGTATTTTAGCTCACCGGAGAAAACAAAGCATATTTTCATTCGCTCTAAGTTGTATGTATGTAGTATGACTGATTATGAGCGCCATTAGCCATGTGAATCAGAAGTTTGAAATCCCAGTTCGCCGACGGGACGGACCCGCCAAATTACTGATATCCGAGAATTTCCCGTGACAATCTCCATCTCCGGGGAAGCAGTTGTTCAAGCACAAGAGGCAATCCGACGGCGGCAGCGACGAACAGCGGCATGCACCACTTCAATGTTGATGCGTCAAGATGCAAGACCCGTGTCAAAATCACATAAATCCCGCCGATAATTGTCATGTTTTGGAGATAGATCGCGAACGAGGTCCTCCCGGCACGCTGAAGAAATGCGCTCCCGGCAAACCGACTCGAAACCTTCATCATTGCCGGCACGGCCACGACCGCCACCCAGGTTGGAAGCCGAAATCCTCCACAAAGAGCCCATACCAGCCATCCACCCATCGCGACCAAGAAAAGCCACCCCCAACGAGAGATATGTAGGTCAACATTGTTCTTGTGGCGACAGTACAGCATGCCACACACGAAAAACAGAAAATGTTTGGCAAAGAAATTCAGACAGAGAAGCGGGGTGGTAACGAAATACGGCAGAAAAAGTCCCACAGCAAGAAGCAGCCAATGCCAACGACGCGGAAGGAAGCGTGCCAACAACGGCACAACGGCATAGAACATCAAAAGAACATAAATAAACCAGAGAAAGCCCGGATATGCCATATACGGCACGAACAATTGCTGGTAGACATCTGTCTTCCATCTAGCAATAAATGCCGACTTGTTGTCGGCCAAGGCCCACTCCATTCCATAGAAGAACAGGGAGAAAAATATGAACGGCTTCCCGAACTTGCGAACTTTGCCCAAAACAAAACTCCAGTGCCGGTATGCGGGAGACTCAATATCCTTTGTGTAGAAAAACAAAAAACCCGCAAGAAAGAAGAACACCTGCATGTGGAATTGGTAAATAAAGGCACGCAGCCTCGAATACCAGACGATTTCACTGTCAAGAAATTGCAAGTGACCGATCACTACAAGAATGATGGTAAGACCTGCAGCGACATCAATTGAGGAAATCCGACGCTTCAACTGATTTGCAGGTCTGTCTTGTTGAATCAACAACGATGCGCTGTTTCGTTCTGTCACTGGCTTACATCCGGTAGCGTACTTGGAACCATTGGCGACGCCAGGTCGGGTTTGGTCCGGGTCGATATGAGAATCCTCGTGTCATGTCAATGTCTTATCAGGAGCAACTCACGCCACGGCCGACCAACACCTCCACAATCCGCTCTGCCGCCTTGCCATCCCATAACTCCGGCCGCCTTCCTTGCTTGGTGTTGCCATTCAGGATCCCGTTGGCGGCGGCAAGGATCGCTTCCGGCTTTGTCCCGGCCAGGATGTTGGTGCCCTCGGAGATGGTGATCGGCCGTTCGGTATTTTCGCGCAAGGTGATGCAGGGGACGCCCAATGCGGTGGTTTCCTCCTGCAAGCCGCCGCTGTCGGTCAACACCATCACGGCTTCTTTCCACAAATTCAGGAAATCCATATATGCCATCGGCTCCAACAGCGTAATCCCCGGTCCGGGATCAATCCCGAACCTCTCCATATTCTGCCGGGTCCGCGGGTGAACCGAAAAGGCCAGAGGCAGGCCTTGCGATATCTCGCGAAGCACGCCGGTAAGCCGGGCGAGTGCCTCCGGATCATCCACATTGGAAGGACGATGCATCGTCACCACCCCGTAGCGGGGATGCGCCGCTTTGTAAGCGATGGAATGACCTTCCACCAAAGGTTCCCGCTCCAGCTTGTCCCGCTGGAACATCACGTTGTCCACCATCACATGCCCGACGAAATGG
Source organism: Verrucomicrobiota bacterium (assembly GCA_017301995.1). GTDB lineage: Bacteria > Verrucomicrobiota > Verrucomicrobiia > Verrucomicrobiales > Akkermansiaceae > Luteolibacter. The sequence goes on along the minus strand of JAFLEH010000015.1, from coordinate 75,564 downwards.
ATTGCTTCCGACGATTGGCCCTCGCGTCGCAGGTGTTCAACGCCGCTCGGCTCGGTGACGAAATACAAATCCGAAATTGCGTCCGTGACCAAGCGGTTGATTTCCTCGGGCATGGTGCGGTCGCCGCTGCGCAGCCCGGCCTCCACATGGGCCGCCACGATGTGCAGCTTCTTGGCGACAATCGCGCAGGCGAGCGTGGAATTCACATCGCCCACCACGACCACGATGTCCGGTCGGTCCTTCAGGCAAAGCTTTTCGTAGGCCACCATGATCTTGGCGGTCTGCTCGGCGTGGCTACCGCCTCCGCAGCCGAGATGATAGTCCGGCACGGGAATGCCCAATTCGGCGAAAAACACATCGCTCATCGCGTGATCATAGTGCTGGCCGGTATGGACGATACGATAGCTGATCTCGTCCTTCCGCCGGTCCATGGCACGGACCAACGGGGCGATTTTCATGAAATTGGGCCTGGCACCGGCTATAAGGTGGATCATTTGCATTTTGGTCGTTGTCGCAGTTGCTGGGCTTTCGCCCGGCATTCCGGTTGCGGCTGCACCGCGCGCCGGATCCGACAGGCGGGGAACAAGGGTTGAAAAGGTGTTCGGATAGCCAAAGAGATGAGAGATGAGTCAGTCTCTTTGAATATGTATGCATGTGAGCTGGTGCTTCTCTCCCGCGCTGACTTTTCTGGGTGGTATTATTTGATTTCCAACAGTCCAAAGTTCTCCGTCCCAAAACTGCCAATATTCCTGATCAACAAGCTTGCCTCCATTCAGGCTGAGCCATTTTTCAATGTTGCTCCGGGAATATGATTGCGTTATAAATGGATTGCCTTGGCCGTAACTGGAGCCGGGCAATTCATAAACATTCTTTACATAATGATCTTCATTGTATGGAAATGTCAGCAACAGGTGACCCTTCTCGTTTAACAGACCCAACATGTTTTTAACAGCCTGGTCTGCTTCGACAATATGCTCAAGCACGCTGATGCAGGTAATCAGGTCGAACTTTTTCGAAAGTGTGCTTTTGGTGATATCGTCATCAATAACATGAAAGTGCCGGTTGAACATCCCATCTTGCCAGTAATCACGTATATTGTCCGTTGCCGTGACCAAAAAACCACAGTTTCTTATCAGGTGGGGAAGCGCGGTGGTTCCTGTGCCTACATCGAGTACGGTTTTCGGGTATAGCTCCCCCAGCTTTCTGAAAACAAAGCCGTACTCAATGGGTCGTTCGTTGAATCTACTGAAGACCTGGGAATTATACTCATACTTGCATGCCGCGCTTGTGTAATGGCGATTCATGACACTTTTTGCCAATTTCCTAAATTTGCCGACTATTTTGGATCTCATTGTTTAAGTATGTTTGGTTGTTAATTGCTGGAAAAATTGATTTTACGACAGGTGCGGATTAGGGGGTGAAGGAGGGATTACAAGAGCGAGAGATGTTGGGTGTTTTGGTGTTTCGATGGTGCTAAAGAACCGGTAGCTTCGCGATTTTTCAGAAGCATCCCAGCCTCGGGGCCAGCGACGGCGCGGCGAGTCCGCCACGCCCTACCCGCGCTCCGAGCTTACCGCCTCCTTCAGACGCTTGATATGCCCCCGCCCCAGCGCCTTCACCTCGCAGCCAAACTCTAGGTAGCGGGTGATGCGGGCATCGTCAAGGATGCCGAAGCAATCGATTACCGCAATCGGCCCACCGGCAGCGCGAACGACCTCTTCCGGATCAAGCTGGAGGTATTCCGAGTGGCGGACGGCGAGGATCACAGCGGCCACGCCGGACAAGGATGCCGTCAAATCCTTACTGACCCTGACATGGGCCAACTCGTCCTGATTGCGGAAGAATCGGGACAGCGAGTGTCCCGGTGCCGGGTAGCTGTCCTGGGATTCCAGTTCATACCAGTGATCGACATAGGGATCGTGGACCCGCATGTCGGCACCCATCTCGGTGAGCTTGCGGACCACAAGTTCCGAACCGCTGTAGCGGGTGTCGCCGACATCCTCTCGGTAGCTCGCGCCACACAGCAAAATGGGTGCCGCGTAAAGCGGACGGCCCATGTTGCGCAGCGCGTCGCGGGTCAGTTCCGCCACATGCAGGGCGCGGGTATCGTTGATGTTGATTGCGGCACTCGTGATCTTGAAGATGTCGTCATTGAAACCGAGAATGTGTTTGTAGGCCCAGCGCCCCAAACCGCCATCCTTCGGCAGGCAATAGCCACCGATGCCGGGCCCCGGAAATATCATGTTGCTGTGGGTCGGACGCACCTTGATCGCATCGACCACCTTGAGCAAATCGACCCCATTCCGCTCCGCAAACAGGCTCCATTCGTCCAGGAAAGCCAATAGGGTGGCGCGATATGAGTTCTCGACAATCTTGGCGGTCTCCGACTCAATGGGACGATCCATCACCGTGAGCGGATACTCGGTGGTATTGAGCACCTCGTGGAGAAACTTCTCGACCCGTTGCTTTGCCTCCTCGGTGCAGCCGGAGCAAACTCTCCAGAAATCCCGGATCGACGACACATAGTTCCTGCCCGGCATCACCCGTTCGTAGCTATGTGCCAGCAGCGGCTCGGCGGCAATCCCACGCTTGGCAAACGCCTTTTTCAGAATCGGGAACGCCACAAACTCGGTGGTCCCCGGTGCCACCGTGGTCTCGATCAACACCAAGCATTCCGGGCGGATTTTCTGTCCGATCGTCTTGATGGTGGCCTCCAGCGCCGCCATGTCGGTGGAGCCGTTTTCCAGGTTGCCGAGGTCGTGCTTGAGGTAGTCGCACTGGACATCCACCACCACACAATCGGCCAAACCGAGTACGTCGCTGTTGTAGGTGGCCACCAGCGTCTTCTTATCCAGCACGCAGCGGGCAATCATCGGATCGACCTCAGGGTCTTCCGCCTTCACCGGTGCCTCGCCACGGTTGAGCAGCGGAATTTTCCAGTAGCTACGTGAACTTGGTCGCTGGCAGCCGATCACGAACTTGCTCGGCTTGCCGGTCTCGCGGTCCACGGTGTCGGCCACAATCGCGGCCATTACCGCGCCGACAAAGCCGACGCCCATGACGACGACGATCTCCCTGCCCTCGGCACGGGCTTGTTCGGCAAGTGCGTTCATGCGCTCGAACTCAGCGGCGTAATCGGAATCACACGGCAACGGAAACGAGTCCCCGGAGGGGCTGACGGATTGGGCAGAGGGGGTAGTCATGATGGTGAGGGGCTAGGGGCTAATCGCAACCGGTAGGGCGTGGCGGCCTCGCCACGTCGTAACTGGCCTTGAAGCCGAGGTGTCGGTTTTCCGGTGTTTCGGCAAGAGATAAATGGACGGTGCGTTCCGGTCCCATCTCTCGTCCTCGGGCAACGCGCGAAGGGCAGAAGAGCGAGAGAGATTGAACACCGAGCGAATTCTTTCGCCAATGCAAAGCGCTCGTCAGTAGGAAGGACATGAAATCCGTGTATTGAAGCCACCCGCCCGGGATTCCGGTTTGCTCAAGCGACCCTACCACGGTTCAAGTGGGCCCGCCACTTGCTGACGAAATTCCCGATGATCAGCCGCTCGTCCCGGGTTACGCCGATCAGAATGAAAAGCACGCTCCAAACAAGAGTCGTGGCTCCTGTGGCAAGACAGAGGGTGAGCCAGGTATGGCAGACGAAGGCGGTCGAAAATCCGTACGCCGCGAGCAGGGTGAGAACAAGGCACGCAAACGGAGCCGCATAAGCCTCCCGCAGGGTGCGGCGGAGGGATATACCAAGCAGGCGGCTGACATGCCAGGTGATTAGCGGAACGCGGATGAGGGCAAGGCCGATGGTTGGGTACAGCACCCCGTTGATCCCGAGCGAAGTAAAGCCGACCAGATAGATCGAGAGCAGGAGACTGATGATCGCCGTGGGGATGTACACCCACATCAGGATGCCGAGGCGGTTCATCCCCAGCAAAACCGGGAATTGGGTTCCACGCGCGAAGGTGGTGAAATCCACAACGGCAACCATCTGCATGATGTGGACTACAATCAGATAGTCATCCCCGAGACTATTGGACAACCAGAGGCGGCAGAAGGGCTCTGCGAAGACGAACATCCCGGCGACCATCAAGGAACCAAGCAACATCGTGAAACGCGAGCCGACAAGGCAAAGTTGGCACTGCGTATCATTCTGGCCCTGGACATGATAGCGGGTGGTCAGCGGAATCAACTGAAAAGAGAGGATTGAAACCACCGGGTTCAGAACCTCCGACACCCGGGAGGCGGACTTGAACAGGGCCACCGCCGAGGTGCCGAGAAAACCCGACAGCACGAGGGGATTGGCATAGTTGGTCATCAAATGGGCCATCTGTAGCAGATAGGTCTTCCAGCCGAGGCTCAGCAACGGCTTCAGACGGGCCGGCTTGATATGGTGCAAAGCCAGCTTTCCGCCGAAGCAGCATTTGCGGTAAAACAGGTATCTCACCGCCGTGCCCAGCACCATTTCAAACAGGGTGATCGCGGCCCATGTGATCAACGGCGAGACCGGCAGAATGGGCACCAGCGCGAACAACAGCAGCCCGGAAACGATCGCACTGCCGGCTCCAACACCCTCTACCACATCAAAGCGCATGAAGCTGGTGAGACCGGCCGCAAAGACAGGAGTGATCAAACTTACAATGAGGGCAAGCACGCTGTAGGTGCGGAACAGCCAAATCGCAATCGACCGCAAATCCCCCCCCACCTTGAACACCTCTACCAGCCACGGTGCCAATACGAACCCGGCAGCCCCCACCACCACCGCGATGCAGAGGTATAAGGCCAATGCCGTTGAGGAAATCTCACGAAAACCGTCGGCATCTTTCTTGGCGACCCGCTCCGACAGTTCGCGGATCAGCGCGGCACGCAAGCCAAAATCGGCAATGGTGGAAAGGCCGACTATCACCAACAGCAGGCAAATCAAGCCGTAAGCCTGCGTGCCCAGATGGTTCAGCAAAAACGGCACCATCACCAGCGCGATGCCGCCCTTGGTGGCGATCGCGACCCACCCCGAGAGGAGATTTCTCGCAACATCGGCTATGGTTCCCTTGGTGCTCATTGGAGACGGGGTTGGTTTTGCGGCGCGCGTGGGACGCTATGTGCGGCGCGAGTGGAATGCTATGTCCGCCGGATGGCGGCCGCGCCGCCTGGTGTTTCGGTTGCCTTCGGCCCGGTGTTTCAGTGTTTCGGTTGCTTTTGGCCCGGTGTTTCGGTAGTGAGATAGAAACGGTAGCTTTGCGCTCTTCTTTCGTCTGTGACTTGGCTAAGAAAGAAGGAGACGGAACGCACCGGTCTTTTCGCTTCTTACCGAATCACTGAAACACCGAAACACCGAAACACCGAAACACCGCAGCCGCAGGCTGCCACCTCATCCTTGCCTACCAAGGTCCGCCACCTCACTCCTGCGAATCCCGTCGAGCATTTTGAGCAGCCCAGCCGTCGCAATCAACACCTGGAATTCCCCTTGGTACGAGCCGTAAACCAACCAGTAATAGAAGGGTTTGTACAAGAATGGCAATGAAAGAAAAAACGCGGAGCCCATGACCATCCCGTAACCGTCGCGACGAAAATGTCGGATTTGTTTCAATGCCAGTGCCATCATGGCGAAGAGGGCGATGGTGGCAGCCACCAGGCCAACCGCGCCAGTGCAACGGATGGTTTCGACATGAAATCCGTGATACATACCAGTGGCCAGGTACATATCAGTTTTGGTCATCGCCTCCCTAGCTCGTTTGTCGCCATGAATGAACGCGTTCTGCATGGCTCTTTCTTTTGCGGAGAAACCAAATCCGTCGCCGAGGAGCTTGTTCTTGATGTATTTGTTGCCTTTCATCACTTCCCGCCACATTTCAAAGCGGCCATTCATGCTGCCTTCCGCATCGACGGTCGCGCGGGAAGTCGCCTTGTAGCCGGGAATCACGGTGAATACGCGTTGCACGGCGTAGGGCAGCATCTGTGGCGGCACGACTACCGCAACCCCGCCCACAAGAACCAGGCCAAGTCCCATAACGACGATCGCATCCAGTGGTTTTTTCCGGATAATCGAGCCGAGGACAAAGTTGAGCATCAAATACGCGATCTGCTGGCGATAGCCACTCAGCAGGGATGTCACAACTCCGAGTAGGGCGGTCAATGCCCGCCAGGGCTTGGTCAGATCCAGGGCGGCCAGCGGCCTCCAGTAAGTGCAAGCCACCAACGACAACACCCCGCCAATCGTGCCTATATACCACAGTCGGCTCTCTTCGAGGGCGGCCGTGTAGTTTTCTGTAACGGCGACCTGCAAGTCAATGCCTGAGTAGTAGGGCAGTACCATGAAGCCGAAGGACTGGGAAATCTGGGAAGCGGTGCCGATCATGCCATCGACAATGGTTCCCGCTGCCAGCAGAAGCACCGCCCAAACGATGTCCCGGCGGTCCGCCTCCGCGATGCCAAGCAGGACCACGGCGACAAACGCAACCCCATACATGATATAGACTTTGCCACCGGCGAGATCCCCGCCGAGGATTGACAGACCCGTCGGATTCCTGGCAAATGCCTGAAAGATGGTGAAGCCAACCAGAAGAAACGAGGTATCCATGAAGGTCCAATGATAATTCAGCTTCTGTCTGCGGGAGAGGATCCGCAGGAGAGTAAAGAAGCCAACCACCGCCGTCATCAAATGCCATGGCTCCGGCCCCCCCGGCAAAAGGTTTATCATGCCCTTGAACCCGAGTGACGCCGGGATTAGAAGCCAAACATGGCGTCCCAGTGCCAAACAGGCAATGAGAAACAGAGATCCAACAATCCAGGCAACGGTCATGACCTGTTGCTGGGCGATGGAGATGCCCAGCCAGATGGCTAGGGGAAGACCGGCAATGAGCACGGCGAGGACGGTGATATTTCGGGTATTCATGGATAATGACCAAGCGAAGAGCTAAGCTCGGAGGGCGGAGAGCCAGTGTTCCGGAGTTTTACCGGTGTATTTCGACAATGCTTCGTCTGCTATTTGACAAGCGAAAGGATAGCGTGTTGCGACGGATTTTTGACTTGGGCACACCGACTTGCCCGCGTAACCGTGGCGGAACCGCGCGACGCTGCCCCAACCACGCCCGTGACTAAACCGAATGGCTTTTTATCAGGCGGACGGACTCCCGGATGTTGCCCCGGCTGGAGGCACCGAACACAATCGACTCAATCCGCGGTTGCTTGCAAACATACTGGATCGCCTCGGCAGGAGGAATGGCACCAGAGGCGAAGATGGACATGGCCACCGGCCTGAAGGCACGGTTGGCGATGGCCTCCTCGTAGCGGGACAGCCCACCGCACATGCGGAAGCCGATCTTGTTGATACTGGAGCAAACGATAGGATTGTCGACCCCCACTTCATCGAGAGCATCAAGCAACATGGGGAGGTTCATCGTTATGAAGCCCGGTTCGGCATGATGTTTTTCGCGGATGTGGTCGGCAAAGACTTTGAGGGCATCCTTGATGCCCAGGCCAAGAAGCATGTCGGTGATGACATTTTGAACGAAGATGACCGGTGTCTTCACCCCTGCGAACATCTTCATTTCGGCATCCACCAGCAGGCGGCCCATCCCTTCCACGTCCTTGCGGACGAGAGCCATGCCGCCCTTGAGCATGGCACCGAGCTTGCCATCTTCGGGGAGAAAGCCCCGAATTGCATCAATGGCACCCCTCTCGGTGATGGCGTTCACATACTTGTGCGCGTAGGGCATGCACGGATAGAACTCGAAATCCGGGAACTCGTCCGCATGAGACCGGAAATAGTCACAGATTGCGCCGATCCGCTCATGTGTCGTACACATGAAGGCGCGAACTCCCTCTTCGTATGCGGTGCGGAGCACCCGGATGATGGAACCGTCCTCCTGGAAGCGCATGGCCTGAGCCCGTGCTTTCTCTTCGGACATGTGGTTGATCCCAAAAAACTGGTTATCGCCAAGAATGATTCGTTGCATGGTGGGTAGAGTAGGAATGTGCGGTCAATGGCCGCGTGCGTGCATGCCAAGAAGTAGGCGCGAAGCACAAGGTAGGGCACCCTTGATAAGGGGGCCGAGAGGATGTGGGGAGAACGGAGGGGACGAAGGGAGGGCGTATCGGCGGAACTTCGGCTGGATCGTTCGCGTTTCCATCCGCGCGGCGGTCTAAGCGCGAGACCGCCCTACCGTTTCTGGAGTAGCGCGGAGCATCGCGTCTTTCGTCTTCTGTCTGGGAGCGCAGCGGTCTTCTGTCTTGCGAAGCAAGGTAGGGCACCCTCGATGAGGGGGCCGCGAGAATGGGCGGCGAAAGGAATCGACGAAAGATATGCGGAAACGCCCCTGTTTCGGCTTGCTTTTCTCCTTCCATTCTCCCGGCGGCCTTATCAAGGCCGCCCTACCTTTTCCTTTCATCCGCCCCGTCCACGCCCGAATAGCAGGGACATCAGGCGGCTGCGGCGCGGTGCCACCGTCCTATCCGCCACCGGAAGGACGCCTGACGCTTCCCCACTCTCGCCAGCCTTCCGCAACATTGAAGCAAAGCGGTCCGCCTCAAGGGCCGAGGCGAAGTTACTGATCCCGTCGGTCCTCCTGGCTTTGACGCTTTTCACAAAGTAGTCGATCTGCGCGGAATATTCCTCACCCCGCAGAAAGAACCCGACAGGTGGTGTAAGGTCGGTCGTGTAGCGGATATTCCACCCCTTGGCGTAACCGGGCAATGCGTCGCTGGGTTGGCGGAGATAGACCTGACATTCCTGCCGATCCACATTAATACGTCCCTTCTCGCCCCAGATCTCGATCTGAACCCGCATCTTACGCTGGCTGTCATCGCTCCAGTTGACCGCCAACTGCCCGGATAGCCCCCCGCCATAGCGTATCGTTGCATATACTTCGTCGTCCACATCACTTGAGAACACGGGCGACAGCACCACACCGTCCACGGCTTGTGGCGGCCCCACAAGCATATTGAGCAAATCAATGGTATGGATCGCGTAGTCGTATAGACACCCCCCACCTTCGCTTTTGGCCGAACGCCAAGTTCCACCTTTGGCCTTCAGAACGACCGGTCCATAGGCTTGCGCCCGGACGTGATGGACCCTGCCAAGGGCACCGGACTCCACCACTCTCCTGGCCTCTTCAAAAGCCGCGACGAACCGATAACAATATCCAACTTGGGTGACTCGATTGAGAGTCGCCGCAAGGTCCACAAGTTGCTCTCCTTCACCCACATCAAGTACAAACGGCTTCTCACAGAACACGTCGGCCCCAGCATTCAGCGCATCCCGCACAATCTGCCCGTGAGTCTTGGACGGGGTAGATATGACGACAGCATCAACTTTCTCGCTCTCAAGCATCTTCCGGTAGTCTTTGAACCCCTTGAAGCGGGTATGCTTCTCCAGAATCTCGACCACCTGTGGTCCGGGATCGCAGATTCCCGCAATCTCCACCTCAGGGTGCGCGGCAGCAATTGCGAGATGGGATGATCCCATCTTGCCAAGTCCGATAATTCCTATTCGTGTCATTGTTTTTGAATAATAAGCTTTTGGGCCGCCCCGCACGGGCGAGAAAGGGTTTCCGGGCTACGGTTTCACATTTGGCTGGCCCCCGTAAAATTCCCGGAAAACACGCAGGTCATCCACGACCGCACCCAAGGCGCTTGGGGGATACCGCTCGAAATCCGGTTTTTCAGCTCATGGCAAAACACCCTGTTATCCATTGCGTTTGCTGAAAAGTGATTTAATTGCAATTTTAATGAACGCGGGATAAAAAGTTATATACCTTTTGCCATAGTTCAAGGGGTTTTGCAGTGATCGTACAATCCCCTCGAATCCATTATTGCGTATTACCTGCGGAGGTCTTTTCACAACACCCGCCCGACAGTCAACCGCTCCACCGACACCTAATAGCAGCTTTGATCCAAGTTCTTTTTTATATTTCAGTATAAACGCCTCCTTCTCAGGTGACGGCAACGCGATAAAAAGCATGTCCGGTGCCGCAAGTTTGATTCTTTCGACTATTTCATCTGGATTTTCCCTAGAATAATACCCATTCTGTCCTTCGATCGCTATATTCGGATAATCCTTCCTGATGTTTCGCAATGCCGCTTGTAGCACAGACTCTTTGGCTCCAAGTATAAAGACTCTGTATCGCTCATCTGCGGCAAGCCTCAATAATGCTTCAAACAAATCCGGGGTTGCAACTCTTTCCGGAACCTTGTAACCCAGCAATCTCAAGACGAGCACAATTAAAGCATTATCCACATTTACAAAATCTGATTCCAGAATTGCTTTGCGGATGATTTCGTTCCGGGATGCATGAACCACTGTTTCTGGGTTAACTCCGGAAATATGTATAGGGGTATCGTTCTCGACAAGCCTCCGATTAACCAAGTCGACCAAACAACCGATGGTCAATACATTGAATTTGATCCCCCAAATGTAAATAATCTCAATACTATTGAAATTCATTTTAGACGAGATTGGGTTTACAACAGAGCCTCTCCCTAAACCGGGTATTACGGAAACGCCCGAGATCAGATTTCCCGAGATTGTAGCCTCCGGTTCGAGCGGTCTTCCCGCGCCGCGCACGCCGGGCTTCCGGATGGGCGAGCCCGACAGGCGACGCGGGTTTCAAGGGCTTTCACTTTGCGGAGGGCCTTCTTTGCTGAGCCATTTCCCATCTGCGGCGCGGCGGCTGGTCTTCATGCAGGGGAGGGTCATCTCGCCGAGGATGTCCATGGGCAGCCGCGGCATTGGCTTCCAGTCCGGATTTGCGGATGAGCGCGGCGGCTTTTCTCGGACAGCGGGCGGCTGCGCGCTTGCGCGTGGCTTTGGCGTCTTCTCCTTCGACGCGCACAATCTCAAGAATCGCAAACCTGGCGACCTCCCAGCGCCTCTTTTTTCACACAGCTTCCGGTGAAGGTGCGCAAAAATCGTGGCATAAGCGCTTAACCAACAAGAATTTCCCTGAAACGCGCTGCCTGTTCACGTTTATTATGATTCTTTTCAGCAAGGTATTTTGCCGTTATTGCATATTGCTTTAACATCGGATAATGATCGATTGCAAAATGAAGATCTTCTAATAGTTTTGAAGATGCGTCTGTCGTGCTTGTGATAGCTATTTTGTGTTTATTTGCATATTCTACTACCGCGCATTTTTCCGGCGCGAAAATAAATATCGGTGTCCCTGAAGACATATACTCAGGCATTTTCGTGGGCATGCTTAACTGTATGAAGTCTACACTCTCTTTGGAGAAATCCAACGGAAGAAGCAATAAATTCGCATCTCTCATCAGAAATTGCACTTGTTCGTATGATACCGCGTCATGAAACCGAGTTTTGACGAACTTTTCGTTGGATCTCCCCAAATACTTCAAATCCGGCGTATAGATGTGGAAGCTCACATTCTTGTCGATCGACTCCACTACTTCAATGAATTTCTCAATTGACTTCTTATTAGCCAAACCTATTCTCCCAAAATACATTATCCTGAACGTGCCACTTGGTTGCTTTTCTTCCAAATTTGGCTGAAATGAGTTAATTTCTATCGAATTATGAAACGCACTCCATTGGCCCCCGTATCGGGCCATATACTCATGAGCCATAGCATCCGAAATGCAAATTCTCTTGCTTGAGTGAGATATGATATTTTTAAACTTATTGTCAATGCTTCTGAAAATCAATTTTTTGTAGAATGCCCGACCGGCCAGTGATCGAGCCCAATCATCCATAATGTGTATTGCCAAACTGGGCTTTCTATAGGCAATTAACTGATTGATGAAATTCAACATATAGACTGAGCCCAATTGCGTATACACGACATCTGGCTTCACTTGATCATACCAATCCAAAAATGACTGGGAAATTGACATGTCGCGCATGTAGTTATACAAGCCGAGAAATCTCATGAAATCAAGAAATCCAGAAAATAGATGCTGAAGTTTTTTGTTGTAATTTGGTGTTTCTACGTTTTTGATTTTGGAGTTATCAGCTACTTTTGATTGGAACTTCTTTTGCGCCAGGCTGAATGGAAATCTCACATGATATTCCTTGTCTCCGAGCAAATAAATAGTGTCGGCATGCCTTGAATCATCATCACTGTACAAGTCATATGTTGTTGCGAGCGCTATTTCGTTTTTGTTGAAATTTGAAAATAGATTGCGTAATGTAACACCTCCACCCGAACCATCATAAAAGTTTTGGCCAATGATAAGCACTTTCATAATTGGTTTTTTGATGCAAATCTTCGGTTTTTCCGAGAGCACGCCGCGCCCTACTGTTTCAGTATCTCACCATTGACGATAGACGCCGGCTGTTCGGCGGCTTCAGTTCGCCCATCTCCGGCACCGCCATCGTCAGAGAAACGCCTTTGCACGAACGCTGAGAAGCCGGTGTATTCGACTTTCAGGGCACCGAGGACCACATATTCCCCGGCCGTATCCTTGACTGAAGCATTATCCCCCCGCTTGAGCGTGATGAAAAGTGAAGTCAATTCGTCCGCTGCAATTCCGGAGGTGGTTGCACGAGTCCATTTGCCTTTGGCAGCGAACACCTCCCCCAAAGGCTTGCCACTTGAAGGACCTACCACCAGCCCATCGACTGTGCGGTTGGTTTTAGGAATAAAGTAGCGCGCGGTGATCTGGACCGTGCCGTCTGATGCCTTCGGAGGCAGAAGACCTTTGAGGATGCCGCAACGGTATTTGGCTTCACCTTTGGTGAACGAGATTTTTAGGCCTTTTTCCTTCTCGCTGTCAAAGCCCGTCTCGTGATCCAGGCCCAAGAAGATCATTCCCGCGATATCCTTTCCGTCGAATATGTGATCAAACGCCACATAAGGATCGACCGTGTATCCTTTGGCGCCGACAAACTCGCCGAGCACCTTTGCTTTGGTATCGCCCAGTTCCTTGCCTTCGCCGGTGCGTTCGCGGGTGTTTTCGACGGGGGAGTCCATGGAGATTTTGCCGGCGCGGTCGTAATAGACGAGGACTTCGAGGTTATCGCCGTAGCGGCGGAGTTGGAGGGCGGGTTTGCCCTTGGCGGTGGAGCCGCCGAGTTTGAGGAGGTCGCGGGCGTCGGTTAGAGCCTGGTCCTTGGCGAGTTCCTCGCGGGCGGCGACGGCAGCGTCGATTTTGCCGGTTTTGGTAAGCTCCGCTTCGAGTTTCTTTAGGGCGGCATCGAGCTTGCCGGCGAGGTCGGTTAGAGCAGTGGCGTGGGTCTTGAGAATTTTGTGGCGGCTGTCGTCGTAGGTGGCGCGGAGTTTTTTGAGATCGGCCGGGGCGGTGTCCGGGAGCGGCGGGAGAGTGGCGGCCTTGTCTTCGATGGCGGTGATTTCGTCATTGACCGGACGGACGGCGTCGAGGTTGCCTCCCGATTTGGTGCGGTCGAGCAGACGTTTCAGCGCGATCACGTAGGAGTCGCTGAGTTTCTTGAGTTGCTCGTCGCGATCCAGGTCAGCCTGTTCGCGACGTTCGTCGAAGCGGTTTACGAGCGAGTCCACGGCCTGCGCCCGCGCGGTAGCGGTGAGCGCGAGGGTCAGGAAGATCAATGCGTTGAGGAGGGAGCGCATGGGAACGCCGACGGTGCCGAGGACAAGGATCAGGAGACTGGAATCAAGACGGAGAAATGGTTTTACCAATCGCAAAGCGAGGTAGGGCACCCTTGACAAGGGGGCCGGGAGGATGGGGTGGAAACGGAAGGGACGAAGGGAGATCGCAACGGCGTGGCTTCGGCGGGGGCGTTCGCATTTTCATCCGCCCGGCGGCCTCGGCGAGGCCGCCCTACCCGGCGCAAAGCACGGTAGGGCACCCTTGACAAGGGGGCCGGGAGGATGGGGTGGAAACGGAAGGGACGAAGGGAAATCGTAACGGACGGACTTCGGATGGTTCGTTCGCCTTCTCATCCGCACGGCGGCCTCGGCGAGGCCGCCCTACCGGGCGCGAAGCGCGGTAGGGCACCCTTGACAAGGGGGCCGGGAGGATGAGGTGGGAACGGAAGGGACGAAGGGAAATCGTATCGGCGTGGCTTCGGCGGGGGCGTTCGCGTTCTCATCCGCGCGGCGGCCTCGGCGAGGCCGCCCTACCTTGGGCCGGGAGATGGGGCGAGACAGTTGGAAATTACGACGCTGCGAGGTCCTTGGCAGCTTGCCATTCGGCGGTGAGCCTGAGCTGATGGACAGCTTGTTCGAGGAAGGCGAGATCGAGGTCCTGCTGATTGATGACCCCTGCGATGTCCCGGAGATGCTTGTCCTGTCCGCCCTCGCGGAAGAAATCCAGTTTGTGAAGTATCACATATTCCGGCGGCGCGATGGAGATCTCACCGACCGGCGTGGCGACCCGCTTGAGGTGGTCCAAAGCCCATTGCAAGTGGGGATGGTTCTTTGAAGGATAGATGTCGGCCTTGAAGCCCGAGCCATGGTGAATGATGTTGAAATGTCCTCGGGCAGGGCGACGGCACTCGATGGTGATCACTTCCGGCGGAGGAACATAGAAGTCGGAGACAGGAAAGATATCCGCAAACAGGGGGATTTGGGCCGGAGCGGGAAACACCGCCAGATCGACGTCGAGGGTGTTGCGGGGTTCGCCGAGGATGGCGGTGGCTACGGAACCGGAAACCATGTAGGTAATTCCAGCCCGCTCGAAAGGCATCACAAATGTGCCGATGAGATCAGGGTCGGGCATGGAGCCAGACGTGGGCGAGTTTGGTTTCAATCTGATCCGGGGAGTCGTCCGGGTAGCGGAGCCTGAGTCCGGCGCGCTTGAGGTCTCTAGCCTCGCGGATGGCCGACGCGAGAAGGCGATACTTTTCCGCAAGACTCATGCGTTTCCAAATGGCGACTTGTTGTGGAGACGGAAGGGACATCGGAACGCCGGCGGGGCCGGAGGCATGAGACAGGAATCAAGACGGAGAATTGGTTTTACCAGGCGCGAAGCGCGGTAGGGCACCCTTGACAAGGGGGCCGGGAGGATGGGGTGGGAACGGAAGGGACGAAGCGAAATCGTTGCGGCGTGACTTCGGGTGGTTCGTTCGCCTTCTCATCCGCGCGGCGGCCTCGGCGAGGCCGCCCTACCCGGCGCGAAGCGCGGTAGGGCCCCCTTGACAAGGGGGCCGGGAGGATGGGGTGGGAACGGTGGGGACGAAGGGAGGTCGCAACGGCGTGCTTTCGGCGGGGGCGTCCGCGTTTTCATCCGCCCGGCGGCCTCGGCGAGGCCGCCCTACCGAGGGCAGGGTGGCGGACAAGCGCATCGATAGATCAATGGTAGCCAGCCGCTTCAGAGCTTCCACGAGTTGCCAACGAACCGAACGGGCTTCCGGGGGCCAAGGCTGTCGGGGAGATTGGAGAGGGCGCGGAGGTAGTCGATGACCGGGAGGACCGGAAGGGACGGCTGACGCAGGGGCGGTTGATGGGCAAACTCGCTCAGGGATTGTTTTTCAAGCTTGCTGAGGCGCGCCATGGAGTTGTTGGAGAGTGGGCAGTTGATGGGATTGATCGAAAATCGCAAGATAATCGCCGAGGAGTTCCCAATCGAGACTCTGGCCGGTCAGGCCGGCGTGGCTCACCAGCAGATGGATGTCGTTCCAGTCTCCGATGCGGCGCGATGGATCGTTGCAGGCGGCTTGGATTTTGAGCCCAATGAGGTCTTCGAGATGAACGACCGGAATCGAGCATTCCGAGGTGAGCGGCAGTCGCTGGGCCCGCTCCAGCATGCCGAGCGTGGCGGGCCTAAAGGCGTGGAGGAAATCGACACGACCCAGTGCGATGTTTCTTCCTTGGTAGTGGGTTACATTTGCCGAGCGAAAAGCACAATCATAGCCCATGGAGTGGAGGATCGCGTCACTTTCATCGAGATCGTCGGAGAGAAGGATGAAATCCAGGTCCAAAGTGGCGCGCTGGACACCGCGCATGGCCATGGCCATTCCACCGATCAGCGCGTACCGGATGCCCTTGGCATCAAGGGCCGTAACGATACGCACCAGGTTCTCGGCTAGATTCACGGGTGGCGGTGTTGTGGAAAATCAAGAGACAAGAATCAAGCGGGGAACCCGGGACGGTTAGGGAGGTGGCAGTAACTTCCCAGCTCCGGTTTGACACGAATTTCACGGATTTTCACGAATTTTTGCTTTCTCGGTGTTTCTCTGAATCCGTGAAAATTGGTGGAATTCGTGTCAAGTTACTCAGGAGACGGAGAAATGGTTTTCCAAGCGCGAAGCGCGGTAGGGCACCCTTGACAAGGGGGCCGGGAGGATGGGGTGGGAACGGTGGGGACGAAGGGAAGTCGTAACGGATGGACTTCGGGTGGTTCGTTCGCCTTCTCATCCGCGCGGCGGCCTCGGCGAGGCCGCCCTACCTATCGCGAAGCGCGGTAGGGCACCCTTGACAAGGGGGCCGGGAGGATGGGGTGGGAACGGTGGGGACGAAGGGAAGTCGTAACGGATGGACTTCGGGTGGTTCGTTCGCGTTCTCATCCGCGCGGCGGCCTCGGCGAGGCCGCCCTACCCGGCGTCCGAGTCATCCGGCAAGCTGCCGCCCTTGGTCGAATCCGCCGTTATTCGGCGAAAAACCTTCAAATCTTATGTCTAATTTTCGGAAAATGCAGGCCATTCGGTGCTGCGTGGTTGGATTCTGGCACAAGGAGTCCAAAGTTCAAGAAAAAATGAACTATTTCGGATGGGTTGAGTTTTGGCGGTTTGGATCACGCCTTGACCACTTGGCCGGGGCGGGTTGTGACACCGGACATGGCGTTGCGGGTGTCTATGATCAAGTCGGCGTGAGAGGCGAGCAGGGGAAGATCGAAGGCCGCGTGGTGCGTGGCGATCACGACGGCATCCTGTGCCGAAAGGACTTCCGCAGTGCAAGCGGCCGACTGTTTTCCGGCCCATTTCTGGTGTTCGCGGGTGGGGCCTACGACCGGCACATGGGGGTCGTGATAGGTAACCTCCGCGCCCAATTCATCAAAAAGGTCGAGCAGGGCGAAGGTGGGGGATTCCCGCATGTCATCGACGTTCGCCTTGTAGGCGAGTCCCATGAGCAGGATCCGGCTGCCTTTCACTGCTTTGCCGCGGGAGTTGAGCGCTATCATGGTGCGCTCCACGACATACTGCGGCATGGCCCGGTTGATCTGGCCGGCCAACTCGATGAACCGGGTATGAACTCCGTATTCGCGGGCTTTCCAAGTGAGATAGAACGGGTCGATCGGAATGCAGTGCCCCCCGAGCCCTGGCCCCGGATAAAAAGGGGTAAACCCGAACGGCTTGGTGGATGCGGCGCGGATCACCTCCCAGATATCGATGCCCATCCGATCGGCCACGATTTTCAGCTCGTTGACGAGCCCGATATTGATCGATCGATAGATGTTCTCCAACAATTTTGACATTTCCGCCACCTGGGTGGAGGAAACCGGCACCACTTGGTCGAAAGCCGCGCCATAGAGCGCCACACCGGCCTCAAGACAAGCGGCGGTGTGGCCGCCGACGACTTTCGGGATGTTGGTGGCGGAGAATTTCGGGTTGCCGGGATCCTCGCGTTCCGGGGAATAGACCACGTAAACGGACTCACCGACTTTGAAGCCGGCGGCCTCGACCCTCGTGACCACCTCTTCCTCCGTAGTGCCAGGGTAGGTGGTGCTTTCAAGACTGATCGTTTGCCCCGCCACCATGTGCGGAACAACCGCATCCAGCGTATCGGTGACGAAGGTTAGATCCGGTTCGAAATGCTCGTCGAGTGGCGTGGGCACGCAAAGAATGACCGCCGCGCACTCGCCGATGCGGGAGAAATCCGTGGTGGCGTCCAGTTTTTTCGACGCGGACGCTGCGGCGACCTGATCGCCAGGGATGTGTTTGATGTAGCTTCGTCCGGCGCGAAGGTGGTCGATTTTCGATTGGTCGATGTCGAAACCGAGCGCTTGATAGCCTTTGGCCGCGTAGCCGAGGGCCAGTGGCAATCCGACATAGCCGAGACCGACGATGCCAATGGTGGATGTGGGTGTTAGGTTCATAATGGGAGCGATGTTGCGGTGTTTCAGTTGCCTGCGGCCCGGTGTTTCGGTTGCCTGCGGCCCGGTGTTTCAGTTGCCTGCGGCCCGGTGTTTCGGTGGGGCGAAAGGGTCGGCTGCTTTAGGCTCGGTGTTTCGGTGTTTCAGTTGCCTGCGGCCCGGTGTTTCGGTGGGGCGAAAGGGTCGGCTGCTACGCGTTTGGTCTTTCACAATTCTTTTGCTGGAGCCGAGAAAGGCAACCACGAAGCCACCGGTCCTTTCCCTTCTCTCTTACCGAAAAACCGAAACACTGCAGCACCGAGCCTCCGGCAACCGAGCCGTGCGGCAAGCTGCCGCCCTTGGTCGATTCCGCCAAAACCGGCGAAAAACCTTCGGAACAAGCGACAGAAATGAGGTTGGGGCAGTCCATTTGGCGCTGCGGATGGGATTATGCGGCCAGCGCCGCAAAGTTCAAGAAAAAATGAACAAACTTGGACCATTCGGGGGCGCGACAGGGAGTCGTAGCGAGGTAGGGCCCCCCTTGACAAGGGGGCCGGGAGGATGGGGTGGGAACGTTGGGACGAAGGGAAATCGTTGCGGTGTGACTTCGGGTGGTTCGTTCGCCTTCTCATCCGCTCGGCGGCCTCGGCGAGGCCGCCCTACCAAGCGCGAGGCGAGGTAGGGCCCCCTTGACAAGGGGGCCGGGAGGATGGGGTGGGAACGTTGGGACGAAGGGAAATCGTTGCGGTGTGGCTTCGGGTGGTTCGTTCGCCTTCTCATCCGCACGGCGGCCTCGGCGAGGCCGCCCTACCGAGGTTCCGGGATCATCACCCATTCATTTTTCCTTTTTCAGGAACCACTTGTCGTGACTGTGGCGTACGGTGAGCCTCTCCTCGCCGGCAAACCGCTGGACCGCGAGCCTCACGCCGTCCCAAGTCCAATCGTCGCCAAACAGTACACCGCCGGCGCGCACCTGGTCCCACCAAACCACCAGATCCTGATAGACATCGTCCTCCTCGTGGCTGGCGTCGATGTAGACCAAATCCGCCCGGATACCGCGCAGCGCGCACCACTGGGCGGCGGTTACGGATGGCACCGGAAACGGAGTGATCCGGTCTTGCTCGCCAGCGCGCGCCACATTGGCGAGAAACCGATAATACAGGCTCGGAAATCCGTGCCGGAGATCGAGCGCGCCGTATCGGGTGTCGTCGCCCAAATCCATCCACATTTCCAAGGCTCCCAGCCAGGTATCGACGCAGACGATCTCCGCATCCGAATTCCGTGCCGACAGTTCCCGCGCCATGGTGAGAGCCGAGCCACCCTTCCAGGTACCCACCTCGATCACCCGGGCTGGCCTAATCAAGTCGATCAGCTCTCCAAACGCCGGGGAATCGGAACCCCAGCCGGCGACGTCGTCGGGCCAGGAACCCGGATCGAAATTCGAGTAGGGATCCCTTCGGTGCAGCAGATCCCGGACTCTTTCTCCTGTATCCCCATCTTTGCCGACAAGTTTTTTTGCCTGCCGCAGTCGGCGCAAACTGAAGCCGCAGCGATAGGCCAGGGACTTGGCGAGTGAGTGGATGGATGGCATGGGATCTCGGTGTTTCGGCGGGGCGGTGTTTCGGTGGGGCGGTGTTTCGGTGGGGCGGTGTTTCGGTGGGGCGGTGTTTCGGTGGGAGAGAAAAAATCGGTCGCATCGCACCGGGCCTTTCTCAATTTCTTACTGAAACACTGGAACACCGGGCGGCGCAGCCGCAACCGGAACACCGGTCGCCTTCACGCGATAAGCTGCCGCCCTTGGTCGCATCCGCCAAAACCGGCGGAAAACCTTCCAAACAGGGTCAACAATTGATGCGGGGCAATCAAAAACGGACTGCGGGCCGGAGTTTGGCTCTTGCGGGGGATTGTTCAAGGAAAACCCGAGACTGCCATCGCGCTCAAACGATCATCCCGGCGGCCACCGTCTCATTGGTGTCCGGGTCGATCAGGACAAACGACCCGGTCTGCCGGTTGCGGCGGTAGGAATCATAGAACAGAGGGGCCGCGGTCCGCAGGCTGACGCGGCCGATGTCATTCATTGCGAAACCATCCACGCCCTCGATCTTGTGCAGCGTGTTGATGTCCACGTGATAGCGCACCGCCTGGACCACCGCCTTGGTCTCGAGCGTCGTGTGGCGCAGAACAAATCGGGCGCGGGGCGGCATCGGTCGGGGTGAAAACCAGCAGACCATGGCCTCGATGTTCTGGCCTACCTGCGGCGGATTGTTGGATTTCACCAGCATATCGCCGCGGGAAATGTCGATTTCGTCCTCGAGGGTCAGGCACACCGATGCCGGCGCGAATGCCTCCGCCAGCGCGCCGGCGGGGCCGTGGATCTCCCGGACCCGGGTGGAAAAACCGGATGGCAGCACGGTCACCGCGTCCCCGGGTTTGAACACGCCGCCGGCCACGCGGCCGGCATAGCCGCGGAAATCGTGCCACTCGTCGGTCATCGGGCGGATCACCCACTGGACCGGAAACCTCGCCTCCACATGGTTTTCCTCGCCGCCCACATAGACGTGCTCCAGATGATAGAGCAGCGTGGGGCCTTCATACCACGGCATGTTGGAGGACTTATCCACCACGTTGTCGCCGTTGAGCGCGGAAATCGGGATGAAGGTGATCTCCACGATATTGTCGAGCCGTGAGGCGAACTCGCGGAACGCCTCGCAAATCCCGTCATAGACCGCCTCCGAATAATCCACCAAATCCATCTTGTTCACCGCCACCACCAGATGCTGGATTCGCAGGAGGTTGGCGACAAACGAATGGCGCTTGGTCTGCTCGATCACGCCCTTGCGCGCGTCTATCAGAATAATCGCGAGGTTGGCGGTCGAGGCGCCGGTCACCATGTTGCGGGTGTATTGGATGTGACCCGGCGTGTCGGCGATGATGAACTTGCGCCTCGGCGTCGCGAAATAGCGGTAGGCCACGTCGATGGTGATCCCCTGCTCGCGCTCGGCCTTGAGTCCGTCGGTCAGAAGCGCGAGGTTGACGTTCCCGTCGCCGCGCCTGCGCGACGACTCCTCCACCGCTTCGAGCTGGTCCTCGAAAATCGACTTCGAATCATATAACAATCTTCCGATGAGGGTGGATTTTCCGTCATCGACGGAACCGGCTGTGGTGAAACGCAAGAGGTCCATAATTTTAGAAATACCCCTCCTTTTTCCGGTCTTCCATCGCGGTTTCCGAGCGTTTGTCGTCGGCTCGGGTGCCGCGTTCGGTCTGGCGGGCGGCGGCGACTTCGGCGATGATCGCGTCGATATCGGCGGCGGACGACTCCACCGCGCCGGTGCAGGTGGCGTCGCCGATCGTGCGGAAGCGGACCAGGCGGGAGGTGGTAGTTTCGTGATCCTGCGGCTTAAGAAATTCGGTGACCGCCAACAGGGATCCGTTGCGCTCGAAAACTTCCCGCTCATGGGCGAAATAGAGAGACGGGAGGGGGATGTTCTCGCGTTTGAGGTACATCCAAATGTCCATCTCGGTGAAATTCGAGAGCGGGAAAACGCGGAAATGCTCCCCGGGGTGCTTTCGCCCGTTGAAGATATTCCACAGCTCGGGACGCTGGTTCTTCGGATCCCACTGGCCGAAGTCGTCGCGGTGGGAAAAGAACCGCTCCTTGGCCCGAGCCTTCTCTTCATCGCGCCGGCCGCCGCCCAGGCAAGCGTCGTATTGATGGCGCTCAATGGTGTCCAACAGGGTCACGGTCTGCAGCTTGTTGCGAGAGGCGTTAGGTCCCTTTTCCTCGACGACGCGTCCGGCATCGATGCTTTCCTGAACCGACCCGACCACCAGACGAGCGCCCACCGTTTCGACAAACCGGTCGCGATAGTCCATCGTCTCGGTGAAGTTGTGGCCGGTGTCGATGTGGACCAGCGGAAACGGCATCCGGGCGGGCCAAAACGCCTTGCGGGCGAGCCAGGCCATCACGATGGAGTCTTTCCCCCCGGAAAACAGCAGGGCGGGATTCTCAAATTGCGCGGCCGTCTCCCGGAGCACGTATATCGCTTCGGCTTCTAGCTGGTCGAGGTGGCTGAAATGGTAGTCAGGCATGGGAAATATCGTCGTGCTCCCGCCGGGATAGGAAACCCACCCCTGTGGCGCGCCGCAGGAAATACCCTGCAACCACCCCTAAGTCAATAAAAAAATAGTAAGTTGCCTATTTTAGTATTCTAAGCGACGGTGATCCGGTCTCGGATCGCCTCGAGAAGCTCGAATGCGGCGTCCTGAACCGACGAGTTTTCGGTGTTGAGGGTGAGCGCCGGATTCTGAGGCGGCTCAAACGACCCATCCTTTCCGGTGAAATGCTCGATCTGTCCGGCGGCGGCCTTTGCATAAAGCCCCTTCACATCGCGCTTCTCACACGTGGCGAATGATGCTTCCACATAGACCTCAAACAAATCCTGCCCCAGCAGACCGCGGGCGAGATCCCGCAATTCGCCACGGGGAGTGATGGCGGATACGAGCACGATCACCCCCTGCGATACCAGCAGCTTCGCCACCTCGGCGATCCGCCGGATATTCTCCAACCGGTCCTCATCGGTGAAACCCAGATTCGAGTTCAGCCCGGTCCGGACATTGTCCCCGTCCAAAACCACGACGAACCGTCCCTGCTTGTGCAGCACCCGCTCGACCGCGCTGGCAATGGTGGACTTTCCGGACCCGGATAGGCCGCAGAGCCACACGACCAGCCCGCGCTGGCGCAGCAGCGATTCCTTTTCATGACGTCCGAGAAAGCGGTGGAATTCAGGATGAATGTTCATGGCGTTGGTGGTTGGAAATCCGGTGTGCCTAGGCACCCGGACCACAATAACACCGCCGGATCGAAGCACAAGGCCGGATCAAAGCCCTTTTCCGATCGTGAAACACTCGAACCCGAGCACCTGAAGTTCGTCATGCGGCAGAATCGCGCGCCCGTCGAACACGAAAGCGGGTTTGACCATCAGCGTGTGGATCCGCGGAAAATCCAGAGCGGCGAACTCGTCCCACTCGGTCAATACCGCCAGCGCGTGGGCACCTTCGCTTGCGGCATAGGCGTCAGGACAAATTTCCAAATGGGAGTCCAGCAAAGCAGGCTCGACGCCCGCCGCCAGCAGTTCCTGGCGGATCCCATCGGCGGTCACCTGTGGGTCATACACCGCGATCCTCGCGCGTTCCCGCAGCAAATCCCGGCAAACATTGATCGCGGCGGTTTCGCGCGTGTCGTTGGTGTCCTTTTTGAATGCGAAACCCAAAACCGCGATCCGCTTGTTGGTCACCGTGTTGAACAAGGTCCGCACGATCCGTCCCACAAACCGCGACTTCTGCCAGTCATTGATCTTCACCACCTGACTCCAGTACTCGGCCACTTCGGGAAGATGGAACGACTCGCAAAGATAGACCAGATTCAGGAGATCCTTCTGGAAACAGGATCCGCCGAAGCCCACCGAGGCACGCAGGAACCGCGGGCCTATCCGCTGGTCCATCCCGATCGCCCGGGCGACCTCTTTCACATCGGCGCCCGTGGCCTCGCAGAGCGCGGAAATCGAATTGATGGACGAAATCCGCTGTGACAGGAACGCGTTCGCGACAATCTTCGACAGTTCGGACGACCAAAGATTGGTGGTGATGATCCGCTCACGCGGCACCCAGTTCGCGTAGATCGAAGCAAGCGCCTCAACCGCCAGATGCCCGCCGGGGGTGTTCTCGCCACCTATCAAAATCCGGTCGGGATCCTCCAGATCCTCGATCGCCGTCCCTTCGGCGAGGAACTCCGGATTCGATAGCACCTCGAAGGTCGCGCTGGGCGAGGAATTCGCCTCGAGAATCGTCTTGATCGCGCTGGCGGTCTTCACCGGAATCGTGCTCTTCTCCACGATGATCTTGTGCCCTTGGGAAACCTCGGCGATGGTTCTCGCGGCAGACTCGATATAACAAAGGTCAGCCGCCCGCCCGGCTCCGATGCCGTAGGATTTGGTAGGGGTTCCAACCGAGACGAATACCATCTCCGCCTCGACGATGGCTCCGCGGATATCGGTCGTGAAATGAAGGTTGCGGCCGCGCGCCTCCGCCACGACCTTGTCCAGATCAGGTTCATAAACCGGCAGCGTGTCCGAATTCCAGGCGGCGATCCGGCGTTCGTTCAAATCCGCCACGATCACCTTGAGGTGCGGACATTTGGCGGCAATCAGCGCCATGGTGGGACCACCGACATAGCCGGCGCCCAAACAACAGATGGTGTTGATTTTCATATAATAAGCAACAATTCATCAGCCGCTCTTTCCCATCAAACGGTCCCGGACCGAGTAATAGAGAAACAGCGAATTGTAGGTCAAGTACCTTCTGAACAGGCGGCGGGGTTCCATACATAGGCGGTAGAGCCACTCCATACCGAGCTTTTGCACTGAAGCCGGCGCCTGCCGCACTTCACCCGCATGAAACGCGAACGCGGCTCCAATCCCGAAATAGACCCCGGGAGGCAGGTTATCCTTGTTTTCCGCGATCCAGCGTTCCTGTTTCGGGCACCCCAGACCAACCCACACCAAATTCGCGCCACACGCCCGGATCATTTCACAAACCCGCCCGAACTCACCTTCCGGCCAATCCCCGAACGGCGGCGAGTAACTCCCCGCGATCACCGCACCCGGAAAGCGCTCCGCAAACACCTCCTCGAGCCTTTCAAGCGTGGTCTCCCTGCCACCAAACAGAAAATGCCGGAACTCCGGCCTCCCATCCGTCGCCCTGAACGTTTCCAACATCAGCGTGGGACCATACACCCTGTCACGCAAGCGATCGCCCACCGGCAGCGCCTTGTTGACCGTCCACACCAGCGGCATGCCGTCCGGAGTGATCAGATCGAACCGGTCCATCGCAGATCCAAACTCCCTATCCGATCTCGCCAGCGCGGCCACATGGGTATTGGCGGCCTCCACCGCGTAGGCACGGTCCGCTCCTCCGGCCTTTTCCAAAATCCACCCCACCGCACCCGCGTAATCGGTGGCGGCGACCGGCATCCCAATGACGGAAACGGATTTCATATCTGGCAAAACGATCCATCAAACCCGGCAGAATGGCTCCACCGCCCGCATCATCGTTTCGGAGGCGATCGCGGCATCGCGGTCGGCGACGTTGCCAAACAGATAGAGTCCATAGCCCCCGTATCCACCGCCGCAATATTTCCTCGCCAGCGAACCGGCGATATCCGGCAACGGCTCCATTCCCTCATCGAGCTGGGTCTGGTGATAGATCGAAACCCCTTCCGCAAGAAGTTCCAGATCGGCATGGAGGGCACCTTTGCGGGCGATCCGTCCCGAGCGAGCGATTCCGTCGTAGTCGCGCGGCAGGTTGGCCACTCCGGGCGTATCGTGGGATTGCCCGGTCCAGAGCACCGCCAGACATCCGGTTAGAAAATCGCCGTTGCGTTTGAAATCCAGCACGGGCTTGGGACCGGATCGCCACACACACAGCCCGGTCTCACGGATCACGGCAGGATCCTGCCAGCCCACTCCGAGGTCGATCTCGGAGTCCACGCCATCGCGGCCATTGAGCAGCGCCCATGCGCCGCTGCCGCCCAAACCGGCCTGCTTTTCGTAAGGCCACTCGCGCAACGAAACCAGCGGCGAGATCGCGCAGTTCACCACATACTCGCCCGGCCGGGAAAAACGCGGCACGTCCAGCCAGCCACCGGCGAAATCCACCCGCAACGGAGCCTCGGTGGGCGCCTGCACCCAGCGGACGATCGAGCTGGTTGACACCGGCTCGAATTTCGGCGGAGTTTTCGGCAGCACCGTGTATTGCGCGCCGACCTGCTCGCAAAGTCCGCGTTTGAGCGGCCCATACTTGTCGTCCTCGGTGACGATCAGAAAATCCGGCCGGATGCGGAGGAATTCGTCTTCGAAATCCAGTCCCTCCTTGTGTCCGTGGGTGATGATGACCTCGTCGATCATCCGCAACCCCTGAAGCAGCGCGAACTTGTGCTCGTCGGGGATCGACGGCTTGCGCCGTTTGTGGTGCCACAGCACATCCGCCGAAGCGAAAGAGACGATCAGATAATCGCCAAGCGCCCGCGCCTCCTCGAAAAACTGGAGGTGGCCGGCATGGAGAATATCATAACATCCTGAGACAAATACCTTTTTCATAACTTATTCTTTGGCGACCGGCACATGATGGCCGTGGGCTTTCAAGAGCGCGTGCTGGCGGGCGGTATCGAGATCCGCCGCCACCATTTCCGCGCACATTTCCTCGACGGTGATTTCGGGGACCCAACCGAGTTTCTCGCGGGCCTTGGCGGGATCGCCCAACAGCGTCTCCACTTCGGCCGGGCGGAAATAGCGGGGATCCACGCGGACAATCACGTCGCCGGGCTTCGCGGAAGGGGCTTTCGCGGGATCGGTCACGGTTTTCACCACGCCGATTTCCTCCACACCAGAGCCGGAAAATTCCATCTCAATGCCGGCCTCCCTCGCGCTCATGGCGACAAATTCCCTGACTGAAATCTGTTTGCCGGTGGCGATCACGAAATCCTCGGCGCTCTCCTGCTGGAGCATCAGCCATTGCATCCGCACGTAGTCGCGGGCGTGGCCCCAGTCGCGCAGCGAATCCATGTTGCCGAGAAACAGGCAGGACTCCAGTCCCTGGGCGATATTCGCGATGCCCCGGGTGATCTTGCGGGTGACGAAGGTTTCGCCCCGCCGCGGCGATTCATGATTGAAAAGGATGCCGTTGCACGCGTACATGCCGTAGGCCTCGCGGTAGTTGACCGTGATCCAGTAGGCGTAGAGCTTCGCCACCGCATAGGGCGACCGCGGATGGAACGGGGTGGTCTCCCGCTGGGGAATTTCCTGAACCAAGCCATACAACTCGGAGGTTGACGCCTGATAGAAACGCGTCGTTTTCTCCAGCCCGAGAAACCGGATCGCCTCCAACAGACGCAGGGTCCCGATCGCATCCACGTCGGCCGTGTATTCCGGCGCCTCGAACGACACCGCCACATGCGACTGCGCGCCGAGATTGTACACTTCGTCCGGCCGCACCTCGCTGAGGATGCGGGTGAGGTTGGAGCTGTCGGTCAGGTCGCCGTAATGCAGGCGGAACCGGGAATTCTCGACGTGCGGATCCTCGTAAATGTGGTCCACCCGCTGGGTGTTGAAGAGCGAGGCCCGGCGTTTGATGCCGTGGACCTCGTAGCCTTTTTCCAGCAGGAATTCGGCGAGGTAGGAGCCGTCCTGGCCGGTGATGCCGGTGATGAGCGCGCGTTTCATGATCGTGGGGTGGGGTCTTGGCGTATGGGGTGTCACAGCCGCGCGTTGCCGGCGGCGGATAGGGCGAGAAAATCCTGATAGGCGGCGGCAAGGCCCTCCGCCAGCGGAACGCGGGGCCGCCAGCCGGTGGCGGTCAGCTTGGAAACATCCAGCAGCTTGCGGGGTGTGCCGTCCGGCTTGGTCGGATCGGTTAGGATGTCTCCTGTGAAACCCACCGTGGCGGCAACCAGACGGGCGAGTTCAAGAATCGTCAGATCCGTGCCGGTGCCCACATTGAGCCAATCCGGCGGATCAGCCAGCTCAAGCGCATGGAAACAGGCGGCCGCAAGATCGTCCACATGCAGGAATTCGCGGCGCGGCGTGCCGGTTCCCCAGATGGTGACCGAGGAATCGCCCCGCGCTTTCGCCTCATGGAAACGGCGGATCAGGGCCGGGATCACGTGGGAATTTTCCGCGTGGTAGTTGTCGCCTGGCCCGTAAAGATTGGTGGGCATCAGGCTGTGATAGAGCAATCCGTGCTGCGCGCGGTAGTGCTGGCAAAGTTTCAGTCCCGCGATCTTGGCGATGGCATAAGCCTCGTTGGTGGGCTCCAGCGGGCTGGTGAGCAGGCATTCCTCGGGCATCGGCTGCGGCGCGTGCTTGGGATAGATGCAGGAGGACCCGAGAAACAGCACCCGCTGCACGCCGGCCAAGCGACTGCCTTCAACCAGATTGGCGGCGATCGCCAGGTTCTCGTAGATGAAGTCCGCCGGATAGGTCGAGTTGGCGTGGATGCCCCCCACTTTCGCCGCCGCGATCATCACCACGTCGGGCCGCTGATCGGCCAGAAATCCGAAAACCTCGGACTGATTCCGCAGATCCAGTTCGGAGCGCGAGGCCGTCAGAACATTCCCCACGCCACAGCGGCCCGCTTCTCTCACGAGAGCGGAGCCCACCATTCCCCGGTGTCCTGTAATGAAAACCTTGCGCATGCGGCTGGCAGCTTTGGCGGCGGTTTCCCCTCCGTCAAGCCATCATGCCCGGAAAATCAGCCGGTTTGAAACACCCTCCGCCCGGTTTCAAACGAACACCCCTATGTGCCTGGAATGGGCCGCCCGGCGAGGATCGCCTGGGAAAACGGATCGCCTTCCGCAGCGAACTCCCGCAAGTGCTCCATGGCCAGTTCCCGGATTTCGGGAGCCGGATGGTTCATCGCCACCGAGAGGACCTCCCAATCGGAATACCGCTCCAACATTTCCCGCGCCTCCCCGGCATCCGCCACGGGCAAGCGCTCCCGGTATTCCGCCCGGATCAGCGACTCAAGGTGGAAAATGTCCATCCGGTCCTTGTCCCGGCCGGTGTCGATCTTCGTCTGGATCAGATCCACCGGATGGGGCAGCAGGGTGCCGTCGGCACGCATTCGCGCGCGATTGCAAACCATATCAAAATCCCCGGCTTCGAATTCGTTCGGAGAGCGGAAGATGTCCAACGGACAATCCAGGCCCTGAACGCGAACCATTCCCGTGTCTTCAACGGCCTCTACCAACCCGGAGCCGCTCACTTTCTTCCACCCCGGCAGCCGATGCAAGGATAGGCCGGTGAAAGCACCGCATGCGTCCTGAATCGCCTTCGCCCATTGCCCGCAATCTTCCATCGGATCCAACCAGATGTCACCGTCATAGGTCGAGCGGCTGAGTCCGTGGGCGATAACCGCCAGTCCTCCCAATACAACAACCCTGTGCCGCTCGGTCAAAATCCGGACAAACTTTGCGGTCAGTGTTTCCATTTTTCAACGCGGTCGTTCACTTTGCAGGCGATCTCCCAATCCTCCGCCAGCGAATCCGGGTTCGCGATCCACGGCTCGCTGTTGTCGGAAAGGGCGAGCTTCGGCGGTTTGGGCGACTTTCCGCGATTGGTGTAGCGACGCCGGGCGATGCGCGCGGCGAAATCCTCCTGCAGCCGCCGGATCGGCGGATGGTAGCGGGTCAACTTCACAACCGGAAACTACCACCTCCCCCACCCCGCCGCAAGCAAGGAAATCACGCCTCCGTCCAGCGGCCGATCACCTCGACCACCTCATCGCGCTGGGCGGCGGACAACTCCGGGTAAACCGGGATGCTCAACACCTCGCGGCTGAGCTGCTCGGCCACCGGACAGGCCTGGATCGCATGCGCGGGCAGCCCGGCGAAACACTCCTGCCGGTGCAGCGGCACCGGATAGTAGATCTCGCAGCCGACCCCCGCCTTGGTTAGATGATCCTTCAGGGAATCGCGCCCGCCCGGCACCCGCAGCGTGAATTGGTTCCACACATGCCCGAAACCCTCATTTTCCCGCGGCACCACGATCCGCTCCGCACCCGGCAGCGCTGTCAGGTTTTCCCGATAGAACGCCGCATTCGCCGCACGGCCCGCCGCATAGCCCGCCAGCCGCCGCAGTTTCACCCGCAGCAACGCGCATTGCAGCGCGTCCATCCGGAAGTTCGCCCCCACCGTGGCGTGATAGTATTTCGGGTGCATCCCGTGGTTGCGGATCCGGCGGAGTTGCTCGGCCAAGTCCCCATCCATCACGGTCACCAACCCGCCGTCGCCGAATCCGCCGAGGTTTTTCGAGGGAAAAAAGCTGAAACATCCGAACGCTCCCATCGTCCCGCAACCGGCGCCTTGATAGGTCGCGCCGATCGACTGCGCCACATCCTCCACCACCGCCAGCCCGTGCTGTTTCGCGAATGCCAGCAGCGGCTCCATGTCCACCGACTGGCCAAACAAATGCACCGGCACGATCGCCTTGGTGCGGGAAGTGAGCCGGGCCGCCGCGGATTCCAGATCCAGATTGAAGGTGTCCGGCAGCACATCGCAGAACACCGGCACCGCTCCGGTCCGAGCGATGCAGCCGGCCGTCGCGAAAAACGTGAACGCCGGACACAACACCTCGTCCCCAGCCCCGATCCCCAGCGCCATGAACGCGGCCAACAAGGCATCCGTCCCCGACGACATGGAAACCGCGTGGCCCGCCCCCACAAACGCCGCGCACTCGGCCTCGAACGCCTCCACTTCCTCCCCCAGGATGAACCGGCCACTGCGCAGCACCCGGGTGAAAACGGCGGTGAGTTCCTCCTCCAGCGGAAGATTCTGGGCATTGACATCGAGCAACGGGACGGACATGGCGGAATGGATGGTTGGTTTCGCGCGCGGCAACCGCGCGGCCACGGATTATGCGGGATCGGCGGAGCATGGGCAAGCACCATCGGCAACCCCGGGGCAAAAGCAGTTTTCCGGAGACGAATCACCGGCCCGGAGGCCGGGGGGGCCGACGCTTCCCTTCCCGGCGGCACCAACGGATCTCCATTCCGGAAGATCATCGTCGGCCGGGCGGGAGAACCGTGAGACACCGCTTCGGAGCGGATAGGCCCGTACCCCGGAATCCGCTGGACGCCAGCGAGGCCCCGTGGTAGCGGTCGCCATGCCGATGACGCGATTTCGTTGGGTGCCGCTGTGGGTTCTGCTAGGGCTGGTCTCGCGGCCGGATGCCCTGTGCGGCCAAGATGCCCCGGAAAGCCCCGCTCCGCCCCAGACGAGGGCGCGGATCATCATCGACAACGACTTCGGCGGCGATCCGGACGGGCTGTTCCAACTTGCCCACCATCTCTTGTCGCATTCGGTCGAGGTCCGGGGCATTGTGGGATCGCATCACTACCCCGACGGTCTTTACGGGAATCCGGGCACGCCCGAGAACGCCTGTGCGGCCGCCACCGAACTGCTGACCGCGATGCGTCTTGCCGGAAAGATCCCCGTGTTCCAGGGAGCCGCGGTCCGGATGGAAAAGGACTTCGCACCAGTGCCGTCCGCAGCCGCCGATTTCATCGTCCGGGAGGCCATGCGAGAAGGCGCTGCCACACCGCTCCTCATCGCCTGCGGAGGCGGACTCACCGATCTGGCTAGCGCCTGCCGGATGGAGCCGAAAATCGCGAAAAGCATCCGCCTCGTGTGGATCGGGGGCCCCGAGCACCAAGGCATCGCATTCCCTCCGCCCGGAGCGCAAGCGGTCGAGTACAACCTCGGCATCGACCCGCGGGCGGCGCAGTTCGTTTTCAACCGGTCCGGAATTCCGATCTGGCAGGTGCCGCGCGACGCCTATCGGCAAGCGCTGGTGTCTTGCGCCGAGCTCGACAACCGGATGGGAAACGGGGGAAACCTGGCGCGATTTCTCAACCGGAAATTGCGGGATTTCACCGCGCGGGCGTTCAAACCTGAACCCGAAACCCACGTGTTGGGAGACAGCCCGCTGGTCCTCCTAACCGCATTGCGCACGCCGTGGGAACCCGACACGTCGTCCAGCCGCCACATCACCGTTCCGACTCCCAACATCACCGACGAAGGCACCTACGAAACCAACCCGCAAGGCAGACCGATGAGGGTTTACACCCAACTCGACACCCGCCTGATGTTCGAGGACTTTTACGCGAAGGTCGTCCGGTTTGATCAGAGAGCGAACTCCAACAAACGATGAAACCCGACAGCCCTCGCAAAGCAAGCCATGCGGTCTGGACAGCCATTTGGCCGCTTGGGAGACTTGCGTGTTCGGTGATAACATGCTGCCTTCTTCTCCTTGTTCTTGGATGCAAGCGCGAAATGGCACCCGGGTCCAGCGCCGAGGTTGAGCGCAGGGACAACGGGCTCGACCCGATGGTGCTGTCACTCACAAAAGGTCACGAAAATCTGCGTTGGTTCTTCCATGAAGACACTGCGGACAACGCGTTCGAGACCCTGTTTGGTGACATTCGGATGGAACTCGATTCCATGATAGATAAGGAGAGCAAACCCGGATTTTGGCTGAGTGGAGTTCACCTAAACCGGAAAGGGACAGGAATGCTTGCAATGAATGAGGATTGCGATGAACCGGCGTCAGTTTTGATCGTCCGCCACCACCGGGAGAAGCCCGAGGTCACTATCAGAAAGGCACCTACATGGGACCAGGTCGCTGTAGGGGACAAGGTTTTTGCCCGCAGATGCGAGCGAAGTATATTTGTATTGGGAGACGGCGATGGCGTGCGTGAGATCCAGATCTCTTTTAGTATTTACGCATCCCCCGCATCGGAAATAGGCGACACTCGGAAGTTCTTGGGCAACTCCCCGGGTTGTTACGCGTATGCATTGAATGGCGACTACTTGATCAATCCGCGTTGGAGAAATAATGACTATGGGTATCTTCGGCTAACCCATTACAACCCCCAAAAGCAGGGGTTGGCCAAATATGGGAAGGAGATGACGCGTGTGGACGCGGAGTTGTTGTCCACCACTTGGTTCAGAAAGGGAGCCTTCGACCTTCCCGAACCCGCCAAAAGGCATCTTTTGGCCATGATGGACAGAGTAACGTCCTACGGAATCAACCAACCGGAGATCACCACCTACAAGGACCTTCTCAGAACCGAGCCTCTCCAACTGGCAAGACCCACCGTTTCAAAACCATGATGGAAAGTCACCTCCCCTTCCTCACCACAGCGATGAAGCCGCCGCCCTGGGCCATGCGGATGGTGAATTTCGAGTCCTCGGTGAGTTGGGTTTCCTTCACCATGTGGTCGGTGCCTCCTTCAGCGCCGCCATGCCCCGATTGGTTACCGTTGTCCCGGACAGGCTCAGGCTACGGAGATTCAGCACCCCCGCAAGCGGCTCCAGCCCCGGGTCGGTCATCCGAGAAAACCCGAGATGTAGGGTCACGGTGCGATTCAAGTCACCGATCCTCCGCAGCCCCGCGGCGGTGACGCGGGTTCTCTCAAGGGTCAAATCTTTCAGCCGGGGAATCCGGGCGAGGTGTGCCAAGCAGGCGTCGCTTACAGTCCCACCGCAAATTTTCAGCGATTCGAGCATCGGCGCATGCATCAAATCCGCCAAATTGACATCATTGACGTCCGTTTCAGCATCATCCTCCCCCTTTCCCGTAGGTTTCCACCAACCGCTCCGCCTCGGCCAGGGCCATTCCCACCACTTGGTCCATGTTGTAATACCGGTAGGTCGCCAGGCGACCAATGAAACTGACGCGCTGCTCCGCCTCCGCCAGTTTCGCGTATGCCTGATAGGCGGCCCGCGCGTCGGGTGCCGGGATCGGATAGAACGGCTCGCCGCCCGGCTGCCAATCGGCGGGAAACTCGCGGACGATGGTGGTGGCGTCCACCTGCTGCCCGGTGGCGTGCTTGATTTCCACGATCCGGGTGAACGGCACCTCCGCCTCCGGATAGTTCACCTGCAGCGCCGGCTGCCAGAACCCCGGCTTGCCGGAAACCGGCTCCCGCGCGGCCAATCCCCCGCCCGTGAACGATTCGGCCTCGAACCGCAGCGACCGGTAGGGCAAGGCCCCCAGCCGATAGCCGAAATACTCGTCCACCGCGCCGGTGAACACCAAATGGCGATAGCGGAACCGCGCCCGGGCTTCGGCATAATCCATCCCCAGCCGCACGTCGATCCCCGGCGATGACCCCAACAGCCTCCCGAACATCGCGGTGTAACCCGGGTCGGGCAACGCCTGGAAACTTTCGGTCAGATAACGGTCGTCGCGGTTGGTGCGGACCGGAATGCGCCCGCAGACCGAGGCGTCCAGTTCGCGCGGATGGCGCTGCCACTGCTTCAGCGTGTAGCCTTCAAAGAACAGCCGATAGAGTTCCCGTCCCACCTGGGAAACGATCACCTCCTCCGAATTGCGCGGGGGTTCATGGGGCTCGCGAGCTTGGGCCAGCCAGTTCTCGAAATCCGCCGTTGTCGCGGGTTTTCCTATCAATTCCTCGAAGGTATTGAGGTTCACCGGAAAGCTCCAGAACCGACCGCGGGCGAAACTCTTGATCGTGTAGGCCACCTCCCGCCAGCCGGTGAACCGCGAGAGATACTCCACGATCCGCGGCGAATTCGTCCGGAAATAATGCGGCCCGTAGCGGTGTACCAGCACCCCGGCGCGGTCCACCTCGTCATACGCGTTCCCGCCAATGTGCGGCCGCCGGTCCGCCACCACGCAGCGCCATCCCGCCGCCGCCAGACGCTCCGCCACCACAAGACCGGCAAAGCCGGCCCCGATGATCAGAAAATCCGTTGTAGTGTCCGGCTGCATGCGATGCGGGCCACGGAGGCGATCCAACCGATCACCCCTCCGGCCGCACCCATCCTGACAGCCCACCCACCCCGGCTCAACCGAAATCCGCCAATTTGCTTGGCATCCGCCACTCCGGGCGGTATCCTCGCCCCACAGTTCATGTCCACCGAACCGAAAGAATCCGGCCCTCCGCAAATCGAGCCAACCGAGGCCAGGGGAGGATTCACCGGCTGGATCCTACTTGCCACCTTGTTCGCCATCCTGGCGGTGCCGTTCACGGATGGCCGGGTAGTGGGGCGCGCGCATCAGTGTTGGAAACTCCACGATGAGCACCTCGACGGCCTGAATGAAGCGCTCCTGAAATTCCGCGAGGTTCATGGAAAATTTCCGGACAACAACCAGGGGCTCCATGCGATGGACACCTTCGGGAGCAGGTTCAACGCGACGCTCGAAAGCCGGGAGTCCCGCAATCGGAGCGATCCTTCGCCGGACGACCCGTCCCTTATTCTGGAACGGAACCTCCATCGAATGTTTTGGATAGGCGCCGAACATAACATAGCCCGGTTTCATACCGCTGAGGGCCGTCTGCCCGCCAATGCGGAGGAACTCAGCTTGGAGGTGCTTCCCGAAGACTACGCGAATGAAGACGACCGGCGGACGGAAATCGCCATCACATCCAACAACCAACTTTTCTTCCTCGCACCGGGCTGCGTGCTTGATCCCTCACTGACGCCGTACGTCTATGAAAACCGCAACGGCTTGGAAAAAGGCGCTTTCTCCACCTCGCCGGCCGATTCCGATTTGCGCCGCAAGTTCAGCCGGAATCCCGCACCGGGGATCTTCGTCTATTCCCTCAATGCCCGGGATTACTATCATACCTACCGCAACGGTTTCATTGTCAGATGCGGAGGCATCGGCGGATTCGGCATCCTGTCCCTGGCATGCTGGATCATGGTTTTTCTCCGCACTCGCGGTGTCCATGGACAGCCCTGGCTGCGCTCCATTCCAGTGGTTGGAGGGATGCTCGCAATAGGCTTCAGCGCCGTCTCCCAGCCAACCTGTTATATCGCCAGCCTAATTCCCCGCCGGAATCCAAAATCGGTTGATGCCCAGAAGCGGCTGCTGGAAAAGTTCCACCACGATGGTGTGATCCAAGACGAAACCTATCAAAAAGCCCTGCGCGGCTTCGAAACCGAATCGATTTTCCCGCCTGTCGGGCGACGGACTCCGGAAACGAAATAAAGCGGATGTTTTCACCGTGAGAATTCCTTCCATTTTCCGTCCCAAGCTGCCCGATAGCTTCATCTTTGAAGTCACCACGCGATGCAACATCGACTGTCCGCACTGCTACAATGTTTGGAAAGCGGACGCCTGCTACCCCACCGCGAACCCCGGCACCGCTGAAATCCTCGGCACGCTCGGCAACATGATCCGCCAGATGAGTCCGCGGCTCATTACCCTAACCGGCGGCGAACCGCTGACCCGCCGCGACCTCCCGGAAATCGTGGACTTCATCCGCTCGCGGGATATTTCCATCAATCTCATCACCAACGGCTCCCTCGTCACCGACTCGATCGCCGGCCAATACCGGGGAAAGATCTCGCTATGGGAACTGCCGCTTCTCAGCCACCGCAGGGAGATTCAGGACGCCATTGGCGGTTCGGCGGACTTCTTCGACCACGCCACCCATGCGATCGCGACGTTGAAAGCCTACGGGCACACGGTGATCGCGGTGTTTGTGGCCACTTCCAACAACATCGCCGGCTTCCGTCAAACCGCCGAACTCGCCCTCGCATTGGGAGCCGATGGCATCATGCTCAACCGCTTCAATCCCGGCGGCCGGGGATTTTCCCATCTCACCGAGCTTCAAGCCAGCCCGGAGCAGCTCGCCTCCCTGCTGCAAACCGCGGATGACTTCGCGGCGGAATTCGGGATCGGGATCAGTTGCTCCGTTCCAATTCCACCCTGCCTTGTGGACACGACCCGCTTTCGCAATCTGGGCTTCGGCTACTGCGCCGCAGGGGGACCTAACGCCTACTACACGCTTGACCCATCCGGGAATGTCAGACCGTGCAATCACAGCCGGACGATTCTCGGCAATATCAACCGGTCTCCGTTGCGAAAGATCATCGCGGGCCAAACAATGCGCCAATTCAAGGCCGCGCGTCCGGAATTCTGTCACGGATGCCGCATGGAAACCATCTGTCAGGGAAACTGCAAGGCCGCGGCCGAAGTCTGCTATGGTGACGCCTGCTCCTGCGAACCGTTTCTCCGGACCTACCTCGATCAAGCGCGGAAGCTGTAATTCTCCACTCGACGTCCCTCTTCTTCCCCATTGCAAATCCCCCCAATG
Organism: Verrucomicrobiota bacterium; assembly: GCA_017301995.1. Classification (GTDB taxonomy): domain Bacteria; phylum Verrucomicrobiota; class Verrucomicrobiia; order Verrucomicrobiales; family Akkermansiaceae; genus Luteolibacter. The sequence continues at coordinate 38,946 of JAFLEH010000015.1, read as the reverse complement.
CAGGCCAAACTTCCCGCAAGGAAGCCGAGGCCGACGCGATGATCCGCTACCTGGCGACCGAGCGGGGTCTGTCCGAAGCCTACCAGCTTTCGGTCCGCGAGACGCTCGACGCGCTGGCCGGCTGGCTGAAGCGGCGGGGTGGCTCCCTGCGCGACCTGGGGACCGAAGATCCCGCCGAACCTTTGCTCGCACCGCGCCCGGAAAAGGATCTGCCGGAAACCCTCCACGCGGCCGAGATTGACCGATTGTTGGAATCCATCGACCCAACCAAGCCGCTGGGCCGCCGCGATCTGGCGATCCTCGAGCTTTTTTACGGATCCGGACTCCGCCTATCCGAACTTTGCCAGGCCCGCCTGGAAATGATGGATTTCACCGGCGGCTTCCTCCGCGTGACCGGCAAGGGCGGCAAAACCCGCATCGTCCGCGTCAGCGGCAAGGCGCTCGCATTCCGGCTCGCGTCGGAAAACTTGAGTGACGCGAGGGAGTGGATGTCAAGGTTGCCCGGCGAAGAACAACCTCACGCGATGACCGGAATCGCGACCCAAATGGCGCAACGGGACGCCCTGGAATTGGGAGAATATCTCAATTCCATCCAAAGGGACGAGGTCTGGGCCGCCGGTGTGCGGGTGCTGATTTCAACCATCGAACGCGGAGACGCGGATCGGGCGAACACCTGGAAACAGACCCTGAAGGAATCCACGCTCGGGGCACCCTGACGATGGCGGCGCAACCGTGCGGCGGCCGTTGGAGAATCATGACCCGGTGACACCAGGCGTCGAGAGGTCATCGGGCCACTGAATCACCTCCCCTTCCTCACCACCGCGACGAAGCCGCCGCCCTGGGCCATGCGGATGGTGAATTTCGAGTCCTTGGTGAGTTGGGTTTCCTTCACCACGTGGTCGGTGCCTTCCTTGGCGGCGTTGGGGCCGTCTTCCCAGCTTTTCATGGTGAACCCGCCGGCTCCGAGGAAGTCCGCCTCCACCGTTAGGTCGCGCGGGGTCCAGTTGGTTAGTGCGCCGATCCACCACGCGTCGCCCTTGCGGCGGGCCACGGCGACCACTTCGCCCACTTCGGCGGCGATGACGCGGGTTTCGTCCCAGGTGGTGGGCACTTCGCGGAGAAACTCCATCGCGGTGGGGTTTTTTCGGTAGTGGGTGGGGGTGTCCGCGAGCATTTGCAGCGGGGCCATATTGACCACGTAGAGGGCGAGTTGCTGGCAGCGGGTGCCGAGGCTGGCCGGTTCGTGGTTGCTGGGTTTGTAGGCGTCGCGCTGGCGGTTGAGCATGGCGCCGGGCGTGTAGTCCATGGGTCCCACGACCATGCGGATGAACGGCAGCAGGGTGGTGTATTCCGGATTGGCCTTGTCCGACCACTTGTTTTGTTCGAGGCCTAACACCGACTCGTGTTCGATCACGTTCGGCCAGGTCCGCTGGAGGCCGGTGGGTTTGGAGCCGCCGTGGAAATCGACAAGCATTCTGTGTTTGGCGGCGGTTTCGGCCACGCGTTCGCAGAAGTCCATCATCGGCTGGTCGTCGCGGACCATGAAGTCCACCTTGATGCCCTTGACGCCCCATTCGTCGAACTTGCGGAACGCGGCGTCGAATTCCTTTTCCAGCGAATACGCGGTGGTCCACAGGATCAGGCCCACGCCTTTTTGTTTGGCGTATGCGGACAGCGCCGGCATGTCGATTTCCGGCACCACCTCCACGAGGCCCTCACCTTTTTCGTCCTTGCGGCTCCAGCCTTCGTCGAGGATCACGTAGGGCAGGCCGTTGGCCGCGGCGTGATCGATATAGTGCTTGTAGGTGGCCGTGTTGACGCCCGGTTTGAAATCGACGTCGGTGATATTCCAATCGTTCCACCAATCCCACGCCACCTTGCCCGGCTTGATCCACGAGGTGTCCGCGATTTTCGGTGCGTCGGCCAGGCTGTAGAGCGATCCGGGCTGCAGCAGGCCCTCCGCGGTGGTGATCATGATGGCCCTCCACGGAAACGCCCGGGGTCCGGAGGTGCGGGCGATGCAGTCGGCCCGCTGCGGGATCGATTGTTCGCCCTTGTTCTTGTAGGCGATCTCCGCCGGGACTCCGGGGAAACGCGCCTCCAGCTCGGGCGTGCCGGTGCCCTGGATGTAGAGCCCCGGATAGCCGCTCACGTTGACATCGGTGGACAGCAGCCAGTTTCCGCCGCCGAGGTCCACCAGAAACGGCGCCGGCCCGGTTTCCAGTCCCTTGGTTTCGGAGATTTTCTTTTGGAAAAAGGTGTTTTCCTGATGGGAGATGAATTGGGTGCCGTTGGGGACCGGATAGAACATGCGGTAGTCCTCGGCGAACCGGTATCCGAAGCGCTCGCCGCGCACCACCATCGGTCCGGACTTGTCGCAGACCCACCGGAAGGCCACCAGATCGTCGTGGGCCCGCGCCTCCAGGGCCAGGCCGTTGCCCAGCGACACGGCCATCGTGTTGGCCCGCACCTTGATCTCGGAGGCGAAGGTGGGGATCACCATCGGGATCGTTTCGTTCACCTCGCCGCGCGTGACCTTGGCAAAACCGTCCGCGGCGGGTGCCTCCAAGCCGTCTATCGAAATCGCCACCGGGGTGGGCGCGATCACCGGCTTGCCGGCCATGGAAACCGCGTAGTGCAGGGCTCCGTCACGGGTGAGGAGCTTCAACTCCAGCTTCCCGCCGGGGGATTTCACCGACTCCTCGGCGGCGCCCGCGAAGGCGGCGGTGAGCAAAACAGGGGCGGCGGACAGCGCCAGACGGCAGGAAAACGCGGATCGGGTAGGTCTCATGGTGTGGAGAAACGGATGGGGAGCGTACGGTCGGTTCCGGGCCGGATGTTTCACCCGCGGGCCGGAAAAACCTCCACTCCAAACAATTCAAACCACGGATGACGGGGATGGGAGGAAAAGAAGCGCGGAGCGCCCATCCGTGCCCATCCGTGAAATCCGTGGTCAAAAAAGCCTCCGCCCCATGCATGGAATCCCGCCGATTCCCCTACAAGCACTGCCCGTTGCAGGGGGCCGACAGGAAAAATCGACAGGAAAAATCTTGCACAAACCGCTTGAGGTCGGGGGGAAACGGGTTCAGGGTGCGGGCGCAGCACACCATGGAAAACGCCCCCGCCACACTGGACACCGCCTATGACTCGAAGATCGAGGGTAACGTCATCCTCACGCGGGTCGATGCCGCGATGAATTGGGTGCGCAAGAACTCGCTGTGGCCGATGCCGATGGGCCTGGCCTGCTGCGCGATCGAGCTGATGGCCACGGCCTCGGCGCGGTTCGACATTTCCCGCTTCGGGATGGAGGTAATGCGGTTTTCCCCCCGCCAGGCGGACGTGCTGCTGGTTTCCGGCACGGTGACCTACAAGATGGCGCTGGCGGTGAAACGGATCTGGGACCAGATGCCGGAGCCGAAATGGTGCGTGGCGATGGGCGCCTGCGCGTCGAGCGGCGGGATGTTCCGCAGCTACTCGGTGCTCCAGGGGATCGACCAACTGATTCCGGTGGACGTTTACATTTCCGGTTGCCCGCCGCGTCCTGAGGCGCTGATCGCCGGGCTGATGCGGCTGCAGGAGAAGGTGGACAAGGAAAAGGCGCTCCTCGACCAGAAGAAGGTGTTCTTCGAACAAATGGCCTAACAACCAACCCCGGCGAAACGACGATGTCAGCGAAAGACGATGCAGCGAAGCTCCGCGAACGGTTTGGAGCGGGAGTGGTGGAAACCATCGAGTTCCGCGGCGAGGTGACCGTGGTGGCCACGCCCGAGGCGGTTCACGACGTGCTGGCGGAATGCCGGAGCGCGTGCTGCTACGAAATGCTGCTGGATATTTCCGGAGTGGACCATCTCGGCCGCGAACCGCGGTTCGATGTGGCCTACGAGCTGGCCACCGTGGACGATAGGAAGCACCTGCGGGTGAAAACGCGGGTGGCGGAAAACCAGGCGGTGCCCACGGCATCGGATATTTGGGGATCGGCCGATTGGCATGAGCGGGAGGTTTGGGACATGATGGGGATTCCGTTTTCCGGGCACCCGAATCTCAAGCGGATCCTGATGTGGGAAGGCTATCCCTACTGTCCGCTGCGCAAGGATTTCCCGCTGGCGGGCCGGCCCAGCGAAATGCCGGACGTGGCGTTTTCCGCGGCGGCTCCGATGGCTGGCGGCCCGTTCGTCGCCTGCTCGGGCGCACCGAACACGGTGCTGCGCGAACCGCGGTCCAAGGCGTCGGAATAACCGCCGATCCGGGACTTTTTCCACCCAGGCATATCCCTCATCCCGCTCCGGTCATGAAACGTGGGTCCGTCGGCGTTTCGGTCCTCCGGGAACGGCTGATGGACCTCCGCGACGCGCGGGCCTCACAGGTGGCGGCTGCGGTGTTGCTGGCGATCCATCTGGCGGTGGCGCTGGCGGGCGGAGTGGATCGGCTGGAGGATTGGTATCTGGCGCTCGGTCTGCGCCGCGCGGATGTTTTCGCCGGAAAACTCTGGCAAATCGGCACCCACGCGCTGCTCCACGGCACATGGTGGCATGTGGCGTGCAATGCCGCGCTGCTATTGATGTTAGGATCGCGGATCGAGCGGATGTTAGGCACCGGAGCGCTGCTCAAGGCGCTGGCCTGCGGGGTGGCGGGCGGCGCGGTGGCCCATCTCGCGCTGGTGCCCGGAGAGGGTGCCGCGAGCCCGCTGGTCGGCGCGTCAGGCGGTTGCGTGGCGCTGCTGCTGGCGGTAACCACGCTTTCGCCGGATTCGCGGATGTTTCCGCTGCCGGTCTCCGCCGGAAACCTCGGCAAGGGCATCCTGCTGGCCGTCGCGGCACTGGCGCTCACCAATCCGGAACTGGGCATCCCCGGCCTGGCGGACGCGGGCGGGTGGATGGCCGCACACGGCTGGGATGGCGGGTTCCGCGTCGGCCACGCGTGCCATTTGGGCGGCGGTCTGGCCGGTTGGTTCTACGCACGCCTGTGGCTGCGCCAGCCGGTCTCGCTGGACGAACTGCGGGAACGCCGCCGGAGGAGCGAGGGGGGATGTTAGGTGGTTTGGCCGGCCGTACCCGCCGCGGCGTTGTTAGTGGAAACGGTTTGACGGCGGCGCGCCTTGGGTGTTGATTCACGCTCCCCGATGGATAGCGAGGCGAATGTCAGAAAGTACTGGGCGTTTATCAGTTACAGCCATGCCGACAAGGCTTGGGCGGACTGGCTGCACCGTTCGCTGGAGAACTATCCGATGCCGCGCGATCTGGTGGGGAAGCCCACCCCCGCCGATGCTCCGGTGCCGAGGCGGTTCGTGCCGGTGTTCCGCGACCGCGAGGAACTGCCGACGGCCACCGACCTCGGGGCGGTGATCGCCCGCGCCCTGCGCCACGCCCGGTTTCTGGTGGTGATCTGCTCGCCGCGCAGCGCGCGCTCGCCATGGGTGGAAAAGGAAATCCTCGAATACAAGCGGATCCACGGCGAAAGCCGCGTGCTCTGCCTGATCGTGGATGGCGAACCATGGGCGTCCGATGGCAAACCCGGATTCGACGCCGGTGACGAGTGTTTTCCAAAAGCCGTCCGCTTCCGGTTGGGCGCCGATGGCAATCTGTCCAACGAACCGACCGAACCGATCGCCGCCGACGCGCGGGAGGGCAAGGACGGCCGGGAAAACGCGGTGATCAAGCTGATGGCCGGGTTGTTAGGTGTGGGGTTCGATGATCTCCGGCGGCGCGAGCGGGAATACCAGCGGCGGCGGGTGCGGCGGCTCCAAGCCACGGCGGCGGTCTTCGGGGTGCTGTTCATCGCGGCGGTGGTGGCGGCGGTTTATGCGGTCCGGCAGAAGCGCGTGGCGCTGCGCACGCTGAGCATGTCCGACCTCAATCTGGCGGTGGCCGCGCGGCGGCAGGACGATGCCGCGCGGCAGGCCGCCTATCTGGCGCGCTCGCTGCGGTCCGATCCGGACAACGCGCTGGCACGGATGGCGGCCTACTCGATGCTCGCCCACCACAAGATCCATCCGCCGGTGGGGCCGGCCCTGCGGCACCCCCTGGCCGTGACCTCCGGCTGCGGGTCGCCCGACGGAAAACATATCCTAACGGCATCCGGCGATCGGGTTTACCTTTGGTCGAGGCCGGACAACAGGCTGGTCCGCGAGCGGGCGTTCGACGGAGCGGTCATCGCGGTGGCCCATGACCCAAGCGGCAACGGCTGGGTGGCGGGAACGGCCAAGGGATCGCTGTATTTCATCGGGCTGGAAAAACTGGACGACCGGCGCGGGCCGGTGAAAGTGGATGATGCCGCCGTCCTCACGCTCGCGTGGGATCCGGCCGGGAAGGTGCTCGCCGTCGGCATGGGGCGGAAGGCCGGCCGGAAGGGTGGAGAGCTTGTTCTAACCGATGCTGGGGGTGAGGTGCTCGCGCGACATCCCACCGTCAACATGGAATCCAGGCATTTGGCATGGAGTGACGACGCTTCCAAGGTGGCCGTGGCCGGAAATTCGCCGTATTTCTACGTTTGCGAGGCCATTAAAGGCGGAAAGATCCGGGAGTTCCAAGGCAAACTGTGCGCTTCGGGAATCCGGTTCACCCCGGATGGAAATCTGCGCGTGTTCGATATTCTAACCGGGATGTCGGTGGTCAATCCGGAAACCGGGGTGGCGGTGGGCAAGGCCGTTTCCCTATCGCCCACTCCGGTTTACTGCGCCTTCGCTCCGGACGGGCGGCATTTCGTCGGACTGCGGAGGTCGCCCACCGCCTATATCTACGAAGCGGAAACCGGCGATATCCCCACCGAGGCGATTTCGCCCGCGTTCACGGTGAGTAGCGCGGTCTATCTGGATCGCGACCATGTGCTGCTGATGGCCGAGAACGGCATGGCCCAGGTGCGCCGCATCCGCGATGGAATCCCCGCGGTGGTGATGCTGCCGTTTCATCCGGGGTATCCGAATCTTGCCGCGCTTTCCCCCGACGGCAGGCTGCTGGCGGCGGCGTGCACCAGCGATTCGATGGTTAGAATATATGATTTGGAAACGTTCCAACAGACCGGGCGTCCGCTGAGGTTCCCCACCAACCTGCACGGCATCCGCTTCGACCCATCCGGCTCGCGTCTCATCGCGTTGGGCTGGGATGGAAGGATCCACCGGTTGGACTGGCGGCGCGGGTTGGGCTGCGAATCCGGCAAAGTGGAAGTGGTGGCGCCGATCGAAGACAACTTCCAGACGTTGGATGAGATCAAGTTCCAGCCATCCGGGCGGTTGGCCGCGGTACCGGATGAAAAAGGGGTATTGTTGCTGGATCTGGAGAAACTGGCCGTGGCGGGGCGGATTGCCGTGGAGGGCGGTGCCTCGGCCGTGGGATGGTCCGCGGACGGCAACCGGATCGCGGTGGCCACCACCGGACAGAAGCTCAAGTGGTTCGCACAGGACGGTGCGGAAACGGGAAAGGAATTGCCGCTGGGTGCACCGGTCGCGGATCTCGCGTGGTCGCCGGACTCGGCGGTGGTGGCGGTTCTAACCAACTCGGACCGCGTGGAGTGTTATTCGGCGACCACCGGTGAGCCGTTTGGCCCCGGGTTTCCAACCGGTCCCAACACCATGCGCTGCGCGTGGGTTTCCGGCGGACGCTGGTTGGCCTCCAGCGATATGACCGATGTCACCCGGCTGTGGGATGCGGCGAGCGGAGTGGAGGTGGCCCGGTTGCCGGCCGGGGGAAACTGCGACGTGGCTCCGCTCGATCTGCCATCGCGCGGGCTGGTCGTGTTATCATCGGCGAAGGGGCTTCTGGTGGTTCCGCTGCCGGTGGTTGGGGATTTTCCGGATTGGTTGCCGGGAATCGTGGAGGGGATCGGAGGGGGCAGTCTGGGCGGTGCGGGTGACCGTCCGATCCTCGATCCCGACGCGTGGATGGCGTCGGCCGGGCAGGTGCGTGGCGCCGGAACCGATCGGTTGTGGGTGTCGGCCGCGACGTGGTTGTTGGAAGGAAACCCGGCGCGCGCGGCGTTTCCCGGCGCTCCGGTATCCGAAGCCGCGACTGCAGCGGCGATGGATCCCGAAGCCGAGCGAGAGTTCGACGCGATGCTCCGCACCATGAACCAGCTTTGGAAATCCGGCGAGGAGGTGAAAATGGCCCGGACGCTCGAGCTGATGGAAGAGGCGCTCAAAATCCGTCCCGGACACATCCAGTTGCTGAAAGTCAAGCGACAGATCGCCGAACAATCCGGGCGCGCGGACATGCTCCGCCAGGCCTGCGATGGAATCGCGGCATCGGCGGACGCCGCGATGGTCGATGTCCTGGACGCGCGCATGGCGGAGGCCCGGAGTTGGCTGGAAAGCGAGCCAAAGGATCCGGCCAAGGCCCGTGCGCTGCTCCTCGAGGTGCTGGCCGGAAATCCAGAGAGCAACGAAGCGCGAACAATGTTAGAAAAAATCCCCGAATGAACCGTGAAGCGACCAGAATGATCCATTTCGTGGGTTTCGCCGGCCATCGGCGGGTGATGGATCCCGCGGCGGCGTTACGATCTATCAAGCGTGAATTGGAGCGGTTCCGGGAAAGCTGCGACGGCGAACTCGCGGGGATTGCCAGCGCCGCGGCCGGCGCGGACTTGCTGTTTCTGGAAGCCTGCGCGGAATTGGGGCTGAAGACCGTCGTGATCCTGCCTTTCGGCAAGGAACGTTTCCGCGAGGATTTCGAAGATCCTGCCGAATGGACGCGCGCGTGCCGGACGATGGATGCCGCGTGGTGGTTGGAAACCGCGCAGGGCGGAGAGCCGGCGCCGGAGGCCTATCATGTGGTGGCGCGCGAGGTGCTGGAGGTGGCCGACCGGATGGTTTTCCTGTGGGACGGCCAACCGGCCCGCGGACTCGGTGGGACTGCGGAGAGCATCGCCGAGGCGAAGGAACACGGAATTCCATCGCGAGTGATCAACGCGAACACGCTGGAAGCGGATTGGCTGGACCGCGTTCCGCAGGCCGGTGCGAGGCATCCTTCATTCGAGGATCTGCCGGAAGCCGCGGGCGTGGCGGAGTTGTTCGAGCTTCTCGACGAACGCGCGGGTCGCGGCGCGCCGCGGTCGCGGGGATTCGCGGCGGCGTCTCTATCACTCAATCATCTGGCCGGCGTGACCCAGGCGGTGATGGTGGCGTTTTCCGTTCTAACCGCCCAAGCCGGGGCGCTTCTGAAGCTGGTGCTGGTGACTGTCGCGTCGGTGCTGCCCAAGGTCGGGAAAAAACTGCGCTGGCAACAGCAATGGGTGAATGATCGGGTGCGCGCCGAGTTGCTGCGCTCGTTGCTGGCCACCCACGAGCCGTGCAGCCCACTCTATCCGCCAGCGCTCGAATTGTTCGGCCGGGAACGCGAATTCCTCCGCTCCGCCTCGATGCGGCTGGTGCCGGAACGAAAAGGCTGGCAACCCGCGCGCGACCGGTATCTAACCGAAAGATTGGACGGCCAGATCCGCTATCTCAAGTCCAAGGGCGATCTGGCCGGCAAACGGATGCGGATCTTCGGCCGGATATTTGCCGCCGCCTCGCTGGGTGCGGTTATTCTCGGCGCGGCGGTGGTGATTCTCACCTTCATGGGACTGCGGCCATGGGATTCCGTTTCCTTTGCCGCCGATGTGTTGCCGGGGGTCGCCGCGTGGTTGCTGGCGATGATCTCGGTGTTCGAGTTCAAGCGCCGGGCCACACTCTATCATCAGATGGTTAGGGAACTGGAGCGCGTCCGCCCGGTGATCGCCTCCGCCCGCTGCGCGAGCGAGGTCGTCCGCGGCATGCGCCAAGCCGAACGCCTGCTGCTCAACGAGTTGTGGGAATGGCGCGGGTCGCGGGAAAAATGACGGAACCGGATCCGCCAGGCCATCATTTGCGGCCGAGCGGCGGCGGGAGGGTGGCCGACGTTCGTTTTTCGAACAGGCTGGCGGCGATTCCGAATAGGATGATGACGGTGACGGCCGCGTAAAACATCCAGACGACGTTCTTGCCCGAGGTGAAGCCGTAGTTATGGAGGCCCACACCGAGGAAATTGACGTGCCACCAGGAAAACGCGATCACACAGGCGGTGAAGGTCGTCGCCAGATGGAATCCCCACTCGCGCAGGTAGCCGCCGAGGCGCGCGTGGAGCACCGCCAGGCACCACAGGACGATCAGCAGCGCGCCGTTTTCCTTGGGATCCCAGTCCCAGAAGCGGCCCCACGAGTCGTTGGCCCAGATGCCGCCAAGCACGGTGCCCACCAGCGAGAGAAACAACGCGAGGCACAGCACCGCATACGCCGCCACCGTGACGCCGCGGCGCAGTCCCGCATCTCCCTGATCGATCCGCAAGCCGCGCATCAGAATGTAGATGACGGATAGAAACGCGGCCAGCAGCCCGGCAGCGTAGCCGAGGGTGATGGTGATCACGTGGACGGTTAGCCAGAAATTCGACGACAACACGGCGACCAGCGGATCGAGGTGGTCGGTGGCGTCGCCGGTCTCGAATCGGCGTGACAGATAGACGAGAATGGTGCCGAGCACGGGAGCCAGTCCAAGCGCGAGCCGGCGGCGGAAGAAGATCTCCACCACAAGAGAGATCACCACCACGGCGGTGCCGATGAAGATGATCGTGTCATAGAGATTGCCGATCGGCGAGCGGCGCATGATCAGGCAGCGCTGGGCGATGGCGGTGGCGCAGATGAGAAAACCGATTAGGGTTAGACCGAGAGTGGCCCACATCGCCAGGGTCCCCGCCTTGCGTTTCCCGCCGAGCCACATGGCGATGGCCGCCAGTCCGCCGAGCGCGAACACGACGAACGCCTTGAGAAACCAATCCATCCGGTGATAGGAGGCTTCGAGAGCCACGGCGCGGCCTTCGCCGCGGCTTGCGGCGCGGGATTGGAGCGTGTCCCGCAGCCGGGTCAGCTCAGTTAGAAAGGCGGGCTGGCCGGACTTGAGCGCGGCGGCCGCGCTGGTGAGCATGCGCAGATCGGCGATCGCCGGGGCCGCGGGTTCGATCTCGCCGTTGAGGACGCCGGAAATCAGGTCGCCGGAGTTGCGCCAGGTTTTGTCAGATGGACCGGAGGGCGGAAACATCGCCAGACCACGGCTCGCCAGATTGGCGGCATTGTAGGTTTCCTCATACAGATAGGCGGCCGGTCCCTCCGGGTTCCGTCCCTCCCGGCGTGCCTTGGTTAGATCCTCGCGGATCTTCGGGGCCATCTCCAGCGCGTCGGCGATGGAAAGCGGAGGACCGCCGTTGTCGGCGTCGATCGCGATCCCGTCGCGAGCGAACGAAAGATGATTGAGGATCGCGATGTAGTCGCGGACGTTGTAGGCGAGGTCGAGGATTTGCTGTTGGAGCGGGTTGCGTTCCTTTTGCGGGATGGGTTCGTAGTTTCCGGCGAGTTCCCAGAGTTTCGGCAGACCGGCTTCGATGTCGCGATAACTGTAGCGGTCGCGCTTGTGGCCGGGCGGCAGGCCCATCGCCTCGATGACCGCCGAGTTGTCCAGGCGGAAAACCGGTTGTTGGAGCGCCAGGTCCGGCCGGAAGAGCGTGTCCAACATCCAGGCGGTGGGATTGAGCCGGTAACGGTTGCCCCGGGTGTCCGCGATGCGCATGGTGCGCGCGCCATGCAGCGCGAGCATCGTGAATCCGGCGTGCGCGGAAAGGGGCTTGATCCGGCCGCCGTCCTGGATGGGCAGGGATTCGGCGACGGCGAGGATTTCCGGCGACCACGGCTGATAGCCATCGATCTGACGGGGACCGCCTTTCGGGATGCTGTTGAGCAGCATCGAAACGACCAGGCCGGATAGGCCGATGACGATGGCGGCGGCGGCGATGAACCGCCCGGCGGGAGAGGGTTTGTCAGACATCGGTGCGGGGACGTGAGAGGCTGCGGATCGCGTCGGCCAGCCGCTGGATGAAATGCAGCAGCAGGCCGGCGGTGACCACGCACAGGCTGTAGAGCGGCCACTGGTCGGCCGGATTGCTGACCACCTCGAAGACCGATGCCATGCGGCCGTGCGGCGGTTGGCCGAGTTGCTGATAGGACGCCTGATAGAACGTGCGGCCGGCATAGCGCAGCGGCTCGTTCATGCGGATCACGACGGGAACCTCGATACCGCCCTCGATGCGGGTGATCGCGCTCTCGAATGCGGCCGGTTTCATGGTTCCCGGATGGAATTCGGCGGTGAATTTGTCCAGGCGCACGGCAAACGGCATCACCCACTGGCGTTTCCGCAGGGCCACGGTGAACACCCGGTCCGCCTCGCGGATGGTGAACGGATGGAATGCGGCGGCTGCTAACAAAAACGGTTCGTCCTTGGCCCCGTTGCGGCGGATGACCCGCGCGACGCAGCCCGGAGTGTCGGCCTCGGCGTTGAGTTCGCCGGGCTTGGCGGATAGATAGTAGCCGTTGAGGACCAATGAGTCGCCCGGAGGCTTCTCAAATGCCACCGCCTTGACGTCCGCATTGGATAGATAGCCGCCGAACTCCATGTCGAACGGCAGGTCCGGCAAGCGGACGACACGCACACGTCCCTTGGTCAGGTCAGATAGATAGCGGCCGCGGACCACATGGATGGCGGCGGGTTTTCCGTCCCGGATTTCCGCGATTTCCACGGTGTGTTCGTAGTAATCCTCCGCGACGTTGCTGGCGCCGCCTTCCGGGATCATCATGTGCCCGCGTTCCGAGCGGTGATGGGAAACCGCGCCGGCCACCAGCAGAAAGAGGATTCCGGCGTGGGCGATGAGCACACCGATCTGCCGGGCTCCCTTGCGCATCCGCAACACGCCGCCCAGCGCGAGATTCACGAACAGCAGGACGCAGGTCCAATACCCGCCGGGAAGCGGGATGGGGATCGTTTCCCCGTTGATTTTCGGAATGACCACCCACGCCCGCCAGTCGAAGTATTTGGTTAGCGTGGCATGCAGGCCGCCTTCGATCTGTTCGAGCGTGGCGAACCACGTGAGCAGACCGAGGATGAGCAGCAGCGCGGTGGCGAGACCGAATCCGGATAGAAAACCGAGCAACCGTTTGGCAAGCGGCGGCCTGGGCGGCCGCGGCGGCCGTGCGGACAGCGACGGCCTAACGGGCGGAGGGAGATCGGGAGGCGTGGCAAGCGGCTTTGGCATGGCGGAGGAAAACGGCGGACGGATTATTCGGCCTTGCGCAGGCTGGCGGCGAGTTTCTCAAGCGCGGGCACGCCGAAGCGGACTTCCGCGGCGGGCGCCACCATTTTTACAGTTAGAATCTCGCCCTCGTATTCGGCGATCACACCGGCCAGACCGTAGCCGGGTTTGGGCGGTTGGCCCATGCCGGGCGTGTAGTCACCTTCGGTCTTGAGCAGAACACCGGTGGTGCCGAGGATCGGCACGGTGGGTAGCGCTTTCAGGGCGGCTTCGTCGATCGGGGGCTTGCCGAACTGTTTCATCCAGCGGTTGGCGTTGTCGAGCACCGACCCGTTGGATGTGGAAACCCAAACCTCGCCCTGGCCGCTGGGACCGAAACCGTAGTTCATGAGACGGAATTCGGTGGCCGGAAGCACCTTCCAGTCTTCCGGCGTATCCGCCTTGAACGGGCAGCGCCGCGCGTTGGAAAACCGCTCGTCGGGCGTCGCGTCCAACCGCGGGGCAAAGTCGTTGGACGCGACCGGCCGGGTCTCGGAAACCGAAACCTCGTTCTTCTCACCGCAACCCGCGCAAAGAGCGGCGGCGAATAGCGCTGGCAAAGCCTGAAAACCCTTCATGCGCCGCCAACTTACCCGCACCTCCGCCCCCCGCAAGCCCCAAACATGGGGTCAGTCCTCGCATGGTAACATTTTTCCGTCGTCCGCACCGGAAGGCCTGCGATTCCGAGGTACTATCAGGCGGCGACGGCGGCCTGTCGGATCGATCTCGGGGACACGAACGATCTCATTCGGGGGCCAATTGACAGCGACACCTGATCGAGTCCCGACATGGGCCGATAGCGAAGCGTGGATACGGGAAGACGCCGATTCCGCCCCACTTTCTTCTTGGCTTTGGTTGGTAGAAACGTAGGCTCGCGTGTGAAGATCGTCGCCCATGAAAGCCATCGACATCGCGCCTGACCGGAGAATCCTCCCCACCCACCGTGCCGGTGAGCAAGACCCCTTCCCGTATCGGTTTCCCGGCCTTTCCAGCGGATTTCCATCAATCACCCGACCGTCCCTGATCGATGCTGGCAACCGCGGCCGGATCAGCCTATCATCCAAACCACCGATCGGCATGCTATCGGCTTTTCAGCGAACCCGCGGATCCGGCATTTTGAAAATCCCTTCGATTCTCGCGACCGTCTTTCTCGCCGTCACCCGGCTTGTTTCGGCCGCCGAGATCGAAGCGGTCTTCACATCGGCCACATCCGTGCCGGTCACCGCCGCAAGCTATGCGGCGGCGGGCAACACGGTAAATCTCTCACTGAATTTCGCCCCACCCACCGGAACAAACCTAACGGTGGTGAACAATACCGGCCTGGGTTTCATCAGCGATACCTTTGGCAACCTCGCGCAGGGGCAGAAGGTGGAGCTGCCCTATGGCGGGATCACCTACGAATTCGTGGCAAACTACTACGGCGGTAGTGGCAACGATCTCGTGCTCGTCTGGGCCAATAACCGGGCCTTTGCCTGGGGGGTCAATACATATGGCCAGCTTGGCGACAATACCACGGAGCCTGATTTCATGCCGGGGGAGATCAACGCGGCAGAAGGTGTCTCAGCTCTCTATGGCAAGACAGTGATGGCCATGGCGACGGGTTCGTCCCACAGTCTTGCCCTTGGCTCTGACGGCACCGTGGCCACATGGGGAAGCAACACCAACGGGCAGCTTGGCGACGGATCGACGACGAATCGATCCGTTCCGGTGGCGGTCACCACAACCGCAGGTGTCTCGGCGCTTTCCGGCAAAACGGTGGTGGCTGTGGCGGCGGGAGGCTCCCACAATCTGGCCCTGTGCTCGGACGGCACTGTGGCAGCCTGGGGCCGCAACGACTACGGCCAGCTTGGCACCAACACCACCACGGACGCTCCCGTTCCTGTGGCGGTCAACACAGTCGCAGGTGCCTCGGCGCTTTCCGGCAAGACAGTGGTGGCAGTGGCGGCGGGTGAATCCCACAGCCTGGCACTCTGCTCGGACGGCACCGTGGCCGCATGGGGCAACAATCTCAGTGGCCAGCTTGGCTACAACACTGGGGCAATTCAGTCCGTGCCGGTGGCGGTCAGCAAGACATCGGGCGTCTCGGCGCTCGCCGGCAAGACAGTGGTGGCGATTGCGGCGGGTGAATCCCATTGCCTGGCACTCTGCACGGATGGCACCTTGACCGCATGGGGCTCCAACTTGTTCGGCCAACTTGGCGACAACACCGCCAACCCAGCTCGTTCCGAGCCGGCGGTAGTCAACAGGACAGCAGGTGTATCGGCACTCTACGGCAAAACCGTGGTGGCAGTGGCAGCAGGCTCCGCCCATAGTTTGGCTCTGTGCTCGGACGGAACGGTCACGGCATGGGGCTACAACTCATGGTGCCAGCTTGGCGACGGCACTACAGCGAGTAGTTCCGTGCCAGTGTCGGTCAACACGGCCGCGGGGACCTCGGCGCTCTCTGGCAAAACAGTGGTGGCGGTGGCGGCGGGCTATTGGCACAGCCTGGCAATTTGCTCGGACGGTACCGCAGTTGCATGGGGAAGCAACTCATCCGGGCGACTCGGCAACAACAATTTCTCGGATAGTCCGGTGCCCGTCGCGATCAACACCACACCGCTTCGCTCCGGAGAGCGATTCTCCCGACTCACGTGCGGCTCAAACGCAAGCCACTCCCTTGCACTGGTGGCGGTTCCTTACGCCCCGGAATTTGGCCTCACCGGGAATGGCGCAGCGATCTCTTCCGGCAGCGCGGCACCGATCATAGGGAATCACACGGACTTTGGCAGTAGGACGGTGGGCGGTGAAACGGTTACGCGGACTTTTACCATTCAGAACATGGGAAACCTGCCCCTCAACCTGACCGGCACACCCAAGGTCGTAGTGACCGGTCTCCATGCGGCGGATTTTACGGTGACGAGTCAACCGGGGTCGCCAGTGGCCGCAGGCGGCAGCACCACTTTCCAGGTCGCCTTCACCCCCGGTGCGGCCTGGTCGCGTTTCGCCACCCTCCGCATTGCCAGCGATGATCCGGATGAGAATCCTTACGAATTCTCCATTCGAGGGGGCGGAATCGGTGTGTTGGATGCCACGTTCGGTGCTGGCGGCGACGTGCCGCTGACTACCGGCGGTTTCACCGCTACGGGTAGCTTGGTGAATCTCTCACTGAATTTCGCCCCACTCACCGGAACCGCTCTCACGGTGGTCAAGAATATGGGGCCTGGCTTCATCAACGGCACTTTCGACAACCTCGCGCAAGGCCAGCAAGTGGCGTTGTCGTATGGAGGAGTGAGTTACGAATTTGTCGCCGATTACCATGGCGGCAGCGGCAATGACCTGGTGCTCGCGTGGGCGAACAACCGGGTGATTGCCTGGGGTTCCAACTCCTCGGGCCAGCTTGGCGACAACACCACCACGAATCGGCGGGTGCCGGTGGCGGTCAACGCGGCTGCGGAGGTCTCGATGCTTTCCGGAAAAATGGTGGTGGCGGTGGCGGTGGGCGGCTCCCACAGTCTGGCGCTCTGCTCGGACGGCAGCGTGGCCGCATGGGGCAGCAACAACTACGGCCAGCTTGGCGACGGCACCACCACGAACCGTTTGGCGCCGGTTGCGGTGAACACCGGTGCTGGTGTCTCGGCACTAGCTGGCAAAACGGTGGTGGCCGTGGCTGCCGGCCAATCCCACAGTTTGGCGCTCTGCTCGGACGGCACGATTGCCGCCTGGGGCTCCAACTCTTCCGGCCAGCTTGGCGACACCACCACAATCAACCGCTCCGTGCCGGTGGATGTCAACGCGGTGGCGGGGATCTCGGCGCTCGCAGGGAAAACGGTGGAGGCAATCGCGGTGGGTCTTGCCCACAATCTGGCGATCTGTTCGGATGGCACCGTGGCCGCATGGGGATACAACGCCGGCGGCCAGCTCGGAGACAACACCGCGGCAAACCGCTCGGTGCCGGTGCAGGTTAGCACAACCGCAGGTGTCTCCGCGCTCGCCGGCAAAACGGTGGTGGCCTTGGCGGGCGGGTACAGACAAAGCCTGGCGCTTTGCTCGGACGGGACCTTGGCGGCATGGGGGGATAACTGGCACGGCCCGCTTGGCACCAACACGACCAATTCCGCTTTCGTGCCGGCGGCAGTCAACACGGCTGCGGGTGTCTCGGCACTTTCTGGCAAGACGGTTGTGGCAGTGGCGGCGGGGCACTCCCATAGTTTGGCGCTTTGCTCGGATGGCTCCGTGGCAGCTTGGGGCTACAACTCCAGCGGTCAACTTGGCAATGCCTCCACCTTTGAGCGTTTCGCCCCGGTGGCGGTCAACACGGGCGCGGGTGTCTCGGCGCTTTCCGGCAAAACAGCGATGGCGGTCTCGGCGGGCGCCTCCCACAGTTTGGCGCTTTGTTCGGACGGTGCCCTGACCGCTTGGGGTTCCAACTATCTCGGCCGGCTGGGTGACAACACCACGATCGACAGTTCCGTGCCTGTATTCGCCAATGCTTCTTCGCTTGCTTTCGGGGAACGATGCACCCGGGTCATCAGCGGCTCGGGCGCCAGTCACACTCTCGCCCTGGTGGCCGTACCTTATGCTCCCGATATCACCCTCTCCGGCAATGGCGCGTCCATCTCTGACGGCAGCACCACGCCCAGCGCCGCAAACCACACGGATTTCGGCAGCACGCCGATGGGAGGTGGCACGATAACGCGGACTTTCACAATTCTAAACACGGGCAATGTGCCCCTCTCTCTAACCGGGACGCCAAAGGTGGTGGTCAGCGGCATCCACGCGGCGGATTTCACCGTTACGAGCCAGCCCGAGTCGTCGGTGGCCGTAGGTGGCAGCACGACCTTCCAAGTCGCCTTTTCGCCCAGCGCGGCCTGGCTGCGAACCGCCAGCCTCAGCATCGCCAGCGATGATCCGGATGAGAATCCCTTCGAATTCGTCATTTGCGGAACCCCAACAGGCGCGCTGGACGCCACCTTCGCGACCTGCGACGAAGTGCCGTTGACCAGCAACGGATTCACAGCCGCGGGCAGGACCGTAAATCTATCGCTCGCCCATGCTCCAGACACTGGCGCGGTACTAACGGTTGTTCGAAATACAGGTCCTCTAGCAATCGAAGGCACCTTTGACAACCTCTCCCAGGGGCAGAAGGTGGGAATGCCATACGGCGGGATCACTTACGAATTCGTGGCCAACTACTACGGCGGTAGTGGAAATGACCTCGTGCTGGTCTGGGCCAACAACCGGGTCTTCGCATGGGGTAACAACGCCTTTGGCCAACTTGGCGACACCACCACCAAGGCCCATTCCTTGCCCCTGGCGGTCAACTCGACCGCGGGAGTCTCGGCGCTCGCCGGCAAAACGGTGCTGTCTATTGCGACTGGTTCTTCCCACAGTCTGGCGTTATGCTCGGACGGAGCCGTGGCCGCATGGGGCTACAACTACTATGGCCAGCTTGGCGACAACACCACGACGGATCGTTCCGTACCGGTCGCAGTCGACACTACCGCAGGGGTTTCCGCGCTATCCGGCAAAACGGTGGTGGCGGTGGCGGGGGGGCATAGGCACAGCCTCGCGCTGTGCTCGGACGGCACCGTTATCAGTTGGGGACGCGGCGTAAAAGCGCCCTTCGCGGTCGACACCACTGCGGGCGTCTCGGCGATCTTCGGCAAAACAGTGGTGTCCATCGCGGCGGGTCTTGAACACTCTCTGGCACTTTGCTCGGACGGTACCGTGGCTGCATGGGGCTACAACGACCACGGCCAGCTTGGCGACAACACCACGTTTGACAGTTCCGTTCCGGTAGCGGTCAACACCACCGCGGGTGTGTCGGCACTCGCCGGAAAGAAGGTGGTGGCGGTAGCGGCGGGTTATGACTTCAGTCTGGCCGTCTGCACGGACGGCACGGTGGCCGCATGGGGAAACAACGGATACAGCCAGCTTGGTGACGGGACCGCCACCGATCGGCTCGTGCCGGTGGCGGTCAACACCGCTGTTGGTCAGTCGGCTCTCGCCGGCAAGACGGTGGTGAATGTGGCGGCCGGCTATTCCCACAGTTTGGCCCTCTGCACGGACGGCACTGTGGCCGCATGGGGATACAACTCCTCCGGCCAGCTTGGCGACAACACCACGACGAGCCGGCCTGCACCGGTGGCGGTAAACACCACCGCTGGTGTCTCGGCTCTTTCCGGAAAAACGGTCGTGGCCGTTGCGGCGGCTGACTACCACAGTCTGGCATTCTGCTCTGATGGCACGGCGACCGCATGGGGCACCAACACCTACGGTCAACTTGGCAACGGCACCTGGACGGATCGTCTCGCACCAGTGGCGGTGACAACCCAGGCGCTCACCGTCGGCGAACGACTCATCCGGACCATGAGCGGCGCGAGCGCTGTCCACGCCCTCGGGCTTGCGGCGGTGCCTTACCTGCCTGATATCAGCCTCACCGGCAATGGCGAGAGCATCCCCGACGGCAGCACCCTGCCCGGCGTCGCAAACCACACGGATTTCGGCAGCACGGCGATGGGTGGCAGCACGATCACACGAACCTTTACGATTCAGAACAACGGGAACATTCCCCTCTATCTGACGGGCACGCCCAAAGTGACGGTGGGTGGTCCTCACGCCGCGGATTTCATGGTGACGGGTCAGCCGGACTCTCCAGTGGCGGCAGGTGGCAGCACGACCTTTCAAGTCACCTTCACTCCCAGTGCCGCGTGGTTGCGTGCCGCCACCCTTAGCATCGCCAGCGACGATCCGGACGAGAACCCATATGACTTCGCCATTCAGGGCAATGCAACCGGCGTGCTGAATGCCACCATCGCCGCTCGTGGCGATGTGCCGCTGACCGGCAGCGGGTTCGTTGCCGCCGGCAGCAGTGTGAATTTGACGCTCGCCCATTCCCCGGCCACGGGCACCGACTTGATGGTGGTTCGCAACACCGGAACGGGCTTCATCAACGGCACCTTCGACAACCTTGCGCAGGGACAGAGGGTGGCGTTGATCCACGATGGAGGCACCTACGAATTCGTGGCCAACTACTACGGCGGTAGCGGCAATGATCTCGTGCTGGTCTGGGCCAATCAGCGGACGTTCGCTTGGGGTAGCAACAGTTCCGGGAAGCTTGGCGACAACACTGGGGTGGATCGTGCCGTGCCGGTGTTGGTAAACACTGCGACTGGCATCTCGGCGCTTTCCGGCAAGACGGTGGTCGCTGCGGCGGCGGGTTCTTATCACAGCCTCGCGCTTTGCTCGGACGGAACCGTAGCGGCATGTGGCTACAACTACGATGGCCAGCTCGGAGACAACACCACGACAAACCGCCTGGCCCCAGTGGCGGTCAATACGGCCGCTGGAGTCTCAGCACTCGCAGGAAAGAGCGTGGTGGCGGTTGCAATCGGTGCCAACCACAGTCTTGCGCTCTGCTCGGACGGAACCGTGGCCGCATGGGGTAACAACTATCGCGGCCAGCTTGGCGACAACACCACGGCGAATCGTTCCGTGCCGGTGGCGGTCAACACGACCGCCGGGGTCTCGGCGCTCGCAGGAAAGACAGTGGTGGCGGTGGCGGCAGGCTCATCTTACAGTCTCGCCCTCTGCTCGGACGGCACTGTGGCGGCGTGGGGCTTCAACTACTACGGCCAGCTTGGCGACAACACTGGGGTGGATCGTTCTGTGCCGGTGGCGGTCAACACGACCTCTGGTCTCTCGGCTCTCGCCGGAAAGTCGGTGCTGGCCGTGGCTGCGGGCGGCTCCCACAGTCTGGCACTCTGCTCGGACGGCACCGTGGTCGCTTGGGGGTCCAACTCCGCAGGCCAGATTGGCGACAGCAGTTTGGTGGATCGTATCGCGCCGGTGGCGGTCAACATGACTCCGGGTGTTTCAGCCCTCTCTGGCAAGACGGTAGTGGCAGTGACGGCGGGTGGCAGCCACAATCTGGCACTCTGCGCGGACGGCACTCTGGCCGCATGGGGCAGCAACTACTACGGCCAGATTGGCGACAACTCCTGGACATCGCGTTCCGTGCCTGTGGCAGTCAACAAGGTTGCGGGTGTTTCGGCGCTCGCTGGCAAAACATTGGTGGAAATGTGTACAGGTAGCGGTCACAGTATGGCACGTTGTTCGGACGGGACCGTTGCCCTTTGGGGCTATAACGCGTATGGCCAGATCGGCGACACCACCACAACCAACCGTGCCGTGCCGGTCGCCGTCAGCACCGCTCCGCTTGCCGCGGGAGAACAATTCACCCGGATCATGTGCGGATCTACCGCCAATCATTCCTTCGCGTTCGTGGCCGTGCCTTACACCCCTGAAATGAACCTCTCCGGCAACGGCACGGCGATCCCCGATGGTAGCGTAACACCAATTGGTGCGGACCACACGGACTTCGGCATCACCGCGGTGGGTGGCGGCACGGTCACGCGGACATTTACCATTCACAACACGGGCAATCAAACGCTCAAACTGACTGGCAATCCCAAAGTGTTGCTCGGCGGCCCCCATACCGTAGATTTCACCGTCACGAGTCAACCCGAATCGTCGGTAGCCGCGGGCGGCAGCACAACCTTCCAAATCGCTTTCAATCCCACCGGGGAGTGGCTGCGCAGGGCCACCGTCAGTATCGCCAGCAATGACGTGGATGAGAATCCCTATGACTTCGCCATTCAGGGGAACCGGGCTGTCGCTCTGGATGCCAGCTTCGCCGCTGTCGGCGGGGTGCCGCTTACTACCAACGGACTCATCGCCACAGGCAGCACCGTAAACCTGTCGCTGAACTTCATTCCGGCGACCGGAACGAACCTTACTGTGGTGAACAACACCGGTCCGGGCTTCATCACAGGCACATTCGACAACCTCGCGCAGGGGCAGAAGGTGGAACTGCCCTATGGCGGGATCACTTACGAATTCGTGGCAAACTACTACGGCGGTAGTGGCAACGATCTCGTGCTCGTCTGGGCCAACCAACGGACCTTCGCCTGGGGGGGCAACTCCGCCGGCCAGCTTGGCGACAATGGCGTGCCAAACCGCTCGGTGCCGGTGGCGGTCAACTCAGCCATTGGCGTATCGGCACTCGCCGGCAAGATCGTGGTGTCGGTGGCGACAGGCACCTACCACAGTCTGGCGCTTTGTTCGGACGGAACCGTGGCCGCATGGGGCTACAACTACTACGGACAGCTTGGTGACAACACCACGACCCACCGTTACGTGCCGGTGGCGGTCAATACGACCCCGGGAGTTTCAGCCCTCGCCGGCAAAACCGTGGTGGCTGTGGCGGCGGGCGGTTCCCACAGTCTGGCGCTCTGCTCGGACGGAACCGTGGCCGCATGGGGTTCCAACACCGCCGGCCAGCTTGGCAACAACACCACGGCGGACTTTTACGTTCCGGTGGCGGTCACCACCGCAGCGGGCTTTTCCGCACTTGCAGGCAAGATGGCGGTGGCGGTGGCGGCAGGAGAAAGGCACAGTCTCGCACTGTGTGCGGACGGCACCGTGGTCGCATGGGGCTACAACGGCTCCGGCCGACTTGGCGACAACACCACGACGAGTCGTTCCGTACCGGTCGCGGTTAACAGAGCTGCAGGCATCTCCGTACTCTCCGGCAAAACAGTGGTGGCCGTGACAGCGGGCGGGTCCCATAGCATGGCGCTCTGCTCTGACGGAACCGTGGCCGCCTGGGGCAACAATTCCTACGGCCAACTCGGCGACAACACTTCGACCAATCGATCCGTGCCGGTGGCGACCAATGCGGCGGCCGGTATATCCGCGCTCTCCAACAGCATGGTGATCGGTGTGGCGGCCGGTGGAAGCCACAGTCTGGCGCTCTGCGCGGACGGCACCGTGGCCGCCTGGGGATTCAACTCCAACGGCCAGCTTGGGGATGGCACTACGACGAACCGTACGGTCCCGGTGCCGGTTAGCATTGCCGCAGGTGTCTCGGCGCTCGCCGAAAAGACGGTGGCGGCGGTTGCTGTGGGACTCTCCCACAGCCTGGCGCTCTGCGCGGATGGCACCGTGGCAACCTGGGGCTACAACTCCAACGGCCAGCTTGGCGACGGGACCACGACGAATCGTTCCGTGCCAGTGGCGGTAAATGCCGCGCCGCTTGCCTTCGGCGAGCGCTTCACCCGGCTCATGGGCGGATCGAATGGCAGTCATACGCTGGCACTCGTGGCGGCGCCATACGCACCCGAAATGAAACTCACAGGCAACGGCGCATCAATCCCAGTGGGCGCCACCACGCCCAGCCTCGCGAACCATACGGACTTCGGCACCACGACCATGGGTGGTGGCGGGCTCACACGGACGTTTACGATTCAGAACACGGGGAATGTGCCCCTCAATCTGACCGGTGCGCCCAAGGTTGTGGTGTCCGGAGCCCATGCTACGGATTTCACGGTCACGAGCCAACCGGAGTCGCCGATAGCCGCGGGTGGCAGCACGACCTTCCAGATAACCTTTGTGCCCAGTGCGGTCTGGATGCGCACCGCGACTGTTAGCATCCCAAGCGATGACCCCCATGAGAGGCCTTTTGAATTTGCAATCCTTGGCACCTGTCCGGGCACACTGAACGCCCGTTTCGCGTCCGGGACCGATGTCCCGCTAACAACAGAAAGCATAACCCTTTCCGGCAGCAGTGTGAACCTCTCGCTTGCCCATGCTCCGGTCACCGGCGCCGAACTCACGGTGATCCGCAACACGGGACCGGGTTTCATCAATGGCACCTTCGACAATCTCGCGCAGGGTCAGAGAGTGATGCTGCCCTATGGAGGAATAAACTATGAATTCATCGCCGACTATTTCGGCGGCGGCGGCAACGATCTCGTTCTCGTCTGGCCCAACACCCGGGTGTTTTCCTGGGGTAATAATTCGTATGGCCAGCTTGGCAAGAATTCCGTGGGCTATCGACCCCTGGCTGTGGCGGTTGATAGAACCGCGGGAGTCTCGGCGCTTGCCGGCAAAACGGTGGTGGCTGTCTCGGCGGGTGGAAGTCACAGTCTGGCGCTCTGTTCGGACGGAACAGTGGTCGCATGGGGAAGCAATTCCTATGGCCAGTTGGGCGACAACACCACGACGAACCGGTCGGTTCCGGTAGCGGTAAACACAGCTATTGGTGTGTCGGCGCTCGCTGGCAAAACAGTGGTGGCGGTGGCAGCGGGGGGAACCTTCAGTCTTGCTCTCTGCTCGGATGGCATTGTGGTGGCATGGGGCTACAACTATCGAGGTCAGCTTGGTGATGGATCCATAACAAATCGTTCCGTGCCGACCGCTGTCAACACGGCTACGGGGGGATCGGCGCTTGCAGGAAAGACCGTGGTGGCGGTGGCGGCGGGCGGAGCCCACAGTCTGGCGCTTTGTACGGACGGAACCGTTGCCGCATGGGGCGCAAACGGGCGGGGCCAGCTTGGCACAGGCGGTTACACCGATGGATTGTTGCCACTTGCGGTTAGCAAATCGTCGGGATCTTCGGCGCTAGCCGGCAAAACGGTAGTGTCGGTGGCGGCGGGACAAACCCACAGCCTGGCACGATGCTCGGACGGCACCGTTGCCGCGTGGGGATCCAACTCCGCTGGGGAGCTTGGCAACAACTCCACAATCGATCGGTTCGCGCCGGTGGCGGTCAACGCCGTCTCAGGCGTATCAGCGATTTTCGGCAAAACAGTGGTGGCGTTGGCAGCGGGGGGAAACTTCAGTCTTGCCCTATGCTCGGATGGCATTGTGGTGGCATGGGGCTACAACCATCCTGGTCAGCTTGGTGACGGATCCATAACAAATCGTTCCGTGCCGACCGCTGTCAACACGACTACGGGGGGATCGGCGCTTGCAGGAAAGACCGTGGTGGCGGTGGAGGCGGGTAGTACCCACAGCTTGGCGCGCTGTAGTGACGGAACGGTGGCTGCCTGGGGCTTCAATGGTCAGGGTCAGCTTGGCAACAACTCAGTCACCGATTGGTCCGTGCCTGTGGCGGTCACTGTCACGGGAGACTCCGTGCTTTCCGGTCGAACGGTCACAGCGTTGAAGGCGGGTGGTTCCCACAGTCTTGCGCTCTGCTCGGACGGCTCCCTGGCCTCATGGGGATCCAATTATTCCAACCAGCTTGGCGACAACACCCTGCCGTATGAAACCAAGCCGTCACCGGTCAATTCGGTCCAAGGGGTGTCAGCTCTATCAGAAAAAACGGTCGTTGCGGGAGCGACCGGGGGATATCATGGCCTGGCGCGCTGCGCGGACGGATCGGTGATCTCGTGGGGACTCAATTCCTACGGACAGTTGGGCGATGGAACCACGACAAGTCGCTCCGTTCCGGTGGCGGTCAGTATGTCCCAAGGGACCTCCGCCCTCTCAGGCAAAACAGTGGTGTCACTGGCTGCCGGGGAAGGCCACAGCCTGGCACTCTGCTCGGATGGTTTCGCGGTGGGGTGGGGCAATAACTCCAGCGGTCAGCTCGGCGACAACACCACGACGAATCGTTCCAATCCCGTGGCGGTGAACACAACCGCGGGGACCTCGGCACTATCCGGAAAATCAGTGGTGGCAGTGGCGGCCGGAG
This sequence comes from Verrucomicrobiota bacterium, assembly GCA_017301995.1. Lineage (GTDB taxonomy): Bacteria > Verrucomicrobiota > Verrucomicrobiia > Verrucomicrobiales > Akkermansiaceae > Luteolibacter. The sequence goes on along the minus strand of JAFLEH010000015.1, from coordinate 13,311 downwards.
GGTCCCACAGTCTCGCACTCTGTACGGACGGAAAAGTGGTCGCGTGGGGAGACAACCTTTATGGCAAACTGGGTGACGGCACCACAATGAGCCGATCCGTGCCCGTGGAGGTCAACACGGCTGAGGGTGTTTCCGCCCTATCCGGCAAGATGGTGGTGGCGGTGGCGGCGGGTGACTCCCATAATCTTGCGCTCTGCTCGGACGGCACCTTGGTCGCATGGGGCTATAACTTCTACGGCCAGCTTGGCGACAACACCACGGCGAATCGTTCCGTGCCCGTGGCGGTCAACACCGAAGCGGGTGTTTCGGCCCTATCCGGCAAGACGGTGGTGTCGGTGGCAGCGGGCGAGTCACACAGTTTGGCGCTTTGCTCGGACGGAACCATTGTGACATGGGGGCTCAACAACTACGGCCAGATAGGTGACAACACCACGACGAACCGTTCCGTTCCTGTGGCGGTCAGCACCAATGCGGGTGTCTCGGCTCTCGCGGGAAAATCGGTGGTCTCAGTGATTGCGGGTGGTTCGCACAGCATGGCGCTTTGCTCGGACGGTACCGCGGTCGCTTGGGGCAGCAACACCTACGGCCAGATTGGCGACGATACGATCACGTATCGGCCCGTGCCGGTGGCGATCCAAACCGGGTCCCTTGGATTCGGAGAGAGAATCACCCTGCTCATGGGTGGATCCAAGGCATCTCATAGCCTGGCGCTGGTGGCCGCGCCCTTGCCCGCCTTGCCCAACTGGAGGTTCGCCAACTTTGGAAATGGAGCGGACAGCGGAGATGGGGCGGATCTCAATGATTTTGACCACGACGGACTATCTAACATCATGGAATTCGCCCTCGGTCTGGATCCCAAACAAGACAGTTCAGGGCTCATTCCCGCTCCGCAAAGAATCGGCGGCAATCTTTCGATTTCCTTCGCACAACCCGAAGGCGTAGGCGGCATCACCTATGGCGCGGAATGGAGCGAGACGCTGCTGCCCGGAAGCTGGACCACCATTCCCGACACTGGCAATACGGGGGTATCCCCCGCCCTGCATCACTTCAGCGTGCCTGTCGGCAACAAGGGGCAATTGTTCATTCGCCTGAAGGTCACGGCACCCTGAGTTTGGGCGTCTTGCGGCGCCGCTTGGGGAAGAGCCAAATGACAACGGCGATTGTTGGATTGCCAACCACAGCCGGAGGCAATCCACGCGGCGCGCTTCGGAGCGTGCCGTCAAACCATCGATTGCCGGACCCTCCTGAACACCGCTTCCGCGGCTCATGCTAGCGGCCACCCGGACCGGTGCGATTGCGGTTTTCCTGTTTTCCCTTCCGGGCGGGAGGTGGCGCGGCGGGTTTGGGCTTTGCGGCGGGTTGGGCGGCGCGCTTCGCCTCGGCCTCGCGGGTGCGCTTGCGCCAGTCGCGAATCGGCTGGGCCGCCAACGGGTCCCGCGGTTGCTTCGGAGCCCGGTAGTCGAATGCCTGTATCCGGCGACGGGACAGGCGCTCGCCGATGAACAATTCGAGAATCCCCAGCAGATTCAAATCCTCCGGGGGGACGAAACTCACCGCCTCGCCGCGCGCTTCCGCCCGGCCGGTACGGCCGATCCGATGTATATAATCCTCCGGATTCACCGGAAAATCATAATTCACCACCTGGCTCACGCCCTCGATGTCCATCCCGCGCGCCATGATGTCGGTGGCCACCAGCACCTGGACTTCGCCGTTCTTGAAACGCTGCAGCGCGGCGAGCCGCTGATCCTGCGAGCGGCTGGAATGCAGTTTGGCCACCCGCACGCCGGCCGCCTCGAGGAATCCGGTCAGACGATCCGCGCCTTCCTTCATTTTCACGAAGACCAGCACCCGCCGGAATCTCGGCATCCGCAGCAACTCCAGCAGCAGCGGGCCTTTCAAGTGCGCCGGCACCTCATACACCGCCTGGTCCACGGTCTCCGCCGGATTCGAACGCCTACCGATCTGCACCAGCTTCGGCTCGCGCAGGAAGCGCCGCGCCAGCGACTCGACCTCCCGCGGAAACGTGGCGGAAAACATCAGCGTCTGCCGCCGTTTGGGCAGTTGGGAAACGATCGTCTCGATGTCCGGCAGAAACCCCATGTCGAGCATCCGGTCGGCCTCGTCGAGCACCAGATAGTCCACCCCGCGCAAATCCATCCGCTCGTTCTCCAACAAATCCAACAACCGTCCCGGCGTGGCGACCACGATGTGCGCGCCCTTGCGCAGCGAGCGGATCTGGGCGAATTCATCGACCCCGCCGTGGATCGCCGCCACACGCACCGGCAAATGGCGGCCATAGGATCGCACGCTTTCGGCGATCTGGAGCGCCAGTTCGCGGGTCGGCGCGAGAATCAGCGCCCGCAGGCCCCGCACCTTGCCGGCGCGGAATCCGCCGGCCAACCGATGGAGCAGCGGCCACGCGAAGGCAGCGGTCTTGCCCGTTCCGGTTTGGGCGATGGTGATCAGATCGTGGCCCTGCATCGCCTTGGGAATGGCCGCCGTCTGCACCGGAGTGGGCTTTTCATAACCCACTTTCCCGATCGCCCGGAGAATCTCTTGCTCGAAACCGAATTGGTCAAACCGCATGCCGGGAAACTAGCCGGTTCCGGGAAAATAGCCACGCAAAATCGGCGGTCCACCTCCGCACGGCGAGGCAGATCCCCTGAAACATCGCGGGATGCCGCGCCGTACCCCATCGGTTCCGTTCCATGAATTTGTCATCCCTTTTTTCCGCCGCGGCCGTAGTTCTGACCGCGTCCGCCAATCCCACATCCGCCGCCGAAGCCCCCATCGTCGTGCCGATGGAGCGACAGTCCGATCCTCTAACCGCCGCGAACGGCCTGCTGAAACGGGTCCTTGGCCCGCGGGCCTCCGGCTTCGCCGCGGAAATCATTCCCGCCGCGGACGGACATAATGTTTTCGAAATCGAGTCGGTCGGCGGCAGGATCATGCTGCGTGGCGACAACGGTGTTTCCATCGCCTCCGCGCTGAACCACTATCTGAAAAACCTCGCGCACTGCCACTTGTCCTGGTGCGGCGACCAACTCGCGCTGCCATCGCCGCCGCCTGCCGTGCCTGCCAGGATCCGTTTGGTCAACCCACATCCCTACCGGGTGATGTTCAACTACTGCACGCTCAACTACACCTGCTCCTGGTGGGATTGGCCGCGCTGGGAACGTGAACTCGATTTCCTCGCCATGAACGGTATCAACGCCCCGCTCGGCGTGATCGGACTGGAGGGCGTGTGGTACAACACTCTGGTAAAATGCGGCTTCAGCGACGCCGAGGCCCGCGGGTTTCTCGTCGGTCCCGCGTTCGGCGCGTGGCAGTGGATGACCAATATCGAGGGCCATGGCGGCCCGGTGTCCCGCGCGTGGATCGGGCAACGTGTCGGACTCGGCCAGCGCTGGCTCGCCCGCGCCCGGGAACTCGGCATGAATCCGGTTAGACAAGGGTTTTCCGGCTACGTGCCGCGCCTTCTCCAACAGAAACAGCCGTCCGCTTCGATCGCCAGCCAACCGGGCTGGTGCGGCTTCCAAGGGTCCTGCCAACTCGATCCCACCGACCCGTACTTCAAGCGGATCGGCGGCGTTTTCATGGAGGAAAGCGTGCGGCTTTTCGGGACTCGGGACCACCTTTGGGCGGCGGATCCGTTTCACGAGAGCGCCCCGCCCAAGCCCGGCGCGGATTATCTCAACGCCGTCGGCCGCGAGATCCACGCGCTGATGAAATCGCGCGACCCGCAAGCCGTTTGGGTGATGCAGGCGTGGTCGATCCGCAAGGAGATTACCGACGCCGTCCCGAAAGGACAACTCCTGGTGCTCGATCTAGCCGGGAAACGCGCGGACTTCTGGGGGCACGACTACATCAAGGGCCAACTGCACAATTTCGGGGGGCGGATCAATCTGCACGGCGACGTCGGCGCGATCACCGCCAACCCGTTCGCCAAGGCCACCGCGGGCGATCCGCGGTGCAGGGGGATGGGCTTGTTCCCGGAAGCCATTGGCCAGAATCCGGTGTTCTACGACGCCGTGTTTGATAGAATCTGGCAGAGCGGTCCCACCGATGCAACCGATTGGCTCGCCGCCTACGCACGCCGGCGTTATGGCGCCGACTCCGCCAAACTCCGCGAGGCCTGGCGGATCCTCGTCGATCAGGGGCCCTATGGCCATGAGGATTCCGCCCATCAGGAACAAAGCTCGATGATCGCCGCGCGCCCGGCGCTTGTCGCCAAGAAATCCGGACCCAACCTCGGCTTCGGGATTTCCTATCCGCAGTTGAAACTCGTCGAAGCCCTCGACCTGCTCCTTTCCGAACAACCGCTCGCCGGAAACTCCGACGGCTACCGCTTCGATGTCGTCGATCTAACCCGCCAGGTTCTCTCCAACCACGCCCAGAATCTCCACCGGGCGATCCGGTTGGCCTATCTGCGGAAAGACCGCGCCGGATTCGATCGCCTAACCGGAGAGTTTCACCGCCTGCTGGCCGATACCGACACGCTGCTTGCCACGCGATCCGAATTTCTGTTGGGAAAATGGCTGTCCGAAGCCCGCGCGCGGGGAACCACACCGGCCGAAGCGGAGCTGTTTGCCCGCAACGCGATGCAGCTCGTCACGATCTGGGGTCCGGCCCCCCTATCCGATCCGTCCGGCCGCAACTCGGTGATCTTCGACTACGGATGGCGCGAGTGGTCCGGGCTGATCTCCCGCTACTATCTGCCGCGCTGGCAAAAGTTCCACGCCATGTTGCGCGGATCGATCGATCGCGGCGACTACCGCGATCCCGCCGCCCAGGCCCATGGCCGCGAGGCCTTTCGCGCCAACGATTTCTACGCTTCGCTCGCGGATTGGGAGATTTCACAGGTCAACAATCCGCCGGCCGATTTGCCGTCGGCTCCGATCGGAGATCCGGTGGCCACTGCCGCGAAAATGCTGGAAAAACACCGCGCCGCGATCCAACGGGCGGTGGCGGGAGAGGACGCGCTCGGCCTCGCTCTCGACCGCGAACTCACCCGGCTCCCCGACAGCGCGGTTTTGCTGGGGAGATGGAAATCCGGAGAGATCGCCCCATCCGGAAAGATCCTCGAAATCGATGCCTCGGGCGAGATCCTGACCGAGGGTGACTACGAGATCGCGTTCACCTATCAATCCGGGGGCCAGCGGCTCGATATCGAATGGGTGGCGCTGCTGGTGAACGGCCGCGAGATCGCGCGCGACACACATGCGGGCTCCACCGGCAACGCGCACACCGCCAATACCTATCGGTTGGCAACCGGCGGGTGGGTGTTCAACGGAAAATACACCCTCAGGGCGCAGGTCCGCACCCACGGCGGCAACGACTCCAACGGCATCATTTCCATCCGGAAACGGTGAGACGGCGCGCCGCAAGGCGGGTCTAACCGTCGATTCTCACCCGTACGTTGCGGAACCAGACGGTGGCGTCGCCGTGTTTGCCCTGAAGGCCGATGCGGCCCTTGGTGGGAAGTTCGGCGAAGGGGGTGCTGAGCCACTCGGGGATGTCGGTGCCGTCCGGGTTTTTCTTTGCGGAGGTCCATTTGGACATGTCCATATCGGCGGTTAGAGTGCCGTTCAGCCAGACTTTCACCGATTTCCCCTTGGCCTGGATGGTCATGTGGTTCCACTCGCCCGGCTTGCGGGTCATTTGTTTGGCGGGCGGCAAATGCCCGAAAATGCCTCCCCCATGCCAGGTCTTGTCGGCTTTGGCCCACTTCTCCGCGAACGGATCGGCGATCTGGATTTCCACGGATTTCGGGATCCAGTTGGAGGTGTCGGTGCAATAGATGATGACGCCGCTGTTAGTGCCTTTGTCGTTCTTGAACTCAAGGTCGAGGGTGAAATTCTCGTAATCGGTCTTGGTCCAGATCGCCTGGTCGGCGTTGGCGGTGAGTTCGCCATCGCTAACCGACCAAACGTGTTCCGGCTTGTCGGCGTTGGCCAGGTCGGCCGCGAAAAGGGGCGACCAGCCCGGCCCGGTCGTCGAGGGCGGCGATTGGGCGGCCAAAACGGTGGCGGAAACGGCAAACACGGCGGCGATCAAACGGGAGGTGCGCATAGGCACGACGATACGGAAGCCCGGACGCGGGTGTTTCAGGATCCGCCGCCCGCCACGCGGAAATTACCTAACAGCCGCTCGGCGCCCCGGCGCGGTCGGCGAAACCTCAACGCCCGCGGGGAGCGGTCCGCGCCCGCCACGTTTCGCCGGGAAGCCCACCGAAGATCCCGCCGTATCCGGCCGCGAATCTGCCCAAATGTTTCTCCCCATGGAGCACGGCGAGCTCAGCGATCGAGCGGACCGACGGATCGGAGCGCCGGATCGCTTGGCGGATCGCGTTGAGGCGCAATACATTGAGATGCTCCAGCGGACTGGTGTCGAGAGGGGTCCGGAACGCGTACCGGGAGCGCCACCCCGCAACCGGGACAATCGTTGTAGTCAGGAGGGTCATTTCGACTCGGGCCGGGTAGCCGTTTGTCCACCACCGTCTTGTTCGGCCTTCTTGTTACCCGTCATGAGCCTATTCTCCACTCTGGTTCGATCCATTCGCTCGTCCAGTCGAGCGGTTCTGATAGAGCCAGAATCTGCGCCCACTCCGAAAAGTAGGCAGTTGCTATATCTGTGGACTCAATAACAACAGCATTCTCAAATGAAAGCGTAGCGTTCTCTGTGAGGTTGAAGGATCCCGTCCAGACGCTGTGCGGAACAATGGGGTGGGGCTGAATAGTGTATCACTCATCTTCCGATATGTCGATGCTGCAGAATATGAGAAATTTGTTATGCATCCTTGGAAATGCAGGAGACTGCTCGCTGTTGTGATTGCCCACACAACGGATCGGTTCGAGCGTCGGGTCACCACCCACCGATAACTCTCTAACGAGTCCTCCAACGCAGAATCGGTCTAAACCACAGAACATCTGATCATAGGCGGTCCGAAGGCCCCGCTTCCAAGCCTTCCGATCCTTACCAATGTCAGGGCGTAGAAAGTCTTCTTTCTGCACCACTATGCAGGACCCAAATCTAGGCTGGGCCAACGCCTTTATAATCTTCGGGTGAGTAAGCCAAGCCACACACCCAACAACAAAATCTGATCGTTCGATGCAGTCGATAAGGGCGGTCTCTAGATTCCGAAAGAGAACGCGTGTGTTGGCTGATCCAGATGTTTCATAATCGGACATTGGAGTCGCGCCGCAGTCATTGGGTATCTGAGCACTGTTTAGACTTTGCATGATTGGCGAACGTTAAAGGTGAGGCGGCGGCGCGCAAGACTCCGGTTCAATTTGAAGGCCTATCGCCGTCGCCTCGACCGGCTTGTTCGACTGAATTTTTGTGCTCCTTTGTGGCTCTCTTCTTATAGTCTGCTAATGGTAAGTTCATCGCATTCGATTCCTCCGGAAATCTAATCCGATGCCTCTCTCTCATGTCGCTACGCTCATTGCGGTTCTTCATAAACTTACAATAGCGATCCACTTCTGTTTGTTCGTCCGCAGTGAGCACGACTTCGCCAATCTGCTTGTTGTCCTCAGCTACAACGACCCTTCCGGAGGTAAAGGTGTAGGAGAATGCGGTTAGGTGAGGGGCGGTGCCCTCATACTGCACGATAATCAACGTCTCTTTTTTCCCATCTCCGTGAAGCATGGCAATATCTCCAGATGCCGGTCCCGTGAGCCAAAGCATCGCACTAAGAAAGATCGCGGTCAGTGAATTCATTTTTTTCGAACGTTGATGTGGATGCACCGGCGGTGGCGAGCCCGAATTCAAGAACGGACGTTATCGCCGGTTGCATCCCACGGCTTGTTGGGCGGTTCTGTGTCGGTGTGGTTTCGATCTTGTGATGTGCCGGCAACTGCTCCCCAACTGATACGCGATGCAAAACCCGCTATAATGATCGACGATCCGAACATGAACCACCAGATGCCCCATAGTCCTGTAATCGTCCAACCTCGCTTCAGGGTGTCGGGCAACTCCATTCCTCGCATGGTATCGATCTTTTCAACATACTCGATAGGTCCATGCACCCAATCGCCTGGACTCAGATAGTCGAAGCCAACCTCATCTGTGCAATCGTAGACGCCCCCCGGCAAAGTGAACTCCCAAATGATGGCGCACATTGCCGTAAGAACGGCCAGAACAAGCAAGAACTTGGCGGTTGTCTTCATTGTATTATTGGCGATTCAGATTTTCGCCCAACGTTTTAGTCCTCCGATCCGCGAACAGAGGACGTTGAATTCTGTGAAGACGGCAATGAGCGGTTCGGAGCGACGGCTTGTTCGGCGTGGTTATGATTGATCCAGGCAACAGTAAGAAATACGATGATCGGCAGAACGATCAGGTATATGGGAATCATGACTGGATGAAGACTCAGGGCGGCTATTCTCCACCAAGAAGAACGACTCACCTGACTGCGGCGGATCACAATATTGCGTGCCTCTAAATAGGTCCAAGCCACAATGCCGATGGCCAATACACCACCGAATACCAAGCTTTTTGTCATCAAATTGGCATCGGGCATCCACCCGGTAACGAGCACCAGTCCCAAAATAGAAAATATCGCAATTGTGCGAACTAAGCGCACCGTCGGACTTGGTCCTATCTTGTGATCTCCATCTGTGATTTCTCGTTCCATTTTCTGCTGAACGATCAAGTCCGCCGGTGTCCGGCGGTTGAGCTGTGGTTGGATCGGGGCATGTGAGGCTTAACGGTCATTTGGTGGGACGCCTTGTTCGGCTCTATTGTTGCTTCTTCTCGGCTCCTGGACCGACGGAGCCAGCAATCTTAATTCCTTGGGTCATGTCGATCGATCCCTTGGGTAGGTTGTGCACCAGGTCGCCATCGAGATACTGCTTCACATCTTTCGGAATCCACAGGATGTGTGTATAGGCCTGTTTGGCCAATTGCTTCTCAATATCTGTACGCTTGTCAGCGGGAATCTCTGACAGAAGCGTTAGCTTCAACAGATGCATCTCTCCATCCCATGTTCGGATATGAAATTTCGCTTTCTTGGCGTCCAAGGGTTCACCCTCTCTTGTCGATTTCAAGTAGAATGGGACGCAATCGACACCGTCAACCTTCTGACTCTTTAGCATGGTCATCGTTCGATTGACTGAATTGTACGGTATTGCGGACCCTGCTTCCTCCGCCTGGAGGGAAAATGTTGCACCGACGATAATTGATAAAGCAAATGCTAGCGTGCTGGTCTTCATGTTAGTTGATGTTGCGTGGGGGTCTCTGCCGATTGAGGTAGGGACACCGGTTACCCGGTGCCCCCCTCGCAGATCCCGGCGTGCGGAATTACCGCACCGGGCTCCTCAGGATCGCGCGCACGTGGAACCGGCTCAGGCACAGAGTGCCAGAACCGGTCCCCATTGCAAGCAGGGAGTTTGACACCGTTCGAGCGGGAGTATTCGTGTCCCGAGGTGATACCTGTGCTTGCGTTGCTTCCTGCCCACCCCTTCGCCGTGCTCGCACCGGCGTAGCGATGCGAAGCCGTGCTCCCGCCGGCGAAGCGATGCGAAGCCGTGCTCGCACCGGCGAAGCGATGCGAAGCCGTGCTCGCGCCGGCGAAGCGATGCGAAGCCGTGTGACCGGCGCTACCGTCTCTGACTACTATGGATGGATCTGACTCCCCGAATGTCCGACTGGCGTCTTCTTTGGGTCGATCGCCAATGGCCTCCGGCCACCTTGCGGCAGCCGAAGGGGCACATTCCGGGCCTCCCGAGTTCAAGGTGCCGACTGTGGAAAATCGGTTCATCTTTTCGCTTCTCTTCACACATGCCACGACCTGTGACGACCCCGGTGGAATCTGTGGCACTTGCCATTTCGCGCCATTCATTGCTGGGTTCTCCATAACGTTACTGGATCTCCTTCCACACGTCACTCTTACGGGGCTGCATTAGTCTTCGGGCGGGTGCGAACCGCCCTGTGGCCTATGTGATTGCGCTCGCTCCGCTCACGCCATGCCAGTTAGCCCCCGGCTCCGCCGCCGGGGGATTGAAGAAATTTCGTCACAAACGAATGCGCGTTCCCTGTGTACGCTTCAATCATGCTGTTTGCCCGCAGATTGGAAGGAGGTCAGGCGGGCTATCTCCGCTTCGCTCCGGTTGCCCGCAGATTGGAAGGAGGTCAGGCGGGCTATCTCCGCTTCGCTCCGGTTGCCCGCAGATTGGAAGGAGGTCAGGCGGGCTATCTCCGCTTCGCTCCGGTTCCCCATCCATCGGCCTCCAAGGCAGCCTCCGGGTTCATGTTGTTCACGCGGTGCCTCCCGCGAAATTCCAATGGGTTAGCTAACATAACTGCAACACTCGGTAATGACTACTGGCTAGGTTTTGTCATATTTGGTCTTTCACCATATAAGAAGCGCCTTGCTTGGCTCGGCGCACAACGTCAAAGAGCACGCACCCCTATCAGCGGGAGCGAGCGTCGATCACAAGGTTAGGGTTGAAACTACAGAAAATCATGTGAACAGGGCGGCTGATAGGGGTTGCTGTGTCTCGACTTGTTCGGTCCGTTATCGAACAAGAGACCTCGTATCGAACAACCCGACCTTGTCGCTTCGTAGAACTCCCTCAACCCAGGTCCCAGTAATTCCGATAAGGTTGCCGCCGTCCGGCGTAATCGTAAATGCCCTGAAACCGCCATTCACAGGACCTGCTACTGCTATTGTCTTGCCGTGGATCAAATCCCACACCACAGCTTGCTGCGCCATGTATTGATGGAGAAATAGATAGCGTCCGTCCTGGGTCAGTGTAAGGCCGATGGAAGACATCGGCGGCTTGAGTTCAATGGTCCGCCTGATCTTTGCGGTATCCACATCCCATAATTCAATACCGGTCCATACAACCTTGTCAGGATCACGCTGGCGAAATACATAGAGCGTCTTGCCAACTGCATCGAAACGAACGTCGAAATTCTCCGCAATTTCCGTTAGTGGCGTTGTGCGACCAGTATCCGGTTCCTTCAGAACGAGTTTAGTCGGAGCCCCTTCCCTCTCGGGCAGCGCAATCACCAAAAGCGTTTTACGACCGCTGAGCGGATAGACAAGAAATCCCACTTTGGTGGACACGAAATCAAGAGCTGCATGGTGGACCTCGCCATGCTCTAAATCCCAATACACCGCCCCAAAATCCCGTGATCCTCCGGCCATGCGCTTCCCGTCGGGAGAGACATGAAGCGATCCAACAGGCTTATCCTGCGGGGAGTCATAGCGCTGAATCCTTTTCCCAGTTTCCAACTCATAACGACCTGCCGAGCCATCTTCGAGTTCTTCCAAGACGACACTCTTTCCATCCGGGGCAATCGCCAACATCCGCTGCATCGCCATTTGTGGCCACTCCTGCAAGCGGGTCACCTTTCCGGTGGCAAGTTCCATTGCGGACACCCTTGAAACACTAGTTCCGTCCTCATTGCGGACCAGTTCGTGGAACACGAGGCGCTTCGCATCCGGTGTAACGCTCACGCCCCGGATATCTCCCTTTACGGGAATCGCGAATTCCTTGAGTGGCTTGCGAACGGCGGTATAATCGCCGTGAAGTCCACCCAAAGCGTCCTCGGTCACCGCCCCGGCTCGCGAATCGCCATCGTTCTTGGCCGCTGTATTGCCATCACCTCGCGCCGAACCTGTCAGGAGCATACCAGCGATGCCAAGGATGGGAATGGCGGCTTGAATGCACTGGAAGGCCTGTATATTGAGGGTAAATTTTGAAAATGGTTTCATGATATCTTCCACCGAACGTTTGATGTGCGCGCACCGGCGCGGTTGAAAGGATGTCGAAATGAAATTGAAAAGCTTATGGCCGGTTGGTGCGCTACGACTTGTTCGGTGACGGTCTCAGTGCCGCGATCTGCCGGCGATGGTGAGTCCTCATTTAAGCCCCACTTCCTTAAGTGCCATTTTTCCTCCTTCGTCGCCCATGGAAGCAGATTTCCTCCAGAGTTTCTCCGCTTGTGCCTTGTCTTGTTTAACGCCTCGACCCTGCCAGTAGCGATACCCTAGATTGCACATCGCTGCTGAACTGCCCGCCTTAACCGCGCTTTGATACCACTTAACGGCTTCAGTCTCGTCTTTCGCGACTCCCCAGCCATCATCGTAGCAAGAACCCAGTTTGAACATACCCGTAGAATTTCCTTTTGATGCGGCCTTGCGGAACCAATCCACTGCTAAAACCAATTCCTTCGCCTTATCCGAATTCCCGAGGTTCGGGCGCGTCAATCCCTGTGCCTCTGCTTCTTGGGCAATTCGTAATCTGAACTTGTATTCATAACACGTTCCGAGCATAGACATTGCCTCTCCATCCCCGAGGTTTGCCGCTTTAAGATACCACTTTTCCGCTTCGGTCCAGTCTTGCTTCACGCCATCACCTAGCTGATACCGAAGTCCAAGCTGGGTCATGGCATGAGCGTCTCCGGATTCGGCCGCCTTGCGGACCGCTTCAACCTTGGGCTTTCCTTCGTTTGTCTGGCCCGCCGTAGCTGCAGGGAGAATGATAAGGGAACATAGAAATGCTAGGCAGGTAGAGGCAATTGATGTGTTCATAGTGGGGAATGCTTTTGACCGAACGTTTGATGTGCGCCCACCGGGTCGATTGAAAGGAAATTGAAATGAAATTGAAAAGCTTATGACCGGTTGGTGCGTCACGACTTGTTAGCTCTTTGAACTTCGGTTGAGGAGCGTTCCTAGCGCCGCCTGCAACTCGGCCTCATCCTTTAGTGCCTGCGCTATCCGATCGGAAAGCTCATTAAGAATTGTCCGCACACTACCCGCAATCTCAAGGCACTCGTGATCGCTGAGGGCGTGCACACCCTCGCTGAGAGCACTGTGCAACAGTCCGAGTGGATTATGTCCACTAATCAGAAGGCTCTCAGGCAAGGCGGGCTTTGCGATATCCATTGCCCGCGAGAATTGTGTTTCCTTCGCGGCCTTTGAGAACAATTCCACTTTTTCAGGGGGAGCTCCAATCTTCTCGGCAACCTTCGCAATCTGTTGAAGAATACGGGACTTCTGGTTTTCAACGACACGACGATAATAAACGAAAGCTCCGATGCCCAAGCCTTGGTTTTCACATTGGCGTCCCTTAAGAAAGGCGTCCCTGTCAGGTCCGATGAGCTTGATCAAGCGGGATGAGGTTGGCGGACCAAATGGTGGTGCTTCACCAAACTTTATTGCATCACCAGTTTCTAGTGCAACGTTCCATTAGTTCGTGTGCATTTGTTTTTGATATGATTGAGTCAACTGGACGATGCGCCGCAGTTTCTCTGGACCTTTCGTCCAGACAAACGGGCCGCACGTCTTATTGTATTCGC
>JAFLEH010000014.1 GCA_017301995.1 Verrucomicrobiota bacterium | reverse complement strand
GGGAAGGGCGGGGCGGAAGCGATCAGCCGCCGATTTCGGTGCGTCCGGAGAGTTGGGCGCCTTCTTCCATCGAGAACACCTTGGACTTGATGTCGCCGTTGATCCGGGACTTGTCCTTCAGCTCGCAACGTTGCGAGGTGATCTTGCCTTCCACCTTGCCGTAAACCTTCACCTCTCCGGCGGTGATGTCGCCGGTGATTGACGCGTTTTCCCCGATCGTCACGCGGCCCTTGTCGGACGTGATTTCGCCGTTGATCTTGCCATCGACGATCATGTCGTTGGAGAAACGGATGGAACCGGTGATTTCGATACCGTTGGAGAGGACGTTGGTCGGGTTGGCCATGGCGGAGGGGAATTGAGCAGATGCCGCCCCCCCGCGCAAGACGAAATCTCACGATTCCGGACGATTTTCCTCCGGATCAGGAACTGCCGCCGCCGGACGAGAGTTCCTATTTCATCCGGACGAAGGCGCGGGGGCGTTGGCGGGAACTTTGGCTGCCGGAAATGGCGACGGTGCCGGCCGATCCGGTGGCGAAGGCCTGCGTGACGGTGGAGGTGTCCGGTTTCCGCTGAAGGGTGCGATCTCCAGGCAGACCATGGCGAACGGCCGACCGCTTGGCTGCGGTGAGGTCACGCGCGCCGGCGCAGGATGAGCAGGGTTCCCAATCCGCCTAATAATCCAAGGGAGGGTTCGGGGATGGGGGTGGCTGTGATCTCCGCGAGGGATTCATTTCCATGGGTTCCCGATCCCCAGGAACCGCCCGCCGTGCGCTGATAGTTGTCGCCCATGGCGAAGGTGCCGCTCGCCACGGGATTGGTTTTCTGGATCGCGTAGCTGCTGGCGTTTCCGTTGACCCAGAACCGCAGGAAATAGGTGGAGCCGTCGGTCAGCTCGGTGTAAACGGCGGGGGAGTAAGTCGCCAGTTGGTCGGACGGCTGGGAGGGACCGGTCATGGCGGTTAGAAAAACGGCGGAGTCCGGACCCGAGGGGCTTTCATACAACTCGACGGTGAGCGGAAGCGTTCCGAAGTGGACGCCGATGCCAACGGTGACCGTGTCCAGCCGGTGGTCTCCGCCACCCACGGTGAACTCGAATCCGTATTCCTGGGCGGAGGGGATGAAGCCGCCGGTTCCCTTGACCAAGACGGTGGTGGTGATCGGTTCGGCCAGGTTGGATAGGACGACGGCGCCTCGGGCGGCGGTTAGAAACGGCAGGACGGTCAGTAGCAGGAGTGGTTTCATGGTTTGGATCGGGGCCGGGAAAGCGACCCACATCCCTCTCTGCAAGAATCCGGGAGGAGAGTTTCCTGAAATTTACGGATTATTTTCCGGTCGTGCGGAAAACGCGGATTTCACCGGTTCCGGTGCGTCCCCGGAGGCCGTCGCCGATCATGGAGAACTCCAGATTTACGAGGACTTCGCCCTGATGGAGGATACCGAGTTCCCGCCATGTCGGCACGTGCCAGAGACGCAGCGTCCGGTCCGCCGCGGAGGACGCGAGGGTACGGCTGTCAGGACTGAACGCGATGTCCGCGATGGTGCCCTGGTGTCCGCGCAGTTCGGCAACAAGGCCGCCGGTGGAAGCGTCTCGGATGCCGATCAGATTGTCATCGCCGCCGGATGCGAGCAGCCGCGAATCCGGGGAGAAAACAATCGGCCCGAGCGTGCCCTGCGTGAGCGTCCATGGCCGTTCCCAGCGGTCTTCGTTGGGACGCATCAATCGAACCGTCCGAGGCCACGACATCGCCGCCAGAGTGCCGTCCGGAGCGGAGACGAGCCGACTGTAGCGTTCGGGCGGAGCGGTCATCCGCCGTTCGGCATCATTGTTGGAAAACGGACGGAATCGGATCCGGCCGTTGCGCGCGCCATCGCCGATCCAGTGACCCTCGGGAGTCCTTGTCCAGACGATGTTGGATTTGGACGGATTTTCCCTAACGTCCGCGGGTGGTTCGGGGCGTTCCTCGAACTGGCCATCGTCGCTCGCCGGCGGGGAAGGCTTGGAGGTCGGCCACAAACGGACGGTGTGATCGTTTCCGCCGGAGAGCAGCCACTTTCCATCGGGTGAGACATCCAGTGACAGTACCGTGTCCTCGTGGCCACGCAACGACACGGCCGGCGAGTCGGCGGCGATGGCTTGGGCGGAGATCATCTGTCCGGCTCCGGTTGATATCAGCCGCAGGCCGGGCGGTTGCACCTGCACAAGATCGAACTTGCCCGCGACCGGGAACACCGATCCGGTCCGTTGGCCGTCGGTTGTCCGCCATACCGCCGCAAGCACGCCGGAAGCTTCGCTTCCTATCAGAAAACTTCCGTCCGAACCGAACGCGAGACGCTTCAGGGCGATCCGGCCGTCCCATTTCGATAGCATATCTCCCGTGCGGGTGTCATGAATCCGGATTTCGGTTCCTCCCGATGGCATGACCGCGGCCCGGCCGCCTCCCGGGGCGATGGCGTGGACCTCCTGCAAACCGCGGATCACGCGTTGGGTGGCGAGTGTTTCCGTATCATAAACCCGCAGCTCGTGGCGATGGATCTCACCTTCTGCGGGAGCGAAAACAATGAGCCGCGAGCCATCGTCGCCGAACGCCAGGCGGCTCGCCATCATCACGGGGATCACGCCGGATAGAGAACCTCCGGGCATGGACCATATTCTGACAAACGAGCCGCCGCCTCCGCTCGCCAGCCATTTGCCGTCCGGCGACCATGCCAGCGCGTGGATCTCCCCCAGTTTGGACGGACGGGAACGCATCCGGAGGTCGTCCGGGTTGGCCGCGCCGCTAACCGTGAGAGCGGCGAAATCGGCCGAACGCTTGGCCACGTTGGTGAGATAGGGAATCTCCGCGAAGTCGCGCGGGGCGCTCGGGAGTGGCAAACGCAGTCTGACAGTCCCTGATGGAAACTCGCGGACGATGATTCTGCCGTCCCGTCCTCCCGAGGCTAACAGGTTTGTCCGCGGATGGAACGCCACCGCGGTGACCGCCGCCGAATGGTCGCGCCAGACGGCCTGGTCATCGCCTTGGCAGAGGTGATCGAGCGCGTGCCATTCGAAGCCGCGGAGGTCTTTGGATCCCGGCCGCGGCAAGTGGCGGGCGAGCATTTCGCGGGCTTGGCCGAAGTGGCCGTCGGCAAGCGCGCGGAATCCCAGATAGACATCCGCGGCGTAGGCGTTGAGCTGGAATTGGTCACGGGCCGCGGTTGCCTCGGCCGCGCTGGCCCGGGCTTCCGACTCGTGTTTGAGCGCGCGGTTGCGTTCGGTCTTCAGCATTTCCGATCCCGCGACATACAGGGTTGCCATGGCGGCCGCCGTGAGAGCGCCCATTATGGTTAGGGTGGCCGCCACCGGGTGCCGCCGCGCCCACTTGGTGGCTCTCCGCCAGACCGGAAGAGGTCGCGCCACGACCGGTTTGCCGAGTTGCCAGCGCTCCAGATCGTCGGCGAACTCCGCGACCGAGGCGTATCGGCGGGAGGGGTCCCGCCGCATCGCTGTTAGACAAACGGTGGCGAGGTCGCGGTCGATCCACGGGGCAAGTGACGAAGGATCCGGGACTTCGGTGGATACCACCTTGTGGAGGATTTCCATCGGCCCGTTTCCCGTGAAGGGCGGTCTGCCCGTTAGAAGATGGAACAGCACCGCGCCGAGGCTGTATTGGTCTGCGGCGGTGGTCACGGTGCCGCCGGACGCCTGCTCGGGAGCCATGTAGGCCGGGGTGCCCAGCGCCGCGCCGGTTAGGGTGAGCGCGGCCGGGGAGTGCAGCAGCCGTCCCATGCCGAAATCCGCCACGCGGGGTTCGCCATGCTGGTCCAGCAGAATGTTGGCGGGCTTGAGATCGCGGTGGAGGACGCCGCGCTCGTGGGCGAAGTGGACGGCCCGCGCCACTTTGGTTAGGATGGCGGCCGCGGGCTTCACGCCAGCCTTGTGCGGTGTTTCCGGGATAAGGTCGGCCAGCGTGCCGCCTGCGGCGAGATCCATCACGTAGAACGGGACTCCGGAATCATCGCCGACCTCGAGCACTCTAACCAGATTTGGGTGTTCCAGCGCCGCGCCGGATTCCATTTCGAACCGGAACCGCCGCAGTTCGTCCGGTCCGGCGGCGTGGGCGGTGGCAAGCGTTTTCAGGGCCACCGCCGGTCCGCCGGTGGTCCGCCTTGCCTGATAGACCACTCCCGATCCGCCGCGTCCGATGAGCCGTTCGAGGACATAACCGCCGCATTCGCCGGAGATTTCGGGTTCCCCGGTGTCCGGCGGCGGGGCGCTCGCCCACAGCCCCGCTGCCGCCAGCAGGCACGCCGGGCATGTCCCGTCCTCCGCTCCTTGGCGGTGGTTTGCGGCACCGCATCGCGGGCATCGGGAAGACGGATCAGTCATCGGGTCCATTGCATGCTATGAAACATTGCGGTGCGGAAGTTTCCGTCTATCCGCGCAGCGCGTCGATCAGGTGCCGCAATTCATCGTCCACCTCCTCCGGCGACGAAACCGTGCGCGCGATTTCCGCACGGAGCAGTTGGCCGAACCGCTGGCGCAGTTTGTGAACGGCCGATTTGACGGCGGCTTCGGTGATTCCCAGTTGTCCCGCGGTGGCGGCATAGGATCCGGCGGCTTCGCTTTCGGATAGATAGGGTTTGAGCGCCGTGTGGCGGTCGCGCTGGCCGGCGGCCTCGTATTCCCGCCTCACCCGGTCGCGAACGCGCTCCAGCAGGGTGAGCGCCCACTGGCGGTCATAGGCGCTCTCCGGGGTCTCGCCGGATCGGGGTTCACAGGCGTCGCGGATGCCGGGGTCGAGCCCGTCGAGGTCCACGAAAACCACTCCGCCGCCGCGTTTCAGCGCGTTGCCGCGTTTCCATTCGTTGATGAGGAAATGGTTCACCGATCCTAACAGAAACGCGCGGAATCTTCCTTTTTCCGGGGTGGCGCCTGCAAGCGACCGGCCTTGGAGCAGCCGGGTGAAAAACTCTTGCGCCAGATCCTGAGCCTCGTGCGGGCCGTGGCCCTTGCCGCGAAGGTGGGCGTAAACCGGCGGCCAGTAGGCTTTGCAGAGTTGTTCAAGCGCCTCCGCCGAACGTGGGTCGTCGCCCCTGACAGCGGTCAGCACCAGACTCCACTGGGTCGGTTCGAATCCATGCCGTTCCTTTCCCCAATCCTGCGAGGGTAGGGGAGATTCGTCGGTTTGATCGTCGGAACGGATGGATGGCATGTTTCGAAATGATTCCCGTGGGGCGTGAAGCGGATAACATAAGGCGAATTTGCGAATCCCGCAAGAAAGGATGTCAATCCGACACCCGAGGGCTGGTTGGGCAATGCGAAAGGATTGGCCGCGCGATGCCATCTCGCGGATCGGATTCCCAGATCCTTCCGGACATCGGAAAACACGGGGGGCGCCCGCACAACCATCGGGGTTTTCGGTCCAGCGCCCCTTCATGACCGGGGTAGCCCAGGCAGGACGTTTTCGGTGGCGCGTCGGCAGGTGGTTTGAAGTGCAAACCGGATTTTCGATGTGATCTCCGGAGATGCAACCTCGTATCCTTTGCCATCCCCAACCCAAGCCCTATGTTCCGACCGCACCATCTCTCGTTGATCGCCGCGCTCGCTGCCCCGCTGTTCGCGGAGACGGCGCCGGTTGGGCTTTCCAACGAACCGCCAACGCTCGCGGTTTTCAGCAAGGAAACCCCGCCGCTCATTCCCGCGCCTCGCGAACTGAAATGGAGCAACGGTGCCACCCGGATCACCGCCGTCACTCTGGCCTATCCGAAATCCGCCGCGGACAACGCCCGCTTCGCGCACATCGGTAAGGAAGCCGGGGAGTTGTTCAGCGCACGCGCGGTCAAACCCGCACCCGTCGGATCTTCCGGCTACCCGCTGCGCTTCGTGCTCTCTAACGATACATGGTTCGCCGACAAGCCCGAGGGCTATCGGCTCAAAACCGGCGCGGACGGCGCCACGGTGGAGGCCAAGACGGACACCGGGCTCTTTTACGGCTTGCAAACCCTGGCCCAGCTCACCACCCGCCGTTCCGGCGGCACCCACATCGCGCATGCCGACATCAAGGACTGGCCGGCCTTTCCCATCCGCGGCACGATGAACGATACCGGCCGCAACTACATGCCGCTTTCCATGCTCAAGGAGATGGCCGATGTGCTCGCCCGCTACAAGATGAATGTCTATCACTGGCATTTCACCGATAACCACGGATGGCGGTTAGAAAGCAAGAAACATCCGCAAGTCAACGACCCGGCGTCCTTCGACCGAATGCCTGGTAAGTTGTATAGCCAGACTGAGTTCAAGGAGTTCGTCGAATACTGCCGCGTGCGCCACATCACGGTGATTCCCGAGCTCGACATGCCCGGCCATACCGCCAGCTTCCGCCGCGCCTTAGGCGTGGAAAAGATGGACGACCCGAAAGTCACCGCCGTTCTCTGTGACCTGATCCGCGAACTCGCGTCGCTGGCACCGCCCGAAGTGATGCCCTACATCCACATCGGCACCGACGAAGCGCGCGGCAATGAGAAGATCCCCCCGGAAACCTTGCGGGCTTATTTTGATACCGTCCGCGAGTGCAAACGCCGCGCGATCCGCTGGAGTCCGGGCATGAACGGCGATCCCACCGCCATCCAACAAACCTGGACCAACCGCAAGCGACCGCCGGTCAAGGGCGGCGAATACATCGACTCCCAGGAAAACTATCTGAACCACTTCGATCCCTTCGAGATGGTAAACACCCTGTTTTTCCGCAAGAACTGCCCGCACACGACCAGCAAGGGCATCGGCGGCATCCTCTGCTCGTGGCCCGATATGCCGATGAAGGATCCGCGCAACCACTTCGCGCAGACTCCGCATTTCCCTGGTGTGGTCGTTTATTCCGAAGCCCTGTGGAGCGATGCGCGCGACAGGGATTGGATCGAGTTCTACTCGAACCTCCCGCCGCAAGGTCACAAGGAACTGGAGAAATTCCGTGAGTTCGAGAACCGCTTCCTCGCCCATCGCGATCTGTTTTTCAAAGGCAGGGAGTTTTCCTATGTCCGACAATCCAACATCGTCTGGCAAACCCTCGGCCCCATTCCGCACGGTGGCAAACCGGAGTCCGACTTCGGCATCCGCGCGGGCGACACGCGTCCCGCCGTGGAAATTGATGGAAAAACATATAACTGGAGCGACGAGATCCGCACCGGAGCCACGATGGTGTTCCGGCATTACACCGATCAACCGACCTTCGCCAATCCCACCTGGGGCAAACAGACGGTCGCCGAGTCCACTTATTTCGCCCGCACCTACATCCATTCGCCCAAAGAGCAAACCGTGCCATTCTGGATCAGCGCGCAATGGTGGGAACTGTCCAACTTCCAACCCGGCATGAACAAACCGGGCGAGTGGCATTTCTCCAAGCCCGTTTTCCAGGTCAATGGCGTGAAAATCGATGCGCCCGACTGGACCGTGCCCAACCGCAAGGCGGACTATCACTCGACCGATTCGTTCGTGGACGAAAACTATCATTTCCGGGCCCCAACTCCTATCAAACTCCGCCAGGGCTGGAACGAGGTCCTCGTGAAATCGCCCCACGTCAAAGGCATGCGCCGCTGGATGTTCACCTTCGTGCCCGTGCTCCACGAGTCTAACACCCCGCTCGCCGCCGTCCGCGAGTTCCCCGGCCTGCGCTTCGCGGTGAAGCCGGAGTGAATCCGGTCGCTCCCGCCTTTTTCCGCAACGGACGCGCCACCGCAGATCTTCCCGGAGCATTGAATCCGAAGTTCAAGGTGGTTTGGGCACCCGGTTTACCATTGAAACACTGGGAACCACTGAGATCACTGATTTGGGTTGAGTGAACAATACTATGCCACCGATTGATGAATGGTATCCTTTTGCCCCTTCTCGAACTTTAATTGTCAAGGAGGTGCAAGCTCTGAAGTCGGGGACGGGTATTGGGGATAGTAACTTTTCGGCGGGGTGATGCCATGTTTTCGAGTCGAATTTGACGAACTCTCACGAATTGGATTCCCCAAATTTGGTTGCAAGATGCGCAGGGTGGGATCAGATCCCCGGCGGGTCCCATGGGTCGACCAATTCCAGTCCGTCCAAATCCGCAAAATCCGCGATGTTTCTTGTGACCAAGGCCAAATCGTGCTCCAGCGCGGAAGCCGCGATCTGGCAGTCGGCCAGACCGGGCGTTCGCAGGGCGGCGATCCGGCTGGCACGCTCGGCTTCCGGCGGTATCACACCAAGGATCCTGCCGGCGAAAGCGGGCTTCACGCGCCCGTCCAGCCACTGCCCGAGGATTTCCGCGAATGCAGCGTCCTTTCCTTTCACCCGGCATATTCCCTGCTGGATCTCCAGCAAAAACATACCTCAGGAAAGTGCCGGATCCCGGGATTCGGACGCATCCCGTGTCACTTCAAATTCGCGATCCTCACCCTCCTTCAGCGCCAACGCCTCCAGCAACCCTCCTTCACCGGAGCGGTTGCCGCCTGCCAATTCCCCGCGCAATAGTCCCGCGATCCATCCGGAAAGTGAGAGCCCCCGGTCCACGGCCCGGTGCCGCGCCTCCCGGCACAACGCATCGTCGATCTTGATCGTCACATTCATCGTGCCGCGCGATTCGACGATTGCATGGGGATTTCAAAAGGAAAATTGCCCGGTGCCCGACTGTCCTGAAACAATTCGTCGTTTCTGTCCCAGGGAACTCCGCTCGCGAAGGTCGGTCCGAAGGATGTGGATGTCTATGGCAGAGCGGATGGCGTCAACCCCATCCTCGCCGGTTCCGTGCGGTCTGCCAAGGCGCCGGGCGCCGGTGGCTATCTGGGAGACACCGTGATACCTTTACCACCGCAGCGCGGCCCGCCCAACGCGCCTTTTTCCGGATCGAAGAAGTTCGTTGACCGCGTAAGTAACAATTCCAAACATTTCCCCAAACCAACCAACCGCCAACCGATGAAAAAACACGCCTCCCTTGCCTATCTACTCCTGGCCTCGCTTGCCCCGGCCGCGCTTCCGCAGCCTGCTGCCGCACCCGCCGGTTTCAATCCATTCAAAGAAACCCAGGCCGAATATGACGCCCGCGCCAGGTGGTTCCGCGATGCGAAGTTCGGTGTCTTTCTCCACTGGACGCCCTCCGTGCAATGCGGCGGCGAGGTTTCCTGGATCATGCGCCAGAACATGGGCGACATGCCCAAGGTGGACAAGGACTACTATATGGGCTTGCCCAAAACCTTCAATCCGAAGAATTTCAACGCCAAGGAGTGGATAGAGACCTTCGAGGAGGCCGGCATCCGCTATGCGGTGGTCGTTCCGAAACATCACGACGGATTCGCGATGTGGGACACCAAGGTGGATCCCGGCATCCCCGACTGGACGGTTATGAAAACTCCGTGGCATCGCGACTATGTGAAGGAAATGGCGGAGGCCTGCAACGGCACGAAAGTCCAATTCTGCCTCTACTATTCGGTGCTCGATTGGGTCAATCCGCGCTACAAGGCGCAAAAGGGAGCCGATCTAACCGACTACAAGAACGAGGTCTTCAAGCCGCACATGGAAGAGCTTCTCACCCAATATGGCAAAGTCGGCTGCGTGTGGTTCGACGGCCATTGGGAGGATTCGTGGACGCACGAAAGCGGCAGGGAAATGTATGAATACATGCGCAGGCTCCAGCCTGGCACGCTGTTGGGAAACCGGATCGACGCCAAATCCAACGGCAGTTCCGTGTGCGCGTGGACCGGATCGTTCTGGCACGGCCCCGATCCGGTGGGCGACTATCAGGCCCGCGAGATGGACACCGGCGAGTTCTACATGGAAAAGGCCTGGGACAATTGCTACAACCTCCGCGCCAATCCCTGCGGAAGCTGGTCGTGGATCAAGGACCCATTCAACTGGCCCGTCCGCACCCGTGACGATGTGCTCACCAAACTGATCGACTGCGTCGGCCGCGACGGCGGATTGTTGTTAGGAGTCGGCCCGCGCGAGGACGGCACCCTTGACAAAGACGACGCCTTCGCCCTGCGCGAGATCGGCCACTGGATGCGGGAGAACGGCGACGCCGTCTATGGCACCCGCGGCGGCCCGTGGAAGCCCGGCCCGTGGGGCGTCTCCACCCGCAAGGGGAACCGTGTTTTCCTTTTCGTGCAGAAACTTCCCGATGACGGAAAATTCACCCTGCCCGCGCTCAACGCGAAAGTGACCTCCGCCCGGATGCTGACAAGCGGCGCTCCGGTCGGCTTCACCGAGGGCGATGGCTGGACGATCACGATCCCGCGCGGACGCCGCAGCTTCGGCCCCGCCGCGATTGTCGAACTCACGCTCGACCGGCCCGCGCTGCCATTGCCGGCGATCAACTCGTCCTCAACCCTCGTCTCCCTAACCGAGGGGTGCCCGGTGGAAGTATCGTCCGTCTGGATGGGCCGCCCGGAACTCGATCCGAAGCACATCACCGACGGCAACGGAAATACGATCTTCGCCACCGCCGAGAAAGAACGGACCGCCACCGCCACCGTTGATCTCAAGGGCGAACGGACGCTGCACAAGATCGTGTTCTCCGATGCTCCCTACCGCCGCACCACCTCGTTCACGATCGAGATTCTAACGGGCGGAACATGGAAGGAAGTCGCCAAAGGCACCGAAACCAACTTCTCCGGTCAGGCGGAAGTGAAACTCGACGCGGTGAAAGCCACGAAGATCCGCGTGAACATCAAGAACGCCTCGGACACCCCGGTGATTGCCGAGATCCAGGCGTTTGGGAAATAGCGTTCCACCCGGATCACCCGGCACTCTCCGCCCCATGGCTCGGCCCGTTCTTAGGCCGGTGTCATTCCGGGTTCTGGTGAAATATCGGATTCCCGGACCATTTGAATGTGGCGGTTTGTTCTTGCTGGTGGACGGGCATTTTGCTCAAATCGTCAGTGGAATGTGAGAGCACGCATTCCGGTCTGGTTCCAGTTCCGCGGGAACCCAGGACCTAACACCTGTCGGAAGAGTTGAAATTCGGACATCATCCCACCAACCCCACAACCCGCCATGAAATTCACCATCCCCGCCCTCATCCTCGCCATTGTACCGGCCGGTGCCGCCACCCTGACCGGGCTTTGGGAGTTCAACAACTCGTCAAACCCGGGACAGGCGACCGTCGGCTCCAACCTCACCTTCGCAGGGTCGGCGCCCGGTACCTGGAGTGCCAGCCTGGCCGACGATTCCAGCACACCGCTAACCGGTGTTGTGACCACCGCGGTGGGGCCGGCCAACATCATTTACGCCGACCACGGCATTGCCGCCAACGGCGGAGGCGCTTTGGTCAATGAATGGTCCGTGCTGGTGGACATCTACAGCCCCGCCGGTTCGCGCGGCGCCTGGCGCTCGATTTTCCAGACCCACACCGGCAACATCAATGACGGCGATTATTTTGTTAGCCGAACGGATACTGTCGGGGTGGGGGATATAACCTATAGTCCCGGCGTGATCGATGAAACAAAGTGGACCCGGCTGCTTATAACCATCGATCTAGCCCCATCAGGCGCATCCGATATCCGTGCTTATGTCAATGGCTCGCTCTTTCATACCCACACCCTGACGGGCGGCCTCGACGGGCGCTTCGCCCTTGGTTCCACGCTGCTCTTCTTCAGTGACGAGAGCGGCGAAAACGCGCCCATGCATGTCGGCGCCATTGCCATGTGGGATGGCGCGCTGACCGCAGGCGAAGCGGCCGGGCTGGGAACCGCTGGTGCGGCCGTGATTCCCGAATCGTCCACCAGCGTTGCCGGGGCATCCGCCCTCCTGTTTGCGGCCATGCGGCGCAGGCGGCAAGCGAGGAAACCATAGACCTCCGGATAGGCTCCGGACGCCTGTGCCAAAATGCGATGCCCACCGCATTCGGCGTGCGACGCACTGGTGACGGCTCTCGACGAACGCAAGGCGCTGGGCTTGCGCGCGCCCGCCATCGCATTCATGGCAAACTCCGGCCATACAAAACCGTCGAACGCATCTATCAGATATTTTTACGAGCCTGGATGCGGGCGCGAGCATGGGTTCCTGTGGCAGGGAAAGCCGCTGTTGCTGACACCGCCCGACGGCCACGGCGACGGGGTGCGCGGATTCTTCACCCTCCGCCAACCGTCCGCGAAACCACCAGTCCGCTGCCGAGCGTCTCCGCGATTGCCAGATCATGCCCGGTTTTCATGGTGTCGTGCGGGTTTCATCCCTTGGTCCTGAATTCCGCGGCGAACACGCGCAGAGAGGCCTCGCTGCCGCAGACGTGGATCCGGTCGCCGTCGGCGAAGCGGAAATCCGCGGGCAGGTGCACGATCAATTCCTTGTCCCGCTCCACGGCGACCACGCTGCATCCGGTGCGGGTGCGGATTTTCAGGTCGGACGGGTGCTTTCCGGTTAGATCCGCGGAGGTGACCATCGAGACCTTGAGCGTTTGGTCGAGTGAGACCGAATGCTTTCCCAGTAATTTTCGGGCGAGGATCTGGCCGGTGACCTGGCTGATGGAAAGCGCGAACTCGGCTCCCGCGGCGTGGATGCGATCCACGTTTTCCGGGCCGTTCACGCGCGCGATGATCGGTACATTGGGCGCCAGATCCTTGAGGATCACGGTGGCGAACAGCGTGGCGGCATCTTCATGTAGCGCGAGAATGACCGCTTGTGCGTCGCGTGCTCCGGCCTTCTCCAACAACGCGGCATCCAGCACGGTGCCGACGAAATGCACGCCGTCGGACGGTTCCTGGCAGAGCACGCGCACTTCCTCTCCGGCATCTATCAGGAGTTCCGCCACCTTGCGGCCCACTTCGCCGAAGCCGGCGATGAGGAAGGGGCCTTTGCGCTGGGCGGCGCCGTAACGATCGGTGAATTTCTCGGTGTGGTCGAAACTGCCCGCCACGATGAGAATGCCGCCGGGCTCTACGCGCATGTCGGGCGATGGCGGGGCCACCAGTTTTCCGCCGACCCATTGGCCGATCACCGTGATGCCGGTTTCTTCGCCGACCCGGGCTTCGCGCAGGGTTTTTCCGGCCAGCGGACTATCGCGGGGAATGATGGTTTCGCAGACATGGAGTTTGCGGCCGAGTTTTTGCACGCCGCCGACGGCGGGGCTCACCTTGCGGCTCGCGCGCGCGGCCAGCGCGGCTCCGAGCACGTGTCTGGGCGTGTAGGCGGCGGTGGCGCCCGCGAGCATGGTCGGCTGGCGGTGCAGCGGGGTTTCTATCAGAGCGAGGATCGGTCCCTTGTATCCGAGTTGGCGCGCGGTGATGGCCAGCGCGGCGTTGCGGTGATCGCTGTCGTTGAGAATCAGGGCGCGCGCGTGGGCCAGTTCGATCCGGTCCATCACTCCTCCGTCCAAATGGCCCAGCACCACGCGCAATCCGTCCTCCTTGGCGATGCGGGCGGTGGCAGGGTCCTCCTCGACAACCACGGTCGCCACGCCGGCGAGGCGCAGTTCCTCCATGAGCGAATGCACGGCCGCGCCGCTGCGGAAAACGATCACATGATCCCGCATGCCCTTGCAATCCTTTGGCAGGCGGGTTTCGAAACGTTCTTCGAGAAACGGAATCAGATAGACCGGGAAAATCAGATAGATCATGAACACGCCGAGGAACTGCACGAGCAGGACCAGCAGGATCATGAGCGGATGGCTCCACTTGCTGTCGTGGCCGTAGCCGGTGGTGGACAGCGTTTCGGAGGCCCATTCGAGCCCGTCCCAGAACGTGCGCGGCTTTCCTTCCAGCCGTTCCATGCCCAACCTGTAGAACAGCGCCGCGGTCACGAGCACCGCGATGAAGGTGGCCATGAGAATCAACAGGCGTTTGGTGGAGCGTTTCACCGGACGGATGGTGAACAATCAGGTTTCGGGAATCAAGCTCCAAGAAAGGGCTCCAAGAAAGGGCAGGACCTACGGCAACAGTTATCACGCTTGGTGCTTTTCGTCAGGCGGTGCCTGTACAGTCTTCGGTCCCACGACGATCCTTGTCGGGCGCTTGTGTTCCGCACCCGGACATCCGGTTGCGATTTCACCGGGATTTACGGGATTATCGGTTTGTCAATGCGGGCCGGGGTCCGGTGCATGCTCCGGGCGTGGTCACGTTTGGCATGGTCATAGTTTCGGTGTTGCCGGTTTATCTGCTCGTTTTGGCGGGTGTGCCACGGAAGACCCTTGAAAAGGTCATGAAAAGGTGACAGACGAAAAATTTCCTGGTCTTCGTGAATTGCAACGATCCCACCTCGAGCCGGGCAAGGGATCTCATGTGCCGCACCGTTGTCGTTCGCCGGGCTTCATCTGGGCAAGGCTTGACTGGCACGCCATGAACGGCCACGCTTCTTTCATGAAGCCACTCATCGCATCGCCGACGACTGTTCTAACATCATTTTTGCTGATGTCGTGCGGCTTGGCGGCAGCCGCTCCCGCGAACTCGCTCATCGTGTTGGACGCCAAGGCCGTGACGTGGTCGGTCGATGGGAAGGACACGCCGATCCGGACGGTGGCCGCACCGATCGCGGAAGGCCAGATCGTGGCGGGTTTGCGGATCACCACGGATGACGAGGGCCGACTGGTCGCCATCCGCGAGGCGGATCAGCATGAGGCATGGCGGATCGCCGGGACCGAACCGCGCGCCGTCATCGCCCCACTGCATTTCACCGACCACGAGGTCTTTTTCCAAAGATGGCGGGAATCCGGCAAGGGGGCGGACCGAACCTATCGGATCGCCGAACCCTCGCTGTTGCGGTGGGCTGCCGTCGATTCCGGCGAGGAACTCCCGGCACTGGTTATGCCGGAGGACACGGAACCGAACGAACGGGTGGCGGTCGTGGGTATCGCGGATGACCTCATCTACGCCGTATCCGAGGTCCCGGCCAGATCCGACAATGACATGTATGAGCGCGTCCTGAAGCACTCGCGGGTGATGCTGTGGCCGCGGCGCGGCGGCAAGACGCTGTGGCATGCGACGATTCCCTATCAGCGGGCGGCCTCGCCCGCCGCCGGCTTGCTTGGCGGCGGCGGACCGGCCTACGCCGCCACCGGGCTGTGCTTGGCAAACTCCGGCGGAGGCAGTCTGTTCGTCTGCACCGGCCCCCACGACGCCTTGTGGGCGTTCGATCTGAAAACCGGCAAACTGCTATGGAAGCAGCCCGCGGTTTGGGAATATCAACGCGGCTTTATCGGCCCAAGCGTCTGGTCGCATTTCATCAGTCGCTTTGGCCGGGACCCCTTTGACCATGATGCGGAGAAAGAGGACGAACCGGAGACCTCCGCGACCACCGAAACGCCGCCAACTCCCGCCAAGCGGGGAACTTCGACCAAGAATCCGCAAGCGAAAAAGCCGCCGGAAAAAGCCGACCACCAGGCCCGCCTCAAGGCGGAGCTAGCGTCCAATTGCCGGATCATCGGCGGTCCGATGTATGTGGGAAGTGGCGATATAGGCAGTGTCTTCGTCGCGGTTTCCGAAGGTGCCGGACCGTTTGGCGGCTTCGTTTCTTCATGCCGGATCTATGAGATTTCCGCCAAAACCGGCGCTCCCGTCGCGATCATCCACCTGCCCCGGGATGTCATTGGCACGGAGGTGCGGCTTGCCGATGCTGGCGTTCTCTGGCGCTGTGAACCCAACGGATTGGCGATGATCCGTCCGGTCGGCAAGCTGCCACAGGTGAAGATGGGTGGCAGCGGCGTTGACTGCCTGGGCAACCTCGTGTGGTACCGGGAGATCCCGGAATCGCTTCCCGTCGAGGACGCCTGGTTGCTCACCGGGGTTGCCGAACCTTCGTGGCTGTTTGACAACCAATCCGTCATCAGGATCCCGTCCGGCGGGTTTGTGCGAAAGCAGGGTGACACCGTCATGCATTTTCCGGTCGAAAAAGTCGATCTGGCCACTGGCAACACCGTCCGGGCGCTGTTGTCGGTTGGTTTCAGTCCGGAACTGTCGTTGCCCGAAACCAATTACAGTGCCTCGACCAGTCCGGACGGCACGCGCACCACCCGGACGCGGGGAACCTATGGTGCAGCAATCACCCGCATCGAGCGGGATGGGGATTCGCTGATTCTAACAGTGGCGTCCGAGGTGCCCAGCACCCTCCGGGTGACGGTGCCCGCCTGGTGAGCGGCTCACGGATGCATGAGCATGAGAAGGTGACCGACGAAAAATCTCACAGACATAATAGACTTGGAAACGAGGGGCGACATCCAAATAAGCAGAGCGTGCTTGGCGGAAATTGAATATGTCGTGCAAATTGTCGGGTTCGCGGCTGACGGACGGATCTCACTGTTCGCGGCAAACCTTGTCGAAAAGGGGCTTGCTAGAGAGGAGAGGACCAAGTCCATGGGAATCTTCGTCGTCGAACCAAGCCCGCAATGAGTGAGTCATCCCCCGGCCTCGCCGGGGGGGGCTCACTCCGCCTTCGGGCCGCAGTTCATTTCTGCGAGCCGTTTTTCGATCATCAGGCGGAGGTCGCTGGTGACGACCATGGGCTGGCACGAGGGGAGGTCCACCCAGAAATAGAGGGTGAACACGAGGGAAGTGCCGGTGAAATCCTCGAAGATGGCGAAGGGCGCCGGTTGCTTGAGCACCAATCCGTGCCGGGTGGCGGATTCGGTTAGCATATCCATGATTCCGGATGGAGGCGCGCCGGGCGAGGCGGTCACCTTCAGGGACTGGCGCATCCGTTTGTTGGAAAGCATGCGGTTTCCGACCCGGCTGTCGAGCAGCGACGAGTTGGGGATCAGGGTTTCGACATCGTCCGAGGAGCGCAGGATGGAGGAGCGGATGTTGATCTCGGTGATGGTGCCGGTGACGCCTTCCACTTCCACGACGTCGCCGACGCGAACCTTGCGTTCGGCGAGGACGATGATGCCGCTTATGAAATTCTTGATCAGTGTCTGGGTGCCGATTCCAAGGCCGATGGCGAGGGCACCGCCGAGGAAGGCGAACATCGTGAGCGGGATCCGCATCACCGCGAGCGAGCCGATGGCGAGCGCCAGGGCGACGACGATCATCGCCCAGTTGCGCAGGGTGCGCGCCTGGGGTTCGGCGAGTCGTCCTCGGGCAACCAGCGAGTTCTGGATGCGGCGGGCGACCCACGCGGCCAACCAATAACCTATCAGGAAAAAGAGAATGGCTTTCGCCAACATGCCGATGGTGACCGGGAAGCGTCCGGTGATGGTTTCGCCATCCACCATCACCTCGTTTTTGAAAGCCATCACCTCAAGGTTCCAGAGTTTTCCGATGCCCTTCCACCCCGCGGATGCCAGTGATGCGGTCGTGTTCCAGAATCCGCCGGGTTTCTCATCCGGCGAGTGTTCCAGAATCCACCGTTTGACCAGGCGCCGCTGGGTTTCCACCGCCTGCGAGAGCCGCTGGAGCATGGCGAGGCGTTCGGCGGTGTTGGCACGTTGCTCGGCCAGCAGGCGGAAACGCGGGTCCGCGGAGGTGATGGTGGTGGCGCGGGCCTCCAGTTTGGTTAGGTTGGCGGTGGTTTCCGCCATTTCGTCATCGAGCACGTTGACCCATGCCCAAAGGTGCTCGCGTGGCACGCCGAGGGCGTCGAGCGCTTTCACCTTGTCCTGGAGGCCGCGCGCGTCGGTTAGGGCGCGCCGGTCCTGATAGGCTTTCATGCCGACATCCTCCAGTTGGAGCAGCCCCTCAAGTCCTTCGATCAGGGATTGGACGGTTTCGACTCCGCCCTCCGCGACTTCCAGCCGGTATTTGGCGAGTTCCTGGACGGATTCCTCCACGGTTTCGCCTCCGGGATCGGCGGCGGCCTTGGCTTGGTCGCGGTTGGCGATCGCGGTTTTGAGCCGCTTGGCGAGGGCATCGAGTTCCTTGCGGATCGCCTGTTTGCGCTCGGAGGAAACTTTCGCGAGTTGGGCCAGGTCGTCGTCGGTGAAGCTGGCGTTCGCCTTGGCCACCGAGATCTGTCGTTCCAACAATTTCAGGTCCGCGTTGGCGGCGGCGATACGGTCCCGCTGGCTGGCGACCATGCTCTTGAGTTGGCTGGCGCGGACCGCCAGCAGCCGAGTGTTGGCGCGCGCGGTTTCCAACCTCCACTTTTCGGCGGGCGCGGATTCGGGCGACGCGCCCTGCACGGCGGTTAGGGTGCGGTTGACGGCGTCTTCGGCGGTCTTGGCTTCACGGAGGATCGTTTCCTGCATCCGCTCGTAGTTGGCGAGCGACGCCTCGGCGGATTCGAGGTTGGATTTCACCGCCTCGCGCTCGTTGACGAGGTCGTCGATCATCAGCAGGGAATAGGGCGGCGGTTTTTTGAACCCCGACCATCCCGCATCCCGCTGGCGTGCGGTATCGAGCGCCTTGGCCGCATCCTCCACCGCCGAGAGCCCTTTGAGCGCGCGGCCGGCGATCAGGGTGATCTGGTCGAGCGTACGGCGGCGTTCGTCCACATCCGCGGGCGCAATCCCGGCGGGCAACGCGTCGGCCGCTCCCGGTGCGTCCAGCGCGGCCAGGCCCTCGCGGGCTTCCTGAAGCGATTGTTCGAGTTTGGCTTTCTCGCCGTCTGGCTTATGTGGGGCTGATTCGGAGGCGCTGGCGGCCTCGGCAGCGGGTTTGCCAGGATCTTCCGGCGCGGCGGTTAGAAAAACGGGCAGGCACCCGCCTATCAGGCATGTCAGACCGATACGGATAATTGGCAAACGCGCGTTCACGCCCCCACTATCGCGGAGCCGGGCTGGGGAAGCAATGGGAAATCGGGTCCGTCACGTGGGACTGGGCGGCGTTGGCGTCACAGTCCGTCTTTTTCCTCGCGGATTTGGGATCTCCAGGTTTCATCGTCCTTTTTCAGAAGCGCGAAAAACTCGCCGAGCTTGCATTGGACGACCAGGTAGCGTTCGCCGACTTCGCATCCCTCGGCACCGCAAAGGGACTTGTCGAGGAGTTCGAGGATTTGGAGTTCCTCCTCGGACTTGGCGGCCTCCCTGGCTTTCTCGTGATCGACGATCCTGAGTTTGAACCCATCGTGGGAGAATTCCTTTTCCGGCGCTTTTCCCCTGACGGTCTCGACGACTTTTCCGGAAAACGAAATCCGGCGGTGCTCGCATCCGTTTTTCACGACCGGATCCTCTGGGGCGACCTTGGTGACTTCGATCACGAAGATGTTCTTGCTGTAGGCGGTCAGCCACATCGGGTCGTAGGGAGGCTCGATCGCGTAGCATGCCTGTGCTGTCGAGGTGACCGGCCACAGCAGGAGCAGCGGCAGCGCGAGTGCCGGGATCAGGCGGCGCAGGGCGGTTTTCATGGCGGAAATGTGGTGCCGCGAAGAGGGTTTGTCAATAGGGAGGGGACGAGAGGCTGGAGGACCACGCTCTAACGAGCTCGGCTACGGGGCGGGTGCGGATTGCGGGGTAGGTTGTTTCGCGCCGCGTTCCATTTCCCAATGGTCGAGGATGGCGTCCACGTTGAGGTCGGGTTCGATGCGGCCGTAGCGGTTGACGAAACCGGAGCGTTCGAGCGCCTTTCGCACGGTGGTGTGGGTTTCGGCGAGGCGGAGTTGGATGTCTTTGCGGAGCAGCGCGTGGCGCAGGTGCAGCAACAATTCCACGCCCGCGAGGTCGATGGCGGTGACCGCGCCGAAGTCGAGGATCACGAGTTCCACCGGATCGGTTCTGGCGTCCAAAAGGCTGAAAAACCGCTCGCGGATGTAATCGACGTTGTAATAGAGCGGCGCGCCATCGATGCGGAAGATGAAGACTCCGGGAATCCGGGCGTTGGCCGGGTTCCGCAGGTGGTCGGCGAAGTGGCAGGTGTCCGGCACGCGTCCGAGTTCGGTGACATGCGGATAGGCGCTGCGGTGGAGCAACAGCAGCAGCGAGAGGATGGCGCCGATCAGGACTCCCATCAGCATGCCGGACACCAGCACCCCCAACAACGCGGCCATCGCCACGGCGAACTCGGCGCGGGAGAATCGCCACAGGCGGCGCAGGTCGCCGTGTTTCAGCAATCCGGTGACGGCGAAGATCACGACCGCCGCTAGCACCGGCAGCGGCAGGTGGCGGAGGAGTCCGCCGCCCAGGACGGTTAGCATAAGTGTCAGCAATGCGGCGAAAAGCCCGGAAAGCGGCGAGCGGGCGCCGCTTTCGTCATTGACCAGCGACTGCGACATCCCGCCGCTGACCGGATAGCCCTGTGCGAGACCGGCGGCCAGATTGGCGGCCCCGAGCGCGAGAAACTGGCGGGGACCATCGAACACCACGGCGTGTTTGCGGGCGAAAACCCTGCCGATGGCGGTGGTTTCCACGCCTCCCAGCAGCAGGCACGCCATCGCGAGCGGCAGCAGGGCGTGGAGGTCGTCCCAGGCAAGCCCGGACGGCGGACCGGGCAACGGCACCGATTGTTGGAAATACCCGAGCGTTTTGATTCCGAAGCCGGACGGATCAAAGATCGCGCCCAGCAACAGGCTGAGAACGATCACCGGCAGCGCCAGCGGTTTGAACGGAAAAAAGCGCCGCCCCAGAAAAAGCAACGCCAGTGCCGCCAGTCCTACGGTTAGGGAGGCCGGGTGGACCCGGTCGAGATGACCGGTGAAATAACATAACTGTTCGCGGAAGGGTCCGTGTCCGCCCGCGAAGCCGCACAGTTTCGGCAACTGCGTGGTGGTTAGGTAGAGTCCCACACCCACCTTGAATCCCACCAGGACGGGTTCCGAGATGAAATTGACGATGCCGCCCGCGCGGGTGAGCGCCACCAGGCAGGCGAGGGCGGAAACCAGCAGGGCGGTGGCCGCCGCCAGCGCCCCGAACCGCGAGGGGTCGCCGTCGGCCATGGCGCCGATCGAGGAACCGACCAGCAGTGACAGCGCGGAGGTCACGGTGATCACCGTTTGGCGGGACCGGGTGAACAGCCAGAACACCAGCCCGGCGAAGGCGCACGAATACAATCCGGCTTGCGGCGGGAGTCCGGCCAGCGAGGCGTCGCCGATGCTTGCGGGAATCAGATAGGCCGCAAGGGTCACGCCCGCGACGAGATCCGCCCTCAGCCACGCCATCCGGTAGCCGCGGAGCCAGTCGGGCATCAGGCCGGATCGGTTCATGAGGCGGAGGGTGGTGTTAGATTGTTGGGGCGGCACGCGATCCGTGGATCGCTTCTTGTCGTTAGGGTAACGCGGATGAAGGGTTTGCCGCTCATGGCGGCGTCAGAATACGCCCGACCTCCCGCGATTTCCAGTTGGAAATGGCAGGCTTGCGCGGTGGGGCGGGCGGTGGTAGGGTTCTCGCACCATGAAAAAGCGCGTTTTGTGTCTGGTGACGGACGGTTTCGAGGAAACCGAATTGGTGACTCCGGTGAATCTGCTGCGCCGCGGCGGGGTGGAGGTGGTGATGGTGACGTGGGACGGCGGAACCGCGACGGGGCGGGGTGGCATCCGGTTGCTGCCGGATGCGGAATTTTCCGCCGTAAAACCGGAGGATTTCGATGTCCTGATGATCCCGGGCGGACCGGGAGTGATGGATTTGCTCAAGGACGGTCGGGCGGTTTCTCTGGCGAGGGAATTCCACCAATCCGGTCGGACGGTGGCGGCGATTTGCGCGGCACCGCTGATCCTGAAAGAGGCTGGAATCTTGGAAGGTCGGGCGTTTACGGCGCACTTCAGCGTGCATGGCGAGCTTCCCGGCGTGACCGACGGACGGGTGGTGGCGGACGGGCCGGTGGTGACCTCTCGCGGGCCGGGCACCGCGGTGGACTTCGGGCTGGCGCTGGTGAAACTCCTTGCCGGCGATCAGGTGGCCTCGGAAGTGGCGGCCGGCATCATGGCCTGAGGCTCCGGCATTTTGGGCTTCCCATCACCGGCGGCGGCGGCTTGACTCCGCGGCACGATGTCAGCCGTTTCCGATCCCACCGATGCAACTTTGTTAGGCCGCCTGCAAGAGGCCGTGCCGTGTAGTGAACGTCCGTTCGCCGAGCTTGGCGAACGCTGCGGCATCACTGAGGACGATGTGATCGAGCGGATCACCCGGTTGAAATCGGAGCGGATCATCCGCCAGATCAGTGCGATATTCGACACCCGGAGCCTCGGCTACGCATCCAGTCTGGTGGCGGCCAAGGTGGACCCGGAGCGGGTGGACGAGGCGGCCGCGGTGGTGTCCGGACATCCCGGCGTGAGCCACAATTACCTGCGCAACCACGAGTTCAACCTGTGGTACACCATCGCCATTCCGCCGACGAGCAAGCTGGGGCTGGAAGGCACGGTCAAGGTGCTGCACGAGCGTTCCGGGGCCATATCCACCCGTTTGCTGCCGACCCTCAAGCTGCACAAGATCGGTGTTCGGTTCGATGTGGAAGGCGATTCGCGCCCCGACGATCAGGCCGCTCCGGCGTACAGCGAAAAGAACCGGACGGAAACGAAGGTGCTGACCGAAACCGAGATCGCGTTTGTGCGGGCGATGCAGCGGGATTTGGCGGTGGTGCCGGAGCCGTTTGTGGCGCTGGCGGCCGAGTTGGGGGTGTCGTTTGAGGATCTGCGGGAAATGCACGCGGCGTTTCTGGCCAGCGGCCGGATGCGGCGGTTCGCGGCGGTGCTGCACCACCGCAAGGCCGGATTCGGCGCCAACGCGATGGGCGTGTGGGCCGGTCCGCAAGGCAACCCGGCGGAACTGGAGCGGATCGGCGCCGTGATGGCCGGATTCCGCGCGGTCAGCCACTGCTACGAGCGGCCGAGCTATCCCGATTGGGCCTACAATCTGTTCACCATGGTTCACGGCAAAAGCGAGGACGAATGCCGCCAAACGCTGGCAGCCATTTCCGAAGCCACCGGTCTAACCGACTGGCAGGCGCTGTTTTCCACCAAGGAATACAAAAAAGTGCGGGTCCGCTATTTCACGGACGCCGAGGCCGAGTGGGAGCGGCAGGTGGTGGGGTGATGGATGCGGTTGTCGGTTATCGGTTATCAGGGATTCCCGATTGTGCGCGGACTCGGCGGCACGGTGGGGCCGCGCGCCATGGATCCGATGGAAGATCGGGATCGCCAGGAATCTAACGGAGCGTCGCCGGTTCAGTTTTCCGCGGGGAGATTGTCGGCGGTTTCGGACTCGGGCGCGCGGGCGGAGTCGTCGAGGATGATATCGTCGAGAAGGCGTTTGATGCCGGCCTCGGCGAGTTCGCTCTTCGGATAGATGTCGCGCGCTTTCAGGTACCACGCGAGGGCGCTGCCGGTTTGTTTCGGGGTCCGGCTTTCGAATTGTTTGGCGCGGGTGAGCGCGCGGGTGAAATTGGCGACGTCCGGGGCAAGGCCTTCGAGTTCGTGGCCGAGTTTCGGGTCGTCGGGGAATTGCTCGCGGAGCGAGTAGAGTTGTTCCCAAGCGGCTTCTTTTTGTCCCGCTTTGCTGAATTCCGCGGCCTTGCCGATGGCGGTTTCGATTTTCGTCAGATTGCCGATGATTTGCTTGAAGGCGTCTTCGCGCTTGGCGTCGCCCTGGATGGTGGGCGCGAATTCGTATTGGCGCTTGGCGATCTCGCGGTAGTTGCCTTCGCTGAGGAGGCGGTCGAAATCGTTGCGGGCGGTGAGCATCGGGGCCGAATCGGTGATCAGCTTGCGGAACTCGTTGAGTTTGGGATTGGTGGGCCAGATTTGCGTGGCGGTGCCGATCTTCTCGGCGGCCTTGTCGTTTTCCTTGGCTGCGAGATGGGCCTTGGCCTCCTCGATGGCGAGGTCGGAAGCGAGCGTGTAGCCGGCGATGGCGCCGTCCATCTTGGATGAGGGGAAATCCTTCGCCTGGGACTTCAAGCGGTCGGCGAGTTCCTTGGCTTTGGTGAAATCGCGCGCCTGGAGCGAGCCGTACACCTCGTTGAGGTCGCGGGTGTAATTGAGCACCCTGAGTTTCTTCTCCAACGGAAGTGTGGCCACGGGAGCGAGGAATTCACCGACGGCGAAGGCTTCCATCAGCCGCTGGGAGGCGGTGTGGAGTTCGCCTCGGTCGAGCATCAGGTTGAACGCTTCGATGTACTTGTCCGCCTCGCGGATGGCTTCGTTGGAAAGCGAGTCCAACGAGGAAACGGTGGGGCTCACGCCCATCGACTCGGAGAACAGCTTCGCGACATCGGAGCCTTTGTCGATGCGCAGGGTGGTGTCGCCGTCTTTCCAGATCTGGTTGTAGAAGCGGGCGGCCATCAGGACGTGCTCGAAGCGCCGTTGCATGAACCACTGGACCATATTGACCTGATATTGGGCCTTGGTCTTGATCGTCTGCGCCTCGGTGCGGATGATGTTGGCTTTCTTGAGGGCCTCGATTTCAACGATGCGGCGGAGGGTGTCGGCGTATTTGAGCGACTGGTTGCCTGCGCCCGGGTTGTTGCCCTGATTGGCATTTTGCGGGCGCCCGTTGCCGCCGCCGCGGTTGTTTCCTCCTTGGGCGGGTTGCGCGGCCGGTGCCACGCCAGGGGCTTTCTCATGTCGCGCCGCCCAGTCGGCCTCGCGCTGGATATCCTTTTTCTCAAGTTCGATCGACTCGTTGAGCTTTTTGAGGCCGGCGATATCCTGTTTGGAAAGCATGGCCATGTAAACCGCCTCCGCGAGGTTGCCGCAGATGTTGGCGTCGCCCGGATAGGTGGAGGCCCGGGGAAGGATTTGGAAGGCGTCGTAGAGATTCGGCGCCGGCTTGTGGAAGGGGGAAACCGTGGCGATGATCTCGGCGATGTCCTTGCGGTATTGGGCGGCGGCCTCGTCGCTTTCCGGCGGTTGGCTCAGGTATTTCTCGAAGCGGGCCTTGAGCAACCGGTTGTCGCCGAGCGGCACGGTGACGCCGCCGATGGTGATGGTTTCGGCCGAGGGGTCGAGCATCGGGATTTCCTGGCCGAAGGGGCTGGCGGGCTGCTGTTGGGGCTTTTGGGTCACCACCGTATCGGTGGGGGTGCCTCCTCCTTGCGCGGGAGGCTGCCCGCCTTGGGGAACATAGACCTGGCCGCTCGCGAGCGCGGCACCCAGCAGGAAAAGAATCGGAGTGGATTTCATGGCGGAGTGCGTTCGGTGTTAGAGCCGGTTGATGGCGGTGGCTACCGGAATGCCACCCTGGCGGACTTTGATCCGCATCGCATAGCGCTGTTCGCGCTCGACATTCAGATTGTTGAAATCCGGTGGGATTTCGATGGGGATCAGCTCCTCGCCGCCCTCGGTTTTGACCCTGAGGCTGACCGCCTGGCCGCGGGAAGCGGTCCAGCGGAGCTTGTCGTCGATCTTGCCCTCCACCGAGTATTCGTTGCCGCGCAGGCTGTTGCCGTTGTCGAGAAACTCCTTCACATCCAGCGGGTTGACGTTTCCGAAACCGGCGGGTTTCTTCTTGATGAGCGACTTGCCACCGATGACGGCGACGACTACCGCGGCGGCGATTCCGATGAAAACGCCGGGATGCAAACTGGAACTAGCGCGACGGGCCATGGCGGGTAAGAGGATTGGGAAAGTGCGTGGACGGGGAAACTTAGCCGCGCATGGGAAAAAAACCAGCACGAAATCGGGGCGGGCAAAGGATCGCCGGGAATGGCCCTTTCGTGCCGGTTTCGTTCTCCTGCCGACGGGAACGCGGGCCTGTCCGAGACGGGGTCATGGTTCCTCATCCGTCGGCGGTGGGCCGGCGGGTTTCACCGGAGTGCCTTGGAACTCCAGTGGGAGGTGGAGCGCGCCGGGTTTGGGATCAAGCAGGGTCGCATAGACCGCTTGCCATTCCTCCCGGCCGTTGACGATTCCCCAGACGAAGACATCGAGCGAGGCGGGTTTCGCCGCGACATCGAGGGTTTTGCTCATCCAGCGTTCCAATCTGAACAACTCGCCATCATAGCGGATGGCGATGAGCAACGGAGATTTGTTGGAAAACGTCGATTGCAGTTCCCGGCCGGAATCGGTGGTTTCGATCACGAGTTCCATCGGAAGAACGGCGCCCGGAGGGGAACCTGTTCTAACGCCAGATGGGGTTTGGGTATTCTCCCCGGGGTTCTGGCTTTCCCGGGTCGGGACGGTTTCCCGGCGGAGTTCCCGGCCGGAATCGCCCGGTTGAAACGAGGCGGGTGTGGCTCCTGCCGCCTTCTTCCGATCTCCGGGCCTTGCGGCCACGGCTGGTTCGTTTTCGGAACCGAGCCTGGAGAACAGCGTCGCAACCGGCCTGGTGTTGCCGCTCTGCCGCGGATTGGCGGTCGAGGTGATCCGGTCGATGCAAACGACCGTTGTTAGCAAGGCCAGGATGGCGGCTGCGATGAGGGTCTTTTTCATGGCTCTACCGATGGATGGGTTCGGGACACCGGAGCGGGAAGGCCCGGAGAGGCTCCGGATCGTTTCGTCAGATGGCATTCAAGCAAATCCGGTCCGCCGGGGCAAGCGAATTCTCCGCTCAAT
The DNA here is from genome assembly GCA_017301995.1 of Verrucomicrobiota bacterium. GTDB lineage: Bacteria > Verrucomicrobiota > Verrucomicrobiia > Verrucomicrobiales > Akkermansiaceae > Luteolibacter. Next base: position 146,440 of record JAFLEH010000014.1, on the reverse strand, counting down.
CCCACTGCGGCCTGCGCGCGCCGGCCCAGGCGATGATCAGGCCCACGGCGACGTGCGCGGCGAGGGTGTAGTAGCAGGAGGTCCTTGCGGTGAGCGAGGTGTCGATCACCGACTTCACGGCGTCATGGACCTGCGTCTGAAGCGATTCGACCGATCCCGACCATGCCCAATAGGCGGAGATGAACGGGCGGGTGAAGGCGTCGATGCTTTCCGGCAGCGCGAGCACCGAACCGGACAGCGGAAGCTGGAATCCCACCAGATAGATCGACATCAGCGAGGCTTGTTCGGCGGTGCGCATCATCGCCGAAATGGCCAGGCAGATCGCGGTCATCGAGGCGTTGATCAATAAAAGGAACCCGGCGTGATACATGAAATCCCCGCGGAACTGCCCGAAGAAATTCACGAAATACGCCATCCACAGCGATTGGGCGATGACCAGGCAGGCGAGGAACGCCACTTTTGAAGCCAGATAGGCCGATGGCCGGAGTCCCGCGAAGCGTTCCTTCTCGTAGATCGGACGTTCGCCGGCGATTTCCCGCGCGGAGTTGTTAGATCCCATCAGAGCCAGCAGCACCACTTGGAACATGATGATCCCGGAGACCGCGGAGCCCACTTTCGCCTGATCGGCGCGGACGTTCTGCTGCTCCTGGATCTCGACGGATAGATCGGTCTGGCGGGTGTCCGAGAACCGGCGGATATTGCCTGCCGCCTTGTCGCTGAAGAGGGTGACGAGGATCGGGAAACAGATGAGGATGGCCAGTTGGAGAGCCACTTGGGCGCGGTCGCGGAAAAAGATCCGCCAGCGGCGCGAGAGGAGGGTGGAAAACTGGCTGAAAAACCCCGGCATCGGCAGGGTGGTGGCGGCGGATGCCGGCGGCGGGGCGGTTTCCTTTTCGCCCTCGTTTTCCGGTTCCGGGGCGGATCGTTCCTGGGCGGGCGGTTGGTCGGCCGGCAGGTGCAGGCTGCCGCTGGAAATGAGCAGCTCGCGGTTGTGTTCGAGCATCTTGTAGTAGGACGGCCCGTGTTTCTGCCACGACGACTGCCACCGTTCCGCGGTCTGGGTGGCCAAGCGCGGATAGACCTCCTCGCTGTCCTTCACGGAAAAGTAGTGGGTCAGTTTCTCCGGCGGTCCATGGAAGGCCAGGGTGCCCTCGTGCAGCACGAGGATGGAATCATACAACTCGAGATGCGCCAGCGAGTGGGTCACGGACAACACGATCCGCCCGTCCTTGCGGGACAGGTCGTGCAGCAGCCGGACGATCTCACGCTCGGATCGCGGATCGAGACCGGACGTCACTTCGTCGCACAACAGGATCTTCGGGTCGGAAACCAACTCCATCGCCAGCCCCAGCCGACGTTTCTGGCCACCCGAAAGCACCTTTACCGGCCGATCCGCGATGGCGCTCAGGCCGGTTTCCTCGAGCACTTTGTCGATCCGGTGGTCCAGCTCGGTGGTATTGCGGCAGCGGACCCGCAGGCGGGTGGCGGCCTCCACCGATTCGTCCACGGTCAGCGGATCATAGGCGATGGAAAACTGCGGCACATAGCCGATTTCGGAAGGCAGGAAATCGCCGTCTTCGGAGAGATTCCGGCCGTCCCAATACAGCCCGCCCGCCGATTCCGGATTGAGCCCGGCGATGGTTTTCAGCAGCGTGGTTTTGCCGCAGCCCGACGGTCCCACGATGGCCATGAAGTGGCCTTTGGGGACTTTGAGCGAGACGCGGTCAACCAGGTTGACCTCGGTGCCGTCCTTGCGGATGGTGAAGCAGACGTCTTTGAGTTCGAGCACGGGAATGGATTCGGGTTGGCAGTAGTCGGAAACGCAGCTTGCGCGGGGATTCTATCCATGGCCAGCGAAGAAATCCGATTTTTGAAACCCGAGAGCCGAATATTGAAATCCGAAATTTGAGATTCCAGGCGGTCCGGTGGGCTCAGTCGTCGAGGAACTTCCCGGGGTTCAGGATGTTGTGGGGGTCGAAGGCCCGCTTGAGGGTACGGTGGGCGGCCATGGAGACCGGTCCGAGCGCCTCCGCCACCCAGCGTTTTTTGGCGAGTCCCACGCCGTGTTCGCCGGTGATCGCGCCGCCCTGGGCCATCACCCAGGCGAAGAGAATGTCAAGCACCGCGTCGGCCCGTTCGCGGCCCTCCGGGGTGTCGTAGTCGGCGACCATCAGGTTGGTGTGGATGTTGCCGTCCCCCGCGTGGCCGAAGCACGCGATGGCAATGCCGGTTTCCTTTTCCAACATCCGCGCGAATTCCACGAGCTGGACGAGCTTGGATCGTGGCACGACGATGTCCTCGTTGAGCTTGGTTAGACCGGTGTCGCGCAGGGCGTAGGAAAACTCCCGGCGCAGTTGCCAGATCCGTTCGCAGGACGCTTCGTCGGGCGCGCTGTCGATCGCCGTGGCCCCGAGGTCCGCCAGCAATGGGTGGAGTTCGCCGAGTTCGGTCGTCACGGCTTTCGGCCTGCCGTCGATTTCCACGATCAGATAGGCGTCCCCCGGCGGAAACGCGTCCGGGCCGAGGCGCTTGCGCGCGGCGCCGAGCGTGAAGGAGTCGGTAATCTCCAGCGCCGATGGCAGGTGGCCCGCGTTGAGGATCGCCTGGACGGCGGCGGCGGCTGCGGCGAAATCCGGAAACACCGCCGCGAGCATCCCGCGGCTGGCGGGGCAGGGGATCAGGCGCAACGTGGCCTCGGTGATGACTCCCAACATTCCTTCGGAACCGGTGAACATGCCGACGAAATCGAAGCCGGTCTTGTTCTTGTGAAGACGCCCGCCGGTCCGCAGCACGCGGCCGTTGGCGAGCACCACTTCAAGCCCTAACACATACGAGCGGGTCACGCCGTATTTCAAGCAGCGCGGGCCGCCGGCATTGGTCGCGATATTGCCACCGATCGAGCATTCCTTGAGCGAGGCCGGATCCGGCGGGTATTCCCAACCGACCTGCCGCGCGGCGTTCTGGAGGTCTCCGGTGATCACGCCGGGCTGCACGATGGCGACGCCGTCCTCCGGATGGACGCCGAGGATTTTGTTCATCCGGGCGGTGGAAAGCGCGATCCCTCCGCGGATTGGCACACAGCCGCCGACATAGCCGACTCCCGCCCCGCGGGTGGTGACCGGCACGCGGTGCTGGTGGGCGTAGCGCATCACCGCGGCGACATCCTCCGTGCTCTCGGCGAACACGACGACATCCGGCAAATGGCTGGCCGACCACTTGTCGGACGCGTGGGCTGCGAGTTGCTCGTCGGTGGTGGAGACTTTTCCGGAACCGATCAGTTCCGCCAGATCGGCGGCGATTCCGGCGGATCCGAGGGGTCTTTCGCTTTCATCCGGCGGGGTTGGGGGCGCGGGTGTCGCCTCAAGCTCCACCGGTGGCTCCGGCTCCGGTTCGGGGTCGATCTCAGGGTCTTCGATCTGCCACAACCCATCTTCGAACGAGGACGGTTTGCGGTCGCGGGTGACCCATTTGCGGGCTTTACGGAAAAATCGGTCCATGGCGGTGTGCGGGAGGAGGCTGCGCCACTCCAGCGGAAATCCGTGGGACCGTCAATTCCCGAGTTCCCGAGTTCCCGAGTTCCGGACCCGAAGAACGGGTTTGACAGGGACGGAGGATTTGCGGACTATCCGAGCGCCGCGGAGGGTCATTCGTCCGCGAAGCCGCAGGAGCACCGGTTTCCCCGGTCGCCTCCATCCCCCTGAATTACAGCCTTGTTACGAAGATGAAAACCCGATCCCTGTTGCTCATTTCAGTGGTGGTCGTCGGACAGATCGCCGCTCACGGCGCCACCGTGACCTGGGATGCCGGAGCCGGCACCGCAGCATGGTCCACCCCCGGAAACTGGAACCCCGATGGCGAGCCGACCAATACCAGCGAAGTGGTGTTTCCCGCCGCACTGGCGGGTGCGATCACCACAACGGCCACCGAGCAGGCGCTGAGCCTCCGGTTCGACGGCAGCTACACCCTATCAGGCGGCACGCTCGCGCTCGCCACGGGAAACTCGGTGGCCGTGGCAGATGGCGCGACCGCGACCCTATCCAATTCGCTGTCGGTGACCGGCGGGCTCACCAAGGCCGGCGGCGGCACCCTTGTGTTAGGTGCATCCAACACCAATCCGGGCGGCACCACCATTGCCGCCGGGATCCTGCGCGCCGCACATACCGGCGCTCTTGGGACCAGCGGGATCGTCACCACGGTCCAGACTGGCGCGACGCTGGAGATCGGGAACTCGATTTCTCTGGACCGCCCGGTGACGCTCCGTCACGGCGCGACGCTGGCTGGCAGCGGGTCGGTGGCATGCAATGGCGTGGTCACGTTGGATGCCGCCGCGACGGCGGTCACTCTGGCCACGGGCGCGGAGTCGGACGTGCTGACCGTCGGTAACGGCACCAACGATCTAACTGGCGGAACCTCCGCCACCGTGATCTCACCGACCGGGCCGGGGACCGTCAGGCTTGGGGCGGCGAGCAACTTCGATGGAACCTGGAATCTAACCACCGGGCGGCTCGAACTGGGCAACGCGACCGCACTCGGGGACACCACCACATCGTCGGTCACCCTGGCGGGAGGCACCTTGTCCGCGAGGCTCAGCAGCGCCGCAAACTTCGCCACCGGATCGCAGGGAAACCACCTGCTGATTACCGCGGACAGCGCGATTCTCAGTGACCGGGCCAGTTCCGGAGTGGGGGTGAACCACACCTTCGGCAGCCTCGCGATGGCCGGACAGACTCTAACGGTGAGTCCTGGCTCCAATGCCACCAGCGGAACGGCCGGCATCACGCTCGGTGATGTGACGCTCACCGGAAACCCGGGTTTCCAAGTGACCACGGCGGGTTCGGCAACGGCCAAACTGACCACCGGTTCGTTGTTAGGTGGTGGGATAGCCCGCACGATCACCAAGACAGGTGGCGGCGGTTTGGCCGTGACCGGCGGCGCCACCGACCTCCCCGCGGGCTCCGTCTTTACCGCCACCGGCGGCGGAACCATCGAAATGTTGTTTGCCAACCTCGGATCCGGCACACCGGTGGCGGTGGATGCGGTTGCCAACCCGTTCGGCGGCGCGACCGTCGATGTCAACGGCGGTGGGTTGCGGCTGTTGGCGGATGGCAATGGCACGTCCACGGCGCAGACCTATCAGGTGCCGACCGCCATCCGGCTTGGCGGAACCCTGATGCTGGATGCCAACCGGCGTTCGGGAAGCGGATCGAACAAAACCTTCGAACTGACCGGCCTAACCTTGGCGGCGGGAACGGATCTGACGATCGGCGGGGACAACACGCACGGGTTCCGGTTGACCGGCCCGCTCGCGCTGGAAGGAAACGCCACCCTGCGTGGTCCCGGCGCCTCCGGATATGACAGCACGATCACCTTGGCCGGCGGAATCACCGGAGGTCCCGCGGATGCCCTAACCATCACCGGTGGAGTGAGTCCGCCCGATCTGACGATATCCGGTTCCTCCACCTACGGCGGCGGCACTTCGATCAGCGGTGGAACGGTCGCGCTCAATGCGGCCAACGCGCTCGGCAGCGGGCCGCTGGCTCTATCAGGTGGCACGGTGACCGTGGCCACCGACGGGGCGATCGCCGGCGCCATTTCCATGTCGGGCGGCACCTTGCGGGTGAACGGCACCTCCGCTTTGGCGGGACTGCCGCTGCAGTTGGCCGGCGGCACGCTGGATTTGCGGACCAACACCACCGGGGGATTCGGCACCGGCGCGTTCTCCCTGGCGGGAACCGCGACGCTCAATGTGGCGAACAACGGCACCGGGTCATCGCATATCGTCACCATCCCGTCGATCCGGGTGGCCTCGGCAGCCACCCTTGCTCTAACCAACGGTAACTCGTTCGTTCCCAATTTCTCCGGGTTCGACCTGGAAGGCGATCTCACACTGAGTCCGACGGGAACCTCGCTCAACGTCCAGGTCCAGAGCGTAACCGAGGACGGCACTCCGCGGAAACTGGTGAAATCGGGCGCCGGTGTGCTCAAACTCCAGGGGGCCAACACCCACACCGGGGGCACCGAGGTGCTCGCCGGCACCCTCGAGCTGGAACACTCCGCCGCGCTCGGCAGCGGGGGACTGGCCTTGGGTGATCTATCCGGCACCGCGACGGCGACCGTGAGGATCGCCAGCGGACTAACCGTTTCAAACAGCCTGAACGTCCGAAGCGGCGGCACCGGTTTGCTCACTTTGGACACGGTGGACGGTGGTGTCGTTCTAACCGGGTTGGTGGATTTGCAGCGCTCGCTCACGATTGACAACGGCGGCGGCACCACCGCCACCGCGACGCTTTCCGGGGTGTTGGGCGGTTCGGGTGATCTAGCCAAGACCGGACCCGGTCCGGTGGTTCTCGGAAACGTGGCTAACAGCTTTGGAAGCGGGTCCGCTTCCAGCCTGGCGATCTCCCAGGGCGCGCTCGTGGTGGCGTCCGATGGCGCGCTTGGCAATCCGGCCAACGGTGTGACGGTCCACAGCTCGATCGGCAGTTCCAGCACCTTCCGCGCCGACGGCGGATTCGCCACATCGCGGACCCTGACGTTCAATGCCAACTTCGGTCTGCTAGACGTGACCGCCGACAATACCCTGACCTTCAACGGCACCTTCGCCGGCACCGGTGTCTTCACCAAGACCGGCGCCGGCGTCCTCGACATCGGCGCGGGTGCCACTGGCGTCGCGCGGGGGACGGCGGAAACCAAACTGGGCGCGGGCACCCTGCGTCTCCGTGGCCCGGACACCATCAGCCTTGCGGGTCCGCTCACGTTCTCCGTGGCGGGCGCCACGCTGGAACTGTTGGGCGATGCTCCGGTGGACATCGGCCACCCGGTCAATTCGGGCGTCAATGCAACCATTCTAACCGACAGAGAGGCGTCCGGCACCGGAGGACACCACCGGATCGGGTCGCTTTCGCTCACGGCCGGTACTCTAACTGTCAACGGTGCCAACGGCTACGGACTGGAAGTACCCGCAATCGATCTGAAGGCCTCCTCGGCCGCCACTCTCATCAACCAGAGTGCCACCGAGGTGGCGATCGGCGATCTAACCAGCACGTCCGGCACCGCCTCGCGGACCTTCACGCTTTCCGGCAGCGGGGATATCCGGATCGAGGGCGCGATCAGCCAGAGCGCCACGGGCGGCATCCGTCTCACCAAGAGCGGCACAGGGACTGTCAGGTTCGGCACCTCGGTTTCCGGATTCGGTGCGGAAACCACGGTGAGTGACGGAACGCTCGATCTGAACGGGCTGAGCTACACCGTGGACGCCCTTGTGCTGGGAGGGGCCAGCAATGCGGTGGGGCCGCGGCTCGTCACTGGCGCGGGGGGCACCCTCCAATTGAACGGCAATCTAACATCAAATGCCGGCGCGGGATCGGCGCCACCGTTCTTCGAGGGGACGCTCGGGCTATCCGCCGGGTCACACTCGTTCAATGTGCCGGACAACACGGCAAACGCGGTGGACCTGGAAATCAACGGTGCCGTCGGCGGCCCGGCCGGAGCCACACTGGTCAAGACCGGTTCCGGCACGGTGCGGACCTCCGGCGCGCCTAACACCCTGCTAGGTCCCTGGAGCCTGACCGGGGGAACCCTGCTCCTGAACAAGACCGGTGGCGACGCGATCGGCGCGGCCGGCATCACGGTCACCGCGGGGACGGTTCGACTTGAGGCCGACGAGCAGATCGCGAACGGTTCCGCGGTCGCGCTGAATTCGGCCGACGAGGCGGTGCTTGACCTCGACCACCACACCGAGACGGTCAGCGGTCTATCCATGGCGCAGACCGACTCCAACGATTTCAGCGCGGTGCGCACGGGGTCGTCCGGCACATTGGTGTTGGAGGGCAATCTCCAGATGGCGAACAACACCAACAGCTCGGGCACCGACGCGCGGCAGATTCTGATTACGGGCAGCGGCACCGAGAACAGTCCGGTGAATGACGGCACGCTGGATCTGGGGGGGGCGGTGCGGACCGTCCAGGTCACCACCACCACCACCAGCCAATACGCGGCCACCGCGGATGCGACGATCGAAACCCGGGTGGTCAACGGCGGCATCCTGAAAACCGGTGCGCGCGCCTTGTATCTAACCCACCCGGCCAACGATCTAACGAACGGGCTCGCGATTGCCGAGGGGACGGTGTTTCTCGGCCCAAACGGCTCGGTCGGAGGCTGGCCGGTGACGATTTCCTCGGCGGGATCCGCCACCTTGCAGTTGTCGCAAGCGGCCGGGTCGCTGGACAGCCCGCTTGTCACCGGCGGCACCGGAACCACCGCCGTGAGCTACACCGCCGCGGCATCCGGGAATCTCACCTTGGGCGGCGCGGTCACCCTCGGCAACGATCTGACCATCGACGTCGCCACCGGCGGCACCTCGGACAACTCCCGCGCCAGACTCCAACTGACCGGCGCGATCGGTGACGGAGCGGGAACCTTCGGCCTGGTGAAGACGGGCAACGGTACGTTGCTTCTATCCGGGACCAACAGCTTCGACGGCGGGGTTACCGTCCGGCGCGGTGTGGTTGGAACCGGAAACCCGGCCGCGCTCGGTGCCGGCGGCACCCCGGTCACGCTCGACGGAGGATGTTTCCAGGCCACCGGACCACTAACAATCAGCGGCAACGTCCTGCTGACCGGAAACGGCGGCACGCTGCACTCCAACAGCCCCACGGTGATGGAACTGGCCGGATTGCTCGATTGGGGGACGGGGTCCGCCTATTGTTATGGATCGGGAGCCACGGTGCTTTCCGGGACCACAACGGGAACCGGCGATCTAACGGTCGGTGCGCCGGGGCCGTTCGCGGCAAGCCACAATCCGACCAGCGGCTTCGAAATGGGACACCGGTTGTCTCTGCGCGGTATGGCCGCGCTACCGTCCGGAAACCTGCATCTGGTCAACAACGCGGTGCTGGAATTGGGCAACGGCGATTTCACCCGCCCACTGGGAACCGGTCCCGGCGAGGTCCAGTTGGATACCTATCAGGGTGCCGGTTGGTCCGCATTCGGGGCGGACCGCGCGGTGAACCTCGGCGGAGCGGGGGCGACCCTTGTATGGGGCCAGCCAAGTCCGGCGTTTCTCTATCGGTCCCGCACCGGGTCGGATGTCGGGGCGCTGATCCTTGGCTCGTCAAACTCCACCCACACGGTGGACTTGGCCAATCCCATCGAACTCAACAACGGGGATATCTATGCCACCCGTACGATCCGCGTTCCGGACGGCCCGGCGGCCACCGAGGCGCGAATGTCGGGAGGGTTGGTGCTCACTCCTCCGCCCGAGCATGTGGTCACCTGGGTTGAGCTTGAGGTGGATGGGGCGCTCGATATCAGCGGTCCGCTCGTCGGCCCGGTGTCGCTATACAAGCTGCAACCCGGCACGGTGGTGCTCAGCGGATCGAACTCCGGCAACACCGCCTACTCTGTGTGGGGGGGGACGCTGGTGATCGCCGGAGACGCCAGTTTTGGCGCGCCGGAGTTTGTGGACGTGGGAGCGGGCGCCTTGTTTGATGCCGGGGCGATGACCGTCCCGGTCGATACGGGCCCGGAGGGATCGATCAGCCTGTATGGAAACCTAACCGGAGACGTCCGGGTTGCCGGAGAGTTGTATGGCGACGGCGTGATCGATGGCGACGTGACCGTTCCCGCGGGCGGGATCGTCTATCCGAACCGGCAGCCGGGTCTCACGGTCAACGGGGATTTCGAACTCGCCGGAGATGGCACCCTGGAGGTTGGCTTTTCCGGGATGGACCCCTATCTGGAGCGCGACGAATTGCACGTCAACGGCTCGGTCACGCTGGGGGGAACTCTGAGTTTATATACATTCCCCGACATCGAGCCGGTTTTTATGACGGATCCGGTCGTGCTGGTTTTCAACGACGGCGAGGATCCGGTCAACGGAACCTTTGCCGGGTTGCCGGAAGGCGCGTTGATCCCCATCGACGGCGGCAACCTGCGGATCACCTATCAGGCCAATGGCGACGGTGGAGCGGTGGGCAACGACATCGGCTTCACCTGGGTCGCGAACGCCTCCGCCGATTTGGCGCTGACCGCCGCCGTGCCACTCACCGGCGCGACCGGAGCGGGGACTACCCTTGTGTACACGGTCAGCCATGCGGAAGCCGTCGCGGTCGGAGGCGCGGAATTGAGTTTCGCGTTGCCGCCTGGGGTGGCGCTTGTGGGTTCCACGCCTCCGGGGACGGTGGATGCCGGGGTGCTGACGATTCCGCTGCCGGATTTGCCAGTCGCGAGCCCGCTGGATGTGGTGATTGATTTGACGCTGCCCGGAACACCGGGGCCGCTTGGGCTGGATGCCAGCGTGGACTTTGCGGGAGATCCGGAGCCTGGGAACAACACCAGCCACCGGGTGCTCGCGGTGCTGCCGGACGGGCGATTGGAGCTTGCCACGTTCGAGCGATCCGCCGGAGGCGGGGAAGTGGAACTGAGCTTCCAGACCATGGATGGGGTGCGCTACCGGCTGGAGGCATCGGAGGATCTCGCCAATTGGCAGACGGTGGAGGACATCACCGGGAATGGGGAATTCGTTACCCTAACCCCGGTGATCGCCAAACAGCGCGAGTTCTTCCGCGTCACGATCATTCCCTGATGTCCAGGCGCCTGATTTCGGACTTCGGTTATTCCGTGGGCACTCTAGCCCAAGTTGAACACTTTCGGAAGCAGGTCATCTACCACTGCATAAGCCGGGTGGTGGACCGGAATTTTGTGATCCTGTCCGCGGAAAAAGAACAACTCCGGATGTTGATGCGGATGGATGAGGTGTTCCAGGGCAATCGTTCCTGTTCAGGTCCCGGTGTTCCCGAGTTCGTTGCGGCACCAGGCGAGGGCCATCAGGGCGTAGCCGGTGCCGTAGGGCTGGTGGTAGTCGTAGAGCGGATAGTCCCACCACGATCCGTCCTTTTCCTGGCGTTCCAACAGGATCGCCGCGAGTCCCCTGGCATATTTGGCGCGTTGCGCCTTCGGCAGCAGGCCCACCGATTCGGTGAAATAATAAATCCCGTAGTAATAAAAGTAGCCGGATATATGAAAATGGGTCTCGTGCGGCACCGGACGCTTGCGGCCGATGCTGAGGAATCCCTCGCGGGCGAGGAAACGGTCGGCCCATGTGGTTAGAACCTCGTCGGTCACCGCTTTGTCCCCGAAATCGCGCAGGCAGGCATTGCAGGCCTGGGAGCGAGCGAGCGAACCGGCCGGCCGGTTGATGTCATAACGCGGACGCCGGAAGTGATCGATCGAATACACATAGGAAAAGTCGGGCGTCCGTTGGACGCGCACCGAAAGCAGCGACTGCTTGACCACGTGGTCGTTGAGTTTCAGGTCCATCACTTCGCGCGCCTCGTGCATGGCGAGGAGCACCGTGGCGGTGGTGAAACAGGTGGGGATGCCGGTCGGTTTTTGGGTTGTCAGATCGTCGAGGTCCAGATAGCCCCAGCCGCCCTCCAATTCCATGTAGCGGTTGGCGAGATCCACCTGCTCCTGGCCGAGGCGCGCCCATTCGGCTTTCTTCTTCGGATCGGTTTCGCGTTGATAGAGCCGGGTGAGCGCGCGCAATCCATAGGCGTGGCCCCACGAGTTGTAGGTGGTCGTGTGGTCCGGCCGACGGAGCTTCGGCAGGTCGCGGGCGGCCCATTCGCTGGCTTTGGTGATGGCGGCGACCGCTTCTTGGCGCGGGTCGGCGACGTCCAGCAGACCGGAGAGGGCCAATCCCGAGGCGCCCGCGCGGAACGCGTGGTGGGCGCCGGGAACCGGGGCGTAGATGTTCAGCCCCTTGGTGCGGGTGGGGCCGCCCCAGGATCCGTCCTTGTTCTGATCCGCGATGAGGAAGTCCACCCCGCGGCGGATCGCCGTGTCCAGTGACTCGCGGGTGACTTCCGGCAGCGGTGTGTTAGGTTCGGGCGGCACCCCGGCGATCTTCGCCTGTTCCGCCGCGGAAACCACGGTTAGGGAAAACAGGCCGCAAGACGCAAGACGCAGAAGAAGTCTCCCCGTAGGACGCGATTGAATGGAAAGGAGCATGAAATTGCGGATGGTTCGTCTTGATTCTTGAATCTTCAAGTCTTGCGTCTTCAAGGAACGATCACCACCTGGCCCGCTTCCAATCCGGATAGAATCTCGGTCTGGTCCTTGGCGGAACGGCCGCGTTTCACGGGGCGTTGCTCGGATTTTCCGTCGGCGAGTTTCACCTCCACCGTCCAGCCGGTGGCGGTCTGGGTGAGCGCTTTGGTGGGAACCGCCAAGGCGTCGGCTTTCTGATAGGAAACCAGCGTCACTTCGGCGGTGGCGCCGGGGGTGACGGTGAGTTCCTTCGGCCAGGTGATGTCGAGTTGCGCGCGGTAGCGGCCGTCGGTGCCGGGAGTGGGGCTGGCGGAAACCAGGGTGACCGGCAAGTCGGTTTCCTCGCGTCCGCCGACGGTGGCGGTTCCCTTGGATTCCGGGACAAGAGAGCGGGCGGTGGACTCATCGACAAATGCGACCAGTCCCAGCTTGGCGGTGGCCGGAATGAAGGTGGCGAACGGGCGCTTTAGCGGCGCTTTTCCATGTACGACGAGCCCCTTGATCATTTCGCCAGTGGTCCAACGGCCCTCCTCGATGGTGCCGTAGTAGAACCAGCCGGCCGCAGGCGCCTTGATCTCGAACAGCTTCCGGTCCGCCTCGAGCTTGGCGAGGTTTTCCTTTTCACGGGCGAATCCGATTCGCGCTCCATCCAACGCGAGCTGTTGGAGCTTGAGCGCGCGGGGAAGGTTCGCCTCGGCGTCGATCAGATCGATGGCGGCCGATTTGTCGGCGGCGACGAGAGCCTCCTCCTCGCGGGGCAGCGAAACCTTCATCGTGCGGTCGTAATCGAGCTGCTCCATCCGCAGGCCGAATTCGGCGCGGGCGACGGCGTCCTTCTGGCGGGTGAGGATGATTTCCTCGGTTTCCTCCGTGAGGTCGTCGGCGTCGTACATTTTCTGGAGCTGCTTGAGTTCCTCCTTGGCATTCTCGAGCGCCTCTTTGGCCCGCTTGAGTCCCTGTTCGGCGCCTTCTTCGGCGGCCTTGCGGCGGGTTTTGGTGAAATAATCGAGGGCTTCCTTCGCGTTGCGGGCCGCGCGGCGGGCGGCGTCCAGCTTGAGCGCGGTGGAGTCCGCGGCGGTTTTGGCGGCGAGCTCGGCCTGGGCGAGGTTGAGTTCGCTGGCGGTCAGCGCGCGGCGGGCATCGTCGAGCTTCTTGTCGATTTCCTCAGCATCGCATTTCACAAGAACGTCACCCGCGGCCACTTTGCTACCGTGGGCGGCGATCTGCTCGATCTCGAAATCCCCCCAGGCCTTCACATCGAGGCGGATCGGCGTGGTTTCCGCGGGAAGCGCGGTGGCCCCGAAGGTATGCGGGATGAAAAACGGCTTCGGCGCGACCGTGTGGTCGGCGGCGGTGGCGGTCAGGCAAAGCGGGAACAGCAGGGTGGCGGTGTGGATTTTCATGAAGCGGGATCGGGGATGGGGTTACGGGTGGAAAACGGGGTTTCGTGCGACAAAAGCGGAGTCACCCGCGCCTTTTGCCTTTCCGGACCCACAAATTGGTTGGGAAAAGGGCGTTTTCCGCATCCGGTTGGGTCTGGCCGACAGGTTTCTCCCGGATGGAGTTGTGGTTGTCAAGCGTGGGGGGAGTGGTGGGGCGTGGTGATGGCGTTCATGCCCCGGATTTCCGCTTGCGTCCGGGAGCCAATCGTCTAGTTTTCCGTCCCAATCCCCAACCAAGCGAACCGCATGTCCCTCCATCTCGAAACCATCGCCCTGCACGGCGGCTACGCCGGCGACCCTACCTCCCGCGCCGCCGCGGTGCCGCTCTACCGCACCAGTTCGTTCGTGTTCAACAGCACCGAACAGGCGGCCAATCTTTTCGCGCTGAAGGAACTCGGAAACATTTACACCCGCCTGACCAACTCGACCACCGAGGTGCTTGAGAAACGCGTGGCCCTGCTGGAAGGCGCGCCCGAACTCGGCGCCATGGCCGTGGCCTCCGGCACCAGCGCGATTTTCTACGCGATCATCAACCTCGCCAAGGCCGGCGACAACATCGTTTCCGCCAGAAACCTCTACGGCGGCACCTACACCCAGTTCAAGGACATCCTTCCGGACCTCGGCATCGAGGTGCGCTTCGTGGATTCCACCGATCCCAACAATTTCGCCGCCGCCATCGACTCCAACACCCGCGCGCTGTTCACCGAAACCGTCTCCAATCCGGCCCTCGAAGTGGCGGATCTGGAGGCGGTCGCGGCCATCGCACACGCCCACGGACTGCCGCTGGTCGTGGACTCGACGTTTTCCACTCCCTATCTGACCCGGCCGATCGAATTCGGCGCGGACATCGTGGTGCATTCCCTAACCAAGTGGTTCGGCGGCCACGGCGCGGGCATCGGCGGCATCATCGTCGATAGCGGGAAATTCAACTGGGCCGCGGGAAAACATCCGCTCTACGACCAGCCGGACAACGGCTACCACGGCCTGCGCTGGGGCCATGATCTGCCCGCGCCGCTTGCGCCGCTGGCGTTCATCCTGCGCGCCCGCACGGTGCCGCTGCGCAACCTCGGCGCCTGCATCGCGCCGGATAACTCATGGCTGCTGATGCAGGGCATCGAAACGCTCGGGCTGCGGATGGAACGGCATTGCCAGAACTCGCTCGCCGTGGCCGAACACCTCAAGGCCCACCCGCAGGTCGAGTGGGTCCGTTACCCCGGTCTAACCGAAGATCCGCAGCACGCGGCGGCGAGGAAATATCTCCGCGGCCATGGCGGCGGGATGGTCGTGTTCGGCATCAAGGGTGGCGCGTCCGCCGGCCAGCGGTTCATCGAGAAACTCCGGATTTTCAAACATCTGGCCAACGTCGGCGACGCCAAGAGCCTGGCCATCCATCCGGCCACCACCACCCATTCCCAGCTCAACGAGGCCCAACAGAAGGCCGGCGGCATCACGCCCGACCTAATCCGCCTATCGGTCGGTATCGAACACATCGAAGACATCCTGGCGGACCTCGATCAGGCGCTGGGATGATGTTTTGCCGAATTCCGATAGGGGGAGTCGTTTCCGGATAGAGACGCCGGACCGCTTCGTTTGCGTACATCCGGCCCTCCGTTCGAAATTCGACGATTGCCAATCGAACCTCCCAAGACGGCTTGGACCGGAGTCATGTACCGCTCACGCGATGGTTTCCGCGCCGAAGGAGGGGACGAGGGCGGTGGGGATGCGGATCGTGCCGTCGGGTTGCTGGCATTGTTCCAGCAGGGCCACGTAGAGGCGCGGTAGGGCGGTGCCGGAGCCGTTGAGCGTGTGCGGGAAACGGTTCTTGCCCTCGGCGTCCTTGAAGCGCAGCTTCATCCGGCGCGCCTGATAGTCGGTGAAGCAGGAACAGCTCGAAACTTCCAGATATTTCCCTTGGCCGGGCGCCCAGACTTCGATGTCGTAGGTTTTGGCCGAGGAGTTTCCGACATCGCCGGTGCAGAGTTCGATCACGCGGTAATGCAGGCCGAGTTTCCGGAGGATCGATTCCGCATGGCCGGTGAGTTCCTCCAACACCTCGAAGCCGCGGTCCGGATGGACGATTTGCACGAGTTCCACTTTGTCAAACTGGTGCATGCGGATGATGCCCTTGTTATCGCGGCCGGCGGAGCCCGCCTCGCGGCGGAAACACGGGGTGTAGGCGACCATGCGGACGGGTAGATCGGCCTCGGCGAGGATCGTGTCCCGATAGAGATTGGTCACCGGCACCTCGGCGGTGGGGGCAAGGAACAGCGTGTTGCGGCCGTCGGTTTCCGCGGGTTCGGTGCCGTACATGTCGGCTTCGAATTTCGGAAGTTGGCCGGTGCCTTCCATGCACTCGCGTTTCACGAGGTGCGGCACGTTGACTTCCTCATAACCGTTGGACGACTGCGTATCCAACAGGAAATTGATCAGCGCCCGTTCGAGGCGCGCGCCGCGGCCCCGATAGACCGCGAAGCCCGATCCGGCGATGCGGATGGCATCGTCCCAGTCGATGAGGCGCAGCGTGGTGGCCAGCTCGACGTGATCCTTCGGTTCGGCGATTTCCGGCTTATCGCCCCACTCTCTAACCACCGGGTTGGCGGTCTCGTCGGCCCCGACCGGGCAATCCGCGTGGGGCAGGTTGGGGATGTTGAGGAGCAGATCGGTCTGGCGGGCGGTGGCGGCCTCCGCGTCGGCGTCGAGGGTGGTGATCCGATCGTTGATGGAGCGGACCTCGGCCTCGATGGCGGAGGTGTCCTGGCCTTTCGCCTTGAGCGCGCCGATTTCCTTGGAGATGCGTTTGCGGTCGGACTGGAGCTGTTGCTTGGCGGTTTCCGCCTGGCGGCGGGATTCGTCGCAAGCGAGCACTTCGGCGACGAGTTTCCAATGGTCGCCGCCCCGGTTTTTGAGGCGGGCTTCGATTTCGGTCGGATTTTCGCGGATGGCGCGGATGTCAAGCATGGCGCGGCGAGTCTCGCCTGACCGCAAGGCCAAGGCAATGCAAAAAAGGCATCACTGCGGCAGCACGGTGGCGATACAGGGCGGGACGGCGAAGATGCGGGCGGCGGTTTCGCGGACGGTGGCCGGGTCGAGCGCCTTGTGGATTTCCGGCAGGCGGCGGTGGAAATCGGCGGGTTGGCCGAACAGGCAGTCGAGCGCGACGGATTGCGCGATGGCCGCGGGCGATTGCTGTTGGAGCGCGAGTCCGCTGAGCACCGTGGCGCGGACGCGTTCAAACGCCTCGTCCGGGATGCCGTTGCTGGCGATTTTCCCGATTTCCGCGAGCAGTTCGGTGCGGGCGAGCTCGGCCTGTTCGGGCGAGGTGGCGATGTAGAACGAGAACAGCCCGGTATCGTAGCCGAGAAACTGGGTGGCCCCGACCTGATAGGCCAGGCCGAGTTCCTCGCGCAGCCGGGTGAACAGCGGGCCCGCCATGTCCGAGGCATATTCCTGGAGCATCGCGAGGGCAAAACGGTCGGTGCCGGTGACGGTGGCGCCCGGATAGCCGATGGCCAGCGCGGCCTGCTTCTTCGGCAGGCGGTCGGTGGACTCGCGGCCGGGTGTTAGGTATCCGGCATCGGGCGACCACGGTGTGCCTGCGGGCAGTTGGGAGGTCGCTTCGGTTAGCCAATCCAGCGCGGCCGCGGGTTCGAAATCGCCGGTCACCGCGATGGTTAGGTTGACGCCCTGGAAATGCCGCGCGTGGTGGTTGCGGAGGGTTTCGGGAGCCAGAACGGCGAGCGTTTCCGGGGTTCCGAGCGAATCGAGGCCGTATCCGGTGTCGCCGAACAGCAGGCGGCGCAGCGATTTGAACGCCACGGTCATCGGGTCGGTTAGGGATTCCTCGATCGCGGAGAGCTGGCTGGCGGCCTCGCGGGCCACCTCGTTTTCCGCCAGGGCGGGCGAGTGAAGCACCTCGCCGAACACCCCGGCGATGGTCCGGAGATCGGCGGATAGGCCGCCGGCCTGGATGAGAAACGCGTTGTTGCCGCCATTGGCGGAAAGCGAGGCGCCGAGACTTTCGAGCGTGAGCGCGAGGTCGCGTGACGAACGGCGGAGCGTGCCTTTCGGGAGCGAGGCCGCCAGGAGCCGGTTGATGCCGTTGTTGGAAACCGATTCCGCATACAGTCCCGCTCTAACCGCCGCCTGGACGCGGACCAGCGGGACGCGCTGATCCGGGGCCAGCGCGAGGGTGATGCCATTCGGCAGGGAGTGGATCGTGATGGCCTCGCGGCGGTGCGGCCGGCGGGCGATCCGCGCGGGCGGCGGGGCGTCCTCGGGATCGAGAATCGCCAGCGTGAGCCGCTGGTCGGTTAGGGAGGCGGCGGCGCGGCGGATGTCATCGGCGGAAACCCGCGCGACGGCATCCAGATAGCTGCGGGTGAAGTCGAGATCGCGGGCCTCGTGCCAGTTGGACCCGAGGTCCGAGGCGCGTCCGGACGCGGTGCAAAGCGTGCCGAACTGGCTCACCGCGAGCTGGCGTTTCGCCTTGGCGAGATCCTCGTCGAGCGGGGCGGCCGCGAGGCTGGCGAGCACCTCCGTCACGGCATCGATCAGCGGGTCGCGGTTGGGCGTTTCCGCGTCGGCGGAGATCCCGAACAATCCCTCCCGGCCCGGACAATTCCAGGCGTAGGCGGAGATTTCCAGGGCCAATCCGGTTTCCTCGCGGAGCCGCTGATAGAGAATCGAGGCGCGGCCTTTTCCTAACAGATTGGCGAGCACCGAATAGGCCGGCGCGTCCGGATGATCGAGCGCGGGGATCTTCCAAGCCCAGGCGATCCGGCTGTTGGGAACGGGGAACGTGTCGCGCGCCCGGCGAGGTCCGAGCTGCGGTGGGTCGGCGGGCGGTGTCACCACGCGGCCGCCGGCGGTTTGGCAGTCGGCGGTGAGTTCCTCCAGCATTTTGCGGGCTGCGGTGGCGTCGAAATCACCCGAAATCACCGCGAAACAACGGTCCGGAACGTAGTTGCTGCGGTGGTAGCCCACGAGATCCGGATAGGTGACGGAGTCGAACAAATGCCGGTGGCCGATGACCGGCAGCCTGCGCGGGTCGGTGGCGAACGCGGTGGCGAGCAGCAGGCGCTGGAGCGCGTTGTCCGGATCGTCGAGCCCCATGTCGATTTCCCGGCGGATGACATCCTTTTCGTTTTCGAAATCGGCCTCCGGCAGGGTGGGGAAGAACACCAGTCCGGTTAGAACGCGGAGGAACAGCGGCAGCGAGGCCGCCGGTCCGTCGATGTAATAGACGGTGCGTTCGAAGGTGGTGTAGGCGTTCCAGTGGCCTCCGGCCGCCTGGACCGCGTCCGCCAGCCCGCCGCCGTCGAAATCACGGGTGCCTTTGAACACCATGTGTTCGAGAAAATGCGAGAGCCCGCAGCCGAGGTGGCGGTCTTCATGGAGCGATCCGGTTTCGACCCAGATCTGGGCGCTGACCACCGGTGCGGCCGGATCCGGGTCGAGGATCAGGGTGAGGCCGTTGGGGAGGGTTTCGACCGAGGCGGTGGCGCGGGGATAATTCATGGATTTCGTGCTTGCGGGACCGCTCCATGCGCTATAGAAGCCCGGCATGCAACGTTGGATTATCGCTGCGGCAGCTTTTATGGTGTTGTTCCTGGTCTTGGGTGCGTTCGGATACCGCACCTACCAGCAGAATCGCAACACCCGGATCTGGCTGCCGCTGCCTGCCGTCGAGGCCTCGCCGGAACAGCGCAAGG
Source organism: Verrucomicrobiota bacterium (assembly GCA_017301995.1). GTDB lineage: Bacteria > Verrucomicrobiota > Verrucomicrobiia > Verrucomicrobiales > Akkermansiaceae > Luteolibacter. Next base: position 127,236 of record JAFLEH010000014.1, on the reverse strand, counting down.
AAATGGCGGACACCCTCAAAAAGAAACTGACGGATCCGGAAACCATGGCCGCCGTATGCCGGGATTCCGGTTTTGCGAAGACGTTCGGGTTTTCCTCCGAGGAAGAGGCGGTGAAAAGCCTTCTCACACGGTTTTTCTGCGAGATTGGCACCGCGGACACGTCTAACGGAAAAGTTCCCTCGATCAACGTCGGATTCAACTGCAAGGTCAAGGAGTTTCACAAGATGGACAAGGTCACCGGTCGGCTTCGCGAGGATATCCTAAAAATCCTCGGCGTCCCCGAAGGAGGCGGCGACGGCGGCGCGTTCTGACTTCAGTTCGAGTCGAACCGGAACGGCAGCGACACTGAGGGGAGTTCCTTCAGCGTGAGGGAGAACATCACGCCGTATTCGTGATCCACCCGGTTGTCGCGGCTGGTGAGGCCCACACCGGCCACCCAGTTTCCGAGATCGCGGTGCAGGGTGTATTGTTGGAGTTCCAGCGTGCCGTCGTCCATTTCCCAAACATTTTGCGCGCCGATTCCCCATTTTTCGTTGAGCCTCACGAAGCCGCGCAGGTCGATGCGGTTGGAATCCAGTAATACCGGATGGTTGTCCAGCCAGCGATAGCCGACGGCGAGTTCCACATCCGGCGTCGGTTGGACCCGCAGATAGGTGGTCACTTCGCTGAATCCCGATCCCCCGTCGATCAGCGGGAACTGGGTTTCCAGGCCCAATGATGCCCACGGAACCGGTTCGAAACGCAGATCATTGTAGAAATTGGAGAAGGTGCGGTTCATGTCGGGGTCGTTCAGATAGGCATCGATGTAGCTGTCCATGAACAGCCACGGATGCGCCTGTCCGTCGCGGCGGGTGAGCAGGTGGTTGCGCACGCCGAGCCGCAGGATATTCCAGTTCTGCATATCGTCGGTGGCGGTGAAACGCTCCGGAGAAAGGGTGGGGGGACGGGTGGAAAAGGTGAGACGGTCCACCCGCGGATAGAGCAGCGGCAGTTCGTCGGACGATAGGATCGACCAATTGGCATAGGGCTGCATGACGTGGAGCAGACCGTCCATGCCCCACTGGTGGTTGGTGAAATCGCCGAGGTTTTTGGAAAACTTGACCGATGCCTCGACGCCGGCGTGAAGGTGGAGACTCGACTCCGAATCCGCCGGGCCGTCCACGCCCATGTAGTGGGTGTATCCGATGCCCGCCTGCGGGGTGAGATTCAGCCATCCTCCCAACTGACAGGGCAGTGAGAAATCCTGATAGGTGTGGAACCGGGTGAAACCGGTGTCGAACAACTGCCGCCGCAGCCCGTTGATCCGCGGGTCGCCCGGCGCGAGCGAGCGGATCTCCGCCGCGATCGCCCGGTCCGGTCCCTGGAGACGGCTCAACAGCGCGGCCTCGCGCGGGTCGCCGGGCGGCAGCGCCAGCAGCGGCTCGATGACACCCCAGCGCAGCGATTCGTCCATCGCCACGCCCAACATGCCGAGCGAGGTGGATCCCTCGTGGAGGATGGGTGTTCCGAACAACGGGCGGCGGGACTGCTCGAACGCGATTTCCGGCAACCGGGTTGCGGCTTTCATGAAATCATTCGCCTGGAACCGGGCGTAGAGCGAAAACAGCGAGGTTTCATCCCTGCGGAAAAGCCCGGCCATGTTGTCCGGATTCGGGTTGGTCCGGAAAATCTCCGGCCGGAAATCCTCCAGATAATAGTCGTCGCTCAGCACGTTGATGTTTGCGTCCGCATACCAGGTGGCGTCGTCCGGCAGATCCAGCGTCACACGGTGCTTGAGTTCCAGGTTGTAGCGGTCCTCATTGACGAAGCCTCTGGGAATGCCCGTCCGGCTCTCGCTCGGATCGAGGTCGTTGAGGTAATAGAGGCTCAGACCGGTGATGTTTTCCGGATTGTCGATGCGGGTGTCCGAGAAATCCACGCCGGTGCCGATGCCGCGGGCGCTGCGCAGATCGACGTGCCATTTTGACAAGAGCCAGGCGTCCTCGTTTTCGCCGGTCACCGGATCGCGGGTGCCGCCCAGCATGATGCCGTAGCTGTTGAGCAGATAGGCACCCCACGTCGAGCGCGCGCCGGGAATGAAATGGTAGCCGAGTTCGGCATTGAGCGGTTGGCTCAGATAGGGCAGCCAAAACACGGGCGTGTCGCCGGCGTAGAGCTTGAGATTCTTGAACGTGATCTTCTCGCCCGGATAGACGTTGGTGCGGTCGGCGCGGATCCAGAAATTCGGGCGCTCGGCATCGTGCAGGGTGATTCCGGCGTCGGTGCCCACGAACACCGGCTTTCCGTCGCGCTCTTCCATGGTGAATTTTCCGGCCTCCATGATCACCGGATCGGCGGAAACCGTCAGTTGCCGGGCGTCGAGGAATTTGCGGTTGTAGAAATAAACCGCCCGATCTCCCCGCTGGAGGATGTTTCCCTGATAGACGCTGACGTTGCCCTCCAGCACGATCGACTCGTCCTTGAGCACCAGGCTGGCGCGGTCGGCGAAGACCTCCATGCCGTTGTCGCCGCTGATTTTCACCGGCCCGCCGTAGCGCACGCCTTCGCCGAGCACGATTTCCTCGCCGCCCTTGTTGTCGATGCGGACGTTGTCCGGCATGACGGGCTTGAACTGGTCCGGCGAACCAAACGGAATGCCGGGCAGCGGCACGGGCGTGATCGTATCGGGCGGCGTGGTGTCCGGAATCTCCGGCAGAACGGGGGTTTCCTGCGCGTGGAGCGGGAGCGCCACGATCATTCCAAGTGCCAGCCATGAGGGTTTCGACATCGCCGCCATCCAACACCCGGACCGGCCGGTTGTAAAGCCCGAATGTAAGACGGGAGGAGTTGGAAATTGCGGACCTGAACAGCCCCGAGCGCACACAATTTCCACGCTCCCGGATGCGGGATGCGTCCCTCATCTGCCAGCCGCTGATAGAGGGGGGCGGAAATGGGGTCATCAGCGTCGCATGCAAGCCGTCCGGTGTTCCCCGGTTCCGATTGTTCCTTATGGATTTGTTCGGGGGGTGATGGGTTTTCCAAGGCCCGCACTTTGCCCTTGCGCGCGGGGCTTTGGCGTTTCATCGTCTGGGCATGTTCGACGCCAACCGCTATGACGGCCGCATGCCCTACAGACGCTGTGGGGATTCCGGCCTATTTTTGCCGGCGATTTCGTTGGGATTCTGGCACAATTTCGGGCGGGTGGACGATTTCCAGGAGGCCCGCCGGATCATGCGTCGGGCGTTTGACCGGGGGATCACCCATTTCGATCTGGCGAACAATTACGGCCCGCCGCCGGGGTCGGCCGAGGAAAATGTCGGGCGGATTCTGGCGGAGGACTTCGCCTGCCATCGGGACGAACTGGTGATTTCGACCAAGGCGGGCCACGAAATGTGGCACGGGCCGTATGGCGAATGGGGGTCGCGGAAGCACTTGCTTTCGTCGCTCGACCAATCGCTGCGGCGGCTGAAACTGCCCTATGTGGACATTTTCTATTCGCACCGGCCGGATCCGGAAACGCGCTTGGAGGAAACCATGTCGGCGTTGGCCACCGCCGTCCACAGCGGCAAGGCGCTTTACGTCGGAATCTCGAAATACCCGCTCAAGCGGTTGAAAAAGGCGGTGAAACTGCTGAAGGACATGGGTATCCGCTGTTTGATCTATCAGCCGCCGTATTCGATCCTCAACCGCTGGCCGGAAGCCGAGGGGATCCTCGATTGGCTGTTGGAGGAGGGAATCGGCTGCGTGGTTTTCAGCCCGCTGGCCCAGGGAATGCTCACACCGAAGTATCTGGACGGGATTCCGTCCGGTTCGCGGGCCGCGCGGCCGGAGGGGTTCCTCAAGATCGAACAGGTGGAAGCCCAGCAGGAAAAAATCCGGTCGCTCGGCGCGCTCGCCGCAGCGCGGGGCATGCCGCTCCACCACCTGGCGCTCCAATGGGCGCTCCGGTTGCCGTCCGTCACATCGGCGATCATCGGCGCGCGCAACGTGGCACAGCTCGACGATTGCCTCGGCGCGCTCAAAGCAGGAACTCCGGATGAAGCGCTGCTTGCCGCGATCGACGCGATTTCACCCATTCAGCGGACCGGCCGCGAGACCAACGCATGACACCGCCCGCCAACCGAACCATCCCATGATCTGGAACGACTATTTCCTAACTTTTTTTGACAGTTGCTGCGCCACCTATCGGACCGGCGCGCGCGATCCGGATCGCTATTACACCGGCGAGGATCTGGCGTTTCTATCCACCATCGGCCATCGTCCGCGCGAGTTCTTCGATTTCGTGGAGGATTTCTGCGACGAGGGCGTGCCCACGCCATCCACCGCGCTGCTGGTGGCGGCCGTGCGGAGGGATTATTTTCTAACGGTCCAGAAAGGGGTGACCAGCGAAAAGACGCTGGTGCGCGACGATTTGCCGACCTTTGGCGACGAGTTGGATGGTCTTGTCTATCTGCCGAGGATTCTGGCCAAGGCGCGGGCCAAGCTGCGCGGCGAGCTGGATCCGGACATCATGTTTGGCTGCGGCGGCGACCGCAAATTCCTCCGCACCCACGGCGGCATCCATCCGGCGGATTTTCTCCGCCACGTGTGGGCGGCGGGCGAGAACGACCACAAGCTCGCCGCATGGGTGAAATCGAAGATGGGTTGATGAAATTCACAGGTATTTAGAAAGATAGAATATATGGCAGTTCCACAGAACATCATCGCGCTGGTCTATGATTACGACCAGACCCTCAGCCCGTGCTACATGCAGGACGACGTCCTGTTTCCCGAGTTCGGCATCAATCCGGAACAATTCTGGAGCCGTTGCAACGCGCTGGTGAAGGAGCAGCGGTGGGACGGCGAACTGGCCTACATGAAATGTCTGTTGGACTATCTGGGGATGGACAACGTCACCAACGCCCGGCTGAAAGAACTCGGCGGGGGGCTGGGATTTTTTCCCGGCCTTCCGGAATTGTTCGAGGCGCTGCCGGGCCGTTGCCTGGGCCCCGATCACGAGGCCGCGGGCATCCGGATCGAACATTATATCATTTCTTCGGGCCTGAAAGCGCTGCTGGACGGCTCCCGGCTGAAGCCCTACGTGAAGGCGATGTTCGGCTGCGAGTTCGGCGAGACCCCGGAAGGCAGGATCAGTTTTCCCAAACGGGTGATCTCCCACACCACCAAGACCCAGTTCCTGTTCCGCATCAACAAGGGCATGCTTTCCTACGATCAGGATGTGAACGATCACATGCCTCCCGAACTGCGGCCGATTCCGTTTGAAAACATGGTCTATGTGGGCGACGGACCCACCGATGTGCCGTGCTTCACCGTGATGAACCGCAACGGCGGACATGGCATCGCGGTGTACAATCCCGAAGACAAGTCCGGTCGTTCATTCCGCAAGTGCTATCAGCTCTGCGCCCACGCCAACCGGGTCAAACACATCGCGCCCGCCGACTACCGAGAGGGGTCGCATCTCTGGCTGCTGCTCGCGGAAATGGTTCGCGAGATCGCCGACCGGATCCTCCGCCGCCGGTTGGAGGAACGCGCCAACGCCACCGTGGCGGCACCGACATTCTAACATACATCTTGATGTCCAACAAGACCCGTTTCCATTTCACGGGAATCTGTGGCACCGCCATGGGTTCCGTCGCCGCCGCGATGAAAAACCGCGGTTATGAAGTCACCGGTTCCGATGCCGGAGTCTATCCGCCGATGTCGGATTTCCTGCGGGGGCAGGGGATCACGCTCAGCGAGGGCTACCGGGAGGAAAACATCCCGGCGGATGCCGATGTGGTGGTGATCGGCAATGCGATCTCGCGCGGCAACGCCGAGGCCGAGGCGGCGCTCGACCGCAAGCTGCTCTATCATTCGCTGCCCGAGGTGATGAAGGAATATTTCCTGCGCGGAAAGCGGAACCTCGTGGTCTCCGGCACCCACGGCAAGACGACCACCTCATCGATGCTCGCCTGGCTGCTGCTCCAGGCCGGCCGCGACCCGGGTTTCATGATCGGCGGTCTCCCGAAAAACCTCGGCTGTGGCGCGCGGTTCACGGACTCCGCCTTCAACGTGCTGGAAGGCGACGAATATGACACCGCGTTTTTCGACAAGCGATCGAAGTTCCTCCATTATCTCCCCGAGTGCGTGGTCGTGAACAACATCGAGTTCGACCACGCGGATATCTATAACTCGCTGGACGAGATCAAGCTGAGTTTCCGCCGTCTGCTCAACATCGTGCCGAGGTGCGGTCGGGCGTTCGTCAATGGAGATGACTCTAACTGTATGGACGTTTCGGCCAACGCTCCTTGCCCGGTGACCAGCGTCGGATTCGGAGAAACCTGCGGGCTGAGAATCACGGATGTGATCTATCAGCCGGATGGCAGCGCATTTTCGCTCGATGGCGTGGAGTATCGCGTCCGGATGACCGGTGAGTTCAACGTGCGCAATGCCGCGATGGCCGCCGCCGCGGCGGGATTCGCCGGACTAACCGAGGATGAGATCCGCGCTGGACTTGATTCGTTCGAAGGCGTCGCCCGCCGGCAGGAATTGCGGGGCGAGGTCAATGGCATCCGGGTGATCGATGATTTCGCCCACCATCCGACGGCGATCCGGCTTGCGGTGGGCAGTCTCCGCCAGGCCTATCCGGGTGCCCGGCTGTGGGTGTTGTTCGAACCGCGATCGAACACGACCCGGCGCGCGGTTTTCCAAAAGGAACTCGCCGAAGCGCTGGCTGCCGCGGACTTCGCCCTGGTCGCTGCGATGCCGGATCTTCACAAGATTCCCGAGCACGACCGTCTCGATCCGGTGCGGCTTGCGTCGGACATCAATGCGAACGGCGGCAACGGCGAATACGTTACGGATGTGGACACCATCGTGGCCAAAGTGAAATCGGGCGCGCGATCCGGCGATGTGGTGGCCGTCCTCAGCAACGGAGGCTTCGGCGGCATCCACAAGAAGCTGCTGGCGGAGTTAGGTTAGGTCACGGCGCCGCAGTCACTCTCAGACGGATGAACCTGCGGTTCGCGGTTGATTCGGAAACGGAGTCACGCACGACAAGCTGACCCTCGGTATTGGTTTCCACCACGGTGTCGTCCGCGGACCAATCGTTGAGGCTCCCGCAGGTCTCCACCGTGAATGTCAGATCGGTGGCCAGGGGATTGCGGTTGACGGTCATCCGCAGATGCCGGTGTGTTCCAATAGTCTCGAAGTCATGGACGATCGGATTGGCATTCGCTTGGAGCGGATGGGTTCCCAACGCGAACTCCATCAGATTGACGAGACCGTCTCCATCGGGATCGTCGTTTGCCGGGTGCTCACCGGGATTGGCGTTGCCGAACTTTTCGGTTTCCCACGTGTCGAGGATGCCGTTGGAGTTGGTGTCGGGATTGGTTTGGATCACCGTGATCGCTAGGCTGGCTTCGGCATAGGATCCGCTCGGATCCGTTGCGCGGACGGTGAATGTGTTGGCGCCGGAATCGGTTGATTGCGGTGTTCCTCCGAGGGTGCCATCGGAAGCCACAGTGAGCCACGCCGGTCCCGCGGCTTTCGAATACGTTAGAACATCACCCGGGTCCGGATCGGACGCGCTTCCGGCCAAGGTTCCGGTGTATGCCGCTTCGGTGGCGCCATCACCGGATGTTAGGGTGCCTGACGTGAATGCGGGGCTGTCATTGGTATTGGCGACCGTGATCGCGAGAGTGGCGGTCGCGCTCGCGATGCCATCCGATACCGACACCGTGAACGAATTCGATCCGACGTTGGCGTTGGTCGGGGTGCCCGTTAGAGCACCCGACGCCGAAACGGACAACCACTCGGGACCGGTCACCTTGGCGAAAGTCAGGGAATCGCCCGTATCGGGATCGGTTGCGGCGAGTTGGTTTGAGAACGGGATGTCCTCGGTTGCGGTGATGTTGATGGGATCGCTTGCAAACGACGGGTCGTCGTTGGTGTTGGCGACGGTGATCCTGAGCGTGTTGGTGACGGTGGCGGTGCCGTCCGTTACGGAAACCGTGAAGGTGTTTAGGCCGACGTCGCCGTTCGCGGGCGTTCCCGATAGGACACCCATGGCGGAAACCGACAGCCATGGTGGGCCCGAGACTTTCGCGTAGGAAAGTGTGGCTCCCGCGTCGGGATCGGACGCGCTTCCGGCGATGGTTCCCGAATAGGCGGCGTCCTCTGTGGCGCCCGCGCCGACCAGCGGCGAGGCGGAGAAAACCGGGGCATCGTTGGTGTTGGCGACGGTGATAGTTAGATTCAGGGTCGCGGTCGCGCTGAACGAATCCTGGACGCGGACGGTGAACGTGTTGGTCCCGACATCGCCGTTCGATGGTGTGCCGGAGAGCGCGCCGGCACCGGATACCGCAAGCCACGCCGGACCGCTGAGTTTGGTGTAGGTCAGGGTCTCGCCGATGTCACCGTCAGCGGCGGTGACATTGCCGGAAAACGTGAGATCCTCAGTGGCTGATAGGGCAAGGGGATTCGTCGGGAATACCGGCGGGGTGTTGCTGCGGGTATAGACCAGGTTGAGGTTGTTGCCTGATGATTGGAGCGCCCACGTTCCGGAACCCGCCGTGAACGCGCCGGCATCGATCACGAACTTGACCGGATCGAATCCTGTTAGGGATCCGGCGTTGGCGAGGAACGCGAACGTTCTCGATGTCTCGGTGAAATTGGATAGATCGCGCGGCGTGACGCGGATGGTGACCGGACTGGCGGATGTGGCGTTCACCACGAGTCCGCTGACGGCAAGTTTGTCATATCCGGTGCCGGCGGCGCCGTTCCAATCGCCGATCTCCCAGACCAGCGAGGATCCGGTTTGGAGGGTCATCGCGGCGGTGGATGTCAGGGTGCCGACGGCATCGGCACCCGGGGAAACCGTGCCGGAATTGGCGATCGCGCCGCCCACGGTGCCGGATCCGCCGAAGGTTGCCGCAGCCGCGACCGTGACAGCGCCGGTGGATAGGCTGCCGTTGACCAGCAGCGTGCCTGCGGAAACCGACGTGGTACCGGTGTAGGTATTGGCTGCCGTCATCCGCATGGTTCCCATGCCGGACTTGGTTAGGGAACTGGTGCCGCCGCTCTGGGTTACAGGCACCTCGACCGAGAAATCCACGGCCAGCGGGCCATCGGCCACGTTGAAGGTGACCGGTGTGCCGTCCCGCAACCGCATCTGTGGGGTGCTTCCGACGCCGAGAATCCGGGAAACCGCGGAGGAGGAGTTCACGGTGACGGTCGCATTATGCCATTCGTTGGTGGCCCCGCCCAGATAGAGGGTGCCGCCGGTCATGCCCAGTTGGAAGCTGTTCCAGAAATGCTGGCCGTAATTCGCCCCGCCGACCGTGCTGGAATTGATCTGGAGGGAACTCACGGACGCTCCGGACGTGTATCCGAAGGTGTTGTTGGCGGCGTAGTCCACGATCGCACCGGCATTGACGGTTAGAGTATTGCGGATACAGCCGGTCGATCCGCCGGCACCAAGCAGGAGTTTGCCCGCGCTGACGGTGGTGGCACCATGGACGTTCACATTGTTGATCGCCAGTGTGCCTGCTCCCGCCTTGACCAAGGTTCCGGAGTTTCTCAGGGCACCGGTACCGCTTAATGTTAGGTCGGCGGCGGAACTGGCCGTCACGTCAGCGACCGTGAAGGTGCGTGATCCTGATCCGATGCCGATCCCATTGGCGATGGAAATGGAGGACGCCGAGGACCCGCCGACGTTCAGGTCGGTGTCGAGCGCGAAGTCCTCGCTGTTGTACTTTCCGGATCCGGTGCCGGTGATGGAACCGCCGTTGAGCGTGACTCCCGAAACATGTTCGTGGTAGCCTTGGCAGTTCAAGACCCCGCCAGGATTGATCACGTAGCCGGAAATCGGATTGCTGACATTGGTGTTCACCACGGCCAGGACGCCGCCGCTGTTGATGGTGACCACCGTGCCGGTGGGAAGGGTGTTGGTGTAATCTCCGGACTGGAGCTTCACCGTTCCGCCATTGATGGTTAGGCCGCCGGTGATGGAGTTTGCCGCGCCCAGCACCAGGGTGCCTGCGCCGTTCTTCACCCATCCCTGGGAACCCGCCAAAACGGCGTTGACCGTCGCGGATTGGTTGCTAACGGTGATCGACGGCGTTCCGGAGGCCGCGTTCAGCGTGAGCGGCCCGCCCGAGCCAGTGGATAGGCTCCAGTTGTTGGTTGGCGTGGTGTCGCCGAACGACAGTCCGGCGATGGTGCGCGCTCCGTCCAGCGTCACGGTGGCATCCGTAGTTAGATCCAGGGTGGCGAAGTCGGCGATGTTGCCCGATCCATCGGCAACGAAGCCTTGGAGCCAATTTCCCGACACCGGCCAGGAACCTCCAGCCGCGTTGGTCCACACCGGTTCGCTGATCACCTGGATATTCAGCGAGGCTTCGTCGTAAAGACCGGTGGAATCGGTGACGCGAACCACAAAAGCGTTGGGTCCGACATTCGCCGCAAGCGGTGTGCCTGATAGGTCGCCGTCGGAAGCCACGGAAAGCCATGCGGGGCCCGAAACCTTGGAAAACACAAGGGTCTCCGTGGTGTCCGCGTCGGTTGCGGCGAGGGTTCCTGCGATGGAGGTGTTTTTCATCGCGTTGAGCGCGATGGGATCGGCCGTGAATACCGGCGCGTGGTTCACGCCGTTGACGGTGATGTTGAGTGTTGTCTCGGAGAACGCGCCGATGTTGTCCGTTACTCTAACAACAAAGCCGTTGGCACCGGTATCCGCGTCGAGCGGAGTTCCGGAGAGAGAGCCGTTGGAGGCCACGGTGAGCCATGAGGGACCGCTGGTTTTCGAGAAGGTGAGGGTATCCCCGGGATTGGGATCGGACGCGAGCGTGGCGACCGATGCCGAGTAGGCGGAGTCCTCTGTGGCGGCAGGGCGGGTGATCGGGTTGGAGACGAAGCTCGGCGCGCTGTTGCTGCCGGTGACGGTGATGGTCACCGTGGCGGTGGATGATTTGAGCGGATAGGCTCCTGAAAGCCCGCCGTCCTGAGCCGCGACCTGAAGATTGACTGTTCCGTTGCCGAGCCACACCGGATTGGTTACGGTGACCGTTCCGGTGGCCGGATTGATGGCGAAGGCGCCTGATGAATTGCCGGATAGGATGCCATACACGAGTGTTTCTCCATTGGGCTCGGTGGCGGTCACGGTGCCGACAGCCGTGCCTGCCGTGGCGGTGCTGGCATTGACTGTGAACGCATAGCTGGCGGGGGAGAAAACCGGAGCCGCGTTGATATCAAACGGGGTTAGCATCGATCCCGGAATCACGGTGACGGTGGTGACGTCCGGTCCGGTGTAGCCGACGCTCACGTGGTCGCCGCCGCCGCCTTCCTTCTGGAGCGCTTCCAGATAGACCGGCTGGCCGGCCGTTAGGTTGATCGCGGACGATGTCTGGCTGGCGTATTTGTTCCAGACATTGTGATCCGTCCAACCGGATATATAGGCGATTTGGGAGGCGCCGGTACCGTTGGCATTGCCACTGTAAAGGAGGCGGCAGTCGTCGTCGCCCGCGATGTAGAACTGATAGCTTCCGGTGGTGGGAGGGGTGAACTTCGCGCGAATCCGGGAACCGTAGTTGTCCGCATAGCCTTCGCCCGAGTCAAACAAGGTTAGGGTCCGGCGCGTGTTCGGTTTGTAAGGATAGTTCGAAGTTCCGGTCAGTCCGGTGAGAGCAGTGCCGGAAATGCCCGTCCAGATTTCCTGGACGATGCCTGAGACGTTGACCGCCGATGCCGCTGTCACGTTGACCGTGACGGTTCCGGTGCCGCTGAGAGCGGGGGTCCCGCTGTCGGTGGATTGGATGGTGAGAGTGTGGGTCGGCGTGCTCGTGGCGTTGAGCAAGCCCGACGTGGCGACCTGGATTTGCCCGGTGGCCGCGTTGATGGAGAACGCTCCGCCGGTGTTGCCTGCGGTGATGGTGTAGGCGGAGAACGTGTCCTGCGCGTTGACATCGGATGATGTGGCGGCTCCCACGGGCTGGCCGGCAAGCGCGTCCTCGCGAACCGTGAAGGTGGCGGCGTTCACCTTTGGCGCGTAATTCTGATAGTAGGGGGCCAGATAGAGCCCGCTGATCACCTGTTGGGTGATGCCCGGACCGCTCCACGCCACCGCCACATGGTCGCCGCCGCCGCCTTCCTTGTGCCGGGCCTCGATGTAATACGCCAGTCCGGCGGTTAGATTGACGGTCGATGACTGCTGCGAGGCATTGGCGGTCCAGGCGTATTGGCTGGTCCATCCCGAGACGGTGGCGATCACCGTTGCGCTGGCGGGGTTTGAATTGCTGCTCAGGCGCAGTTCGCTGGCATCGTCCGAGGCGATCCAGAACTGATAGCTGCCGGTGGCGGGCGGGATCAGATAGCCGCGGATCGTGCTGCCGTAGTTTTCCCCGTGCTCGAGGCCGTCGAATGATGTCAGGAACACCTGGCTGTCCGGTGTGTTGGAAAACTTCGTGTTTCCGGTGAGATTCGAAACGGCGGTGCCGGAGATGTTCTCGAAATAGGTCCGGACGATGGATCCCGGTTGGTAGCCGTCGGCCGTGTTGACCACGGTGATCGCGACCGATGCGTTTGAGAATAACGAAGGGATTCCCTGATCCGCGGCTCTCACAGTTAGATTGTACACCGTGTTTGCCGCAACATCGATGTTCGCCGCCACGGTGATCTGTCCGGTACCGGAGTCGATGGCGAAGGCGTTGCCGGTGTTGCCCGCGGTGATGCTGTAAGTGGGGAAGTCGAAACGGTCGGCATCGGTGGCGGTGATTTTGACGACCTTCGTTCCCACCGCGGTGTGTTCGAGGATGCTTTGCGAGGTTCCGGAGACGGCCGGACTTTCATTGAGGTCCGAAATTGTCACAACTGTCCGCAGGGTTTCGTTGAGCGACGGGTTGGAGCTGTCGGTGATCGTGACGAACATCTCGAACGTCGCCGGATCATCCCAGCGGAGCGAGAGCGCTTCGAAGTCGAGGGCTGAAGTGTTGGCCACCGAGATCGATCCGGTTAGGGAGTTGATGGAAAACGCGCCATTCGCGTTGCCGCTGGCGATGGCGTAGGCGAGGGTGGACGAACCGTGGTTGTTGCGGGGGACCACGGTGCCCACGGAGGTGCCGTTGGCGGTGTTCTCCGCGATGGTAAACCGCTCGGATTTCACGCCGCCGGAGACGCTGCCGGTGATGAGATAGGATCCGAGGGAGGCGTAGTTGGTGTAGCCGTCGCCAAGTGGGTCGCCCCGGCCGGTGCCGCGGACGCGCAGGAGGTATTCTCCGGCGGTTAGAGTGGCGGTGGCGGTGGCGTTGATCCCGGTGTCCGGATTTGCGGTGGCGACAACGACCGAGGTCGTGGCGTTCACGATTTCGGCGAGAATATCGAGGTTTGGATTGAGCGAAACGGTGTTGACGTTGAGGGTGGCGGTTCCGCCAGTCGTCGCGAAGCGGAAGGCATCCACATCGCCGGTTTGCTCGATGATTCCTTCGCCGCTGACGGTGTTGTCGGAGAGGATTTCCAGGTACTTCGCGGTGGCTTGGGTGTCGCCGGTATCATCGGCGCGGTAATCCACATCGTTGTTGTTATTGACGATGATGCTCAGGTCGTCCTGGGTCTGGTTGGCGTTGAGATACTCGCCTTTGGACCATTGGCTGAGGTTTTTGTAGTAGCCCACTCCCATGATCGGCGCCCAGCCGACGGGATCGGTTCCGTGTCCGCCATAGTAGCCTTCCGACGGTGTGGTGCGGCCATCGTGGCTCAGGCCGAGGGTGTGCCCCACTTCATGGGCGATGACCTCGCAGGACGACTTTCCCGTGGTGTAGAAGGCCCAGCAAACGCGGTCGCCGCCCCAGTTGAAAGATCCCACGTAGGCGACGCCACCGGCGCCGGGTGCGGCGTTGGTGGTGGGACTGATGATGCAGTGCTGCCTGCGACCTTCCGGCGCGTTGTCGAAAACCTTGCGGTCGGTGGTGATGTTGATGTTGAATCCTTGGTAATCCTCGCAAACCATTTTCCAGACATCGTAGATCTGCGAGTTGCTGGCTCCCGAGGCGGCGGCGTTGAAATCGCCCCAACCCGGGAAGGGACCTTGTTCGCCGTCGAAGTCCAGATAGACCACGGCCGTGGCACCCGGCAGGCTCTGGAGCGGGATGACCGTCTGATAGGAAGGGATGGGGATGGATGTGGGATGGGTTTGCGGGGCGTTTTCGGGTTCGGGTTCGCCGGTGTTTTCAGGAACCTCGGCGTAGTTCACGCAAACCACCTCGTCGATGTGTCTGGATACCAGCAGCGAGGACTTGAGGTCGGGGGTCGGTTCCACTTTCCAGGCGTTGGGTTTTCCATCGAAGCGGACATGGCCGACGAGCGGGCCCGCCAGGCCTTCCACGTTTTGCCGTTGGAAGAAGAAGAATCCGGGCGCTGGATCGGTTAGGCGGCCTTGGACATAGACGATGCCTTCCGGATCCCGGCCCATGAGTTCGATGTTGCCGACAGCCTCACCGCCATCCGGCAGTGTGAAGGCCACCGATTTCTCCGATACGACTCTCCGGAGGAAATCCGGCGGCAGAGGCGCGCTGACGACCTTCTTTTCGGCAAGCCGGATCCTCGCGGGGCCAGCCGGGTGGTGGCGCGGGTCGGCGACGGTGGTGTCCCGGTGGACGGTTTGGCGAGCGGACCCTGTGGGTTCTGTCGGGGGCTGCGGTTGGTCGTTTGTGGATTCTTGCGGAGGCGTATCCCGGTGCCCCGCCAGCCATAAGGCGGTCAGGCACAGAACCAGCGGAAGTGCCAGCGAAACAAGCCGCCGGATGGGAAACCGAGTCATTTTGCGTTGCATACTATTAAGCCCCCCGAGGAACTACGCCGGGTTTTGTGTATTGTCAATGTCTTTGCGTGGTGTGGCGATAACCAGGGTTCCGGACCCGATTCCGGGACGGATCCGCAAAGTTTGGGGGCCTCCTGCGCCCGCAGGTCCTATTTGGGCGGCACGTAGGGGTCGAAAGTCATCGACCGTTCGTGTTCCCGGGCCTTGGCGGCCTTGCGGGCGAGCTGATAGAAAGAGTCTTGAACACGGAACGCCTTTTGGCCTTTGGCGCGGGTCAGGCGCTGGGATGCGCCGTTGGGAAGCAGCCGGTAGGCCTGGGTGTTGTCGTTGAAAAACGACTCCAGCACGCGGACGAGCCGGCGTTTCAGCGCGGGTTCCTCGATGGGAACCATCAGTTCGATGCGCTTGTCGAGATTGCGGGTCATCCAGTCGGCGGAGGCGATATAGACCTGCGAATCCCCGCCCTGATGGAAGTGGAAAATGCGCGCGTGTTCGAGGAAACGGTCGATGATGGACACGACCTCGATGTTTTTCGAGTATTTGGGATCTCCGGGTTTGAGGCAGCAGATCCCGCGCACGTTGAGCTGGATGCGGACGCCGGCTTGGGAGGCCTTGTAGAGGGCGCGGATGATTTCCGGGTCCTGGAGCGAATTGACTTTGGCGATAATGCGAGCCGGCAGTCCTTGGCGGGCACGTTCGGCCTCGCCGGCGATGTGGTCCAGCAGGAGCGGCTTCATCGCGGTGGGGGCGGGGACCAGCCGTTTGAAACGCAGCAGCTTGGAGCGTCCTGTGACCGCGTTGAAAAACAGCGTGGCATCGTTTCCGAACTCCGGCTTGCAGGTCAGATAGGATATGTCGGTGTAGAGTTTCGCGGTGCTTTCGTTATAATTGCCGGTACCGAGGTGGACGTAGCGGCGGAGGTGGCCGGACTCGCGGCGGATGATCAGGCAGATCTTGGCGTGGGTCTTGAGGTTTTTCACGCCATAGACGATCTGGGCGCCGGCGCGCTGGAGTTCGTCGGCGCGGTGGAGATTGCGGGCTTCGTCGAAGCGGGCCTTCAGCTCCACCAGCACGGTGACGTGCTTGCCGTTTTCCGCGGCGGTGATCAGGGCGTCGATGATCCGCGACTGACGGGCGGTGCGATAGAGCACTTGTTTGATGGAGATGACGGCGGGATCGGCCGCGGCTTCTTCTAACAATCTAAGCACGGGCTCGAACGATTCGTAGGGATGGTGCAGCAGCACGTCGCCCGCCGCGATGGTTTCGAACATGCCGGTTCCGGGGACGACCGCCGGCGAATGCTGGGGCGGCCAGTCGGCGTCACGGAGATGATCGAAACCGGGTAGGAACGCCATTTCCATGAACGAGGCCAGACCGGGTGGTCCATCGCAGCGGTAGATTTCCTGGGCGGTGGCCCCGGTGACTTCCTGAACCAGCTTGGCAAGCTCGCGTGGCGCGTCGCTCCGGAGTTCTAGGCGGACCGTGTCGGCGAACCGGCGTGCGGTTAGAACCTCCTCCATTTCGTCCGCCAGATCGGTGGCGTCTTCTTCCTGCACCGCAATGTCACCGTTGCGGGTGACGCGGAAGGCGGTGGTGGAAGTGACCGTTTCGCCGGGAAACAGGGAACCCGCATGGCTCGCAACGAGGTCCTCGATGAGCACGAAGGCGTGTGCGGTTTCCTCCAAGGCGATCGGCACGCGGCGCCCGAGATTTTCGGGGATCGGAATCAGCGCGTGGCGGACGGTTTGGTTCTCCGGATCGGTCAGGCGGCAGGCCACCACGAGGTTGAGCCCCGGAATGACGGGCGGCGGTTGTTCCGGCTCGACGGCGAGCGGCGTGAGCAGGGGAAGGATCGTTTCTTCGAATACGGATGCGGCCTTGGTCGCCTGGAGCAGCGGCAGTTCGCTCACCTTGAGCAGTCGGATGCCGGCATCTTCCAGCGCGGGTAACAAGGTGGCGGCCAGCAACGTGTATTGGTCGGAGTTCATCGCGAGCACCCGCTGGCGAATCGCGCCCAGGCATTTCGACGGGCTCAATCCGGACGGATCGGCGGTCTTGCGTCCGCTGCGGTGAAGCAACATCAGCCCGCCCACCCGGACCTGGAAGAATTCGTCGAGGTTGGACGCCGTGATGGCGAGAAACTTGATCCGTTCCAACAGCGGAAGATCATTGCGCATCGCCTCGTTGAGCACGCGCTGGTTGAACTCCAGCCAGGAAAGTTCGCGGTTGATGAAGGGAGGCATGGTTAGGTGGTGGTGGTGTGCTGGGAATGAACAAACGGGCGGCCGCCTCAACCGTCCTCGTCGATCACGACGGTTAGGCCGAAAACCTGTTCGAAGAGGTCGCCTTTGGAGGCCATGGCGAGGCGTTCGACCGCGGCGTCGGCGATGCTGGGCAGGCGGAGGCGGAGTTTGTTGGGTTCACGTCGGATCTCGATCTGGGAAACCCGCTGGTGGTGGGTGCGTTCGAGCGCGTCGGCCACGCGGAGGATGGCGGCGAGTTTGCAGATGCGGATCCGGTCGTCGGTGGTCAGCGCCGCGTAGGCCGGGTGGTCGTGTTTCGGTCCGGAGTGGCGGTGGTAGCGGGCGATCAGCGCGACCATGGTGACGTCCAGCCGATCAAGTCCGAAAATCTCCGAGTTGAGAATGATATATTCCGAGTGCTTGTGGTGGGCGCGCGGACTGATATAGGTGCCGACCTCGTGGAGGATCGCGGCGACCTGGAGCAACAGGGCGTCGTGGGCGGATAGCTGATGGAGGTCGGCCAGTTCGGTGAAAAACCGTTCGCACAGTGCGCCGACGTGGGCGCCGTGGCGGGGATCCGACTGATAGCGCTCCGCCAGAATCCGGGCGGAGCGGAGCACTTCTTCGGAGAAATTACCGGTTAGGTCGCGGGACAGCAGCAAGTCGTGGAGGAGTCCCTGCTCGTATTCGGTCGAGGGGATGTGGACTTCCGGCTGCGCCAGCGTCTCGGCGATGGCCAGATTGATTTCCAGAGCGGGCAGCAACGCTTCGGCGGTTTGATAGTCGAGCTGAAACCGCTTCACCGACTCGACCTCGCTGAGGGTTGACGTCTCGATGGTGAATTGGCGGAACCTTTTCACGGGGCACTGCGCCTGGCGCCGGGTCAGCGGAATGGCGACCGACTGGATCTCATAACCTATCAGAATCAGCGCGTTCAGCGTGATGTCGGAGAAATCGAAGCGGATCTGGGCGAGGTTTCCGGACACATGCTCGCGGATCACGCGCAGCATGGCGGTGCCGTCGGCGTGCGATCCCTCCACCGCCTCGCGGGTCCGGTGGGTGCCCATCCGGTAGCTGGTGTAGCGGGTGATCAGGCCGTCCTGGAACAGCAGCGCGCGGGTGTTTCCCGGACCGACGTGGACCACCAGCGTGTTATGTTCCCGAAGGGATGGCAAATGCCGCAGCCGCCGTCGGGTTTTCAGATAGATCAGGCGGGTCATCTCGCCGTCGTCGATCGTGGTCAGGCGGAGTCCGCAGGCGATGCGGACCCGGTTCATCACGGTTTCGTGGTTGAGCGACTCGCTGAGGATGTTGGTGGTCACCGCGCGGGTGATCTGGTGCGGGTCCAGCCCGAGTTCGCGGAGCGATTGCTGGTAGTCGCGGATGATGTGGACGATCTGCTCGATGGTGGACGGATGGACGTAGCCGAGTCGGAAGATGTCGCGGGCCAGCGGCGCGGGTTTTTCGAGGAAATCCACCGGATGGATGGTGCCGTCCGCGTGTTGTTCGGCGATCATCAGCGAAACCGACCCCGCTCCGATGTGCAGGGCGGAGAGGAGATCAGGCTGGGTGGAGGGCGGCTGGGCCTGTTTGCGGCGTGGCATCCGGACTTGGGTAGCCGGAAACGCCGGGAATGGCAATACCAATCGGGGGATCCGTGTTTCGGGTTGACGGCGGCGCGGCTTCCGGGTTTTCTTGCGTCATCCTCAGATGGCGAAGGTAAAACGAATCGGCATACTAACCGCCGGGGGCGACAGCCCCGGGCTCAATGCGGCCATTCGCGGCGTGGGCAAGGCCGCGCTCGACCGCGGGATCCGCGTGCTTGGTTTCAAGGACGGTTTCCGCGGTCTGGTGGAAAACCAGTGGACCCAACTCGACAAGACCGCCCTAGCCGGCATCCTGACCATCGGTGGGACGATCCTCGGCACCGGGCGCGACAAACCCCATCGGATGGAGGTGGGCGGCGAGGTCCGCGACATGACCGACGCCATCGCCGCGACCTATCAGCGCAACCGGCTCGACGCTCTGGTCTGTATCGGCGGCGGAGGCACCCACAAAAACGCCTACCGACTGGTGCAGAAAGGGCTGAATGTGATCACGCTGCCTAAGACGATCGACAACGATCTCGCGCTAACCGAAACGACGATCGGTTTCGACACGTCGATGGGGATCGCAACCGAGGCCATCGACCGCCTGCACAGCACGGCCCATAGCCACCACCGGATCATCGTGGCCGAGGTGATGGGGCACCGTGCCGGGTGGCTCGCGTTGGGCGCGGGCATCGCCGGTGGGGCGGATGTGATTCTGGTGCCGGAGATTCCTTACGATGTGGAGTGTATTGCGGCTGCCATCCGGCGCCGGTATGCGTTCGGGACTTCGTTTTCCATCGTCGCGGTGGCCGAGGGTGCGGTTTCGGCCAAGGATGCCAAGGCGCTGGCCGCGGCCGGCGAACGCAAGCGCAAGGCGAGAACCGAAGACACCCGCCAGCGTGCGGCATCGGCGCTTGCGAGGCTGGAAGCCCGTCATACGGGAAACACCTGGAGGCTTTCGAGAGAGTTGGAGGAACTCACGGGTCTTGAGGCGCGGGTGACGATCCTCGGATATGTGCAGCGTGGAGGCGCGCCGTCCGCCACGGATCGCCTGTTGGCCACGCGACTGGGAACGCGTTGCGCCGAGTTGTTGGAACAAGGTGAGTTCGGCGTGATGGTGGCGATCCAGGGCGGGACGACCGTTCCGGTGCCGATCGGCGAGGTGGCCGGCAAGGTGAAGTATATCCCCGCGGATCATCCGTGGCTGGCCAGCGCACGCAGGGTGGGGACCTGTTTGGGGGATTAGCCGCCGCTGGGGGTGGGGTTTCCGCTTGTGATTTCCGCTTGGGCGTGGTTTGCTACGCGCGCTCTTGAAACCATGAAACCTCTGATTTCCGGCCCGTTTGGTTTGCTCGCGTGTGTGCTGGCATTTTTCGATAGTCCCCGCGCGGATGCGGCGGAGGTTTCGTTAGGCTCGCTCGATCTATCGGCCGTGGCCCAGGGATGGGGCGAGGCTCGCGCGGACCGCTCGGTGAATGGCAAGCCGCTTTCCATCGGAGGCCGGAAATTCGCGACCGGGATCGGCACCCACGCCGCGAGCCGGTTTTCGGTTAGATTGGACGGCAAGGCCGAACGGTTCACGGCATGGGTGGGGGTGGATGATGAGGTTCCGGCCAAGGGTGGTTCGGTGGTGTTCCGGGTGTTGGCCGATGGGAGAGAGGTCTGGAACAGCGGCGTCATGCGGGCGGGTGATTCCGTCAAACAGGCGGATGTTCCGTTGGCGGGTGTCCGACAGCTCGGGTTGCTGGCGGACGATGCGGGCGACGGCATCGGCAACGACCACGCCGATTGGGCGGAGGCGAGAATCACCGGCAAGGAAACGACCTATCCGACATCCGCGTTCACCCTGCCCAAGCGCTTTCCCCATCCGGATCGGATCCGTTATGACGGCCACTGCATGACGATCGAAGGCCGGGACACGTTCATTTACAGCGCCGCGTTCCACTATTTCCGCTGCCCGCGCGAATTGTGGCGCGACCGTTTCCGCGCGATCAAAGAGGCCGGCTTCAACACGGTGGAGACGTATGTGCCTTGGAATTGGCACGAAAGGAACATGCCGTCCGGATTGGAGGACTTCTCGCAGGTTGATCTAACGGAGGTTGGCGAATGGCTCAGAATGGCGCAGGACGAGTTCGGGTTTTACACCATCGTTCGGCCGGGGCCGTTCATTTGCGCCGAGTGGGCGGGCGGCGGCTATCCGCGGTGGCTCGCGAAGTTCGGGCCCGGAAAGGGCGATCTTTGGCTGCGCGGCGCGGACGCGGCCCACATCGCGTGGAGCGCGCATTGGTATCGGGCCGCGTGCGGGTTGTTCGCCCGCGAGCAGCTCACCCGGAAGGAACCCGGACGCAAGGGAATCATCATGGTGCAGATTGAAAACGAGTACAACCATCACTCGTGTCCCGGCAAACCCGAGTTGTTGCGCGCGCTCTATCAGGCGGTGGCCGCCGCCGGGGTGGAGGTTCCCGTGTTCACCTGTGCCACCGAGGAATGCCGTGGCAGCATGGATCCCGTGCTCTCGCAGGTGTTCGATTGCGACAACTATTACATCGGCCTGACCGATGCGGCGGGCTGCGCCACGCGGATGGCCGGACTGAGGCGGCGGCAGCCGGATTCGCCGGGATTCGTCACGGAATTGCAGGGCGGATGGTTCTCAACCGTCGGTGGCGGGCTGAGCGAGGAAAACTATTCCGACGCCCGGCACTCGAATGCCATCCACATGATGTCCTTGCTTGGCGGGGCGACCGGACTCAATCCATATATGTTTTTCGGCGGCACGCATTTCGGCGGTTGGGGCGCGCGGGGGATGACGACGACCTATGACTACAACGCGGCGATCCGCGAGTCCGGCGCGCGGGGAGCGAAATACGATGTCGCGCGGGGGATTTCCGAGTTCATCCTGGAGAACGAGTCGCGGCTGTTGCGTTCGGAGGGCGGTCCCTGCGAGCTGCGCGGCGCTCCGAAGCCGGTCCAAGGCGGCGTTCGCGTGTCAGCGGATGGGACGCGGTTCGTGTTTCTTCACAATGCGGACGCCAAGGCTCCCGCATCGGGCACGCTGACCGTCGTTCCTGGGAAGGAAGCGGCGGCGGGGGAACCGTTGTTCAACATCAACCAGTATGGCGAAAAGGTGGCGGTAAAGGGAGGAACAGGCGCGGCGGGCGATGTTCGCGTGGCTCCGTTCGGCGTGGTCTATCAACTCGATCCGCTCGGTGCCAAAGTGCTGGTGATTCCTCCGGGGAAACAGCCCGCCGAGGGAACCTGGTATCCCAAGCCGCAGAAACCGATCGCCCGGCCCGGGAAGGAACCCGGTGCGGTTAGGATCGCCGCCGCGCTGCGCCGGGCGGACCCGCTTGACGGGCCGTGGCAGGCGCTTCCGGATGGAAAGTCGCTCCCCGAACTGGGCATCAACGATGTCCGGTATGTGATGTATCGGGGGCGGATCGATCTGGCGGAACCGGAGATTCCGGGGCTCAGCCGGCTGCTGGTCCACACGCTGAGCCGGGACCTGGTGGCCGCACGGGTGAACGGAAAGCTTGCCCCGCGCGTCAGTCCGGATCGCGAGTGGTCGGATGGCATCTGGCGGGATTCCTCACTCTCCCACAAACGGATAGGTTCTGCGGATTTTCATAACATTTTCGAGGTCTCTGGATTGTTGCGCGCCGGCCCCAACGAGATCACGATGGTTTACGAAAACATCGGCCACGAGCACGGATATGTACCGATGGAGGAGTTGTGCGGAATCGATCATGCCGGACTTGGTGCCGACAAAGGGGACATTTCGCGCCGATTGTCCCTGGAGTGGGCTCCGGACCTTGGCGGGATCGCCGCGGGCTGGACCCACGCGGATTTCCGGCCTAACGGTTGGGAGTCCGTGGCGCTTGAAACCGGAAACCCGATCCCGCGGAAGGGCAACGGCAACCAACCATCGGGTACGCCGGACGGGCTTGTGACCTGGTATCGTCTGGAGTTCGAACTTCCGGCGCCGGACCCGGGAGTGTGGACGCCGTGGATGCTCCGGATCAATGCCTCGGGCAACGGCTACATGTGGCTCAACGGGCACGACATCGGACGGCATTTCGAGCGTGGTCCCCAGCGGGAATTCTTTCTACCCGAATGCTGGCTGCGGACCGGACCGGGCGCGAAGAACACGATCCTGTTGGGATTGCGCCAGACAAGCCACGGCGCGGTGATCCGCGCGGCGGAAGTGGCTCCCTATCCGGGCGCTTCGGAGATCCGGGGAAAATGAGGTTCCTATCCGCGGACGATGCCGCGCGCCCAGCTCCGTGTTAGACTTCCTCCTCCGGTTCCTCGGGCGCCTTGGGCAACTTATCGACCTCGTCCAGCAGATTGACGATACCCACGCCGCGAACGGCCGAGTTGTCGTGGTGGAAATGGAGCACCGGAGTGGACTTGAGCACCACCCGTTTCATCACTCTGGCTTGGATGGAACCGTGGTCGCGGTTGAGCTTTTCCAACACATTGTGCGGATGGCCGCCCAACACGCTGATCCAAACCTTGCCTTCCTTGAGGTCCTGGGTGGTTTCCACCTCGTTGACCGTGACCAGCGCGCCATGCCATTCGTAATCGCGCTGGATCACCGCGCTGATTTCGCGGCGGAGCAGTTCGTTGACTCTATCAAGGCGGGACATTGCGTGGGAGGGGATTTGAAACTTCGGATTTGAAATTTCAGATGATCCTTACAGCGTTTGCGGGACTTTTTCGAGTTTGTAGCACTCGATGATGTCGCCTTCGAGGTACTCGTTGAACTCGCCGAGGCGGATGCCGCACTCGAACGCCTGGCGGACTTCCTCGACTTCCTCCTGGAAGCGGCGGAGCGTGGACATTTTCCCGTCGAAAACCGGAATGCCGCCGCGGATGACGCGGGCGTGGGCCTTGCGGTGGATGCGGCCGTCCGTGACGTAGGAACCGGCGGCGCGGCCGCGGGTGAGCTTGAACACCTTGCGGACTTCCGCGTGGCCGATAACCGACTCGCGGGTGAGCGGCTCCAACAATCCGAGCATCGCTTCGCGGACCTGGTCGATCAGTTCGTAAACCACCGAATAGAGTTTGATCTGCACGCCGGCGGCTTTGGCGGCCTTGACCGCCTTGGCCTCGACCTTGACGTTGAAGCCGATGATGATCGCGTCCGCGGGATCGGCGTATTGGACGTCGGTTTCGGTGATCGGGCCGGCGGCGGCGGTGATGAAATTGCACTCCACCTTGTTGGATTCGATGGCGAGGACGGCCTTCTTGATCGCCTCGACCGAGCCCTGCACGTCGCATTTGAGGATGAGCTTGAGCTGGGATTTGCCGCCGCCTTCGTTGACCATGGAGAACAGGTCCTCCATCCGGTTGCGGTGCTGCGGTTTGAGGCGGATGAGGCGTTGTTCCTCCTGGCGTTCCGTGGCGAGGCTCTTCGCCTCGCGCTCGGACTTCATTTCGGTCAGGTGGTCGCCCACATTGGGGAGTTCCTCGAAGCCGATCACCTCGACGGGCATGCCCGGCGTGGCGGTTTTGACCGACTCTCCCCTGTCATTGATGAGCGAGCGGACCTTGCCGGAGAAGGGGCCGCAGATGAACGGCGTGCCCACCTTGAGGGTGCCGGATTCCACGATCACGGTGGCGGTGGTGCCGCGGCCGGGGACCACGCGGGCCTCGATGATGCTGGCACGGGCGTTTCCTTTGGGATTGGCCTCAAGTTCCAGCACTTCCGCCTGGAGCACCATGAGGTCCAGCAGATCGCTCATGCCCTCGCCATTGAGCGCGGAAACCAAGGCGAACTCGGTGTCGCCGCCGTAGTCGGTGGTTTGCAGGCCATGTTCGGCCAACTGGGCCTTCACCCGGTCCGGATTGGCCGTGGGGAGGTCGCATTTGTTGATCGCGACGATGGTGGTTTTGCCCGACTTTTTGGCATGTTGGATCGCCTCGATCGTCTGGGGCATGACACCGTCGTTGGCGGCCACCACGATCACCACAATGTCGGTGATGTCGGCGCCGCGGGCACGCATGTCGGTGAAAATCGCGTGACCCGGCGTGTCGAGGAAGGTGATCGGCTGGTCGTTGTGGATGATCTGATAGGCACCGATGTGCTGGGTGATGCCGCCCGCTTCGCCGGCGGTGATCCGGGATTTCCGGTAGTGGTCGAGAATCGAGGTCTTGCCGTGGTCCACATGGCCCATGATGGTGATGATCGGCGGGCGGGACTTGAGGACTTCCTTGGGCTCTTCAACCGGCGGCGGAGGCTCGACGATCGGCGTTTCGACCACTTGGACGCGCTTTTCCTTGTCGCGCTTCTCGCGTTCGAAGGTGAAACCGTGGATTTCGCAGACTTTGGCGGCGATTTCCGGTTCGATCGGCTGGTTGGGGGCGGGAAAGACCGCGAGCTTGATCAGGTCCGCCATGATGTTGAACGGCTTGAGGCCCATGCGGGCGGCAAGATCGTTCACGAGGATCGGCGGCTTGATGACGATGAGCTTGGGATCGTCCGGCTGGTCTTCGGCAGCCGGAGGCGCGGCATCAACCGGAGGCGGCGGAGGTGTGGCGGCGGGTGCTTCCACCGGTGCCTCGACCGGGGCGGCCGCCGGGGTGGCTTTCACCTTCGCGGGTTTTGCGGGCGCGGGCTCGTCCAACAGCTTGGAGATCGAGGGCAGGACTTCCTTGGGAGCCTTGCGGGTCTTCGGCTTCTTCCCTTCCGCAAACAGGTCGAGCGCCTCGCGTTTGGCGACTTCCAGCGCGCTGGGCCCCTCTTCGACGGGTGGTGGCGGTTCGGCGGCGAGTCGCTGGCGCTCACGGCGTGAAGGTTTTTTCGCGCCTCCCAAGAGGTCGAGAACTTCGGGCTGGTCGTTGGACTTGTCGCTTGATTTGGGCATCCGGCTGTTGGGAGTGGTTCTGGGAGCGGTCGGTTGGAAAGTTGGGGAAAACGGAGGAAAAACGGTGCGTCAGGAAGCCTGTCCGGCTTCGACGATGGCATTGGCGCGGGCGAGGATCGGACCGGCATCTTCGATCGAAATGCCGCCGATTTCCGCGATGTCCTCGGCGGACATGCCGACGATGTATTCCGGCGAAATACCGCCGGCGAGGGTGAGCTTTTCGGCCAGTTCGTCGGTGATGCCGAGCAAACCGCCGAGCGAGTGGGCGGCGCCGCCGATTTTCTCTTTGAACTGGTTGGCCTTGGACTCGTCCTTGCGGACCTGGATGTCCCAGCCCATCAGACGGGACGAAAGCCGTGCGTTCTGGCCCTTGCGGCCGATCGCCTTGCTGAGATCTTCTTCGGAAACGGTCACATGGATCACCTTGGTGTCCTCATCCACCGAAACCGATAGCAACTCGGCGGGTTTCAGCGCCTCGCGGACGAATTCCTTGGGATCTTCCGACCAGCGGATGATATCGACTTTTTCGTTGTTGAGTTCGCGGACGATGTTTTTGACCCGGGTGCCGCGCATGCCGACGCAGGCGCCGACGGCGTCCACTTTGGGATCCTTGCTCCACACCGCGATCTTGGTGCGGAACCCCGCCTCGCGGGCGATCGCGCGGATCTCGACGGTATGGTCGGAAATCTCGTTGACCTCGGCCTCGAACAGGCGCCGGACGAAGTTCGGATGGGACCGTGAAAGGATGATTTCGGGGCCGCGGCCTTCGTTTTCCACCGCCAGCACGTAGGCGCGGATGCGGTCGCCGATGTTGTAGTCCTCGCCCTGCACGCGTTCGCGGATCGGCATGACGCCTTCGAATTTTCCAAGATCCACCAGCACGTCGTTGCGGTCGAACCGGCGGACGGTGCCCGACACCACGTCGCCGGCGCGGTCCTTGAATTCCTCGTAAATCATTTCCTTCTCCGCCTGGCGGAGGCGCTGCATCATCGTCTGCTTCGCCGTCTGCACCGCGATCCGGCCGAAATCCTTCGGCGTGACGTTGAATTCCACCACATCGCCCACCACCGCGTCCGGCTTCTTCTTGAGCGCCATCGAGAGCGGTACCTGATTGAATTTGTCCGTCTGGGTGCCGTCCTCAACCACATTGAGCGAGGCGAAGATCCGCGTTTCCCCCTTGCGGGTGTTGATGTCCGCGCGGAGGGTATGGATGGCATCGGCGCCCGGAACCATCTTCCGATAGGCGGAAATGAAGGCGAATTCCAAGGAGGCGATGACCTTGTCCCGGTCAATGCCTTTTTCTTTCTCCAGATATTCGATTAGAGCGACGATGTCGTTGGTCATGGTGGCGTGAGGTAGCGGCGCTGCTCCAGCATCCGGGCGCGCAAAAGAGTGGGTGCTAGACCCACTCCCGAATGGCGTCAGAAGCTGTGCGGCGGGGGTTCTAGCCCGGTCCTCCACGGGAAGCAAGCTGAAACTCGCATTGATTTCGCACCAATCGCGGAGGAAACCGCCCCATCACCTCCCGGATCGACAAATTTCGTGAAATTTCCGAAATTGGAGCTTGCCAACCGGGTGGCGGCCGGTCCACGCTTGCCGCCCCGCCGGAGAGGTGCCCATAACGCGAGGATAGCTCAGTCGGTAGAGCAGTTGGCTTTTAACCAATTGGTCCTGGGTTCGAATCCCAGTCCTCGTACTTTCACCAATCCATTCATTTCCAATGGATTCCGGCGCGGAAACGCCGCCAAAATTGACACCCGTTCCTGGCCATGAACAAGGCTGGTGACAAACGGCATGGACACCCAAACACCCCGGTCCCGGAAGGGTGGCAAGGCGGGTCCCCACGCCATCGTGAAGTTCGGCTCGGCTGCTTTGCCCATCTATCTCCCCGTCTCAGGTGGGGCGCACCCGCTACATCCTCTGCCACTACCGGGACGGCAAGCGGCTGCGCCAGATCTTCAACGACCTGCCGGCGGCCAAGAAGGAGGCCCGGTTCGTGGCGCAGCGAATCCAGGGCGGCATGCAGCACGTCACCGACCTCTGCCGCCGCCTCGGCATCAATCCCAAGGAATACCTCACCGATGTGCTCACCCGCCTGCCCGCCATGCTGGCAAAAGATGCCATCACGCTGACCCCGGCCAACTGGCTCGAGGCACGCAGCGGGAAACCGGTTCGCAAGATGGCCTGACTTCATAAGTGTCATAGATCGGCAGAGTATGACACCTATGAATCCGCCGTAGCAAGTGCCAACGCAAGGCGCTTGGGACCCCGCTTACGCTACGGCAACCCGGAGGCGACCGCCGCCAAATACGGCATCGCGCTCCGCGAACTGAAAGCCCGCGCCAGAAGGGAGGGTTGGGACGCATGATCGAAGTGCGCAAATACCGACACACCCGGTTCTGGGCCGTGTATGTCGATGGCGAACTGCTTGCGGTGGTGGTCTATCGGAAGGGTGCAAGGGCCGTCGCCGACATGCTCCTGAAAATACACCAACCAAAGGAGGCCGGGAATGCCGCGTAAAGTGCAACCGCCCACGCCCACCTGTTTTGTCCCGTCCTGTCCTGCGGATTTCGTCGGGCAGGCGGGCAAGGTGGCGGAAGTGCTGCTGCGGAAAGCCGAACGCCTGCGTGCGCACCCGGACCAACCGCTGCGATTGCTGGTGTCCGGCGCTCCCGGTATCGGCAAGACCAGCCTCGTGAACCTGATCGCCCGCACGCTCGCCAGCCACCCCGCCGCCGTCGAGGAGGTGAGCGGCTTGGAAGTCCGGTTGGACCTCGCCCGCGAGTGGACCCGCTCGCTTGCCCATACGACCCTCTTCGGCCCGTGGTCTATCAAAGTCGTGAATGAACTCGACCGCTGCTCGAAGGACGCCCAGGACATGCTCCTCACCTACCTCGACCGCATGAAACCCGGCCACGCGTTCCTCGGCACCACCAATCTCGACCTGGCCAGCCTGACCGAACGCTTCCAAACCCGGTTCCAACCGGTCCGGCTCCAGCCCCCGGAAAACGAGGTTCTCGCGGCCTTCCTCGCCCGGCGGTGGGGCGCTCCCATCTCAATCACCCGCCAGATCGCGGAAGGGGCCAAGGGCAACGTCTGGGCCGCGATGGCGGATTTGGAGATGTGGATTTGGTAAGAGCAAACATCCGCTTTGCAAACATTTTTTGTTCTTCAGTCGTGAGTTCTTGCACGCTGGATTGAATATTCCTAATACGGCTTACTGTGTCATCGCTGAGAAACATTAGGTCTTGCGACTCAAGACATTGTTCTAACTTCTTGAGAAGCCTAATAGCGGCAGTCAATAGCACGTCGCGGCCTTGATCATGACTCAAACTTTTGGCAACATTTAACACCGCTGATAGACGATTTATCTCGAGGTAGCAGGGTGGTGATGGAGGCGGTGGCTGAGGTGGGAGCGGCGGTGGGGGCGGCGGTGGGGGCGGCGGTGGTGGTGGCGGATCAATCATGATCGCCGGATCGCTGATAATAATCATAAGCAATGGAATTCCCCCTGGGCCATGCGGAGGCTCATTTGATTTTTCTGGACGATCCGGAGGACCTTTGCGGAAGAATTCGCGTGGGTCGTCGAAGCTGTTGAATTCATCGAGAAGATGACGCATTCCTGTGCCCCGCCTAACCTTCTTCGCAAATAAGGTATTAGCTACGTTGTCAATTTGATCCCACACGATTTGGCTCCAACCAACGCCCCTGGATGTTTTGGCGGTTACAGGGAGCCCCGTGGAATTATTGAGAAACCGCAGGAAGAATTCGCCGAAAGCCACGAAAGCACCTTGCCCCCTCCCTGACGGGACTAGACGTGTTCTAACTGGCAGTTCGCCGAGAAACAAGTATTGAACTGCGCGTGCTCGGTCAGATTGAATCATAGGGAGTCTCCGCCTTTCGCCAGAAAGCACAGACTTATAGACGAACCCGGAGCATTCGTCGTACAGACGTCGTTGATCGTCGTGATCAATTACGTATGCACCCGTTGCCGGCCGTTTCTTGGCTTGAAAGATCGTGCTCCTGCACTGACAGACAGTCTTGTCCGCCGAAATGTAAAGAAACAGAAGTTGCAGGTCACCCAACTCACACGGGTCACCAATTTCCTTGCAAGCGGCTCCGCGACCAACCGTGCCTCGGACCTTCGGCTTCTGGTGCAGAAAAATGCCTGCGAATTTCACCGTGCGCCCCCCAGTTGCGAGAATTGGCGCGAGGTATCGATTTAGGTAACCGACGCCGCCTGTGATATTTGAAAGAAACGAGAGGACGATATTCGGCTCCTTCTCGGACAAATCAATCGACCGCCATGCAGCTTCGACTTGACGTCGAACGGCTGAAGCATTGCTGTTTACGTGTTGCTGGAAATCCGAAATTTGTTGGGATGCATTCATATTCAAAATAGTTTTGGAATATGGTGGGATGGAATGTCATAGAGGACCTCCAAGCGCCCCAGGACGATTCTCGCACCAGAATATAGGGCACTCAAGCACCAGCACCACCCATTCGTGAATCCCCGGCTCCTTCGATTCCCTCGACCCTGCCACAGCAGCACGGACGCGGCCCGGAAACCACTGATGCCTTAGTTGACAGAGGCCCATGAGTGGGATGGAATCACGGCTATCCAACTTGGCCATAAATTCAATTGAACGACTTTTTTCTCTCTTTCGGAGAAATAGTCTTCTCAAGCGTGATTATTGCAGAATCGTCATTTTTGCGAGCATTCCGGAAAATCTTGATCAGAACCCCTTCGCTTGTCGTCGCCTTGTAATAGAGGCTATTTTCGGCCTTGCCCATTCCTTTCATCTTCGCGTCGTCGTCGGATCTGATCTCAAGATCTAAATCATATGCTTCACCAACCGTTCGAGCGAATTCGTCAAATTTGAGGTCTTTGATCTCAAATGCGCGTGGAATTATTTGCTCAAGATGTATCTCTGTGACAACACCGTCAGAACTTGCTTTCGCCTCGACTAGGGTGGTGAAAAGCAAATCCTCGTATTTTATCCTAACTGTGATCGCGACATAAGTCCCTGGCTGGGACGTATTGTCACCAACCACAGTTCGAACAATGGCTTCAGGCGAATCGGAGTAACATGCTTTTGCTAGCCCTTTCGCAACCTCTGCAAATTGTTTGATGCCCATGCCAATAAACAAACCCTTTATTTTAGGACCATGTATCGCCTTTTCATAAACTACATTCGGACTTCTAAGGGCAGCCAACTTTGCGTCATACGCCTTCATATCTTGTTCTATGCTGTCCTTATCCTTGGCCCTTTTTGCATTCTCATCAATTTCTTTGTCTTTTATATACAAAAGTTCAGCCAGTTTCTTCGCCTCTGCCTGTTTTTTTTCATCGGCCTGCCTATTTTTTTCTCTGGCTGTGATCAATTTTTTTGTCAATATTTCGGCTTGGCGTTTATCCTCTGGAACGCCATGCCCCAGTTCATAAGCAACCGCAAGATCATTAAGGGCATCTAAACTCCCGAGATCGGCAGCCTTTCGATACATGATAGCTGCTTTATTGAGAAGTTCAGCCTTTTTAGCTGCACCAATCATGTCGTTCTCCAACTCGGCCTCACTCTTCCTTTTATAACATTCGCCCAGTTGATACATAGCCTCAACGTGTCCGCGATCAGCCGCCGACCTAAACGATTTGGCGGCTTTTTCGATATCCGTATCAAAATACCATCTCCCCAACTGATACATCGCCTCCACATTTCCTTGTGCTACCGATTTCTCCAACCAATTCCTCGCCTTAACTAAATAATTATACCCAACTGTTGAATATTCAGTACTAAATACATCCATATTCATGAGGTTCATTTCATGGATGTTGAAATATCCAACCCCCATGACACACTGAGCATTGGCGTCTCCTCGTTCAGCAGACAACCATATCCTGGTGATATCGGGTAGTTCCTCCGAATGCAGTCTGGCGCAACCTAGAAAAATGAAGATTGCCAGCACCTGAACGGAGGCTGCTAGGAAATTGAATTTGGTTGGTGCGTTGGATAGGTTAATGTGCCGTTTGGAGGGCTGGAGAAAAGGTTGGCCGAGGGCTGCCTGATTAGCATGTCGTAACATGCGATTCCGAGGAGGTACCGCAAGATCGGTCTTGCTGATGCTATGTGCGAGATAGTGTGGCATTTGTCGGTCTTTCGCCAGTCAAACTACAGAATCCACGCACCCTGACAAGGAGAATCTTCAGGAGAATCTTCAGGATTCAGCGGGTGACTTCGGCCTCGGGGCGGAATTGATTGGATCTGCCGCCCATTCCCCTACTCACTCGTTCTTGCCGCACAACCGGCCTGAGATTGCCGTACCTCGCCGCCCGGTGCCACTGGCCAGGCTATGCCGATCGCAGCAAGGGGCGGCAGGCTGGATCAGTCTAACCGCTTTCGTTGGTTAAATTTGGGAGCGGAACCAGTTAGAATTGGCGACAAAGCGACCGTTTGAGATTGCTGTAACTCGTTGATAGTGAACAGGAAATCTATTCCCGATGGCGACAAAGTCCTTGGGGGGTCCCACCCCCATCCAAATCCTATGAAAGGAGCCATTTTCAGCTTTACACTTTTTTCACGTCGGAAATCGGTCCGTTTGGGAAGAAAACCGAGGGGGTCCAGCCAAGCTCCCGCCCTACGGCCACAATGGATGCGCGCGTTTCCGGCACATCCGCCGGGTGGGGGTCTATCTTGGTTAGAACGGGTGTAAAGTTAGTAAAGCCGGAGCCCGGAAAGTGTAAAGCGGCGGCGTTTTTGGCGGCGGCGTCCACCATGTCCAGAACCGAGTGGTTTCGGCCCGTTCCGACGTTCAGGGCCACCGCCCCCGGTCCCGGCCACCGGACCGCCAGTTCCACGGCCCGCGCCACATCGGACACGTGGGTGAGGTCGCGGCGCTGGGTGCCGTCGCCGTGGATCTCCAAGGGCTGACCTGCTTCGATCCGGCGGCGGAAGCACTCCAGGGCCAGGTCCGGGCGCTGGCCGGGTCCCCAGACCGAGAAAAACCGCAACGCGACGTACCGCAGGCCGTGGTGGCGGCCAGAACGGACAAGGTCTCGGCGCCGACCTCGCCAGCTTGCGGGGCGTGGTGGAGGTGCAGGGAGAGACCGCCCGACTGCTGCCCGTGGCTGAGCGCACCACCTACATCTTCGGCATGGAGGCCAAGGTGGCGGAAGCCCCCAAGCGCAAGAAAAAGGACCAACAGCTCGACCTCTTCTCCCGCCTCACCGACGAAGCCACCGCCGAAACCGCCTGGGAGGAAGTCAGCGTCTCCAAACCCGGCGAAACCGTGCTGGACCGCATCCACCAGTCGATGATCCTTTTCGCCACCGGCCGCGGCGAGGCCCTGCGCCGTTTCCTCGTCGAAGACGGGGCCGGCCGGGACGCCGCCTCCTGGAAACTCGCCCAATCCCTCAGCGCCCTCTACCCCGGCGGTTCCCAGGAAAAGCGCTGGGTGGACGGCGTGCTGGCAAGGAAGAAGGGATTGGGGCTGTGAGGGTTGCGGAAATCTCAGCAAATCTCAAAATTTCTCAAATTGAGAGAAAAGCATTGACGCGGGCCGGCTCAAATCTCAAATTGCGAAAAATTGAGAGCAATTGAGACAACACCATGAAACTGCCCGCCCAACCGCCGTCCATGCAGGAAATCTTCGGGAAAATCAGCCCGGAGAGGCTGAATCTCGTGATGTCCTCGCGGCTTGAGGACGATTACCGGCATTGGGACGACCTGCGGCACCGGAAGCCTCCCGAGGGGCTGACCCTTGAGGAATGGTGGTGCGCACTGAAAATCCGGCGGTTCGTCGCGATGAAAGCCCTGCCACTCACTGACAGCCAAGGGAAGCCCTTCTCTTATTCCACCCCCGACCGGATCGCCAAACAACTCCATGAGATCGATCTCGGGGCCGGTGGCAGAATCGGCATGTGGGAGCCGGTGACCCATCCGGACACCCGGGACCAGTATCTGGTGCGCTCGCTCATGGAGGAGGCCATCACCTCCAGTCAGTTGGAAGGAGCTGTGACCACCCGCAAAGTGGCCAAGGAAATGCTCCGCAGCGGACGCCCGCCACGCGACAAGAGCGAGCGGATGATCCTCAACAACTACCTGACCATGAGACGGATCAGGGAGATTGGAAAACAGCCGCTCACGCCGGAACGGGTTTTTGAAATCCACCGATTGGTCACCGAGCAGACCCTTGACAGCGAGGACGAAGCCGGTCGTTTCCGGAAGACCGACGAGCGGATCGCGGTAGAGGACGTCACCACCGGAGAGATCGTCCACCTGCCCCCGCCCGCCGCCGAACTGGAAGAACGAATGGCGGCGATGTGTGCGTTTGCCAATGGCGAGCCCGCCGATCCGTTCATCCACCCGGCGATCCGGGCGATAATCCTGCACTTCTGGTTGGCTTACGACCACCCGTTTGTGGACGGCAACGGCCGGACGGCCCGCGCCCTGTTCTACTGGGCCATGCTGCGGGCCGATTACTGGCTGTTCGAGTATATTTCGATCTCGGAAGTGCTGAGGCGCGCCCCGGTGAAATACTACCGGGCATTCCTGCATACCGAAACCGACGACAACGATCTCACCTACTTCCTTCTGCACCAATCCGATGTGATCCGGCAAGCCATCGGCAGCCTGCACGAATACATCAACCGGAAAACACGCGAGGTGGGGGATAGCGAGAGGCTGTTGCGCGATTGGCGGCACCTGAACCACCGGCAACAGGCCCTCATCGGTCACGCGTTGCGCCACACAGGGACCTCCTACACCATCGAGGGACACCAGCGCAGTCATGATTCCTCCTATAACACGGCGCGCACGGATTTGTTGGATCTGGTTGCCCAGGGCCTGCTGGACCAGTCCAAGAGCGGCAAGCGCATGGTGTTCTATCCGTCGCCCCGGCTGGAGCAGGCCATCCGGGACGGGAGCGGCAAAGGTAGCGATTGACCCACAATCCTTTGTCCATCCGCTTGCAAGAACGCCCCAAATCCGCCAACCTCATCCGCACCGCCTTTTTTCCGCCCATGAGCACCCGCCTGAAACCTTGGTAATCCGTCGTCGAGCCCCGAGCCGACCTGTTGGAAGGAGAATCCCTCGACACCTCGGAATTCGCCGTCCACCTCGATCATGTCCGGGACGGCGGCGCCCATCCCGACTATCAGGACCTCAAGCGGTTCTTCGAAAAGACTTATCTAACAAAAAACCTGCTTGAACTTGCGTCCCAGATGGTCAGGCGGCTCGGTGGCGATACGGAGGGGACCTCCGCCGTTTTCAACCTCTCGACCCAGTTCGGCCGCGGCAAGACCCACTCACTCACCCTGCTCTACCACCTCGTCCGGCACGGCGCGGAGTCGCATGAATGGACCGGAGTAAGCCGCATCCTTTCCGCCGCCGGCGGGTCCACCGTGCCGCAAGGGGCGGCTGCGGTTTTCGTGGGCACCGAGTTCGACTCCCTCACCGGACGCGGAGGTAGGCGCAGGCGTCTTTTTCGGTGAGGAGAGGGGAGGGGGCTTGTTCGGTGCGCGGCGAATCAGTTTGCTTAGGGATGTCAATCCCGATAATCGGTTAGCACCCGGTCGCCTCTAACGGTCAGCGCTCCCGGTTCTCACGCGTGGCCGGTGCTGAAGAAGACTTCCATGCGGTGGTGGAGGTCTTCGTAGAAGCGGCGTTTGATGGCTTCGTGGGCGGCGCGTTTGTCGGACTCCGCAACGCCGATGAGTTGTTCCTCGAGTTTCATTTTCTCGGCGAACGAGCGTTCCATTTCGACGAGCGAGTCGAGGAACTCGCGGGCGGCGCGGGTGTGTTCGACGCCATCGACGAGGGCGTTTTCGAGGCGTTTGTTGCGGGTGACGGCGATGAGGTTGCCGCTGGCGAGGTTTTCCATGTAGCGGCGCTGGCTGTGGAGGAAGGCGCGGTGTTCGGCGTCGTAGGTGACTTCGTCGCGGTCCACGAGGGTGTCGTAGGGGCCGGGTTTGGTGAAGAACTTGATGATGAGGGGGATGGTGTCCACCAGCATGAAGAGCAGGGTGAGGACGATGTAGGTGTAGAAGGCGAACTGTCCGCCCTGGTTGCCGGCGAGGAACAGCGCGTGGAGGGCGAGCGTCTGTGTTAGTATGTCGCGCCGGGGTTCGGCCTGGAGCGCGTTGATCCGGTCGTTTTCCTGGTTGGCGACGGTGGCGAGTTCGCCCTGGACGCGGTTGAGTTCGTTGAGGCGGGTCTCGATCTGGAGTTTGATGGTTTCGCGCAGGGCGTTCTGTTGGGAAACGAATTGTCCGGCCTGGTCTTCCTCGACCTTGCGTTTGAGGGCGGCCACGCGGTCGGCCTCGGCCTGGTTGGCCTTGTTGATTTCCGCGAGTTTCCCTTCGAAGGCCGCGATGGCGGCGGCCTCGGCTTCGCGGGATTGGGTTTGCAGGTTGGTTTTCTCCGAGGTCAGGTGTTCCAGCAGCGCGCCGAGGCGTTTGGCCTCCTCGCGGCGGGGTTCGAGCTGGTCGGCGCGGATCGAGCGGGCGCGGGGACCCTCGCCCTTGAGGCCGGAGCGTTGGCCGTTGAGTTCGCGCTCGAACTCCGCCTGCCAGAATCCGAGTTCGGTCTGGAGCTTGGCGTATTGCGGAGTGAGTTCATCGTGTTGTTTGTCCACCACGGCCAGCCGTTCGCGGAAGGGCGCGGTGTTTTCGTCGATGGCGGTCTTGAGTTCGGCCTGCTGCTCGGCGGTTAGGCCGGGGATCGCGGAATCGGTTTCCGTTTTGTCCTGGAGGATGAATTTGGCCTGGAACGACTCGTTCCAGCGCTGGCGTTGCTCGGCGAGCTGGGCCTCGACGGCGGTGATCTGGGCGGAGACGCGTTCCTTTTCCTTCTGGAAGGTGCCGCGGACGACCTCGATTTCCGCGGCGCGGTCCTTCTCGATCACCGAGGTGATGGTGTCGCGGAACAGCAGGAGGACCAGCGGGTGGGCGATGGTGATGCCCATCAGCACCGCCACGAGGATGCGCAGGGAAAACTGCGAGAGCTTGCGGAAAACGGATAGATACGGCCGGTAGCCGGAGATCAGCGCGCGGTCGATGGTGAGGATGATGAACGCCCACACCGCGGCGACCGGATAGATCACGCGCGGGTTGTCGGTGAGTGTGGAAAGCGCGTAGGCGCAGGCGATGAACGCGAACGCGCAGGGGACGAGCACGGTGGCGCCGAACGCGACGTATTTGCGCTGCTCCCATTTCGGGCATTGTTCGAGCGTTTCGGTGCCGGCTCCGGAGAGCCAGAAGAAGATGCGTTTGAGGGCGGTCATCGGGAGGGGGGTGATATGTGAAATTTGAGATTTGCGATTTGAAATTCGCGGGGCGCGGGGATTCAACGTGCCGATACTCGCTGATATTCGGCGAAATTTCAAGCGGCAAGGTTTCGTGCGAAAAGATCGCGGATCGAATCGGCTTGCGGGGCGGGCCGGGAGACGACAGCGTTTCCGCATGCGGAGCGAGCGCGAGACGATGGCCAAGGACTTCACCATTCTTGCATGGATGGTGAGTGTCGCTTTGGGAACGTGGTTTGTGGGGAGCGGGGTTTGGAAAATCGCGGTGAGCGGGCTGGACAAGTTCACCCTCGACATCGGCAACTACCAATTGCCGTTCATCAAGCCGCCGTTGGATGCGGTGGCCGCGTTCACGGTGCCATGGGTGGAAATCGTGGCCGGGCTGTGCCTGGCGGTCGGGATCTGGCGGCGGGCGACACTGCTGGTGCTGGCCGGTCTGGTGGCGGTGTTCGCGATTTGCGTCGGCTGGGCGTGGTCGCAGGGGTTGAACATTTCCTGTGGCTGCCACGGTGGCGACAAGCCGATCCACTATTGGGGCAAGGTGGCCGAGTTCGCGGGGTATTACGCGGCGCTCGGGTTTTTGTGGTGGGAATGCTCCCGGCGCCGGATCTAACGTCCGGCGGCCGGCATGGCGCGCAGTTTGTCCATGACCGAATCCGAGGTTAGGGAAATCGCGGGCGAGAGTTCCACGCCGGCTGATGTCAGCGCCTTGGCGGTCCATTTGTTGCAGGTGTTGCAGGCATGGTAGCGGCCGGTGGCGGCGTAGAATGCGCTGTCGCCATAAAGCCCCGGCCCGCGGGAAACGGGGCGTCCATCCGCGTCAAGGGCGAACGACGATACCAGGTAGTGGAGCAGATTGCGGTAGTTTGCCTCGCTGGCTGAAACGGATAGAACCTCGCTGGTGAGGAATTGGGCCGGTGGCGGCGCGTTGAAGCCCACGACGTGAACCACCGTGCCCGGCGAGCGGAACATCGCCTGTAAGGCGAGACCGGTGGTGACTTTCGGGGATTGATAGAATCCGGCGTCGCCCCAGCCGATCTCGTAATAGGCGCAGCGGGGAAAGCGGCGCGCGAGGTCGGGCAGCCGGCGGTTGAGGTCGGCGGCGGGCAGGGCGATCCCGGTGTGCCAGCCGTGGGAGAGCACATGAAACGTGCGGGTGGCCGGCGCGGGCGGCGTTTCGCGGACCGGCGGCAGCGCCTTGGGCAGCGTCGCACAACCAAGCTCCAACAACCCCACAATCGCCGCCAGCACTTTCATGATAGATCGGAATCGGATTTTCGGCATTTCAGATTTTCAGCATTTGCCTCAACATTCCACAACGCTCACCGCCAGTCCGCCGCGGGAGGTTTCCTTGTATTTGCTGTGCATGTCGCGTCCGGTGTCGCGCATGGTGCGGATCACCTTATCGAGGGAAACAAAGTGCGTGCCGTCGCCGGCGAGGGCGAGGCGGGCGGCGTTGATCGCCTTGATGGATCCCATCGCATTGCGCTCGATGCAGGGGATCTGCACGAGACCGCCGATCGGATCGCAGGTGAGGCCCAGGTTGTGCTCCATGCCGATTTCCGCGGCGTTGGCGACCTGTTCGGGAGTGCCGCCGAGGTATTCGGTTAGGCCGGCGGCAGCCATCGAGCAAGCGACGCCGACTTCGCCCTGGCAGCCGGCCTCGGCGCCGGAGATCGAGGCGTTGCGCTTGTAGAGTTGGCCGATGGCCCCGGCGCAGAGGAGAAAACGATGGACGCCATCCGGATGGGCCGGGTGGCGGAATCGAACCGCGTAGTGGAGCACTGCGGGGATGATGCCGGCGGCACCGTTGGTGGGGGCGGTGACCACCCGACCGCCGGCCGCGTTTTCCTCGTTGACCGCTAGGGCGTAGAGGTTCACCCAGTCGAGGATGGTCAGTGGATCGGTTAGGGCGGCTTCCGAGTGGTTCCGGAGGTGGTTGAAAATCGCGTGGGCGCGGCGTTTCACCCGGAGTCCGCCGGGCAGGGTGCCGTTTTGGTGGCATCCGCGTTTCACGCAGTCCTGCATCGTTTGCCAGACCGCGTCGAGTCTGGCACGGGTTTGCGCGGCCGGACGGAACGCCTCCTCGTTGGCCCACATCAGGTCGCTGATACCCAGCCGGTTGGCCGCGCAATGGGCGAGAAGTTCCTCGGCGGTGGCGAACGGATAGGCGGGTTGCACGCGCTTTTTCGGGGGCTTCCGCAGCTCCGCCTCGGTGGCGATGAATCCGCCGCCGGTTGAGTAGATCACCTCGTCGGCCAGCGGTTCGCCAGCGGCATCCAGCGCGGTGAAATGCATGCCATTGGGGTGCAGCGGCAGAGGTTTGAGGCGCTTGAAACTCAGGTCCTTGGCCTCGTTGAAGGCGATTTCCGCGCCCCATGGCAGCGTGAGGATTTTATTCTGCCGGATTGTCCGCAAGCGTGCGGAAATGCCCTCGATCGCCACGGTTTCCGGTTCCTCGCCGAGAAACCCGAGGATGATCGCGTCGTCGGTGCCGTGGCCCTTGCCGGTGGCCGCCAGCGATCCATACAGATCGCAGGTCAGCCGGGAAACCTGGGATGTTAGGCGAGACTTCGCCAGTTTCCGGACGAAGCGGCTGGCGGCACGCATCGGCCCGACGGTGTGGGACGATGACGGACCGATTCCGATAGTGAACAAATCCAGGGCGGACAAAGGCATGGCGGCGAGATGATGGGCCGGAATCGCCGGGAAAGTAAAGCGCGGCGGAGATCCGGCTGGCCGGAGGAGGCCGGGCAATGCGTGCGTTCCCGAACGAAAACACCCCCAACCCGGTGCTCGGGCGGGGGTGCTGATAGAGTTTGGGCGCGGTTAGCGGATTTCGCCGGCGGGCGGGGCTTCGGGAGTGGGGTGGCCGCCATCTTTGGCCGGTTTTTCCTCGGCCTTGTTGGCGTCTTCACCCGCTTTGTCATCGGGGGCGGGATCGATGAGCCCCTGGCCTCCGAGTCGCAGGCGGAGACCGCCGCCTTTGAACGTTTCGTCGATGTTCAGGCGGTCGAGGCGCGCGCGGACTTCCGGCGGGGCGGCGGCTTTGTCCTGTTCGGTGTCCCAGGGGCCTGACCAAACCTTCTTGCCATCCTTGTCGCGGACGGTGGCTTCTTTTCCGCCGTCTTTGGAATTGAGTTCCACGGAACCTTCGGGATCGACCATGCGGAAGGTAGCGCCGCCTTGGATCCGGAAGCCGCCCTCGCCTTGTTTGAGGGCGTCGCCCATGCGTTCCTGCATCTGTTTCTGTAGGTCGCGCATGCGTTTTTGGGCGTCGCGCATTTGTTGGAAAGGCCCGGCCGGGAAGCCGGGGTCGGCCGGATCCTCGCCGCCATCGTCTTCGAAGGCGCGGAGTTGGCGTTCGATCATCTCGCGGATGCGCTTGGCCTGGTCCTCGGGCATGCCCTGGAGCATCAGGTCATCGATCTGGTTGGGAACGGGCATGGCCGCGGCGCCGTCGGGCCGGGCGGCGAGGGTTACGGATTTGTTCGCCGGTTTTCCCTGATGGATGTAATCGACGGCGATTTCCTTGCCCGGTTGGTGTTTCTGTACTTCGCGGACCAGATCGGCGTGGGAGCCGACCGCTTGGCCGTCGATTTTGGTGATCACGTCATGCTCGGCGAGGCCGGCCTTGGCGGCGGGGCCGTTGGGATCGAGCGAGCGGACGAGGACACCCTCCTCGGGCTTCAGGTTGAGGTGGGCCGCGAGGGCTTCCGGCACAGAGGAGGTGCCGACGCCGAGGAAGGCGGCTGCCGCGGCTTCGGCGGCGGGTTTTTCCGCGGCGGGCTTGGCCGGTTGTTCGGCGGGTTGCTCCGCCGGTTGGATGGCGGGCGGCGGGGCGTTGTCATCGGGTGGCTCGATGGCGAACGCGGGGCTGGCTGTCAGGGCGGCGAGGCCCAGCTTGAGCAGGGTGGGATGAATCGCTTTCATGGTGGTTCGTTGTTGGATTCGGTCTTCCTACTAGAAGCGTAGTAGATATGCGGATTTGTCTGGAAAAATGTTCAATCGAGTTTTTCGGGGACGAGGATGTACTCGACGCGCGGGATTTCGACTTCTACCTTGCGGCCGTCCGGGGTGACGTAGGTGCCGCGGTCGCGGTAGATGACCTTGACGACGCGGCGGGCCTGGTTGGGGCCTTGCCAGAGAACGCCTTCGTCTTTTGCTTGGGTGAGGTCGGTGCCGAAGGATGCGGGGACGAGCGCGGGGTTGCCGTTTTCGCGGGGGATCGTGGTGGGAATCGGCGGGTCCGCCGGTGTCGGGTTGTTAGCGATCGTGTTTCCTCCGCGGTTGGCGGAGGTGGGAACGAGCAGTGCGGCGGCGGCACCGAGGAGTGCGACGGCGGCGGCGACGGGAAGCATATAGCGGTTCCAGGAGCGGGTCGGCTTGTGGAACGGAATGACCGCGGGTTGGGCGCCGGTGGTGCGCCGGAGCACCGATGCGGTTAGATCCGTGCCGAAAGCGGCGGGGCGCAGCGCGCGTAGGGCGGCTTCGAGCGCGGGATCGGCGGCGGGGGCGGGGCGGGCGATATCCGCGAGCCGTGCCGCAAGCTCGTTTCCGGGCGCCGCGGGGCGGAGCGCGTGGAGCTTGGTTTCGAGTTCATGGAGATCCTGTGACATGGCGGTGGAGGGATGTGGAGTCTTGGATGTTTCGTTCAGATGGCGAGGTCGCCGCGGCGGCGGGCATTTCCGAGATGGCTCTTGAGCGCCTCAAGTCCATAGCGATACCGGGAGGCGGCTGTGTTTTGGGAAATTCCGAGAGTTTCGCCGATTTGTGCGAATGTCTGGTCGCCCCAGATTTTCATCACGATGACTTCGGCGAACTTGGGTGGCAGGTTTTTCAAACCGGCTTCGAGCTGGACGCGTGTTTCGTCGTCGGAGGAATCGGACTCGAACCATGGGTGGAATGAATCGCGCTGGTCGGTTTCGATGTCTTCGGCCACCGACTCCTCGCGGCGTTTCCTGCGGTCATCGCGGCGTGAAATGTCAATCGCGATGCGGCGGATGCTGGTATAGACATAGGGCAGCCAGGCCTCCTCGCCTCCGTGGAACTCGCCGGCTTGCAGTTTTTCGAAAAGGCGGACGAGCGCGTCCTGGATCACGTCCTCGGCATCCTCGTGGGAGCGGGTTTGCTGACGGGCGAAAAGCAGCAGCTTCGGCCCGTTGACGGCAAGCCACGCCTCCCATTCGGCGGGAGTGGGCGGAGCGTCGGGAACCGTGTCGGCTGGAGTCGGCATGCGGGAGGAATCGTCCATAGAGCGGAGCGGGCGGGGGGATTTGTTCAGCGGGTTGCTCGCGGTCAAACGGAGGCACCGGCGAGCGAGCACACGCGTTTGAAGTGGGTGGGCGCCACTGGGGTGATCGAAAGCCGGGTGCCGCGCTGGCAAACCTGCATCGCGGACAAAATGGCGTCGGCTTTCAGCTCGTCGAGAGTAAGAATCCGGCCGAAGGTGGCCACATGTTCGAAATCGACCAGCCACCAGCGAGGGTTTTCAGGGGTGGCCTTGGGGTCGTGGTATTCGCTGGCGGGATCGAACTGGGTGGGGTCGGGGTAGGGAGCGCCCGCGACCCGCGCGATTCCGGCGATGCCGGGCGGTTTGGCGTTCGAGTGATAGAAAAGCGCGAGGTCTCCGGGACGCATGTCGCGCCACATGAAATTGCGCGCCTGGTAGTTGCGCACGCCGGTCCAGGGTTCGCGGCCCACGCGGGCGAGGTCGCCGATGGAAAAAACGTCGGGTTCGGATTTGATCAGCCAGTGGGACATGGCGGGAGTGTGACGACCGGCACGGCGGCAAGGCAATCCGATTGTGCGAAGGATCCGGTTGCCAAATCCGCGGGTCCTTGGTAGATTGGGCGCGTGACGGCATCAATGATCGAGCCGACGACCTTGGCCGACGCCGATTGGCGTGGGCGGGCGGCGGATCATTTCCAGCGTGCGCGGCGGTTTACCGGGCCTGCTAGGGAGCGGCGCGCGCGGAGGATTCCGCATCCGACAATGGATTTTCTGTTCGAGTATTACGCGTTTCCGTTTTCGTTGTTGGAGAAATGGCATCCGGGGCTGGGCGTGGGGCTCGAATGGTCGCCGGGAGCTGATGGACCGGATCTGCCGCCGGGTTTCACGAGCCAATGGTATCGGGTGGAAAACGGCCGGGTGTTCGCCGATGCCGCACGGCTTGGCGAAAAGCAAAGGGCCCGGCTGGAATGGATCGCCGGTCTGTTGGATGCCACGCGCGAGCGGCCGCCCAATTTCGGCTGCTACGGACTGCACGAGTGGGCCATGGTCTATAAGGGGATCTCCGTCCGGCATGGGCACACGCTGGCGTTGCGGCTGCCGCAGAGCGAGATCGACGCGG
Organism: Verrucomicrobiota bacterium; assembly: GCA_017301995.1. GTDB lineage: Bacteria > Verrucomicrobiota > Verrucomicrobiia > Verrucomicrobiales > Akkermansiaceae > Luteolibacter. The sequence continues at coordinate 84,118 of JAFLEH010000014.1, read as the reverse complement.
TGGTCGAGTCCCGGCCGGTGTGTTGCTCGCATCATGACGCTTTCCGGTATTTCGCGCCGACCGCTCGGCCCCTCAATCTGCTTCAACCGGACGCGGAAAGCCGCACGCTGTTGGAGCAACCGGGCTGCCTCCACGCCAATATGGACCTTTTCAAGTGGGCGGCCAAGGCGATGCCATGGGTGGGATCCGACCTGCTGATGGATTGCTTCGAACTGGCGGTCGATCTGCGCGATCTCGACATGCGGGCGAGTCCCTACGATCTCACCGGTTACGGACGCGAGCCGGTTAGGGTGGAAACCGCCGCGGGACGGCGCCAATACGAGGCCGAACAACGCGCGCTCGCCGCGCGGGCCGCGCCGTTGAGAAACCACCTGACCACCGCCATCCTGGCCACCCTTGCCGCGGCACGGGGCGGTCAGCGGTCGATGATCTGATAGACAGGTCGCGGGGCGGTCAGCGGTCGATGATCTGATAGACAGGTCCGCTGTGATCGACGATGAACAGGTTCCCCTGGTTGTCTTCGGCGAAACTGGCGATCAGGGAGATTTTCCCTTCGCCGGGTTGGAGTTCGGCGGTGTGGTCCTTGAAATCGGCGGCCTTGCCGTTCTTGAGGACGAACGACCAGATCCGCGGGTTCTGATAGTCGGCGAAAACATATCTTCCCTGGAGTTCCCTAACCGGGCCCCGATAGACGTAGCCGCCGGTGACCGAAAGCCCTTGGTCGGGACCGGTTCCGTGGGCATAGACGTAAACCGGATCGATGGCTCCTTTCGGCGCGTCGCCGCCCACTCCGCGCTGGGGCGTGGGCACGATGCCCTCGCGCAGCCGCCAGCCGTAGTTGGAGCCCGCGCCTTTTCCGCGGGGCATGAAATTGATTTCCTCCCAGTGGTTTTGGCCCACGTCGCCGATCCAGAAATCTCCGGTCTTGCGGTCGAACGAGCAGCGCCACGGATTGCGCACGCCGTAGGCCCAGATCTCCGGCTTGGCTCCTTCTTTCCGGACGAACGGATTGTCTTTCGGCACGGCATAGCCCTTTTCGCCGGAGACGTCGATGCGGAGGATTTTTCCGAGAAACGTATCGAGCGACTGAGCCCGGCCGTTCGGGTCGTTGCCGCTGCCGCCGTCGCCATTGCCGATGTAGAGCATGCCATCCGGGCCGAACTCGATCCAGCCCCCGTTGTGGTTTTCGAAGTCCTGCTTGAAGTCGATCAGCAACTCGGCCGTGTTGACGTCGGTGACCTCCTTGTTCGGGCAGGTGAAACGGACGATGCGGGTGTGGTGGGCCTTGTCGGTGAAATTGATGTAAAAGCGTCCGCTGGTTTTGAAATCCGGGGCGAAGGCAAGGCCTAGCAAACCTTCCTCGTTGCCCTTTCGGCTCACGTTGGCCACGATGTCGAGGAATGGCAGGGGGCCTCGTTCGCCGGTGGCGAGATCCACGATCCAGACCCGTCCCGCCTGCTCCATGACCCACAGCTTTCCGTCCATCCCCTTGGGCATGCCCGCCCACACCGGGCGTTCAAAGCCGGACGCCACCTTGCGCACACCTGGTTCGGCTTTCAAACCACCCAGCCCGGCGGCAAGGCAGCATCCTACGATTGTCATCAGTCGGTTTGTCATCGGCGCGGAACCTATGGGGCTTTTTCCAAGATGCAAAAAATATCCGGGTTTCTGGACCGAAAACGAAGCGAAAATGCCCCGATCGGGGGGGATTTTGATGCGCTTGGATTGCCCGATTGGGTGGATTTTGGGAAAAATTGCGGCGGTGGTCTGATTTTTGCTTGATTTCCGGCGGCGGGAGTGCTCCCATGTGTTTACAAAATACTGCCACCGACCAACAAAAACTCAAAACCATGACACGTTTCCAACCATTTTCATGGCGGCGCAAACCCGATGGGTTCGCGCTGGTCATCACGCTCAGCCTGATGATCCTGCTCACCTTGTTAGCCGTAGGGCTCCTGACGCTTTCGACGATCGCGCTGCGGTCCTCGTCCCAAGGTTCGGCTGTGGCGATCGCGAAAAGCAACGCGCGGCTGGCGATGATGATCGCACTGGCGCAATTGCAGGAAGCCGCCGGCCAGGACCAAAGGACCACCGCGCCCGCGGACATTGCGGGTGACACCGGTGGCGCCCGGTTGGCGTCCGGCAAGTCGCCTGTGAACACGAAATCGATTAACGCCGTGGCCAACGGCCTGACCACGATGCGGCCGGGTACCCGCTATTGGACCGCGGTTTGGGACACCGTGACCGCCGCGGCTCCGGCCACCCAGATTTATACCAAAACCCCGAGCCCCACCAATGTCCGCTGGCTGATCAGCGGCAACGAGACCGGCCTATCCGCCGCAGACGCCTACACGCCCTCGAGCTCCGTGGCCACCGCAACCTCGAAAGGCGGCGTGGAGGATCCTGAAAAAGCCGCGATTCTGGTGGGAGCCAACACCGTTGGAACCTCCGCAGCCAACGCCGTGGACAATTTCGTGGCCGCCCCGATGGTGACCATGGATCTCAAGCAGCCGAACGGTCCCAACCTGCGAGGCCGATACGCGTGGTGGATCGGCGACGAAGGCGTGAAGACCCGACTGAACCGCACCGCGCAGCAAACCCCGCAACAGCCCGCGACCTATGGTTCGCTCGCCAGCAACCGCGGCGGGTGGGAAGTGGTGAACGGCATGTCCAACTATCCGGTTCCCGGAAGCGCCGAACACCTCACCCTCAACCGCGTGGTCACGCTCCCGACCGGTGAATTGGTCAGCGGCATCGCCACCTACGGAAGAATGGCCAATCCGCTGTTCCATTCCGCCACGACAGACAGTTTCGGCGTCCTCGCGGATTCGCTGCAGGGTGGACTGCGGATCGACCTGACCTCGAGTCTAACCGGGAACTTCCCCGGCGCCGCGGCCACGACGTTCCCCAACGCTCCCAAGACCGGCGAGAACATCGTGCCAAAATCGGTCGCCCGCAACCTCAAGGGACCCAAGTGGGACCTCCTCAAGTCGTTCTACACGATGTCCAAAACCGTCAGCACCGACCGCAAGCTGACCGTCCGGCCCGCTTCGTCCAACGGCTATGACGTGGGAATCTCCCCGGTGCTCCTCGATTTCCGCGCCATCCTCGGCGTGCGCATGGTTTCGCTCGGTGGAACCCGCTGCAAGCTGAACCCCTGTGCCAAGATCGCCGTCTGCCTGGCCAATCCCTATCCGTATCCGATGGAGTGGAACAAGGATCTGGAAGTGGAGGTCATCGATGACACGCCCCGCGAGAACTCGATCGACACCGCCATTTACGGCGCTGGCCAGACGCAGCGGTTCCTCGGCCGCGGGCCGAAGAGCAGGGACGCGTTCGGAAACTCGTCCACCGGCGGTTACGAACCCGCCGTGCTGAACAATGCGGTGTTCACCATTGCCAAGGACACCCTTCCTCCCGGTGAGGCGAGAGCTTATGTCGTCGCAGGATACACGCTGCGGCCGGTCAATGATTCAGGGCAGGTGAAAATTCCCCTGAAACCCTTCACCAGCAGCTCGCCCGCGAACTTCGAGTTGTGCGTGGAACTCGACCAACCGACGCCTTCCGCCACCGATGCCAACGCCGAGTTCGCTTCAGCCAAGCAGCTCGACGTTCGCGAAAGCTGGACCACCAGCCAGCCTACCGTTGAGCTTCGTTTGGCTGGGGCGAGTTCCAACTCCGCTTTGTGCCGGGTCGAGCGCTTCGAGTGGGACAACTGCTATCACGCCCAAACCAAAACCACCGTCAATTACACCGCGGTGAACACCCTGAAAATGCCGCTGCCTCTGAAGGTTTATACCAACCAGATCAGCATGCCGGGAGCCGACTATCAGAACCAGTTGCCGTCCACCGACATGATGGGGACGCGTTGTTCCACGCTCCGCACGTTCATGGATTTCAATCTGCGCGCCAACCGGTATGGCAGGTTGATCACCTCCTACAACCCGCCTCCCTATTTCTTCGTCCAGGCGGACGACATTGTGGTGGACCTTCCGCCGACGCCGAAAGCCAGTTCGCTGCCCTCGCAGACCGGACAGAGTTTCACCCGAGACCTTTCTGTCAGCCGTGTCCCCTGGGGGCACTCGATGAAGAACTCCAACGTGAACCAGGTGGTGTTGTTCTCGTTTCCGAAACAGCTCGTGTCGCTGGCGCAGTTGCAGCATGTCGACCTAACCGCGGACGACAAGGGTATCAGCATTTCCAACCAACCTGGCAACGCGTTCGGCAATTCGTATGCATCGCCCTTCGTCAAACGCAAGGCTCCCACGCTGGCCCGCAAGAACTACGTCGTCACCGGATTGAACACCGGGGTGGCGGGTTCGTCCACTCCGGTGGATACGAATTTCTACGACATGTCGTATCTGCTAAACGCCGCGATGTGGGACACCTTCTATTTCTCCTCATTCGATGACTACTCGGCCTACAAGCCGCAGAACCAAGCGATCACCGTGGCGTTTCCTCCGGCCGATCCCAGCGCTTTGCAGGACCCGGTCCGTGCCGCCGGACACTTGCTGGTGAGCGGGGCTTTCAATGTGAATTCCACCAGCAAAGACGCTTGGAAGGCGCTGCTTGCCAGCACCCGCTACGCGGCCCATCCGGCCGGTGGCGAAACCGGTGACGCCATGTATCCGCGCAGTCTCGAACAGCCCACCCCATCCGCCACGCCGGCCACCGGCAATGGTCCGGACTCGTATTCCGGCTACCGCCGCCTCACCGCCCAGCAGATCGACGCCGTGGCGGAGGAAATCGTCAAACAGGTCCGTCTGCGCGGGCCGTTTGTCTCCCTCTCGCATTTCGTCAACCGGGCGCTGATCGACATCAATCCGCGCGTGGCGAACTCCGCGATGTTCGGCCGGAGCGGTCCGCTGCAAGCCGCCCTCGACGTGGGAGCCAACATTTCTCCGGACGGCACCAAATCCGTTTTCGGCGGCCGGATCGTGATCAAGGACGACAAGGTCCGGATGCTTGCCGACGGCAACTATCCGAAAGCCGACGTGCTCTATCCGTCCGGCGGCGGATTCCCCGCGAACCAGGCCAACGGCACCCGCGGCAGCACCTACGGTGGAACCGAACTCGACGGCAGCGAGGTGTGGGCGAATCTGTCCGCGGACCTCAACTTCGGGGCCTGCTCCAGCATCCTTGCGGATCGGACCATGTTGTCGAACTCGACGCTGGTGCCCGAACAGGGATTCCGGTCCACGGGCATTCCCGGTTGGGTGACCCAGGCGGATGTTCTTCAGGTCCTCGGGCCCTCCCTCGCGACCCGCTCGGACACGTTCCGGATCCGGTCGTACGGCGAGGCCCTCAGTTCGGATGGAAAAACGGTCTTGGCAAAAGCCTGGTGCGAGGCCATCGTCCAGCGCACGCCGTATTACATCGATCCCTCGAATCCGCCCACCGACCGCGACGCCTCGGTGACGGACACGAAATTGACCCGCCTTAACAAGCAGTTCGGCCGCCGTTTCGAAATCGTCTCCTTCCGCTGGCTATCTCCCGATGAAATCTGATTTTTTCCGACTCGCTGTCGCCGTTTGCGCGGTTGCCGCCTCTTCCGTTTCCGCGATTGCCCAAGAGGTCACCATGAGGGTGGATCTTGTGGCATGGGGCGATCCGATCTCCGGGTTGGTTGTCGGTGGTGGTGGCGGAAAACCGGTGACGGCCCAATCGTTCCGCTATTCGAAAGGTGTCACTTACAGCGGTTCCGCGGTGATGGAGATCCATCAGGCGGCCGGTGAGGCGACCGCTCCTGCCGCGTTGGAACCGGCCGATGTGGAGAAGCTGCCCGCCGCGCTCAAGCAGGTGCTGGAGCGCCGCAAGACCAGCCCGACTTTGGTTGCGCTGGCCGCGCTGCCCTCCGGGTCCAAGCGCGCCACGGTGCTCATGATGCCTGCGGCCGGCGGAATCTATCTGACCTATGTGCTCGACGACGATCCGTCGAAGCTGCCGGTGGGGCGCTTGCGCGTTCACAACCTGAGTCCGCACCCGCTGTTGCTCCGGTTCAATGAGAAGGAAAAGCAGCAGGTGCCCATGCACGGGAGCTGCACCGCCACTCCGGTCAATCAGGAACTCGTTTACGAGCTGGCTTACGAGCAGGAAAACGAAGAAAAGCAGAAAGAGTGGAAAATGTTGGAAAACAATCTGGTGTCCGTCGCCGAGGACGAGCAGACCCAGATGATCGTACTCAAGAGCGACTCGGAGTACTTCGTTTCCAGCAACGGTTCCCGCTCCGGATACCTGCAGGTGGTATTCCTCCGCCGGAGCCCGAAGGAAGCCGAGATTGTGGAAATCTCCAAAGCCGAACGCGAGGCCGCCGAGCGCGAGGCCAAGCGCCTCAACGACGAAATGGACGAGGCCGCCAAACCCGAGGCCCAGCGCCGCAAGACCAAGCCACCCGGCAAGTGATCGTTAGAACCGGGCGTCCGGCCCTGGTTCGCCATGCCGCATTTGGGCGGACGCCATTTCGGCGACCTCTCCGACGGATGTGACGTGACAGAGCCTTTGCCGCAGTTCGCGCGCTCCGGGGAATCCCTTGCAATAGGCCATCAGCCGGGAACGCATGGATGTTAGGGTCTGGCGTTCATCGCCGTAGCGACCGCTATCCACCGCCAGCCGGCAATGGCGGAGCACCAGTCCCCAACGTTCTTCCAGCGTGGCGGGTTTGCCGGTGCCTGTAGTTAGGAAATCATGCGCCTCACGGAAAATCCACGGGTTTCCCATCGCCGCCCGTCCGATCATCACTCCGGCCACGGCGGTTTCACGCTTTCGCCTAACCACGTCTGTGCCGCTGGCGATATCGCCGTTTCCAACCACCGGCACCGCCACAGAGCGGGCCACCGCGTCGATCACATCCCAGTCGGCTTCGCCGCCATATCCCTGTGATCGGGTTCGGCCGTGGACCGTGACCGAGCTGACCCCGCAATCCACGAGAATCCGCGCCACCTCCACCGCGTTGACCGATGTCGAATCCCAGCCGATCCGGATTTTGGCGGTCACCGGCACTTGGTCACCCACCGCTCTAACCACGCCTTCGGCCACGGAGGCGACCAATCCGCAGTCTTTCAGCAGCGAGGATCCGCCGTTTCGCGCGACCACCTTGTTGACCGGGCAGCCGTAGTTCAGATCGATGAAATCCGGGCGTTTCCAGTCGATGATTTTCTTCGCGGCCTCGCCGAGGCGCTCGCCGTCCGCGCCGAACAACTGCACGCCCACGGGCCGCTGCTCGTCGGTGAATTCGGTGTATTTCCGGGTGCGTCCGTCGGCTTGCAGAATCCCTTCCGCGGAGACGAACTCGGTGACCATCACGTCCGCGCCCAGTTCCTTGCACAAGCCGCGGAAAACGAAGTCCGTCACGCCCGCCATGGGCGCGAGAAACAGGGGGAAACGGTCATGTCCGAACCAAGGCAGCACGGCGGGAGATTCCACCGGTCATCCGGCTCGCGCAAGGGGAAAGCGCGGTTGCCGGAGCCGGCGCAAGCTCAAGAAGACGGAGGTCGTGCGTTTCCTGCGTCCGGACCGCCTTTCGCGGCGGCCCGGAACGCCGGTCTCGTTGGCGGTTTCCGAATGGTTAGGATTTGGCGGATGGTGTGGCCTTGCCGATTTTAACGACCACGGTTTCCCCGGCCTTGAGGGTGAGCTTGCGAATCAGCAGGAAATCGTCCGCCGCCAGGGCGTCGATGGACGAGCCTTTGGGGAGCTTGAGGGTGGGCTTTTCCACCCGCTCGGGGAGCCACAGCGGATAGCCGCCGTCGTAGTCGGAGCGGGCGGTTAGAGTGAGGGTGAGATCGGAGCCGTTTTTCGACCAAACGGATTCGATCGGATGGGGCATGCGTTTCGCGTCGAAGCGGGCGTCCCACAGCGGATCGCCCCAAAAAGCGACCACGTCGCGGTCGTGGATGAGGCCCACGGTGTCCTTCTCGATCTTCATTCCACCTTGTTCGAGGCCGTGGAGGCCTTCGAGGAATTTGCGGTCGTTCTTCAGGCCGGTTTCGATGTCATCGCTGTCGAACACGACCTTTTCGGCACCGGGAAAGCGCCGGATGGTTTCGTCGATGAGCCCCTGCTGGTTCAGATAGAACGCTTCGGATAGGGAGAGGCCTCCCTTGCTGCCCTGCCAGAGACCGGAAACGCCCCAGCCGCCGCGGCCGAACCAGGTGGGAACGACGTAGCCGACGAATTGGCGGAAACCGGACGTGCTCAGGGCGGTGGCGACCATCGACTCGCCGGTTTTCTTGGCATCGCCGATGAGGCAGTTGCCGCTGGCCACCCAGACGCGCGGAGTGCCGTTGGATGCCTTGAGGGTGGGTGCGTGGGTGCTATCGATCCACTTGCCGAGTTCGTCCACCTTGCCGGTGAACATCGCGCCGCCGAGAAACCTGGCAAACTTCTCGCGCTGCTGCATGGTTAGGACGTGGAACTTGCCGCCATGGCTGGCGATCAGTCCCAGACCAAACGGCATTTCCAGATTGAACTGGGTGGCGTGGGAACTGGTGACGAGGAGTTGCGGATCGGACTTGTCCCAGAAATCGGCGAACAGGGTGACGGTGCCGCCGGGGTCGGTGGTGTCGGACCATTTGCCGTTTTCCGGCTTTCCGCCGGGGGCTTTGCGGGTGAGGCCGCCCTTGCCGCCGTCGCTCAGCACGAGCGCCGAATCGACGAGGCCGAGGTCGATCCCGGTGGTGGCCAAGGCGCGTTCGATGACGAGCGGCTTGCGGGTTTCCACGAGGCGGAGGGCGTCGGCGGCGGTGTTGCCGGTGATGAGTCCCCAGCGGCAATCGGTCCACGGGTCGTCATCGGCCTGGCGGGTGGCGCGGTTGATCGCGCGGACGGTTGGGGCGTCGAAAGTTTCCGGCTTGGCGATGATGGCGAGGTAGCGCGGTTGGTGCTTTTTGAGGGTAGCGGCCAATCCGGCCTCGGTGCCGTCCCAGGCTTCGCAGGAGCCCTGGTGGATGGCGGCGAGTTTGGTGCCCACCTGTTTCCACGCCGGATATTCGGCGGTCGGTTTGGCGATGAGAGTCAGGTAGTCGGCGGCTCCGGCACTGGTCGCGGCGGCGATGCAGGCCAATGGAATGAGGGCGGGTCGTGTCATGCCACGCACAGCGAAACCGGTTCGCCGGTTTGTCTTGGAATCGTCGGAAACCGGATTGGCGTGCGATCCGCATCAGCCTCCCGGTATGCCGGTCATTTCAGGCAGCATTTCTTGTATTTCTTGCCGCTGCCGCAGGGGCATGGGTCATTGCGGCCCACTGCCGGTTCGGTGGAGATGCCCGGAAGATCGTAGAGAGGCGATCCGCCGCCGGGTTGGCGGAAATCGACGATGTCGTCCCCAGGGCCGTCCTCGTCCTCGGGATCGAAGCCATAGGATGCATAGCTGCGATACATTTCGAAGATGTCCTTTTGCGGAGTTGGCGGACGTGGCGCTTCCCGCATGCCTGCGCGGATGTCGTCGAGATCGCCGCAGACCATTTGCTCGATCAATTCCCGATTCCACAGTTGTTCGATCAGCGGTTCGAGTTCGACGGCGCGGAGGTCGATGCAGTCGCCGATGATGAACGAGATCGCGGCGGTATCGACGACGTTGTCTTCGGGAGATGCCTCCAGCATGTGCCGAAGCACCGAAGCCAGGGCATCGACGATTTCGCCGCGCCGTTCCGGTTTGATTTCCACGAGTCTCACCAGCGCGGTGGATAGATACGCTTTGGAAGTGCGGTGGATTCCGGGCGCCTTGAGCAGATCCGTGACTTGGGGAACCGAATCCGCCACGATCCGGGCATAGAGGTGATCGTAGGGAAAATCCCCGAGCCAGAATTGGATGGCCTCGTCGTCGAGTGTGAAAAATCGGAGCAGGACATCGGCGGCTCCGATGGCATCGATCTCGGCCAACAGATGGATCGCGTGCAGCGGACCGCAGGAGTTCTCGTCGGATTCTTCCAACAGGAAATCCGGGGTACGGACGATGGCATCTTCGAGCACGAGGATCAGGTCGGCCACGAGCGATTCCCGCGGCAGGGCGAGGATCGAGCGGAGATCGACCTCGGCGATGTCCATGCCGGTACGGCAGAGAATTTCGACTTCCGGGTGGGTGAATTCGGGCGGCGGTGCGCCGGTCGGGATGCGGGAAGGTTTCTGCGTGACCACGACGCGCCGGATTCGGGCGTCGCGATCCCTGATAGCCTTTCCTTTTCGCATGTTCGCCATCATGATTTCATATTCGAGGACCTTTAGGACGGGGGAGTCGGGTTCGATTGTTTCCAGCGCCGCCATCACGCCGCGGGTGAGGTCCTGCCGGCCGATGAGGGCGTAGTAGGATCCCGCCAGGTGGTAATAACAACGGATCTCCGTGACGTGAAACACCGTGCGTCCGGGATAGAGTTTGGCTAGATCGAGATCCGCGCCGAGGTGTTGCAGGACTTGTTCGGGTGGACGCTTGTGGTGCAGGATCTCCTCGCAAAGGCCAAGGCGGGAGAAAAGATAGTCCGGATGCTGCTGGGCCATCTTCCCAAGCACGGCGGCCGCCTGGCGCGGGTTGTTCCGGATGTGATAATAAACTCGGAGGAAATTCTGAAGGGTCGGATACTCAGGATGTAGGGCGATCTGGCGCTTGAGTTCCGGGATCACCGTGGGATCGCCGTCCTGGGTGCCGTAGTAGAGGTACTCGATCAGATCGGCGTCGATGCCCTCCGGATAATCTTCGAACGGTTCGGAGGTTCGCGGAATTTCCAGAATCGCGTCGCGCAGTTTTTCGGCATCGGGGGAAAGCGGTGGCTCGGGGAGGTTCATCGCGGGCGATCATGGTGAAAATGGCGGGGATCGGCAAGCCGGATCCGCGGGAATGCCGGGCTGCGCATTTTGCTTGTGAAGCGGGGAAAGCCGGAGCATGCTGCGACCAACGCGTAACGAATTTATGGAAGGAATCATCCTTTTGCTGCTGCTGTTGGTGTTGTGGATCATAGTGATGCCGATCATCGCGGTGGTTTCCGCCAGCGACGCGAAACGGCGTGCCGCTGCCGCGGAACGGGAGGTTCACGCGTTGGCCGGGCTGTTGGAGCGGACGCGGCGGGAACTGCGCAAGCGGGATGGCGAGGCCGTCAAAGCGCCGCCAACACGGGAGCAGGAAGTGAAAGGGGAGCGTCCGGTGGAGAAGCCCGTGCCCGAGGTCGCGCCTCCGCCGGTGGTGGCCGCATCGGCCGCGATGGAGCCGGAACCCGTGGTGAAACGGATCGTCGCGGAGCCGGTTGTGGCGCATGCCGCGCCCCCGCCATTGCCGGAGAGAGACGAGCCTGCCGTGGCTCCGGTGGTCGTTCCTCCGCGGGTCGGGGAGCCGCTTCCCCCGGCAAAGCCGCCGATCGATTTGGAGCAATTCATGGGGGTGAAGCTGTTTGCCTGGTTAGGTGGCGTGGCGCTGTTCTTCGGGGTGATCTTTTTCGTCAAGTATGCGTTCGAAAACAACCTGATTTCGCCGGCGATGCGGGTGGCGATGGGCTATCTGACGGGAACGGGATTGTTGGTCGGCGGACTGGCGCTGCACCGGCGCGGGACGCATCAGGCGTTGTCGCAGGCGTTCTGCGCCACGGCGGTGCTGGTGCTTTACGGGGTGACCTTCGCGGCCTACGAGCGGTATGGCTTTTTCAATCAGGCGGGCACGTTTCTGCTGATGGTGCTGATCACGGTGACGGCGTTTCTGATCGCGGTGAGGCTCAACGCGCTGGTGGTGGCCGGGCTGGGTATGGTCGGAGGTTTTCTAACGCCCGTGCTGGTGAGCACCGGCCGGGACGAACTGCTCGTTCTATCCGCCTACATCGCGCTTCTGGTCGGCGGGCTGATCGCGGTGTCGCGGCATCGCAATTGGCGGTTCCTGGTGACCGCGGCGGTGATCGGCACGGTGGTGATCCAGATGGGCTGGATGGGCGCGCACTTCTGGAAGGACGGCTATGCCGATGGCGCCAAGGTGCTGTGGCCGATGGTCATCGTGCTCGGGTTCCAGACATTGTTCATGGTTGCGACGTGGCTGGAGAAGCGGCGGGGCGGTGATAGCCCTCATCCGGAGGGTGCGGCGATGGTGATGGCGGGCATGGGATGGCTGTTCGGGTTTGTGTTGTTAGGATGTGCGGGGGTGGCGTCGCATGTCGGTTGGACGCTCGGATTCGTGCTGGCCCAGTGCGCGGCGGTGATGGCGCTGGTGTGGCTGCGTCCGCGGTTGCTGCTGGCGCAGTTGGTGAGCGCGATCCTGTGCTTCCTCCATCTGGCGCTGTGGACGGGCGGTTTTCTAACACAGGAGAACCTGGTGGCCGCGCTATTGTTCTATCTGGCCGCCGGCACCGCGCATACGGTGGTGCCGCTGGTGCTCGCGCGGCGGGCGGAAACGGCGGTCCGGGCGGCCGTGCCGGCGGAAGCATGGTCGTGGGCGGCGGTGGCGCCGGTTCTGTTGGGCATCATTGTGATCACCAGACTGCCGGAGCCGCCGATGGCGGTATGGGCGCTGGTGCTGGCTCTCAACCTGCTGTCGATGGCGGTCGCGCCGAGAGCGGGCTCGATGCTGGCGGCGGCCGGTGGCATGGTGGCCACCGCCTTGCTGATGGTGGTGTGGCTGTTCTCGGTGCCGGCGGCGGCTGAATCGCTGATGCCGATGTTAGGGATCGGTCTCGGATTCACGGTGCTGTTCGCCGTCGGCGGCAGGTGGTTGGGAGGGCACTTCGCGACCGGCGATGAGGTGGCCGGCGCGCCCGACGTGATCGGGCGGCTATTGGCGTCGGCGATGCAGGTGATGGCGGGGCTGATTCCGTTCGGCTTGCTGGTGCTCGCGGTGCTGCGGCTGCCGGTGCCGGATCCATCCCCGGTTTTCGGAGTGGGTCTGGTGATGGTTGTGCTTTTGCTGGGCCTGGCGGTGTTGGACCGGAAGTCGGCTCTGGTTCCCGCTGCGTTTGGCGGACTCTTCGCGGTGCAGGCGGTTTGGCATGAGGCGAACTTCACTCCGGCGACGGCGGGGCTGGAAATCACCTGGCAGGTGGGATGTTATCTGCTGTTCCTGGCGTTTCCGTTTTTGTTCCGCAAGGCAATGATGGGGCGCGCGCTGCCGTGGATCACATCCGCCGTTTCGGGGATCGGCTACTTCCTGTTAGTGCATCATGGGGTGAAGTTTTCCTATCCGGGGATGGCCGGGAAAATGGGCCTGCTGCCCTGCGCGTTCGCGGTCCCCAGCCTTGGGGCCTTGCTGATGGTGGTGCGGATGGCCGGGGAAATGGACGAGGCGAAACGCAGCCGGTTGGCGTGGTTCGGGGGTGTGGCACTGCTGTTCATCACGCTGGTGTTTCCGATCCAGTTCGACCGTCACTGGCTGACGGTCAGTTGGGCGATGGAAGGGGCGCTCTTGCTATGGCTCTATCGGCGGGTGCCGCACATCGGGCTGCAACTGACCGGCATCGGATTGCTGGGAACGGTGTTCGCCAGGCTGGTGCTCAATCCGGCGGTGTTCACCGAGTACGCTCGGTCCGCGACGCCGATTTTCAACACCTATCTCTACACCTACGGGATCGCGGCGGCATCGACTCTGGCCGGCGCATGGTTGCTCGCCACCCCTGATCCGAGGCTGGAGCGGTTCCGTCCGCGGGTGATACTCAACGTGATGGGCGGGATTCTGTTGTTCGCGCTGCTCAACATCGAGATTGCGGATTTCTTCACTCCGGAGGACGCGGTCCATATTGCCTTCGGCGGTGTGGCGAAATTCGCCCGCGATATGACATATAGCATTTCTTGGGGATTGTTCGCGCTGGGACTGCTGGTTCTTGGCGGGCGGAAAACGCCGGTGTATGGCCTCCAGGTGACCGGGCTTGCCCTGCTTATCGTGGTGTTTTTTCGGTTGCTGCCGATCCCTTCGGTCCTGCGATGGTATCCGCAGTCCGCGATGCCGGTTTTCAACTGGTATCTATCCACCTACGGGATCGCGGCGGCGGTGGCGTTCTTCGGGGCATGGTGGCTCGCCGATCCCCATCCGCGGTTGGCCGTTTACCGTCCGCGGGTGGTGCTGAATTCGATCGGCGGCGTGCTGCTGTTCGTTTTGCTGAGCATCGAAATCGCCGAGTTCTTCACGCCGGAAGGCTATGATTACATCCAGTTCGGCGGCGGGGCGAATTTCGCGCGCGACATGACCTACAGCATCGCTTGGGGATTGTTCGCGCTCGGGCTGCTGATCATCGGCATCTGGCGCGGCGCCCGGCCCGCGCGCTATGCGGCCATCGCGCTGTTGGTCGGCACGCTGCTGAAGGTGTTTCTCCACGACCTCGCGTCGCTGGCCAGCGTGTTCCGGATCGGCGCTCTCATCGGCGTGGCGGTGATCGCGTTTGTCGCATCGTTTCTCTATCAACAATTCTTCAACCGTTCCAAACGCCCATGAGAACCGTTCCGGCGATCACCGCCGTTCTATCCGTATTGGCCGCAGCCGCTCCCGAGGCGTCGCATGACGCGTGGAAGTGGGAGCAGCCGTTCGGGGTTTCCGCCGCCGGGGTGGTTAGGCTCGATGTGCCTCCCGCCACGCTCGATGTCGCGCAGCCTTCGTTGGCGGATCTGCGGGTGCTCTCGCCGGACGGCGTGGAAACGCCGCGCTTGGTGGACAATCCGGCGCCGGTGACGCCCGACCAGCGGGAGGCCGAGGGAACGGAGATCCGCCTGATCGAATCCGGACCGAATGTGGAGGCGGCCACCCAGTTGGAGTTTTCCACCGGAACCGAATTGCCGGTGGAGGCGGTCACGCTGCGATCCCCGGCGCGGGATTTCATCAAGTCCGCCACCATCGAAGGCACCGCGGATGGCGACAATTGGCAGCAGATCGTTTCCCGTGAAGTGGTTTTCCGCCAAGCCGGCGGAACGGAGCGCATGACCGTGCCTCTGCCCGCGAAGCCATGGAGGAAACTCCGGGTCACTCTATCCGACGCCCGCACCCGTCCGATTCCGCTCACCGGCGCGGGGATCGCCTTGGCGGTTAGAAACGCGGTGGCTTCCGTGCCAGGCGATGTCCGGATCCTCGAGAACACGGTCGCCGGATCGTCGTCATCGTTGCTGCTGGATCTCGGCGCGGCCAATCTGCATCTGAAAGAGATCCGGCTGAACGTCGGGGATCCGGTATTCAGCAGACGCTGCCTATTGGCGCTGTCCGGAGGTGCCCAAGGCGCTCCGCCACCTCCGATAATCGGGGGCGGGATGATCTATCGGATCATCGGCGATGGTGACGCTTCGGCGGGACTTCCGACGATCCCGATCAACCGGCGGGTTCCCTCACGACAACTTCGGCTGACCATTGAAAACGGTGATAGCCCTCCCCTAACCGTCTCCGGTGCTTCGGCATCGCTGTTTCCCACCACGCTGGAGTTTCACGCGGCCAAGCCGGGCGCATGGACGCTGCTTGCGGGCAATCCCCGGGCCCCCGAGCCGATCTATGATCTGGCACCCTTGCGCGAGGCCATGGCCAGGGTTCCCGGACAATCGGTGAGGCCGGGGGAACTGCGGGCCCGCGCGGCCTATCAGCCGCCCGTCGCCCTCCCCGGTGTCGAACCGGCCGGCGCGGAGATCGATCTATCCGACTGGACCCGACGCAGCGCGGTCAAAATCCCCGGTACGGGTGTCGTCGCCATCGAGGTCAAGGCCGCGCAACTCGCCGCGTCGCGCACGGACTGCGCCGATTTCCGGTTGATCCAGAACGGCAGGCAGATTCCCTATCTGATCGAACCGAAGAAGGTCGAGCGGAGGCTTCCGTGCGTCATTCAGGACCGCGGCACGGATCCGAAGCGGCGGACGTTTTCCAGTTGGTATTTCACCCAGCCGATCGCCGGGCTGCCGGCCGATCGGCTCGTGCTTTCCTCGCCGACGCGGGTTTTCACCCGGACGATCCTGTTGGAGGTGCGGAAGATTGACACGCGGAATCCGATGGACACCGGATGGACCGCGAGCGGCATTTGGACGCGAACGCCGGGAAACGATGCGGACTTCCCGCTTGACCTGAGAGGCAACCGGCTTCCCGAAAACTGGCGGATGGAAACCGACAACGGTGACAACCCGCCGATAGGAATCGCCTCCGCCGAGGTGGTCTATCATGCGCCGGTGATCGTCGCCAAGCTGGTGTCCGCGGACCCGCTGTTTCTCTACTACGGAAACCCGTACGCCAGCGCCCCGGAATACGATCTTGGTCTGGTTAGGGCCGAACTTTCCGCCGCACCGAAGCTGCAAGCCGAGTTACAGGGCGACGAGCCGTTCCGCGAGGAAAAGCCGCGCAGGGCGTGGATGCCCGCCACAGGGTCTCCGTGGCTGTGGGGCACGCTGGCGCTGGTGGTCGTCGTCCTGCTGGTGGTCGTCGCCAAGCTGCTGCCGAAATCCGCCGCTATGCCGTAACCCCGGCCTCGGTCATCGGCCGGACCGGGATGCCGTGGGCGGCGAAGTGGCGTTTGGCCTCGGCCACGGTGTGCATGCCGAAGTGGAAGATGCTGGCGGCGAGCACCGCGTCGGCGCGGCCGGCTTGGAGGACTTCTACCATGTGGTCGAGGTTTCCCGCGCCGCCGCTGGCGATCACCGGGATGCCCACCGCGGAGGAAATCGTGGCGGTCAGTTCGATGTCATACCCGGCCTGGGTGCCGTCGGCGTCCATGCTGGTCAGGAGGATCTCGCCGGCGCCGCGGTTCCAGGCTTCGATCGCCCATGCCAGAGCGTCGCGGCCCACCGGATTGCGTCCGCCGTGGGTATAGACCCCCCATTTTCCGGGGGCTTCGCGTTTCGCGTCGATCGCCACCACGATGCACTGGCTGCCGAAGGCCTTGGCGCCTTCGTCGATGAGTTCCGGGCGGTTGATCGCGGCGGTGTTGACGCCCACCTTGTCGGCTCCGGCGAGCAGCATTTCCCGCATGTTTTCCACGCTGCGGATGCCGCCGCCCACGGTGAGCGGGATCATGCACTGCGCGGCGGTCCTGCGGACCACATCGACCATCGTATGGCGGTGGTCCGAGGAAGCGGTGATATCGAGAAAGACCAGCTCGTCGGCCTGTTGGGCGTTGTAGGCGATGGCGCATTCCACCGGATCGCCGGCGTCCACGAGATCGACGAAATTGACGCCTTTGACGACGCGTCCGTCGGTGACATCGAGGCAGGGGATGATTCGTTTGGCGAGCACGGGCGAAGCCAAGCGGGCCGCGGGCCGGCGCGCAAGCAAAACAAAACACCCGGCACGCGTTGCGGGCCGGGTGTTTGGGAAAATCGGCTGGCTTGGTTAGCCCAGCTTGGGCTTGCCGGCGCGACGGACGGCACCGAAGCGCTTCTGGAACTTGTCGATGCGGCCTTCGGTATCGACAAACTGGTTCTGGCCGGTGAAGAACGGATGGGACGACGAGGTCACACCGATCGAAATGATGCTGTGTTCGACGCCGTCGATGACTTCCTTGCGGTCCGAGGACTTGGTGGAGCGGGAAACGTAGCGGACGCCCGTGCTCATATCGACGAACACGACCGGATTGTATTTGGGATGGATGTCCTTTTTCATGGGAGTGGATGGCTACCGGCCACGTTTCCAACGCGGCGGGCCGGGGAGAATGGATGAAACCGCGCGGGAGTCAAGCCGACATTTGAAAAAATCACGGAATCCGAATCGCGGGTGTCGGGGCGAAGATCCCGGTTTTCTCTGCAATCCCATTGATTTCCAACGGGAAGTGGCAAGTTGTTTTGGAAACATAAAATTTCGGACACGTTGAACGGTGAGGGTTTGCTGACCGGATTTGCAAGGATATGCGGAATCATGGATGGAAAGAAACATGGGAATCATCCGAGGCTTGGGCATTCGATAGGCGGATTTCCGCGAAGTTGAAATTTTCATAATACATTGAAATACAATAAGTTGGATGGGAAATCGGGAGCCGCAGGGATGATTGTGGGCGGGCTCCGCGGAAGCCGATATCCGTCCCGGACCGGGGTCATACCATGTAAACACCCGAAATTTCCCGCATTTATTAGAGTCGCATTTTCGGCGGTCGGTGCTATGGTGACGCCGCTATGTCAACGACTTCAAAACGCACGCGATACTCACGCCGTCTTCCGGACCATGTCACCGATGAGTTGGTGAATGTGTTGGTGGAGAAGAAGATTTTTGGCTTCAACGATCTGTTCGAGCGGGTTTTCGAGAATCTGAAGGCCCGCAATGCGGTGAGCGGCGGCGAGGAAATGCTCCGGCTCCGCGCCTACGAAAAACTCCAGAACCTGGTGACCCGCGGCCTCGTCGAAAAGATCGGCAAGGAATACAAGGGAACCGCTCGGGTTCACGAAGCGTCCAGCGCCTTTGTGGCGTCGCAAATGCAGGACGGCTGAGGGTTTTCCGGCCTCGTTCAATCGCCCGCGCCCGGTGTTCCGGGGGCGGGTGTTTTTTTCGGGAGATTTGGGTTGGACTCCCGGCGTTGGACCGCTAGCCTTGGCGTGTCAGCCCCGTTCAGGCCATGCTCAACGATTACCTTCCCGTGTTTTTCCAGATTCTGGTTGTTGCCGGCTTTGCGGCGATGGTCCTGATTCTCAGCGTGATTTTCGGCCGGGCGGCCAAGCGCAACGCGACCAAGGATACGCCCTACGAATGCGGCATGTTGCCCATCGGTGAGGGGGCGCCGAGGTTTTCGGTGAAGTTCTACCTGGTGGCCATGTTGTTCGTCATTTTCGACATCGAGGTCGTCTTCATGTATCCGTGGGCGCTGCAATTCCGCGAACTGGTGGCCAAGAGCCCCGCCGCCTTGGCGAGCATGGCTGGATTCGCCGGAATTCTGGCCGTGGCTTACGTCTATGCCCTTAAGAAAGGCGCGCTCAATTGGAAGAACTGAAACCGGGGGTGCTCCCTGGAAGCGCCAGCGTCCCCTTCGGCTGAGAATGGGGACTCCATGACCGGCACTTTGTTGTTCCTCCTTCCCAAGTCTGCGAGCACACTGGAATCTCCAGGAGGTCCGCCGTCCGAAAGACAAACACCCGCGCATCCCTCGCGCTGACAGCGCCCCAAAAATGTTACCGTGCGAGGACTGACCCCGTGTGTTAGGCTTCCTTGGCCTGGATGGCGGTGATGGCGATGGTGTAAACGATGTCTTCGACGAGGGCGCCGCGGGAGAGGTCGTTGACGGGGCGTTTGAGGCCTTGGAGGACGGGGCCCACGCTGATGACGTGGGCGCTGCGCTGGACCGCCTTGTAGGTGGTGTTGCCGGTGTTGAGATCGGGGAAAATGAACACGGTGGCGCGGCCGGCGAGCGGGCTGTCCGGGGCCTTTTGGGCGGCGACGTCGGCGATGGCCGCGGCGTCGTATTGGAGGGGGCCGTCCAACAGAATGTCGGGACGCTTGGCCTTGGCGATGCGGGTGGCCTCGCGGACCTTGTCCACATCCGCTCCCGACCCGGACTCGCCGGTGGAGTAGGAAATCATCGCCACGCGGGCCGGGATGCCCATGCTGATCGCGGATTCGGCGCTCTGGATCGCGATGTCCGCGAGCATTTCCGCATCGGGGTCCGGATTGACGGCGCAGTCGCCATACACGAGGACCTGATCGGGGAGGCACATATAAAAGATCGAGGAAACGACGCGGGCGCCGGGTTTGGTTTTGATGATCTGGAGTGCCGGGCGGATGGTGTTGGCGGAGGTGTGAAGCGCGCCGGATACCAGCCCGTCCACCTGTCCCATGGCGAGCATGGTGGTTCCTAACCAAACGTTGTCTTCGAGGAAATCGGCGGCGTCGTGGCGGGAGATTCCCTTGTGGCGGCGCATCTCGAAGAGCGGGTCGATATACCGCTCGCGGACTTCCGCGGGGTCGATGATTTCCACGCCGTCGGGAAGGGTGATTTCGAGACCGTTGGCCACCCGGAGGATTTCATCGCGGTTACCTAGCAGGATTGAGCGCGCGATACCGCGTTGGGCGCAGAGGGCGGCGGCGCGGATGGTCCGCGGTTCGCTGCCCTCGGGGAGCACGATCCGCTTGTTCGCCTGGCGGGCCAACTCCACGAGGCGGTAGGTGAATGCGGCCGGCGACATGCGCGCCTCGACCTGGGCGGCGCATTTTTCCGCGAGCCAGACGGCGTCGATGTGGTTGGCCACGTGCTCCATCGAGGCGCGGGCGCGCTCGATGTCGTCGATCGGCACCTCGCGCGGAAGGTTGGATAGATGGGTGGCGGTTTGCCAACTGTTGGTGTGGACTTTTAGGATCGGCAGGCCGCTTTCGAGGGCCGGTCGGCACAATTCGAGGATCCGCGGGGGAAGGTCGGTGTCGCCGGTTAGAACGAGGCCGGCGAAGGCGATCTTGTTCACCGCCGCCATGGCCACGGCCACGACGACATCGGCGCGGTCGGCGGGGGTGACGAGGATGTAGCCCGGCTTGAGCGAGACCAGCATGTTGGGCACGGTGCGGGCGAGGAGGGTGAAATTTCGGACGCGGCGGGTGTCGAGTTCGCCCTCGTTGATGATGCGGGCGTTGAGATGGCGGGCGATGTCGATGGTGCGCGGCGACGAAAGTTCGGCGTTTTCGGTGACCGCTCCGATGATCGGAAAGCCGGTACGGGAAAGGAACGGGCAACGGGCGCGCAGGGTCTTGGCCAGCTCGGTGGGTGGTGTTCCGAGCGGTTCCGGGATCCGGTTGACGATGCATCCTAACAAGTTTTCGCCTTTCACCCCGCCGAACTCGCGGATGGTGATCTCCAGGGTGGATTCGAAATCGGCGTAGTCGTCGTCGGATCCGCTGGCGAGCTTACCTACCAGAATGACATGGGCGCTGAGCGCGCGCACCAGCGCCGAGTTGATCGCGGCGGCGTTAGGCAGGGTGTCGGTGTGGACCAGTCCCTCGACGACCACCACATCGGCATCGGCACAGGAGGTGTGGAAATTGGCGATGACGTGCTCCATGAGCTGCTCCTCGTCGCCGGAGGAAATGAGGCGCGACGCCTCGGTCTGTGAGATCGGATCCGCCGGTTTGAGCTGGGTGGTGGCGCGGATGAAATGCGCCGAGCGGTCGGGTCCGCCTTTTTGGGCGGGTTGGGCGATCGGTTTGAAGAACGCCACGCGCACGCCGCGCGCGTCGAGGGCGCGGACGAGACCGAGGGTGATGATGGTCAGGCCGACTCCGGAACCGACCGGAGCGAGAAACAGGGTGCGCGGAGTGTGGGCGGACATGGCGTGGAGTGCGGGATAATTTATGATAGGAATCGGGCGGCTTCGCGGGCGATGACAAGTTCCTCGTTGGTAGGCACCACGAGAGCGAGCAATCCGCTGTGGGGCGCGGTGATCCGGCCGTCGGAGGCGCGGCCGTGCGCGGCGTTGAGAGACTCGTCGAGCGCGGGGCGGAGCACGCCGAGGTGCGCGAGTGTTAGGGCGCGGACCGCGGCGGAATGCTCGCCGATGCCGCCGGTGAAAACCAGCGCGTCGATGCGGTCGAGTCCCGCCGCGAGGGCGAGCAGGCCCTTGGCGAGCCGGTAGCAGAACACCTCGATCGCGAGTTGGGCGCGGTCGTTTCCGTCGGCGGCCGCGGCGGCGAGCGTGCGCATGTCGTTGCTGATTCCCGAGATGCCTAACAATCCGCTCTGGCGGTTGAGCATGGCGGTGATTTCGACCAGCGACTTGCCGAGCGTGTGGGCGAGAAACTCGTGGAGGTTGGGATCGATGTCGCCGCTGCGGGTGCCCATCACCAGGCCTTCGAGCGGGGTGAAGCCCATCGACGTGTCCACGGAGCGGCCGTTTTTCACGGCGCAGGCGCTGCATCCGTTGCCGAGGTGGGCGGTTAGCAACTGGACCTCCTCCGGCGCGCGCCCTAACAATCTGGCGGCTTCGGCGGAAACGAAGCGGTGGCTGGTGCCGTGGAACCCGTATCGGCGGACCTTGTGGGTATCGTAAAGGTCGTGCGGGATGGCGTAGAGAAACGCCTTGGGCGGCATGGTCTGATGGAACGCGGTATCGAACACCGCCACATGCGGCAGATCCGGAAACCGCTCCACGGCGGCCGAAATGCCGGCGAGGTTGGCCGGATTATGGAGCGGAGCCAGCGGAACGCACTGGCGAATCGCGGCGAGGGTGGGCTCGTCGATCAGCACGCTGCCGGAAAACGCCTCGCCACCGTGGACGACGCGGTGGCCAACCGCACCAATGCGGATGCCGCCGAGGTGGTCGAGCACCGCCGCCATCGCCTGCGAGTGCCCGGCTCCGGGGATGGGATGGCTGGTTTTGGCTTCGCCGGTTCGGGAAAAGTGGAGCAGCGCGGTCGCGCCGCCGAGGTTTTCGGCGAGCCCCTGGGCCAGCACGGTTTCGGTGGCGGTGTCGATCAGGGAAAACTTCAGCGAGGAACTGCCGCTGTTGATGACGAGAACCGCGGCGTGGGCGCGGGAGGATCCGGCGGATTCCGTGGATGGCGAAGTGGACTGCATGACGGGCTGGGTGAAAGCGCGGACTATGGGGGACACCGCCGGATTTGCAATGCCAATCCGGCGGTGTTCCGGGCAAGTCACCCGGTTAGATCCGCGCGAGGATCGCGTCGCCCATGGCTGCGGTGCCCACGCGGGTTTCCGAATCGCGCCCGGTGGCGATGTCGCCGGTGCGGAAACCATCCGCGATGGCGGCGGCCACGGCGCGCTCGATATCGCCGGCGGCGTCGGTTTCTTCTAACGAAAAACGCAGCAGCATGGCAAGGGAAAGGATCTGGGCGATCGGGTTGGCGATGCCCTGGCCGGCGATGTCGGGCGCGGATCCGCCGGACGGTTCATACATGCCGAAGTAAAGCCCGTTTTCCTTGCGGACGCCGAGCGACGCGGACGGAAGCATGCCGAGCGAACCGGAAATCATCGCCATTTCGTCGGATAGAATATCTCCGAAGAGATTCTCGGTGACCAGCACGTCGAACGATCCGGGGCGGCGGATGAGCTGCATGGCGGCGTTATCGACATACATGTGGGAAAGCTCGACTTCCGGGAATTCACGGGCGATTTCGATCACGGTTTCGCGCCAGAGGACGGACGAGGCGAGCACATTGGCTTTG
The DNA here is from genome assembly GCA_017301995.1 of Verrucomicrobiota bacterium. Classification (GTDB taxonomy): domain Bacteria; phylum Verrucomicrobiota; class Verrucomicrobiia; order Verrucomicrobiales; family Akkermansiaceae; genus Luteolibacter. Next base: position 61,119 of record JAFLEH010000014.1, on the reverse strand, counting down.
TCCACGGAGAGCAGTTTTCTCCCGCGGCCCATGGCGGCGGTGAAGGCGACGCGGGCGATGCGTTCGATCTCGCTTTTCCGATAGATCATGGTGTCCAGGGCCACCGGTTCGCCGTTTTCCTCGTGGCGGCCTTTGGGCGAGCCGAAATAGACTCCGCCGGTGAGTTCGCGGACGCAGAGAACGTCGAAGCCGTCGGCGATGAGTTCCTGCTTGACAGGGGACGCGTGGGTGAGCGCCGGGAGGCACACGCCGGGCCGGAGGTTGGCGAAGAGGCCGAAGTGCTTGCGCAGCGGGAGCAGCGCTCCGCGTTCGGGTTGGAGATCGGGCGGCAGGCTTTCCCATTTCGGGCCGCCCACCGATCCGAACAGGATGGCGTCGGCCGCCTCGCAAGCGGTCACGGTTTCGGGCGGCAGCGGGTGGCCGGTGGCATCGATGGCCGCGCCGCCGACCAAGTGGCTGCTGTGTGCCACGGAAAACCCGTGTTTTGCGGAAACGGCGTCGAGCACGCGGAGGGCTTCGGCCATGACTTCGGGGCCGATGCCGTCGCCGGAAAGGATGGTGATGCGGTGGGAGCGGGACATGCCCGGAAGATGGCGGGCGGGGGGAGGGGATGCAATTTGAAATTTGAAATCCGAGATTTGAAATCCGAAATCCGAAATTTGAAATTTGAAATATTCTGGCGGCGAGTTCGGGCTTGCGTGGGGCGGGGTGGTGGTGCAAGGTGGGCGTGGCATGAAGGAAGTCACCGACAAACTGAGGAATTTTCTGCAATACGTGGCGGTCAAGCTGATTGACGAGCCAGGGAAGGCGCAATTGAAGGTGGCGGAGCTTGGTCCCAAGCGGCTGCGGTTCAAGTTGGTGCTGGCGCAGGCGGATGTGGCGAATTTGATCGGGCGCAACGGTTTCACGGCATCGGCGATCCGCAGTGTGCTGCGGGCGGCGGCGGACCGCGAGGGCGTGCAGGTGAGTTTGCAGATCCACTCCCATGAGGAGGAGGCCGAGTTGATGGCGCGCGAGGCGGCGGCCGGCAAACCGTCGGCCTGATTGCCGGAGGCCAAGCCGTGGAAATCATCAAGTCACCGAGGCGGAAACTGGAGCCCTTCATCGCGGGGGTGGCCCTGCTGTTGCTGCTGGTCGGTTGCGTGGTGGTGTTGCGGCCGTTTTGGTCGGCGCTGATGTGGGCGGTGGTGCTGACCTTCGCGCTCTATCCGTTGCAGAAGCGTTTCACCCGGTGGTTTCGCGGTTCGCGGACGTGGGCGGCGTGTCTGGTGACGCTGACGGTGGCGGTGGTGCTGGCAGGGCCGGTGGTGTGGATCGGTTTCAGCCTGGCGGAGGACGGCAAGGAGCTGGCCGGTGCGACCGGGAAATGGTTTGAAAAGCTGCCGGACGAAGCACCCGCATGGCTGGAGGATGTGCCTGTGGTGGGGGGGGAGGTGGTGGACTACTGGAAGGCCTTTGCGGAAGGACGGCGCAAGTGGATCGAGCAGTTGGAGAAGGCTTCGCGGGACCCGGTGGCGCCGCGCCCGCACATCGTTTCGGAAGATGGCGGCGAGCTGCACGAGGATGAGCGGCCGGCTCCGTTGCCCCCGGATCTCGCGGCTGCGGAGACGGCGAAAACGCGCGCCGAATCGCCCCAGGTGATCCAACAGATCGGGCGCCTGTTGGGGAGGGCCCAATCCGGACTGATCGCGGTGGGCAAAGCGGTGGGAAATGGCGTGGTGCTGGTGATGGTCAGCGCGTTTCTGGCATTTTTCCTGTTGCGGGACGCGGATCTGCTGGCGGAACGGATTGGGATGTTGGTGGACCGTTTGACCGCCGGGCGCGGCAAGCGGCTGATGCAGGTGGCCGGAGTGACGGTAAAGGGCGTGATTTACGGGATTCTGGGAACGGCGCTGGTGCAGGCGCTGGTCGCGGGCGTGGGGTTCTGGATCGCCGGGGTACCGGGCGCGGTTTTGCTAGGAGTGCTGACGTTTTTCGTGGCGGTCATCCCATTCGGCCCGCCGGTGGTGTGGGTGCCCGCGGCATTCTGGTTGTACAGCCAGGATCGGCCGGGTTGGTGCCTGTTCATGGTGCTGTGGGGTGTTTTCGGCATCAGTGGCGTGGACAACGTGCTGCGCCCCTATCTGATTAGCCAGGGCAGCAAGCTGCCGTTCGTGCTGATCTTCTGCGGAGTGGTGGGCGGTGCCATCGCGTTCGGTTTGGTGGGGGTGTTTCTCGGTCCCACGCTGCTGGCCGTGGCGTTCCGGCTGATCGAGGAATGGCTGGTGCTGCCAGGCAGCGAGGCAAGCGAATCATCGGCCGCCACCAAGCCGGAGCCGGCGGCCGAGGACGTTCCCCAGTCCGACCCGGAGCCGGAAACGGCGACGACCTAACCAGCATGCGGGCTGACGGGTTGGCATCGGCGCTGCATGCGAGGTTCGCGGAGAATTTTCGCGCGGGGCGTGAACTTGGCGCGGCTGTCAGCGTGTGGAAGGACGGCGTGGAGATCGCCTCGCTGGCGGACGGTTGGTGCGAGCGCGAGCACAGGCGGCCGTGGGCCTCCGATACGCTCGTGCCACTCTATTCCGCGACGAAAGGGCCGGCCTCGGCCGCGTTGCTGCTGGCTTTGGCGCGGCACGGACTCGGCCCGGAGACGCCGGTGCGCGAGGTCTGGCCGGCGTTTCCAGTAGCGGAGGCGGATTTCGGCCATCTTCTTTCCCACCAGTGCGGATTGTTCGGATTGGATCGAAAAGCCGGCGTGTGGGATCACGGGGCCGGAGTGGCCGCGATCGAAGCCCAGGTCCCCGCGATGCGTCCGGGCGAGGGGCACGCCTATCACCCGCGGACTTTCGGGGTGCTGGTGGATGAGCCGGTCAGGCGTTTGGCGGGGATGCCGCTCGGCGAGTTCTGGTGGCGGGAAATCGCGCGGCCGCTGGGGCTGGATTTGTGGATCGGCTTGCCCGAGGGCGAATCCGGACGGGTGGCGAAACTCTATCCGGGTGTCCCTAGCAAACGCTCGCAGGACGCTTTCTATCTGGATTTCATGCGCAAAGGGTCTCCCACCTGGCGCGCATTCCACGCGTTGGATGGTCTAACCGCCGTTCACGAGATGAACCAGCCGCGCGCATGGGCCGCGGGCTTGCCGGCGCTCGGCGGCGTGGGATCGGCGTCCGCGCTGGCGAAGTTCTATCAGGCGGCGATCGGCCGCATTCCGGGCGTGCTGCCGGAAGATGTGTGCCGCTGGTTGGGCCGGCCGATGGTGTCCGGACCGGACAGGGTGCTGCTGCGGGACACCGTGTTCACCTGCGGTTGCCAGATGGACCCGGTGGACGGAAACGGAACCAAACGGAGGCGGTTGTACGGGCCGTCGGCGGAGGCCTTCGGCCACCCCGGCGCTGGCGGAAGCCACGGGTTTGGGGATCCGCGCACCGGCGTTTCCTTCGCCTACGCGATGAACCTGATGGAGCTTTCCGTGATGCCCGGCACCCGGTGCCAGGACCTCGTGGACGCCGCCTTCGCCTGAGGCACTGAGTCTGAGATCCGATGTTGAAAATCAGATTGCGGTTCCATTTCTGTTTCCAGTTTGAACCGCTGAAGCCGCTGAGACGTTGGTCTTTTGATCAAACAACACTCAGTGAACTCAGTGGCTATCAGTGCTTCAGTGGTAAACCGGGCTTCCATACCATCTTGACCTTTGACTTTCGGGCTAAGGCGCGTCCGGGATACCGGAGTGGGAATCGCAATCGTTTTTCTAACGATGGAAACCGTGGCCGCGGTACGTGGAAAGGCCGCCTCCGGTTGGGGAGACGGCCTTTCGGGTGAATCAGGGGGATTGCCCTATCCGGGGGGTGCTAGGGCGGTGAGGACACTCAGGGCGTCGGCACGGTGGCGATCGTCTTGAGAATCCGCGAGGCGATTTGGTAGGGGTCGCCCTGCGAGTTCGGACGACGGTCTTCGAGGTAGCCCTTGTAGCCGTTGTTGACGAAGCTGTGCGGAATACGGATCGAAGAACCGCGGTCGGCAACGCCGTAGGTGAATTTGTCGATGGACTGCGTCTCATGCAGACCGGTCAGGCGCAAATGGTTGTCCGGACCGTACACGGCGATGTGTTCCTCCATGTTCTCGGCGAAAGCAGCCATCAGTTTTTCGAAGTATTCCTTGCCGCCTTTTTCGCGGAGGTAGTCGGTGGAGAAGTTCGCGTGCATGCCGGAACCGTTCCAGTCGCCGCGGATCGGCTTGCAGTGGAATTCCACGTCCACGCCGTACTTCTCACAGAGGCGGACGAGCAGGTAGCGGGCGGCCCACACCTGGTCGGCGGCGGTTTTGGAACCTTTGCCGAAGATCTGGAATTCCCACTGGCCTTTCGCGACTTCCGCGTTGATCCCTTCGTGGTTGATGCCGGCGTCAAGGCACAGGTCGAGGTGCTCCTCGACGATCTGGCGGGCGACATCGCCCACGGCCTTGAAGCCCGCGCCGCAGTAGTAGGGGCCTTGCGGGGCCGGGAAACCTTCCGCCGGGAATCCGAGCGGGCGGCCGTCCTGATAGAGGAAGTATTCCTGCTCGAATCCGAACCATGCGCCGGGATCGTCGAGGATGGTGGCGCGGCTGTTCGAGGGATGGGGAGTGCCGTCCGGCATCATGACTTCGCTCATCACGATCGCGCCGTTGCGGCGGGTGCTGTCCGGATAGACCGCCACCGGCTTGAGCACACAGTCGGAGCTGCCGCCCGGAGCCTGCTGGGTGGAGGAGCCGTCGAAACCCCACAAGGGGAGCTGCTCGAGGGTGGGGAAGCTGTCGAACTCCTTGACCAGCGTCTTGCCGCGGAGATTCGGAACGGGAGTGTAACCGTCGAGCCAGATGTATTCCAGTTTGTATTTAGCCATGTTGTGTTGGTGTGTTGGTGTGGGGTTGGATGCCGAACGACGGGACACTCGGAAATTCCGGGTGAATTGTCAATCCGGTGCTTCCCGTGAAAGCAGAACGCGTGCCAGAAATGTGGGAGGCGGGTCATTTTTGCGATTTTTTCCACGCGTGGGATTTGGCCTATGGGACGCCGGGAGAGGTTCATCGCCACATCACTTGGACGCACCCGGCCGAATGTTGCCGGTGCGATACTTTTCGAACGATTCGGGGTTGCATGGCTCGGACGAGTTACGTTTCCTCGTCGCGACAAGAACCAAATCGCCAACCCTGATGAGTCGGTTCACCCATATTTCCCTTGAGAACAAGCTGATTTCGGCCTTTCCGATCCTTGGCAGATGGAAGGACCGGAGGATCTTGGCGCGTCGGCTGGACAAATGGTGCCGCGACGGCTGGAGCCTACCGCTCCCGTGTGTGCTCAAGCGGGCCATCATCAAAGCGAAGGCCCGGAAAATGGGTGCGGAAATTTTCGTGGAAACCGGAACCTTCCGCGGCGACACCGTCTGGTTTTTCCGCAACGAATTCCGGGCGATATTCACCATTGAGGTGCAGTCCACCTTGGCTCGGTTGGCGAAAGAACGGTTTGCCGGGTATCCCCACATCGCGGTCGTGGAGGGAGATTCAGCGGATAAGCTCGCCGAGTTGATTCCGCGGATCACCGGTCCGTGCCTGTTTTGGTTGGATGGACATTATTCGGCTGGGATTACGGGAAAGGGAGCGTCCGAATGCCCGATCTGGGGTGAGCTGGATGCGATCCTCGGGCACCTCGGGCATCCGTTCGGGCTTTTGATCGATGACGCCCGTTGCTTCGATGGCACCGGCGGCTATCCGCCGATAGACGATCTGAGGAAACACCTTGCCGAACGACTTCCTGGCCACGGATGGGCGGTTGAGAATGATATCATCCGCGTCATGCCGTTCGCTTCCGCGAAATAGTCCGGCGGGAGATCATTCGTCGATCTCCAGCCGTTGGGGCGGTGGCAGATCGATCTTCGCGTCGCCGTCGCCGACGTCGAGGCTGTCGAGCACGTTGGTTCGGCGGCGGATCATGCCGGATTCCTTGGAAACGGCGGAAGAAATCGGCACCTCGGCATGATAGGGATCCTCACCGATGATGACCGGACCTTTTGGAATGATCGGAATCTCGGATAGAGCGGGAAGGCTGGCGATCGCCACATCGTGGGGCATGCCGTCGGAATTGGTGCCGGAATGTTTGCTGCAAAACGCGGTCGGCTCGCTACCCCGGCGGAAATACTCCGGCACGCCGGTGGAGGTGGAGCGCATTTTTCCGCTTGCCTTGTCCTCCATCATTTTCTGGCAGAACTGGGTGGCCCGTTGGCCGGACAGCGTGCAAATCTGGGCCTCCACCACCGACTCCGGCATCTGGAGCTGTCCCCCGCCGAACGACGGGGCGATCGCGTTCATCGCCGCCTGCCACACCGGCATCGATAGATCGCGGCTGAACGCGCCCGGATAGATCATTCCCGCGCCGGCTTGCAGGAAACCGGTCCACACCCCGCAGGTGACCCGTTTGTTGTATCCGACGAACCAGGTATCCGCGAAATCGTGTGTGCTGCCGCCTTTCCCGGCGCCTGGAAACGGGCGTTCGTAGAGACCGTCCACCGCACCTTGCGAGCTGCCCCGCACGCAGGAACCGGCCATCATGCTGTGGATTTGCCAAGCGGTCGCGTCGTCCACCACCTGGCGCGAGTTGAGAATCGGATAGTCCCGACGGTAGCGCAGCCGGCCGGCAGAATCCTCGATCCGGTCGATGTAAACCAGTTTTCCCACGCCTGCCCGTCCGGCACGGGGAAAAACGGACATCGCGTTGACCACTTGTTTCATCGATGCCTCTTCCCAGCCCACCGCCATGCGTGGCAGCAGTTCCGCGCGGTGCATCGGCAGACCGAACGCCTCGGCGGTTTGCGCGATCCGCTGGAGTCCCACCATGTTGGAGAATCGCACGGTCGCCGCGATCTTCGACTGCTCGAACGCCCGCCTGGCGGTGATTTTCCCTTCGTACACCGGCGACGCCACCTCCATGCCCCACTCGCCGAGAATCCCTTCGCGGCCGCCCACCATCACGGCGCGGTTGTCCATCGCCTCGTCATCCACCACCGATGCGGGCGATTGGTTGCCGCACATGCCGGCGGCGTAGAGAAACGGATAGAACGCGGTGCCCAGCGGGCGTTTTCCGAACTCGATGAAATCGTACGGAGCCTGCGAGTAATCGCGCCCGCCGACGTGGGCCAGCACCTCGCCGTTGTCGTGGTCGATCATCAGCACCGCGCCCTGGAGATATTCGGGTGGCTTGCCGGACTCTTTGCGGTAGTCGGCGTATTTCTGATGGGTGTAGTCCGGTCGCGCCTCGGCGCGGGCGAGCGCGCCCATCAGGGCCTTTTGCGCGGCGTCCTGCGCCTCGGAGAGGATGGTGGTGTGGATCTTGAATCCGCCCTCGGCCATGCCTTCGTTGCCCAGCGCCAGCGCCGTGCCTTCGGCGATCCGCTCGTAGAGATGGGAGGTGCCGCGCCGCAGCGGCTGCGGGTTCACCACCAGCGGTTCGGCCTTCGCCTTTTCGCCTTCTGCGAGAGTTAGAAAGCCCTCCTCCACCATGCGGCCCAGCACGTAGTTCCGGCCCTTGCGGTTGACCTCGGGATTGTTGATGGGCGAGCGGCCCTCGGGGTATTTGATCAGCGTGACCAGGGAGGCGCATTCGGCGACGGTCAGATCCTTGGGTTCTTTGCCGAAGTATCCCAGCGAGGCGGACCGGATGCCGAAGAAGTTGCTGCCGAAACAGATCCGGTTCAGATAGAATTCGAGGATCTCCCGTTTGTTGTAGCGGCGTTCGATCCGGAACGAAAGGAAGATCTCCACCAGCTTGCGGTCGGTTTCCGATTCGCCGCGGCGCAGGGCTTCCTCTTTCAGATTGTAGGCGTTGCGGGCGAGTTGCTGGGTGATGGTGCTCGCACCCTGTCGGTTGCCTTCGAGGTTCAGCTTCACCGCGCGGCCGATGCCGATGAAATCCACCCCCTTGTGTTCGAAAAACCGCGAATCCTCGCCGGCGCACAGGGCGTTGATGAATCGCTCGGGCACGGCATCGATCGGAATGATGCTGCGGTTTTCCACGAATATCCGCCCGATTTCCTTGCCATTCCGGTCGAGGATAACCGACGGCACCTCGAGGATGTTGATTTTCTCCAGATCGTATCCCGCGGCGCGTTCCCGGAAGCCGCGGGTGTAGCGCTCGGCGAAGATCAGGCCTGTCACGCCCACCACGAGAATCAGCAACAATAGGCCAAGCCAGAAGCCTTTGCGCTTGTAGAACCGCCGTTTGCGGGTCTTGTTTCTGGGTCTGTTCTGACTGACTGCCATGATTGATCGAGATACCAAACCGCCCGGGGATGCGGCGTTGCCGGGAAATCCATACGCGATTGGGAGTGTTCCCGCAAGCGCGGAATTGGCGGATCTGCTGCGGGGGCGGATCGCTGCGGAGGGGCCGCTGGATTTCGCGGACTTCATGGCGGTGGCGCTCTATCATCCGGATCGCGGGTATTACGCCCGCGGCACCGGACAGGTGGGAAAAGCCGGGGATTTCTTCACCAGTGTGAGCGTGGGCCCGGTGTTCGGCCGTTTGCTGGCCCGCCGTTTCGCCCGGTGGTGGGCCGGTGCCGGCGAACCCGCCGCGTGGCGGATCATCGAGTGCGGCGCGCATGACGGAACCCTGGCCCGCGATGTGTTGGAAGCCCTGCGCGACGTTTCACCGGAGGCATTCGCCACGCTCGAATACGCGATTCCGGAACCCCTGCGGCGGTTGCGCGCGGCCCAGAGCGAGAAACTGCGGGACTTCGGAGAAAAAGTACGTCTTGCGGAGAACGCGGACGAACTGGCGGTCCGACCGCTTCCGGGCGTGGTGTTTGGCAACGAGGTGATCGACGCGCTGCCCTGCCGGGTGACCGAACGTAGGGAAAACGCGTGGCACCTGTGCCGGGTCACATGGGCCGATGGGGGCTTCCGCTGGGTCGTCGGCGAGACGGCGGAGGTCGATTTGCCGCGCGACGGCTTTCCCGAAGGCTATCGCACCGAGATCCGCACGGCAGAATCGCTGCGGGCGTTTCTCGCCCCGTTGCTGGCCGCATTGGAATACGGACTGATGGTGTGGATCGACTACGGATTCGCGCGGCCCGAGTTCTATCATCCGGGGCGGGCCGATGGCACCCTGCGCGCGTTCCGCGGCCACCGCGTGGAGGACGATCCCCTCCGCGAGCCGGGTTGCTCCGATCTAACCGCCCATGTCGATTTCACCGCCCTCGCGGAAACGGCGGCGTCGTTGGGAGCCCGCCCGATCGCATTCCGCGATCAGGGAAACTGGCTAACCGATCTGGCGCGGCCCTGGTTGTTGGAAATGGAGGACCACCCGGATCCCGCCGCCATCCGGCAATTCCGCACCCTCATCCATCCGGGTCACCTCGGCGCGCGCTTCCACGCCCTCGAACTCGCCTGGCATGACACCGCCACCCCCGGTCTCTCCGACGCCGACAGCCACCGCCTGGCGTTGGTTGATTGTTAGGAGCCGGAAGCGGGTCCAATGTCGGAATTGTTCACCGTGTCATCGCGGCGAATCTCGAACTCGGGAGTTGGCGGAAGGTTCCGTCGTTCTGCCGGATAATGAACAGCGCGGCAGCGTCCGTCCTCGCTTCAATGTATTTCATTCCCTCCACGCTTCCCAGGACGAACAGCGTGGTGGATAGGCCGTCGGCGGTCATGCCGTCGGGGGCGACGACGGTGATGCCCGCCACGTCGTGTTGGACCGGGGAGCCGGTGCGGGCGTCAATGATGTGGCAATGGCGGCGGCCCGAGGCGTCGCGGAAAAATTTCTGATAGTCGCCCGAGGTGGAAAGCGCGCGGTCGCTGATGGCCACCTGCGCCGCCATGGGTTGGTCCTCCCGCCAGTTGTCGCTGGGAAGGGAGATGCCGAGATTCCATTTCGTCCCGCGCGGGTTTTTCCCGGTCACCCGCACCTCTCCGGCGATGGAAGCGTAGCAGTTCTTGAAACCGCGGGCCTGAAGGGTGGCGATCATCCGGTCCACGCCGAACCCTTTGGCGACGGCGCCCAGATCCAGGGCGAGGCCGGGGAGGTCTTTGGTCAGCATGCCCTCCTCCGATAATGTGAGGTGGGACCATCCGGTTTTCGCTTTGGCCTCGGCGAGTGCGGCGGGGGAGGGGATTTCCTGTTTTCGGGACTGCTCGCCGAACCCCCACAGGTTGATCAGCGGACCCAGAGTGGGATCGAACGCGCCTTGCGACGTGCGGCTGAGTTCCAGCGCGAATCGGGAGACCCGGGCGAAATCGCCGGAAACCTTGAACGGCTGGTTGGCAGGCGCGCGGTTGAAGCGGGAAAGCTCGCTATCGGTCAGGTAGTTGGACATCTGCCGGTTGACCTCAGCCAGTACCTCCTCGATCTCCCGCTTGAGTCCCTCCGTGGCGGCGGGATCGAGTTTGGCGTCCACGATCTTGACGGTATAGTCGCTGCCCATGGTCCGCCCTTGCCACGCGGTGACGGGCAGCGGGGGAGGCAGTTGCTGCGCGGACGAAACGGCGGTTAGGAGAACGGCGGCTGCTAGGACGATCTTCATGACGTGCGGATCCCGGCGGGTTCACGGTTGGGTGATCCGTACGCGGCCGAACCGGATGCCGGCTCCGGGAGGAGGTGAATCGGTTACGGTTACCCGCTCCCAGGTTGTGTCCACCGATACCACCGTGCCACCGGTCGCGTTGGTCCATCCGGTTAGATCAGAGCCGAACTGCGGGGTGTAGGTGATTCCCGGATTGCTGGAAGTCTTGCGCCGGAGGTACTCGAGTTTCAACACCGGTCCGGGCGTGGCCGCGATACCCGGAAGTCCGGCGGATTGCCCGGATCCGACGGTGAGTTTACGAACATCGGCCTTTGACGGATCCAGATTGAAGGCGAACTTGAGCAGGTTGGACACGCCGTCACCGGAGGGGTTCTGGAGGGGCTCCGCGAGGGACGGGGAGACACCGGACGCCGTGATCCACCGGCTGAAATCCATGCCGGTCGGGACCGCCGCAGTCCCGGTTAGGGAAATGTCAAAGACCGGCGAGAGCGGGTCGTTGCTGGAGACGCGGAGCGCGGCGGTGCGTCTGCCCAACGCGGCCGGGGTGAAGGTCACGGTCATGGTGGTGAAGTTCCCCGCTTGCACCGGGGCAACGGGCGCCACAGTCACGGGAAACTCGGCCGCCTGCGGGCCGTCATGGACGATCTCCAGTCCGGTTAGATTGGCGCTGCCCGTGTTGGAGATCCGTAGGGCAAGGGCAACCGGAACCCCGGGCTGGGTGGTGCCGAAATCCACCAAGCTCGATCCGTCGATCAAGGCCACCCCCGATGGCAGATCGACGCGGATGGCAGGAGCGGATCCGCCGCTTGAGGAGGATTCCTCGACCCTCACCCGCGCGAACCGCAGCCCGCCTCCGGCCGGAGGAATATCATCCACGGTCACCCGTTCCCAGGTTTCATTGATGGAAACCGCGGCGGCAAGGTGTGTTAGATCGAACCAGTTGGTTAGATCGGAGGAGACCTCAACCCGGTAAACGACCCCCGGAGCCGTCGCCGCCTTGCGCCGGATGAACTCGATGTGGATCACTCCGTTCGCGCCCGTGGTGACGCTCGGCAAACCGGCGGTGCCACCGGCTCCCGCGACAAGCTTGCGAGAGTCGGCTTTTGAGGGATCGAGGTTGAACGCGAATTTCTGGAGGTTGGTGACTCCATCCCCGAACGGCGAGAGTTGCGGGGCGCGGAGTTCGGGAGCCAGACCGCTGGTGGCGATCCACGATTCGAATGGGCTGAGAGGAACCGCGCCAGAGCCGGTTAGATTCACGTTGAACGGGTTGGTGTTGGCATCATTGCTCGCAATGTGGAGGGCCGCGGTGCGGGTGCCCGTCGCTGCGGGACTGAATGCAACGGCGAAGGTGGTGGTGGCACCGGCGGCGAGCGTGGTCGCCGGAGGCGTGGTGATGGCGAAGTCCGTGGCGTGGGTGCCATCGCGCGTCACCGAGATCCCTGTTAGGTCGGCATTTCCGGTGTTGCGGATCGTGAAAGTCCGGGGGATCGGCGTGCCGGGCGGACCCGAGCCGAAATCCACGGTGGCGGTATCGTGTACCAGCGGAGCGCCGGCCGGCTGCTCTACGGCGATTACCGGGGCAATCGGAACCCAGTTGACCGAAATATTGGAAAACTCCCCGGTCTGGTTGGGCGGATTCGCATGATAGGCCGACGATCCCTTGACGATTGGAATTCCGGCTGTGGTGACGGGACCGGAACCGGACTCGGAGTCTTCCGAATACTGGACCCACAGTTTGTAGGTGCCGTCCGGCATCAGGTTTCCGCCCGCGTCCCGGCCGTTCCAAGTCACTGCGAGCGGATTGTTAGGAGCGGCATAGGACGGCGCGGTCGCACCGGTGAAGCCGTCGATCGTTTGGTTGGATCCGCGTGCCGTGTTCCATGCGCCGCAGTGGTCGGCCCAATGCGAGTCCCAGAACGCCGAGTTGTCGCCGGCGAAACCGTTGCCCCGGATGTGAAGGGTTTTGATGAATGTTCCGTCGTTTTTGGTGATCCAAACCACCGACCAGTGTTCGGATCCGCCCAAAGTAACGAGCGTCGTTGTTAGATCGGCGGTGCCTGGGGTGTAAACCCGCACCTCGCCGGTTCCGGTCAGATTGATATCGAAAGGATTCTCGTCGGCATCGTTGGAGCCAAGATGGACCGCCGCGGTGCGGGCGCCCGCCGCGGATGGGGAGAAGGTGACCGTGAACGTGGTGCTGCCGCCGGCGGCCAGGGTGGTGACGCCCAGGGATCCCAGGGTGAAGTCAGCCGCATGGGCGCCGTCTTTCGAGAGAGTCAGTCCTGTTAGGGAGGCGGTGCCGAGGTTGCGCACGTTGAATACCAGCGGCGTCTCGGCCTTTCCGACCTCCCCGGTGCCGCACGAAACCGCCGCACCGTTGTCGGTTAGACCGTTCCCGGACGGTTGCTCCACCGCGATTTCCGGCGTCAGTCCGGTTCCTGTCAGGGTGATGTCAAAGGGGTTTTCGTCGGCATCGTTGCTGGCGATGTGGATTGCCGCGGTCCGCGAACCGGCGGCACCGGGTCCGAACGCGATGGTGAACGTGGTGCTGGCTCCCGCGGCCAACGTGGTGGCAAGCGGAGTCCCTATCGAAAAATCCCCGGCATGCGTGCCATCCTTGGTGATTGCCAGACCGGTTAGATTCGCGGTGCCGGGATTCCTGATCGTAACCGTGATGGCGGTTGTGGTGGTCCCGACCGCCGTACTGCCGCAGGCGATGGAGGACGAACCGTCGGTCAGGTTGGTGCCGGTCGGGTATTCGACCGCGATTTCCGGAACCACCCCGCCCGCACCGGTCAGGCTGATATCAAACGGGCTTTCATTCGAGTCGTTGCTGGCGATGTGGATGGCGGCGGTCCGGGTCCCCGCCGCAGCCGGGGCAAAGGTGACCGTGAACGTGGTGCTGCCGCCGGCGACGACCGAAGTGGCCACCGTACCCACCGTGTAGTCTGCCGCGTTGGTGCCGTCCTTGGTGATGGCGATGCCGCTAAGAGTGGTCGATCCGGTGTTGCGGAGGGTGAAAACGAGGGGCGTGGACCCGCCGAGAGTGACACTGCCGAAATTCACCGAGGCGGTGCCGTCCACCAGGTTGGTGCCCGCGGGTTGTTCGACCGCGATTTCCGGTGCAGCGATCCCGGTTCCGGTTAGATTGATGTCGAACGGATTCTCGTTGGCGTCGTTGCTGGCGATGTGGATCGCGGCCGTGCGGGCTCCGGAACCTCCCGGCGCGAAACTGACGGTGAAGGTGGTAGTGGTCCCGGCCGCGAGGGTGGAGGCGAGCGTGCCGACGGAAAAGTCGGTGGCGTGTGTGCCGTCCTTGGTGATCGCCAGACCGGTTAGGGCGGCGGTCCCGCGGTTCCTGATGGTGAAGGTCAGGGTGGTCGATGACCCTTGGGCCGGTGTTGCGAAGTTGACTGACGCGGTTCCGTCTGTTAGATCGGTGGCCGTCGGATATTCCACCCCGATTTCGGGCGCGTTGGGGGTCCAGACCGCGGACATGTTGGTAAAGTTGTTGCCATTGACCGGCGATCCGCTGGTGCCCTGGGCTGGAAAATTCGTGGTGCCGCCCGTTGCGCCCTTGGTCCAGGCGAGGCCGGTGGTTACCGGGCCTTGGCCCGAGTTTTCCGCATATTGGATCCAAAACTTGTATTCGCCGTCGGCGACGAGGGCGCTGCTGGCATCGAGACAGTTCCAGGTGACGCTGATTGGGTTGTTAGGACTCGAGTAGGTGGTGGCGGTCGCCGAGGTGTAGCCATCGAGCGAGGTGCTGCCCGCTCTGGCGGTGTTCCACGTGCCGACATGGGATCCCCACTCGGAACTCGTCCAGTTGTTGGACGGTCCCTGCTTCCAAAGCGTCTTGATGAACTGGTTGGTGGTCCCGTTGGTCTTGGTGACCCAGATCACCGTGTAGTGTTTGGCATCGGATTTGCCGGTGTAGTCGCTGATTCTGGCGTTGAACGTGACCGAACCGCTGGTTTGGGCCAATGCGGTGTTGACGAAAAGGGCTGCTACGGCTGACCAAATGGCCATGAAGCGGATCGTGTTCATTGTTTCGCGAATTGGAATGGGTTTCAGACGAATACCAGACCCGCAATTCATGGGTTTGTCGTGGTGCCGTCAAGGCGGATCCCCGAAATGGGAGGCCGTGCGCAGCATTCGGCAATTCGCGCGCAGCGCCGGGGGAGGCGCCTCCGCGGCGGAGTTATGGCGGCTGATTCCGGAGCCGCGACACATATCTCGCCAGGTCCGCGGCCTGCTGGTCGGTTAGGGGCTCGTGGCCGGGCATGTCGGTGCCGGGGATGCCGAATTTGATGATCCGCGCGATGCGGAGTTCGGTTTGCTCGTCGCCGGCGGTCCAGTTGAACGGGCCGTTGGCCAGATCGGCCGGTTTTTTCGTGAGGCTTGCGGCAAGCGGTCCATCGCCGCGCCCGGCGCTTCCGTGGCAGGTCGCACACCATCGGGCAAAATGGCGTCCGCCATTTTCAGGTGACGGCGGCAGAACATTGGCGGGTGTCCACGCGGTGGCGGGGGAGCGGTTAGCATCGGGGTTCCGTTCGGCCAGGCTACGGAGGTAGGCGATCAGATCGCCGCCGCGCCCGTCGCGGAACAGATGGGCGTAGGATGGCATTGGCGTGCCGGGTATGAGTTGGCTCGGTTGGATGAAATGGAGCCTGAGCCACGCGTCGGAGCGCCGGGCCGCCACGTTGGTTAGATCCGGGCCTTGGCGGCGGTTGCCGATCAGCACCGGCACGTCGGCGCGGGCGTTGGCGGTGCTCGCGGCGGAACCCCAGAGGGCTTCGTCCGGCGAATCCGGCCGGATGAATTGCGAGTGGCAGTGGATGCAGCCCTCCGAGAGATAGACCTGTTTGCCGCGCGCCGCTGCGGATGCGGACGGCTCTTTGCGGAGCGCGTTTCCGGTCAGAACCGCCGCCGCCACCAGCGCGGGACCCGCCAGTCCGCGCCACCCGCCTTTGTCGGAAAACAGCGCGCAGCCGATCACCACCGCGCCCGCGCCGAGGACGAATCCGGTCGGCACATGCCGCAGGGTTTCGGCCATGCCAATGCCGTTGGCGGACGCGAACCACCCGGCGATGGCGAACATCCACGCCGCGCGCCAGGCGGTGGCGCGCGGGTCCGCCGCGCCGCTGGACCATCCCGGCCAAGCCACCAGCGCGGTGGAATAAAGCGAAACACCGGCCGGATAGAGCCAACCGGCCAGCGGCAGAGTGGCCGCCGAATTGGCCGCGAGCCCGGCCACCGCGAGCAGCGTCCACGCCAGCATCGGCACCATCCTGAAACCTCCCCGCGCCAGCCATCCGCCTGTCGCGATCGCGACGACCAGATGGACCGCCGCGTTTCTCCAACACATCCCGATTCCCCAGGTGCCGGCTTTCATGTCGCCCACATGTTGGATCACGAAAAACGCGGCCGAATCCAGCCACACCAATGCCGCGAACATCATCACCGCCGCCCAAACGCTCATCTCCCGCGCGGGCGATCCGTTTTGCCAGCCGGAGCGGTTAGGTACCGCTGCGGCTCCCATTAGGGCGAATCCCGCGCCCGCCCATGCCTGCACCGTTGGCGATTGGTTGAACACCCACGGGAGATTGCACAACGCGTAGCCCAAACCGGTCCCCAAGCCCACCCAGCCCACGCCACACCATCCGCGCAGATGAGCGGCCAGCGCCACGGTCGCGATACCGAGCGCTCCTCCGGTTAGAACACCGGTGGCCAGCCACACCGCGAAAACACGCCCGAACGGCGCGGCGGCGGCGGTTAGAGCGAGCGCCACCAGCGCCCCGCGGATCGCCGACGGGCCCAAACCCCGCCATGCGGTTAGAAAACCGCACGCGATGCCGGCGGCGGCCATCGAGCCCAAAACCGCGCGTTCGGCAAACAGTCCGGCGCCGCTTCCCCGGATCAGCTCGACCAACGCGAACTGGGCGAATATGAGGAACGATCCGTAAACCCCGGCCACCACAACCGCGGCGCGGAACGCGAGCCATCTCATCGCCTGACCTCCTCCCACCACCTCCCGCGCAGCGCCGCGAATTGGAAACCGGCGACCGCCAGATCCGCCACGGCGACGACTGCCCACGGCAGCGCCAGATCGCCCGCGGCAATCCGGCAGCTAACGAAAATACCGACCAGCGTCCTAACCAACGCGGTGAAGGTCCACACGGTCGCCCCACGGCGCGGATTGATCAGCGCCAAGCCATAACTCAACCCCACCGCGCCGACGAAAACGCCGATCCAGCTCAGAAACACCAGCGCGCCCGGTCCGGGCGGCTCGATTCCCAACAAGCGCAGCGTCAATGCCGGGGCAAAGACCAGCAGCAGTCCGGTGAAAGCGTCCATCGCGCCAAAGGCGGCGGTCCATCCCAAGAGTACATTTTTCCGGTTCATGGCTTTCGCAGGTTGAGATACCAAACGCCCGACGCTACCAGCATCACGGCTCCACAGCAAGCCCGGAGATGCAGGCCGACCGTCCGCCACCAGGGATTTGCGAGCATCCAATCGTAGCTGCCGCCCTCGGCGAGGCCCATGACCGCCAGCGTGGCCACCATCGCCAGCGCCGCGAAATGCCATGCCAATAGGCTCCGGCGCCCGCCGGGCGGGCGACCTGCCAGCAAGGCCAGCAGCAGGCAACAGAAGGAGGTGGTGAAACCGGCCATCGCCACGTGCGAATGGGCCACCAACCCGTGGGTGAACTTGATCCGGTCCAACAGACCGGGCACGTACATGCCGACACCGGTTAGAGTGAGTAGCGCCCACCACAGGAACAGCGCCTTCCGCCACGGCGCGGACGCGGCGGGCCACTGGAATGCGTCCCAGTCCCACGGAATCAGAATCACCCATGGCAGCAGCATCGCCATCGATCCGATCTGATGGAAATCCCAGTGGGTGCCGCCCGCCCACTCGGCCGCCACGAACACCACCCAACAGGCCGCCAGATAGACCCAGGTGCCCCATCCCGCCCGGCCCTTGCCAATTGCGGATCCGAGACGGGGAAGGAGCAGCATCAGCGGAATCACCACCAGCGTCGATCCTAACAGGCTTGCTCCCGTCGGACCTCCGGTGGTCGGGTCCACGGGCGGATAGACCTTCGGCGAGGCGGAAAACACCATTGCCGCCGGGACGGTGGCGAGCACCGCCAATCCGCCTAGCGAACACCATTTCCGCGCCGCTTTCCAAAAGGGCGCGCGCTCCCGCCACGCTCCCGCAAGCACCAGCCAAAGGACGGTCATGGCCCCCACCAGGCCCCAGAGCGATCCGTCGCGCCAATCGAGGAAGATCTTTCCCGAGGTCCGTCCGTCGAGCCAGCACAGCGCACCTGCGGCCAAGGCCGTGGTCCATGCCCAGACAGCCGTAGCGCCCCAGCGCGCGGCCTTGCCGAGGTCCACCTCGTAGATCCATAGTAGCAATGCCACCAGCGGCAGCGAGGTCCAGCCGAACAACTGCACGTTCAGGTGGACCGGCACCCACCGCCCGTAGGTCCAATCGCCCACGGCCAGCGAGGGCCGCAATTGCAGCGCGCACAGCCACAGACCGACCGCATTGCCAGCCACCAGCCACCCGAGCGCGTGGCGGATCGCCAAACGGACGGATGCGGTGGGCGGGTTTGGCGCGGGATCCGGCATGGACTGGGCGTTGCCTTCCGTTGCTAGGGTTCGATTCGTCCATCGCGCATCCTCACCACGCGATCGCAGCGGCTTGCGAGATCCGGGTCGTGGGTGGCCATCACCAGCGTCCGGCCGCGGGCGCGCGCGAGGTCGAGCAGCAGTTCGAATACCTTCTCGCGGTTGCTTTCGTCGAGCGCGCCGGTGGGTTCGTCGCAGAGCAGCAGTTCGGGATCGTTCATCAGCGAGCGGACCAGCGCGCCGCGCTGGCGTTCGCCGCCGGAAAGTTCGCGCACCCGCTGGCCGAGGCGGTGGGATACGCCGGTGGCCTCGGCCAGTTCAGCCAGGCGGGCGATGCCGTCCTTGCGCGATCCGCCGATGGCGATGACCGGAACCATGCAGTTCTCCTCGAGCGTCAGATCCGGCATCAGGTGGTGCATCTGGAACACATAACCGATGTGGCGGCGCAGCAGATCCACCCGCGTGGATTCGTCCACCACCTTGGACCCGGCCACCGTGACCACCCCGCGATCCACCTCCTCAAGACCGGAAATCACGTTGAGCAGGGTGGATTTCCCGCAGCCCGAGGTGCCGCATAGCGCCACCACCTCGCCTTTCGCGACCTCAAGGGTCACCCCCTTGAGCACCTCGATGCGCCCGCCGTCAAAGCTCTTCCAAGCATCCCGAACAATGATATGTGATTCCATTTCCTGATAACTGATAACTGATAACTGATAACCCAAATCACTCAAACCGAAGCGCCTCCGCGGGTTTCAGCCTTGCGGCATACCACGCCGGATAAAGCGCCCCGACAAGAGCCGTGACAACGGCGGCTCCGGTGGCGCCCGCCACCTCCAACAGCCCCACCCGGGGTTCGATGTATCCCTGCAACTGGGGAACCGCGTGCAGCAGATGGAGCCCGGCCCAACTCAGCACCCAGCCCGCCACCGTGCCGATGCCCGAGATGAGCAGGGACTCGCCGAGAATCATCCGCGCAAGCTGGCCTCGGGAGAATCCGCAGACCCGCGCGATGGCCAGTTCGCGAATCCTCCCGAAAACCGATAGGATCATGGTGTTGGTCACGCTCAGCCCGCCTAGCAGAAACGCGCAGCCACCCACCACCCAGGCGGTGGTTTTCAGAATCCGGAACTGCGAGTAGCTGCGGCTGAACTCGTCGTTGTCCATCGCCGTCATGCGGGGATGACGGGCGTTGATCCATTCCTTCACCTCGTCGGCACCGTGCCCCTCGGCCAGGCCCACGCTAACCACGGAACAGACTCCGTCCTTGTGGAACGCCTTCTGGCAGGTCCCCAAGGGCATGAAGACGCCGCCATTCTCGAATCCGTTCTCCGACCGCAAAACGCCCGCAACCCGGTAGTTTCCTAGCCCGAGCGCCACCTTGTCGCCGGCGCCCGCGTTGAGAAACGATGCCGCGCGCTCGCCGAGCACCACCACATCCTCGCCGTCGCGGAAATCCGCCGCGCCTCCGGCCAGCCAGGTCCCGCGTGCCA
Source organism: Verrucomicrobiota bacterium (assembly GCA_017301995.1). Classification (GTDB taxonomy): domain Bacteria; phylum Verrucomicrobiota; class Verrucomicrobiia; order Verrucomicrobiales; family Akkermansiaceae; genus Luteolibacter. The sequence goes on along the minus strand of JAFLEH010000014.1, from coordinate 41,454 downwards.
GCCGCGCGTCCTTTTCACCGATCCCGAAGCACGTGATCACCGGCCGCCCCGGCGCGCCAATGATGGTGAACAACATCGGCTGCGCGGTCCGGACGAACGGCTGCGCCTTCAGCTCGTCCGCCAGTGAAACCGGAACGTTGCTGAAAAACAGGTCCGACACATTCCGCTCGAACACCACAAGCTGCGAATCGGTCCGCAGGATGCGCTCGAACATGCCGACCGCGCCTCCTAACAAAGCAACGACGCTCAGCATGGTCGCCACGCCGAGCGCGATGCCGGTCGCGCCGATCGCCGTGCGGACGCGGTGCCGCCGGAGGTTGGTGAATATCATCCGCCACAGGGTCATGCCGGGAAGGTCTCAGGAATGATCGGGTTTGTCTATCCCGCCGTTGCTTCCAGCAGATCACCGGTTGCGATGGCCGGAGCGGGGACGGGAACTTTCAGCGCTTTGAGCATGCCCCAGCGGTCCGCGGTTCCCGGCAGCGCGGCCGCGACGCGGTCGCCCATCGCCTGGAGCCGGTGGAATCGCCCGATGGTGGCCGCCAGGCCCTCGGCCGCGACCATGTTAGGACGGCCGAGTTCATCATCCCGGCCGCCGGTTTTTCCGTGGGAATCCTGCACGGCCAGCACGTCCTTGAGGTCGTCCGCCGCCTGATAGGCCAGCCCCCGCAGCAGCGCGAGGCGGTCCAACAGTTTGATCTCGCGCTCGGTTCCGTTCCCGATGATGGCCGGGAGCACCAGTGTGAGACGCAGCAGTTCGCCGGTCTTGCGGGCGGCGACTTCACTGACTTCGGCGGCCGATTGGCCGTCGCGCCAGCCGCGCAGGTCAAGCGCCTGCCCACCGGTGACCCCGAAGGGCCCCAGGCGCGCCTCGACCCATTCGCCACCGAGTTTCCGGCGGCGGGCGTCCGCGGTCGAGATCCCCTGCCAAAGCATCGAATAGCCGCGGTTGATCAGCGCCAGCGCGGCCAACATGGCGATGGCCTCGCCGTGGGTCACATGAAGACAGGCCGCGCCGCGCCGCATCCGGGCGTCGTCCATGGCCGGCAGATCATCGAACACCAGCGAAGCCGTGTGTAGGTATTCCATCCCGCAGGCCAGGGAGCGGGCGGCCTCTTCGGCCAGCCCCATCTCGACGCCGATCAGATAGGCCACCACCGCCCTAACCAAAGAGCCGGGGCGCGCCAGAACATCGCCGAGCGCGGCGGCGAGGCGGGGTTCGGCGTGGTCCAGCCTGCCCAGTCCGTGGGTGTATGTTTCCCTGAGCATGGCAAGCGCGCACGCGGCGCGCCGTTCCCACCATAAATCCGGCGTCATCTGGTTTGATAGATCGGGCTTCCGCTCACTTGGCTTTTCCGACGAGGGTGAAACTGACCGTCACCTCGGGTTCGACGGTCATCACCAGCATCGCCCGGATCAGCGGCAGGCCGAAGTCCTTGTAGTCGATCACCAGCTTGCCGGAAGTGGTGATGGTGTCCCCGTCCTTTTTCACGGTGATCGGGATGTGGACGGTCTTTGAGACACCGTGGATGGTTAGAGTGCCTTCGGCGTAATCCACGCCGTTTTTGCTCCACACCTTGACGAACTTGTAGGATCCCTGAGGGTTGCCTCCGCCAAGCCATTTGATCATTTCGTCGTCGCGTTTGGCGTCCGCGGTGTCCAGATCCTTGAAATTCCAGGAAAAATCCAGCGCGGTGGGTTTGAGGGTGGCCATATCGCCGGAAGCGGTGATCTTGAAGTCCTTGAGCGAGCCACCGAATTCATGGCCGGTGGCCTTGGCGGCGATCTCGATCTTGCTCTTGCCCTTGTCAACTTCGTAGGACTCCGCCGAAGCGGTCGCCAGAGTTGCGAACAGGCAGCCGGTTAGGGCTGCCGACATCAGTTTGAGGTGGCGTTTCATGGGGGAAAACCGCTGATTGGCGGAGCGACAGAGTCATTCTTGTTAGATGAAATCGCAAACTATTTTTTGCAAATTCCGGAAAGAATCGTACTTTCCCGCCGAAACCATTGAACTAATGAAAAGCAATCTCATTAAAACAGCCGGAGCCGCCATCGCGGCATGCCTTGGAAGCGTCCTTTTGTGCGTCGCCGCACCCTATGAAAAAGGGCAGGCGGTCGCGTCTTTCCAAGCCAAGGACCAACATGAACAAGCGTTCACTTTCGCCCCGGCGGACACCCGTTTTCTGCTGGTGACGCATGATATGGATACCGGGAAGAAGGCGAACGCGGTGCTCACCACGGTGGGACCGGACAATCTCATCAAACAAAAGGTGATCTATCTGGCGAACATCCATGGCATGCCCGCGATCGGGCGGGCGTTCGCCCTGCCGAAAATGAAGAAATATTCACATAGGATCATCCTTGGCGACGATGCGGAGCTGATCGCCCGGTTTCCGACCGAGGCGGGCAAGGTGACGGTTCTGGCGCTCAAGGACGGCAAAGTCGAGTCGATCAAATACTGGAATCCCGGAGTCGATGCGCTTGACGGGTTCCTGAAATGATCCGCAAGCTGCGGCATGCCTCCGCGTTTCGAGAATCCGTGGCCCGGGCCGCGACGCGGCCTGAGGGAGGTGCTGCGCTGGAAACTCGGCTTGGCCGGAAGGACCGTGCCGGGGTTTCCGCAAGCCACGGAACCCGCTCCGGTTAGATCAATCGGGAAGGCGGCGCTCTCGTCGATGCCCGACCGGGGGTGGATCGTCACCTGGCTGGGCCATGCCTCGTTTCTCGTTTCCGGGAGCGGCTGTCACTTTTTGATCGATCCGGTGTTTTCCCAACATTGCAGCCCGGTTCCCTTTCCCGCTTTCCGGCGCTTGGTTCCGCCGCCATGCGGAATCGGGGATCTTCCGGAGATAACGGCGGTCCTGCTAACCCACAGCCACTACGACCACTGCGATCTCCCGACGCTTGGACTGTTAGGAAAGGATGTTCCCCTGATGGTTCCGCAGGGGCATGCGGCCTGGTTCCGGCGCAAAGGATTCCGCCAGGTGACCGAGGCGGGTTGGTGGGAGGAGTGCATGTTAGAGAATGGCGTCACGGCCAGAGCGGTCCCGGCGCGGCATTTCACCGCGCGCACGCCGTGGGACCGCAACCGCGGCCATTGGTGCGGCTGGGTTCTAACGGGTGGAGGCGCTTCCGTGTGGCACTCCGGCGACACCGGATGGATGCCCGGATTCGCCGAGATCGGGGAACGTTGCGGACCGATTGATCTGGGGTTGGTCGGAATCGGCGCGTATGAGCCGCGCTGGTTCATGGAGCCGCTCCACATGAACCCGGAGGAAGCGGTGCGTGCGGCGCTTGCCGCCCGCTGCCGCCGCGCGGTCGGCATGCATTGGGGGACCTTCCGCCTGAGCGACGAACCGTTGGGCGAGCCGCCATTGTTAGTGGAAAGGGCGCTGCGGGAGATGGGATTGGATCCCGGGTTCCTCACGACGGGTCCGATTGGCGGGCAGTGGCGGGTTGGCGGCGCGTGAGTTATGATCCGCGGAACCGGTTAGGACGAATCCTTTCATCCCGAATTCGGAAGTTGGAATGACCCGGACATCCATTTTTACCACTGAGGAACTGAAAATCACTGATTCCACTGAGATGATTGTTGATAGATAGAATCGCTCCCATTCATCAATTGGCGCTTCCCCAGTTTTCTCCTATAAATCAGTCCCTCAGTGGTAAATCGAGCGTCCAAACAATCTCGAACTTGGGATTCCGGGGTCATATCAACCTTCCGCCGATACCCGCAATTGGAAAGTCTCACAAGTCCTTCCACGGTCTGTCACCGCGCGGCCTTGATCCGGATGAATCGCTGGTTCGCTGATCCCGCCGGAACCGGATCGTAGGCTTCCAACAGGGTGGGGGTGTTGCTGGTGACCGTGGCCGGAGACCAGTGGATCATGTCATCTGAAACCTCGACACCGAGGGTCACATCCGATGGCGCGAGGTAGCGCGGGATCCGGATCGCGAGATGGGACTGGCCGGCGACGGTGGCAAACATGGGGGCGGAGAGCGAGGTTGCCGAAGGGAAGTCCGGCGACAGCCCGAGCGCGTATTCGACAAAATCGGATAGGCCGTCGCCATCGCTATCGGCGGCGGCAAGAACCGCCGGCGTGCCCACATTCACCGAAACCGTGCCGAGATTCGAGTCGGTGAAGCCGTCGTTCGCCGCATAGGTGAAGGAATCGGGCCCCGAGAAGCCGGATTCCGGGCGATAGACCGCCGCGGTTCCAGTTAGGGAAACGGATCCGTGCCGGGGTTGGCTAACAATCCGATAGGTTCGAGGGTTGCCGTCGGCATCGGTTGATGTTAGAGCCAGGGGCGCGGCGGCATCCGGTTGGGTGGTTAGGGTCAGATTGGGAACAACGGGTGCCCGGTTTCCAGTCAGAACACCGCCGAGACCGCCGTTGTCCTCGCGCTTGTGGCACAGGAAGCAGCCCAGCGTCTGTCCTCGCCAGAGATTGAAAACGCGGGACTGGCCGTCGTTCGATACAGTTAGGGTCCGGTTCCCGAAGACCCGCGAAAGAACGGTCCCGCGGTAGTCGGCACCATGGCATGCCTTGCAGTTGGCGCTTTTCCCGTTGCTCTTGTGCGCGGAGATCCAGTTTTGCCCGGTGGGGTGCATGCCGTGGGGGCCGCCCGTCACCGTGGAGGGCATGGTGGAATGGCAGGCGGTGCACTCCGCAACCACCCCCGCGTGGCCCTGGGCCGCGGTGCTTTGAAGGTTGTCATTCCGGTGGGTGGCGGGAAACTCGGCGTGGGTGGATCCGTGGCAGGCCGAGCATTGCAGGCCACCGTGGCCCTTGGAAAAGCGATAGAGCGAGATGCCTTGCGCGGGCGTGTCGGCATTGGTGGCGAACAGCGGGTTGACCGCCGCGCGCGGAGTTCCGTTGGGTTCGAAGACGCTGGTATAGCGGATCTGTCCATTGTTGGATGTGGCGCTGCCGGTGTGGCATTGCTGGCAGTTGGGCTCATGGAGCCATCCGGTGCGGGTGGACGCTCCCACCACGCTCATCGATCCATGGCAGCTTTGGCATTGCATGGCCGCGGTGCCGTCCGGTGCGACCGCGCCGCCCATCGCGCCACGCAGGCAGCGGGTTTCGGATCCCGGATGGCAAACATAACAGGCGTTGCGATTGGCGATGTGGTTGAGTGTCAGGCCGTTTCCCGGATGGATCACGGCTTCATGCTTGTGATGCATGGCGCGGGTCAGCGCGGAGGTGTTAGGCGCGCCGCCGGTGCCCAGCGCCTCGGAAGCGTGGCATTTGGCGCAGAGGATTGGAGTGGCGCCGTCGGTGGCGGTGGCGAAGAGTCCCTCCGCACGGAAACCGTTCGCCGCCAGCGCGGTTTGGAACGCGGGTTCGGCGAGGTGTTTTTCATCGTGCAACCGCAGGATGTTGAGCCGGTAGTCGCGCGACGGATGCGGATCGTTCGCCCAACCCGAGGTGGGTTTGGCATCGGGTCCGGCGCCCGATCCGTGGCACGCGCGGCAATCCATTTCGCCGGAAACCGGCGCGACCACATCAGTGGTGGCCAGCACCGCGCCGGAGGCATTCCGCGCGGTGAGGCGCAGCAGCGGATAGGTATTGCGGCGGCCGTTGTCATCGATGGGAATGATCGGGATGCCCGCCGCCTCGAACCAATTCTGGGACGCGGAAAAGGACAACGCCTGCGGCGTGTTTCCCGGTCCCGGCATCCGCACGCCGGTTAGGCCGGTCTCGGGCGCCAGAGTGGCACCGTAGCCGGCCGGAGAGAACTGCCAGAAATTGGATTTTCCCAACACCGTCCGGTTGATGGATCCGTCCGGATCGGCCACGGCTTCGAAGGTCACCGAGTATCCCGCGCCGGTTTTGACCAGCTTGCCGCTGGCGTCGATGAGATGGGCGTCGATCGTGTTGAACGGCGGCAGGATCGAGAACACCGAGTAGTCGTCGTCCATGCAGTGCATGCCGAGGTTGTTCCAACCTAACAGAGTCGGTTTGCCGCCCCCGGCGAGACAGGGTTGCGCGCAAAATGCGGCCAGAGCGACGGCTGATGCGGCATAGGTACTGAGGGACACGGCGTGTGGCTGGTTAGGGATGCGCGAGTCGGAAATAGCGGCCTTGCCCGGTGGTGGGCACGGTGGCCTTGCTGGTGTCTCCGGTGGTGACCACCGGCAAGGCGGAAGGCGCCCAGTTCGTTAGGTCGGCGCTTTCCTCCAGAACCCATCCGGCGGCAGCCGCCGGCCAGGTGATTTCCAGGGTTCCGCTGCCCGGAGCGCCGGCAACCGCCTCGATTTTCGGGATTTCCACGAAATTGGCCACCAGCGAGCGCGTGGCGGTGACGGGGAACGTTAGATACAACCCGCCTGCAACCGAGGCCGGGCCTTCGGTCCATCCGACGAACGCGTAGCCGGGATTCGGGATGGCGGTCAGGGCGGCTTCGGCGCCGACGGCATAGTCGCCGGCCCCGTCCACGATGCCCCCGGCGGGCGGTGACGCGGAAGCGTTGATGGCAACCGGCGGCGCGAAGTGGGCGACGAGCGTGATGTTGGCGTCCGCGAGGAAACCGTAGTCCGGATCGGTGCCCACGGTCGCGCCGTTGATCGTCCACTTCACGAACGCGTAGCCTTCGCCGGGAACGGCCGAGACGGTGACGGGATCGCCGGGCTGATAGACGCCGTCGCCGCTAACGGATCCTCCCGTGGCCGGGGATGCGGCGGCAGTGACGGTGATTCCGGCATTGGCGGTGAAATTCGCGACCAGAACGCGGCTTCCGGTGATATTGAACGAATAGTCGGCTTCGGTGCTGACCACCACACCGTTTTCGGACCAGTTGGCGAAGGTGAACCCATCGGCAGGGGTGGCCTGCGCTTTTGCCTTTTCTCCGGTCTTGTAGGTGAGGCTGTCCATTTCCGTGGTGCCGCCCGAAGGGGGGGACACATTGGCGGTGACGACGAACGCCTCGATGAACTGGGCGGTTAGGGTTCGGCCGCCGCCGACCGTGAACGTTAGGGTTGGCGAGGTGCTGACCGTGGCGCCCCCTTCCTTCCATTTCGAGAACGCGTAGCCCGGATTCGGAATGGCGACCAGGGTTGCTGTGTCGCCCGCGAGATAGCTGCCGGCGCCGGTGACGCCGCCCCATGCGGGGTTGCTAGGTGCCGCGGCGATGATTTGTTGGGAGCCCGCCTCGATGAAGTTCGCGACCAGGGTCTTGTTGGCATTCACGGTGAATGTGTAACCGGGAGAGGTGCTCACCGTGTTGCCGCCCACCGTCCATTTTGAGAAAACGTAACCTTCGGCCGGAATCGCGTTGACGGTTGCGCTGGAGCCGCCGGTGTAGGTGCCCGCTCCGGATACCGATCCCCAGGCTTGATTGTTAGGCGTTGCCGTGACGCTGTAGGTTGGCATCTCGGTGAAGACCGCCACCAGCGTCCGGTCGGCGGTGGCCGTGAAGGTGTAGGTGGCGGTGTTGCTCACCTGGACGCCGTTTTCGGTCCAGCTTGAGAACACATATCCGGCCGCGTGCATCGCGGTGAGCGTGACGGAGGTACCATCGGCCACCGGACCCGCGCCGGTGATGGTTCCGCTGGCGGCGGGGGACGCGCTGGTGGTGATCGTCCACTGCGGAACATCCACCACGAAATTGGCGACCAGCGAGTGGTTCACATCGAGCGTCACGGCTTGGACCGGATCGGTTCCGACCACTTGGCCGTTGTCGGTCCAGTTCTCGAAGCGATAGCCCGGTTCGGGAATGGCTTCCACGGTTGCCGCGGTACCGGGAGCGTATGCGCCATCGCCGCTGGTGACACCCGTGCCCGCCGGGGCGGCGGCGGTGTCCAACAGGCAGGCCGGTGCGAGATCCGCGCCCGCGGCCGCGATCCGCAGGGTGTAGTTTTTCTCGATGTCCGGATTGGTGAAATCGGTGGCGGTGACGCGGATCAGGAACTCGCCGCTTTCGGTGGGCGTGCCGGATAGAATACCGGTGACTTCGTCATACTCCATTCCGGCGGGCAGCGCTCCATCAAGAAAGGTGATCCAGACCTGGGGTCCGTCAATGACAAGCTTGCGGGGGGCGTAGGCTTGGCCCGCTTCGCCTTCCGGGAGGTGATCGATCAGATCCATGTGCCCGTCGGCGTCAACCGCCGCCATTTGCGAACCTTTGTATTCTCCCACGACCGGAATGGTGGATAGATCGGTTTCCACTCCGTTGATGATTTTGACACCCACGCCATGGATGTCGTCAGGCCCTACGGAACCGGCTTTGGCCTCTCCGCTTTCCGCGTCGATGGGGCCGGTGTATTCGAAGAACTCATAGCGGCGCGTGACCACTTCGTCTCCGTTGTCGAGATCCTCGGGAGCGGCTTCCAGCAGGCCGTTCACGCCGCCGTTCACCTTGGAATACTCGGTCTGCAGAAGCTGCCATTCCACCTCCACCTCATCGGGTTCTCCGTTGCGCCAGTTTTTATCGTGTTCGTCGTCGGGATCGTCGGAAACCAGATCGCGCAGATGGACTTTGTTGTTGTTATGGGTGGTGGTGCGGATCTCCTTGACCCAAACCGGTGGGCCGAACTCCTTGACGGGGACCTCCGGCGGTTCCGGCGGCTGGATCGCGGCCTGGACCTGGGCCGGTTGGGCGGCTACCGCTGGGTAATACACGAAGGTGGGCGTTGCCACCTGGACGTTGCCGCCGTTGATCAGATTTCCCGAACCATCATCTATCAGCCAGTTGTAGCGGATGGCCCCGACCGGCGCGCCGTAGCCGACTCCGAAATGCTCGCCCCCGAAATTGACGGAGGGGTTGGTGAACTGGTGGCCGTCGGTGGCGGCGATGGGGCCGGACGGAATGGCGGTGTAGGAGGCCCAGGATCCGTCCGGGTTCTTTTTGCTCTCCCAGCGGATGTGGGTTTTCGGGCGACCGTCCGCGGTGGTTCCCTCGGTGATCTTCGAGGTTCCGTAGTGGTTGTAGTCGTAGGTGTAGGAAATGTCCGTGCTGTGGCAGTCCTCGATTTCGATCTCGAAGCCATGGCACTCGTGTCCGGTGTCGTTGACCGTATCGAAGTTGTTGATGCTGCCATAGGCGACGCTGGCGAGCGATTGCGTCACACCGAGCGCGAGGGCGCACAGCGCGGCGAGGATGGCTTTTCCGGGGGAGGTCGTTGGTTTCATGGCGGTGGCGAGAAGCATTCCATCCGGGGTGCGGTACGGGTGGAAAGACTGACCTTCGCGTCAATCGGCCGGAATTGCCAAGAAAAACCCTACCTATGACAATAAAGTTAAGTTTCCCGGATGTCACTTCGGGATTCCGGCGGGAACCGGAGGAGGAAGACGGTTCCATGGTTAGGTTCGCTGGTCACGCTCGCCGTGCCGTGGTGGAGTTTCATGATCGCTGACACGAGCGCGAGGCCCAGGCCCGCTCCGCCGCTGGAACGGGCGGGGTCCACCCGGTAGAGGCGATCGAAGACATGCGGCAGATGTTCGGCGGAAATTCCGCAGCCGGTGTCCTCCACGCGGATGAGGGTTCCGTTGTCGGGGGAGGATTCCAACACGATTGATATATGTCCTCCGGTTGGCGTGAAGCGCAGCGCGTTTGCAGTTAGGTTGATGAGAGCCATGCGCAGGAGAGCCTCGTCCACCGCCAGGGTGGCCTCGCCCGTTGCGGTTAGGCACACCCCCGCCTCCTCGGCCATGGGTCCGAAAAACTCGGCGATCTCGCGCGCCACGGCGCCCGCGTCGGTGGGGGATAGGGTGAGCGGTTCGGTCGCTCCGTCCGCCCGGGCGAGGAACAGCAGGCTTTCGAGCATCCGGTTGAGCCGGTGGTATTGTTCGAGGTGGCGTTCGAGGGCGTCGCGGTATTCGGGGGCGGTGCGGTCGCGGCTGAGGAGCAGGCTGGTGGCGCCCATCAGGTTGTTGAGCGGCGTGCGGAACTCGTGCGCGGCATCCGCGGTGAATTGGGAAAGGCGTTTGAATGAATCGTCGAGGCGCTCGAGCATCCGGTCGAACTCCGCGGCGAGCGGCGAAAGTTCGTTAGGCCATGGTTCGGTCCCCAGCCGCTGGTGAAGCCCGGCGGCGGTGATTTTCCGCACCGTGCGGGTGATGTAGCGTACGGGCGCGAGCCCGGTCCGGGCCACCAGCCAGCCGAAGAACGCGGACGCGGTGGTCGCCAGCGCGATGAACACCCCGAGTATCCGGTTATAGTCGGTCAGCCACTCCTCGACGTGGCCGGCATTCAGTGCTACCTGATAGACAAGGTGCGGGCGGTCCTCCGTCCAGTGGATGCTGGCGCACAGCAGGAACAGCTCGCCATCGGGTGTGGTCACCCGGACGAGGTCGGACGACTGGGGCGGCCTCTCCGCGGGAATCGGCGGAGGAAACTGCGTGGTGGCCGGAACGACGAGGCCGAAGGTGGGCGATGCGGCGATCTCACGGTTTCCGGTGTCGCTCAGTCTGCCGAAAAAGCCCGCGGAGGGGTGCGCGGTGGAGGAGATGGCGATCAGTTCCGCCACCTCGTGCAGATCGTTCGGATAGAGGACGATGGTTTTCCTGATTTCCGCCAGGTGTTGGGCGAGCAGTTCGGTATGCTTCTTTTCAAACCGCTGCCGCAGGGTGTGGTTGGAGAGCCAGCCGACCACCAGCAGGCAGGTGACGCAGCCGAGGGTGTAGCCGCCTACCAGGCGTGCGGTGATCGAGAAGCGCCGCCGCGGCTTGTCAGGCATCTTCGCCCACCTCCAGGGTGTAGCCGGCCCCCCTGACGGTGCGGATCAGTTTGCGCGGAAACGCTTCATCCACTTTCCTGCGGAGCCTTCCCAGCGCCACGTCGATGGCATTGGAGTCCACGATGAAATTCATCTCCCACACGTCCTTGGCGAGCATGGCGCGGGACACCACCTCGCCCCGGTGTTTCACCAGATAGAACAGGGTCTGGAACTCTTTGGCGGTGAGGTCGATAAACTGCCCTCCCCGCCGCGCTTTCATCCGCGTGGGGTCGAGTTCGAGATCGGCGATGCGGACCAGGTCCGGGGTGGTGTTGGCGGTGGCGCCGGGGGCGGCCTTGCGGCGCAGCAGGGTGCGCACGCGGGCGACCAATTCCGGCCACGCGAACGGTTTCACCAGATAGTCGTCCGCGCCGAGTTCGAGGCCCTTCACCCGGTCCGCCACGGTGTCGCGTGCGGTTAGAAAAAGCACCGGGGTTTCCATACCGGATTCCCGGAGTTTCTTCACCACGTTCCAACCGTCCATTTCCGGCATCATCACGTCGAGGATGATCAGATCGTAACCTGACTGCCGGATCCGTTCCCACGCGGTGTTTCCATCGGCGGCGATCTCCACCGTGTAGCCGCATTCGGCGAGTCCCTTCGAAAGGAACTCGGCGCTGCGCGGGTCGTCTTCGGCGATGAGGATGTGCATGGACTAGGGGGGAAGCTAGCGCGTGGGGCGGTTTTGGCAATCGGGAAATCGGGAAATCGGGGCGGTTTTGGGCTTGCCGGGGGCGGTTGAATCGTGCAAACGGAGGGGCGATGCCGCGCTGTGTGCTCATATGGATCGCCCTGCTGGGGTTTCCCGCGCTTTCCGCGGAGGAAGCCGGGCGGTTCGCGGCGCGGGTCAGGCTGGAGGGAAATGTGGAAATGGCGGTGGACGGGTATCTCCCGGATGGGAAAAAGCCGGCGCCAGTGGTGCTGATCGCCCACGGTTTCACGCAGTCGGGCGCGTTTCATGCCAACCAGGCCCGGCGCTTGGCCAAGGAGGGCTATGTGGTGCTGGTCCCCACGCTGGCGAGGTTCGCCAATCACGCCGGACATGGAAAGGACCTCATCGCTCTGCTTGACTGGGCCGACAGCCAGCGGACGGATCCGAAAAGTCCGCTCCACGGGCGGGTGCTGACCGACCGCGCCGCGGTGTGCGGGCATTCGGCGGGCGGGTTGAGCGCGCTGCTCGCGGCCGCGGCCGACAAACGCTTCCGGGTGCTGGTGCTGTTGGACGCGGTGGACTGGCAGGGGATGGGCGCCAAGGCCGCGGCGGGGCTCAAAATTCCGGTGCTCTCGGTCTGTGCCGAACCCTCGGAATGGAATGCCAACGGCAGCCCGCTGAAACTGGCCGCCGCCATCCCTGAACCAAAACGGACGGTTAGAATCCCGGGGGCCAACCACATGGATGCCCAGGATCCGGCCAACCGGTTGGGCGAGTGGGTCGTCGGCAAAGCGGACCCCGCCAAACAGGCGCGCTTCACCGCCGAAATGGTGGAGTGGATCCACAAACACCTGCCGGAAACTCCCGGATAGATAGCCGGACCCGCGATGGGGCGTCCGGCTCCCGGATCTGCCCAATCTTACATCATGTTGAGGGGGGCTGATAGGATGTAAAACGGGTCCGACATGAGGAAAACCGGGGTTGACGTAAGGAATATCGGCCGTGGCAAGGCATGCCGGGGGGGCGAATGGTGTTATGGGTTATGGGTTATTGGGGGAGGAGAGCTTGCTCCGGCAGGCTGGTGGACTGAAGTCCGCGCTCCGTTAGACGCCGACTGAAGTCAGCGCTCCGTGAGCGGCATCCGCGATCCACGATCTCCGATCTTCAATCGCCTTGGCGAACTTGGCGTCTTGGCGGTGAATTTTTCCGGCTGGGGAGAGCTTGCTCCGGCAGGCTGGTGGACTGAAGTCCGCGCTCCGTTAGACGCCGACTGAAGTCAGCGCTCCGTGAGCGGCATCCGCGATCCACCATCTCCGATCTTCAATCGCCTTGGCGTCTTGGCGGTGAACGTTCTCCTGGCAAGGCGTTGCGGGAAACGCACTGTGTGGTTCGCATTGGCTGTTGCCGGGCGGGTCCGGGGGTGCTAAGCTCCGGGCATGCGACTGGTGCGTTTCGGGGAGCGGGGTTGTGAGGAACCGGGGGTTTTGCTGCCCGACGGGCGGATTGTGGACGCGAGCGGGGAGTTCAGCGACTACGACGAAGGGTTTTTCGCGACGGGCGGGCTGGAGGCTTTGGCGGTGTGGGTGGCGGAGGGGTGTCCGGGCGGTGGAACCGTGGACCCGCTGTTGCGGTTGGGGCCGCCGGTGGCACGGCCGTCGAAAATCGTCTGCGTGGGGAAAAACTACCTGGACCACGCGATGGAGTTCGGCGAGGGCGTGCCGGAGGAGCCCACGCTTTTCATGAAAGCGAGCACCGCGTGGAGCGGTCCGCGCGACGAGGTGGTGATCCCGCCAGGCGGGGAAAAGCTCGATTACGAGGTGGAACTCGCGCTGGTGATCGGCCGTACGGCCTCCTATGCGCCGGAAGACGAGGCGTTGGACTGCGTGGCCGGGTTTTCGACGTTTTGCGACTTCTCCGAGCGGGCGTTTCAGAAAGAACGAGGCGGGCAGTGGACCAAGGGAAAAAGCGCCGACACCTTCGCGCCGATGGGTCCCTGGCTGGTGACCGCCGACGAGGTGGCGGACCCGCAGGCACTGCGGCTGTGGTGCCGGGTGAACGGCGAACCCCGCCAAAACGGTTGGACCGGCGACATGCTCCATCCGGTGCGCAAGCTGGTGAGCCACATCAGCCATTTCATGACCTTGCTGCCGGGCGACGTGATCGCCACCGGCACCCCGGCGGGCGTGGGCATGGGCATGAAACCGCCACGCTATCTTCGTCCGGGCGATCTGGTGGAATGCGGGGTGGAAGGGCTCGGCGAACTGGTCCAACGGGTGGTGGTCTGGCGTTGAATGTTAGATCGAGGCTCATGCGCAGAACCCGAATAGCCCGCGCCACCTGGCCGCAGCCCTCCAACGGTCCCCACCGGGTGGCCTGCCATTTTTGCGACACGCTGCACGAGGCACCGGCCGTCCCCGAAGGCACCGCCGCGCGCTGCCGCCGCTGCGGGGTGGTTCTCTATCAGAATAGGCCGGCTTCGCTGGTGCGGACCACCGCGTTTTCGCTGGCCTCGCTGGTTTTGATAGGCATCACGCATTCGTTTCCGTTCCTGGTGATGAAATCCAACGGCCTGCAAACCGAGCTGAGCCTCTACCGCGCGGCCCACGAGCTGATCCGCGAAGGCAGCGTGGTGATCGGCTGTGGGGTCGGCGTTTTCACAACCGTGGCGCCGCTGGTGATGGCCGTGGGGCTGCTCTATGTGAACGCGCCGCTGCTGTGGGGGCGGGCCGCTCCCGGAGCGCGGGTGGTGGCCCGTTGGACCGCCCACACGGAGCCATGGAACATGACCGAGGTGTTTTTGCTAGGCGTGCTGGTGAGCCTGATGAAGCTGGGTTCGATGGCCGAACTGGTCTTCGGCGTCGGATTCTGGGCCTTCGCGGGCCTGATGGTGTGCATGGCCGCCGCGGTGGCCGGGATTGATCGGAACGAACTGTGGGACCGGCTGGAGGTGGCCGACGAATGAGCGACCATCTCCCCAAAGCGATCGACGAGGGGCTGGCGGGTTGCCATTCCTGCGGAAAAGTCTCACCGGCGGCGCTGGGAAGATGCCCCCGCTGCGGATCCTCGCTGCACACCCGCAAGCCGGCCAGCGTGCAGCGGACGGTGGCCTATCTGCTGGGTGCGACCGCGCTTTACATACCCGCCAACCTGCTGCCGGTGATGACCATGACCGAATGGGGCGACGTGATGGAGCCGACAATTCTGGAAGGGATGGTGGAATTCTGGCGGCGCGAGGCCTATCCGATCGCGCTGGTGATTTTCGTGGCGTCGATCATGATCCCGCTGATCAAGATCGTGGCGCTGGGCTGGTTGTGCGCCGCCGCGACCGGCCGGGTGAAGCCCTCGCCGCGGGTGCTCGGGCGGATTTACTGGCTCACCGAACTGCTCGGCCGGTGGTCGATGGTGGACATTTTCGTGGTTTCGATCCTGGTGGCGCTGGTCCAGTTCGGCACGGTGATGACCGTTTCCCCGCGCTCTGGGGCGCTGGCCTTCGCCGGGGTGGTGGTCCTCACGATGTTCGCCGCCACCAGCTTCGATCCACGCTTGTTGTGGGATCAGCTTGATCTTGGGGAAAACTCCGATACAATTCCGCCGCAGACCGAAAGTGAGTGAGCCAAAGAAAGAATCCGGCAAGAAGCCGGTCCAGCCCGAATTCCGTGCCGCCCAGCGCTGGAACATCGTGTGGGTCGTGCCGGTGATCGCCCTGCTGATCGGCGGTTGGCTGGTCTATCGGAATTACGCGTCCAAGGGACCGATCGCCCATGTGACCTTCGAAACCGCGGACGGTCTCGCCGCCGAAAAAACCGAGATCCGCTGCCGGTCGGTGAAGGTCGGTGTGGTGAAAAACGTGGAGTTGTCGCAGGATTTGAAAGCGGTGG
This sequence comes from Verrucomicrobiota bacterium, assembly GCA_017301995.1. Lineage (GTDB taxonomy): Bacteria > Verrucomicrobiota > Verrucomicrobiia > Verrucomicrobiales > Akkermansiaceae > Luteolibacter. The sequence goes on along the minus strand of JAFLEH010000014.1, from coordinate 26,204 downwards.
ATGTCGAGATCCAGATGGAGCCCCACGCGGCGCACCTGCTGCGGGCGGAGAGCCGGTTCTGGGTGGTTAGGCCGCGGGTCTCCGGGGCGGACATCTCCGGGCTGGGAACCTTGCTGACCGGCGCCTATATCGAGCTCGAACCCGGAGTCGGAGCGGCGGGGGCCACCAATTTCCTAGGTCTGGAGGAACCGCCTCCGACCAATCGCAACGTGCCGGGGCGCAGGTTGATCCTGAAAGCGGAGGAGGCGGGATCGCTGGCGGTGGGGTCCACCGTGTTTTACCGGGGGGTGGAAGTGGGCCGAATTGAGAGCCGCAAGCTGGGCCCCGACGGCCGGGATGTGATTTACGATGCGTTCATCCAGGCCGAGTTTATGGGCCTGATCACCGAAAACACCCGTTTCTGGAACACCAGCGGCGTCGATATCAGCGCGGGCGCCACCGGGTTGAAAGTCCGGACCCCGTCGTTCACCGCGATGGTTTCCGGAGGCGCTTCGTTTGGCGTGCCCCACGGTTTGCCACCGGGAGGACCGATCTCGGGTGACGGCGCCGTGTTCAAGCTCTACGACGACCAGGATGAGGCGGAAAACACCCTGTTCCATCCGGATTCCCGTCTCCTGCTGATGTTCGAACAGTCGGTGCTCGGCCTCAGCAAGGGCGCGGCGGTCCGCTTCCGCGGCATCAACGTGGGCCGGGTGCTGGAGGTGTCGTTCGATCTATCCAAAGCGAAGCTCGACTCGCGGATTCCGGTGCTGGTGGAGGTGGATTCCTCGATCATCTGCCGCGGGATGGAACAGCAAACCGGAAAAGACTCCTCGGCCCTGTGGGAAACCGCCGTGGCCAAAGGACTCCGCGCCTCGCTCAAGAGCGAGAACCTGTTGGTCACCGGATTGTATGTGGACTTCGATTGTTATCCGACGCTGCCGATGGCCGCGTTGGCCAAGGAGGGCGAATTTCCGGTGCTGCCCACGGTGACCGCCGGATTCGCCCAGCTTGAGGAAAGGCTCACCGCGATCATGAACAAACTGGATAGCCTGCCGCTCGAGCAAACCATGGCCAGCATCGGCAAGGCCGCGGATGAGGCGGCGGTGACCATAAAGGACGCCCGTGGCGCGATCGAAGAAATCAAATCCGCCGTGGCCTCCGCGCAGAAAATGTTGGAGAACCCGGAAATGCGCGCGATCCCGGCCGACCTGCGCGAGACGCTCGACAAACTCCAGAAAGCCGTGGCCAGCATCGGCCCGGACGGCGCGATGCAGGGGGATCTGCTGCGCACCCTCGACGAATTGCGCGCCTCGCTGCGCTCGATCAAATCGCTTTCCAACACCATCGACGAAAAGCCGAGTTCCCTGCTGTTCGGCAAGGATTCCTCGGGCAATCCCACTCCCCGCGCTCCGCGGGGCAACCGCTGACCGACCATGCTCCGGGTTCTATCCGTTTTCCTAACCATCGTGCTGCTCGCGGGTTGCGCGGGCACCACCCGGTCGTTTTACGTGCTGACCGCCGACGGTTCGCCGCCTTCCGGCGGAGGCATGTCGATTGGCGTGGGACCGGTGACGCTGGCCGAGTACATCGACCGGCCCAATCTGGTGCTCCAGGAAGGTCCTAACCAACTATCGGTGGCCGAGGACCACCGCTGGGCCGGGGACCTGGCCAATTCCGTCCAACGGGTGACCGCCACCAATCTCGGACGCCGGATGAAAACCGGCAGCGTGCGGGTCTATCCGTGGCAGCGGGACGGCGAGATCGAACGCCAGGTGACCATCGACATCCGCCAGCTCCACGGTGGCGCGGACGGCTACGCGGTGCTTGAGGCCGGTTGGCGGATCTATCAACTCCCCGAGCGCAAGCTGGTGGCGTCGCGCACGTTCGTGGCCCGCGAGGAACTCACCTCCGACGGCTATCCCGCGCTGGTGGCCGCGCAGTCACGGTTGTTGGCCAAACTCGCCGACGACATCGCCGCCGGGATGGGGCGTTAGATGGTCGTGGAACGCGGCCCGGTTCATTTCCTCATGGAACGCGTTCGTTTGTCATGAGCGAGACCCGACTTCCCGGACCCGATGATTTTCCCGCGGGCACGTTGTTTGTGATCAAGGAATTCAATGTTCCTCTGGTACGGATGCCGGACGGGCGGTGGTTCAACTGGTTCGGCGGCTATCCGAGCCCGTATGACCCGAAGTTTCTGCGGGTGGACAACAATCAGGAAGCCGACTCCTTCGGGCAATGGCTTGAGGTGCTCGAGGACACGCTTCCCGCCAAATAGGCATCGCGTGGCCATCCTCCGGACGGACGCGTTTCCTGCTTGCGTCCCGCCGCGGATAGGCGAGGATTGCCGGGTGCGCGTGATGGGACCCGGTTGATGCAACGTTTGAACGAACAGGAATGGCCGCAGTTGGTGCGCCCGGGAAGCCGGGTGTTCCTGGGCGGTGGCGCGTCGGTGCCGTTCGCACTGGTCGCTTCGATGTTGGGACAGGCGGCGCGGCTGAGGGACATCGAGATCGTCCACATCCATGGGTTGGGCGAGAGCCCGTGGATCGATCCGGCCTACGGCGATGTGCTGCGGACCAACTCGTTTTTTCTAACACCCGCGTTGCGGGAGGCGGTGGAGCGCGGCCAAGCCGACTACACGCCGTGCGCGATGTCCGATGTGCCTCTGCTGTTCCGCAACGGGGGGATGCCGCTGGACGTGGCCCTGGTGCAGGTGAGCCCGCCCGACGCGGAGGGCCGTCACTCGCTGGGGGTGAGCGTCGATGTGGTGATGGCCGCGGTGCTGAGCGCCAGAGTGGTGGTGGCCCAGATCAATCCGCGGATGCCATGGACCGGAGGCGACAGCCTGATCCCGGCGGAGCGGATCAGCCATTTCATCGAGCATGAGGCGCCGCTGCCGGAGGCGATTCCCGGCAGACTCGATGCGCGGCATTCGAAGATCGGGCGCTATGCGGCGCAATTGATCGATGATGGAGCCACGTTGCAGGTCGGGCTTGGCAACAGCCCCGAGGCGGTGGTCCTCGCTCTAACCAAACATCGCCGTCTCGGAATCCACAGCGGCCTATTCAACGACGCGCTGATGGAGTTGGTGAAATGCGGCGCGGCCGACCATTCCCGGAAAACCTATCGGCCGGGGAAAATCATCGCCAGCCATGTGATGGGATCGGCGGCGCTTTACGAATTCGTCCACCGCAATCCGGATCTGGAACTGCATCCGTCCGATTGGGTGAACGATCCGGGCAGGATCGCCCGCAACGACCGGATGGTGGCGATCAATGGCGCGCGGGAGATCGATCTGACCGGGCAGGTGGTTAGAGACTCCAGCGGCCACACGTTTTACGGCGGGATCGGCGCGTTGCAGGATTTCATCCGCGGTGCCGGAAAGAGCGAGCAAGGACGGCCGATCATCGCGCTGACATCGACGATGGACGGCGAGCACCGGTCGCGGATCGTGGCCGGCTTGGAAAGCGGCAGCGGCGTGTGTACCGGGCGTGGCGACGTCCACCATGTGGTGACGGAATACGGCATTGCCAGTTTGCACGGCAGAAGCATTCGCGAGCGGGTTGCCAGGCTGGTGGAGATCGCCCATCCGGATTTCCGCGAGGAATTGTTGGAGGGCGCCCGCCAGCGCGGGTGGCTGCCCAAGTTCTTCACGATGCCGGCGACCGAACCCGAGGTCTCCGAGGACGGAGTGGAGTCCTCGTGGGTGGAGTTCGCCACCGGCAGGTTCTTTTTCCGGCCGCTGCATCCCAGTGACATGAGGACCCTTCAGGAGTTTTTCTATTCCCACGACGAGGAAACCGTGCGCCTTCGGTACGGCTACCACCGCGACCGCATGACGGGCGAGTCCGCCTACAAGCTGGCCGCCGTGGATCAGCGCCGCGATCTGGCGCTGGGACTGTTCACCGAACGGAGCGGACGCCAGGAACTGCGTGCGGTGGGACGATACTATCTGGAACCGGATGGCAAGTGTGCCGAGGTCGCGTTCGTGGTGCATGAGGGCACACGGAAGGTCGGTATGGCGGGGTATTTGTTGGGCGAGCTGGCGGCGGTCGCGAAGCGCCGGGGCGTGGAGGAATTCTGGGCGAGCGTGCTTCCTAACAATCGTGCGATGGCGGTGGTTTTCGCCTCCGCCGGTGGCGTTGAGGATCGCACGCCCGGCGACGAGGACCGGTGTTTCCGGCTGGCGGTGGATACGATCCTGTCCGGGCGCCCGGCATTCATGGAGAAAAAACAGATCCGCAAACTCGAACGATGAGCGGGATGAGAAAAGCGGGTGTGCACTACGATGCGGATTACGAGCGGCACGACACCGGGCCGGGGCATCCGGAATCCGCGCGGCGCTATCAGGTTCTGCGGCGCGCGCTGGAAGCGCTTCCGGAACGGATCGTGCGTCTGGCGCGCGGACGGCGGGCCACGCCCGGCGAGATTTTGTTGGTTCATGACGCGCACTACCACGATGTGGTGTACCGGGATACCGAGACCTTCGCCGATTTTCTGAGGACCGGCGACACGGCGATCTGCGAGGCCAGTTATGATGTCGCGCTGGAGGCATGCGGCGCCGTTCTATCGGCCATCGACGCGGTGATGGCGGGATTGGCGGATGGCGCGTTCTGCGCGGTCCGCCCGCCCGGCCATCATGCGACGGCGAGCCGTGGCATGGGTTTTTGCATTTTCAACCATGTGGCGGTGGCCGCGCGTTATCTCCAACAACGGCACGGCTTGAAAAGGGTGGCCATCATTGACTGGGATGTCCACCATGGTAACGGCACCGAGGAGATTTTCATCGCGGATCCCGACGTGTTGTATGTTTCCCTGCACGAGGCGAATATCTATCCCTACACTGGCGGCGAAAGCGTGAGGGGCAGGGATGCCGGCGAGGGCGCCAATCTCAACATTCCGCTGCCGCACGGATCGGGTGGCGAGGTGGCGCTTGCGGCATGGGATAGGACAATCACACCGGCGCTGGACGGTTTCCAACCCGATTTTCTGCTGATTTCCGCCGGATTCGACGCGCGGGTTGGCGATCCGATCGGCGGGCTGCGGTGGAGCGATGAAACGTTCGCCGCGATGACCCGCCGCTGCGTGGAAGCCGCGGAACGCTGGTGTGGCGGGCGGTTGGTTTCCGTGCTGGAGGGCGGCTACGATCCCGAGGGCCTCGCGAGCGCCGCGAGGGCGCATGTTCTCGCGCTCGAAAACAGCGGGTGCTGACAATCTTTGCCAGATTTCCCTTGCGTTTCCGCCGGTATCCGCTACCCGTAGGGAAATCCGTGTGCCCATGCGCGTTCCATCCCAATCCCTCCGGTATTTGCAGATCGAGACCAGCCTCGGCGCGGACGCGCTGATACTGACCAAGGCCAGTGGCCACGAGCGGCTTGGCGGCCTGTTTGAAATCAGCCTGGAGCTGACCAGTCAGACCGGGGATGTCAACCTCGACGATCTGTTGGGAACGGCGGCGACGATGGCCATTCTGAATTCCGGTGAGACCCGCAAGGGCAGTGTCGGGCATACCCGGTATTTCAACGGCTATTTTTCGAGGATTTCCTTTGCCGGCTTTGGTGCGGAGGGGCAATACCGCTATTTCGCCACGCTGGTCCCGTGGCTGTGGTTTCTCACCAGAACCTCCGATTGCCGCATTTTCCAACAGAAATCCGTGCCGGAAATCATCGAGGAAGTCTTCCGGGAGTCCGGGTTTTCGGATTTCAGGAAGGACCTTCGCGGAAGCTACACGCCGCGCGAGTTTTGCGTTCAGTACCGGGAAACGGATTTCAATTTCGTGAGCCGTCTGTTGGAACAGGAGGGAATCTACTACTTCTTTGAACACGAAAACGGCAGTCACAAGATGGTGCTCTGCGACAACATGGTCTGCCATACCGAGGATCCGCAGCATGAGATTCTCCGGTTTATCGGCGGGGCGGAAGCGCGTGAACGGAGGGGGACGATCACCGACTGGAGCTTCGCAAAACAGGTGAAGCCCGGGAAATTCGCCCACAATGACTTCAATTTCGTCACGCCGCTGCCGGACCCGAATCTGAGGCTGCTGGCGAGGTCGTCCGCTCCGGAGCCCCAGAAACCGGCCGCCTATGAGATTTACGACAACCCTGGCGGCTACGGCGATATCGGCGAGGGAAACCGCTACGCCCGGCTGCGGATGGAGGAACTGATCACGGATCGCGACGTCGCCCATGCCCGCACCGACATCATGGGGATCAAGGCCGGTTGCCGGTTCGAGCTGCAGGCCCATCCGGCCCAGGACCAGAACCGCGAGTATCTGGTGACGTCGGTTAGATGGAACGCCTCCGAAGGCGGCTACGGAAGTGGCAGCGGCGGCGGCGATTTCTTCGACTGCGATTTCCAGTGCATTCCGACGACCGGGGTGTTCCGTCCCGCCTGTGTCACGCCGCGCCCGAAGATCGAAGGCCCGCAAACCGCGACCGTATGCGGACCGCCCGATCAGGAAATCTATGTGGATGAACACGGACGCGTGAAGGTGCAGTTCCACTGGGACCGCTACGGCAACGCCGATGCGGAAAGCTCCTGCTGGATCCGGGTTTCCCAGCCATGGGCCGGCAGCGGCTTCGGCGGGATCGCGATCCCGCGCATCGGCCATGAGGTGATCGTGGAGTTCATCGAAGCGGATCCCGACCGCCCGATCATCACCGGGCGGGTGTACAACGGATCCGCCCGACCGCCCTACGCGCTGCCCGAACACGCCACGCGCACCACGTTGAAGTCCGATTCGTCGCCGCATGCCGACGGTTTCAACGAGTTCCGCATCGAGGACAAAAAGGGCAGCGAGCAGATTTTCATCCATGGCCAGCGGAACATGGAATTGCGGGTGCGCAACCGGATCCGCGAGACCAACGGCGCGGACCGGCATGAGAAGGTCGGCAAGTCGCTCTACGTGACGGTGGATGAGGAGGAAAACACCCACATCGTCAAGAAACACTACGAGATGACCGAGGAAAGTCATCTGACCATCAAGGGCGATCACTCGGCGAAAGTCGAAAAGAACCTGAAGACTTTTGTTGGAGAATCCCATGTGCTCAACGCGGTGGATGCGGTCACGGAAACCTCGCAGTCGGTGTCCGTGAAGACCAACCAGTTGAAAATGCAGGGCGCGATGGGAGCCTACATGTTAGGTCAGCAGATCGTGCTCGAAGGTACCACGATCTGCCTGAAATCCGGTGGCAATTTCATCACGATTTCCGCGGCGGGGGTCCAGATCCAGGGAACCATGGTGATGATCAACTCCGGTGGCGCCAGCATGCCGGCCCAGAGCCCGGCGGCGGCACCCGAGATCAGCGTGCTCGAGCCGCTTGACGCCGAACCCGCTTCCACGGCGAATCCGGGACGTGTGGCCCGCGCCGGCCGTGGCATCGCGCCCGAGCGCACCCGTGGCGGAGGACCGGTCCGGCTTCACCGCGCACCCGATTACACGCCGCCTCCGGACACGCCACCGCCCACCCGTACGGCTCCTCCGGCCGAGCGCGAGGACACGCCGTGTTCGGTGGACACGCTCGATGTGTATTGCGGACACAGTCCCGCCCGCCACGCGGTGAACGGACGGCTTCAGATCGTCCCGGACCAGGGTGCCACCACCATCACGACTGCTCTAACCATCCGGCAGTTGGTGCAGGTTTCGATCCAGCAAAAGGGCAGGGGAAATGACACGATCAACGTCCGGATGACCAACCACGAAGGGTCGAACTGCCAGAAACAGGTGGCCCTCACCCAAGGCGGCGCTCCGGCGGATTCCGAGTGGCGCGGTGGAACCAGCCTCTCGCAAACCGTTCCCACGCCGGGTGGCAATTCGCTGTGGCTGGATGGCGTCGATCCCACGGTCTATCATGCCTACGGTCGCGGCCGCCCTGACGAGTCGCCCGCGTCGGTTCAGATCGAGGCGTTTCCATGTTACGGCTGCACCGGCTCGGTGAACATCAATTTCTTCCGCGACGCCGCCAACGCGATCAACGATGGCCTCAAGCGGACGGTTAGACGCGGGTTGGGAGCCATCGAGATCGAACCGCAGCTCACGCTGCCGTCCGGCCAGATGTCGTTTTCCTGCGGCTGGAAGGAGCACACCGACTGGCGCGCCTACTACGCGTGGGAACTGCAGGCCGGGCTTGAGCCGCTGATCGGCGTGGCGCTCCAGGTGCGTCCTAATTTGTTAGCCATTGCCGGCACCGCGGTTGGCATCCCCCCCCAACTGACCAACTACGCCGCCTCGATTTTCGTCCATCTGGTGATCGGCGGATCGGTCGGTATCAGTGGACGGGTGGCGAAGGTTGGGCCGGAAAATATGGAAGGTGGCATCCGTGCCAATGGCCAGGTGTTTCTCGAGCTAGGCCTCGGCGCGCGGGTCGGCGACGAACAGTTGCTGCGGGCCGAACTCACCGGATCCGGCAGAACCGGCATCACGCTCTCGACCGCCTTCAGCTACCGTTCGGGACCGGGGGGCGGGTTGATGTTGCAGCCCCAGCTCGATTGGAACGGCCTCTCGGTGACGGTGCGGTTGGTAACCCACGCTTTCGGCGTGGAAATGACCAACAATGAACTGATCACCTGGCAGGTCTTCGACAACGCCACCATCTGGCAGCCGCCGCAACCCTGGTATATCATCGCCAACGATTCCTAACGATAATGACCCATCACGTATTGCGCATCACTTCGAAGGCCGCGATCGCCATCGCGGGAATCAACGACGCTCCCGTCGTGATCGACGGCAAAGCCGAAGGAATCACCACCATGAGCCCGGTGAATCCGTGGCTGCGGAAAGGCGTCAACCACCTGACGATTTTCCTTGGGGAAAAGCCGCTGGTGGAGGGAAATCCCGCGCCGCCTCCGGTGTATGCGGGCATTTCCGTTTACACGGCCAAGCCGGACTCGGATACCTCGGACGTGGACCGGATGCTCGCCTCGTTCGAGCAGCAGGAGGAACCGCAGCCGGCGCTGCCGCTGATCCGCCGGATTCCGTTCAACGTCGATGACGAACCGCCCTGCAATCTTTGGAAGGACGCGGAGGAAATCAAGGAGATTTCCGATAGGGACAAGTCCGACATTCTCGGGGTGATGGATGATTTCGCCCGGCGGATCCGCGCTTCGGATTCGGAAGGCTGCGTGACGTCGCTGGCATACAAGATCAAGGATTGCGCGCTGGCGAACGGTCAGGATCCGGCGTCGATGCGGAATGTGATCAAGGGACAGTTCGAGAAGTTCATTTTCGCCAGGGACGATATCAAGGTGATCCTTCCGGCCGAGGGACTGCCGCAGTTCCGTCCCGTCTGCGGCGGCAAGGTGGTCTGGGTGTTCGCCGGTCTAACCGAACCGGCATTGGTGGTGACCGCCACCAACGCGAAGTTCACGTTTCCGATTTTCGTCGCCAAGATCGGCGGCAAGTGGACGCTCGCGCGCTAACCGCCTCAGCCTCCTATCAGGACCGTCGGGCAGCCTACCACGATGCTGCCTCCGTGAGAGGTCGTGTCACCCAACCTGGCGGCGGGTTTGCCACCGATCATCACTGTGGTGGAGCCTTTTACGATGGTGTCGGGAGGCCCCACGCAAACACACATGTCACCAACGGTGGCAGCCGGCATGAAGCCGATGAGCACGGTTGGCACGCCGGGACCGGTGATCGGACCGCCGACGTGTGGAACCGGGGGCGTGCCCGGTGTGACCATCGGGCAGACATGCATGTCAGTGAGGCGTGCGGCGGGTTGCATGGGATAGTGATTCTGACGGCTGTACCTTGCGCGCTAGCCCGCCGATTGCAAGGGAAAATCGCGGGGTTTTGGAAAAACCCGAGCGCCTGGCGATCGGGCGGGGAATCCCGCTTGCGGGAGGTGGAGCGCGATGGTAGGCTGAATGCCTCACAGCGAGCGAATGCCGGAGGATACCTATATTGTCGTCGCGATCGACGGGACAAGCTCCCGTGAGTTCGGGTATTCGGGGGGAAACGACGAGAAGAACAAGGTATGTGTGTTCAACGAGAGTTACACGAGGGCCTTTCACCGCCGCGTATTGGCGCCGGACACGCAGAAGTATTTCCACCATGGCCCGGATTCGCAGATCACCGGGAGTGACAGCACGGAGATCGAGCAGACCGCATGGGACTGGCTCCGGCGTCGTCTGGAATACCTTCCGAACGCGAAAGTGGTGCTGGTGGGGCATAGCCGGGGAGGGCACATCGTGGTGAATCTGGCGATCCGTTTGTCCAGGGTCAGGCTTGGCGGCTTCGTCCCGGTGATCCGCGCCGCTCCCGGTCCCGGCAGCGAACCGCAGACATTTCTCCAACCGCAGCAGCCCTTCCAACCGGTGCATTTTCTCGGGCTATACGATGCGGTGGACATGACCTATGCGCTGGGAGACACCTCGGTGGTTCCCGCCAATGTGGTGTGGTTCTATCATGCGTTGCGCAGCAGGAAGGTCGGCTCGCGGAAAGCGTGGGGAAACACCGGTACCAAAACCGCGCGCACGGATCCGGACCATTATGTGCAGCGGGAGTTCGATGCCACACACGGCTCGGTGGGCGGCGCCATTCCCGAGCCGTGCGACGGTTCGATGGGAACCGAGCGCACGCTTGGGTTTGTGGCTGGCGGATTGTTAGGAAAAGCCATTGTCGAGAATGCCTCGGGCAGTTGCGATGTTAGCCTAACCGCCGAAGAGAACGCCAAATACGGCAAGCTGGCCCATGAGTTCATTCTGGGTGGTGCGCGAAAAGCCGGAATCCCGCTCGCCGACCGATGACGTTGCGGAAATTTCCGCCGGACAACGGACGGATTCAACACGGTTGATGGAAATCACGGAGCATCGCCCGAATGGGACCGGCCGAGGAGTTCTGTCAGAAATTCCTTGAGAAAGCCGATCGCGTCGGGGATTTGCCGTGATGCCGCACGATTGGAATCCAGCAAGGCGTCCATCATGGTCCTCCATCCGGGCGCGGTGGCCTTGGCGTCCAGGCGGATCATCGCCCCGGAAGGCTTGAGCGGGATCGAAACGGGGTGGATGGTTCCCGGAGTCGGACTGGCGCACGCGTCGGCGGGGGAAGTCACCAGGTATTCGCGGCACGCCAGCGGGCGTTGCGGGTGGATGGAGCAACTGGCGTTCTCCAGAAACGGACAGGGGATTCCGGTTAGGAAATACCGCAGCCCGATGCTCTGGCGGCACTCGCGGTCGGCCTCGGTTGGCAGATTGCGGATCAAATCGGATAGGCCGGATGTTTCAAGTCGGATCGATGCCTCGCGAATCCTCGATTCGACCCGGGACCGGTGGTCGGGGGCCAGATTCGGAAGAACCTCGTGGAGCAACCAAGCGGCTTCCGAGTGGCTGATCGGCACCAATTGCCGGCAGCAGGCGCCGCATCCGGGACCGCACGAGACTTTGGCCGGTGGGGGCAACTGCCGGACCGCCGCTTCGATCACCGCATTGCACAAGGCGTGGAGCAACGGCATCAGGTCGGTGACCGTGCAAGGTCCGTCCGGAACCGATCCTGATAGATCGAGCGTCTCGGCGCCGATCCGGAGCGAGAATGAAAACGGGATGGGATCGTTAGGGGCGGGTAGGCTCACGGCGGAAATGGCGGCTTTGCCAAGCGTGCCGGGAGCATACCCTCCGATCGTGCCCCAGGGCAATCGCAGAATGCCGGATGAACCGTGATTTCAGAGAGCGGCTCTGGAGTGGGGAAAATGCAGCCACTTTGCCAGTCCGTGCAACATTCCGTGCCGACGACGGGCGGAGGTTGCCAGCACAGGTGCCGACGGGGATTGGTGGTGGGGATCTTCGTCCATCGTTTCCGCGGAAACCGTGGCGGGCTTGAGTCCGGGTTTCGATCCGGGTGTGTCGCACGCCGCGCGGACGTGCCGCACGATATCGCCAGGCTCATAGGTCTTCAGCAGAAACCCGTTAGCTCCCGCCTGATAGGCTTCCGCGGCGAAGTGGACGTTGCGGAACATCGTGAACATCAGGATTTTCACCGATGGCGCGAGTTTCCGGATCGGTTTGATCAGATCAATGCCACACTCCTCTCCGAGGTTGATATCGAGCAGAATGACATCCGGCGGGCGTTCTTCGGCCAAGGTGGCGAGAATTTCATCGCCCGATCCGAATCCGCGCGTGCAGGACAGGTTGGATTTTCCGTCCAGCAGTTTGCAGAACAACTCGCGGAGATTCGGTTTGTCATCCACCATCCAGACGCGCAGCACGCGCTGCTCCTGACCGGCGGCGGAAAGGCGCGGGTCGGGGCGGGCGGTGGTTGTCGGGGTAGGGATGTTTGTATTCACATCCGCAACTTAGCAGAGGGCGTGCCAAATCCGGTTCGTCTGGCACGGATATGCGAGAATCTGGATTGGAACCGGGAAAAACCATCGCCTGCCGAGGGAAACCGCCCGCGACTTCCGCATCCAAGATCCCCCGCCCGCAATCGGTCGGGGTCATTTCCACCGGTAATGCCCGGTGAGCGGATAGGTCAAAAGGCTGTCCTCTTCGCGCGCCCCGGCTCCGATGTTGTGGATGACCAATGGGGTGCCGGCCTCGGTTTTGCGGTCACTGACGATCATCACGTGGGGCAGGTGGGGCGGCACGGTGCAGGTGACGATGTCGCCGGGCAGAAAGTCCTTGGGATCGGGCTTGGCGGGATCGAGGGGCAGCTTGCAGCCCCGCCGTTTCAGCAGGGTTTGCAGGTTCGGGACGCGCCGGTGATCGATGTTGGGGTCGGGCCGCTTGAGGCCCCAATTTTTCGGATAGGCGGAAAAATGCGCGCGCATGTCCTCGTGGACGATTTGCTGAAGATCGATTTTGAGCGCTTTGCGCATGGCGCGGATGAGCACGTCGGTACAAACGCCGCGGTCGGTCGGCACGTCCCCATTCGGATAGGCGAGCGTGGTGTAGGCCGGGTCATATTTGATGGTCACTCCGACCTGTGTCCGCGCGGCCTCGACGATTTTTCCGCCGGTGTCCGCCAGGCACGACGTCAGCAAGCCAAAGAAAAGCGCGATGGTTCTCATGGCCGGATGATTCCACATCCTTGGCGGTCCCGACAACCTCAAAAATGCAGAAGCCCGGCACCGGATTCGGCTGGCGCTCCGACGAAGGATCTGATTGCCTGTCCCCGTCATGAACGTGCCCATCATCGATACCCACCAACATCTTATCTATCCGGAATTGTACCCCTACGGATGGACGGACGGCGTTCCCGCGCTGGCCGACAAAGCGTTTCGGGAGGAGGATTACCAACTGGCGATCCAGGGGACGGGTATCGCCCGTACGATCTTCATGGAAACCACTCCGGATGGCGACCATTTTCATCAGGAAACCCGGGAAGTTTGCAGATTGGCGGAATCTCCCGGATCCCTGATCGCCGGGGTGATTGCCAATGGCCGACCCGAGGGGCCCGGAGGCTTCGGCGTCTATTTGGACGGCATCGCCCACCCGAAGCTGGTCGGAATCCGGAGGATTCTCCATGTGGAGCCAGACGAGCTTTCCACCACCGGCCATTTCGTGGAGAATGTTAGAATGTTGGGGCCGAGGAATCTTACGTTTGACATGTGCTTCATGGCACGCCAGTTGCCGCTGGCGGTCGATCTGGCGGGGAAATGCCCCGAGGTTCAATTCATTTTGGACCACTGTGGCGTTCCCGATGTCGCCGCCGGCGCGCTCGATCCCTGGCGGGACCGGATCCGGGAACTGGCCGCATTGCCGAACGTGGCCTGCAAGATCTCCGGAGTGATTGCATATGCCGATCCCGCGAAGGCCACCGCAGATGCGGTTAGACCTTATGTGGAGCATTGCATCGAGTCCTTCGGCTGGGATCGGGTGGTGTGGGGCAGCGACTGGCCGGTTTGCCTGACGACGTCATCGCTCGCCCGCTGGGTTTCGATCACCCGCGAGATCGTCTCCGGTGCGGACCTCGCGGACCAACACAAGCTGTTCCACGGGAACGCGGAGAGGATCTATCTGAAAAACCGTGGGTTTGTCTGACTCCCTCAGCGTGGGGGGTGAATGCGGGTGATCTTGGAACCTTGGAGCCCCATGCCGCCCATCAGGCCGCGCTGGTTGAAGAAGAACACATAACTGCCGCGGTTCGCCGTGGTGGTGGAGATGCTGCCGGAGAATCCCTCGTCCACGACCACCACGCTCGGACTGCTGCCGATTTCCCAGCCGTTGCTGGCGTTGAGATGGCGGACCGCGTCGTCGTCCATCAGAAACAACGCGTAGCCGTATTGCTGGATACCCGCCTGGAGCCCGTAGGAAAGGCCCGCGGTTTGATAGAAATCCCGGATGGTGCCGTCGGGGCGGATGGCCGCGCCGTTGCCGCCCATTCCGCCGATCATGAGGCCGCCCTTGGTGATCGTTGGAAACACGAGGATGCCCTTGGCGTTGGCTTGGAGCTTGCGTGCCAGCGGATTGCTGCGGCAGAGTTTGGCGAGCGCCGTCCGCGACTCGCGTGCGAGTTGTTTCGGGTTGACCGATGCGGCGTTGATGTTGGTGGCCGGACTGGTGCCGCAACCGGTCAGTATGGCCGGCAGTGTGGCAAGGCAAGCCGCGGCAAGGATTCGGATGATGGATTTCATGTGCGTGTGGATATTTGGTTAGAATCTGAACTCGGCCCCGATCACGGGACCGTGGGCAGTCACGTCGTAGCCGAATTCGCCTTTCGAATAATCGGTGACGATGGCCCGGTAGCCCAGAAACGCCCCGCCGTTTTCCGTGAATCCCACCCCGAAGCCGTCCATGGTTCTCCATGTTAGGTTGTCGTCAAGTCCCTGCGCCCTGCCATACACCGCGCTGCGGAAAAGCCGGGAGGAATCGCCCGACGCGGAAACCGGTTGCTCAAAGGACGGAACTGTGTTCGTCCCCGCAAGAGCGGTCAGGGTGGTCAGCAGAATGAGGAGGGATGTGGAAATGCGGAGTTTCATGGAGGATATCTGGTGGGATTGTTGGCTCTTTGAAAGCAGGTTCGGTCGCAATCGCCCAGTGAAATACCATCTGGCGGTATCAGTCCATCCACTTGCTGGCGTGCGGCTTGAGGCTGGCTTTGCTGGTCTTGCCGTCGCCGCGGTGAACCACGGTGGTTTGCGGCTGATCAGAGTTGTTGACCACCACGAGCTTCCTGCTCTTGGGATACCACGCGCAATCGGTGAGCGGATTCGAGCAGAACCATTTCTTCAGCTCGGCTTCTTTTCCTGCGGCCCAGAAGATGGCGCGGTGGAGCAGGCGCGAGTTGGCGAGGTCGTAGGGTAGCGCGCCGAAGAACACCGATCGGCCCTTGCCGAAGCTGTTTGCAGCGGCCATCACATGGCAGCCTTCGGCGGCGATCACCTGGGTGGAGCGCTCGGCCACATAGACAAAGGTCTCGTGGGTGCCGAAATCGGCGGATCCGGTTAGGTCGGCGGTGATGAAGTGGTCGTTCACGAGCTTCACCGGCACCGGAGCGGATTGCAGGGTGCGGCCGGTTTCCTTGTCCACGCCGAGGACGTCGGAAAGTTGGAAATAGCGGCCATTGTTCTGATAGGCGGTGGGTCCGCGGCAGCCGATGAAGCCGCCGCCGTTGTGAACGAACGCGCGGACCTTCTCCACCACCTTTGGGTTGGCCCACCAGCGTCCGCCGCTCCATGCGGTTTCGGCGTCGCCATCGTTGATGATGACGGTGATGTCCTTCGGGATGCCCTTCTTTTCGACCTCCTCGAAACTGAGAAATTCGATTTCCACCGGCAGGCCGGAGAGGCACTCTAGCAGATTTGTGCCCGCCACTTGGATCACGTCCGGGCGTTTGACGAGGAATTTCTGCGGTGCGCCGAAGCTGTTGATCCACGGCTTCCAGTTGCCCCACGCATTGAGGACGGCCACCTTGATCGGTGCTTTGAGCGACTCGCCTCCGCCGGAATTGTCGCGGAAGGCGCGGAACTCGTCGCAAAGTTCGGCCACATGTTCGACGAATTCGGGAAACTTGAGCGCGAGGCTCAGATAGCCGCCGTAGCCGAGGCGGTCCACCGGCTTGCGCAACAGCGCGCGCCGGATCTTGATCCAGTTGGAAACGGACTCGCCGAGCGGATCGCCGCCCTCGCGGAAAACATCGGGGAAGAAATACGGATAGAGACGGAGTTCCTTCACCAAGCCGCCGGGGGTGTCGGAAATGCGGCGCAGCGCCACGCCGTCCTCGGCCGCACCGACGTGGATATCGATTCCCATCTTGAGGAAGCCCGGCAGATAGGGTTCCACGCCGATCCAGTGGTCGCCCCAGAAAATGGCGGTCTTTTTGCCGGCCTTGTGGGCCTTGTCCACCAGCGCCTTGCCGAATTTGACCACGAACCGGTGGATGAATTTCATCCAAGCCAGATAGCGCTCCGACGGCACCCGGCAGGCGGCATTGTAGTAGCCCTCATCGACGAAATCCTCGCCGCGCAGACGATAGCCGTGCTCCTTGGCGAAGTCCTCCAGCGCGAGCACGCTGATGGTGTCCTGATAGCCGGTCCAGTCGCGGAACTTGTCCACCGAATCCTGGTCCGAGTCCACCGCGAAATGATAGGCCAGGGTGGTCAGGCGCACCACGTCGGTCTGCGGATGGTTTTCGAGGTACTTGTCGTAGAATTTCATCAGGTGGTCCCAACACTCCTTGTGATAGGGATCCACGCTGATGACGTGCGGCTTGTCCCAGTTGTTGGTGAGATGGTTATACATCGAGGTCGTGTCCCAAATCTGGAACACGAGGAAATTCACGGTATAAACATGGAACGGCACACACCCGTTGACGGTGACTTTGCCGGACTTGGGATCGAGCTTCCACTTGGAAACGGGAACCACTTCGCCAGTGGTGCGGTCGATGACTTCCCAGTACTTTTTCGCGGAATGTTTGAGGTCGATCACGTATTTGTCCCGGTAGAATCCGCTCATCGGATCGATCACGAGAGTCTTGCCGGTGGCGGTGACCGGATCGGACATCAGGAACTTCTGCGGAAGCTGGTCCATGTGCAGCCGCGGATAGGTCTGCTCCGCGCGCACCAGGCAGGTGGTGGAATAGACTTCGAGGCCTAGGTCCAGCATGTCCTGCGAGAGTTCGGTGCCGTCGGAATCGCGGATCGCGTCGGCGCCCCATTTTTTGGCGAGTTGGACGACCATCTTTTCCTCGCCGACTTCGGCGGGCAGTGTGATGGAACCGGTGGGTTTGGATTTGGATTTCATGGGTGGGATAGATTTGACACGAATTTCACGGATTTTCACGAATTATGTAGAGGGGGCTTAAAGAACGATGCGTTTGTATTTGATGTCGAAGCGCCGCTCGCGCTCGAAGGCGATTCCGGCTTGGGCGAACTCGTATTGCAGCGCGTCCTTGGAAACGACCTCGTCGAACCCGCGGCCAAGATTCCGGTGAACCTCCATACACAACCCGATGATCCGGAATGCCTCATCTTTGTATAACAAATCGGTCATGGCATGTGATGAGTTCTCTAACCCTATTCGTGAAAATTCGTGAAATTCGTGTCAAAGTCTTGGCGTGGCGGTCAGGCTCTCGGTTTCCCCGCGAAGTGGTCTTCGATTTCCTCAAGTGTCTTGCCCTTGGTTTCCGGCATGATGAAGGCGGCGGTGATGAAATAGACGACCGTGCAAGCGGCCCAGATGAAGAACATCATGTGGAATCCCTGGCTGCCGACGACCACCGGGAAGAACAATGCGCTGAGGAAGGCGACCCCGTTGTTGAGCACCATCGCGATTCCCATGCCGGTGGAGCGGATGCGGGTTGGCATAAGCTCGGTTAGAGCGAGCCACACGCACACGCCGGGACCGAAGGCGAAAAACCCGATGAACGCGCACAGCAGCGCGAGCACTCCGTAGCCGGTGGCCTTGCCGGCAACCGGTCCGTAACTGGCTCGGAGCAATTCGAGCTTGCCCGCATCTTTCACTCGGGTCTCCTCGACCTTTTTCCCGTCAACGGTCACCCATTTCTTTTCGGATTCGGGTTCGATCTTCAGAACCCGGTCCTCGTCCTTCGCGGCGTTGGAAAAGGCGCTGACCACTTTGGGTTTGCTTTCCTTCTCCCATTTGTAGGTGACGCTCAGTTGGCCCGCTCCGTCCATCGGGATTTCGGCGAGGGAGGGATCGGCCTTGATGGAAACGGACTTGCCATCCGGAGAGAGCGTTTTCGCCACCTGAGGCAGAACGTTCACGCGCTTTGACTCGAAGCCGTAAAACATCAGCCCGCCAACCGTCAGGCAGACGATGATTCCCGCGGTGCCGATTGACAGAAGGATCTTGCGGCCGAGGCGGTCAACGAGCAGCGCGCCGAAGAGCGTCACGACACAATTGGTGGCGGTGATGAGCCAGAGGTTGTCCTGTGCGGCTTTCTCGCTTAGGCCGGCACCTTGGATGATCTTGGCGCCGAACGGCAGGATCGTGTTGATGCCGGTCGCTTGGGTGCAGGCAAGGACGATGCAGGAAATAACAAACGGAATGATATATTTCCGTTGGAGAAGCGAACCGGAAGATGAGGCGATGTTAGAGGTGCCGGAGGGCGCGGCGGCCCGCTCGCGCATCTCGGCAATCTCGATATCCGCCTCCGCTTGAGTGCGGGAGAAGCGCAGGATGCGCTCGGCATCGGATTCGCGGTTGCGCCGGAACAGCCAGCGCGGCGACTCGCTGGCAAACACCGCGAGCACGCAAAACAGCGCGCCCGGCACGCAGGCGGTAAGGAAAATGTATTTCCAGGCTGCCTGATCGGCCTTGAATATGAGATCGGCGTTGCCTGCGGCCGCTTCCACCGCTTTTTCGTGGACGCCGGCGAAGAACTTGCTGACGAAAGTGGCCAGAACCAGGCCCAAGGTCAGCAAAAGCTGGAACGCCGAGGTTCCGCGGCCGCGGAACGCGGTGGGCAGGCACTCGGCCATGAACAGCGGGACTACCACGCAGATGACCCCGCCGGACAGCCCCATGAGGATCCGTCCGATCAAAAGCGGATAGTAGGTGTCCGAGATGAATATGAGCAAGATGCTGGCGACAAACATCAGCCCGCCGACGAGCATCATCTTTTTGCGGCCCGCGAGGTCCGCGAGGGCACCCGCGAACAGGGCGGCGATGATGCCTCCGAAGGTGTAGATCGCGACCATGAATCCTTGCTCCGCGGCGGTCATCGGGATGGTCTTGTCCAGATAGACAAGCGCTCCGGCGATGATGCCGAAGTCGATCCCCGCCAGCAGCCCGCCCATTCCGGATAGCAGGATGAGGAACGGCAGATACCAGGGTTTGGTGGCGGGGTTGGAATCGTTGGCGGTCATGGGATGGGCGAGGTGGATGTGTTGGGTTTTGGTTGGACGGGTCGGACGAACCTATCGTGTCGGTCACTCGGTAATCAAAAGGTTGTCAATGACCACGGTTCCCTTGGTTTCCTTCTTGAGCTTGGTGATCGCGACGAACCAGTCGGGATTGGCATCGGTTTTGAAGGTGCCGGTGAATCTGGTGACCTTCCAGGAACCGTCCTTGAGGATGTGCGCGTCCGCCGGTTTGAACTCGGTGGCAGCATCCGGGCCGGCGAAGAGGGCGAAGCAGCCGGCCTTGTCGCAGAGGTAATCGAAACTGATCTTGTAGGTGGTATTGGGCTTGAGCTTGAGAGTGGCGGGCACCGTGCGATAGAGCAGGTTGGGGGAATCCTCCAGGCGGCTCTTGAGCGAATACTTGCCGCCGATGGTGTCGTTGGTGTAGGGCGGATTAGCTTCGGATAGATGGGTGTTCATCGGCCCCTGCCAGCCATACATGAACGGTCCCCATCCTTCATCGCAGTTTTCGAAGTCTTCGTATAGCACTACCGAGGAGGCTCCGGCAGGCGGCTCGCTGACATCGGTCTTCACGACGCGGACATCGTCGAAGGCTACCTTGCCCGCTCCTTCGCCTGTGTGCAACACCACATCGGTACGACCATTGGTCGGGGCGGTGAAGACCAATTTTAGCCGGTGCCAGTTACGCATGTACTTGCTGGACTGGTCGGTGTAGTTGATGAAGCGGGTTTGATTGATGGTATTTGATTTGCTCCAGCCGGTCTTGGAAATCTCCGCGGGTTTGGGCACTTGGATGATTGGATCCAACTCAGCGATGGAGGTGAAGGGCCGGTCATTAAGTGTGGAGGTGGCGGTGAGGCGGAAATGACTGGCCCTGAAAGCCTGTTTGAACTCCACTGTGGCGGTGGCACCGTCTCTGTAGTCAAAATCGCCTTTGGCTACCTCAGCCCATGTTTTGCCGTCGATGCTAAGTTCGGCGATGTACCCCTTAATCGCGCCGTTTCCTTTGTCGGCCCGGCACGTCTGGGTAAATCCGGTGAGCCCCAAATAAGTGCCGAAGGCGATGGTAACCGAGTGCGGTTGTTTCGTTTGTTCATCTTTGGCTTCGACCGAATGCCACATCGTGTCCGGTTTGTTATCTAATATATTCTGGGGTTTGTCGCTGCCGAGGGACTTTACTGACGGAATGACTCGCCAGGCTCGATTGTCGATGAATGCCGGCCCCGTGGAATCCCATCGAACGATACCAAGTGAAGCTTCGCGATTGCCTTCGATATTGGCCCAGACGGACGCCGCGTAGGTCTGGCCGGGCGTGAGTTGCTCCAGGGTCTGGCGGACGGCTGCGGCCTTGGGTCCGGCCATGGAGAGTTCGCTCTGGCCGTATTCCGGGTGGTTCTCCACCGTCGCGGATCCTTCCAGTTTCCATGCCGTGAAGGTGTGGCTGTCGAATCCGGGGTCTTTCACCAATCCTCCTTCGCCCCACTTCATGTCGGGCAGGGCAGGGGGCGTGGAGCGGTAGAGGACGTAGGGTGTGTTCTCGGCAATGTTGGATAGAGCGGCTTTGCCGTCTTGCAGTGCGATATCTCGTTCGAACACGCGCCCGAGATCCGTGAGGCGGTAAAGTTGGGCGGTGGTCACGGTGGTCCACGATTTCGGCAGTTCGCCGGTCAGGTCGCCGCCCTTGTCGCTCCAGATATAGATTTTCTCCTCGGTGTTGGGATTCCACGGGATGAACGAGAAATTGTCTACCGGACGGGTGTTGGGTTTCTCGTAGCGGCAGGAGTTGATAAGCTGGCCGTCGCGGCCGAATAGTTTGGAAACGGTGCCGTCGGATTCGACACGCGAACCGTTGGAAAACCATGCCTGGTCCTTCTCCTGGCGGACTAGCTGCGCGTGTTGGAGATATTTTGTAGGCAGGTTGACGGTGAAGGCGGACTTGATGGTCTGGAGCATGTTGCGTTCGGCGTGCCAGCCCATGAAGCCGTCGCAGTTGGTGCCGCGCAGGAGCGGTTCGTGCTTGAAGGTGTCCTTTTGCGAGAACCAGATGAATCGGGCGATCTCCGAGCGGTCGCCCTTGCCGCCGATGGCCTGGGTCCAGTCGTTGGCCACATGGTTCCAGACGACGGCGCGTTCCATCACGCCGGGAAACTCGGTGAACTGGAGGATGCCCAGCGAGTTGGTCTTGGTGTGCATCCGCCAGCCCGGCCAGCCGCGGCCGTAATAGACATCCAGATAGGCGAAATCCAGATAGGGCAGGTCCTCGCGCATGGCGTCGAGGCGTTTATACAGCGTGCCGTAGGCCGAGTCATAGCGGTAGTCGGTTAGATAGGATTCGTCGAGCCAGCTCCAACCGATGGCATTGAGATCGGCGATGTCCGGGGAGAACCATTTCGCCTCCTTGTGGTATTCGTGGGCGTTGATATGGACACCGGATTGGACGTTGAAATCATGGCCGCGGCGCATGGCGAAGTTGAGTTCGTCGCGGCCGCCGGCTTTTTTACCGACGTTGCCCGCGTAATCCGGGTGCGACGAGTCGTGGCCCTCGCCGGCGAAGCCCTTGTATTGGATCCGCTGGCCGAGTCCGTCGGTGTAAAGCCAGATCTTTTTCGCGTTGTCGAGGACGCGCAGGAAGGGATTGGTGGCCTGGGAGCCGAAATTCATCGCGATGTGGGCGATGGCGTAATCCTTGGTCTTGTCGCCGCCGTAGGGTTGGGGAACCGCGGCGCGATAGGCGATGGCCGCGTCCTGCCAGGTCACCTTGCCGTCCGCGTTGAGATCGGTGGCGACGACGAGTCTGGCGACGGGCGGGATGGTTTCGGTGGCGATTTCGCGGTAGGTCCACTTGCCGGGAGCCGCGGCGAAGGTGCGGTCGGCGTCCTTGCCGGTGGTGGTGATGATGGCCCGCAGGTTTTCGTCCATCACGTTGGTATAAATGCCGGCCGCGAGTTTTCCGTTGGTGACGAACGCGTAGGAGGCGCCACGGTTGTCCGCATCGTCGCGGTTTTTCTTGAGATTTGTGTAGTTGTCCTTGAACTCCAGCGTGGCCACCTTGCTGAAAATGTCGTGATCCTCCGGTTTTTCCGAAGCGTAGCTGGCGGCGGGGAAATTGCCGATGGCCACCTCGTCCTCCGCCGTGCCGGTTAGAAGCACGAGGCCGGGGATTTCGATGGTGCGGACAGCGAATGCTCCTTTTTCGAAGATATTGACGACGCGGATCTCGATGCCATCCCGAGACGCGATAAATTGGAGATCCATGGTGACTCCGGGTTCTTGGAATACGAGTCGGTAAACCTGCCAGGAGCCGTTGGCGTCATTGCTGGTCACGACTTGCGGTTTGTATTCCTTGCCATTGAGGATCACCACCGGGTTGGTGGCGGCGGGAATGGTGACGGTCTGGTCGCCGAGGCCGTAGGAAAGAATGCCGGGAAACGCCGGATTGAGGTCGGCCTTGAAGGGGCCGAAGGAGATCGGGGTTGCGCCGAGGGAGCCGGACAATGCGGTGGCTGCGGCCAGCCGAAGGATCGGTTTCATTGGGGTATGGAGTGAGGCTTGGAAGTGTGACAAAAGAAGGCGCGGGCAGTGTGGGCGGCGTGAATCGCGATTGCAACGATCAATCGGGGAAAAACCCCGCATTTTCCGCCGTGGGGTGTGCGGTTTTTGCGGTTCGGACGCCGCCGTCTTGAAACTGGGGGAGAGAGGTTGGCAGTTTCACCATATTCTCGCGTAGTTTGCGCGTGGCTTGCTCATTTCTTGCCGAATCAAGCAGGGACTGCCTACCGAGGCCCGCCTGTCGCCCTCCGGCGGCGGGTCTGGTCCCGCGAGTGGACTCGTGTGCTAACAAACATGAACATTATGAGATCAAATAAGTGGGTGACATTTGCGTTGGGAATGCAAGGTGTGGCGATGGCTGCGGCCGTGGCCGGGGTGGCGGAAATACCGGCGATCCGCCAGGATCCCGCGGGCACTGCCTATGATCGGATCTGGGGGATGTCCACGCTTTACAAGGACGAAACGAATCCGCTGCTCCAGGAGTTCGCCATCCAGGGCCAGTTGCAGACCCAGTATGCTTACGGGTCCGACGACACCGGGCATTTCGGATCCGGGGATATGCTGGACAGTTGCCGATGGGGCGATGTTGAGGTCAGGCGGTTCCGGCTCGGCTTGCGCGCCCGGATGTGGCACTCGCTGAAATTTCACAGTCTGGTCGATGTGAATCCGGATTTCTCCCCGACCTTCTACAAGGGGATCGCGGAAATGTATCTCTCCTACAGTCAGGGTGACGCATTCGCGTTTTCGGTGGGCAAAGCGGAGTTGAAATTCACCCGCGAGCAGGAAATCTCATCGAAGGAGATCCTGACATTCGAGAGGTCCCAGTTGGTGAACCAGTTTTACGGTGGCGAGCTAACCGGAGCATGGGTGTCCGGCAAGGGCATCGCCGGGGGATTGCTATACGAACTCGGGGTCTATGGAAACGACCGGCACGACGAATGGACGGATTTCGACGGCGGAGCGATGATTCTCGGAAAGGTGGGCTACAATTACACGCTGTCCACCCCGTTCGATCTGGCACAGGTGGAATTGCACTATCTTCATAACACCGACCCCGGATGGTCGGAAGGGGCGGGTAGCCTGGCCTCGCCGAAATACGGAGACTGCGTGGCGGTTTCGAATGATCTGACCGAAGGGCGGTTCGCGCTGATGACCGAGGCATTCTGGGGCGACGGAGAGGTCGGAAGGCCGGATGTGTTCGGAGTTTCGGTGATGCCTTCGTGGAGTCTAACCAAGGAGTTGCAGGCGGTGGGCTTGTTCGAGCTCGCGTGGAGCGATGGGGACAACGGCGTGTTTTTGCCCACCCGCTACGAGGCGAAGTCGCCCGGAGCGGGCGACAAGGCCGGCGATAGGTTGGGAAGCGCCTATCTGGGACTCAACTGGTATCTTTACGGCCACAAGCTCAAGCTGATGTCCGGCGTGAAATACACCTATCTGGACGGCGGTTCGGGCGGTGGCGACTTCGACGGATGGAGCGGTTGGGTGGGGCTGCGGCTTGGTTTCTGAGGCGGATTCAGAGGTCCAGCCTGAGGTGGGAACGGATGCTGTTGGACCAGGGCTCCGCAACCCCGGCGGACGACGCATGGACCGGCCACTCCGCCACAGCATGGCGGACTTGTTCGATCACGGTTTTGGCCTTTGTGGGTTTGAGATCGGCGGCGGAGGCCGCGGCGAGCAGATCGTCGGTTAGGAAACCGTCGCGTTTGCCGTTTAGGGTCATTTGGTGGCGGCTGGTCCAGGCTCCGTCCGGATTGTAGGCGAAAGTCAGATCAAAGGCCGGGGCGAGGTGCCAGCCGCCTCGGCGATCCATGATGAAGGCGATGTTTTTGGTGTGGTCGTCCTGATTGCGCGCGATGAGATTGAACACCGCCCGGCGGAACAGCTCGGTTAGATCGGGGTTGGGCAATCCGAGGCGGCGCGCGAGTTGGAACGCCTGCTCGTAGGAATACGCGCCCGCCTGGTTGAAATCGTAGTGCCCCAGGGCGCAGAGGCTTTGGATATGGAATTTCTCCCCGCTCGGTCCTCGGTCGAAGCGCCGGGTCATGAAGTGCGCTCGCCCGTTTTCCTCGTGGAGCCGGCAATCGGTCATGGTGATTCCGGCGGCTCTCGCCATCAGGTGATAGGCATATTCGGTGCGGCCGAATCCCAGCGGATCGGCGATCTCCTTGTCGCGGTTTCCGGTGACACCGTCGAACTTGAGCAGCCAGGATTCGAAACCTTGGGGCGGTGTGGTTTGGCCGGAGCGGACTTCACCGGTGGTGGGATTCCATGCCACGACCGCTTTGGCGCGCGCGCCCCCGGCGGAGGTGCCTATCTGAAGGATCGTGGCAAGGGCATCGGGCGATTCCCGAAGGTTGGCGTGAAGGCTTCCGCGCGAGGCGAGCGCTTCGTTTGCCAGCCGGATCAGAGCCTCGAAATGGAGGATTCCAGCGGGTGATTCGGATAGGATTGTGGGTTGGAACTCCAGCGCGCCCATCGCGCGGGTGCCGAGATAGCAAAGGCGCTCCACCGGGTTGAAAGACTGTGGAAGACGGCCTTGGGCGGCCAGCCATTGGTCGATCAGCAGGTTGCCGAATTTGTCAGGCAGCGAGTCGGCTAACAAACCCGGCAGTCCCTTGAAGGTCTCACGGTTGAGGCCGGGAAACGAAAACCGCCCCGACCGCAACGGCAGTACCAGCGGGGAAACCTCGATCCCGCTGCGGAGGAAATCCGGGTCGTACTCGAATACGCCAAGCTCCCGATCAGCGTCCCATGTGACGGCACCGATGAGTGTTTGGTAGAGATGGATCGCGGCGGAAGACACGGAAGGGGAAAAGGTGAAATGCTGAAATGCTGAAATGCTGAAAAATTGGAACTAGCGTTCGTCGCCCCATTTCCAATCGGTGGCGGGCTTGGGGTTGCGGGGCTTTGAGGCGTATTTGCGGGTATCATCCCGCAGTTTGAGCATGGCCATGGGACTGATGCCGGGATCCGGCAGGAAGTTGTCGAGGGTGTCCAAGGCATCCAGAGCTCTGAGGATGGCGATGAGCGTGCCCAAGGTGGAGCCCTCGCCGTTCTCGATGGCTGTGATGGTGCGGCGCGATAGGCCGCTGCGGGCCGAGACTTCGGCTTGGCTAACATTGCGCTCAAGACGATGGGCCTTGAGGCGCTTGCCCAGATCCTGCTCGATCTGCGAATTGGAAAGATGCTCGATCATTTGAGTGATAATATGCGCGAATAAGCGCTTCGGAGTAAAAATGAGCCAAATTCTGCTCATTGTCAAATCCAATCTTCGATAAGGAGTAAAAATAAGGGCATTTGTCCGGTGGGTGGTGTGTGTCCTGTGACGGCTGTGGACGAGCGGATCATGGGGTGACGGGGTTAGTGTGGCTGGGGTTGGTGCATCGGTCGAGTGTTTTGATGATGTCCTCC